>NZ_KI911782.1:597089-1903111 GCF_000515395.1 Jiangella gansuensis DSM 44835 | reverse complement strand
CGGCGGGCCGGCGGGACGGCGGGACTGCGGGACGGCGCGGTGCCGAGGAACACCGGCCTGACACCAGGCGTTCTCCCGCCCCACGCGGCAAGCATCCCTGGTGGAGCGGGAGGACCCATGCCGAACGTGATCATTTCCAACCCCACGGACGGGGCAGGCCGACCTGGGGCCCGATGTCAGGCGGGAGTCTGGGCGAGAGCGGCGTCGAGGCGGGCGAGGGTGCGGTCGCGGCCGAGCAGCTCGAGCGACTCGAACAGCGGCGGCGACACCCGCCGGCCGGTGACCGCGACCCGGACCGGGCCGAAGGCGTGCTTCGGCTTCAGGCCGAGCCCGTCGACCAGGGCCGAGCGCAGGGTCGCCTCGATGGCCTCGGTGTTCCACTTCTCCACCGCGGCGAGACCGTCGCGGGCGGCGGTCAGGGCGGGCCGGGCTGCGTCGGCCGAGAGCACCTTCGCGACGGCGTCCTCGTCGAACGGCACGACGCCGGGCGCGAACAGGAACCCGAGCATGCCGACGGCTTCGTCGAGGGCCGTCATCCGCTCCTGGACCAACGGTGTCGCGGCCCGCAGCAGCTCCACCGCGTCGTCGGGCACCTCCGCCGGAAGCACGCCGGCTGCCTGCAGGTACGGGGTCATCCGCGCGGCGAGGTCGTCCGGGGACAGCCGCCGCAGCCAGGTGCCGTTGATGGCCTCGGCCTTCTTCAGGTCGAACCGGGCGGCGTTGGAGTTGACCCGGGTGACGTCGAAGGCCTCGGCCATCTCGGTCATGGAGAAGACCTCGCGGTCCTCGCCGATGGACCAGCCGAGCAGCGCCAGGTAGTTCAGCAGGCCTTCGGGCAGGAACCCGCGCTCTCGGTACAGCGCCAACGACGACTCGGGGTCGCGCTTGGACAGCTTGCGGTTGCCTTCGCCGGTGACGAGCGGCAGGTGCGCGAACCGCGGCAGCGGTCCGGACGCGACACCGATCTCGCGCAGCGCCCGGTGCAGCACGAGCTGGCGCGGGGTGGACGACAGCAGATCCTCGCCGCGCAGCACGTGGGTGATGCCCATGAGGGCGTCGTCGACCGGGTTGACCAGCGGGTACAGGGGCTGGCCGTTGGCGCGGACCAGCACGTAGTCGAACAGGTTGAACCGGTCGACGGTGATCTCACCGCGGATGAGGTCGACGAACGTGATGTCCTGGTCGGGCATCCGCAGCCGCAGCACGGGCTGCCGGCCCTCGGCCTGGTACTGCTCCACCTGTGACGGGGTCAGGGTGCGGCACTTGCCGTCGTAACCGCTGGGCTTGCCGGCCGCGCGGGCGGCCTCGCGGCGCTCGTCGAGCTCTTCGGGCGTGCAGTAGCAGTGGTAGGCGTGCCCGGCCGACTGCAGCTGAGCCGCCACGTCCGTGTAGATGTCGTGGCGCAGCGACTGCCGGTAGGGCGCGTACGGACCACCGATGTCGGGGCCCTCGTCCCAGGACAGGTCGAGCCAGCGCAGGGCCTCGAGCATCGCCTCGTAGGACTCCTCGCTGTCGCGGGCGGCGTCGGTGTCCTCGATGCGGAACACGAACGTGCCGCCGAAGTGCCGGGCGAACGCGGCGTTGTAGAGGGCGGTCCGGATGACGCCCACGTGCGGGTTCCCCGTCGGCGACGGGGAGAAACGCACCCGGACGTCGCCGGGCGCGACGTCACCGAGCACGAAAGCGTCCGACGAGCCGGCGCCGTCAGTCACAGCAGATCACCTTGGGTTCTCGAAGTCATGGGTGGATGCACGGCAGGTTACCGTCACTCGGCCGCGACGACCGGGTTGGTCAGGGCGCCGATGCCCTCGACCGTGACGGCGACATGGTCGCCGGCGACGACGGGCCCGACCCCGGCAGGTGTGCCGGTGAGGATGACGTCGCCGGGCAGCAGCGTGAACGCGGCGCTGATGTACTCGATCAGGGTCGGCACGTCGAAGATCAGCTGCGAGGTCCGCCCGGCCTGCCGCTCCTCGCCGTTGACCCGGCAGCGCACCGCCAGGTCGGCCGGGTCGAGGTCGGTCTCGATCCACGGCCCGAGCGGGCAGAACGTGTCGAACCCCTTGGCCCGGGCCCACTGGTTGTCACGTTTCTGCAGGTCGCGCGCGGTTACGTCGTTGGCGCAGGTGTAGCCGAAGATGACGTCGCGGACCCGGTCGCGCGGGACGGCTTTGGCGATGCGCCCGATGACGACGGCCAGCTCGGCCTCGTGATGCACGTCGGCGGACTGTTCCGGCAGCACGATCGGGTCGTCCGGCCCGATGACGGACGTGTTGGGCTTGAGGAACAGCAGCGGCTCGGCCGGCGCCTCGTTGCCGAGCTCGGCGGCGTGCGCAGCGTAGTTGCGTCCCACGCCGATGACCTTGCTGCGCGGGATGACCGGCGCGAGCAGCCGGACCTCGGGCAGTGACAGCCGTTCGCCGGTGAGCTGGATGGAGCGGTAGAGCGGGTCGCCGTCCAGGACGGCGATGACGGTCTCGCCGCTCTCGTCCTGGCCCACGGCGCCGAAGCGGGAATCGTCCCCGGTGGTGAACCTTGCGATACGCACGACGGTGAGCGTATCCCCCATCCCCATGATCATCGGCTATAGGCCCCGTCATGGCGGGGTGGATCGCCGATGATCATGGGAGCGGTCAGACGAGCACCGCGAGGTTGTGGAAGGCCCGCCGCACCGTGGCGATGCCGGTGCCGTCGCGGCTGGGGTGCACCCGGTTGGTGAGCAGCACGAAGTACCGCCCGAGGCCGGGGTCGACGAACAGGCTGGTGCCGGTGACCCCGGTGTGGCCGAACGTGGCGGGGCCGACGAGGTCGCCGGCGGGTGAGCCGGTGTCGTCGTAGTCCTGCCAGGTCAGTCCACGGGCCTCACCGAGGTGGCCCGTGCGGTTGCGGATCATGGCCGCGAACGTCACCGGGTGCAGCAGTACGCGCTCGGTCGGGTTGACCAGCAGTGCGCGGCCCAGCCGGGCGAGGTCGTCGAGGCTGCCGAACAGCCCGGCGTGGCCGGTGACCCCGCCGAGCACCACGGAGTTCTCGTCGTGCACCTCGCCGACGACGACCCGGCCGCGCCACGAGCAGTCCTCGGTGGCGACGCACCGTTCCCGCTCGGCCGGACCGGGCCGGAACATGGTCTCGCGCAGTCCGGCCGGCTCGGCCACGTACGTCGCCACCAGCGCGTCCAGCGTCGACGACGCCCCCGCCTCGGCCATGAGGCCCAGCAGGATCAGCCCCTGCGAGGAGTACTCGACGGCCTCCCCCGGCTGCCGGCGCGGCGGTAGCGCCCTGGCCGACCTGCGACTCGAACACCAGGGTGTTCACGCTTCGCGTGAGAAGATCGGGAACCAGCGCTCTGATAATCTCGGCACGCCCTTCGCGCATCGGCTTGCGGCGGGTGAGGTAGACGGTTGCCTCGACCGGTTGAGCGCTGACGACGGAAAGGATCTTCCGGCGACGAGGATCGGACTCGTCGTTCATGTGGAGTCTGTCCGCTCCCCGCGCGACGAGCGATCTCATGGCGCGCCGCACATCATCCGCGTCGGCAGGCCGAAGCGTGACGACGCAGAGCAGGTACCCCTGCCGGATCGACTCGTCCGCGCAGGCGTGCAGCTGCATTGCCGCAGCGTACGGCGCACCACCGACAAACCCGCGCCCACGTGCGCCTACGCTGGGATGCGTGATTCTGGCCGAAGAGGAGTGGCGGGCGAGGCTGGCGGCGCACGAGGCACGCGTCGACGCGCTCGTCGGGCCGCACGTGGCGCGGCGCCGGGAGGGGCAGGCCCACCCCGTCCACGACTTCCTCTTCACCTACTACAGCTTCAAACCGGCACAGTTGCGCCGCTGGCATCCCGGCCGCGGGGTCGTCCTGGCCGGTGACCCGCCGCACGCCGCGTGGTCCGGCTACGTCCGGGGTCCCGACGGGGTCCGCGTCGCGCCGGGGGTGGCCGAGCGGCGCCACGCCACCATCGAGTGGGTGCACGCACTGCTGACCGCGACGGCATCGCGGCCGGCGCACACGGGCTGTTTCGGGCTGCACGAGTGGGCCATGGTCTACCGCACCAGGCCCGGTCAGGTGCGGCACGAGACGTACCCGCTGCGGCTGGGCCACGACGGCACCGACGCCGTCGTCGAGACACACCAGATCCGCTGCTCGCACTTCGACGCGTTCCGGTTCTTCACCGCCGAGGCCCGGCCGCGCAACACGCTCGCCCCGACCCGCGAACTGCAGCCGCGGCTGGAACAGCCGGGCTGCCTGCACGCGGGCATGGACCTCTACAAGTGGGCTTACAAGCTGGTGCCGATGGTGCCGTCGGAGCTGGTGGCCGACGCGTTCGAGCTGGCGGCGGAGATCCGCGAGCTCGACATGCGCGCCTCGCCGTACGACCTGTCCGGGCTCGGCTACGAGCCGGTGCGCATCGAGACCACCGAGGGCAAGCGTGAGTACGTCGAACGGCAGCGCGCCTTCGCCGAGCGCGGCGCCGTCGTCCGCGACCGCCTCCTCGCCGTGATCGACAGGGAGTTGGCACCCCTCCACGGGTAGCGACTCCCTGTCGATCACCCGGGGCGAGGGCTCAGCTCAGGGGACGCGGGCTAGCCATTCATCCGTACCGAACTTCGAGGCCACCAGGTCCTCGGCCAGCCGCAGCGTCTTGTCGTCGAGGCTGTCGTCGACCAGGCCGTAGCGGGACCGGAACGTCGACACCATCCGCTCGATGACCTCCGCACGCGGCAGACCGGTCTGCGAACGCAGCGGGTCGACCCGCTTGTTGGCGCTCTTCGTGCCCTTGTCCGACAGCTTCTCGCGCCCGATGCGCAGCACCTCGAGCATCTTGCCCGCGTCGATGTCGTACGCCATGGTCACGTGGTGCAGGACGACGCCGCCGGCCAACCGCTTCTGTGCCGCGCCGGCGATCTTGCCGGCCGGCGAGGTGATGTCGTTGATCGGCTGGTACGTGGCCTCGATGCCTAGCTCGCGCAGGGCCGCCACCACCCACTCGTCCAGGAAGGCGTAGGAGTCGACGAAGGACAGCCCCGACACCAGCGACTCGGGAACGTACAGCGAGTACGTGATGGTGTTGCCAGGCTCGACGAACATGGCGCCGCCACCGCTGATGCGCCGCACCACCGTCACGTCGTGCGCGGCCGCGCCGTCGAGGTCGACCTCATTGCGCAGCGACTGGAAGCTGCCGATGATGACCGCGTTCGACGCCCATTCCCACACCCGCAGCGTCGGCGGCCGCTCCCCCGCGCCGACCTGCTCGGCCAGCACCTCGTCCAGCGCCATCTGCAGTGCCGGCTCCTGCGGGCCTTCGTGCAGGAAGTGCCACTCGTGGTCGGTCCACGACGTCGCACCCGCCAGCGCCCTCCGCACCGCCACCGCGACCGCGTCGGCGGAGAAGCCGAGCATGACGACGCCGTCGCCGAGCACCGACTCCACCCGCGCGCTCAACTGCGCCGCGGTGGCGTCCGCCGACGCACCGGTGAGCGCCGCGTCGATGCGCTCCAGTGCGTCATCGGGCTCGAGGAAGAAGTCGCCGCTGACCCGCACGTCGCGCAGCACACCGTCGACCACCTCGACGTCGACGACCACGAGCTTCCCACCGGGCACCTTGTACTCACCATGCATGATCGGTCCAACCTCCGGCCGAGCCGCCCTGTTCCCCGCTACGCTCCGCCCATGCGAGCGTGGCGGTCGAACCCCGCGGCGGCCCGGTGGTGGCACATCGCGACTGTGCTGGTCATCGCCGCGTCCCTCGGCGTGCAACTGGTGCTCGTGATCCAGGGCACCAACGTCCTGGTCGAGGACGGCGAGGAGGCACCGGGGGCCGCGATGCGGGTGGTGAACTTCTTCAGCTTCTTCACCGTGCAGAGCAACATCCTGCTGGCCGCCGGCTCGGCCGTCCTGGCCAAGGACCCCGGGTTCGACGGCGGACGGCTCTGGCGGGTGGTGCGCCTCGCCGGGCTCATCGGCATCAGCGTCACCGGCGTCGTGTACGTGACGCTGCTGCGGGGCCTCGTCGACCTGGAGGGTGCCGCGGCAGTCACCAACGTCGGTTTCCATTACCTGTCGCCGCTGCTCGGTGCCATCGGCTGGGCGCTGTTCGGACCGTGGCCGCGGTTCGACCGGCGCGTCCTGCTGGTCAGTCTGGCCTGGCCGGTCGCCTGGCTGGCGTACACGCTGGTCCGCGGCGAGATCGTCGACTGGTATCCGTATCCGTTCATCGACGTGGGCGAGCTCGGCTACGCCCGCACCCTGGTCAACTCCGCCGGCGTCACGGTCCTCCTGCTCGGGGTTGGCTGGCTGTTCCTGACCGGCGACCGTAGGCTCGGTGACCGTGCCGGAACCCAGCCAGCTGACGAGCTACCTGACCGCCGCTGACCCCGATCCGGACGCCCTCTACGACGCGTTCACCACGTGGGCCGGTGAGCAGGGCCTCGAGCTCTACCCCGCCCAGCAGGAGGCGCTGATCGAGCTGGTCTCCGGCGCCCATGTCATCCTCAGCACCCCGACCGGCTCCGGCAAGAGCCTCGTGGCCGTCGCCGCGCACTTCGCCGCGCTGGCCGACGAACGGCGCACGTTCTACACCGCTCCCCTCAAGGCCCTGGTTTCGGAGAAGTTCTTCGCGCTGATCGAGATCTTCGGCGCGGCCAACGTCGGCATGATGACCGGCGACTCCAGCGTCAACCCGGGTGCGCCCATCATCTGCTGCACCGCGGAGATCCTGGCCAACATCGCGCTGCGCGACGGCGCGGCCGCCGACGTCGGCCAGGTGGTCATGGACGAGTTCCACTTCTACGCCGACCCGCAGCGCGGCTGGGCGTGGCAGGTCCCGCTGCTGGAGCTCACGAACGCCCAGTTCCTGCTGATGTCCGCGACGCTGGGCGACGTCGCCTTCTTCGAGAAGGACCTGGTACGACGCACGGGGCGCGAGGTCGCCGTCGTCATGTCCAGCCAGCGCCCGGTGCCGTTGACGTACTCGTACTCGCGGGAGGCGACGCACGACCTGCTGGCCGAACTGTTGTCGACGCATCGGGCACCGGTGTACGTCGTGCACTTCACCCAGGCCGCGGCGGTCGAACGGGCCCAGGCACTGGTCAGCGTGAACGTCGCCAGCCGGGCCCAACGCGACCGGATCGCCGAGGAGATCGGCGGCTTCCGGTTCAGCTCCGGGTTCGGCAAGGTGCTGTCGCGGCTGGTGCGCCACGGCATCGGCGTGCACCACGCCGGCATGCTGCCCAAGTACCGCCGGCTGGTCGAGCGTCTCACCCAGGCCGGCCTGCTCAAGGTCGTCTGCGGCACCGACACCCTCGGCGTCGGCATCAACGTCCCCATCCGCACGGTCGTCTTCTCCGGCCTGACCAAGTACGACGGTGTCCGGATGCGGCAGCTGTCGGCGCGGGAGTTCCACCAGATCGCGGGGCGGGCCGGCCGGGCCGGGTTCGACACCCTCGGCGAGGTCATCGTCCAGGCGCCGGAGCACGAGATCGAGAACGAGCGGGCGCTCGCCAAGGCCGGCGACGACGCGAAGAAGCGGCGCCGTGTGGTGCGGAAGAAGCCGCCGGAGGGCTTCGTCTCCTGGGGCGAATCCACCATGGAACGGCTCATCGCCGCCGAGCCCGAGCCGCTGACCTCCAGCTTCGAGGTCAGCCATGCGATGGTGCTCGGCGTCATCAGCCGCCCCGGCGACGCGTTCGCCGCCATGCGCAAGCTGCTCACCGACAGCCACGAGCCGCCGTCGCGCAGCCGAGCACACATCCGCAACGCCATCGCCATCTACCGCGCGCTGCTGGCGGCAGACGTGGTCGAGCGGCTCGATCCGCCGGACGAGACCGGCCGGACCGTCCGCCTCACCGTCGACCTGCAGCCGGACTTCGCGCTCAACCAGCCGCTGTCGCCGTTCGCGCTGGCCGCGTTCGATCTGCTGGACCCGGAGTCCCCGACGCACGCGCTGGACGTCCTCTCCGTCGTCGAAGCCACCCTCGACGACCCCCGGCAGGTGCTGTCCGCGCAGCAGCACAAGGCCCGCGGCGAGGCGATCGCCGCCATGAAGGCCGAGGGCATCGAGTACGAGGAACGCATGGAGCTGCTGGAGGAGGTCACCCACCCCAAGCCGCTGGAGGAGCTGCTGTCGGCGGCCTACGAGATCTATAGGCAGAGCCACCCGTGGGTGGCCGACCACGAGCTGTCGCCCAAGTCCGTCGCCCGTGACCTCTACGAACGCGCCATGTCGTTCGGCGAGTACGTCGCCTTCTACAGCCTGGCCCGCTCCGAGGGCCTGGTGTTGCGCTACCTCGCCGACGCCTACCGGGCGCTGCGCCAGACCGTCCCGGAGGACGCCCGCACCGACGACGTCGGCGATCTCATCGAATGGCTCGGCGAGCTGGTCCGGCAGGTCGACTCCAGCCTGCTCGACGAGTGGGAGGCGCTGCGCGACCCGTCGCCGGACGGTGTCGTCGCCGACGGGGCCGGCGCGCCGCCGGTCGAGAACACCCCCCGCCCGATCACCGAGAACCGCCGGGCGTTCCTGGTCGGCGTACGCAACGCGCTGTTCCGGCGGGTCGAGCTGGCCGCCCGGCAGAAGTGGTACGAGCTCGGCGAGCTGGACGGCGCGGCCGGCTGGGATGCCGACGCCTGGGCCGACGCGCTGGAGCCGTACTTCGACGAGCACGACGACATCGGCATCGGCCCCGACGCCCGCAGCGCCGCGCTGCTCATCGTCACCGAGCACCCGGACCGCTGGGAGGTCCGGCAGATCCTCGACGACCCCGCCGGGGATCACGACTGGGGCTTCACCGCCGTCGTCGACCTCGCCGAGTCGAACGCCGCCGGCCACCCCGTCGTCGCGATCACTGACGCCGGCCGCCTCTAGACCAGTCCCAAATGATCACGTCCACCATGGGTCCTCCCGCCCCACCAGGAATGCTTGCCCCGTGTAGCGGGAGAACGCCTGCCGTCGGCCGCCTGGCCGCGTGCGACGGTTGCCCGGCTGGAGTGTTGCCGTCGGGGCGCGTGACGCCGAGGCGCGGATACGGGCTGCGGCGGACCGATCGCACGGCTCGCGCCGTGGTACGCGATATCGCTCTCCGAACCGGGACAAACTGGAGCCTCGAGCGGTGAGTTCGCGTGCCAAGGTGCGCTGCGCGGTTCAGCTCAAGCGACTCCTTCCCAGGGCATGGGAGGACGCCTGCGGGGGTCCCCCAGCCAGCCGGGTCACCCCGCCCACATGCGTCGTCGCCGGGTCACGTACTGGGCCTTCAGGTCACGTCACTCGCCTCGGAGGCCGTACCGGACGGTGAAAACGCCAGAGTCCGGCCGCGTTGCGAGTGACGTGACCCGAAACGCTGCACAGTAGGCGCGGCAACCTGGTCTGTGAGCCACCACCGGGAACGACGATGTGAAGCTCGCCGAGTGTGCGACGAGGCAGGCGATCGGCTCCCCGGACGTGACGCCCACGGATGCGTCAGAAGAGCCCAAAATGATCACGTCCACCATGGGTCCTCCCGCTCCACCAGGAATGCTTGCCCCGTGTGGCGGGAGAACGCCCGGGTCGAGTCTCCACCCACCCACAATCAGCGTAGCGTTCGGATGCGTACGCCTCTGACCTTGTCGAAATCGCCTCGGTTTCGCGTTGCGAGAGCCAGGCCGTGCTCGAGCGCCGTCGCCGCGATGAGGGCATCCGGCAGCCGGACGCCACACTCCCGACAAATCCGTCCCGCACGCTCCGCCACGTCGCGGGTCACGAGCACCTCGCGGAACGGTGACAGCAGCCGGGTGACCGCCTCGGTGGCGGAGGTGCCCGCGAACAGCTCGGCACGGGTGACCACCGAGTAGTGCAGCCGGTGCTTTCCCGGCGCCAGTGCAGCGGCCCCGCGGAGATGGTCGATGAAGATGTCGGTGTCGACGAGGACGTCAGCCACGATCCCACTCGTCACGAGCTGGGTACGTGGCCTCGGGATCCGCTCCGAACGTGGACGCGAGCACCTCGCCGGACGCGACGACCTCCCGGTCGAGATACGCATCGAGCGCTCGCCGAACGACTTCCGCGAGCGTCACCCCTTCGGCGAGCGAAACCTCGTCGATGCGTCTGCGCTGCTCCTCCGTGAGGTAGATCTGAGTCCTCGTGGCCGACATACAGCACAGCATACATCAGCGGCGTTACCACCTGGGCACATCGGACTCCTGAGCGACCACAAGAACCCGCTGGAGAGGGGCAGCCCCTGGCAGGACGAACCGGACGATCCCGCCTGAGCCGAACGGCTGATCTTGCTCGACACGCAGGAATTCAGTGCGACATGCGGCGCGGAAAGTGACAGACTTCACGTTGTCAGCACCCCAACGAACCAAGCACAGGAAAGGACTGAGCGTGATCCGGGGGATCCTCGACCACGACCACAACGGCTGGCGGGTCGAACTGTACGACACCGAACCTCTGCGCCGCACCATCATCGAGATCGACGCACTCCCATCGTGGGCCGACGCCTCCGCCGTCATGACCAGTGCGTTCCGCCTCGTCAGCTGATTCCAGCCGGTCGCCTCAGCTGATCGCCGCGGCCCCCTGACGCAGCAGTCCGTAGGTGACGGCGTCGACGAGCGCCTCCCACGACGCCTCGATGATGTTGGCGCCGACACCGACGGTCTCCCAGGACGTCTTCCCGTCCGTCATCTCCACCAGCACCCGCGTCACCGCGTCGGTGCCGTGGGCCGCGTCGAGGATCCGTACCCGGAAGTCGATGAGCTCGAGCTTGTCGATCTCCGGGTACAGCGCGCCGATCGCGGTGCGCAGGGCGTGGTCGAGCGCGTTGACCGGACCGTTCCCCTCACCGGTCACGACGACGCGCTCGCCACCGGCCCGCAGCTTCACCGTCGCCTCGCTGACGGCGTCGCCACCGGGCCGTGACTCGGTGATGACCCGCCACGACTCCACGTCGAAGTAGCTCAGCCGCTGCCCCTCCGCCTCCGCGCGCAGCAGCAGTTCGAACGACGCGTCCGCCGCCTCGAACGTGTAGCCGGCGGCCTCCAGGTCCTTCACCCGCTGGGTGACGCGGGTGACCAGTTCGCGGTCGCCGGAGACGTCGAAGCCCAGCTCCCGGCTCTTCAGCTCGATGCTGGCCCGCCCGGCCATGTCCGACACCAGCAGCCGCATGTCGTTGCCGACCAGGCCCGGGTCGGTGTGCTGGTAGAGGTCGGGGTCCACCTTGATGGCGCTGGCGTGCAGGCCGGCCTTGTGCGCGAAGGCACTGGCCCCGACGTAGGGCTGGCGCGAGTACGGCACGATGTTCGTCAGCTCGGAGATGGCGTGCGCGATCCGGGTCGCCTCCGGCAGCGCGCCGTCGGGCAGCACCCGCATCCCGCGCTTGAGCTCCAGGTTCGCCACCACGGTCACGATGTCGGCGTTGCCGGTGCGCTCACCGGTGCCGTTGACGGTGCCCTGGACGTGGGTTGCCCCGGCGTCCACGGCGGCGACGGTGTTGGCGACCGCGCAGCCGGTGTCGTTGTGGGCGTGCATCCCCAGCCGGGCCCCGGTCTGCTCGGCGACCGCTGAGACGGTGGCGCGGACGTCGTCCGGGAGCATGCCGCCGTTGGTGTCGCACAGGACGACGACGTCGGCGCCGGACTCCGTCGCCGTCCGGACCACCCGCAGCGCGTACTCAGGGTCCGTGCGGTAGCCGTCGAAGAAGTGCTCACAGTCGACGAAGACCCGCCGGCCCTCGCCCACCAGGAAGGTCACGGTGTCGGCGATCATGGCCAGGTTCTCGTCCAGCGTGGTGCGCAGCGCGCGCTCGACGTGGCCGACGTGACTCTTGGCGACGAGCGTGACCACCGAGGTCTCGGCGTCGAGCAGCGCCCGGACCTGCGGGTCGTCGGCGGCTCGGCCACCGGCCTTGCGGGTGGCACCGAACGCCGCGAGCGTCGCCGTCTTCAACTCCAGCTCGGTGCGCGCCCGGCGGAAGAACTCCGTGTCCTTCGGCACCGCGCCCGGCCAGCCGCCCTCGATGAACCCCACGCCCAACTCGTCGAGGTGCGCGGCGATGGCGAGCTTGTCCTGCACCGACAGCGAGAGGCCCTCCTGCTGGGCGCCGTCGCGCAGGGACGTGTCGTACACGTGGAAGCGTTCGAGGTCGGTCACTGGTCGGTCCTCATCCTGGCTGTCTGACGAGCTGATGGGCTGGGCGGGGGCTGGGCTGGTGGGCGGACAAACAAAAAGACCCCTCGCGGGTGCGAGAGGTCTGCGCGCCTGGCATGGAGCTGGTGCCGGCGCGCCTACGAAATAATCAGACAGAGATTCATCGTCCAGCAGTATGGCACAGGTTCCCCGGTCGGTGCAGGTGGCATCCGCGAACCCGGTGGTCCGGCCGATCACGAGGCCGGCCATGTCCTGGCCGTCCGGCTGATCTCACCTGCGGGACCAAGCCGTGCTCCCGCTTCACCAGGCATGCATGGGTGGTGAAGCGGGAGCACCCCAAGTGGACGTGATCATTTGGTGGACGCCGGCGGTCAGACGATGCGGTGCATCCAGCCGTGCGGGTCCTCGGCGCGGCCGTACTGGACGTCCAGCAGCGCGGAGCGGATCTCCTGCGTGACCGGGCCGGGCTCGGCGCCGGTGGAGACGTCGCCGCCGTCCCAGGCGAGCCGTCCGATCGGGGTGACGACGGCGGCCGTGCCGCATGCGAACACCTCGGTGATGTCGCCGGACGCCACGCCTTCGCGCCACTCGTCGATGGACACCCGGCGCTCGTCGACCTTGTGGCCGCGGTCGGCGGCGAGCTGGATGATGGAGTCGCGGGTGATGCCCTCGAGGATGGTGCCGGTCAGCTCCGGCGTCACGATGGTGCCGTTGGCGTGCACGAAGTAGAGGTTCATGCCGCCGAGCTCCTCGACCCATTTCCGCTCGACCGCGTCGAGGAAGCACACCTGGTCGCAGCCGTGCTCGATGGCCTCCTGCTGGGCGACCAGGCTGGCGGCGTAGTTGCCCGCGCACTTGGCGGCGCCGGTGCCGCCCGGCGCGGCCCGCGTGTACTCGGCGGACAGCCAGATGTCGACCGGCTTGACCCCGGAGGAGAAGTACGCACCGGCCGGCGACGCGATGACGCAGAACGTCACCTGCTTGGCCGGGCGCACGCCGAGGAACACCTCGGAGGCGAACATGAACGGCCGCAGGTACAGGCTGGCCTCGCCGCCGGACGGCACCCAGTCGGCGTCGGCCCGCACCAGCAACTCGATGGCTTCGACGAAAGACTCGGCCGGCAGGTCCGGCAGTGCCATCCGGGCGGCGCTGGCGCGCATCCGCTCGCCGTTGGCCCGCGGCCGGAACGCCCAGATGGAGCCGTCGTCGTGCCGGTACGCCTTGAGCCCTTCGAAGATCGCCTGCGCGTAGTGGAGCACGGCGGTGGCCGGGTCGAGTGCCAGCGGCGCGTAGGGGCGCAGCCCGGCGTCGTGCCAGCCGTCCGGTGTCCAGGTGGCGGTGACCATGTGGTCGGTGAAGTTGGTGCCGAACCCGGGGCTGGCCAGGATCTGCGACCGGCGCTCGGCCGGTACCGGGTTCGACGCGAGCGTCGTCGAGAACTCCAGAGCCGGTGCGGTCGCTGCCATGGCGGGTGCTTCCCTTCGCGAAACTAGTTGGACGTCCAACCAACGCTACCGATCGTCGCTGTCCGCGTAAACGGTGCGTGGCCAACGACCCTCGGCGATCATCACCTCCCGCAGCACATCCGGCCGATCGGTGATGACCCCGTCGACGCCCGCACTGATCAGCCGGCGCATCGAAGCTGGGTCGTCGACCGTCCATACGATGAGGCGCAGCCCCAGGTCATGGGCGCCTCCGACCAGACGGTCGATGAATACCGGCAGCCTACCCCAGCGCAGCGGAACGTGCACGAAGCCACCGTTCGCCAGCCGCCGCGGCGCCGCGACCCGTCCGTGCGAGCAGGCCAGCCACGAGACCAGCGACCGCCAGCCCAGCGCGCACGCCAGCCCCGGGCCGAGTTCCGCGCGCAGCGCCGCCAGCCAGCCGTCCCAGGCCCCGGCCACACACACCCGGTCCACCGCCCGGGTCTCCCGCAACACACGGGCCAGCGGCCCGACCGCGGCCTCGTCCTTGACGTCGATCACGAACCGGGCGTCCGGGAACGCTGTCAGCACGTCGTCGAGCCGGGCCACCGGCTGCGTGCCCAGCACCGTCAGCCGGCTGACCTCCGCCCAGGTACGCCGCCGGACCGGGCCGTGTCCGTCGGTGACCCGGTCCAGCCGGGCGTCATGGAAGGCAAGACAGACACCGTCGGCGGTGACCCGAACGTCGGTCTCGAGGTACCGCAGCCCGAGCGCGTACGAACGCTCGAAGGCCACCAGGGTGTTCTCGGGTGCCAGGCCCGCCCCACCCCGGTGGGCGATGGCCAGCAATCGGGGTTCGGCTCCGTACCGCGACTCCGTCACGACCTCCACGGTGACAGGGCACAACGCGAAGATCGACAGCGAAGTGCCTGTTCGAGGCAGGGTTCATGGAGGATTCATCGGTGCGGCAACCGGCGGTGGCCGCTCGGTCAGCCGCCACCGCCGGCCTCGCCCGGTGCGTCCAGCGTCACGGCGGCGGTCACCGGCAGCCAGTGGCCGGCCAGGACCCCGTCGGCCACCCGGATGGACGGTGTCCCGTCGACGACGGCGCTGGCGTCGAACGTGGCGGCCGTGCGTTCGGCGAACGCGGCCGTCTGTTCACCGGACCGCACACCGTCCCCGTCGTACCTGACGCCGGTGTAGGTGCCCGGTTCGAGGGTGAAACGGCGCGGCGGGTCGTAGTCGTGCACGACGACCGGCCCCATGACGTAGCGCTGGCCGGCCCGCTCCTCCAGCCACCACCCGTCGTACGGTCCGCCGGACACCCGCAGGTGGATGCCGCGGCCCTCGATGCGCTGCCGTGTGTCGACGGGCGCGGATGAGGCGTCGTCGAGCTCGATCTCGCGATGCTCGGCGATCCTGCCGTCCCGCCCGAAGCGGTACAGCACGTGGGCGCCGGCGGCCAGCTGCATCGTGCCGCTCTGCGCCGGCGCCGGGAAGTCGGCGCGTAGCTCGTCGGCCATGGCGGCGAAGGCCACGTGTGCCGTCTGCCGGTACAGGGTGAGCAGCTCACCGATGTGGATCTGGTGGTACCGGGCGTTCGGCCGGGCGTGGAACAGCGAGTACTCGCTCACCCAGCCGGGCCGGCGGAAGCCGGTCTCGAACGTCTCCAGGACCGTGGTCAGGGCGCCGTCGTACAACTCCCGGGCCTGTGCGGACGCGGTCAGCCAGTGGTAGTCGTACAACCCCAGCGCGGCGAACATGTGGCCGTTGAGGACCCGAGAACTGCTGGAAGCCGGCCAGCGCGGATACTCCTCCAGCCACAGGCTGCCCGTGTCGTCGACCCAGGTCCCCCACGGCTCGTCCGGATGCGGCTCGACCAGGAAACCGGCGAACGTCGCGTCCGCGGCCTCCCGCCAGCGCGCGTCGCCGGTGGCGTCGGCCAGTCGCGCGAACAGGCTGAGCGCCTGTCCCTGCGCCATCGCCGAGTACCACGGCGCCTCCGCGACGTAGTCGACGTCACCCTGGACGGTGAAGTCGAACTGGTAGGGGAACCACCACGCCTGGCGCGACACGACCCGCCGGTGCACCAGCCGCTGCGCCTGCATGACCGCCCGGTCCAGGAAGAACGGATCGCCGGTCTGCTGGTAGGCGGTGAGGTTGCGCAACCCGTACTGGGCCTGCGCCACCGGGTGGTCGTGCAGGACGCCGTCCAGTTCGACCATCCGGACACCGTGCTCGTCGTGGTCGCCGTCGTCCTCGCGGCCGGCCGCCGAAGCGCCCGGATACGGCGGCAGCTCCTCGCCGAGGCGGAGGGTCAACCCGGTGATGGCGTAGTCGCCGTCGGGATGGTGGGCGCTTCCGGCGGTGGCGCCGTCGTCGTCGGGAACCCCACCCTCGCCGTCACCGGCCTCGTCGCCGGGCGGCACGTCCGGAGCCTCGGCGACGGCGCCGCCGTTGCCCGGACCGGAGCCCCGCTCCGGGCCCACCAGCCACCCCACGAAACCCGCCGCCACCGCGACCGCCACGCCGGCCGCCAGGACCGCCAACCGCCCACCCATGGGTGACTCCCTCCGTCACCGTAAGGACGCCACGGCCATGGGCCGCGGTTGCACGGGCGGAAGAGGCGGAATGGGCAGGAGCGTGCCGCACGGCGAGCCCGGGCGACGGACCGGTGTGCCAGCGGCCCGTCGCCCGGATTGCCCGGGCGGCACGTTCGCCCGGGCGGCACAGGGTCCGGGCCGCCGGCGCGCAGAACGCGCGCGGCGGCCCGGACTCGCCGGTTCCTACCTCAGGCCGGCTCGCACCGCGGCGGCCGTGCCACCGACGATGGGCAGCTCGATCACGCTGCGCCGGGGCAGGATCGAGATGGTCGCCCGGTTCGGGTCGGGCTGGCTGCCGTAGTCGCGGTAACTGCCGACGATGATCACGCCGATGCGGTGCCCGGCCGGGAACACGTAGTCCTCCGGCAGCAGCGGGAAACGCACGTCGTACTGCTGACCAGGCACCAGCGGGGTGGGCTGGCTGTAGTCGTCGATGTTGACGCCGTCGACGATGCCCTTGGTCACCACCTCGCGGTCGGTGAGCGCGACCCGCTTGTGCACCTCCTTGTAGCAGGCGTCCTCGGCGTAACCGCCCCAGGTCGCGGTCTCGCCCCAGCAGTCCTCGGCGGTGCCGGTGATGACGCCGTCGCCGGCTCGCTGGACCCGCTCGGCCGGACCGTAGTCGACGATGATCGCGCCGAAGTTGGTGTCGGTGGCGTCGACGGTGGCACTCAGCGAGATGTACGGCGTCCCCGACAGGTGCAGCGGTGCCTTCAGCGGCTCGGACACGTACGCGAGCCGGTTCGGCTGCACCGCCAGCTCGTTCGAGACCATGGTGCTCTCGCGCTGGTTGGGGTCGTCGACGAAGCTCAGCACCGGGTCCGACGGCCGGTTCGGGGTCACCGACAGCGACCCGGCGGCGCCGGCGTTGGGCTGCAGCCACAGGCGGGTCTCGCGGGAGCCGGGGATCGGCCAGTCGCCGGCGGTCTCCCACACGTCCGGAGCCCGCTCGATGTCGACCTTCGGCTCGTCCATGATGCCGTTGTCGATGTCGTGCAGCCAGTAGTCGAACCACCTGTGGATCTCGTCGACCCACTCGGCGCGGCGGAAGTCGAACGGGTCGATGTGGCCGGTCTGGGTCAGCCACAGCTTGCGCGGGACGTCGTGCTCGGCCAGGCCGTACCAGAGCTTGCTGAAGTGGTCGGGCCGGACGTTCTCGTCATTGAGTCCGTGCACCAGGAAGACACTCGCCTCGATCTTGTCCATGTCGCGGGTGAAGTCGCGGACGTGCCAGAACGGCGTGTAGTCGCCGTGCTCGTCGCCGTCGTTGGCCGACAGCCAGTCGCGCACCGGCTGGCAGTAGTCGCGCCGCTCCGGGTTGGTGACGATGTTGGCGAGGTAGGCGAGGTAGTTGTTGCCGCGCTGGACGACGCCGTTGCTGCGCGTGTAGTCGTAGTAGCTGGCGATCGCGCTGATCGGGACGATGGTGGTCAGCCCGTCCACGCCCGACACCGCGGTGCCGTTGGCCAGGGTGCCGTCGTACGACTTGCCGATCAGGCCGGTCTTGCCGTTGTGCCAGTCGACGACGACCTCGTCGCCGTCCTTGTCGACGCCGGTGGCGCGGCCGTTCAGCCAGTCGATGACGACCTTCGGCGAGAGGTTGTCCGATGCCTCGTGCACGGTCGGGCAGCCGGTCGAGTTGTTCGTGCCGATCATGTCCATGAGGACCACGGCGTAGCCGCGCGGCACGAAGTAGTTGTCGTAGAACAGCGGCCAGCGGTCCAGCAGGCCGTCGCCGTCCTGGTCCAGCTTCAGCTCGGACTCGTTGCCGCGGCCCAGGGTCGAGTAGTACGGGCTCGGGTCCATGACGACCGGCACCTTCAGGCCCTGCTCGCTGGCCGCGGGGCGCATGATGTCGACGGTGACGATGTCGAGCTCGCCGTCGCTGTCCGAGTCGTACGGCGACGTGATGAACACGCGCTCTCGGATGGCGTCGTCGTAGCCGAAGACGGGCTGGGTGACGCCGTTCTCGACGACGATGCCGGGCTCGGCGGCGATGTCGGGCTCGTCGGCGCCGGCACCGGCGCTGGTCGCGACCGCCGTCGTGGCGGTGATGGCGAGGGCGATGGGCACCGCGAGCAACCTGCGGGATCTGACCACGTGTGTCTCCCCTGTCCGAAGGAGTCCGAATTGTGCTATGTCACATACAACGGGTCCCGGCACAGGGGTGTCAAGATCGGCCACATGGCTACGGAGACGCGACACCGCCGCGGGCGCGCTGGCCCACGGCGGTGTCAGAGGTGTGAAACGCGCTGGTTACCCGCCTGTGACGCGGGCGGCGAGTGCGTCGCCGATGTCGGCGGTGCGCCGCTTGGCCGCTCCCCGCTCGCCGAGATCGGCCGCGACGGCGTCGACGATGCGCGCAGCCTGCTCGGCCAGTCCGAGGTGCTCCAGCAACAGGCTCACCGAGAGGACCGCGGCCGTCGGGTCCGCGATGCCCTGGCCGGCGATGTCCGGCGCCGAGCCGTGCACCGGCTCGAACATGGACGGCGCGGTGCGGTCCGGGTTGACATTGCCGCTGGCGGCCAGCCCGATGCCGCCGGTGATGGCCGCGGCCAGGTCGGTGAGGATGTCGCCGAACAGGTTGTCGGTGACGATGACGTCGAACCGGCCCGGGTCGGTGACGAAGAAGATGGTGGCGGCGTCCACGTGCAGGTAGTCGACGGCGACGTCCGGGTACTCCTGGCCGACCCGCTCGACGGTGCGCCGCCACAGGTGGCCGGCATGCACCAGGACGTTGTGCTTGTGCACGTAGGTGAGCTTCTTGCGCGGCCGCGCCTGAGCCCGGGCGAACGCGTCGCGCACCACCCGCTCGACCCCGAACGCGGTGTTGACGCTGACCTCGTTGGCGACCTCCTGCGGGGTGCCGACGCGCAGCGCGCCGCCGTTGCCGACGTACGGCCCCTCGGTGCCCTCGCGGACGACGACGAAGTCGACCTCACCCGGGTCGGCCAGCGGGGTGGCGACACCCGGGAAGAGCCGGGACGGGCGCAGGTTGACGTAGTGGTCCAGCTCGAACCGGAGCTTGAGCAGGAGGCCTCGCTCAAGAACGCCGCTGGGCACACCGGGGTCGCCCACGGCGCCGAGCAGAATGGCGTCGTGCTCGCGCAGCTCGCCGAGGACGCTGTCCGGCAAGGTCTCACCGGTTGCGTGCCAACGACGGGCGCCGAGGTCGTAGGTGGTGGTGCCGACCTTGACGTCGGTGCCCGCGAGCACGGCGTCGAGCACCTTCAGCCCTTCGGTGACGACCTCGTCGCCGATACCGTCACCGGGAATCACTGCCAAGTTGAGACTGCGCGACATGGTCCATTACCGTACGGCGGCTGTCCATATGATGGCACCAGCGTCCCGCCATCCGGACAGTCGCCGAGGTGGTGTGCTTACGGCGCTGGTCAGCGACCGGCCGCGCCGCCGTTGTCACGGCGATCCATTGCTTCCTGGATCGCGCTCTGGGTCTGCTGGGACTGGTCCTGCTGTTCGTCGCTCATGATCACACTGCTCCGCGGAGAGAACGGGGCGGCCAGCGGGGTACGCCGAACACCGCGACGAGGCGCCGGCCGTTATCGGACCCCGTCGCGGCAGCCAAGAATGCGTACCGCCCACTGCATGATGCGAACCACGCTACGCCCGCGACGTCATGACCGTCTCGCGAACTGGCTCCTTGTCCCGCACTCTGAGACAGCGCTTCCCCTGGCCCGGGTCACGGCGAACTTCCGCCGCACCAGGCAAGCATTCCTGGTGCGGCGGGAGCACCCATAGTCCACGTGATCATTTCCCGCCGACGACGGCGGGTGGTGTCAGCCGTCGAGGTCGACGCTGCGGCCCCACTCCGCGCCGACGGCGGCGACGATGTCGTCGAGGACCTGGCTCGGGATGGCCTGGTCGACCGTCATGGCCACCAGCGCCGGGCCGCCCTTGCCGTGCCGGCTGACCTGCATGCCGGCGATGTTGACGTCGGCCTCACCGAGCACCCGGCCGATCGTGCCGACCACGCCGGGCCGGTCGGTATAGCGGAGGAACGCCATGTGCTCGGCCGGGAGCGCCTCGATGTCGTAGCCGAGCACCTCGACGATCTTCTCGACGTGCTTCGGGCCGGACAGCGTGCCGGACACCGAGATGGCGCGCCCGTCGGCGAGCACCCCGCGCAACGTGACGAGGTTGCGGTAGTCGTCGGACTCCTCGTCGGTGACCAGGCGGACCTCGACGCCGCGGTCGGCGGCGATGACCGGGGCGTTCACGTACGAGACCGGGTCCTCGACGACGTCGGCGAAGACACCCTTGAGCGCGGCCAGCTCCAGGATCTTGACGTCGTTGGTGGTGATCTCACCACGGACCTCGACGTCGAGCTGGGAGGCGACGCCGCCGGCCAGCGCGGTGAAGATGCGGCCGAGCTTCTCGGCCAGCGGGATGCCGGGCCGGACGTCCTCGGCGATGGCGCCGCCCTTGACGTTGACGGCGTCCGGCACCAGCTCGCCGGCTAGCGCGAGCCGCACCGAGCGTGCCACCGAGATGCCGGCCTTCTCCTGTGCCTCCTCGGTGGACGCACCCAGGTGCGGCGTCACGACCACCGACTCGAAGTCGAACAGCGGCGATTCGGTGGTGGGCTCGGACGCGAACACGTCGATGCCGGCACCGGCGACCCGGCCCTCCTTGAGCGCGACCGCGAGCGCGTGCTCGTCGACGATGCCGCCGCGGGCGGCGTTGATGATGCGCACCGACGGCTTGACCTTGCGCAGGGCCTGCTCGCCGATGAGCCCGAGGGTCTCGGGCGTCTTCGGCAGGTGGACGGTGATGAAGTCGCTTTCGGCCAGCAGGTCGTCGAGCGTGACGCTGCGCACGCCCATCTGCGCGGCGCGGGCGGCCGGCACGAAGGGGTCGTAGGCGATGACGTTCATGCCGAACGACGACAACCGCTGCGCGACCAGGACGCCGATGCGGCCCAGGCCGACGATGCCGACCGTCTTCTCGTACAGCTCGACGCCGGAGTACTTGCTGCGCTTCCACTCGCCGCCCTTGAGCGCGTCGTTGGCCGGTGCGATGTTGCGCGCGGTGGCCAGCAACAGCCCGATGGCGAGCTCGGCGGCGCTGGTGATGTTGGACGTCGGCGCGTTGACCACCATGACACCGGCCTGGGTGGCGGCCTTGACGTCGACGTTGTCGAGGCCGACGCCAGCCCGGGCGATGACCTTGAGCTTCTTGGCCACGCCGATGGCCTCGGCGTCGACCTTGGTGGCGCTGCGGACGAGGATCGCGTCGACGTCGGCGATGGCCGGCAGGAGGGCCGCACGATCGGCGCCGTCGACGTGCCGGATCTCGAAGTCCGGGCCGAGGGCGTCCACGGTGGCGGGCGAGAGCTGTTCGGCGATGAGTACGACGGGCTTGGTCACGGTGGGATTCATCCTCCGGGTGTCGGGCTTGCGAGTGTGACGAGCGCGACACTGGGCCCGGGCTGCGACCGAGTGTAACGCCACGTAAACCCAAAGTGCACCCGCCGCTCTATATGTTGGTCTGTTCCGATTCCACCGGGCTCCCGTGTTTCGGCCAGGTTTCGCCACGCCATGCCGCGTCCCAGAACATCCACTCGAATCGGGTCGCCCGCGCGTAGGCCGCGTGCATCGCCTCGACGGTCCCGGGGTGGCGATCGGCCTGGTCGTTGGCGAAGCTCTCCGCCAGCCGGGTGTCCGCGGCGAACGCCGGGTCGCCGTAGGTGCGCAGCCAGGCCGCGTACGGGTGGCTGCCGTCGTCGCCGTCGAGAACGGTGACCAGCTCGCGGCCGATCTCGGTGTAGACGCGGAAGCACGGCAGCAGCCCGGCCAGCGCCACCCCGGCCGGGGCCAGCGCGGCGTCGGACTGCAGCGTGTTCACGTAGGCCAGGCAGGTGGGCGTGGGTTCCTCGTCGACGGCGTCGATGTCGCGCCCGTCGTCGGCCAGCAGTGTCGCGTGCAGCAGCCGTTCGGCGTCGACGGCGCCGGCGGCGAACCGGGCCAGCGCGGCGGCGTGGGCCGGCTCCGGCCAGCGGGCCGCCGTCGTGGCCAGCGCGCGGGCGTAGCGGGACAGGTAGTGGGCGTCGTCGACGATGTATCGCAGGAACACCGTCCGGTCGAGGGTCCCGTCGGCGAGGCCGGTGAGGAACGGGTGCCGGCGGATCGCGTCGTACCAGGGGCGGGCGGCGGCCCAGGCGTCGGCGGAGAAGTTCACGCGTCCACCTCCGTCGTCGCCGGGGCCCACCAGGCGTGGAAGTGGTGCACCGGGCCGTGCCCGCCGCCGACGTGGAGCTGGTCGGCCGCGCGCAGCGCCTCGGTCAGGTAGGCCTTGGCGTCGGCGACGGCGTCGCGCAGGGAGCGTCCGTGCGCCAGCCCGACGGCGATGGCCGAGGAGAAGGTGCAGCCGGTGCCGTGCGTGTTCGCCGTGCGGACCCGGGGCACCCGCAGCTCGACCGTGCCGTCGTCGTCGACCAGGACGTCGACGGCGTCGGGCCCGTCGCCGTGCCCGCCCTTGACGACGGCGGCCGGTCCCAGCGCGTGCAGGTCCGCGGCCGCGGCTGCCTGGTCGTCCGGTGTGACGGTGGCGCGGCCGAGCAGCGTCGCCGTCTCCGGCAGGTTCGGGGTGACGACGGTGGCCAGCGGCAGCAGCCGGTCGCGGATCGCCTCGACGGTGGCGTCGTCGACCAGCCGGTCCCCCGACGTCGCCACCATGACCGGGTCGACCACGACGTTCGGCACGGCGTAGCGGACGACGGCGTCGGCGACCGCCTCGACGACGTCGGGGCCGCCGAGCATGCCCGTCTTGACCGCCCGCACGTCGAGGTCCTCGAACAGCGGCGCCAACTGCTCGGCGACGAAGGCGCCCGGCACCGGGAACACCCCGCTGACGCCGCGGGTGTTCTGTGCCGTCAGTGCCGTGATGACCGCTCCGCCGTAGGCGCCGAGCGCGGAGAACGTCTTGAGGTCGGCCTGGATGCCCGCCCCACCGGACGGGTCGGACCCCGCCACCGTGATGACCGTCGGTGTCGCCATGTGCTGCCGTCAGCTCCTCCCGCCGGGAGGGACGCCGACACTTCGCCGCACGGTGGCTGCCGGGGTGGTGCTGAGGTGCTCCGGCCGTGCGGCACCGTCTCGGTCTCCCTGCGCCGGCATGACCCGGATCAGGTTCGGCGGGTGTGATCTCAGCCCTCGCGGGCACCCCGGCCGATCGGTACGCCACCGATCCTAGACTGCTCCGGATGGAGCTGGACGAGGAGTACCTCTGGCGTGGGCGGCGGGTGCGGTGGGGACGGCGCGGAAGCGGCCCGCCGGTGGTGTTCTGCCACGGGACGCCGTGGTCGTCGGCGTTGTGGGCGCCGTTCGCCGACGCGTTGAGCGCGCGGTACACCGTCCACCTGTGGGACATGCCCGGCTACGGCCACTCGTCGAAGGACGCCGAGCACGAGGTGTCGCTGGCGGTCCAGGGCGAGCTGCTGGCCGGCCTGCTCGCGCACTGGGGCCTCACCGGCGACGACGGCGCACCGGCGCCGCACGTCGTCGCGCACGACATCGGCGGCGCCGTGGCCCTGCGGACCCACCTGCTGCACGGCGCTCCATACGCGTCGCTGGCGCTGATCGACGTGGTGGCGCTGGCGCCGTGGGGGTCGCCGTTCTTCCGGCTGGTCCGCGAGCATGCGCCGGTGTTCGAGGCGGTGCCGGCGGCCATGCACGAGGGAATGCTGCGCGCCTACGTCTCCGGCGCGGCGTACCGGCCGTTGGACGACGACACACTGGGGATGCTGACCCGGCCGTGGCTCGACCCCGTCGGGCAGGCCGCGTTCTACCGCCAGATCGCCCAGGCCGACCAGGCGCACACCGACGTCCTCGAGCCGCTGTATCCGTCCCTGGACCTGCCGGTCCTGGTCGCCTGGGGCACCGAGGACGCCTGGATCCCGGTGGACCGGGCGCACCGGCTGGCCGCGGCGATCCCCGGGGCGCGGCTCGAGCTGGTCGAGCAGGCCGGGCACCTGGTGCAGCTGGACGCCCCGGTGGCGCTGGCCGGCGTGCTGCACCGCTGGCTGCCCTCCTCCCCTTGATCATCAAGACTTGATACGCCCCGGGCCGGGTCAACCCTTGATGATCATGGTGCCCAGCGGCTCAGCGGCTGGCGAGCTCTGAGAAGATCTCCACCAGCTCCGGCCGATGCATCGGCCCCACGTGAGGTGCGGGCACGCTGCGGACGTCGGTCGGGTTGGATGGTGTGAGGCGGTCGGCCTCGGCGATGAACCGGTCCTGCAGCGCCGGCGGAATGAGCCGGTCCTCGGTGAATCGCACGTAGGTGCGCGGGATGCGACCCCAGGTATGCGCCTCCCCGCGCGCATCCGACCGCGGGATGCTGACAGGTTCGTCCGGCTGGAACATGTTGAGCAACTGACGCAGCTCCTCGTCGGTGAACCCCGCCGCCAGGCACTCCCGGATCCCCTTCAACAGCGACGGGTCGGCGGTACGCCAGTTGACCCGGGCCACCCCGAGCGTCGCCGGGTCTCCGACGACCGCGGCAGTCACCTCGCCGACCAGGCTTTCGCTGTTCTCCGGCGTGGCAAGGTAGTCGGTCATCGTCGCGAGCTCGACGCAGCAGTACGCCGCGACGTAGACGACGCGCTCGAGCAGGTCGGGGATGGCGTTGCCGACCCTGCTCACGGTCACGCCGCCCTGGCTCGCGCCGATCAGGATCACCGGCCCGTGCCGGCGGGCGCGGCGCACCACCTCGATGACGTGGTCGGCGTAGTCGTCCAGGGTGAGCTCAGCCAGCGGGGACGGGTCGGTCGCCAGCGCCTCGATGTCCTGCGGCGCCTGGTACCCGCGGGGGAAGAAGCCGTCATCGCCGTGGCGCGGGAGGTCGACCGCGACGCTGCGGTGCCCGCGCAGGTTGAGTTCGTTGGTCAGTCCCGACCACGAATACGCCGAGACGTGGGTGCCATGGACGAATACCAGGGTCGGCGGTCGGCGGTCACCGCTGCCGCCGGTGCGTGTGTCGTTCGTCGTCATCGGTGTTCTCTCCTCTGGAGGGTGGATCGTGTCGGAGGTCGAGGTCGTCGGGCCGGGCCGTCCGGTGGGCGTCATCGGCCCGGCGGTCGCCACATCGGCCACAGCGGCGGGCTGTCGGCAACTCGCACCGGGGCGCCCAGGTCCTCGAACCCGTAACGCTGGTAAAGGGCGCGACTGCGCGGCGAGCTGGCCTCCAGGTAGGCGCCGATCCCGTCGGCGTCGGCGCGATCCAGCCGGTGCCGCAGCATCGCCGAGCCGAGGCCGGCGCCCTGCCGGCCCTCTACGACACCCATGGACGGCAGGTAAAGGTGCGACTTGACGATCGGGTGCCGCGTCGCCAGGGCGTCGCCGAGGGCTCGCAGCCGCGAGCCGCTCGCGCCGAAGGACGGCTCCTCGCCCGCCGCGGCCGGCACCGGGCGCTCATCGTGAGGCGCCTGGCCGGCGGCCAGGGCCAGCCAGACCGCCGCACCGTCGCCGTCGCCGGCCAGGTAGGCCTCGGCGGCCGGGTGCGCGAGCTGGGAACCGTGGAACAGCGACTGGAGGCGGCCTCGCTCGGCTGCCTCGGGGAACAGCCAGCGGACGAGCGGATCGTGCGTGAACGCCTCGACGAGGACGCTCACCACCGTCCCATGCTCCGCCTCACCCGCCGGCCGCACGGACGCGTACGGCGTGCTGAATGTCATGCGTACAGCGTAGATCAGGCGGCGGATGAACGCTCGTCAACGTCGCGTAAAGTGCACTAGTGCATCTGGATTGAACTAGTACACTAGATTGGCACGAACACACCACTGGAGGCTCGATGTCGGCACAAGAGCGACCGGATCCGCCCTACCTGCAGATCACCGCCGAGATCCGGGCCCGCATCCTGAGCGGCGACCTGCGGCCCGGCGAGCGGATGCCGTCCATCCGCCAGATCGCCAGGCAGTGGGGCGTCGCCGTCGCGACCGCGACCAAGGTGATGGCCGCTCTGCGCGACGACGGCCTGGTCGAGACCGCGGTCGGCTCCGGCACGGTGGTGAGCTCGGGCTCCGGCCGGACACGGCCGGACCGCCCGACCGCACCTGGACGGCCACGCCCCCGACCGGCCGGCACCGTGTCCCGGCGGGCGCTGCGCCGCGAGCATGTGCTGCGCGCCGCGATCGCGATCGCCGACGTCGAAGGACTCGACGCCGTCTCCATGCGGCGGGTCGCGGCAGACCTCGGCGTCGGCCCGATGTCGCTGTACCGGCATGTGGCGAACAAGGACGAACTCGTGACGCACATGGTCGACGAGGTCTTCGGCGAGCGGGAGCTGCCGAACCCCGGACCCGACGGCTGGCGCGCCAAGCTCGAACTGATCTCCCGGCTGCAGTGGGAGCTGTGCCAGCGCCACCACTGGCTGCCCCGGGCCATCTCGTTCACGCGCCCGCTGCTCATGCCCAACCTGGCGGCGTACACCGAGTGGACGCTGCGCGCGCTCGACGGGCTCGGGCTGCCTATGACCATCCGGATCCGCGAGGCGCTCACCCTGCCCACCTTCGTCGTCGCCGTCGCGCTGTCACTGGCCGACGAGGTCGAGGCCGAGCAGGAGACCGGCATGAGCCTCGACCGTTGGTGGGCCGGCCAGCGACGGCGGGCCGACGAACTCCTCGACAGCGGACAGTTTCCGCTGCTGTCCATGGTTCCCGGCGACGCCGCGGCGGACCTGGACGGGCTGTTCGAGTACGGCCTCGCCCGGCATCTCGACGGGTTCGCGGTACTGGTGCGTTCCCGGCAACGCTGATGCGTCAGCCGGAGTGACCCACGCCACGCCGCATAGTGTGTGGGCATGGCCAAGATGTATCGGACGACGGCGCTGCGCCGGGCCGGCAACGCGGCCATCACGGTGGCACTGAGGGCCGGCGTGGCGCCGTCGGCGTATGCACTGCTGACCGTCGCCGGACGGCGCACCGGGCAGCCGCGCACCACTCCGGTGCGGGTCATGCGCAGCGGCGGCCAGCGCTGGCTGGTGGCGCCCTACGGCGTCGTCGACTGGGTGCGCAACGTGCGCGCGGCCGGCCGGGTGACGCTGACCCGCGGCCGGCGCAGCGACACCTACGTCACCGTGGAGTGCGACGCCGCGCAGAGCGGCCCCGTCCTCAAGCGCTACGCCCGCCTCGAGCCGGTGACCAGGCCGTACTTCGACGCCAAGCCCGCTGACCCGCCGGAGCGGTTCGCCGCCGAGGCCGGCCGCCACCCGGTGTTCCGGCTGGACCCGGTCGACGTCTGACCAGCCGCCCGGGCTCAGGCCGCCCGGGCTCAGGCCGCCCGGGCTCAGGCCGCCCGGGCTCAGGCCGCCCGGCGCAGGTCGCTGGCTCAGGCCGCCCGGCGCAGGTCGCTGGCCACCTCGTCGCGGACGACGCCGGGCTCGAGGCCGAGGTGCCGGAACACCCCGAGGGTGAGCTTGTCGTCGCCGCGCAACAGCGCCAGCACGAGGTGTTCGGTGCCGATCTCCTTGTCCTTCCGCGCGATCGCTTCGCGCAGGGACAGTTCGAGGGCCTTCTTGGCTCGCGGTACGAACGGGATGTGCCCGTACGCAGCGTCCGACGACGGCAGCAGCCGCCGCAGCAGCCCGGAGCGCCGGCCGCGATCGGCCTCCGGCGGGCTGTCCAGTGCTCCCTCGCCGAAGGTCGCCTCGGCTCGCCGCGTCACCTCGTCGAGGTCGATGCCGAGCGAACGCAGCGCTTCGGCGTCCTCGCCGTCCAGCGGGCCACCGGCATCGGCGGCGACGACGGTGGTCACCGCCGAGCGCGCGGCGTCCGCGGTCACACCGAGGCGGGTCAGGGTGGCGACGCCGGGTGCGTCCGGCTGGCGCAGCAGGGCGAGCAGCAGGTGCTCGGTGCCGATCCAGCGGTGGTGGAGCTCCCGCGCCTCCTGCTGTGCCTGTACGACGGTGTCGCGGGCCTGTGTGGTGAACCGCTCGAACATCGGGCTACCTCCTCGCGTGTTTCTTGTGCACGGCTTGCCGGCTGACACCGAGAGCGGCCCCGATCTCTTCCCACGACCACCCCTGGTCGCGGGCGTTGCCGACCTGCAGCGCCTCGAGCCGCTCCACCAGGCGGCGCAACGCCGCTACCGCCCGCAGGCCCACCCGCGGGTCGCCGTCGACGGCCGCGGTGGCGGCGTCGAGGGCTTCTCGTGCATCGGAACTGGTCATGCTGTCAACCTAGGCTGACACTGCTGCAGATGTCAACCTCAGTTGACGCTGGTCCGGCCGGCCCGTGCGGGCCGCTCGTAGGGTTGGACCCTGACCGCAGGAGTGTTCCCCGACGTCTCGACCTTCTTCGGCCGCCAAGTGCAGGACCGGTTGCGCGACGAGCGAGCCATCTGGCTGACCACCGTCGTCGCCGCCGACGGGACGCCGCAGCCCTTCCCGGTGTGGTTCGTCCGGGTCGGCGACGACATCCTCATCCACAACGACAACCGCGCCACCCGCATCGACCGGTTTCGCGACCGGCCCCGGGTCGGCCTCCACCTCAACAGCGACGATCACGGTGGCGACGTCGTCGTGCTGACCGGCCGCGCGGAGATCGTCGACGACGCGCCACTCCCCCAGGACTCCGCGGAGTACGTCGCCAAGTACCGCGCGGACATCGAGCGCGTGGTGGGCAGCCTGGCCGCGTTCGGCGAGCGGTACTCCGTCGCCGTTCTGGTCCGCGTCGGCAAGGTGCGCGGCTTCTGAGCACCGACGGCCACCGGCTCGGAAGTCCGCTCGGCACGGGCCGCACAGCGGACGTCTAAACCTCGGCAATGGCCGGGTGTTGCGACGCTACCGCATCGACAAGGACACCGCGTCCGAGGCCGAGGTCATCGAGCACGTGCGGGCGCAGGGCTTCCCCGCACCGCGGGTCGACAAGGCGGACGGTCGTGACCTGGTCATGGAACAGGTCACCGGGCCGACGATGCTCGCTGCCCTGCTCGCCGGCGACATCGGCGCACCTGCGGCCGCGGCCATCCTCGCGGAGCTGCACGAACGGCTGCACATGATCGGACCCGTTCACCCGGGAAGCGACGACACCCACGTCGTGGTCCACTTCGATCTGCACCCCGACAACGTCATTATGGCGCCCACCGGGCCGGTGTTACTGGACTGGACCAGCGCCACCGACGGGCAAGCCGAACTCGACGTCGCCATGTCCGCGCTGATCCTCGCCCAAGTGGCTGTCCACCCCGGTTCGGAGCTCGCTCTACCGGGCGATCACTGCTCACGGAGTTCGCCGGACGGGTCGGGCCAGTGACCATGGCCGGGCCAGCCGCTCACCGCCGCAGAGCCGACCCGACCCTGGACCGCATCGAGATCGAACAGCTCGCGCAGGCGGTAGCGCTGGTCGAGGCGCTCGCCGGCACGCCCTGAAGCGCACGCTGCCGCCGCCGACGAACCCGCATGAAAGCAGTGGATTCCGGGCACGGATGAGGGCAGACTGGTGAGCACACCACTCGCCGAACACTCTCGGGGAGCATCCATGTCCGGCTTCCACACCGACGCACCGGGACTGCTCCCGGTGCTCTCGAAGGGCAAACACCGCAACGCACGCAAGGGCGCCTGTTTCATGGAGTTCGCGTCCTACCTGGCCGGTGAGCGCTGGAGCGACCACCCGGCGTGCACGCACCCGCTGCTCGCGGCGGTCGCCCGCCTCGTCAACGACGCCATCGCCGACGACCATCGGCCCCAGCTCGCACCACTGGTGCCGCGGGTCATCGGCGTCGATTCCAGCGACCCACGCATGGACGTGGTCATCGCATTGCGGGTCGCCACGACCGCGCTGCCGGTGGCCTCCGCCGAGCGCCAGCGGGTGCTCGCGGTCGCGTTGCTGTCGGCGGAGCGCATTCTCGACGACCTCGACGGCCGCCCGGCCGGCAGCCTCACCGAGCGCAGCCGGCAGGCGCTGGATCACGTGCCGATCGCCGCCGCCTGGGCGCGCGAGTTCGCCGAGGGCGAGCAGACGACGCTCAAGGGGTTCCGCCGGTACGCCGCGCCGACGGCGGTGCGCTGCGCGATCGAAGGCATCGCCAACGCGTGCGTTCCGGACCCGGACCGCCGGCTGCACGAGCTGCTCGAGCTGACCATCGCCGACTGCGCTCAGCTGTCCAGCCCACAGCACCGGCACGAGGCCGACCCGGAGCGCTGGGCGGCCGCCTGCCGGCTCACCGGCACCGTCTGAGGGCGCGCCGACCGCGGTCAGTGACCCCGGCGTGCGTTGTTAGGCATGCCTCAGCTAATTTTGCGGCATGTCTTCCCGGTTCCGCACGTTCGCCGTCCTGACCGCGGCCCTCGTCGTCCTCGCCGGCTGCAGCGACGACACCGCCAGCGACGACAGCACCGACGACGGCGGCAACGCCACCTCCGCCGGTGCCAGCGGCGCGTTCCCCGTCACCGTCGAGCACGCGCTCGGCGAGACCACCATCGAGTCCGCGCCCGAGCGCGTCGTCACCTGGGGGTCGTCCACCCAGGACGCCGTTCTCGCCCTCGGCGTGACACCGGTGGCGATCCCGGAGTTCGAGTACGGCGGCGACGGCGACGGCGTGCTGCCCTGGTGGCGGGAGGCGCTCGGCGACGACGAGCTGCCGACGCTGCTGCCCAACGCCTCGGACACCGAGATCCCGTACGAGGCCATCGCGGAGACCGACCCCGACGTCATCCTCGCGGTCTACTCCGGCATCACCGAGGCCGAGTACGAGACGCTGAGCGCCATCGCTCCGACCGTCGCTTACCCCGACGGGCCGTGGAGCACGCCGTGGCAGGAACAGACCCGGCTCGTGGGCGAGGCACTGGGACTGGACGACGAGGCCGAGCAGCTGGTCGCCGACACCGAGGCGTACCTCGACGAGCAGGCGGACGAGTACCCGCAGCTCGCCGCCGCCTCGTTCCTCTACGGCACCGAGGACGCCGGTCAGCTCGCCCTCTACACCAGCGACGACGTCCGCGTCCGGCTCCTCACCGACATCGGCATGGCCCTCGCGCCGTACGCCGACGAGAACGCCACCGGCGACTCCGTCTACTACAGCGTCAGCCCCGAACTGGCCGCCGAAGTTGAGTCGGACATCTTCATCGCCTGGTTCAACGACCAGCAGGCCGCCGATGCGTTCCGGGACGATCCGGCGTACGCGCAGATCCCGGCGGTCGCCGCGGGCGCGTTCGTGCCGGTCGTGGGCGAGTCGTACGTGACCGCCAGCTCCGCGCCGTCGGTGCTGTCCATCCCGTGGATGCTCGACGACTACGTTCCCCAACTCGCCGAGGCAGCCAGCTGAACGGCCCGCCCCATGATCATCGGCGATCGGCCCCGTCATGGCGGGATGGATCGCCGATGATCATGGGTGGGGAAGGTCGATGCCGTGCAGGCCGCCGTCCTGGTCACCGGTCACCAGGACGCCGTCGACGACGACCGGGGTGCTGAACGTGTTCGCCGGGCCGACCTGGAGCCGGTGCGCGACCGCGCCGGTGGGGACGTCCACCCCGGCCAGCAGACCCGTCGTGGCCACCACCCAGGCGGTGTCGCCGTCGATGACCGGCCCCGCGTTGAGGGTTCGCGCACCCAGCTCGGTGAACCAGCGTTGCGCCCCGGTCGCCGGGTCGACCAGCTGGAACCGGCCCCATTCGTCGACCAGCAGCAGCCCGTGCGGCGTCAGCCCGGACGGCGGGTACATGCAGCCGCTGGCCACCTGCCAGCGCAGCTCACCCGTGGCGGCGTCGACGGCGAACGTGCTGGCCACGGTCGCGAACAGCACCAGCCCACCGGGCAGCAGCTCGACCATGTCGTCCCAGGAGCTGTAGATCAACCGGCCGTAGGTGTTGGTGCGGGTATTGGTCCGGAACGCCCACAGTCGCTCACCGGTGGCGGCGTCGAAGGCGTAGGCGTTGCCGTCGCCGCTACCGGCGTAGACGCGTTCGCCGTCGCAGGCCGCCCGGCCGGCGAAGAAGCCGCCCAGGTCCGTCGCCCACAGCGGTGAGCCGTCCGCGGCCGCGACGGCGTGCAGCGTGGTGCCGGCGGAGAAGACCACCGCCTCGGTGTCGCCGATGGTCGTCACCAGCGGGGTGGACAGCACGGGCGCGCCGGCGTCGACGCTCCAGCGGTCCGTTCCGTCGTCGGCGGCCAGCCCGTACAGGTGGTGGTCGGCCGACGGCACCACGACGACGCCGGACGCCACACCGGCGGCACGGTGGACCGGGCCGACCGAGCGTCGCCAGCGTGCCCGGCCGCGGCGCGGGTCGACCAGTGCGACGTCGCCGCCGGTGGAGCCGGCCACCACCAGCCCGCCGGAGACCGCCAGCGCACCCTGCACGCTGCCGGCCAACGACTCCGACCAGCGCCGGGCCGGAGTGTCGTCCGTGGCGGGCACCTCGAACGGCGCGGTCGACTCGTGCGTGGACCCGTCGGCGCCGACCACACGCACCTGCACCCGGTGCCGGCCCGGCGGCAGCGCCGAGGCGTCCACCGAGCCGGACCACCAGCGTCCCCGGCCGGACCTGGCCAGGTCGGCCCAGGCACCGGCGCTGCGGCCGCCGAAGACGTGCTGCGGATACACCTGGGCCCGCACCCCGGCGGGCGCGCCGTCGCGCGGCACCTCGACCCGAAGGTCGAGCGAGCCGCCGGCGGCCAGGTCGATCACCACCTTGCCCGGCCGCAGCAGCCGGCCCTCGCCGTTCCCGGACAGCGGGACGGTGGTCAGCTCGCGGCGGGTCTCCACGCCGTCGACGGCCACCGACACCGCCCACACGCGCAGCACCGGATGGCCGGCGTCGTCGTGCTTCTCCACCCATTGGTAGACGGCAGCGTTACGAGTCGCGGCGCCGGTCACCTGCGTGAACCCGTTGAAACGGTGGACGCCCTCGCTGTGGATGTGGCCGGCGAACAGGCCTCGGACGGGTGACCCGGCGACCGTCTCGAAGAACGCGTCCTGGTCGTTGACGTAGTAGTAGTCGGCGCCGTACGGGAAGTGCTGGAACAGCAGCACCGGCGCGTCCTGGTCGAGCTCCCCGGTCAGCCAGCCCAGCCGGTCCGGACCGAAGTGCCCCGGCTCCTGCAGCAGCTGCGTCGGGTCCAGGCCGATGATCCGCACCCCGCCGACGTCCACGGTGTACGGCGCGGGGCCGAACGTGTCGCGGTAGAGCTGTCCGGCGTTGACGTCCCAGCGCATCTCGTGGTTGCCCGGGACGTGGCGCATCCGCTCCCACAGCGTGTCGGGGATGGTCGACAGGTACGCGTCGAACTCGGGCGCGCCGCCGTAGTCGGTGATGTCGCCGCAGTTGACGACGACGTGCGGGTCGCCCTGCGCGATCGACGCGAAGACCCGCGGCAACAGCTGCAGGCGGGCCGGCTCCTCCGCGCTGGCGTGGGTGTCGGTGATGACGGCGAAGCGCAGCGCCGCCGCGGCGGGCGTCGCGTTCGCGCCGGCACCGGACGTCGCGGTCGAGCTGGCACGGGCCGAGCCGGCCACGGCACCGAACCCCGTCGTCGCCGCCAGGCCGCCCACTGCCCCGGCTCCGGCCAGGGTGAGGAAACGCCGACGATCGAGCAGCCTGGTCGGAGTCTTGGACATCCCGGAAACCCTTTCGCCGGCGGTCAGGTCCGGTCACTTTAGGGGTCATCGACGAGCGAACGGAACCCTTCGGATGAACACCCACGAACCTCCCGGTGAAGTCGCGTCGCGACTCGGCCGGAACGTCGTGCGCTACCCTCACAGGGCGCGGTCGGAGCCGCGCCCGGGTCCGCGGGCAGGGTCGAACCCACTCCGTGATCACAGGTCATCGTTCGAGCCTTTGTGCGGCCGATCCTGCGGACCTCGGCGCCTGGCGCACGGAGGTCTCGATGCCCGAGCTACCCGACCACCCTCACCTCGACCACCTGAAGAAGCAGGCCAAGCAGCTGTTGCGCGACTACCGGGCCGGTTCGCCCGGCGCGTTGGAGCGGCTGCGGGCCGGCCTGCCGGCGGCGGCCGGCCGCGATGACGACGAGCTGCGACGGCTCAGCCTGCGGCTGCGCGACGCCCAGTCATGCGTCGCCCGGGAGTACGGCTTCGCGTCCTGGGCGCAACTGCGCGCTCACGTCGAGGCGCTGCCGGGCCGCGGCGCCGGGCCGGACGTCGTCGTCCACCGGTGGCTGCGCCTGGTGTACGCCGGCGACGTGACCGGCGGCAACCAGGCCGCCCGGCCCGACGTGGCGGCGCGCTGGCTGGCCGAACAACCCGCCCTGGCCGCCACCGTTGCCCGCGATCCGCACCTGAGCTGCGCCGTCGGCGACGACACAGCGGTCGGCCGGGCGATCGCCACCGACGCCGGCTGGCCCGCCCGCCCCGGCGGCCCACTGGGGCTGCCACCGCTGGTCGCCGTCACGCAGTCGGCGCTGCTGCGGCTGCCGGCCTTCGCCGACGGTGTGCGTGCGTGTGCGCGCCTGCTCGTCGACGCCGGCGCCAGCCCGGACCAGACGTTCGTGACCGCCGACGGGCACCGGCTGTCGGCCCTGCACGGCGCCGCCGGAGCCAACCACGACCCGGAGCTGACCCGGCTGCTGCTGGTCGCCGGTGCCGGCCCCGACGACGGCGAATCGCTCTACCACTCCCTCGACAACCCCGCCTGCACCCGGCTGCTGCTGGAGGCCGGCGCTCGCATCACCGGCACGAACGCGATCTACCGGGTCTTCGACCTGGACGACGCCGGCACGCTGCGGCTGCTGCTCGACCACGGTGCGGACCCCAACGAGCCGTCGCCCACGTGGGGCACGCCGTTGTTGTTCGCGATCCGGCGGCGACGCTCAGCCGAGCACGTCCGGGCGCTCCTGGCGGCCGGCGCGGACCCGCGCGCCAGGACGCCCGATGGCGTCGGCGCGTACCGGCTGGCGCTGCGGTTCGGCCTGCCGGAGGTCGCGGAACTGCTGCACGCCGCCGGGGCGGTGGAACCGGTCGACATCCCGGAGATGCTGGTCGCGGCGTGCGCGGCCGGTCAGGCCGAGGTCGCCCACCGGCTGCTCGCTCAGCACCCGGGCATCGTCGGCGCGCTAACACCCAGCCAACTGCGGCTGCTGCCCGACCGGGCCGCAGCCGGCGGCCCGGGCTCCGGCGACGCGGTACGGCTCATGGTGACGGCGGGCTGGCCGGTCGACGTCAGCGGCGGCGACTGGGACGCCTCCGCCCTCAACCACGCCGTGTTCCGCGGCGACGCCGGCCTGACCCGCTTCCTGCTCGAGCACGGCGCGGACTGGACCACCCGCCACGGCTACGACGACACCGTCGTCGGCACCCTGTCCTGGGCGTCACTGAACGGGGACGGCGACGGCGACTGGGCCGGCTGCGCCGAGGCGCTGCTCGATCACGGCATGCCAGCACCGCGGCCCGAGGACGGCTACGAGTTCTCCGACGACGTCGCCGAGGTGCTCATCCCCGACCCCGCCCCGAAATGATCACGTCCACCATGGGTCCTCCCACTCCACCAGGCAAGCATGCCTCGGGGAGCGGGAACACCCATGGTGGACGTGATCATTTCCGCCTCAGGCCTCCTCGACCTCCGGCGCGGCGAACTGGCTGTTGTACAGCTGGTGATAGGCGCCGCGCCGCTCCAGCAGCTCGGTGTGTGAGCCCTGCTCGACGATGGCGCCGTCCTCCATCACCAGGATCAGGTCCGCGTCGCGGATGGTGGAGAGCCGGTGCGCGATGACGAAGCTGGTGCGATCGCTGCGCAGCGCCGCCATCGCGTGCTGCACCAGCACCTCCGTCCGGGTGTCCACCGACGACGTCGCCTCGTCCAGGATGAGGATGGACGGGTCGGCGAGGAATGCCCGGGCGATGGTGAGCAGCTGCTTCTCACCGGCGCTGATGTTGTCGCCTTCCTCGTCGATCACCGTGTCGTAGCCGTCGGGCAGCGAGTGCACGAAGCGGTCGACGTAGGTGGCCTCCGCGGCGGTCCTGATGCGTTCCTCGGTCGCATCGGGGTTGCCGTAGGCGATGTTGTCGCGGATGGTGCCGCCGAACAGCCAGGTGTCCTGCAGCACCATGCCGATGCTGGAGCGCAGCTCCTCGCGGCGCAGGTCGGCGATGTCGACACCGTCGATGGTGATGCGGCCGCTGTTCAGCTCGTAGAACCGCATGATCAGGTTCACCAGCGTGGTCTTGCCGGCCCCGGTCGGGCCGACGATGGCGACCGTCTGGCCCGGCTCGGCCACCAGCGACAGGTCGTCGATCAGGGGCGTGTCCGGGTCGTAGCTGAACGAGACGTGCTCGAACGTCACCCGGCCGCGCGGCTGCGGGCCAAGAGTCGCCGGCGTCGCCGCCTCGCGCACCTGCTCCGGTTCGTCGAGCAGTTCGAACACCCGCTCGGCCGACGCGACCCCCGATTGCAGCAGGTTCGCCATCGACGCCAGCTGGGTGAGCGGCTGGGTGAACTGGCGGGTGTACTGCACGAACGCCTGCACCTCGCCGAGGCTCATCGAGCCCGACGCCACCCGCAGCCCGCCGACCACCGCGATGGCGACATAGTTGAGGTTCCCGAGGAAGAACATCGCCGGCATGATGATGCCCGAGACGAACTGGGCGCCGAAGCTGGCCTTGTACAGCTCCTCGTTCTTCGCTCCGAACGCCTGCTCCACCTCGCGCTGCCGGCCGAACACCCGCACCAGCGTGTGGCCGGTGTAGGCCTCCTCGATCTGCCCGTTCAACGCGCCCGTGTGCGCCCACTGCGCGACGAACTGCTTCTGCGACCGCTTGGCGATGAGCGCCGTCACGATCATCGACAGCGGGACGGTGACCAGCGCGATCACCGCCAGCAGCGGCGAGATCCAGACCATCATCGTGAGCACGCCGAGCACCGTGAGCAACGACGTCAGCAGTTGGCTCATGGTCTGTTGCAGGCTCTGCGAGACGTTGTCGATGTCGTTGGTGACCCGGCTCAGCACGTCGCCGCGGGAGTTCGCGTCGAAGTACCGAAGCGGCAGGCGGTGGATCTTGTCCTCGACGTCGGAGCGCAACCGGAACACGGTGCGCTGGACGATGGTGTTCAGCAGGTACGCCTGGATCCACATGAACACCGACGCGCCCACGTACAGCGCCAGCACGCCCAGCAGCACCCACCGCAGGTCGACGAAGTCGATGCCCTGCCCGGGTGTGACGTCCATGGCCGACACCATGTCGGCGAACGTGTCCTGCCCGCCGGCTCGAAGCTGCTCGACCGCCTGCTGCTTGGTGACCCCGTCGGGCAGTTGCCGCCCGACCACGCCGGCGAAGACGAGGTCGGTGGCGTGGCCCAGGATGCGCGGGCCGATGGCGTTCAGCGCCACGCTGACCACGGCCAGCGCGATCACCAGGAACACGCCGGTGCGTTCCGGCCGCAGCCGGCCGATGAGCCGCTTCGCGGACGGACCGAAGTTCATCGGTTTCTGCGGCGGGGGGGCCATCCCGCCGAACCCTCCGGGACCGCCGCCACCGGGGCCGCGGACGCCCACCGCCGGGCGGGCCGGCGCCGTCGTGGTGGCCTTGGACGCGCTCATGCCGCCTCCTCCGCGGTCAGCTGGGACTCGACGATCTCGGCGTAGGTCGGGCAGGTGTCGAGCAGGTCGTCGTGGCGGCCGAGCCCGACGACGGCGCCGTCGTCGAGCACGACGATCTGGTCCGCGTCGACGATGGTGGACACCCGCTGGGCGACGATCACCACCGCGGCGTCTCTCGTCCGTGGCCGTAGCGCGGCTCGCAGCCGGGCGTCGGTGGCCAGGTCGAGCGCGGAGAACGAGTCGTCGAACAGGTAGATGTCGGGTTGGCGGACCAGTGCCCGGGCGATGGCCAGGCGCTGGCGCTGACCGCCGGAGACGTTGGTGCCGCCCTGCGCGATCGGTGCGTCCAGGCCCTCGGGCAGTTCTTCGACGAAGTCCCGGGCCTGCGCGATCTCCAGGGCCTGCCACAGCTCGTCGTCGGTGGCATCCGGGTTGCCGTAGCGCAGGTTGCTCGCGACGGTGCCGGAGAACAGATAGGCGCGCTGCGGCACCAGCCCGATGCGCGAGCGCAGGACGTCCAGGTCGATGTCGCGTATGTCGACGCCACCAGCCAGGACCGCGCCCGCCGTCACGTCGATGAGCCGCGGCACGAGGCTGACCAGTGTCGACTTCCCCGATCCGGTGCTGCCGACGACGGCCGTCGTGGTGCCTGGCGCGACGGTGAAGCTCACCCAGCGCAGCACCGGGACCTCCGCGCCCGGGTAGGCGAAACTCGCGTCGCGCAGTTCCAGCGACAACGGCCCGGACGGCGCGGCGACCGGTGTCGCCGGCGGCACCACGGACGACTCGGTGTCGAGCACCTCGCCGATGCGTTCCGCGCACACGGACGCACGTGGAACCATGACCAGCATGAACGTCGCCATCATCACTGACATGAGGATCTGGATGAGGTAGGCCAGGAAGGCCGTCATCGAGCCGATCGCCATCTCGCCGGCGTCGATGCGCTGCGCGCCGAACCACAGCACGGCCACGCTGGACACGTTGAGCACGAGCATGACGTACGGGAACATCAGCGCCATCAGCCGTCCGACGTGCAGCGCGGTCTCCGTGAGCGCGGTGTTGGCGACGGCGAATCTGGCCTGCTCGTAGCGCTCCCGCACGAACGCTCGCACCACCCGGATGCCGGTGATCTGCTCGCGCAGCACCCGGTTGACGACGTCGATGCGCTCCTGCATGAGCCGGAACGCGGGCACCATCTGGCGCACCACCAGCGCGATCCCGAGCACCAGCGCCGGAACACAGACCAGCAGCAGCCACGACAGCCCGACATTCTCGCGCAGCGCCATGATGACGCCGCCGGTGGCGGTGATGGGCGCCGTCACCAGCAGGGTGCACGACATCAGGACCAGCATCTGGACCTGCTGGACGTCGTTGGTGTTGCGGGTGATCAGCGACGGCGCCCCGAACCGGCCGACCTCACGGGCGGAGAACGCACCCACCTGGTGGAACAGCGCCGCCCGTACGTCGCGGCCGAACGCCATGGCCGTTCGGGCGCCGAAATAGACGGCACCGATCGTGCAGCAGATCTGCACCACCGTGGCCGCGAGCATCCAGCCGCCGGTGGACATGATGTATCCGGTGTCGCCGCGGGCGATGCCGTTGTCGATGAGGTCGGCGTTGAGGCTGGGCAGGTAGAGCGAGGCCAGGGTGCCGACGAACTGCAGCGCGACGACGGCGGCGAGCCACCGCCGGTACGGGCGCAGGTAGGTCCGCAACAGGCGGATGAGCATCTCAGTACTCCGGTGAGTCGGCGTCGGCCATGACCCCGTGCAGCAGCAGGTCCACGACGTCGGCGGGGGCGAGGGGCTGGTGCTCGTTGATGAGGGGGTGGAATCCGGCGAAGCAGAGGACGCGCAACTGCCGGGCGACCTCGGCCGGGGGCAGCCGCAGCCGGTGGCGATCCGGCTCGACGAGCGCCTCGAGGATGGCCAGCACTCCGGCGTGCTGGGGCGGTTCGTGCCGGCCGTCGTCGCCCGGTGGCCGGTTGAAGCCGATGGCCGCCATGAGCTGGAACACACTGGTCAGCCGTTCGTGCAGGACTTCGGTGGCGGCCAGCAGCCGCTGTTCGAGCGGCTGGTCCATGTCGATGGCGGACAGCCGTCGCTCCGTGTCGCCCGGATGCACGGCCGCTTCGAGGGCTGCGCGCAGCAGCGAATTCTTGTCGTCGAAGACCCGGAAGATGGTGCCTTCGGCGATGCCGGCGGCCTCGGCGATCTGCCGGGTGGAGATGTTCAGGCCGTGCTGACGCACCAGTGGCACGGTGGCGGTGATGATCGCCTCGCGACGCTGATCGGGCGACATCGGCGCCGCCCTGCTCCGTTTGGTCGGTGTGGACACGAGCGACAGCATAAGTGAGTGAGTTCTCACTCACAAGTGGGTTTCGCGCCTGCCCTTGATCATCAAGACTTGGCCCGGTCATAGCCGGGGCAAGTCTTGATGATCATCGGGAAGGGGCGCGGCGAACGGGCGTACTCTCGAAGGAGAACGGCTGACGGAGGTGGTCAGCATGGGTGCGCTCGCTGTGGCGCTCGCCGTTCTCATGGTCGTGGCGGTCGTCGGGCTCGCCAGCGCTCGCGTGGTCCGGCAGTTCGAACGGGGCGTCGTGTTCCGGCTGGGACGGGTGCACGGGCCGCCGCGGGAACCGGGCCTGAGCTGGATGGCGCCGTTCGTCGACCAGATGCGCAAGGTCAACGTCCAGATCATCACCATGCCGATCCCCGCGCAGGACGGCATCACCCGCGACAACGTCACCGTCCGAGTCGACGCCGTGGTCTACTTCCGCGTCCACGACCCGGTCGAGGCCACCGTCGAGGTGCAGGACTACGAGTTCGCCGTGTCGCAGGTGGCACAGACGTCGCTGCGCTCGATCATCGGCAAGAGCGAGCTGGACGACCTGCTCTCCAACCGCGAGGCCCTGAACCAGGGACTCGCGCTCATGATCGACAGCCCGGCCGTGGGCTGGGGCGTCGAGATCGACCGGGTCGAAATCAAGGACGTCGCCCTGCCCGAGACCATGAAGCGCTCGATGTCGCGACAGGCCGAGGCGGAGCGGGAGCGCCGCTCGCGGATCATCACCGCGGACGGCGAGTTGCAGGCGTCACAGAAACTGGCCTCGGCCGCGGCTACCATGTCCGACACACCGTCGGCACTGCAGCTGCGGCTGTTGCAGACCATCGTCGAGGTGGCGGCGGAGAAGAACTCCACCGTCGTGCTGCCGTTCCCGGTCGAGCTGCTGCGCTTCCTGGAGCGCTCCACCCGCGAGGTCGCCGACGAGCCGGCCTCGGAGCAGCGGCGCGCCGTACCCGAGCAGCCGGGTCGTTCAGAGCCGGAGGCGATACCGCAGCGGCGCGCCGTGGCCGAACCGCCGCCACCGCCGCCCCCGGTGCGTCCCGGCGCGGTAGCGCACGACGGCTGAGAAGCGCTTGTGCCCGGACGGTGGCGTCGGTTACCGTCTGCGCCATGTACGCGACCGCACTCGGCACTTGGTGGCGCGCCTCCTAGGCGGCGCCCCCTTCGCGTACTCACCCACGAGAAGCGACCGCCTCGTCCGAGGCGGTCGTCGTCGTTGTGCGGCCCGTTCTCCGGTCGAGGCTTGACCGGAAGGAACCCACCGTGCTCAGCTCCCTGCTCCGCGACCCCACTCCCCCGCCGTTCGCCGTACTCGCCCGCGCCGACGGTCCCGGGGTCGAGGTGCTGCTGGGCGACGTCGTCGACGTCGACCGGCTGGCCGACATCCCACTCCCCGAGGACGACGCCGACGACGGCGACGACGGCGACGGCAACGGCGGGCCGGCCGGGCCGCAGGTGCTCGCCCTGGTGCCGTACCGCCAGGTCGCCGAGCGCGGCTTCGACCACCACGACGACGGCGCTGCGCTGCGCTGCCTGGTCGTCCGGGACCGCGTCGTACTCAGTATCGACGAGGCACTGGCCGCCATCCCGGACGACGTGGTCGACGTCGAGCCAGGCGGCTTCGACATTGACGACGACGCCTACGCGGACATCGTCGGGCGGGTCATCCGGGACGAGATCGGCCGCGGTGAGGGCGCCAACTTCGTCATCCGCCGTGACTACGTGAGCCGCGTGCACGGGTCGGTACCGCATGCGGCACTGCGGCTGTTCCGGCGGTTGCTGACCGGCGAGCCGGGCGCGTACTGGACCTTCGCCGTCCACGCCGGCGACGTCACCATGGTCGGCGCAAGCCCGGAGCGGCACGTCAGCGTGGCGGGCGGCACCGTCGTCATGAACCCGATCAGCGGCACCTACCGCGCGCCCGACGACGGCGCCACCGTCGACGGCCTGCTGCGTTTCCTCGCCGACCCCAAGGAGACCGAGGAACTGTTCATGGTCGTGGACGAGGAGCTGAAGATGATGGCGCAGGTGTGCGAGGACGGCGGCCGGGTGCTCGGGCCGTATCTCAAGCCGATGCGTCACCTCGTGCACACCGAGTACCTGCTGGAAGGGACCACCAGGCTCGACGTCCGCGACGTGCTGCGCGAGACGATGTTCGCGCCCACGGTCACCGGCTCGCCGCTGGAGAACGCCGCGCGTGTCATCACGCGCTATGAGGCCTCCGGGCGCGGCTACTACGCCGGCGTGGCGGCTCTGATCGGCCGCGACGACGACGGCCGGCGCACCCTGGACGCGCCGATCCTGATCCGCGCCGCCCACCTCGGGCCCGACGGCACTGTGACGGTTCCCGTCGGCGCCACGCTGGTGCGGCACTCCGTCGCCCGGCACGAAGTGGACGAGACCCATGCGAAGGCCGCCGGCATCCTGGCCGCGCTGGGCCTCGGCGCAGCGCGTCGCGGGAGCGTCCCCACCGGGCCCGAGGCGCCGGCACTGACCGAGCACCCCGGGGTCACGGCGGCGCTGAGCGCACGCAACGCCACCCTGGCGCCGTTCTGGCTGCGGCCGCAGGGCCCGGACGTGCGCCCCGGGCTGGCCGGACGGACAGCCCTGATCGTCGACGCCGAGGACCGGTGGACGGCGATGCTCGCGCACTTGCTGCGCCGCCTGGGCATGGCCGCGGAGGTGCGCCGGTGGGACGATCCCGCCGTCGACGGCTCGCTCACCCGCTACGACGACGGTTACGACCTGCTGCTGGCCGGTCCCGGGCCGGGCGACCCGCGCGATACCGGTGACCCCCGCATCGCGCACCTGCGCGGCCTGGTCACCGGCCGGCTGGCGGCTCGGCGGCCGTTGCTGGCGGTGTGCCTGAGCCACCAGGTGCTCGCCGACGTGCTCAGCCTGCCGGTAGGCCCGCTGCCGCAGCCGCACCAGGGCACCCAGCGCACGATCGACCTGTTCGGGCGGCCAGCCGTTGCGGGCTTCTACAACACGTTCGCGGCCGGAATGCCGGCCGACGGCCTCCGGCCGCAGGGGCTGGAGATCGCCGCCGATCCCGGCACCGGCGAGGTGCACGCGCTGCGCGGCGAGGGGTTCGCGTCGGTCCAGTTCCACCTGGAGTCGATCCTGTCCACCGACGGTGTCGACCTGCTCGCCGGCCTGGTGGCGCACGTGCTGGACTCGATACGGGACACGGCGACGGCGCGTGTCTGACCATCCCAGCCGTAGGCTGTGCGTATGGATGTCCCGATCGTCACCGCAGACCTGGTACGGCAGTTGCGCGCGGGCTACCCGAACGCCGACCTGGTCTACGCCGGCGGCGGGCGGCTGCTCGTCCGCCGGGCGCATGAGGGAGTCGTCGAGGGCGAGCACCTCTACAGCTCACAGCGGCTGGACAGCTGGCGTCCCGCGGCCGGCTCCGCGCCGTTGGACGACGAGGAGCAGGCCGCCAGGCTCACCGAATCCCTCGCCCCGATCATCGGCGATCTCGTCGCGCGGGAACAGGGCGAGGCGATTCTCGACCAGCTCAACGCCTACCAGGGCGACGACATCTGGGCCAACGTCATCGAGAAGCTGCCCGACTTCGACCAGCGGCTTCCGCAGGAGTACCCCAGCTACGTCCGGTCGGCCTACGACCAGCGGCACCACGACGCCACCGCCACGACCGCCGAGTTCGTCGCGCTCGGCGGCCGGGTCACGTTCTCGCTGGACCGCCGCGAGAACCGGTGGCGGGCCGAGTACGCGACGGACCGCTGACGCCGCTCAGGTCGCGTCCAGCCGCTGCTGGACCTCGTCGGCGCTGAGGTCCTCGGAGGTCCGCGAAACGATCCACTGGATGCCGAACGGGTCGGCGAAGCGTCCCTGCCGCATGCCGTACGGCTGGTCGTCGATCGGGAAGACGACAGTCGCACCCGCCCGTTCCAGGGCGGCGCCGACGGCGTCGGGGTCGTCGACGTCCAGGGTGAACAGCACCGGCGAGCCGCCGATGGCCGCTGCGGACGGGTCGTGCTGGTCGGCGTCCTTGATGGACAGCAGGCTGCCGCCGATGCGCAGCTCCGCGTAGACGACGGCGCCGTCGGGGCCCTCGTAGCGGACGAGCTGTTCGGCTCCGAGCGCCTGCCGGTAGAACTCGATGGCCCGGTCCGCGCCGTCGACGACGAGCTTCGGGGTCACACTGATCTCACTCATGTGACCATAATGGCGCGCCCGGGCAGCTGGTGATTGGAAGAATCGGTCAACGGCACGTGATTGTGCGCATCGACCGAGCGCGGCCGGTACCGCCCGGGTGTGACACCGGTCAGCGCGCGGAACTCGTGGATGAGGTGGGCCTGGTCGGCGTAACCGTGCGCCGCCGCCAGCAGCGCCCACTCGACATCGTCCCCGGTGGCGTCCGGCAGCACCCGCTGCAGCCGCCGCACCCGGGCGAACTGTTTCGGCGACAGCCCGACGGCGGCACGGAACCGCCGCTGGAACGTCGACGCCGAGAATCCCAGCCGGTCGACGACGGAGGCGACGGCGGCGCCGCGGTCGAGGGCCCGGACGGCGTAGCTGAGCGCGGAGTCGTGGGCCGGATCGGCGGGGCGGGCCGAGCCGATGGCGCGAGCCTGGCCCGTCACGCGGACGGGGCCGGTGGCGCCGACCAGCCGCTCCAGCAGCACCTGTTCGAGCACCGCCAGCCGCGCCTGCGGCGTCGGCGCCGACAGCACTCGCTCGCGCAGCGTCGCTCCGGAACGTCCCCACAGCTCGTCGAGGCCGGTCACCGGATCGGTGAGGACCGCGACCGGTGGGTCGACGAACGCGGCCGCGCCACCTGGACGGAACACGAGCCCGACGGTCGCGGCCTGGTCGGCGGTGTCGACGCCGATGGGCCTCGCCAGCACGGCGCACAGCCCGGCACCGGCCGCGGAGTGCGGCTTGTCGAGCCGTTCGCCGTCGTACCAGCGCAGGCTGTCCGCGGCGAGGTTGACGACGAGCTGAGCCGCGCCCGTCGGGAGCGTGCGGTCGCGGCCGGGCGGAAGCGGTTCGTCGACATACCAGAGATGGTCGACGAACGCCGCCAGCGCGGGGATGGGCCGTCGAGTCAACACATCGACGACCGTACCCACGGCCACCGACAGTCAGTCGTGCCGACCGGTGACCGCCAGCCGTGCGCCCAGGCCGATCATGGCGACGCCGCCGACGGCGCCGAAGGTGCCCAGCCGCGCAGGCGAACGGGCGAACCAGTCGCGAGCGGCGCCGGCGCCGAGCGCCCAGCAGCTGTCCATCGCGAACGCCATCGCCGTGAACACGGCACCGAACAGCAGCATCTGGATGCTGGCCGGCGCGCCAGACGGGGAGACGAATTGCGGGAGGACGGCGGCGAAGAACACGATGACCTTCGGATTCGTGACGCCGACCACGAACGCCTCGCGCGCCGCCCGGCGGGCGCTGGTGACACGGACCGTCCCGGCGGCCGCGGCGGCGAACGACCTGCGGTGCCGGATCGCCTGGACCCCGAGGTAGATGAGATACGCCGCGCCGGCCAGTTTCACGATGGTGAAGACGACGATGGAGCGCTCCACCAGCGCGCCGAGTCCGAAGGCCACCGCCACCACCAGGGCGCCGGCGCCGGCGGCGTTGCCGGCCGCGGAGGCCACCCCGCCGCGGCGGCCCAGGACCAGCGCCCGGCCGACGGTGAACAGCACGCTCGGCCCGGGAACGGCAATGAGCACGAACGAACTGACGACGAACGTCAGCAGATGAGCGGTCGAGATCACGGCGCCTCCTGGGCCCCGACGGTGATTGATCGACAGGGGGTTGGTACCGCTGGACGGGCAGCAACCCCCTGACGATCACCGGGTGAATCAGCGGGCGGCAGTGCCCTCGGTGTAGTCGTCGTCGCTCGACTTCACCCAGCTCATGAGCTTGCGCAGCTCGCGGCCCGTGGCCTCGATCGGGTGCGCCTCACCTTCGGCGCGCAGCCGCTTGAACTCCGGCGCGCCGGCGTCCTGGTCGGCGATGAAACCGGCCGCCCACGAGCCGTCCTGGATCGCCGTCAGGGCGTCGCGCATCCGCTGCTTCACGGAGTCGTCGATGACCTTCGGCCCGGTGGTGTAGTCGCCGTACTCGGCGGTGTCGGACACGCTCCACCGCTGCTTGGCGATGCCGCCCTCGTACATGAGGTCGACGATCAGCTTGAGCTCGTGCAGCACCTCGAAGTAGGCGACCTCCGGCTGGTAGCCGGCCTCCGTCATGACCTCGAAGCCGCTCTGGACCAGCCGCGACACGCCACCGCAGAGCACCGTCTGCTCACCGAACAGGTCGGTCTCGGTCTCCTCGGCGAACGTCGTCTTGATGCCGCCGGCGCGCAGCCCGCCGATGCCCTTCGCGTACGCGAGCGCGAGCGCCCACGCCGAGCCGCTGGCGTCCTGCTCGACCGCTACCAGCACCGGCACGCCCCGGCCGTCGGCGAACTCGCGCCGCACCAGGTGTCCCGGGCCCTTCGGCGCCACCATCGCGACGTCGACGTTCGCCGGCGGCTTGATGTAGCCGAAGCGGATGTTGAAGCCGTGGCCGAAGAAGAGGGCGTCGCCGTCCTGCAGGTTCGGCTCGACGTCGTTGGCGTAGATGTGCCGCTGAACGTGGTCCGGCGCCAGGATCATGATGAGGTCGGCCTCGGCGGCGGCCTCGGCCGGGGTCACGACACGCAGGCCCTCGGCCTCGGCCTTGGCCCGGCTGGACGAGCCCTCCTTCAGGCCGACGCGGACGTCCACGCCGGAGTCGCGCAGGCTCAGCGCGTGCGCATGGCCCTGGCTTCCGTATCCGATGACGGCGACGACGCGCCCCTGGATCACCGAGAGGTCGGCGTCGTCGTCGTAGTACATCTCTGCCACGAGGGCTTCCTTTCTGAGGTTCAGCAGGCGTTCTCCCGCCTCACCAGGCATGCATGCGTGGTGGAGCGGGAGCACACCAACTTAACGTGATCATTTGAGGGTCAGGCGACCCGGTCGACGGGCCGGAGGGCGCGGTCGGTGATCGAGCGCGGTCCGCGCCCCACCGCCACCACGCCGGACTGCACCAGCTCGCGGATGCCGTACGGTTCCAGCACCTTGAGCAGGGCGTCCAGCTTGTCCGAGGACCCAGTGGCCTCGATGGTCACCGCGTCGTTGGCGACGTCGACCACCTTGGCCCGGAACAGCTCGACCGTCTGGAGGACGTGCGGGCGGGTCTCGTTGTCGGTACGGACCTTCAGCAGCAGGAGTTCGCGCTGGACCGACTGGCTCTGGTCGAGCTCCACGATCTTCAGCACGTTCACCAGCTTGTTGAGCTGCTTCGTGACCTGCTCCAGCGGCTGGTCCTCGACGTGGACGACCACCGTCATGCGCGAGACGGCCGGATGCTCCGTCGGCCCGACTGCGAGCGAGTCGATGTTGAAGCCGCGCCGCGAGAACAGTGCGGCGATCCGGGCCAGAACGCCGGGCTTGTTCTCCACCAGCACCGACAGCGTGTGCTTGGTCATCGTTCTATGCTCCGATTCTCTGGTCTCAGTCGTCCGTACGGTCCCATTCCGGGGCCATTCCCCGGGCGATCTGGATCTCGTCGTTGCTGGTGCCGGCGGCGACCATCGGCCACACCATCGCGTCGCGGTGAACGCCGAAGTCGACCACGACCGGGCGGTCGTCGACCGCCATCGCCTTCTCGATGGTGGCGTCGACCTCCTCGGCGGTGTCGCAGCGCAGGCCCACGCAGCCGTAGGCCTCGGCCAGCTTGGCGAAGTCCGGGATGCGGCGGCTGCCCAGGTCGGTGTTCGAGTACCGGCCCTCGTAGAAGAGCGTCTGCCACTGCCGGACCATGCCGAGGCTCTCGTTGTTGATGACCGCCACCTTGATCGGGATGCCCTCGATCGCGCAGGTGGCCAGCTCCTGGTTGGTCATCTGGAAGCACCCGTCGCCGTCGATGGCCCAGACGGTGGCGTCCGGCCGGCCCGCCTTGGCGCCCATCGCCGCCGGGACCGCGAAGCCCATGGTGCCGAGGCCGCCGGAGTTCAGCCAGGTACTGGGGTTCTCGTAGGAGATGAACTGCGAGGCCCACATCTGGTGCTGCCCGACGCCGGCGACGTAGATGGCGTCGGAGCCGACGATCTTTCCGAGCCGTTCGATCACGTACTGCGGCATCAGCTCGCCGGTCTCAGCCGGTGTGTAACCGAGCGGGTAGTTGTCCCGCCACTGGTCCAGCTGCCGCCACCAGCCGGTCAGATCGGCGCGGGTGCCCGCGGCGAACTCGGCCTCGACCGCCGGGATGAGATCGCCGATGACCTCCTTGCAGTCGCCGACGATCGGCACGTCGGCAACCCGGTTCTTGCTGATCTCGGCCGGGTCGATGTCGGCGTGGATGACGGTGGCACCCGGCGCGAACGACGACAGCTTGCCGGTAACGCGGTCGTCGAACCTGGCGCCCAGAGCGATCAGGAGGTCGGACTTCTGCAGCGCGGTGACCGCCGCGACACTCCCGTGCATGCCCGGCATGCCCAGGTGCTGCGGGTGGCTGTCGGGGAACACGCCCCGCGCGGTCAGCGTCGTGACCACGGGGAAGCCGGTCTTCGTGGCCAGCTCCAGCAGCTCCTGCCAGGCCCGGGCCCGCAGCACCCCGCCGCCGACGTAGAGCACCGGCCGCTTGGCCGCGGCCATCAGCCGGGCCGCCTCGCGCACCTGCTTCGCGTGCGGGCGGGTCACCGGCCGGTAGCCGGGCAGGTCCATCTCGACCGGCCACCGGAACGTCGTCGTCGCCTGCATCGCGTCCTTGGCGACGTCGACGAGCACCGGGCCCGGACGGCCCGTGCTGGCGACGTGGAACGCCTCCGCGATGGTGCGCGGGATCTCGGCGGGGTCGGTGACCAGGTAGTTGTGCTTGGTGATCGGCATCGTGATGCCGCGGATGTCGGCTTCCTGGAACGCGTCGGTACCGATGGCGGCGCTCGCGACCTGTCCGGTGACGGCGACCATCGGGATGGAGTCCATGTGCGCGTCCGCGATGGGCGTCACCAGGTTCGTGGCGCCCGGCCCGGACGTCGCCATGCAGACCCCGACCTTGCCCGTGGCCAGCGCGTAGCCTTCGGCGGCGTGCCCGGCACCCTGCTCGTGGCGGACCAGGACGTGCCGGATCTGCCGGGAGTCGAACATCGGATCGTAGGCGGGAAGAATCGCTCCGCCGGGAATCCCGAATACGGTGTCGACGCCGACCGCCTCGAGCGAGCGAATCAGGCTCGCGGCACCCGACATCGTCGTCCCGTTGTCCTTGATGGACTCTCCCTGCGGCATAGCCGGCCCTCTCTGCCTCGTGTGCCTATCGGTGGGCACATCTGCTTTCGCCCGTCTCAACCTGTCCCGTGCAACAAAAAACCCCTCGGCCCGGGTGGGCTCACGAGGGGTAGCGCGTCGGCGAGGAACCGCCTACGCGCTAATGAAGTACGAGAATGCCGAAACGCACGAATGCAACATCCCTCAGCCGACGGGCGCCCGTCAAGGCAGATGCCCAGATGTCTCAGCATCCGGTACACCCGTCCGCATCCCGGGCGCCCGGACGCCGCGGTCAGGCCGGGTCGTAGTCGAAGGCGGGCAAGCCGTCCAGGCTGACGGCGTTCTTCTTACGGCGGTATTCGACCCGGCCCTCGACGCCCTTGCGGTCGGCGTGCGCCGGCAGCATGTCGCGCTCGCCCACGTAGTCCATGAGCGGGACGGCGAAACCGCAGGAGTCGGACACCCGGTGCACGTCGACGACGATGACGGCGCGGGCGCCCCGGCGCTCGGGGAACAGCTCCACGAGCTCGGCGTACTCCGCGTCGTACAGGGAGACGACGCGTCCGGTGCCGTGCAGCCGCACGATGTTGGGCGGGCCGGTGAACGCGCAGAACATGATGGTGATGCGGCCGTTCTCGCGCAGGTGGGCGATGGTCTCGGCACCGCTGGCGGTGTAGTCGAGATACGCCACGGAGTGCTCGCCGAGGACCACGAACGAGCCGCCGATGCCCTTGGGCGAGACGTTCACATGGCCGCCTGGACCACTGGGCGCGGTGGCGACGAAGAACATCTGCTGCGCCTCGATGAACTCCCGCAGCCGGCCGCTGATGGACTCATGCACTTTTCCCACGTGAAACGACCCTACACGTCCCATTCGCCATGATCATCAAGGGTTTTCCCGGTCATAGCCGCGTCAAGTCTTGATGATCATGGGGAGGTGGGGCGCTCGGACACGAACCAGATGCCGACCGCGGGGACGTCGCCGTCGTTGCGGTACCCGTGCGGCGTGGTGGAGTCGAACGAGACGGAGTCGCCTGCCGCCAGGTGGTGCTCCTCGAACCCGAGCGTCAGGATCAGCTCACCGCTGAGGACGTGACCGTACTCGGTGCCCGTGTGCCGCATCAGCAGCCCGGAGCTCGACGACGACCCACCCGGCTCGTAGGTGATACGCAGGAACTCCGTGTGCACGTCCGGCACCTGACCGAGCAACTCCCAGGTGACGCCGGAGTCGAGGGTCAGCACCTCCCGCTCGGCCGCGCGCACCACCGGCCCGACCCGGCGCCGGTCGGACCCGAGCACCCGCAGCGCGCTGATGGTCTCCGACACGACCGCCGGCTCCGCGTTGAGTTCACCGCCGCCAGCGCCGCCACCAGCGCCGTCGCCGGGGACTACCGGACCGTCCGAGCCGGCGCCGTCGGCGGCGAAGAGGTCCTCGATCGAGATGCCCAGCGCGGTGGTGATGGCGTAGAGCGTGCTGACCGACGGCTGGCTCTTGTCGGTCTCGATCTGGGAGATGAGGCTCGGCGACACCCCGATCTCGCGCGCCAGCGCCCGGGCGCTGACGCCGCGACGCGTCCGCTCCTGGCGCAGGCGCTCCCCGATCGCGGGCGCGGACGACGGGCTCACACGACCTCCGGCTGCGTTTAGTGCCGCTGGCCATCTTGACGTGATTGGTCAGCTCAGCTTAACTCGGCGGTAAGTGTAACTGAACAGGTCCTCGTCGCAGGCGCTGCCACTCGGCGAGTCACCGGGGAGGTGCCGCGCCATGTCGATCCGGACGTACGGGCCCAACGCGGTGGACTGGGAACAGCGCATCGACTTCGACCGGCTGCGCACCGAGCGACTCCACCGCCTGCGCGCCGCTCTCGACCGCTCCGACCTGGGCGCGCTGCTGGCCTTCGACTTCGCCAACATCCGCTACATGACCTCCACGCACATCGGGACGTGGGCCATCGACAAGCTCATCCGCTTCGCACTGCTCCCCCGCGGCGGCGAGCCGATCGTGTGGGACTTCGGCTCCGCCGCGCGCCACCACCAGCTGTACAACCCCTGGCTGGACGGCACCGAGCGGGCCCGGGCGGGCATCTCGACGTTGCGCGGGGCCTTCCACCCCGACGCGGGCATCGCCGACGACGTCGCCGCGAAGATCGCGCGAGTGCTCGCCGACCACGGGCTGCAGGACGACCCCGTCGGCGTCGACCTCGCCGAGATGCCGGTGCTGGCCGCCCTCGCCGCCCGCAACGTCGACGTCGTCGACGGACAGCAGGTGTTCCTGGACGCCCGGCGCATCAAGACCGCCGACGAGATCGCCCTGCTCACGCAGGCCGCGTCCATGGTCGACGCCGCGTACGACGAGCTGTACGGCTTCCTGCGCCCGGGCGTGCGCGAGAACGAGTGCGTCGGCGTCGTCAGCAAGGTCCTCTACGACCTGGGCAGCGAGTACGTCGAGGGCGTCAACGCGATCTCCGGCGAGCGGTGTTCGCCGCACCCGCACGTCTACAGCGACCGCATCGTCCGCCCCGGCGACCCGGCGTTCTTCGACATCCTGCACAGCTACAACGGCTACCGCACCTGCTACTACCGCACGTTCGCGGTCGGCAGCGCCTCGCCGGCCCAACGCGACGCCTACACCCGCTGCCGCGAGTTCATCGACCAGGCCATCGCCACCGTCAAGCCGGGCACCACGACGGCGGACGTGGTCACGCTGTGGCCGCGGGCGCAGGAGTTCGGCTTCGCCGACGAGGAGGCGGCGTTCGCGCTGCAGTACGGCCACGGGGTCGGGCTGTCGATCTGGGAGAAGCCGATCTTCTCCCGGCTGGTCTCGCTGGAGCACCCGGAGGTGCTCGAGGAAGGCATGGTCTTCGCCCTGGAGACGTTCTGGCCGGCCGCTGACGGCTGGTCCGCGGCCCGCATCGAGGAGGAGGTCGTGGTGACCGCCGACGGCTGCGAGGTCATCACGAAGTTCCCGGCCGAGGAGCTGCTGGTGGCCGGGCGCAGGTACTGGACCGTCGGCGGCCCGCTGACCTCGCTGCGCGAGTCGCAGTCGCACCTCAACACCGCGGCGGGCGCCCCCGCCGGTGACGGAGTCGCCCCATGACCGAGGCCACCGAGCTGCTGCGGCTGCACGAGACGATGTCGGTCATCCGGCGCACCGAGAAGGCCGCCCATGACCTGTTCATGTCCGGCCTGGTCAAGGGGACGACGCACCTGGCCGCCGGGCAGGAGGCCGTCGCCGTCGGCGCCCGCGCGGCACTTCGAGACGGCGACTACGCGTTCGCCACCTACCGCGGGCACCACCACGCCATCGCCTGGGGCGCCACCCCGGCGGAGTGCCTGGCCGAGCTCATGCAGCGCGCGACCGGGCTGAACAAGGCCAAGGGCGGTTCGATGCACCTGACCAAGGCGGCCAGCGGGATGCTCGGCTCGTACGCCATCGTCGGCTCCCACCTGCCGATGGCCGTCGGGGCCGCCTGGTCCGCGCGCCTTCGCGGCACCGGTCAAGTGGCCGTCGCGTTCTTCGGCGACGGCGCCACCAACATCGGCGTGTTCCACGAGGCGCTCAACCTCGCCGCGGTCTGGAAGCTCCCGGTGCTCTTCGTCTGCGAGAACAACCTTTATATGGAGTACACGCCGATCGGCAGCGTCACCGCCGTCGCCAACCCGGCGGCCGACCGGGCCTCGGCGTACGGGTTGCCGGCCGAACTCGTCGACGGCAACGACGTGGTGGCGGTCCAGGACGCCGTCGTCCGCGCGGCGCAGGTAGCCCGCGCCGGGGACGGACCCACCGTGCTGGAAGCACGGACCTACCGGCACTACGGGCACAGCCGCACCGATCCGGCGAGCTATCGGCCCGACGGCGAGCTGGAGTCCTGGCTCGAGCGCGACCCGCTGACGGTGTCGGCGCACCGGCTGCGCTCGCTCGGCCTGACCGACGACGACATCAAAGCCGCCGAGGATCGCGCCGCCTCCCTGGTGGACGACGCGGTCGACACCGCGAAGTCCGCGCCGGACGCCGACCTGGCCGAGGCGTTCACCGACGTGTGGGCGGACGGAGGTGCGGCATGGCGGACGTGACGACGTACCGGGAGTCCGTGGCCGAGGGCATCGCCCGCGAGATGCGCCGCGACGACACCGTCGTGTGCCTGGGCGAGGACATCGGCGCGGCCGGCGGTGTCTTCAAGACCACGGCCGGGCTGTTCGAGGAGTTCGGCCCGCGGCGGGTATGGGACACCCCGATCTCCGAGCAGGCGATCGTCGGGGCCGCCATGGGCGCGGCGATGACGGGGATGCGGCCGGTCGCCGAGATCATGTTCAGCGACTTCCTCGCCTGCTGCTGGGACTACCTGGCCAACGAGATCCCGAAGGTCAGGTACATGACGGGCGGGCAGGTGACGGTGCCGCTGGTCATCCGCACCGCGAACGGCGGCGGCCTGGGGTTCGGCGCGCAGCATTCGCAATCGGTCGAGAACTGGGTGCTGACGGTTCCCGGCCTGAAGATCGCCGCACCGTCGACGCCGGCCGACGTGGTCGGACTGCTGGCCACGGCGATCCGCAGCGACGACCCCGTCGTGTTCTTCGAGCACAAGGGGCTGTTCGCGAGCAAGGGCGCGCCGGCACCGGACGGCCACGAGGTGCCGTTCGGTCAGGCGGCGCTGCTCCGGGAGGGCGCCGACGTCACCCTGGTGGCGCTCGCCTCCACCGTCCCGCTGGCGCTGGCCGGCGCGGACCGGCTGGCCGAGCAGGGGGTCCGGGCCGACGTGCTCGACCTGCGCACGCTCGTCCCGCTGGACGTGTCGTCGGTGCTGCGGTCGCTGGAGCGGACCTCACGGCTGGTCGTCGTCGAGGAGAACCCGTATCAGGGCGGTTGGGGCGGCACGGTCGTCTCCGTCGTCGCCGAGGAGGGATTCGAGCTGCTGGACGCGCCGATCCGGCGGGTGGCGGGCGCGAACGTGCCGCTGCCGTTCGCCGACGCGCTGGAGGAGCAGGTGATCCCCACCGTGGACAAGGTCGTCGACGCCGTCCGGGCGCTCGTCGACTACTGACTCGACCACTGATCCGACTACCGACCCGAGGCTCCCTGCACCATCGCGACGGAGGGATGGTCCATGAATACCCGACTGCTGCTGCGCAACGGTCACGTGATCAGCATGGATCCGCAGATCGGCGACCTGCCGCACGGTGACCTCCTGATCGAGGACGGCACCATCGTCGCCGTCGGGGCAGGCCTGGCCGCCGAGGTGACCGACGCCGACGTCATCGACGCGACCGGGCGGATCGTCGTTCCCGGTTTCGTCGACACGCACCGGCACACCTGGGAGACTGCGATCCGCACCTGCGCGCCGGACGCGACGCTCGACGACTACTTCGTCGAGGTGCTGGACAGCTTCGCACCGCTGTACCGGCCCGACGACGTCTACGCCAGCAACCTGGCCGGGTCGCTGGAGTGCCTGAACGCGGGCATCACGACGCTGGTCGACTGGTCGCACATCAACAACACCAGCCAGCATCCCGACGCCGCCATCGCCGGACTGCGCGAGAGCGGGATCCGCGCGCAGTACGCGTACGGCTCGGCCAACACGTCGCTGGCGACGTACTGGTTCAACAGCGCCGAGGTCATCCCCGGCGACGACGTCCGCCGGGTGCGCGACACCTACGTTCCCGGCGACGACGGACTGCTCACCATGGCACTGGCCACGCGCGGCCCGGGCTTCTGCCAGGACGAGGTCGTCCAGGCGGAATGGAACCTGGCCCGCGAGCTGGGCATACCGATCACGGTGCATGTCGGCATGGGGCGGCTCGCGGGCCGGTTCGCCATGGTGGAGCAGCTCGACCGGCTCGGGCTGCTCGGGCCGGACACCACGTACGTCCACTGCTGCTACTTCAGCGACCACGAGTGGCGCCGGGTCGCCGACACCGGCGGCACCGTCTCCATCGCAGCCCAGGTCGAGCTGCAGATGGGGCACGGCTGGCCGCCGATCGCCAAGAGCTACCAGTTCGGGCTGCGGCCGAGCCTGTCCATCGACGTGGTCACGACCGTGCCCGGCGACATGTTCACGCAGATGCGGGCGGCCTTCGCCGGCGACCGGGCCCGCATCAACGCGACCAGCTGGGAGGCCGACACCACCGTGCCGGAGACCATGCTGACCGCACGCAGAGTGCTGGAGATGGCCACGATCAACGGCGCGCACGTGGCCGGCCTGGAGGACCGCACCGGTTCGCTGACCCCGGGCAAACGCGCCGACGTCGTCCTCATCGACGCGACCGCGCTCAACGTCGCACCGGTGATCGACCCGGTGGCCGCGGTCGTCCTGGCCGCCGACGTGTCCAACGTCGAGACGGTGATCGTCGACGGCATCGTGCGCAAGCGGGACGGGCGACTGCTGGCCGACACCGTCCGGGCCCGGGAGCTGGTCGAGGGCGCCCGCGACCACCTGGTCACCGAGCTGGCGAAGCGCAAGGCGGACGCGGCGTGACGTCGCGGCACCTGGTCCGCCCCGCGGCCCAGGCCGGCTACGACGAGCCGGCCGGCTGGGCCGCGGGCGCCACCGGCTACCGGCGGTGGACGGTGGTCGGCGAGGACACCGGCGCCGTGCACACCGGGTTCGGGTTGTGTGAGCTCGACCCCGGCGGAGCGGTGCCGTCGCACGTTCACTCCTTCGAGGAGTCCTTCCACCTGCTGTCCGGCTCAGCCGTCGTCGTCACTCCCGACGGCGCGCACCGGGTGACAGCCGGCGACTACGGGCTGATCCCGGTGGCGCTGCCGCACGCCTGGCGCAACGACGGCGGCGATGTCGCGCGCTGGGCGGAGATGCAGGGTCCGCAGCCGAGGCTGCGCTTCGAGGACGACACGTTCCTGGTGCCGGAGCTGCCGGTGAGCGACGCCGTGCCCGTCGACGTCCGCGATCCGCGCACCCACCGGTTCGGGAACATCCGGCCGTCGCACCTCGACCCTGCCCAGCAGTCGCAGCAGCTGCTCGCCGTCTCCGCCAGCATGCGTACCGCCCTGCTGGTCTATGGCGGCATCAACGTCAAGCAGATGGTCGACAGCGACCTCGGCGCCCAGCTGACCACCATGTTCATGGTGCAGTACGACCCCGCCGGCGCGGCCAGCCCGCACGACCACCCGTTCGAGGAGACGTACCTGATCCTTGACGGCACGGTCGAGGCGTCCTTCGACGGCCAGACCTACCTGCTGGAACCGGGCGACATCGCGTGGGCCGGGGTCGGCTGCGCGCACGCGTTCGCCAACGCCGGCGACGGCATCGTGCGCTGGCTGGAAACACAGGCACCGCAGCCGCCGCCCCGGTACTCGTACCGGTTCGCGCGCGACTGGAACTACCTGCGCGAGGTGTTGGGAGGCTCCGGTGAGTGATCGCAGGACGCTGCTGGTGGTCGGCGGTACGTCCGGCATCGGCCGCGAACTCGCCGCCCGCCGGGCCGCCGGCGGCGACGACGTCGTCATCACCGGCCGTGACCCTGAGCGGACCGCCAAGGTGGCCGCGGAGATCGGCGACCACGTCCGAGGGGTCGCGGTCGAGCTCGCCGCCCCCGCCGCCATCGGTCCGGCGCTGGCCGGTGTCGAGCGGGTCGACCACCTGGTCGTCGCGGCGATCGACCGCGACCAGAACACCGCCGCCGGGTACGACGCCGTGAGCGCCAGCCAGCTGGTCACGCTCAAGCTGGTCGGGTACACCGAGGTGATCCACACGCTGCTGCCGCGGCTGGCTCCCGACGCCGCCATCGTGCTGTTCGGCGGGCTGGCGAAGGACCGCCCGTACCCCGGATCGACCACGGTCTCCACCATCAACGGCGGCATCAGCGGCCTGGTGCACACCCTCGCCGTGGAGCTGGCCCCGATCCGGGTGAACGCGATCCATCCGGGGATCGTCGGCGACAGCCCCTACTGGCGGGGCAAACCGCTGGACGCGGTGCGCGCCCGCACCCCGACCGGGCGGCTGGCCACCATGGCCGACGTCGCGGACGCCGCGGACTTCCTGCTGCGCAACGGCTCGATGAACGGCGTGAACCTCGCCGTCGACAGCGGCTGGCTGCTGACGTGAGCGGTGTGATGGGCAGGGTCGGAGTGGTCGGCGCCGGCCGGATGGGCGCGGCGATGGTGGGCCGGCTGCGAGCGGCCGGGGCGGACGTCGTCGTCTACAACCGGACGGCATCGCGCGCGGACGCGGTGGCGGAGGCCACCGGAGCGCGAGTCGCGCCGACGGCGCGGGAGGCGGCCGCGGCCGGCCCCGTCGTGCTGGTCTCGCTGGCCGACGACGCTGCCTGCCAGGCGGCCTACGCGGGCCCGGACGGCGTGGCCGCGGGCGTCGGCCCGGGCACCGTCGTCGCCGACACCAGCACCGTCGACCCGCGAACGGTTGGGTCGCTCGCCGCGGCGGTGCGCGAGCGCGGCGGCGGGTTCCTCGACGCGCCGGTGTCCGGCAGCGTGCCCCTGGTCGAGCGCGGCGAGCTCACGGTCATGGCCGGCGGGACGGCGGCCGACCTGGACCGGGCCCGACCGGTGCTCGACCGGCTGGCCCGCCAGATCTTCCACGTCGGCGACACCGGCGCCGGTGCCACCATGAAGCTCGCCGTCAACGCGCTGGTACACGCCCTCAACGAGGCGCTGGCGGAGGCGCTGGTGCTGGCCGAGCGCGCCGGGGTGGAGCGGTCGGTGGCCTACGAGGTGTTCGCCGGCAGCGCCGTCGCCGCACCGTTCGTGCTCTACAAGCGGGCGGCGTTCGAGCGGCCGGACGAGACGCCGGTGGCGTTCAGCCTGGACCTGGTCGCGAAGGACCTGGAGCTGATCCTCAGGCTCGCGGAACGCACCGGAACCCGGATGCCGCAGGCGGCGACCAACCAGCACGTCGTCGAGGCCGCGCTGGAGGCAGGCCTCGGCTCGCAGGACATGAGCGCGCTGGCCGGCTTCCTGGAACACCCACCCCGGTGATCAACAGGCCGTGCCGACCCCTCTGGGGATAGCGACGGCCTGTTGATCACCTCGCGTTCGGAGAGCTCAGTCGCAGACCGCTCCGTTGGCGGCCGAGCCGACCAGCTTGGCGTACTTCGCCAGCACGCCGCGCTCGTGCTTGGGCGCCGGCGGGGTCCACCCGGCCCGGCGGCGCGCCAGCTCGTCGTCGTCGACCAGCAGCTCGAGGGTGCGGTTGGCGAGGTCGAGCCGGATGCGGTCGCCGTTCTGGACGAACGCGATGGGGCCGCCGTCGACGGCCTCCGGCGCGACGTGCCCGATGCACGGCCCCGTCGTCCCGCCGGAAAACCGGCCGTCGGTGACCAGCAGGACGTCCTTGCCGAGGCCGGCACCCTTGATGGCGCCGGTGACGGCGAGCATCTCGCGCATGCCCGGGCCGCCCTTCGGGCCCTCGTAGCGGATGACGATGACGTCGTTCTTCTCCAGCGTGTTGTTCTCGACGGCGTCCATGGCGCCCCGCTCGCCGTCGAACACCTTCGCGGTGCCCTCGAAGACGGCGGTGTCGAAGCCCGCGGACTTGACGACGGCGCCGTCGGGCGCGAGCGAGCCGCGCAGCACGGTCAGCCCGCCGGTCTTGTGGATCGGGTCGGACATCGCGTGGATGATCTTGCCGTCGACGTCCGGCGGTGCGATGTCGGCGAGGTTCTCGGCCATGGTCTTGCCGGTGACCGTCATGGTGTCGCCGTGCAGCAGTCCGGCGTCGAGCAGCGCCTTCATGATGACCGGCACACCGCCGACGCGGTCGACGTCGGTCATCACGTAGCGGCCGAACGGCTTCACGTCCGCCAGGTGCGGGACGCGGTCGCCGATGCGGTTGAAGTCGTCCAGCTCCAGCTTGACGCCGGCCTCGTGCGCGATGGCCATCAGGTGCAGGACGGCGTTGGTGGAGCCGCCGACCGCCATGACCACGGCGATGGCGTTCTCGAACGCCTCCTTGGTCAGGATGTCGCGGGTGGTGATGCCGAGGCGCAGCAGGTTGACGACGGCCTCGCCGGACCTGCGGGCGTACCCGTCACGGCGCCGGTCGACGGCGGGCGGCGCGGCGCTGCCCGGCAGCGACATGCCGAGCGCCTCGGCCGCGCTGGCCATGGTGTTGGCGGTGTACATGCCGCCGCACGCGCCCTCGCCGGGGCAGATGGCCCGCTCGATCTCGTCGACCTCCTCGCGGGTGATGAGCCCGCGGGCGCAGGCGCCGACCGCCTCGAACGCGTCGATGATGGTGACCTCGCGGTCGCCGACCTTGCCCGGCAGAATCGACCCGGCGTAGAGGAAGGTGGCGGCGACGTCGAGCCTCGCGGCCGCCATCAGCATGGCCGGCGCGGACTTGTCACAGCCGGCCAGCAGGACGGCGCCGTCGAGCCGCTCGGCGCCGAACACCGTCTCGACCGAGTCGGCGATGACCTCGCGCGACACCAGCGAGTAGTGCATGCCCTCGTGGCCCATGGAGATGCCGTCGGACACCGAGATGGTGCCGAACTCCATCGGAAAACCACCACCGGCGTGCACCCCCTCCTTCGACGCCTTCGCCAGGCGGTCCAGCGAGAGGTTGCAGGGGGTGATCTCGTTCCACGACGAGCCGACACCGATCTGCGGCTTCTCCCAGTCGTCGTCGGTCATACCCACGGCGCGGAGCATGCCGCGAGCCGCGGCGCGCTCGAGACCGTCGGTGACCGCCCGGGAGTGGGGCTTGAGATCGGGCTTGGAGGGAGTCACGGTCATGCACTCACGCTAGTCCCGTCGTCCGGCCGGAAAGACGCGAGGTCCGGAATCCGGACACGGGTTCCGGCACGTGGGCCGGTGGCGGGCCGCCTCGGGGTTCGACGTCGACGGCGCGGCGGTGCTGTTGCTCGGCGCTGTGATCAGCCTGCACCGGTCCACGTGAACGTTCGCTGGCTCGCCGCTGGGGCTGGACGAGGCACGGATACTGGCGGCATGGTCCCTGCAGTGCACGGCGGTGGTGGCGGCGCGGGCATGACCGGCCCGGCCGCGACGGCCCGGACGGCTGCCCGCCGCTCGGAGCTGCGCTGGCCGGGGCTGCGGTCGGTGTACTGCTGGAGCCCGCCCACCGGCGCGGTCACCGTCAGCGGCGAGCAGCAGATCGGGGTGTCGTTCGCCGAGCACCACGGCGTCGTCATCGAGTCGGGCGGGCGAAGCGACCGGTTCGACATCCGGCCCGGCGACGTCTTCGCCAACGGCCGGTCGCGGGTGTACTGGAGCGAGGTCGTGCGCCCCGACGAGCTGGTCGAGATGTACCCCTACGACGACCTGCTGCGGGCCGCGGCCGGGTCGTCGCGGACGCCTGAGATCGAGCCGCTGCGGGGCGTGCGCGACGCCGTCGTGCTCGGTGCGGCGTCGCTGCTCAAGCGCGCACATGTCGGCGCCGCGCACGTCGACACCGTCCGGGCCAGTAGCCTCGCCCGGCGGCTGGCCGAGCACGTCGTCGGCCACTACGCCGGCATCGCGCCGCCGTCGCGCGCCTTGACCGGCCGGCTGGACCGCGTGCTGCTGTCCCGCGTCGCCGACCTGGTCGAGGCGCGGCTGGGTGACCCGCTCACCGTCGACGACCTCGCCGCGGCCGTCGCGCTGAGCCCGTTCCACTTCGCCCGCGCGTTCAAGGCGACCACCGGCCTGGCGCCGCACGAGTACGTCACGTCGCGGCGCATGGAACGCGCCAAGACGCTGCTGGTGAACGGCCGGCTGAGCGTCCCGCAGGTCGCCTACTCGGTGGGCCTGTCCAACGTGAGCCACTTCCGGCGGATGTTCCGCCGGCACACCGGCTTCCTGCCTTCCGACCTGCGCCCGCACGAGAACCGCAGGATCGGACCCTCCCACGACGGCCGGGGTTCGGTGAAGCTGGGCGCATGAGCGATTCCACGGCCGCCGACGCCGTCACCGCCCTGCTGCACGCCGTCGACACCCTGGACTGGGACGGCGTGCTGGCCGTCCTCGCCCGCGAGGTCCGGCTCGACTACACCTCCCTGTGGGGCGGCGAGGTCGAGTCCGTCGCCGCGACCGAGGTCGTGTCGCGCTGGCGCGGGCTGCTGCCCGGCTTCGACGCGACCCAGCACCTCACCGGCCCGGTGCTGACGAGTCCGGCTCCCGACGGCGACGGCGGCGTGCGGTGCGTCACGACGGTGCGCGGCTACCACCACCTGGCCGACGGCGATCTCCGCGGCACCTGGATGGTCGCCGGCCGGTACGACATCCGGGTCACCGACGACCGGATCACCGCGATCACCCTGCACGCCACCTACGAGGATGGCGACCGCGCCCTGACGGAGCTCGCGTCGGCCCGGTGCGCGGCCGGCACCGGCGGGCGGGTCGCGGCGTGACCGACCGCGTCGACGGGTCCGGCCGAGTCGCCGTCGTCACCGGGGGCAACCGCGGCATCGGCCTCGAGGTCTGCCGCCAGCTCGCCGCCCGCGGGCACACCGTCGTGCTGACAGCGCGCGACCTCGCCGCAGCGCAGGCCGCCGCGAAGGGACTGCCGGGCACCGTCGTCGCGTTCCGGCTCGACGTCACCCGCGCGTCCGACGCCGCCGCCCTGGCCGGCTTCCTGTCGCGCGAGTACGGGCGACTCGACGCCCTGGTCAACAACGCCGCCATCCACTACGACACCTGGCAACGCGCCACCGACGCCGACGTCGACGTGGTCCGGGAGGCGGCCGAGACCAACGTCTACGGCGCGTGGCGCCTGGCCATGACCCTGATACCGCTGCTGCGTGCCAGCGGCCACCCCCGCGTCGTCAACGTCTCCAGCGAAAGCGGGTCGCTGGCCGGAATGGGCGGCGGCACGCCCGCCTACAGCCTCACCAAGGCCGCGCTCAACGCGGTGACCCGGATGCTGGCCGCCGAGCTGCGCCGTGACGGCGTCCTGGTGAACTCGATCTGCCCGGGCTGGGTCGCCACCGACATGGGCGGTCCCGGCGGGCGGCCGGTACGCGACGGCGCGGCCGGCATCGTCTGGGCGGCAACGCTGCCCGACGACGGCCCCACCGGCGGCTTCTTCCGCGACGGCCGGCCCGTCCCCTGGTAGCCGCTGCGGTGCGGATGGCTTCACCCGGTGTTCATGTCCGGGCTGTCCCGGTTGGGTACGGTCGCCGCCATGCATGCTGGATCTCTCCCGAGCCGTCGCTCCTTCGTCGCCGGCGCCCTGGCCGCTACCGGCATCGCCGCCGCGGGTCTCACGGCGGCCGCCCCGGCGCAGGCAGTTCGGGCGGCGCGGCCGCGGGTGCTCGTCGCCACCAATGAGCCGTGGGGGACGTACCACGTGCGCCCGCTGCTTCCCGAGATCGCGGCACGCGGCTGGGACGTGCGGCAACTCGTGCCCGACCGTTCGCAGCTCGCCCCGGACGAGCAGGTCCCGGTCGTGACGCTGGACGAGCTCAGCGCCGAGACCGGCCGCGGGGACCGCGCCGCGGCCGACCTGCTCGTCGTCACCGGCGCGACCGACTGGCCGGCTGACTGCGCTGCGGCCCTCGGCCGGTTCGTCCCGGTGGCGGCCACGTCGCTGGCGTATCTCAACGCCGCCGAAGCACCGCGGGCCCGCGAGCTGCGTCACCGGCTGCGGGTGGTGACGTCGTCGTCGCCGGCGGAGGGCCGGGCGTTCGGCGGACACCTGGGCACCCGGCGGCGGGTGCGCGTCGTCGGCTCGCCGCAGACGGACACGCTGCCCACGCCCGCTCCCGAGCCGGGGACCGTGCTCGTCCTGACCAGCGTGACCTACCCGGACGAGACCGGCGGCGCCGCGCCGGGAACGCAGTTGCTCCTGGACGCCGCGGCCGCGCTCGAGGCGGCAGGTAAGCGCATCCTGGTCGGCCTGCACCCGCGGGAGAACCCGCAGCTGTGGAGCCGTTACGAGATCAGCGCCGTGCCGTCGCTCCAGGCGTCGGCCCGCGCGGAAACGGCCATCGGCATCCCTGGAACGGTGTTCCCGCTGATCGTCGCGGCCGGCGTGCCCGTGGTGGGCTGTGTCGACCCGGCGCTGGTGGTGCCGGACTACCTGCTGCGGGTGTGTTCGTCGTCCATCTCGTCCGCCGCCGACGCGGTCGAGGCGGTCGCGACGGCGTCGCTGCCGGACCCGGAGACCCTGGCCGACGTCGTGGGCCCGGTCGGCGGCTCGGCCGCTCGCCTGCTCGACGCCTGGTCGATCGCCGCGCGCCCGGTCAGGTGACCGGCCGAGAGCGGTCGTCCACCACGACCACTTCGATGCCGGCGGAGCGGAAGCGATCGACCTCGGCAGGGTCGGCGCCGTCGTCGGTGACGAGTGTCCACGTCGGTGGCATCCGGGCCCACGCGTGGAAGGGGCGCTGGCCGAGCTTGCTGCCGTCGGCGAGCACGTAGACCGTGCCGGCCCGGGCCATCATCAGTTCTTTGAGCCGGGTCTGTTCGAGGTTCGCCTCACAGATGCCTTCGTCGACGGTGATGCCGTCGGCACCGAGGAACGCCCGGTCGGCGGTGACCCGTTCCAGCGCGGCCTCGGCGATCGGCCCGACCAGGCCGTGGCTGATGTGCCGCAGCCGGCCGCCCAGGCAGAGCACCTCGACACCGTCGGCGTCGGCCAGTTCGGTGACGACGGTGAGCCCGATGGTGACGACGGTGAGGTGGTCGCGGTGCCGAAGCGCCCGGGCGAGGTGACCGGTGGTGGTACCGGCGTCGAGGAGCACGGTCTCGCCCGCGCCGATCTGCTCGGCGGCCCAGCCGGCGATGGCGTGCTTCTGCCGGAACGCTTCGCGGCTGCGCTGACCGAGCGACGTCTCACCCATTGGTGCGTGTGCCATGGCGCCGCCGAAGGTGCGGGCGAGTTTGCCCTGCGAGGTCAGCAACGCGAGGTCGCGGCGGATGGTGGACGCCGTCACGCCGAAGTGGGAGGCGAGCGTGTCGACCTCGATCCTGCCGTCGCTCCAGGCGACATCGACGATGGCGCTGCGGCGTTCGCGCGCCGACAGCCGGTCGCGGCCCTTGGCCTCGATCAGCCGCTGCAGACGCTGCTCGATCGAGCGCCCGCTCGTCGTATGCTCGCTCATCCCACCTCGACTCCTACGGTCCGGACGGGCTCGGCGCGAGCGCGGCGGCCTGGCGCAATGCCTCGATCATGCTACCGGCGTCGGCAACGCCGCTGCCCGCGATGTCGAAGGCGGTGCCGTGGTCAACGGACGTGCGGATCACCGGCAGCCCGACAGTGATGTTGACGCCCGCCTCGAGGCCGAGCACCTTGACCGGTCCGTGCCCTTGGTCGTGGTACATGGCCACGATGAGGTCGTAGTCGCCACGGCTGGCCAGGAAGAACGCGGTGTCGGCGGGCAGCGGCCCGTGGGCCTCGATGCCGTCGGCGCGGACCCGCTCCACCGCCGGGACGATCTTGGTTTCTTCTTCACCACGGCCGAAGAGGCCGTTCTCACCGGCGTGCGGGTTGATTCCGCAGACACCGAGACGGGGGTTCTCGATCCCGGCACCGACCATGGTCGCGTGACCGCGCCGGATGGTCCGCTCGACCAGCGGCACGTCGATCCGCTCGATGGCGTCGACGAGCCCGATGTGAGTGGTGACGTGGATGACCTTCACGGTGGGCGTGGAGAGCATCATCGAGACCTCGTCGACGCCACACAGTTCGGCCAGCAGCTCGGTGTGCCCGGGGTAAGGGTGCCCGCCGGCGTGCAGGGCCTCCTTGTTCAGCGGGGCGGTGCAGATGGCCTGCACCCGGCCGGCGACCGCGAGCTCGCTGGCGGCTTTCACGTACTGGTAGGCGGCGTCGCCGGCGACGGCGGACAGCTCGCCGTACGGCAGGCCGGCGGGCAACAGCCCGAGGTCGATCACCTCGATGACGCCGTCGGCGAACGTGGCATCCTCCGGCCCGGCGACGGCCCGCAGCTCGACGTCAACGCCGCAGATGCGGGCGGCGTCGCGCAGCCGCGCGAGGTCGCCGACCACCACCGGCCGGCACAGGGCGCGCACCTCGGGCCCGGAGAGCGCCCGGACGACCACCTCGGGCCCGACTCCGGCGCCGTCGCCCATGGTGACCGCGACCAGGGGTGTTGTCATGTGTCCTCCTCGTGCGTAAGCCGCTGGGCGACCCGTAGCAGCGTGTCCGGATCGCCGAAGGCGCCCGGCTTGGTGACGACGACGTGCCCGTCCGGCACCGTGCTGACGACGACGCCGTCGTCCCACTCGGCTCGGACCACCAGCTCGCCGGCGCCGATGGCGGCGAGAACGGCACGGGCGGTCTCGCCGCCGGTGAGCACCAGTGTTGGGTGCTCGGCGGTGGACGGCGCGACCGCGGCGGCCAGCGCCGCGACGACGTCCGGGGAGCGGGCGACACCGTGCGCCGCGGTCAGGTGGACGACGGCGCTCCGGCCCGCCGTACGGGCGGCCAGCTCGGCGGCTGTACCGGGATCGGCCAGCCGCGCAGGATCCAGCTCCACGACGGTGTCGGCCCACCCGGCCAGCCGCCGGATCTGGATACGGGCCGACGCGACCGCCGTGCCCACCACGAACAGCGCGGGCGGGCGGGCCGTGGGCGCCGGCGGGGTCGTCCCGGCCGCCGGCGCCCGGCTCGTGCGGGCCAGCGCGTGGGCCAGCCCGGCCGACCCCACCCATCGCACCGGCCCGCCGGTCAGCGTGCCGGCGTGAACGATGAGATCGAGGTCGGTATCTGTCTCCGCGTCACAGACCAGCAGCGACCCGGTGGCGGCTGCTTCCGTCATCGCTGCTGCCAGCGCGTCCGGCGCGCCACGGACCGTGTCCAGACCGGCGACGGCGACCGGCGCGGGCTGCAGCGCCTCGGCCACCGTCGCCGGCGCGGGCTTCGGCTCGGCAGCCCAGGCAGCGCTGCGCTGCAGCGGCACGCCGCCGACCCGGACCGCTCCCCCGACGACGGACCGGGCCAACGCCGGAAGCGCGGGCGCTACGACCAGCGGGACGCCGTCCCCGCGCAGCGCCGCCACCTCAGCGGACAATGGGCCGCGCAACGTTGAATCGATCTTCTTGACGACTGTGCCACCGGATGGCAGCAGGCTGAGCGCGGCGCCGCACCGGTGGGCCGCCTCGGCGGCGGTGGCATAGCGTGAATCGGTGTCCACGGCGAGCACCTGGCCGTCGTCCGTGCCCCCGTCGCGGCCGGCCGCGCCCGTGAGGCCGTCGAACGCCGTCGCACGGAGATCGCGCGCCGCGCGCAGTTCGTGGAAGGGCAGAATGCGCACAGCGCGCGGCAGGAAGGCAGCTGCCGCCTCAGCCGCACCGGTCAAGTCGTCGGCGATGAGGAGCATCGGAATAGCCATGACCTGGCCCCCTTCCTGCTCAGCTGGCACCTTCCCGCACCTGGCCGAAGCATCCGAGGATGCTTCCGGCCGAGAGTGAACGGTACGTTACTTGCGTGTTTCGCGCAAAAGTGCGAGTGTGACCCGCACGACTTTTCGGACTTCCGGAGGTGACGATGGACGGCAGCGGACGGTCGCGGCGCGGCATCAGCCGGCGCGATCTCCTGCGGACCGGGTTCGCGGCCGGCGCCGGCCTGGCGCTCGGCCCGGTGCTCGCGGCGTGCGCCGGCCCGACCGGCACGTCCGGCGCCGGCACCCTGACGCTGGCGCTGAACCGGTCGCTGGTCAGCCTGGACAACAAGCTCAACCAGTTCGACGCGCACGTCACCGTCCAGCGAGCGGTGCGGCAGGCACTCACCCGCATCGGCGACGGCTTGCGGCCGGAGCCCGTGCTGGCCGAGAGCTTCGAGCTCGCCTCGCCCACCACGTGGCGGGTCCGGCTGCGGCCCGAGGCCGTGTACTCCGACGGAACGCCTGTCACCGTCGCCGACGTCGCCACGGCGCTGGAGATGTACCAGCAGGTCGACGCATCCTTCGTCGGCAACCAGTTCCCGGAGTGGCCCCGGGTCGAACAGATCGACGAGGCGACGTTCGACCTCGTCACCGAGCGCCCGTTGGTGGGCCTCGACTCGCTGATGAGCAACATCCTCATCAGCCCAGCCGCGGCAAACCTGCCCGAGGAGTTGTCCGACGGCGTCGGCTCCGGCCCCTATCTGGTCACCGAGGCGAACCGAGGCACCGGCGACTACACGCTGCGGGCCAACCCCGACTACTGGGGGCCGGCACCCGGGGTGGAACGGGTCCGTATCCGCTTCCTGCCCGAGGAGACCAGCCGGGTCCTCGCGCTGCGCGGCGGCGAGGTGGACATCATCGACTCCATCTCTCCGGACTCCGCCGAGCAACTGGACGGGCTGCCCGGCATCAACCTCCTGCAGGCCGAGGGCACCCGTCTGGTGCAGCTCTTCTACAACTTCCGCAAGCCGCCGGAGCACCCGCTCTCCCGCCCAGCGGTCCGGCAGGCGTTGAGTCTCGCCATCGACGGCCAGAGCATCGTGCGCGACGTCCTGCTCGACAGCGTCACGCCGACGAACGGCGTGGTCCCGCTCAGCCTGGACGGCGCGGTCGAGGTCGGGAGCTTCGAGTTCGATCCGCGCCGAGCCAGGCAGATGCTGGACGCCGAAGGCGTCGACGACCTCGAACTGACCATCATCTGGGAGTCCGGGGAGTTCGCCTCCGACGCCTACGTCATGGAGGCGGTCGCCCAGATGCTCGGCGACATCGGCGTGCGGGTGCACCTGCGCCAGTTCGAGCCCGGCGGCGACCTCCCCACCTGGCGGCAGGGCCGCGGCGGCGACTTCGACATCATCGGCAACGGCTACGGCAACCAGACCGGGTTGGCGCTGACCAGCCTGCAGGGCCTGTTCGCCGGCACGCCGCAGATGGAGGCCACCGGCGACGCGTTCATGGGCTTCGTCTACGACGACATCGCCGGCGGCATCACCGCGGCCGCCGCGGAGACCGACGATCAGCGGCGCGCGGTGCTGCTCGAGGATGTCCAGCGCTCCATCTGGGATCTCTGGCCGGCCATGTGGGCATTCACCCAGGACGTGCTGCTGGCTCACCGCGACACGGCCAGCGGCCTGGACCTGCTGCCCATCAACTCCTACGACCTCGCCGCCGTGCGGCTCGAGGAGGGCTGACCCGTGGCCCGATACCTTGCGCTCCGCGTCGCGCAGAGCCTGCTCACCGTCTTCCTCATCGTCTCGACCGTGTTCGTCCTGGTCCGACTCGCACCCGGTGATCCGGCGGCCGCCGTGGGCGGCCCGACGGCCACGACGGCTGACCTGCAGGCCATCCGGGAAGAGATGGGGCTGGTCGATTCCGTTCCACAGCAGTACTGGCACTTCATCACCGGACTGCTCCAGGGCGACCTGGGCCTGTCGTACTCGTTCCGCGAGCCGGCGCTCGACGTCGTCCTCGACCGGCTGCCCTACACCATCACCCTGGCCGGTTCCGCGATTCTGCTGACGGCGCTGATCGCCATCCCGCTCGGGGTCTTCACCGCCCGGCGGGCCAACACCGGCTGGGATCTCGGCGCCAACATCGGCACCATCGCCGGGCAGTCCATGCCGGAGTTCTGGACCGGCATCATGCTGTTGACGCTGCTGTCCGTGGTGGTTCCCATCTTCCCGGCGTCCGGATTCACCACGTGGCCGGCCCTGGTGCTACCAGCGGTCACCATCGCCCTGCTGCAGGTCGCGCTGATCTCACGGCTGGTGCACCGCGAGATGGCCACCAACCTCGCCGCGCCATACGTCACGGTGGCGCGGTCCCGCGGTACCGGAGAACGAGCACTGACCTGGCGGTACGCCTTCACCAACTCGTCCATTCCGGTGCTCACCGCGCTGGGCACCCGGTTCGCAGCCATGCTCAACGGGGTGGTCGTGGTCGAGGTGGTGTTCGCCTGGCCGGGCATCGGATCGCTGGTGGTGCGGGCCCTGGAGACCCGCGACTACCCGCTCATCCAGGCCACCGTGCTGGTGACCAGCCTGCTGGCCATCGGCGTGCAACTGCTCGTCGACCTGCTGTACCCACTGTTCGATCCGCGCGTGCGTGTCGGAAAGGCGGTGTCGCGATGACGTCCCAGATGCAGGCCGCCCGGCCGAGTGCCGTGACGGCCGACCGGCTCAAAGGCTCGGCCGCGGCACTACGGCGGCGCGCCAGCCGGCTGAAGATCGTCCTGGGCGCGCTGCTGGCCGGCATCGTCGTGGTGCCGATCCTGCTGGCCAACGTGCTGCCGCTCCCCGACCCGCTCGAGCAGGACCTCTCCCAGCGGCGCCTGCCGCCGTTCACCGACGGCCACCTCTTCGGCACCGACCAACTCGGCCGCGACCTGCTCTCTCGCGTCCTGCACGGCGGCCAGGTGTCGTTGACCATCGGCGTGCTCGCGGTCCTGGTGTCCGGGGTCGTCGGCGTCGTCGCCGGTGCGGCAGCCGGGTACTACGGGCGGTGGGTCGACGCCGTCGTCTCCCGGCTGCTCGAGGCGCAGATGTCCGTGCCGTTGCTGCTCCTGCTGCTGCTGGTGGTCGCGCTCTTCGGTCCGTCGATCACGGTGATCACGCTGGTCATCGCGTTCGCGCAATGGCCCGAGCCGGCCCGGCTGACCCGCGCCATGGTGCTGGTCGAGCGGGAGAAACCGTATGTTGCCGCGGCCCGGGTGCTCGGTCTACGCCGCGCGGCCGTCCTGGTCCGGCATGTCGTGCCGAACATCGTCAACCAGGTGGTAGTCGTCATGCTGCTGCTCCTGGCGCAGGCGGTGCTGTTGGAGAGCGCGCTGAGCTTCCTCGGCGCGGGTGTGGAGCGGCCGCACCCGACCTGGGGGCGCATCATCGCCGACGGCCAGGGCTACATCACCACCTCGTGGTGGCTGGTCACGCTGACCGGTCTGGTCATCGTGCTGCTGGTTGTCGGAGTCAACCTCCTCGGCGACGGCCTGCGCGACCGGGTGTCGCGGTCGAAGGGCACGAAGGGAGCGTCCGCATGACCCTGCTCGACGTGCAGAACCTGCAGGTGGAGCTCATGACCGCCGCCGGGGTCGTCCGAGCGGTCGACGGAGTCTCCTTCACCGTCGACCGGTCCGAGACGGTGACGCTGATCGGCGAGTCCGGCAGCGGCAAGTCCACCACGGCCATGGCGGTGCAGGCGCTGCTGCCGCAGCGGCTGGCGGTGGTGTCCGGCCGGTGCCTGCTTGACGGTGTGGACGTGGTGGCCCGGCCGCGTGAGGCGGCCACGCTGCGCGGACGCACCATCGCTATGATCCCGCAGGACCCGATGACCGCACTCAGCCCGGTGTCGACGGTGGGCCGGCAGCTCGGCGAGGTACTGAGCCGCAGCGAGCCGGGACTCTCGCGCCGCGCCCGGCGCGACCGCGCCACCGAACTGCTCGACGCGGTTCGCATCACCGACCCGCGCCGCCGGCTCGACGCCTACCCGCACCAGTTGTCCGGCGGCATGTTGCAGCGGGTGCTCATCGCGATGGCGCTGGCCATCGACCCGCAGCTCTTGGTGGCCGACGAGCCCACCAGCGCACTGGACGTCACCGTCCAGGCCGGCATCCTGGACCTGCTCATGGATCTGCAGGACCGCACCTCCGCCGGCATCCTCATGATCACTCACGACATCGGGGTCGCCCGCCTCGTCAGCGACCGGGTGCACGTCATGCGCGACGGCCGGTTCGTCGAGAGCGGCGAGGTGGAGGCCGTCGTCGACGAGCCTCAACAGGACTACACGCGCCGGCTGCTCGACGCTGTCCCCCGGCTGGGCGCCTGGACCGAAGGGGCGTAAGCGATGAACAGTATGACGGTCCCATTGTTGGCGGTGCGCGATCTCACCGTCGATTTCGTCGTCGACGGCCACCGCAACCGGGTGGTCGACGGCATCGGCTTCGACCTTGCGGCCGGCCGCACCCTGGCCGTCGTCGGCGAGTCCGGATGCGGCAAGTCCACCCTGGCCCGGACCTTGGTGCGGTTGGAAACACCGGTAGCCGGTTCCATCCGCTACGCCGGCCGTGACCTCGCCACCCTCGGTGAGCGCGAGCTGCGGCCGATTCGCGGCGACATCCAGATGATCTTCCAGGATCCTTATGGCTCCCTCGATCCGCACCTGACCGCGGCCGCCATCGTCGCCGAGCCGCTGCGGATGCGCGGCGTGTCCGACCGGGCCGAACGCCGCCGGCGGGCCATCGAACTGCTCTCCCGGGTCGGGCTGAAGCAGGAGCACGCCGACCGGCGTCCGCCGGAGTTCTCCGGCGGGCAACGCCAGCGCATCGGCATCGCCCGAGCACTGGCCAGCCGGCCGAAGATCCTCATCTGCGACGAGGCCACCAGCGCGCTCGACGTCTCCGTGCAGGCGCAGGTGCTCGACCTGCTGCGCGAGTTGCAGGAGGCCGAAGGCATCGCGTACCTGTTCATCTCGCACAACCTCGGGGTCGTCCGCGAGATCAGTCAGGAGGTCGCCGTCATGTCCCGCGGCAGGTTCGTCGAACACGGGCCCACCGAACAGGTCCTGAATCGGCCCCAGCACGAGTACACGCAGCAGTTGCGTCGTGCCGCCCTCGACCCCGCGCTGATCACCGGCCGCAAGCCGCGGCTGTTCGCCACGGCATCCGCCCCCGGAGCAGCCTCGTGACCGATCCCCGCCCCGTCCTGGGCACCATGACCTTCGGCGACACCGTCGACCGTGGCGCCGCCGCCGGCATGCTCGACCTGGCCCGCGACGCCGGCGTCACCGAGCTCGACACCGCCAACGGCTACGCCGGCGGCGCGACGGAGGAGATGCTCGGCGCGCTGCTGGCCGACCGGCCCGGGGCGTTCTCCGTCGCCACCAAGGCCGGCATCCCGCACCCGGACGCCGGCGGCGCCGCACCGTTGTCGGCGCCAGCGCTGCGGTCCTGTCTGGAGGGCAGCCTGAAGCGGCTGCGGCTCGACCGGGTCGACCTGTTCTACCTGCACCAGCCCGACCCGGTGACGCCGTTCGCCGAGACGGTCGAGGCACTCGCGGAGCTGGTAGTGGCCGGGCTGGTCGGGCGGGTCGGCGTCTCCAACTTCGCCGCCTGGCAGATCGCCGAACTGCGCCACCTGTTCGCCGCGGCCGGGTTGCCCGGTCCCGTCGTCGCCCAGCAGCTGTACAACCTGGTCGCGCGCCGCATCGACGATGAGTACATCGCGTTCGCGCAGGCCACCGGCATTGAGACGATGGTCTACAACCCGCTCGGCGGCGGGCTGCTGTCCGGCCGGTACACGTTCGAGGCGGCACCGGCGGAGGGCCGGTTCGCCACCTCGAAGCTGTCGCCGATGTACCGGCAGCGGTACTGGGACGAGCGGATGTTCGCGGCGGTCGGCTCCTTGTCGGCCATCGCGGCCGACGCCGGCATCGGGCTACCGGAACTGGCGCTGCGCTGGCTGGCCTCCCGGCCCGCGGTCGGCTCGGTGCTGATCGGGGCGTCCCGGCCAGCACACCTGGCGGCCAACCTCGAGGCACTGGCGCGCGGGCCGCTGCCCGATGACATCGTCGAACGCTGTGACGACGTCGGCCGAGAGTTGCGCGGACCGATGCCTGCGTACAACCGCTGAGAGTAGGAGACACCGTGGGAGACACCACCGCCGCATTCGACGCCGTCGCACGGATCCGCCGCCGGGAACGCTCGATCGGGTACTGGATCGCGTTGGACAACCCGGTCGGCACCGAGCGGATCGCCCGCCTCGGCTACGACTACGTCGGCATCGATGCCCAGCACGGCCTGCTCGACTACAAGGGCTGGTTGGCCGCGCTGATGGCCATCGAAGCCGGCGGCCGCAGCGCCGGCCTGGTGCGTGTCCCCGCCAACGACCTCACCTACATCGGCCAAGCGCTCGATGCCGGGGCGCACGGCGTCATCGTGCCGCTCGTGGACACCGCGGATGACGCCGCCGCGGCGGTGCGCGCCTGCCGCTATCCACCCGAAGGCGGCCGCAGCTACGGCCCGATGCGCGCCGGACTTCGCATCGGGCCGGCTCCCGCGCAGGCCAACGCACACGTGCTCTGTGCGGTGATGATCGAGACACTGACCGCACTCGACAACGTCGAGGCCATCGCCGCTACCCCTGGTCTCGACGGCGTCTACGTCGGGCCATCCGATCTAACCCTCGCGTTGGGCGGAGCGTCGTCCACCGACCCCGCGCTTGCCGACGCGCTCGACGAGGCCGCGCTGAAGGTCGTCGCGGCAGCGGAGGCGGCCGGCATCGCGGCCGGAATCCACAGCCCCGACGGTGCCACCGCACATCGCCGGCTGGGCCAGGGGTTCACGTTCGCCACCGTCAGCTCCGATCTCGTTCATCTGGAGCAGGCAGCGGCCGCGCACCTCCGCACCGCCCGCGGCACCGACACCGCCCGGACCTGACCACACCGTGGAGTCGATCGACGACGTCCTCGCCACCGGCCGACGAGGTCTGCGCACCCGGCCGGGCACGTTCCTGCTCGGCCCCACGGGCGCCCGGCTCTGGGCCGACTACCTGGAGCCTCGGCCGGGCTTCGTCGGCGCCATCGACCTGGTGCACAAGCTGAACATCCCCATGCTCTTCACCGTCACCGGGGTGGAGCTGCCGGCTCCCTGGGAGGCGGACTGGCGGCCCAGCCACCTGTCGGTCCGGGCGTCGTCGGCCAGCGGCGTGGAGTTCACCGAGGACAAGTTCGTCACCTGGTCCGACTGCGCGGTATCGCGGCAGGTCTGGGTCAACGACGGCCCGGAGCCGGTGACGCTCCGGCTGACCGTCGACTCGTCGTGGATCGGCGCCGACGGGTCCGGCTCGCGGTTCGTCGAACGGCACGGCTTCACGGTGATGGCGGCGGTGCGAGCATCGGAGCCGTTGCTGTGGACCGGATTGGTGGTCCCGCCGGGCCGGCGGATCGAGTTCGTCGTGGCGGCGGCGCTCGGGCTGGCCGAGACCGACGCTCCGGCGGACCTGGAGCAGCGGCTGGACGCGATCGCCGGGGGCGATGGCCGGCCCAGCGCGGGCGGCGCAGACGGTGCGGACAGCACGGGCAGCGCTGCCGTCGCCGTCGGTGGCGTCGTCGAGCGGCAGGTGCGCGAGTATCAGGAGTGGTTCGACCACGCTCCGACGTTCACCAGCAGCGACCCAGTCCTCGACCGGGTGTGGGCGTACCGGTGGTTCCTGCTCCGGCACAACCTCGCGGTGCCGCGCTTCGGTGGGCTCAACGGGCCGCTGTTCTACGAGGGCCGTGCCCACAAGATGACCAAACAGCCGTGGGAGCCGATCGGCTGGGAGTTCAGCAAGCTGATCCCGCTGTCCAGCCCGATGCATCTGCTCGATATTCGCTGGCACCCCGATTCGTCGCTCGGCACCGGGCTATGGCGGACGCTCCGCGCGGCCCAGGATCCCGATGGGCTGTACCGCAGCCGCACGGTCGGTGCGCAGTTCCATGCTTACGCGAACTTCCTCGGCTGGGCGAGCTACCAGTTCGCGCTGGTCCACCGCGACCTCCCGGACGCGGCACCGATGCTGGAGTCACTGGCCTCGCAGCTCCGTGGCGAGCGCAGGCTGCTGGCCACGGGCGGCGACGAACTGCCCATCGAGTCCGAACACATCCTCACCGGCAAGGAGTACCAGCCCAGTTACTGGGCCTTCCACCCGTATCCGGACGACCCCCGCGACCGGTCCGGCTACACCCCGCTGAAGAGGGTCGACCGGGCCGTCTACCACTACCGCAACGCCCGCGGCGTGGCCGGGCTGGCGCGGCTGCTGGGGCAGGGTGGCTCCGACGAGTTCGACGCTCTCGCCGACGCCGTCGCCGGCGAGGTGCTGGCGAAACAGTGGGATGACGACACCGGGTTCTTCTACGACCTGCACCACCGGACCGACCAGAAGGCCATGGTCCGAAACGTCGTCGGCTTCTACCCGTACTGGGCGGGCCTGGTGGACGAGTCACATCTGCCGGGGTTGGAGGCCGCGCTCGCGCTCTTCGACACCGGCGCGCCGCTACCGTCCGTGGCGCCGGACTGCCCCGTGTACAGCCCCACGGGCTCCTGGCGCGGTGTCTACGTCAAAGGCCGCAACGGCTGCTCCTGGAACGGACCCACCTGGCCGTACACCAACAGCGTCGTCATCGACGGCGTCGCCGAGACGAGCCGGCGCTTCGGGCACCGCTACGACGCCGAGTTCGGCCGGCTGCTGCGTTCCTACGCGCTGCTTCACTTCCGCCACCGCGACGGCCGCACCCCGTACCTCGTCGAGCACTACGACAGCTCCACCGGCGAACCGATCAGCGATGAAGTCGACTACCTGCACTCCTACGTCATCGACCTCATCGTCCGGCACGTCGCCGGGCTCGAGATCGACGAGGCTGGCGGCCTCATCGTCGACCCGCTGGACATCGGGCTGACGGAGTTCGCTCTGAGCGGTGTGCGGGTGGGCGGGCGACGCGTCGACGTGACGTTCTCCCAGCCGGACGGATTGCGGGTGACGGTGGACGGCGCGCAGGTCGCGGCCGCACCAGGCCTTGGCCCCCTGCGGGTAACCCTCGACCAGCCGGTCACGTAGGCGCGTCCGGCAGGGGTGCTGGGCAGCGAGCCGGCGTCCGCCCCTTGACGTGAGAGGCCCCGGCGCGGAACCACAACAGAACGCGCCGAGGCCCAGCCGGGATCATCGGTGTTAGCGCACCTTCTCCGACCGATACCAGATTACCCCGTTGACGGCGCGACTGTCCCGATGTCAAGCTAAAAGGCTAACTACATCGGGATCCGCCCGACGTAGTCCGGAGACGGGCTACCAGGCGGACTGTTAGCGCGGTTCCCTCGGTGGCCTCAGAACTTGGGAGGAGCCCGAGTGAACCACAACGACAGGCGAGGAACGCTACGCAGGCTACGAGAGCTGCGTGAGCACACCGAGATCATCGGCCAGATCCTGCGGGATCTTTGGCCGTCGGCGGTGGTGATCTCCTCGATTCTGGGTGTTGCCCTGCATCAGCTCGGCTGAGGTCGAGCCGCAGGGAGCGAACGGGGTCGGCTTCGGTCGGCCCCGTCGTGCGTCCACCTACGGCAGGACGGCCGCCCGCACACAGAGCACGTCGGGCAGGTGCCGGATCACTTCGGTCCAGCTCTCCCCTTCGTCGGCGCTGGCGTACACCGACCCGTCGCGGGTGCCGACATACACGCCGACGGCACCGTCGACGTCGTCGGCGGTCATCGCGTCGCGCAGCACGACACCGTAGAAGTCGTCGGGCAGGCCGTCGACCGAACGGGCCCAGGTGTCGCCGGCGTCATCGGTGCGCCAGATCTGCAACTGCCCCCGCGGCGGTATCCGTTCAGCGTCGGCCACCAGCGGTGCCACCCACGCGGTGCCGGCGCGGTGCGGATGCGCCACGACGGGGAACCCGAAGTCGGCGGGCAGCCCGTCGGCGATCGAATCCCACGTGGAGCCACCGTCGGCGGAGCGGTAGACGCCGCCGTGGTTCTGTGCGTAGAGCCGGTTCGGATCCGTTGGGTCCCTGGACACCTTGTGCACGCACTGGCCGTACTCGGGCGAGTCGCCGGGCAGGAAGTCGGCGCGGATACCGGTGTTCGACGGGTTCCAGCTGGCCCCGGCGTCATCGGTGACGTAGACGCCGCCGGTGGACATGGCCACCAGAACCCGCTGGTCGTCCCTCGGATGCGGCAGCACCGTGTGGATGGCCTGACCGCCGAAGCCCGGCTCCCACGTGGGCCGATGCGGATGGTTCCACAACGATTCCACCAACGAGAACGTCTCACCGTTGTCGTCTGAACGCCACAGCGCCGACGGCTGCGACCCAGCCCACACGACACCCGGGCGGTCGGTGGTGTCGGGCCGCAACTGCCAGACCGCCTCGACCGACGCGTCGGCGCCCGGTGGGAACCGGATGCCGCTGCCGTCGTGCGCCTCGGTCCAGCCGGCGCCGAGGTCGTCGGACCAGGACACCCCCGGCCCCCAGTGCGAGCTGCTGGCCCCGACCAGCAGCCGGGTGCGACCGCCCCGGGTGTCGATGGCGCAGGCGGCCACCGAGTTCATGAAGAAGTGCGGGCCGTCGACCGACCACGTCCGCCGGTCTGCACTGCGCAGCAGCCACAGACCCTTCTTGGTACCGACGGCGAGTAGGACGTCGTTCATGGCGGGCAGCCTCCCGTGGTGCGCAGCCTCGATGCTGTCAGGAGGTCACGCTACGCCTCACCACCGACAGGATCGCCGACGACGACGTTCGCCAGCGGCTCGCCGGCCGCGAGCCGGGTCAATTGCGACTGGACGAGCCGTTTGGCCCGCGGGTGGAACGCCGACGACAGCCCGCCCACGTGCGGCGAGATCAGTGCGCCCGGCAACGTCCACAGCGGATGTCCCGGCGGAAGCGGCTCCGGGTCGGTGACGTCCATGGCGGCGCGCAGCCGGCCCGCGCGCACCTCCTCGACCAGCGCGTCCGTCCGAACGATCGGCCCGCGCGCCACGTTCACCAGCAGCGCACCGTCGCGCATCGCGGCCAGGAACCGCGCGTCGACCATGCCGCGGGTCTCGTCGGTCAGCGGGCAGATCAGGATCACGACGTCGGCCCGGCCGAGCAGGCCCGGCAACGACTCGAACCCGGCGACGCCCTCCCGCGCGGTGCGCGCGACCGCCAGCACGTCGCACTCGAACGGCCGCAGCCGCGCCTCGATGGCCCGCCCGATCGCACCGTAGCCGACCACCAGCACCGTCTTGTCGGCCAGCGACTCATACCACGCCTGCAACCACTCGCCCGACGGTGCCGCACGCACGAACTCCGGGATGCCACGCAGCGACGCCAACGTGAGTGTCACGGCCAGCTCGGCGGTGCTCGCGTCGTGCACGCCCCGCGCGTTGCACAAGGTCAGGCCGTCGCGCAGGTGCGGCAGGACGTGCTCGTAGCCGGCGGTCAGCGTCTGGACGGCGCGCAGCTTCGGCATCCGCTCGATCAGGTTGGTGGCCGGCGGCGCGAAGCCGTACGGGATGACGTAGAACTCGACCCGGTCCAGGACGTCCTGCGCCGGGATGCCGGTGGTGTCGGCGCTGGTCAGGAGTTCGGGCCCGGACGTGGTTGTCGACTCGCCGACCCACGTGTGTACGTCGAGGCCGGGGGGCAGCGCGAGCGACTGCGCCGGGTACGGGATGAGTACGTCCACCATGCTCTCGAACCTACCGTTCGTGCCGTGTCACGATGGAGCGATGTCCGCCCGACGAGCACTCGTCACGGTCTCCGCCGTCGCCGTCCTGGCCGCCTGCGGCGGGACCGACGAGGGCGAATCCGGCGGGCCGGAGGGGTCGGAGTCGCCGTCCCCGTCGACGTCGTCGCCGTCTCCGTCGCTGGACACCGGTAGCCCGCCGCCGCCGTCGTCGCCGGTCCCCGACCCGGGCCCGGTCAGCCCGACCGCCGTCGAAGAGATCGTCACGGGCCTGGACGCGCCGTGGAGCATCGCGTTCCTGCCCGACGGCAGCGCGCTGGTGACACAACGCGACGAAGGCACCATCGTGCTGGTCGACGACACCGGTTCGGTCACCCCGGTGGGGCCCGTCCCCGGCGTCGACGGCGAAGGCGAGGGCGGCCTGCTGGGTATCGCGTTCGACCCGGCGTCGCCGACCACGCTGTACGTGTACGCGACCATGGGTTCGCAGAACGTCGTGCAACGCACCACCTACGCCGACGGCGCGCTCGGGCCGTTCGAGGTCGTGCTCGACGGCATCCCCGCCGGCACCAGGCACGACGGCGGCCGGCTCGCCTTCGGACCCGACGGCATGCTCTACGTCGCCACCGGAGAGAGCGGCAACCCCGACGACGCCCAGGACCTCGAGAGCCTCGGCGGCAAGGTCCTGCGCATCACCCCAGCCGGTGAGGTGCCGCCCGACAACCCCTTCCCCGGCTCCCCGGTCTGGTCATACGGCCACCGAAACATCGAAGGCCTCACCTTCGACGACGACGGCCAACTGTGGGCGTCCGAGTTCGGCGACCGCGCCGCCGACGAACTCAACCGCATCGAGCCCGGCGCGAACTACGGCTGGCCGTTCGTGGAGGGGATCGCGGACGGCGACGAGTACGTCGACCCCGTCGTCGAATGGCGCCCCACCTCCGAGGCGTCGCCGAGCGGGCTGGCCTACGTCCGCGACACCTTCTTCGTCGCCGCACTGCGTGGCGAGCGGCTGTGGCAGGTGCCGTACGTCGATGGCACGGCCGGCACTCCGGTGGCGTTCGTGGAGGACTACGGGCGGCTGCGGGACGTCGTCGTCGCCCCCGACGGGACCCTGTGGGTGCTGACCAACAACACCGACGGGCGCGGCGAACCGCAGGCCGGTGACGACAGGATCCTCCGGCTGACACTGTCGCCGTAGCCGGGGCGGCGGTCGGGGTCTGGGCCGGCGGTCGCGGCCTGGGCGGGCGCGCTTCGGGCGTCCGGGGTCAGGGTGGACCCTGGTCGCGGAATCAGGGGGCGTTCGTCATCGAGTCGGAACCGCGGGACGGGCGTCCGGACCTAACGTAGGCGGCATGGTCAACGACGCAGGGGCGAGACCGATCCGGCGAGCTGTCGAACGTGCGGTCGGCCGGCCGGTGCGACGCGGCCTGTCGGTGGCTGCTGTCGTCGCCGTCGGGTTCGCGGGCCTGACCGCCCTGTACTGGGTCACCCACTCCAGCGAAACCGTCACCTTGTCCGAATCCATCACCCGGGTCGAGGTGACGGTGGCGTCGGGGCGGGTCCAGATCGTCGGGTCGCAGAACGGCGAGACGAGCCTGGGCTTCTCGGCGCGGTCGGGGTGGATGCGCGACGGCGGCATCGAGGACGCTGTGAGCGGGTCGACGTTGACGGTGACCGGCGGCTGCGACTCCGGCGTGTTCCTGGGCCTGTGGTGCCAGTCCGACGTGACGATCACCGTGCCGGCCGACGCCGTCGTCGTGGCGGAGGTGTCGGCGGGAACCCTGTCGGTGTCGGGGTTGCACGCGGAGGCAGTACTGGAATCCAGCGCGGGCGACGTGCAGGTGACCGACCATCACGGACCGATCACCGCCCACTCGGCGGCCGGCTCAGTCGACCTGAACGGCGTGGACGGGTCCGTGGTCAAGGCCACGTCGAGCGCCGGACCGGTGTACGTCTCCGCGACCAGCGCGCCGACGTCGCTCGACGCCGAGTCCAGCGCCGGCGACGTCACCGTGGAGGTCCCCGACGACGTCCGCTACGACGTGGAGACCGACTCCAGCATCGGCGACGCCCGAGTGGAGGTGCCGACCGTGTCCGGAGCCCGGCACGAGATCAGGGCGTTCTCCAGCGCCGGAAGTGTCCTGGTGACCGGCATCCGGCAGTGAGGGTGGGGTGGCTCGGCGTGGCTCGGCGTGGCTCCCATGATCATCCAGACTTCACCCGGCCCTGACCGGGTCAACTCTGGATGATCATGGGGCGACGGCGCCGTCAGCCGACTTCGATCACCTGACGCTCACCGATGCGCACATGGGCCGTCGACGTGAGCGAACCGGCGTCCAGCGCGCCGGAGACGCCGGTCGAGGCGCTCCACTGCGCTGTCCACGTGGTGGTGGCGCTGACCTCGTAGGCGGTACCCGGCTGGCCGCGGCTGGTGCGTTCGTACCGGTGGCCGCAGCTCGGTGAGTCGCGGACCCCGTAGCTGGTCCGGTACGGCTCACCCGGGGTGGTGCAGGTGATCTCGGCGCCGTCGCCCATGCTCCAGCGGACGTGCTCGACCCTCGCCGTGACGGTCACGGTGACGCCACCGACGGTGGCGGACTCCTCCAACGGCCCCCAGGTGGTCGGCCCGGCATCGGCCACCCACATCCACACCGGCGCGCCGACCAGGCCCATGCTGTCCGAGTCGGCGTCGAGCGGAGCCGGCGCCATCCCGATCTCGACCGGCCGGCGTTCCATGCCGTCGAGGATCGACTGCGCGACCGCCTCCGGGTCGACCACCGGTTGGTCGGTGCCAGGCGCGTCGGCCAGCCACATCAACCCATACGCACCCCATGCGTATGTGCCGGCGCCCCAGACGGCAGCAAGCTTGCGCCACTCAAATATCCAACCTTGATTGGCAGGTCCCGTCCAGTGGCCCAGATGACTGAGGTCACCCTCGGGTGGCCGGTAGCGCTCGTTCTCGGTCGGGCGAAGCGGACGAAGGAAACTGTCTTGTGCAGCACTATATTGGTACTCACCAATACTGCACGGGATATTGGAAAGGGTCGGATGGTTCTGGCTACACCCGCTATCGATGTCACTGTCAGGAACCTCATTCTCTTGACAGAAACCACCGTTCCAAGAGGTCCCGGGCGGGCAGGAGATCTCCGCCCCCGACGCTGTTGCCTCCATAAGTAGCAGCACGGGCAGCCAAAACAGCCCTAGAGTCACGCGCGCTCTTAACATGGTTCATCTATTGAGACTGTGATCTTCTGCAGGTACCAGCCGGGCGCCTCTATTCCGAAGTCCGGCTCAGCAACGGGCGAATAGACCCAGACCATGTCCCAGGTTTGGTGCAGAGCCGGCGCCACAGGAATTTCCGCCGCCTCTCCGTCGTATGAGACGTACGTTAACGCGCTCATGTCAAGACAGGCCCATGATTCTGCGTCGTGCACTCCTGAATCTGAGACATCCATGCGTAAGCTCGTCACGTCATGCCTAGCGACGTCCGCGTATCCGATCTGCTCGATCGCTGACGCCTTCCAGTAGGCAATCCAATTGGCCAGATCCGCACTGGCACTTCTCTCGACAGGCCATTGCTCGACCAGCGCTACGTTCCAACCTTCGAAGGTGTCGTAATCGCTTGCGTTCGCCTTGAACTCGTCCCATGAGGCGATGAGGTCTTCGAAGGTTGCGAGGATCTCGGCTTCTGCCTGTTCCTCCGGCGTGACCGTGGGCGGGGCGGTCAGCGCGGGCTCCGTCGATACCGGGACCGAGGACGTCTCGTCGTCGGCGGGTTCGTCGGTGCCGCCGCACCCGGCAGCCATCATCACCACCACAGCCATCGCCGAGGCGAGGACCGACCGTACTCGTCGCGTCATTCCGTGCGTCTCCCAGCGGCTGTCGTCCGTGCAGAACCGAGCCGATGATCTTATGACGCGGCTGCCGGACGGCGCATCGGACTCGGCGAAACGTTCCTGTCACCCTCTGTAGGTGGCAACAGATCACCAATCGTGACGGCCACGAGTTTGCGCGATGGGCCGGCCGCCGCGGCGGTCGTCATCAGGGGAAGTCGCGGACGACACTGGGCGTTCTCCCGCACCACCAGGGATGTTGGCGTGGTGCAGCGGGAGAACGCCTAGTGATGTGCCGGATCGTTGATGATCATGGCTGCCGGACGTCCACGTCCGCCTCCACTACCCCATGACCTCCACGTCTAGCGTCGTCGGAGCTCGCACCCGAGGGTATTCGCCTGGGCGGTATCCGACGCCGCGAGCTTCACGACGCGCACCGCGACGCGCGATGCATGGCCAAGCCGCTGCGGAAGGTCACTGCTCCCGTGCCGCGCACGCACCGAGCTCCCGAACCGCGTCACCGCGACACGATCTGGGTGCCCAACGCCGTGCGGGCCGTCTCGATGTCGTCGACGCAGAGCACGGCCATGAACTGCGTGTCGGCGACGTGAATGGGCAGGAACACGTCGACGTTCACGCCGGCGTCGGCGAGCCGGCGGAAGAGTTGGGCGCCGGCACCGGGGGTGTTCTTCAGCCGCACGGTGAGCGCTGGTCGTTCGGTGGCGGCAAGGTCGGCGTCCTGGAGGGCGGACCGGGCGGCGGCTTCGTCGTCGGCGATGAACGCGACGGTGCCGGTGTCGCCGTGGGTGACGCCGCAAATGACCAGGTTGATGCCGCGCTCAGCCATCAGCTCGCACAGGGCGGCCAGCCGGCCGGGACTGTTGTCGAACTCCACGGTGAAGGCGCTCACGGCGCTCACCTCCCACAATGCGTGTGATCCACCGTACCCGCGCCGCCGCGGTTCCGCCGCGGCCCAGCGCCTCTCCGGCACCATTCCACGCCAGCTCAGGCAAGTTCTTACAAGACAGCCTGCCCACGGCCGGTGAAGATTCGACCTGACACCTCAGGGAAGGACATCGATCACATGCCATGTGCGGTTCTCGGCACCGGGATGGTCGGCCGGGCCATCGCTGGGCGGCTCGGCGAGCTGGGTCATGACGTCGTCGTCGGGACCAGGGACCCGGATGCCACCAAGGTGCGGACCGACCCGGACGCCAGCGGCGCGCCGTTCTCGGTCTGGCTCGATTCGCACTCGAACCTTCGGCTGGGCACCTTCGCCGACGCGGCGGAGGCGGCGGACGAGTTCGTGGTGCTCGCCGGCAACGGCGCGACCGCGCTCGACGTCCTGGCCTCGGCCGGTGCGGAGAATCTGTCCGGCAAGACGATCGTCGACATCTCCAACCCGCTCGACTTCTCCGCCGGCGCGGCGCCGACGCTCTTCGTCAAGGACGACGACTCGCTTGCCGAGCGGATCCAGCGGGCCCATCCGACGGCGCATGTGGTCAAGACGTTGAACACGATGAACGCGTCGTTGATGGCGAACCCCGCTCAGCTGGCCGGCGGCGACCACTCCGTGTTCGTGTCCGGCGACGACGCCGACGCGAAGGCCCGCGTCACGGAACTGCTGCGTAGCTTCGGGCACACCGACGTGATCGATCTCGGTGACATCGCGACGGCGCGGGGCGCGGAAATGTATGTGGCGTTCTGGCTGCGGCTGTGGGGTGCGGTGGGCAGCCCCAGGTTCAACATCAAAGTGGTTCGCTGACGTCGACGGCCCGCTTGGGGGCGTCGTCGCCGGACCACGCCGCCCGGTACTGCGACGGTGTCTGCCCGTAGGCGCGTGCGAACGTCCGGCCGAAGTGCGGCTGGTCGTGGAAGCCGGTGACCAGCGCGACGTCCACCAGCGGGTGGCCGCGACGGATGAGCTCGCGTGCCAGGTCGAGCCGCAACTGCAGGTGCAGCGCATGCGGCGCGGCGCCGAAGCGGGCGGTGCAGGCACGTACCATCCGGTACTTGCTCATGCCGACCAGGTCCGCGAGTTCGTCGAGTGACACGTTGCGGGACCGGTTCTGCTCCAGGTGCAGCCTCAGCTTGTCGACGGCGGCATCGGCCGGTCCCGCATCTCCTGACCCCATGAGGTCGTCGCTGGAGTGCGGTACCAACGCCGCCACCAGCTCGACCAGCGCCTGACGCCGTTCGCCGGCCGGCACCGGCTGCGTCATCAGGTCGAAGACCGCCGCGAACAGCCCGGCGAGCCCGGCATCGTCGACGACCGGCGGATCGAACCGTAGCCCCGAACCACCCGCGGCCTCCGCCACGACGGCCGGCGGGACGCAGATGATGCGCCACCGTCCGGGCGGCGACTCGGTAGGCCGGCCGGAGTGTGCCTCGTCGGCGTGCAACGCGACGAGCGCGCCCGCGGGGACGAGGTGGGTCGCGTCGCGCCGGGTGATCTCGTACGGCTGGTCGGTCACCATGACCTTCAGCTCGCGGTGAACGTTGCCTCGGTAGCTCTGCGCTGGTCCGTCCAGGAGGACGACGTCGGAGAGGCCGGCCGGGCTCCACGGCGCAGATGCGGTCATCCGGGGCCGATCTCGCGCAGGCGGGGCAGTAGCTCGGCGGCTCGGGACGCGTCGGCCTCGGCGGTGCCGGGGTGCGTGACGAGGACGATGTCGTCGACGCCGGCGCGGGCGTACTCCTCGACCTGGGACAGCAGGTCGTCGGCCGCGGCGGGCAGCCGCAGTTGGACGGTGCGGCGGATGGTGGCGGGGTCGCGGCCGACGTCGGCGCAGTGCTGGTCGAGGACGCCGGAGAGGTCGGCGAACTCGGCCGCCGAGACGCCGGTGGCGTTCCAGGCGTCGGCGTACTGCGCCGCGATCCGGAGGGTCCGCTTGCGGCCGCTGCCGCCGATCCAGACGGGCGGGTGCGGGCGCTGGACGGGTTTCGGCTCGGCGACGGCGTCGTGCAGCTGATAGTGCCGGCCCTCGAAGGTGGTGCGCGGCTGCGTCCACAGCGACCTGATCAGCTGGCACGCTTCCTCCAGCCGGTCCAGCCGCTCCCCCACGGTGCCGAACTGCAGGCCGAGCATGGTGTGCTCGTTCTCGGCCCAGGCGGCGCCGAGCCCGAACTCCAGCCGTCCGCCGGACAGATGGTCGACTGTGGTGGCGATCTTGGCGAGGACGCCGGGGTGGCGGTACGTGTTACCGGTGACCATGCACCCGATCCGCACCCTGGTGGTCGACTCGGCCATCGCGGCCAGCATGGTCCAGGCGTCGAAGATGTCGCCGGCCGCGTCGTCGCCGATGGTGGCGAAATGGTCCATGTTCCAGCAGTGGTCGAACCCGGCGTCGTCGGCGACCCGCCAGACGGCGCGGAACTCGTCGAGGGGTGCTAGCTGGCTCAGCTTCAGTCCGTAGCGCACGACGCCAAGTCAAGCACGCCGGCGCGCTGTCAGCTGGCCGAGGCGAGCAACGACGGTTCGCCCAGGAACCGCCTGAGCTCCCGTGCCGCCGCCCGGCCGGCCCGGTTGGCGCCGACGGTGCTGGCGGACGGGCCGTAGCCGACGAGGTGGACGCGGGGGTCGGCGACGACCCGGGTGCCGTCCATCCGGATCCCGCCACCCGGTTCACGCAGCCCGAGCGGTGCCAGGTGTCCCAGTGCCGGCCGGAACCCGGTCGCCCAGATGATGTCGTCGGCCGCGATCACCGTGCCGTCGGCGAACACGACGCCGTCCGGCCGGATCACTGTGAACATGGGCCGCCGGTTCAGCACACCCTTGGCCAGCGCCTCGCGGACCACCGTCGTGTAGGCGAGGCCGGTGACGCTGACAACGCTGCGCGGTGGCAGGCCGGCCCGGACGCGGGCGTCGACCTCGGCGATCACGGAGCGGCCGACGTCCTCGGTGAACTCGCCGTCGCGGAACTCCGGCGGCCGGCGGGTCACCCAGGTGACCTCGGCCGCGACGTCGCCGAGTTCGGAGAGGATGTGCGTGGCCGAGTTGCCGCCGCCGACGACGACGACCCGCCGGCCCGTGAACGGCGACGGTCCCCGGTACGATGCGGAGTGCAACTGCCGGCCGGCGAAACTCGACGCGCCCGGATACGACGGCCAGTACGGACGGGTCCAGGTACCGGTCGCGTTCACGACGGCCCGCGCCAGCCAGGTGCCGGCCGGCGTCGACACGTCCAGCCGCTCCCCCGCCGACCGGACAGCCAGCACCGGGACCGGTCGCAGGACCGGCAGCTCGAAGCGCCGCTCGTACTCCGCGTAGTGCTGCCCGACGACGTCCGAGGCTGGCGCAGACGGCGACGACGGCGACATGGTCGCGCCGGGCAGGTCGAACACGCCGTGCACCTTGGCCATCGTGAGGGTCGGCGGCCGCTCGGTCCACGCGCCGCCCGGCCGGGACGCACCGTCGAGCACGACGAAGTCCACGCCCAGCCGCCGCAGGTGGTAGGCCGTGGAGAGCCCCGCCTGCCCGGCCCCGATCACAACGACATCCACGTCCACGTCATGGCCAACAACGACGGAAGCTCGCGCCATCCATCCCACCAGCGTTGATCTTGGAGCAACGGCGCAATCGTAGGGCGAAATGTCCGATAGATTCCGCCAGAAGTCCAAGATCAACGCGGATCACGACACGGCGTCGACCACCGACATCACGTTGAACCACGCGCACGCCCCGATGACCAGGGCGAACGTGAACAGCCACAGGCCGCCGGGCAGCACCGTCCGCTGTGCCATGAGGTATGCGTCGGACATCTCGACGCCGCGGCCGCTGGTGTGCGCCCGCACCACCGCCCACAGCCCCCGCACGGCTCCCACCGTCAGCAGCCACGCGAACGCGAACACCACCACCGTGCACAGCCAGGCCGACCCGTACCACCCGACCAGGCCGAACGCCACCCCCGTCGTCAGCACCACGGCGACGGTGAGCCAGCTGCGCGACAGCAGGAACACCAGCGCCAGGCACGCGACCAGTACCGCCAACGCCAGGCGGGACCAGCCGTGGGTGGCGGCCCAGACCAGCGCCCAGCCGACCACCGCGGGCGCCGGGTAGCCCCACCACATGGTCCACAGGGTGCCGGGGACGCTGTGCGACCAGAAGTTCGTGGCACCGGACAGGTCGCCACGCACCGTCACCCCGCGCAGCCGGAAGCCGGCGGTCATCGCGGCGACGACGTGGCCCAGCTCGTGCACGATGGTGACCGGGTAGCCGGCGAACCGCCAGGTCGGGCCGTAGACCGCGACCGCCACCCCGGCGAGTGCGAAGCCGAGCACCGTCGCCGACGGCAAGGTGGCGACGGTCTCGTCGACCCGGACCTCGGCGAACCAGTCGCGGACGCCGTCGACGGAGCCGGTCACTATGCGTTCTCCCGCCTCAGGAGGCAAGCATTCCTGGTGGAGCGGGAGCACCCATGCCGAACGTGATCATTTCCCACGGGTCAGGAGGAGAGCCGCTCCAGGATGAGCTCGCGGGCACGTTTGGCGTCGGCCTGGCCGCGGGTGGTCTTCATGACCGCACCGATCAGCGCACCGACGGCGCCGAGGTTGCCGCCGCGGATCTTCTCCGCGACGTCCGGCTGCGCGGCGATGGCGTCGTCGACGGCGGCACCGAGCGCGGCGTCGTCGTTGACCAGCACGAGGCCGCGCGCCTCGACGACGGCGTCCGGCCCGCCCTCGCCGGCCAGGACGCCCTCGACCACCTGGCGGGCCAGCTTGTCGTTCAGCGAGCCCTCTGCCACCAGCGCCTCGACCCGGGCGACGTCGGCCGGCGCGATGCCGGCTTCCTCGATCGCGACGCCGCGTTCGTTGGCCACCCGGGCGATCTCACCGAGCCACCACTTCTTGGCGCCGCCCGCGGACGCGCCCGCCTCGACGGTGGCCGCGACCAGCACGAGCGCGCCCGCGTTGACGACGTCGCGCATCTCCAGGTCGGTGAAGCCCCACTCGGCCTGCAGCCGTGCCCGGCGGGCGGCCGGCGGCTCCGGCAGGGTCTCGCGCAGTTGCTCGACCCACTCCCGGGACGGCGCCACCGGCACCAGATCGGGCTCGGGGAAGTACCGGTAGTCCTCGGCTTCCTCCTTGACCCGGCCCGAGGTGGTCTCGCCGGTGTCCTCGTGCCAGTGCCGGGTTTCCTGAATGATGACGCCGCCGTCACCCAGCACCGATGCCTGGCGGCGGATCTCGTAGGTGACCGCCCGCTCGACCGACCGCAGCGAGTTGACGTTCTTCGTCTCGGTGCGGGTGCCGTACGGGTCGCCCGGCCGGCGCAGCGACACGTTGGCGTCGCAGCGCAGCTGGCCCAGCTCCATGCGGGCCTCGGAGACACCGAGCGCCTTGATCAGTTCACGCAACTCGGTGACGTACGCGCGGGCGACGGCGGGTGCGACCGCCGGCGGGACCTCGATCGGCTTGGTGACGATCTCGATCAGCGGGATGCCGGAGCGGTTGTAGTCGAGCAGCGAGTGGCTGGCACCGTGGATGCGCCCGGTGACGCCGCCGACGTGCAGCGACTTGCCGGTGTCCTCCTCCATGTGCGCGCGCTCGATGCCGATGCGATGCGTCTCGCCCTCGGCCGTGACGTCCAGCCAGCCGTCGAACGCGATCGGCTCGTCGTACTGGGAGACCTGGTAGTTCTTCGGCATGTCCGGGTAGAAGTAGTTCTTCCGGGCGAACCGGCACCATTCGGCGATGCTGCAGTTCAGCGCCAGCCCGATGCGGATGGCGGACTCGACGGCCACCCGGTTCACCACGGGCAGCGAGCCGGGCAGGCCGAGACAGACGGGGCACACCTGCGAGTTCGGCTCGGCGCCGAACTGCGTCGAGCAGCCGCAGAACATCTTGGTGGCGGTGCCCAGCTCGACGTGGACCTCCATGCCCATGACGGGCTCGAACGTGGCGATGGCCTCGTCGAAGGTCGGGAGGGCGGTGGCGACGGTCATCTAGTGGTCCTCGAGGTCGATCGCGCGGGAGTTCTTGCCCTGTTCCTCGCGCAGCTCACGCACCACGATCGCGATGGTGACGGCGACGGAGAGGACGCTGAGAACGGCGTCGATCATGCGCAGCTTGTCGTTCTCGCGGCGTGCCTTGGTGAGGCTGCGCATGGCACCGGCTGCCCCGAGCGCGCTGCCACCGAACTTGGCCAGGTACTTGACGTTCACGATTTGTAGCCCCTCTCCACCGTTGCGCTCTGCGGCCGTCGCCCCTCCAACGCGGGCGCCTTCTCCAGCAACGTTCCCCCCCACTGCGCGGCGTATGCCTGCTCGACCGCCGCGCCGACCCGGTAGAGCCGGTCGTCGGCCAGCACCGGTGCCATGACGTGCAGGCCGACCGGCAGGCCGTCCTCGTCGGCCAGGCCGCACGGGAACGACGCCGACGCGTTGCCGGCGAGGTTGCTGGGGATGGTGCACAGGTCGTTCTTGTACATGGCGAGGGGGTCGTCGACGCGCTCGCCGATCGGGAACGCCGTGGTGGGCGTCGTCGGCGACACCAGCACGTCGACCTGCGCGAACGCGGCGTCGAAGTCGCGGGCGACGAGGGTGCGCACCTTCTGTGCCTGGCCGTAGTAGGCGTCGTAGTAGCCCGACGACAGCGCGTACGTGCCGAGCATGATGCGCCGCTTGGCCTCGGCCCCGAACCCGGCGCCGCGGGTCAGGTTCATGACCTCCTCGGCGCTGCGGGCGCCGTCGTCGCCGACTCGCAGCCCGAACCGCATGGCGTCGAAGCGGGCCAGGTTGGAGGACACCTCACTGGGCAGGATCAGGTAGTAGGCGGGCAGCGCGTAGGCGAAGTGCGGGCAGGACACCTCGACGACCTCGGCGCCCAGCTTGGACAGCAGCTCGACTGCCTCGTTGAAGCGGTTCTCGACACCGGCCTGGTAGCCCTCGCCGCCGAGTTCCTTGACCACGCCGACCCGCAGGCCGGTGAGGTCGCCCTCGGCGCCCCGGCGGGCGGCGGCGACGACGTCGGGCACCGGCTGGTCGATGCTGGTGGAGTCGAGCGGGTCGTGGCCGGCGATGACACTGTGCAGCAGGGCGGCGTCGAGCACCGTCCGCGCACACGGTCCGGCCTGGTCGAGGCTGGACGCGCAGGCGATGAGGCCGTACCGGCTGACCCCGCCGTAGGTGGGCTTGACGCCGACCGTGCCGGTGACGGCGGCCGGCTGGCGGATGGAGCCGCCGGTGTCGGTGCCGATGGCCAGCGGTGCCTCGAACGCGGCCAGCGCGGCCGCCGACCCGCCGCCGGAGCCGCCCGGGATGCGGGTGAGGTCCCACGGGTTGCGGGTGGGCCCGTACGCGGAGTTCTCGGTCGACGAGCCCATGGCGAACTCGTCGAGGTTGGTCTTGCCGAGGATGACGATGCCGGCCTCGCGCAGCCGCCGGGTGACGGTGGCGTCGTACGGCGGGCGCCACCCGTCGAGGATCTTCGAGCCGGCCGTGGTGGGCATGTCGGCGGTGGTGATGACGTCCTTCAGCGCCAGCGGCACGCCGGCCAGCGGGCCGAGATCGTCGCCGGCGGCGCGCTTCTGGTCGACGACGGCGGCCGCGGCGAGCGCGCTGTCGGCGTCGACGTGCAGGAACGCGTGGACGCCGGACTCGGCCGTGCCGTCGACCTCGGCGATGCGGTCCAGGTGCTCGCGGGTGACCTCGACGGCGCTGACCTCGCCGGACCTGATGTCCGCGGCAAGCTCGGCGGCGGTCCTGCGGGTGAGGGTCATGCTTCCTCCCCCAGGATCTGCGGCACCCGGAACCGGCCGTCTTCCGCGGCCGGGGCGCCGGCCAGTGCGGCGTCGGCGGACAGGCACGGGCGCGGCTCGTCCTCGCGGAACACGTTGGTCAGCGGGAGAGCGTGCGACGTGGGCGGGATGTCGTCGGCCGCGACCTCGGTCACCTGTGCCACCGCGCCGAGGATCTGGTCGAGCTGGCCGGCCAGATGGTCGAGCTCGTCGGGAGCGAGATCGAGGCGAGCCAGCCGCGCCAGGTGCGCGGCTTCCTCGCGGCTGATCGAGGGCATGATGGGCGGTACTCCTCCGTGGTCGGAGCTGTGCGGCGGCCGCGCGACGCGACCCTGCGCGCCGACGTGCCGGCCACGCCGGACGACCCCGCGATCCTACGCCAGGCTATGCCCCGGCCGGCCGCCCCGTCCGCCGACTTCCGCGGCCGCCGCGTCCATGGTGGGGATATCCCCACCATGAACTGTCCGGTCGGCCCTGCTGTGCGGCGCGCCTCGGCTGACCAGGCTGTGGAACGTGCGCACCTCCGCGAAGTCGACCGGCCCGGCGGCCACCCTGCCCGGCGCGGATCCGGCCGCCCCGGCGCGGGACGCCTTCGCCGAGGTGCTCGCCGTCTCGGCCGTCGCCGTCCTGGTCGCCCTGCACTGGCTGCGGGCGTTGTCGGTGGACGGCGCCGCCCCCGTCGCGGCCGACGCGACGACGATCACGCTCACCGCGCCGCTCGCGTTCGCCGCAGCCGGAGCACATGCCGCGGCCGGCAGCCCCGCCGCCGGAGCATCCGGCGGGTGGCACGACGGCAGCGGGCGGCGGCGCCTCCTCGGGCAGGCCCGCCGGCTCATCGTCGTCGCGGTGCCGTTCGCCGCGGTCGCCCTGCCCGTCGTCGACGGTGCCGGCCGGCTGCTGTGGGCCCCGGCGGCGCTGCTGCTCACCGCCGCCATGGCGCCGGCACTGCGTCAGCTGCACCGCCGCTGGCGCGGCCTCGAGATCGTGGGGCTGGCGGCGGTGGCCGTCGCCGTCGACGTCGTCCGGTTCGGCACCGTCGCCAGGTTCGGCGAGACCGCCGGCCAACTCGGCGAGACGGCTGGCCGGTTCGCCGACACGTTGGGCGGCATCGGTGTCCTCGCTGGGTGGGTCGTCGCCCATCAGGCCGGGATGCTGGCCGGTTCCGGCGGGCTGGACCGGCTGCGCACGCGTGCCGCGCTGGGTCTGGCCGTGGCCGGCGGGGCCGCCGTCGCGGTGACCCTGGCCGTGGGTGCGCTCGCCGCGAGCGACCGCGCGGTCAGCCCGGTCCCGTCGGCGGGACTGCTGCTGGCGGCGACCGCCGGCCTGGTGGGTCTGGCGCTCGCCGCCCGGCCGCTGATCCGGCGGTGGGCCGCGCCGTTCACCGTCCGGCGTGGACTGACCTGGCTGTCGCGCCGGCTGCCGGCCGTCTATCTGTGGCACTTGCCGGCGGCCGTCGCCGTCGCCGGCGTGTCGACCCGACTGGGCTACCGGCCACCGCCGCCGTTCAGCGCCGCCTGGTACGACGACGCACCGTGGCGGCTGCTGGCCGCCGGGGTCGTGCTCGCCGCGCTGGTGCACGTCACCGGCCGGATCGAACGGCTCGCGGTGGGGACAACCCCACTCCCAAGTCACCAGGTGACCGGCTCGTCTACGCTCACTGCAACAGGAAAGGTGGAGGCATGAACACGCCATCTACGGACCGGCCCCGAGCCGGCTGGCGACAGGTCCCCCGCGACCTCGGCTACCTCCTGCCGGGCCTCCCCATCGCCATCGCCTCCTTCACCGTCATGGTCACCGGGTTCGCGCTCGGCGCGGGCCTGTTCGTGCTGGCGTTCCTGGGCCTCATCGTGTGGATCACGATGTTCGCCGCCGCACGCGGCTTCGCCATCGCCGAGCGGGCCAGGGTCGCCGCCATGGAGGGACGCCCGGTCGGCCCCGCCCACCACCGCTCGCCGACGGGCAGCGGCCTCGGGCGGCTCTTCGGCTACCTGCGCGACCCACTGGCCTGGCGCGAGTGGGGCTTCGGCATCCTCATCCTGCCGATCCGGTGCTTCACCTGGTCCATGACCATCGCCTGGGCCGCTGCCGCGCTCGGCGGAACCACCTACGTGCTGTGGGAATGGTCGCTTCCGCGCAACGACGCCGACAACGAAACCCTGGCCGAGTTGATCGGTATGGGCGACGGCCGGCTCGCCGACGTCGCGCTGACCACCACCATCGGCCTCGTCTTCCTGTCCACCCTGCCGTACGTGCTGCGTGCGCTGGCCGTGACGGAGTCGTCGCTGGTGTGGGGCATGCTCACCAACGAGACGGCCGCCCTGCGGGCCCGCACGGACGAGTTGAGCCGCAGCCGCGAGGCCGTCGTGCAGGCCGAGGCGGACACGTTGCGCCGGGTCGAGCGCGACATCCACGACGGCCCGCAACAACGCCTGGTGCGCCTCACCATGGACCTCGAGTCGGCCCAGCGGCGCTTCGACGAGGATCCCGACACGGCTCGCCCCCTGCTCGAAGGCGCTGTCATGCAGACCAAGGAGGCGCTCGCCGAGCTGCGGGCGGTGTCCCGCGGCATCGCGCCGCCCATCCTCACCGACCGCGGCCTGGCCGCCGCCCTGGCCGCGGCCACCGCCCGCTGCCCCGTCCCCACCACCCTCGACGTGGCCGTCGACCGGCTGCCCACCGCCCTGGAGAACGCGGCCTACTTCGTCGTCACCGAGGCACTGACCAACGTCGCCAAACACAGCGACGCCGCACGGTGCCACGTCTCGGTGCTCCGGGTCGGCAACAGCGTGCACGTCCAGGTCACCGACGACGGCCGCGGCGGCGCCCACCTCGGCAAGGGCCACGGCCTGGCCGGACTGGCCGACCGGCTGGCCGGTGTGGACGGCCGGCTCGACATCGCCAGCCCACCCGGTGGCGGCACCACCATCAGCGCCGACCTGCCCATCCCGGCGACGAGCACGACGTGACCGTCGACCACGAGCCCGCCACCGACCCGGGCCGCCCGTCGGCCTCCTGGCGGCAGATCGGCCGCGACCTCGGCTACCTGTTGCCCGGGCTGCCGATCGCCATCGCCGCCTTCGTCGTCATGATCGTCGGGCTGGCGCTCGGTGTCGGACTGGCCGTCCTCGCCTTCGTCGGCGTCGCGATCCTGGCCGGGACGCTGCTGCTGGCCCGCCGGTTCAGCGCGCTCGAGCGCACCCGGGTCGGCTGGATGGAGAAGCGCGAGGTCGGGCCGGTCCATTACGCCTCGGCCGAGCAGAGCGGCCGGGTGCTGAAGCACCTGCGTGACCGGCAGTCGTGGCGCGACCTGGGCTTCTGCGTGCTGATCCTGCCGGTGCGGGTGTTCACCTGGTCGGTCACCGTGACGTGGCTGGCGTTCTCCATCGGCATCTCCCTGCTGATCGCGCTGGCCTGGCTGGTGGCCGGCGGCGGCGGTTTCCGGGGCCTGCCGCTGGTGCTGGCGCACATCCTGCGTGGGGTGGCCGCGCTGGAGTCGTCGCTGGTGTGGGGGCTGCTGACGAACGAGACGGCGGCGCTGCGGGCGCGGGCGGAGGAGCTGAGCCGCAGCCGTGAGTCGGTGGTGCAGGCCGAGGCGGACACGCTGCGCCGGGTCGAGCGCGACATCCACGACGGCCCGCAACAACGCCTGGTGCGCCTCACCATGGACCTCGAGTCGGCCCAGCGACGCTTCGACGAGGACCCGCAGACCGCGAAGCCGCTGCTCGAGGGTGCCGTCCTGCAGACGAAGGAGGCCCTGGCGGAGCTGCGGGCGGTGTCCCGCGGCATCGCGCCGCCCATCCTCACCGACCGCGGCCTGGCCGCCGCCCTGGCCGCGGCGAGTGCCCGCTGCCCCGTCCCCACCACCCTGGACGTGGCCGTCGACCGGCTGCCCACGCCGATCGAGAACGCGGCCTACTTCGTCGTCACCGAGGCACTGACCAACGTCGCCAAGCACAGCGACGCCACCCAGTGCGCGGTCTCCGTCGTGCGGGTCGGTGACAGCGTGCACGTCCAGGTCACCGACGACGGCCGCGGCGGCGCCCACCTCGGCAAGGGCCACGGCCTGGCCGGACTGGCCGACCGGCTGGCCGGTGTGGACGGCCGGCTCGACATCGCCAGCCCACCCGGCGACGGGACCACGGTGAGCGCGGAGTTGCCCCTCGCGGCTTCGTGAGCCGGCGGACGGCCGGCCGATGACTGCGGATTCCTGGTCACCACGGGCTGCCCCATCCAGCAACCGCCGCGGTGTCGCAGTTCAGCAGCATGGTGTCAACCGGCTTTGCAGCTCAGAACACACGTCACACGTCGCGGCTCGGCACCGCGGAGCGGCCGTACGGACCCCCGCCGATCTCGGGACCGAGGCCGGGAGCGGCCCCGGGGACCACCGCGGTACCCGAGCTTCCCGCCGTGGCGAGACGCCGCACCGCCCGGCGTGCCAGCCAGGCCGCGCCCATCAGCGTCGCCGTCACGACAGGCGCCAGCAGCACCACCGCCCGGAACAGCAGCACGGCCGGCAGCGCCTCGCCGACGCCGGACCCCGCCAGCATCAGCGCTCCCACCAGGGCGGCCTCCGTCGACCCGATGCCGGCCGGAGTGGGCATGGCCGCGGCCATCGCGGTCCCGGCCAGGTAGGCGGCCATCCCGACGCCGAGGCTCACCGGCACACCGAGGCCGGACGCCGCCGTCGCGAACCCGGCCGCCAGGCACAGCGTCGCCGCCAGTTGAGCGGCCACCGCCGTCAGCGCGAGCACCGGCCGGGCCCGGACCGCCGCGAGCAAGTCACGCCCGGCAGTCCGTGCCTGGTCGATCCGGCCGCCGGGCGCCACGCTCCACCGCCGCGACCGCAGGGCGCCGCGGGCGAACCGGCGCGCTGCCCGGCGGCGAGCCCACCGGCTCGCGCGGACGGCGACGATCACCCGCGGCGCGAGGAGCCGGACCGCGATGGCGAGCGCGGCCGCAGCAACGCAGACCGTGAGCACGCCGTACCAACCCTCGCGCAGCCAGGCCGCGCCCAGAAGCAGTCCGCTGCCGTGTGCCAGCCCACCGGCGCCCGCCCACAGCGCGACCACCCCGGCCGCCACCGTCGTGGAGGCGCCGCCGCGGTGCAGGGCGGCGACGAAGACGCCCGCCGCGCCAACTCCTGCCGGCACCACGCGGTTGGCCACCGTGCCGCCGATGTGCGCCGAAGCGGTGGCGGTCCAGTCGAGGTGGCCGGCGGCGATGACCCGCTTGCCGGTGATGGACGACATGGTCGCCAGCACCCAGCACGCCGCCACCAGAACCGGGATGAGCGGATTGCGCTCCATGGCGGCCGCCAGATTCGGCAGCGCGACCGGGACGACCAGGACTCCGACCAGCGTCAGGACGGCGAGGGCGGCCAGCAGAGCAACGACCCGGCGAGCGCGTCTGGCAGGTGCGCTGCGCCGGGCCGCCGCATGATCTGTCGGGTCCGCCACGCCCCCATGGTGACCGATGGAGGTGTCCACTGTCTTGTCGGCAGCCGTACAAATGGCGGCTATCCATCCGCAGCTGCCTGCGTCAGTCCAGGTCAACGCCCTCGGGCCGCGAACCAGTGGCGACGGCCGGTTCAGCCGAACGGCGTCAGGAATTCCGCCGGTTCCAGGGCCCGGCCGCTGATTCGCACGTCGCCGAGGAAACCGTAGAAGCCCTGCCCGAACCCGAGGTCCCAGCCGGTGGCGCCGAGGGTGAACGGCCGTCCGAGCGTCGCGATGCCGTGCGCCGGCTGGCTGGGGTTCCGGGAGATCGGCGACCCCTCGACCCACATGACCGTGCGTTCGCCGTCGTTGACCACCGCGACGTGGAACCAGCGGCCCACCGGCAGCGCGTGGCTCCACGACGTCGGCGACGCGTCCTGCACGTGCGGGTAGAGGACGTACTGCAGGAACCGCTCCCCCGAGACGTTGATGCTGCAGGTCGGCTCCAGCGGCGAGTAACCGGCGGTCTTCCCGGCGTCGCCGGCACGGCCCTGCCAGCTGAGGATGCCCATGAAGGCGTGGTTGCCGACGAACGGCTCGGGCAGTTTCACGAACAGCTCGATCGTGTAGCCGCCGAGGAACTTCTCCGCGTTGACGGGGGCGTCGGCGACGGCCTCCAGGATGGCGCCGCGGTTGGGCGACTGTCCGCCGTCGAACCGGAGGCTGGCGTGTGCCGGCGCCCCGGCGTGGTGGTCCAGCGACCGGGTGAGCACGTCGGCGGCGCTGTCGTGCAGCCGCCGGACCACCAGGTCGTTGCCGTTGCGGGTGAGGTCCTTGGCGACGGACCCGTCGGTGACGACGGCGCCCTCGCTCACCCGGCCGCGCAGGCCCAGCGTGTCGAACCGCCAGTAGGCGACGGTGTCTCGCCCGATCACCCGTGTCGGCGGCCGCGACGGCGGCGCCGGCTCCGGCGCGAAGCCGGCGAACCGGACGGCCGGGTCCAGCGGGAGGCTGAACCGGTCGGTGTCGCCGGTCAGCTCGATCACCTCGGCGCCCAGCGGCGGGCGCTCCCCTGCCTCGCGGGTCAGGAACCACGGCGCGAACGTCTCGACGTCGACGGTCCGGCGCACCAGGTCGAACTGGTAGAGCCGGATCATCCCGGCACCGCCGTAGTAGCGGTCCTGGTAGTTGGTGATGTGCACGTGGACGTCGTGCCCGGCGTCGTTCGTCAGCACCGTGCGGCCAGGAGGCCAGTAGTGCCCGCCGAGAGCGAGGAAGACCTGGTCGTTGCCGCGGATGAGCCCGTCCCACAGCCGCCTGCCGTGACCGGACAGTTCGGCCACGCCGTCGCCGCCGGCGGCCGCGAGGTCGTGGGTGGTGACCACGGCAGGCAGCGCCGGGTGGTCGTCGAGCACTCCTTGCGCCCAGGCCAGGCCGGCGTCGGACACCCGCCAGTCCAGCGCCAGCACCAGCCACTCGCGGGCACCGGCCCGGATCACGTGGAAGCTGTTGTAGCCGTCCGGCGACGCACCGCCGAACGTGTCGGAGCCACCGAACCGGGACGGACCGAACTCCCGCAGGTACGGGGTGTCGCCGCGCTGGTCGTCGGTGGACCCTGGGACGTCGTGGTTGCCGGCCAGCACGCTGTACGGCATCACTCCGTCCAGTACTTCGAACGTCCGGCCGGCCAGGCGGATCTCGTCCTCGGTGCCGTGCTCGGTGACGTCGCCGAGGTGGGTCATGAACGCCACGTTGGCCACGCCGCGCTGCTCGGCGAGATAGCGGAAGGTCGCCGCCAGCGGTTCGGGGTCGGAGCGGTCCTCGTCGAAGAGGTACTGGGTGTCGGGGACGACGGCGATGGCGAAGCGCGGGCTCTCCGGGTCGAAGGTCCCGGGCCGCGGAGGGATCACCGGCGCGGCGTGCGCGGTACCTGTGGTCGTGCCGGTCGACGCCGCGACGATACCGGGCACGGCGATCGCCGCGGGCGCCGCCAGCGCACCTTGAAGGAGACGACGTCGGGCGACACCACGCCCGTCGGCACGACGAACACGCACCCCCGGCGCGGCCGTTTCCGGCACAGGACCCTCTCCCGGGGACGACGACGGGCGGGACTCGGACATGCGGACCTCCGGTGACAGTGCTGGGCAGGACATATCGGATCAATCGGAGGTGGCCGACGGACGGCGAACACGTGACGGGGCGCGATCGACCCGGCGAACTCGCGAGCACGCTCACGCACCCAGAGTCCGGCTACTCGCGCCTACCCGCATGACAATGTGCGCGACCTTCGATCACGCCTGACGAATGCCGTATAAAGGCGCAGATCGCCCGTACAGTGTGAGAGTGCCGCTTCAGCATGCTGTTCTCGCCCTACTGGCCGAGGGGCCGAGCTACGGGTACGAGCTCAAGGCCAACTTCGAGAAGGCCGTCGGGCCGCAGTGGGGCGGCCTGAACATCGGGCACGTCTACCAGATCCTCGACCGGCTGCACCGCGACAACATGGTCAGCTCTCACACGGTGCCGCAGGAGTCCCGCCCGGACCGGACCGTGTACCTCATCACCTCCGCCGGACGCAGCGACCTGGACCAGTGGCTGGCCAAGCCGACCGCGCGCGCGTCGGGCTACCGAGACGACTTCCTGCTGAAGGTGCTCGCCGCCGCCCACCGCGGGCCAGAAGCCATCCGCGCGGTCTGCCGCGTCGAGCACGAGGCCCGGCAGACCGACCTGCAACTGTTGCGGGCCAGCCGCCGCGGCCAGCAGTCGGGAACGCTGGCGACTCTCACGGTCGAGGCGGCCATCCTGCACACCCAGGCCGACCTGAAGCTGGTCGAGTCCGTCGAGGCCAGGGCCGGCGAGTTCGGCACCACGACGGCCACCGGCGACGCCGCCCAGCCCGCCTCCTGAGACGGCCACGTCGGTGCGGGCCGGGCGACCTGGCAAGCTATGCGGGTGCGCGTCGTTCTGGCTGAGGATTCCCTGCTGCTGCGAGAAGGCCTCGTCCGCCTGTTGGGTGAGGCGGGCGCCGAGGTCGTCGACGCGGTCGGCGACGGCGATGCGCTGGTCAAGTCGGTGGCCGAGCACCGGCCCGACGTCGCCATCGTCGACGTCCGGATGCCGCCGACCTTCACCGACGAAGGGCTACGTGCCGCGCTGGCCGCCCGGGCCTCCGTCCCCGGCACCGGGGTGTTGGTGCTGTCGCAGTACGTCGAGGAGTCCTACGCCGGCGACCTGCTCGCCGACGGCGCCGGCGGGGTCGGCTACCTGCTCAAGGACCGCGTGTCCGCGCTGGCGGACCTGTCCGACGCCCTGGAGCGGGTCGCCTCCGGCGGCACCGTGCTCGACCCGGAGGTGGTGGCGCAGCTGTTCGCCCGCCGCCGCCGCGACCCGCTGGAGACACTGACCGCGCGGGAGCGAGAGGTGCTGGGCCTGATGGCCGAGGGTCGCACCAACGTCGCGATCGCCCGGCTCCTGGTGGTGACGCAGGGCGCGGTCGAGAAGCACATCTCCTCGATCCTCACCAAGCTCGACCTCCCGCCGTCCGACGACGACCACCGCCGCGTCCTGGCCGTGCTCGCCTGGCTGCGCGCCGAGCATTGACCCACGCGGCAACCTGCGCGTGACAGTTCTGTGCCACCCTGTCCTGGTGTCGTTTCTCCTGCGTGTCGTGGTTCCGGACCGTCCCGGCTCACTCGGCGCGGTCGCGTCGGCGGTGGGCGCGGCCGGCGGTGACATCGTCGGGGTGGACGTCGTCGAGCACCGTGGCGACGGGTACGTCGTCGACGACTTCCTCGTGGACCTGCCCGGCGGACGACTGCCCGACTCCCTGGTCACGGCGTGCCGCACGGTGCCGGACGTGACGGTCGAGTTCATCGGCCGCTACAGCCAGGGCGCGGGCCTGCACCGCGATCTGGAGGCGGTCGAGGCGATGACCGACGAGCCGAGCCGGGCCGAGGAGATCCTCGTCGACCTGGTGCCGGGCATCTTCCGCTCCGGTTGGGCGCTGCTGCTGCCGCAGAACGGGTCGACGCTGACGGTGCTGCGTGCCAGCGGCGGGGCCCCGGAGGAGGACGGCTACGACGCGCCGTGGCTGCCCATGGCGGAGGCGGGCCGGATCGTCACCGGCGCAGACGCGCCCACCGCCTGGCAGGACGTGGTGGCCGTCGGGGTACCGGTGGCCGACACCGACCAGCTCATCGTGTTCGGCCGGGACGGCGGCCCGAGCATCCTCGACTCCGAGCTGGCCCGGCTGGTGCATCTGGTGGACCTCGCACAGGTGATCCGCCGCCGCAACGCACCGGCCGGCTCCCCCGCGCCCTCGAGGACCGACGGCGCTTCCGCGGCGGGCTCAGCCCACTGACGCCAGCGCGAACGGCAACACCTGGGCGGCGCCGGCGAGGCGCACCTCACGGCCGGCGACGGTGAGAGTCCAGCGAGAGTCGGCGACGTCGTCGACCAGCAGCACCACCGGCTCCGGGCCCAGCTCCGCCAGCGACTCGCGCGCGGCCGGCCCGACCCGCCAGCCGTTCCAGACCGAGGCCAGCCGGAACGCGCTGTTGCCGCCGGATTCACCACCGCTGCCGGCATCGGCATCGGCCGGCTCCAGCTCGCCGAGGTCGACCAGCCGCCCGACACTCGCGAGGTGCCGGCCCACCGAGCCGACCAGTTGCGGGTGCCGCCGCGACGGCACGGTGAGCACGGCCTGCGGCCGGCGGTCCCACTGCCACTCGCGCAGCACGTCGACGCAGGCGGCCAGCAGGGCGTCGGGTGCCGGCGCGTCCGGGCCGTCGAGCAGCGACCGCAGCCGCTGACCCCAACCGAGGTCGGTGAGCCGCGCGACCACCCGGCCGGGTTCGAGCTTCTCGGCCGGGCCGATCTTGCCCTTCACGTCGATGCCCAGCCGGCCCATTCCGGACGGCCACTGCACCCGCGGCTCCAGCAGCACCCCGGACCGGGCGAGTGTGGTGCGCGCCGCCGCTCGCGCCGTGGCCGGAACGTCGTCGGTGTACCAGGGCCCGGCGCAGACGTCGCACCGCCCGCACGGCGCGGCGCTGGGGTCGTCGAGGGCGGCCTGCAGGAACGACATGCGGCACTGCTCGCCGCGCTGGTACGCGAGCATGGAGCGGGCCTCGGCGTCGCGAGCCGCGGCCACCCGCTGGTACCGCTCGGCGTCGTACACCCAGTCCTGCCCGGTGGCCTGCCAGCCGCCGCGGACACGCTGCACCGCGCCGTCGACGTCGAGCACCTTGAGAAGCAGCTCCAGCCGGGTACGCCGGACGTCGACCACCGTCTCCAGCGCCGCGGTGGACATGGCGTCGCCGGCCGCGGACAGCGCCCGGATGACCGCCGCCGCCTGCTCCTGCCGCGGCATCGAGACGGTGGCGAAGTACTGCCAGATGGCTTGGTCCTCGGCCGCCGGGAGCAGCAGGACGTCGGCGCGTTCGGTGGCCCGGCCGGCGCGGCCGACCTGCTGGTAGTAGGCGACCGGCGACGACGGTGCGCCGAGGTGCACCACGAAGCCGAGGTCGGGTTTGTCGAAGCCCATGCCCAGCGCGCTAGTGGCCACCAGCGCTTTGACCTCGTTGTTCAGCAGGGCACGTTCGGCCTCGACTCGGTCGGCCGGGTCGGTACGGCCGGTGTAGGCGATGACCCGGTGCCCGGCCTCGCGCAACAGTGCCGCGGTGTCCTCGGCCGCCGACACGGTCAGCGCGTAGACGATGCCGCTGCCGGGCAGCTCACCCAGGTGCGCGGTGAGCCAGGCCAGCCGATGCTCGGCGTCGTCGAGGGCGAGGACGCCCAGCCGCAGGCTCTCGCGGGCCAGTGAGCCACGGATGGTGGTGACCTCCGCTCCCCCGCTGCCCAACTGCTCGGCGACGTCGGCCACCACGCGGGCGTTGGCCGTGGCCGTGGTGGCCAGCACCGGGGTGCCGGCCGGCAGCGTGGCCAGCAGGTCGCGGATGCGTCGGTAGTCGGGCCGGAAGTCGTGGCCCCAGTCGGAGATGCAGTGCGCCTCGTCGACCACCACCAGGCCGGCACTGGCCGCGAGCGCCGGCAACTGTTCCTCGCGGAAGCGGGGGTTGTTGAGCCGTTCGGGGCTGACCAGGAGCACGTCGACCGCGTCGTCGGCCAGCGCCTTGCTGATGTCGCCCCATTCCTCGGCGTTGGCGGAGTTGATGGTGACGGCGCGGACGCCGGCCCGGCCGGCCGCGGCCACTTGGTCGCGCATCAGCGCCAGCAGCGGCGAGACGATGACCGTCGGGCCCGCGCCGCGGGCGCGCTGCAGCCCGGTGGCGACGAAGTACACCGCCGACTTGCCCCAGCCGGTGCGCTGGACCACCAGCACCCGGCGCCGGTGTTCGACGAGGTCGCGCACCGCGTCCCACTGCCCGTCGCGGAACTCGGCCGTGTCGGAACCGACCAGGCGCCGCAGCAGCGCCTCGGCCTCGTCGCGTAGGTCCATGCCGGCGACCGTAACCCGCGGCACCGATAACCCGCTACTGCCTGCCGCCGGGCTGTGGACAACCCACGGTGATCGACAGACCGCCGGGTTCCCACCAAGGGCGCGGCTCGGTGCCGATCACGAGCGGAGGTTCCGCTGGGCCGAACCTTCGACGCAGTGAACTACCAGGTCGAACGGGGTATAACACGCATACGGGCGAAGCCCTTGACCGCTGTCGCGGCCGGAACGATCATGGAGGCACAACTCAATACTGGAGTCCCACTCGGGGCACCGGCACGTCGTCAGGTTCCCGAGTGGTCGTGTGACGGCTCGCCGGAACCTCGAAGGTAGCGAAAGAGGACCCCCATGAGTCGTGATCACGGTCGGAGACACCTCAATCGGCTGCACATCGGCTGGTACCTCGCGAGACTGCGGGTCCAGGCCTACGCGGCCGTCACCGGTCGGTTCCTGTCCCGGGCCTGACGCCCGCGACACCCCGGCCGAGGTCTCTTCGGTCTCCGGTAATCCAGCGAGCAGCTCGCCCGGCGCCCACGACGGCGGCGAACGAGTCTTCTGGACACGAAGGGTTCGGCTTCTGCCGGGCCCTTCGCGCGTGTCCGGACCCCGTGCCGCCTGATCATGGCGCCTCGACCTGGGCGAGCTTCGCGGCCTCATCCGGGCCGGACTCCAGCAGCACCCGGAAGCCGGCCTCGTCGAGCACCGGCACCTTCAGCTCGATGGCCTTGTCGTGTTTCGAGCCGGCGTTCTCGCCCGCCACAACGAACGAGGTCTTCTTGGACACCGAGCCGGAGGCCTTACCGCCACGGGCCAGGATGGCTTCCTTTGCGTCGTCGCGGGAGAACTCCTGCAGCGAGCCGGTGACGACGATGGTCAGGCCCTCGAGCGTGCGGGGCATGGACGTGGACGGGTCGTCGCGCATTCTGACGCCCGCCGCGGCCCACTTGTCGACGATCGCCTTGTGCCAGTCGACGGCGAACCATTCCTTCACCGACGCCGCGATGGTGGGCCCAACGCCGTCGGCGGCGGCCAGCTGCTCCTCACTCGCCTCGACGATGGCGTCCATGGAGCCCAGCGCGCCCGCAAGCGCCCGCGCCGCCGTCGGACCGACGTGCCGGATGGACAGCGACACCAGCACCCGCCACAGGGGCTGCTGCTTGGCCTTCTCCAGGTTGTCCAGCAGCCGGCGGCCGTTGACGGTGAGCTCGCCCGCGGCGTTGGTGAACAGCGGGACCCGCTTCAGCTGTTCCGCGTCGAGCGAGAACACGTCGCCCTCGTCGACGACGACGCCGGCGTCGACCAGCGCGATGCCGGCCTCCCAGCCCATCGCCTCGATGTCGAAACCGCTGCGGCCGGCCAGGTAGAACAGCCGCTCGCGCAGCTGCGACGGACACGAGCGGGTGTTGGGGCAGCGGATGTCGACGTCGCCCTCTTTCGATGGAGCCAATGGAGTCCCGCACGCCGGGCACTCGGTGGGCATGACGAACTCGCGCTCGTCGCCGTCGCGCAGCTCGAGCACCGGGCCGAGGATTTCGGGGATGACGTCGCCGGCCTTGCGCAGGACGACGGTGTCGCCGATGAGCACGCCCTTACGCTTGACCTCCGAGGCGTTGTGCAGCGTGGCGTTCTCGACCGTGGAGCCGGCGACCTTGACCGGCTCCATGACGCCGTACGGCGTGACCCGGCCGGTGCGCCCGACGTTCACCCGGATGTCGATGAGCTTGGTGGTGACTTCCTCCGGCGGGTACTTGAACGCGATGGCCCACCGCGGCGCGCGCGACGTGGAACCCAACTGGCGCTGCAGGTCGACCTGGTCGACCTTGACCACGACGCCGTCGATCTCGAACTCGACGTCGTGCCGGTGCCGGCCGTAGTGGTCGATGAAGGCCTGGACCTCGTCGAGGTCGGGGACGACCTTCGGCCGGTCGCTGACCGGCAGCCCCCACGCCTGCAGCGCCTCGTAGCCCTGTGACTGGAACCGGATGTCGAAGCCGTCGCGGCGGCCGATGCCGTGACACACCAGGGTGAGCCGGTTGAGGTTGCGCCGGGCGCGCTCGTACTCCTCACGCACGCGCTCGTACGTGGCCTGGGCTCGGCCTTCGTTGCCGGCGGCGTCGGCCTTGGCCTTCGCGGCGTCGAGCTTCTCCTTGCGCCGGTCCATGCGCTGGCGCAGCACGCCGGCGCCGGAGTTGCGGGCGTTGGCGAACAGCGGGAGGCCGAGGTCGGTCCGTTCGGCGTTGATGGCCTCGAACTCGGCACTGGGGAAGACGGCCTCGCCGCGGATCTCGACCACCGCCGGCACCGGGTAGTCGTCAGTGCCGGTGAGCCGGTCCGGGATGGCGTCGACGAACTGCGCGTTGTACGTGATGTCCTCACCGGTGCGTCCGTCACCACGGGTGGCGAGCGTGGCCAGCTTCCCGTCCCGGAAGACGATGTCGACCGCCAGGCCGTCGACCTTCGGCTCGCACAGGTACCGCGCCCCGGTGCCGACCTCACGCTCGACCCGGGTGGCCCACTCGGCGAGGTCGTCGGCATTGAAGGCGTTGTCGAGGCTGAGCATGCGCTCCAGATGCTCGACCGGCGGCCACGACGCTTCGGCCCCGGCGCCCGGCTCGGCCACCGGCGCACCGACCTGCTGGGTGGGCGACTCCGGCGTGCGCAGCGACGTGTACTGCTCCTCGATGCCCTCCAGCTCGCGCATCAGCTCGTCGAACTGCGCGTCGCTGACGGTAGGCGTGGCGAAGTAGTAGCGCTGGCGGTGCTCCTCGATCTCCTGCGAGAGCGTCGCGTGGCGCTCGCGGATGTCCGCCGGGACGTCGTTGATGTCGGCTTGCTCGGTCACAGCACAGACGGTACTGCCCACCACCGACGACGTCCGGCATGCGCTGCGTTCATTTCTGGGCGCCGTTCATTTCTTGTGAACGCTGCTCGTGGTCGGTCTGAGCGGCGATGGACGAACTCGGACACGATCCGGGGTGAGCGTCGCGATCACCCCGGCATCCAAGAAATCCATGAGCTCGCGTGAGAGGGCAGCCAGGACGAGCTCGGCGAGCTCCGTCGACGTCAAAGTGTCCACCTTGCGCGTCAGCAGAAGTGACGGTTTGGTGCCACCGGACGCATAGAGGAGCTGGACGAAATCATGATCACACGACACGACGGTCCGGTCATCAGCCGCGGCCCGGGCGACGATGATGCTGTCGTCCGTGCTGGCCAGCCCGATCTCGCTGACGTGAACGGCGTCGTGGCCCGGGCCTTCAAATAGGGGCACAGCCGATGGGAGATGTTCTCGTCCAGCAGGACCTTCATGCAGACTGCGTCACCGGCAAGTGGCACTCACGCACGGAGAACGAGGCGTAGGCGATGGCCTGTTGGACGTCCGCCGCCTCGATGAACGGGAATTCCTCTTGGACCTGCTCCAGCGACCAGCCCGCGCCAATCAGCCGAAGCAGGTGTTCGACGGTGAAGCGGTGCCCGCGGATGCAGGGTTGGCCACCCGTCTTGCCTGTTCGATGGTGATTCGATCAAAACCGTTCACACCTCCAGTGTGCCACGGATGGCACATCACGGGTGCGTGCCTGCGGCCGCAGCATCTTCGCCGTCGCATCGGTGCGACATCGTGACCGGTGCGCTCATCCGCTCCCGGCGGCGACGTCGGCGAAGGCTCGCGCGGTGGTGCGGGCCAGGACGTAGGCGCGCCGCGCCCAGCCGGGGCCGGCTCCGGCCAGGCCGCAGGTCGGGGTCACGACGGTGCGCGCGGCCATCGCGGCCGGGTCTTGGTCCAGGCGCCGCCAGAGCCCGACGACGCGTTGGGCCAGTTCACGGTCCGACGGTGGCGTCGACGGCGGCAGCGCCGGCACGACGCCGGGCCACAGCGCCAACCCCGCGTCAACGGCCGCGGCGAGCTGCTCGAGAACGCCACCCCCCAGCCGGTCCACGTCGAGGGATACGGCGACGGCGCCGGCCCCGTGCAGCAGCCCGACCGGGGCGTCGGCGGCGCAGCTGTGCACGACGACGGGAGCACCGGCAGCACCGATCACCGTCCCCAGCAGAGTCTCCGCCTCGACGGCATCGACCGCGCGCAGCCGGCCGAACCCGCTGACGGTCGGGATGGAACCCGCCAGCACCGCCGGCAGCCCCGGTTCGTCGAGCTGCAGCACCACCGTGGCACCGGGCACCCGCCGGGCCACGTCGGCCACGTGCGCGCGCACGCCCTCGGCCAGCGACTCGGCGAGGTCACGGCGGGCCCCGTAGTCGCCCACGGCCCGCCCGCCGCGGTTGAGCTCGACCGTCGCGGCGAGCGTCAATGGCCCCGCCACCTGCACCTTCAGCGGCCCCTCGTAACCGTAGGCGGCGATCTCGAGCGCATCGAGGTCGGCGCCGAGCAGGGACGCGGCGCGCCGCTCGTCCGCGCCCGGCCGGTCGATCAGCCGCCACCCGGACGGCTGGAGGTCGACGTGCAGGTCGACCAGGAGCGTCGCGGCCCGGCCGACGAGGTCGGCGCCGGCTCCCCGCTCGGGAAGCTCCGGCAGGTGCGGGAGGTCCGGCAGCTCGCCGACGACGACGCGGGCGGCCTCGTCGCGGTCGTCGTACGGCAGGGAGCCGATGCCGGTCGCCGTCGCGGATGCCCATGGAAATGCCACGCCGCCGACTCTAGGCGACGACCCGCCCCAGGACCGGCCGCGTGTCCCGCCACGCGACGGCGCCTCCGTCACGCGACCGCGCGCAGCAACTCGATGAAGCGGCGCAGATGACGGTCCGGTGCCGGCCGGGTCATGGCGACCAGGTTCACCGACAGGTCGTGGATCCGGACGAACGCGACCGGAAACCCACCGGAATCCTGGGCCACGGCCGGGGCGAAGCACACCCCGCGGCCGGCCGCGACCAGGCTGAGCTGGGCTTTGAAGCCGGTCGCCTCGCCGCGCACGCGGGGCAGGAAGCCGGCCCGCTGGCAGGCGGCGACGAACCCCTGCCGCAGCGCCAGGTCCGAGGAGTCGACCGCCATCAGCCAGTCCTCGTCGGCCAGATCGCCGAGGCGCAGCGAGGTGCTGGAGGCGAACCGGTGGCCGGCCGGCAGCGCGACGGTGAGCGGCTCGTCGCGGATCGGCGTCATCTCCAGGTCCGGCGGTACCGGCGCGCCGGGCAGCACCCACTGGATGCCGAGGTCGACGCGCCCGTCCACCAGCGCCGTTCGCTGCTCGCTGGAGCTGGCGGGCAGCAGCCGCAGCGGCAGGCCGAGCGGGTCGGCGCCGAACCGGGCCGCCGCGGCCGGGACCATCCGCTCTCCGGGCGCGCTGACGTACGCGACGCACAGCATGACCCCCGCGCGGTCCCGGCCGAACGCCTCACGCAGCGCTGCCACCGGTACCGCGATCTCGCCGTACACTCGCCGGCCGTCGGCGGTCAGCAGGACCGACCGGCTGGTCCGTTCGAACAGCGGCGCACCGAACTCCTCCTCCAGCAGGCGCACGTGCCGGCTCACCGCCGAGGTGCTGAGGTGCAGCCGATCGGCCGCCCGGCCGAAGTGGAGCTCTTCGGCGACGGCGATGAACGAGGTCAGCCAGCTCATTCTGGGGTCCATCGGCGACATCCCTCACGTTCGGCAGGGCCGACTCTAGACGCCCGGACGGTCATCGTGAACGGCCGCGGGACGATCCTCGCCGAAGCCGGCACGATCGTTCAGGCGCTGGTCGACGTTCGGTCAGATCGTTCATGCCGGCGCTACCTACGTTCGTCCGCGTGACGACCAACCCACACGACCGTTCCCATGACGCGGGCCTGCGCCTCACCGTCCTCGGCTGCCGCGCCGGCATGCCGGAGCCCGGCTGGCCCAGCTCCGGCTATCTCGTGCACCTGCCCGACGGCGACATCCTGCTCGACTGCGGCCCGGGGGTGGCTGCGAAGGCCGCGGCGCGGGCGGCGGAGCTGTCGGCCGTCTTCGTCAGCCACATGCACACAGACCACTGCCTCGACCTGCTCGTCCTGGGCAAAGCGCTGACCCAGGGCGAGCTGCCGCCGGCCAAGCTGCCGCTGTACGTGCCGGCGGGGGCAGCGCGGACGCTGCGCCACTTCAACGAGCTGTTCCCGCTGGACGCCGACGGACCCGGCGACCACCCGACCGACCACGTGTTCCGCGAGGTGTTCGACGTCGTCGAGTACGAGCCCGGCCGGCCGGTCACGGTGGGCGCGGCGACGGTGGAGCCGGTGTCGATGCGGCACCGGCGGCCGTGCTGCGGCTTTCGTGTCACGTCCGGAACGCGGTCACTCGCCTACACCGGCGACACGATGGCGACGCCGGCGTTCGAGCGGCTGGCCGGCGGTGTCGACCTGCTGGTCTGCGAGGCGACGCTCGAGGAGCCGGACCGTACCGGCCACGGACATCTCAGCGCCACCGAAGCGGGTCAGCTCGCCACCCGCCACGGTGCGTCGGCGCTGCTGCTCACCCACTGGGCCCACACCACTCCCGGCTGGCTGGAGGCACAGTCCGGCCGGGCCGCACGGCATTTCGCCGGACGCATCGACGTCGCCGTCCCCGACCACACGTTCCACGCATCCGACCTCCAGGAGTCCTGACATGCGCACCACCCTGATCGGCATCGTGCTCGCCACCGGCCTCGTCGCCGCTGCCTGCGGCACCGCAGGATCCGACGGCGCACCCGCGTCCGGCGACGGCGAGCCCGTCACCATCGTGTTCGAGTCGTACAACTACGGGACGGAGGGCCTCGGCGGGGAGGGCACCCAGCAGCTCATCGACGAGTTCGAAGCCGAGCACCCGGACATCCGCATCGAGCCCAAGGGCACGCCGGCCGGCGAGATTCACAGCAGCGTCCATGCGCAGGCTGCGGCGGGGAACCCGCCGGACGTCGCCCAGATCGGCTGGAGCAAGTTCGGCTTCCTGCTGGAGAACCTGCCGTACGTGCCGTTGGAGGAGATCGCGCCGGCCGGCGAACTGGAGGCGCACCTGGACGGGATGTACCCGGCCTCGGTCGAGCTGGGCCGCCGAGACGGCGAGCTGGCCGGCATCCCGTACAGCGTCTCGACGCCGACGCTGTTCATCAACGCGGACCTCTTCACCGCCGCCGGGCTCGACCCGCAACAGCCACCGGCCACGTGGACCGAGGTCCGTGACGCCGCAGCGGCCATCGTCGCCACCGGCGCCCAGGGCGTCTACGTCGACGCGGCCGGTGAGGCCAAGTCCGACTTCCTCACCCAGTCGCTGATCAACTCCAACGGCGGACGCCTGCTCGGCGACGACGACTCGCTGCAGTTGGACCAGCCGGCCGCCGTCGAGGCGCTGGGCATGCTGGGCGAGTTGAGCGCGGACGGCTTGCAGCCTCAGGTCGGCGAGGCCGAGGCCGTGGCCATGTTCGAGGCCGGGCACCTGGGCATGCTGGTCTCCAGCACGGCTCTGCTCGGCGGGTTCGCGGCCGCGTCCGAGGGTGTCTTCGAGCTGGAGACGGCGGGTCTGCCCGCGTTCGATGGACACGACGTCGCACCGACGGTGTCCGGTGCCGGCCTGTTCGTCTTCTCCGACGACCCCGAGAAGCAGCGCGCGGCCTGGGAGTTCGTGAGGTTCCTGACGGGCGAGCGCGGGTTCACCGTCCTGGCCTCGGTGATCGGCTACCTGCCGCTGCGTCCCGCGCTGATCGACGACCCGGAGTACCTCGGTGAGTTCTTCGCCCAGGACGACCGGCTGCTGCCGACCGTCGAGCAGTTGGACTCGCTGGTGCCGTACCAGGTGCTCCCGGGCCAGCAGGGCCAGCAGGCGCTGGAGCTCATGCAGGACCAGGCGGTCGCGCCCATCATGATGTCCGGTGCGCAGGTCGAGCCGACCCTGCGCACCGTCGCGGAGCAGATGCGGGAGCTGCTCGGATCATGACCGCCGCCACCCGCGCCCGGCCGGGGCCGTACCTGGCCCCGGCCATGCTGGCCGTCGGGCTCACCGTGTACGGCCCGCTCGTCGCGGTCATGCTCCTCAGCCTGTTCGACTTCAACCTCACCACGCGACCGCCGGCGTGGACCGGGCTGGCCAACTACGGCGAGGTCCTGACCAGCCCCGGCGCGGGCCGGGCGCTGTGGAACACCGTCGGCTACATGGTCGCGATCCTGCCGCTGTCGGTGCTGGCCCCGCTGGTCGCCGCGGTCGCGGTGTGGCGGCTCGGCGGCCCGCTGACCGGCTTCTACCGGACGGTGTTCTTCCTTCCGGTGCTCATCCCGCCGGCGGTGGGGGCGGTGATGTGGGAGTGGCTCCTCAACCCGGTGCTCGGCATCACCGACGAGCCGCTCGCGTTGCTCGGCCTCGGACCGGTCGCCTGGCTGACCGAGCCGGCCACCGCCTTCGCCGCGGTGACCGTGGTGAGCGGCTGGAAAGTGTTCGGCCTCAGCTTCATCCTCTTCACCGCAGGGCTCGCCACGATCGACGCCGACGTCATGGACGCCGCCCGGCTGGACCGGGCCGGCGAGTGGCGGCTGCTGCGTCACATCGTGCTGCCGCTGCTGCGGCCGGTGACGACAGTCGTCGTGTTCGCGACGGTGGTGTTCGCCGGGCCCTGGACGTTCGGCGTCATCGACGTCCTGACGCAGGGCGGACCGGCCGGCGCCACGTCGAACGTCTACTACCTGCTCTACCAGCAGGCGTTCAGCTTCTTCGACGGCGGTCCGGCGGCGGCCCTGTCGGTGCTGATCACCGTCGGCTTCGGCGCCGTCGTCGCCCTTCGGCTGCGAGCGACGCGATGAGCCGGCGTCGCGCGCTGCGGTTCGCCGCGCATCTGCCCCTGATGCTCGTCGCCGTCGCCGTCGCCTTCCCCGTTGTCTGGGCGGTGGTCACGTCGGTCAAGCCGACCGCGGTGCTGTACGACGTCAACCCGTTCGCCGCCGCGCCGACCCTGGATCATTACCGCGGCGCTATCGAGTCGATGCCGGTCGTACGGTTGATCGCCAACACCGCGATCATGTCCGCGGCCGTGGCGCTCGGACAGGTGACGGTCGCGACGCTGGCGGCGTGGGCACTCACGCAGTACCGGTTGCGCGCCCGACGCTTCGCGTTCGCCGCCCTGATCGGCACCGCGCTGGTGCCGCAGCAGGCGCTCGTCGTGCCGCACTATCTCCTGGTCTCGCGGCTGGGCCTGCTCGACTCCTACGCGGGCCTGGTGCTGCCGCAGCTCGCATCGTCGGCGCTGGCGATCTTCCTGCTGCGCCAGCACCTCGCGGGGTTCCCGGCCGAGCTCATCGAATCCGCCCGACTGGCCGGCGCCCCGGACCGGCTGATCCTGCTACGCATCGTGCTGCCCAACCTGCGGCCGGTCGTCACCGCCGTCGGCATCGTCGTGTTCATCCAGACCTGGAACGAGTACCTCTGGCCGCTGCTGGCGACCAGCGGGACGTCGCGGGCCACCGTCCAGGTCGGGCTGCGGATCTTCGAGACCGAGCAGGGCACGGCGTGGGGCCCGTTGATGGCGGCCACCACGCTCGTCGCCGCGCCCGTGGTGGCCGCCTACGTCGTCGCTCAGCGCCGGGTGACCGACGCGTTCGTGCGCTCAGGACTCGGCTGAGGTCTCCAGCACCATGAGCGTCGTCCCGCCGGGCTCGCCGCCGTCGTCGGGCGCCGCCCACATCCGCAGGACGTCTCCGTCGACCTCGAGGTGCACGGGGTTGCGGGTGACGACGTGCCGGTTCGCCGACACCGTCGTCACCGGGACCTCGTGGCCGACGGTGCCCTCGCGCAGGTCGACGACGGCGATGCCGCCGAGGTCGAAGCGGACACCGTCAGGGTTGCGGTACTCGACCAGGCCGGTGCACACCGCGCTACCGGCACCGACGGCCGCGCAGTCCTGGAAGTCGACGTAGTGGCTCTCGTTGTCGACGCGGTCCAGCACCTGCCCGCGGGCGGTCCAGGTGTAGAACCGGCGCGAACCCCAGGAGACCCCGTGCACGTGGCCGGTGTCGGCGTCGCGGACGACCCCGCCCACGTGGTCGTCCGAGCGGAACGCCGGCCGCGCCCGCAGCGTCCGCGGGTCGACGGCGTAGACGATCGAGCGTGAGTTCGGCCGGTACTCCGCGACCGGGACCCACAGATCGCGGCCGTCGAAGTCGATGCCGCCCGGGTGGTACATGGTGCCCTCGCCGAGGGTGACGTGCCGCAGCAGGCGCCCGGTCAGGTCCAGCTCGAACAGGTGACCCACGCCCCGCCCCGGGCTGCGGTCGTAGCCGTCGACGGGCTCCGGGTAGCGCACGGGCGGCTCGATGACCTCGACGCTGGACAGGTACAGCTTGTCACCGACGCGGGCCAGCCCCTGCGGGTGATGGGTCTCGAACTCCAACGACAGCTCGTTCACGACGGTCCACGTGGCGGACCGGTCGAGGTTCTCGACCGCGGCCAGAACCGGGCTGGCGGGCCTGCCGGCCTGGCGGGCGGCGGATGCGTCGCCGGTCGCGGCAGGTGACCCGTCGGACGCCGCGCCGGCCGCCACCCAGGCCGGGCCGGCGGCCAGCAGGACGGCTGCGGCAGCGACCATGGCTCGGCCGGCACCGCGCCGGCGCATCGATCTCACCAGGGGCATGGGTCCTCCTCGGTTCGGGCCGGCTCGACGCGTGCCGCCGGCGCTGGTGGTGACCGTTGCCCACCCAGGTTGCCGGGTGTCGAGCGTTCGGTGAAGAGCCGCTGGTCATCGGGCGACGCTTGTGCCCGGGCATTACGCTGCGGGGCATGAGCGACGCCCCGCACACCGGTGAGCAGCACGACCAGCGGCTGGCCGGGAGGCTCAACTGGCTGCGAGCCGGCATCCTCGGGGCCAACGACGGCATCATCTCCACTGCCGGACTGGTCGTCGGCGTGGCCGGCGCGACCACCGACCGCACCTGGCTCCTGGTGACGGGGCTGGCCGGCCTGGTCGCGGGCGCGTTCTCCATGGCCGGCGGCGAGTACACCTCCGTCAGCGCCCAGCGTGACACCGAACGGGCCGCGCTGGCGAAGGAACGCTGGGAACTGGAGACCATGCCGTCGCAGGAACTGGCGGAGCTGGCTGATTTCTACGAGCGGAAGGGGCTGACGCCGCAGCTGGCGGCCCAGGTCGCCGAGGAACTCACCCGTGAGGACGCGCTGGCCGCGCACGCCGAGGTCGAGCTGGGCATCGACGTGGACGAGCAGACCAGCCCCTGGGTGGCCGCGTTCTCGTCGTTCGTGTCGTTCGCGCTGGGCGCGGTGCTGCCGTTGCTGGCGATCGTCCTGCCGCCGGCGACCGCGCGGGTCCCGGTCACCATGGTGACGGTGGTGCTGGCGCTGGCCCTGACCGGCTACGTCGGTGCCCGGCTCGGTCAGGCCCACCGCACGCGGGCCGCGACCCGCGCCGTCGTCGTCGGGCTGCTCACCATGGCGGTCACGTACGCGGTCGGTTCCGCGCTGGGCGTCAGCATCTCGTGACTCGCGCACCGGCGCCGCGGCCCTGCCGTTGAGCCGACCGAACGGTCGTGCTATTTTTGCGGACATGACCAAGGGTGCCGAGACCCGGCAGGCCATCCTCCACCACGGGGTGGAGACGGCCTATCGCGTCGGGCTGGGCGGTCTCACCATCGGGCACCTCGCCGCGGCCACCGGCATGTCCAAGAGCGGTCTCTTCGCGCACTTCCGGTCCAAGGAGGTGCTGCAGCTCGAGGTGTTGCGGCAGGCCCGCGCCGATTTCATCGACAGCGTCATCCGGCCGGCCCTCGCCGCACCGCGCGGCGAACCCCGCGTCCGCGAGTTGTTCGAGCGGTGGATCGTGTGCGGCGCGACCCGCCAGCCCGGCGGCTGCCTGTTCGTCAAGGCCGCCACCGAACTCGACGAGCAGGACGGCCCGGTGCGCGACCAGCTGGTCCGCGACCACCGCGACCTCTACGACGCGATCGCGCGCATGTTCGGCTCCGGCATCGCGGAGGGCCATTTCCGCGCCGACGCCGACCCGGTCCAGTTCGCCGCCGACCTCGACGGCGTGATGCTCGCCTTCTACCACGCTCACCGGCTGCTCGAGGACGAGCTGGCCGAGACGCGGGCCCGGCACGCGTTCGAGGCACTGATCGATGCCGCCCGCCCCCGTCGCACCGACTCAACCGGCAGCCCAGCGCAGAGCGCTTCCTGATCACGCACCGCACGGAGGACCCACATGGCCACGACCTCGCCGCAGAATCGCACGACCGTTCGTACTGCTACCGCTCACCCGCCCGCCACGCAGGCCGCCCGACTCGCCCTCACCAGGCTGGCATTCCGGAGCCTCGACCGGGTGGCACCGGACCTGGCCGCGCGTTGGGCGGCCCGCATCTGGTGCACCCTCCCCACCGGCGCCGGCCGCCGTCGCGACGAGCGGCCCCGGCCGGGCGAGCGCTCCACTCTCACGCTGTCCGACGGACGCCGGGTGGCCGTCGAGACGTGGGGGTTCGGCCCGCCGGTCTACCTCGTGCACGGATGGGGCGGGTGGCGCGGGCAGCTCGGCGCGTTCGTCGAGCCACTGGTCGCCGCGAACCGGCGAGTGATCGCCCTCGACGCACCCAGCCACGGCGACTCCGATCCCGGCACGCTCGGCCGCGGACGTGCCACCGGCACCGAGTTCGTCGAGGCACTTTCCGCCGCCGCGGGCAAGCACGGCAAGCCCGACGCCGTCGTCGCCCATTCGTTCGGTTGCGCGGCGACCGCCGTCGCACTGCTCGACGGACTGCCCGCCAGCAAAGTGGTCATGGTCGCGCCGAGCACCGACCTGTCCGGCAACATCGCCGTGCTGGGCCGGATGCTCGGCTTCGGTGAGCGGACGCGCGCAGCCTTGATGTCGCGGCTGCGGCGGCTGGCGGGCCGCCCGGTCGCCGACTTCGACATCGTCGGGCTGGCCCAGCGTGCGGAGCTGCCGCCGACGCTCGTGGTGCACGACCGCGAGGACAAGGAAGTCCCCTACGACGACGGCGCCCGGCTCGCCGCCACCTGGCCGGAGGCGGAACTCGCCAGCACCGAGGGCCTCGGCCACCAGCGCATTCTGCGCGACCCGGACGTGGTGGAGGTGGTCGTCGACTACGTCACGCGCTGACGTCCCGGACGCCGAGGCGCGCGAGCAGGTCGCGGATCCTCTCCTCGAGCTCGTCCCGGACCCGGCGGGCGGCGTCGATCGACAGCTCGCCGTCCGGAACCCAGACCGGCCAGCTCTCGTGCCGTGCGCCGCGCCTGACCGGGCACGACGCGCCGCCCATGGTGACGACGACGTCCGCGGCGTCGACGATCTCGTCGGTCCACGGCTTCGGGAACTCCTCGGACAGGTCGATCCCCCGCTCGGCCATCGCCTCCACCACCGCCGGGTCGATGCCGGGAGCGGGCCGGGCACCAGCGGACCAGGCGACGGCACCGTCACCCGCGAGGTGCTCGACGAGGGCGAGGGCCATCAGCGACCGGGCGGCGTTGTCGGGGCAGACGAACAGGACGGTCGGGGTGCCGTGGTCGTGCTCGTGCTCGACGCGGGCCAACGCGCGCAACCGCTGCCGGGCGAACCGCTCGGCCATCAGCGGCAGGAACGTCTCGATGCGGGCGCCGTCGGCGACGTGCTCGTAGCTGCTGTCGAGGAAGCGTTCGATGGTCTCCCGCCCGATGCGGTCGAACTCCGCGGCCAGCCGGTCGGCGGCGACCCGCAGCGCGAGGTCGCGCTCGATGGCGATCCCGGTCGTCGGTGTGGTCATGTTCCCTCCTTCGTGGGCACCGTGAGGTGCTGTACCCACTCAGGCGGGGGAGGTCACGACCGGCCGGGTGGTGTCGATGGTGGCCGAGCCGATGACCCGGGTGCCGTCGTAGAGGACGATCGCCTGGCCGGGTGCGACGCCCTCCTGCGGCTCGGCGAACCGGACATCGAGGATACCGCGGGCACCGTCGTCATCGCTGACCGTCGCCGTCGCCGGTACCGGCTCGCCGTGCGCCCGGAACTGCGCCTCGCAGCGCAGCTCACCGGCCGGTGCCGGGCCGCACCAGCGCGGCGACACCCCGGTGAGCGCGCCGACGGCCAGTGCCTCCCGCGGCCCCACGGTGACGCGGCGGTCGACGGGCGAGATGTCGAGGACGTAGCGCGGCTTGCCGTCGGCGGCCGGGGTGCCGATGCGCAGGCCCTTGCGCTGGCCGATGGTGAACCCGTAGGTGCCGTCGTGCGACCCGACGACGGCGCCGTCGGCGTCGACCACCTCGCCCGGGGCGTCGCCGAGGCGGCCGCGCAGGAAGCCGGCGGTGTCGCCGTCGGCGATGAAGCAGATGTCGTGGCTGTCGGGCTTGCGGGCCACCGCCAGGCCGCGCCGCTCGGCCTCGTCGCGCACCTCGGACTTCACGGTGTCGCCGAGCGGGAAGACGGCGTGCGCGAGCTGCTGCTCGGTGAGCACGCCGAGCACGTACGACTGGTCCTTGCCGGGGTCGACCGCCCGGTGCAGCTCCCGGCCGGACGGGCCGTCGACCACCCGCGCGTAGTGGCCGGTGCCGACCGCGTCGAAGCCCAGCGCCATCGCCCGGTCGAGCACCGCCGCGAACTTGATCTTCTCGTTGCACCGCAGGCACGGGTTGGGGGTGCGGCCGGCAGCGTACTCGGCGACGAAGTCCTCGACGACGTCGGCGCGGAACCGCTCGGCGAGATCCCACACGTAGAACGGGATGCCGAGCACGTCGGCGGCGCGCCGGGCGTCGCGGGAGTCCTCGATCGTGCAGCATCCGCGCGCGCCGCTGCGGAACGACTGCGGGTTCGACGACAGGGCGAGGTGCACCCCGGTGACGTCGTGACCGGCGTCGACGAGGCGGGCCGCCGCCACCGCGGAGTCCACTCCCCCGGACATCGCCGCGAGCACACGCATGGTCAGTTCCCCCTGGTCGAGCTGGTTGAGCTGGTGGATACGTTGACGACGCCGGCGGCCCGGGCCCGCTCCACCACCGGCCCGATGGCGCGGACCAGCGCGTCGACGTCGTCGGGTGTGGAGGTGCGCCCGAGCGTGAACCGCAGCGAACCGCGGGCCAGCGCCGGGTCGGAGCCCATCGCGAGCAGCACGTGCGACGGTTCCGGGACCCCGGCCGTGCAGGCGCTGCCGGTGGAGCAGTCGATGCCCGCCGCGTCCAGCAGGAGCAGCAGGGAGTCGCCCTCGCAGCCGGGGAAGGAGAAGTGGGCGTGCCCGGGCAGCAGGTGCGCCGGGTCGCCGTTGCGGATGGCGTCCGGGACCTCGCGCCGGATGCCGTCGACCAGCCGGTCGCGCAGCCGGGCCAGCTCCGCGGCGTGACCGGGGACGTCGGCGACGGCGGCGCGCAGGGCGGCGGCCAGCCCGGCCGCGGCGGGCGCGTCGAGGGTGCCGGAGCGCACCTCGCGCTCCTGACCGCCGCCGTGCGTCAGCGGCACCAGGTCGAGCTCGCGCCGGGCCAGCAGGGCGCCGACGCCGACCGGGCCGCCGGCCTTGTGCCCGGACACCGTCATGGCATCCAGGCCGGACTCGCCGAAACGCACGGGCACCTGGCCGATCGCCTGGACGGCGTCGGAATGCACCGGGATGCCGTGCTGGCGGGCGATGCCGACGACCTCACCGACCGGCTGCAGCGTGCCGACCTCGTTGTTGGCCCACATGACGGTGATGAGCGCGACCGACTCCGGGTCCTGGCGGAGCGTGTGCCGCAGCGCCTCGGTGTCGAGCCGGCCGGCGTGGTCGACCGGCAGCCACTCCACCTTGGCACCCTGCTCGGCGGCGAGCCAATGCACCGGATCCATGACCGCGTGGTGCTCGACGGCGGAGGCGAGGATGCGCACGCGACGCGGGTCGGCCGCGCGACGGGCCCAGAAGATGCCCTTGACCGCTAGGTTGTCGGCCTCGGTGCCGCCGGAGGTGAACACGACTTCGCTGGGCCGCGCGCCCAGGTTGGCGGCGACCGACTCGCGCGACTCTTCGACCAGCTTCCGCGTCAGCCGGCCGGACGCGTGCAGCGACGACGGATTGCCGAGGGTCGCCATGGCCGCGGCGACGACGTCGATGACCTCGGGAAGGACGGGAGCCGTCGCCGCGTGATCGAGGTACACCCGGCGCTCAGACATGACCGCACCAGTCTACGTCGGCCCGGGTCGGTCGACCGAACCCGCGTTGATCTTGGAGAACCTGCGGAATCAATCGGGCATTTCGCCCCGCATTTCTGCGGTTGCTCCAAGATCAACGTGGAGGGTGGCGGCGGAGCCGGGCGGCCGGGTCGGTCGAGGTCAGGACTTGCGCTTCTCGATCTCGGCGGTGGCCTGCGGCAGGATGGTGTGCAGGTCGCCGACGACGCCGAAGTCGGCCATGGCGAAGATGGGCGCCTCGGCGTCCTTGTTCACCACGACGATCGTCTTGGACGTCTGCATGCCGGCCCGGTGCTGGATGGCGCCGGAGATGCCGGCCGCGAGGTACAGCTGCGGCGAGACCGTCTTGCCGGTCTGCCCGACCTGGTAGGCGTGCGGGTACCACCCCGAGTCGACAGCGGCGCGCGACGCGCCGACCGCGGCGCCCAGCGCATCGGCCAGCGCCTCGACCGGCCCGAAGTCGCCGCCGGTGCCGCGCCCGCCGGACACGACGATGGCAGCCTCCGCGAGCTCCGGCCGGCCGGTGGCCGCTCGCGGCGACCGCTGGACGATGCGGGCGCGGCGCGCGGAATCCGACACCGTGACCGCGACCTTCTCCTCCGTCGCCGCCGCGGGGGACTGCTCGGGCGTGGCCGAGTTCGGCTTGACCGCGACGATCGCGGTGCCGGACGGCACCTGGGCCGTGACGGTGTACCCGCCGGCGAACACGGACTGCGTGGTCGTCACCACGGAATCGACCACGTCGACATCGACAGCGTCGGTGATGACCCCGGAGCCGAGTTTCACCGCCAGCCGGGCGGCGACCTCCTTGCCGTCCGGGGTGGACGTCACCAGGACGGCCGCCGCGCCCGACGCCGTCGCCACCTGAGCCAGCGCCTCCGCCTTCGGAGCCACGAGGAACTCCTCCAGCTCCGGGGCGTCGGCGACGTACACCTTGGCCGCGCCGTAGGACGCCAGCACCTCGCGGGCGGCGTCGTCGTAGCCGGAGCCGAGGAACACCGCGGCCGGCTCGCCGACCCGCCGCGCGAGCGTCAGCAGCTCGGTGGTCGTCTTGCGTACCGCACCGTCGACGTGGTCGACGAGAACGAGAACCTCACCCATGGTCACGACCCCCTCAGACGAACTTCCGCGCGGCCAGGAACTCGGCGAGCTTGACGCCGCCGTCACCGTCGTCGGTGACGACCTCGCCCTGAGTGCGCTCCGGCCTCTTGGCCACCTCGCGCACCACGGACAGAGCGGCGTCCAGGCCGACGGCGCCGGCGTCGACACCGAGGTCGGCCAGCGACCACGTCTCGACCGGCTTCTTCTTCGCCGCCATGATGCCCTTGAACGACGGGTACCGCGGCTCGTTGATCTGGTCGGTCACCGACACGATGGCCGGCAGCGCGGCCTCGACGGTCTCGGACGCGACCTCGCCGTCGCGCCGGCAGGTGACGGAGGACTCCGACGCCGTCACCTCACCGACGAACCCGACGTGCGGGAGGTCAAGGTACTCGGCGAGCATCGCCGGCACCACGCTCATGCCGCCGTCCGTCGACGCCATGCCCGTCAGCACCAGGTCGACGTCGCCGACCTTGCGTACCGCGGCGGCGAGCACCTGGGCCGTGGCCAGCGCATCGGAACCGTGCAGGGCGTCGTCGACGACGTGGACGCCGGACGTGGCACCCATCTGCAGCGCCTTCTTCACCGCGTCGGCCGCCCCCTCTGGGCCCATGGTCAGCGCGACGACCTCGACGGCGTCACCTGCGTCGACGATCTTGAGAGCTTCCTCGACGGCGTACTCGTCCAGCTCGGACAGCAGGCCGTCGACTCCCGTGCGATCGGTGGTGTTGTCCGCCGGGTCGAATGTCCGGTCCGCGGTGGCGTCCGGAACGTGTTTCACCAGTACGACGATCTTCATGGCCGGGTCACGACCTCCTCCTGCGGGGCACGGATCGACGGTGACAGCGTGGCACCCGTCGCGAGGCTAGCCGACACCAGGGTGCCGGACCTCGATGCCGCCGATGTTACCCGCTGGTAACCGGAGCGCCAAGGGGGCCGGACGTGCGACACGTCACAGGGCCGAAGCGCGCGATATACCCCGATCCCGCGCCTTCACTCGGTCCCGATCAAGGGGCCTCCTGTGAGATCATCGCGCGATGCGGATACTTGTCGTGTCGTGGGAGTACCCGCCCGTGATCTACGGCGGCCTGGGGCGTCACGTCCATCGTCTGACCGAGGGCCTGATCGCCGACGGCCACGATGTCGCCGTCGTCACCCAGTCGCATCCCGACCTGCCCGAGGAACACGACGACAACGGCGTCAGGGTGCTGCGCGCGCAGCCGGACCCGCCCGCCGGTGAACGAGGTGAGGACCTCGTGCCGTGGGTGCTCTCGCTCAACACCAGCATGATGCGCGCGGCGCACCGGCTCACCCGCGAATGGGTGCCGGACGTCGTGCACGCCCACGACTGGGTCGACGCACACGCCGGCATCAACATCGCCCGCGCCATCGACGCCCCGCTGGTCGCCACCGTGCACGCCACCGAGGCCGGACTGTGGGACGGCTGGCTGTCCACGCCACTGTCGCGGGCCCGCCACGACATCGAGGCCTGGCTGGTCGCCGAGGCCACCCGCACCATCGTCTGCTCCGAAGCCATGCGGGTCGAGGCCGCGGCCGCCTTCGACGTCGCGCCGGAAGACCTCACCGTCATCCTCAACGCCGTGGACCAGCCGGCGTGGCGCACCACCGCCGAGGCCCGCCGCGCCACCCGCGAGCGCTTCGGCATCCCGCCGAAGACGCCGTTGATGGTCTTCGGAGGCCGGCTGGAGTGGGAGAAGGGCGTCGACGTCTGCATCGAGGCGCTGGCGCTGGTCCGGCAGCGCCACCACGACGCCCGCCTGGTGCTGGCCGGTGCCGGCAGCCAGGAGGTCAACCTGCGCCGGCTGGCCCAGCGGCTGCAGATCGACCACGTCGTCCAGTTCGCGGGCCGGCTCGACCAACCCGAACTGGCTTCCCTGTTCGGTACCGCCGACGTCGCACTGGTGCCCAGCTCGTACGAGCCGTTCGGCATCGTGGCGCTGGAGGCCTGCGCCGCCGGCACCCCGGTCATCGCCGGCGACAGCGGCGGCCTGCGCGAGGTCGTCGAGCACGACGTCACCGGCCTGTTGGTGCCGCCCCGCGACCCCGGCGACCTGGCCGCCGCGGCGCTGCGCCTGCTGGACGAGCCCGGATTGTCGCAGCGCCTCGTCCGCGCCGCCCACCAGCGCATCTCGCGCGAGTTCGTCTGGACGGCCGTCGCCCGCGAGACCGAGAAGGTGTACACCGCCGCCGTCGCCGACCCCCGGCCGCCGCGGCCCCGGCCGGCTCCCGCCATCGACGGCAACGTCCTGGCCGAGCGCCCGGCCGCGGTACAGCAGGCGTGGCGGCGCGTCCGCGGCGACCTCTGAGGGAACCGCTTCTCCCGGGGCTGTCCCCTGGTTCCCCGAGGTCCGGCTGCCTGCTGGCCTCTGGTGACGTCGTGGTCTCCAGTACCGCGCGACGCCGGAATCGGCTCCCGCCGCGTTACGGGAGGTCAGGTCGTGACGGGAAGCCAGCAGGGTCTCGGTGGGGCTCGGCTGACACGGCCGGCAGCGGTTCTCCGTCGGCGCCCTCCGGCTCGGGTGCCGCGGGTGGACGTCGTCGGGACCGGCGTACCCAGCGGATCAGCGACCGGTACGTGTCGTCGCGGATGAACACGGCGTCGGAGGCGATCATCGCCAGCGAGAACCACGGCAGCGCCATCGTGACCGCGATGCCCACGTGCATGGCGAAGACGGCCAGCAGCGCCAGCACCCGAGTGCCGCGACGCATCAGCAGCAGCGGGAAGAGGACCTGGACGAACACCGTCACATAGCTGGCGACGGTGACGAAGAACCCGCTCGAGTAGACCAGTTCGTTGAGGCCGGGCCACGCCGCGTACTGGTCGATCTGCAACGGGTAGTAGACCCCGACGCCCTCCTGCCACATGCTGCCCTGGACCTTCGACAGCCCCGACGTCATGTAGACGATGAAGATCTGTGCGGCGACCGCGATCAGCGCCACGTTGTGGAACAGCACGCCGACCCACTCCGGGGTGGCGACCAGCGGCCGGCGGCCAGGGCGCGCCCGGCGACGGGCGTCGAGCGACCACCGTCCGGACACGTCGGCGAAGCACAGGTAGAGCAGCATGATGCGCACGATGTTGTCGCCGGCGTCGTCGCCCAGCGGGTTCAGCCGCATCAGGCTGGCCACCGCGATCAACAGCAGCGGCGTGACGATCCGGGTGCGCCACCCCAGCGTGAACGCCGCCGCGAGCGCGGCCATCACCAGGTACTTCAGGGTGAAGACGGTGGCGGAATCGCTCTCGCTGAACACGGCGGTGAACGGGAACCCGTACTCGTCGATGGTCAGCCACGGTGTCAGCCAGCGCGCCCCGGGGCCCCAGACATAATGCCGGTCGGCGAAGTTCACCGTCAGCGAGCCGAGTACCGCCACGCCGAGCAGGATGCGCATCGTCGCCAGGCCGTAGGTGGCCTTCTTGCCGTTGAACAACCACTGCTCGCCGGCGTCGACGGTCCGGCCGAGGCCACGGCTGACGTACCCGATCGCCTCGCCGATCACGAGTCGAGCCCCTGCAGGACGTCGGCGAAGGCGTCCTCGTCCTGGTGCTCGTCGACCAGGACCGGCCGCCAGCCGAACTCGCGGGTGGTGAACGACGGGTTCTCCGGCGGGTCATGGCGTTCGTCCCACCGCGGCACCGGTGTGCGACGCAGCTGGAACTGCACCGCCACCACGTCCTCGCCCCACCTGGCACGGGCGAACTGGGTGGCGTAACCGGTGGCGACCCGGTCGGCGCGGACCATGTTGGCCACCCGTGACGACGTCTCGCCGCCCTGGGCGTCGACGAGGTCGTCGGCCAGCGGCTCCCAGTCCTCCATGTCCAAGTAGTCGGCGGCCATGATCTCCTGCTGCTGGTCGCTCAGATCATTCCATGCGCTGTTGACGCGCCGGTGCAGGTTGGAGGTGATGCGGCTGGCCCTGGACGGTGCCGGGCCGTGGTGCACGAGCGTCCACTCCATGAGGGTCGGGCGCTCCCAGTCCGTGGTGCGGACCTCGCCGGTCTGCGGATCGGTCACCTGAGCGCGCACCAGCAGTTCGTCCTCGGCGTTCACCGGGTTCGGGGCGAACAGGCTCCAGTTCTGCTGGAAGAACGGCCGCATGTACCCGGAGACCTCACCGCTGACGGACTCCTTGATCGGGTTGTCCGGCGCGTTCCACAGGAACGTGACGGCGACATGGATGGCCACCACGCCCACGAGGAAGAACGCGACCCCCTTGGCGATCGGCGGTGGGTTGACTCTCGACACGGCCGCCAGGCTAACCCTTCTCCATTGATCATCAACCGTTGACGGCGCTCCGGTGCCGCCGATCGTTGATGATCATTGGAGGGCGGGCACCTTGTCCGGCACCGGAGCGGGCCGCCGTCGTCGTCGCCGGTCGTCTCGCCAGGTCCGGAACCGGCCCGCGACGGCCGCGTATGTGGAGTCGCGGATGAAGATCTGGTCGCCGGCCATGATGAACAGCGAGAAGAACGGCAGCCCCATGATCACCGCGATCCCCATGTGCATGGCGATGACGCCGAGCAGGGCGACCACGCGGGTGGAGCGGCGCAGCAGCATCAGCGGGAAGAACAGCTGGATGAAGACCGAGAAGTACGAGACGACGAGCACCCCGAACGGGTTCGCCGACAGCAGGTCGTTCAGCCACGGCCACGGCCGGTACTGCCCCACCTGCATCGGGTAGTACACCGCCGTGCCGTCCTGCCAGTACTCGCCCTGCACCTTGTACAGCGCCGAGGCCACATAGATGATGCAGATCTGCGCGGCGACCGCCAGAACGGCGAAATTGTGCACCAAAGTGCCGAACAGCCCCACGTTGCGCTGGGCGCGGGCCGGGAGGGCGACCGACGACGGCAACAGCCGGCGCCCGGTGCCGGCAGCGCGCCGCGCCCGGCGGCGGGCGTCGAGCGACCACCGTCCGGACAGGTCGGCGAAGCACAGATAGATGAGCAGGATGCGGAAGATGTTGTCGCTCTGGTCGCCGTAGAGCGGGTTCGACTCGATCAGGCTCACCCAGCAGACGAGAAGCAGCGGCGCGACGACCCGGGTGCGCCAGCCCAACGTGAGCGCGACTGCCAGGGCCAGCACCAACAGCAGCTTGAGCGTCACCTCGATCTGGCTGCCGCCGCCGTCGAACAGCGTGAACGGCCAGCCGAAGCCGCCGTTGCGCGCCAGCGGCGACATCCACTGGCCGGCGTCGCCCCACAGGTAGTGCCGATTGCTCCAGTTGGCCAGCAGGAACCATACGGCCGCCAGCCCGAAGATGACCCGCACGGCCGCGACGCCGTACGTCGCCCGCTTCGCCCCCAGCAGCCACTCCTCACCGCGGGCGACCTGGCCGGCGGCGGCGTCGAGTGCTCGGTCGACGGCCGGCCCGATCATGAGCGGAACCTGCCGATCGCGTCGGCGAAGGCCTCGGTGTCCTGGCCGTCGTATTGGTAGAGCGGCCGGCGGCCGAACTCACGGGTGGTGATGGTGGGGTCGTCAGCGCGGTTGTCGAACCGCGGCGCCCGGGTCTCCACGATCTTGAACTCGACGTACTCGATGCCGGCGTCGCGCCCCCACCACGCCCACGCGAACTGCGTCGCATAGGCCGCCATCGCGCGGTCCAGCCGCAGGACGTAGGAGATGCGGGCGTCGGAGCTGTGGTCGTCGGAGGCCAGCATCCGTTCCTTCATCCGAGCCCACGCGTTCTCGTGATAGTCACCCGCGAGGACGGTCCGCTCCTCCGCGGTGACGAGGCGGTGCTGCTTGCGCATGTTGCCGGCCAGCCTGCGGGTGACGATGCCCGCGCGCGACGGCGCCAGGCTGTGCAGGATGTTGCCTTCGACCTCCACCGCGGTGGCGTCCACCCAGTCGGCCGGGGTGTCGGCGTCGTACCAGCCGCGCACCTGCAGCGAGTACTCGACGCTGATGGGAGTCGGAGCGAAGAGGCTCCACTCCTGCTGGAAGAACGGCTGCATGTACGACGTGAGCGAGGAGCCCAGCGTCTCCTTCGCGGCGTTCGCCGGGCCGACGAACACCGCCGTCGCCAGTAGATGGGCGCACAAGAGACCGCCCAGCATGCCGGCGACCACCTTGATCCACACCGGTCGTCGTGTGTCCTGCATCCTGCCCTGCCCTCGAGAGTGCACTGTGTGTGCTCGGTAGCCCGGCCGACCGCCTGACCGGCCGTGGCGTCAGGTCCTGCTCCGTGTGCCGCGATGCCGCGGCTGGACCGCAGTCTCGCGTCAGTCCGCGGCCTCGCGGCTGGAGCGCCGCGGCTGTGGTCCGGAAACGCCGATCCGGTGGGTCCGCGCCCTGGTATGGACGCGGACCCACCGGTGATCGACCACCGAACCGTGATGCTGGTGGTGCAGTGGTGTTACGCGGTATTACTCCTGCACGAGGCCACGACGACGGGTCACGGCGTAGGCCGCGATCCCACCGGCGAACATCAGGCCCAGGCCCAGGATCAGGAGCTGGCTGGAGCCAGCACCGGTGTCGGGCAGCTCCTCACCGTCGGTCTCCGTGCCGTCGGTCTCGGTGCCGTCGGTCTCCGTGCCGTCGACCTCGGTGCCGTCGACCTCGGTGCCATCGACCTCGGTGCCGTCGACCTCGGTGCCGTCGACCTCGGTGCCGTCGACCTCGGTGCCATCGACCTCGGTGCCATCGACCTCAACGCCGTCGACCTCAACGCCGTCAACCTCGGTGCCGTCAACCTCGACGCCGTCAACCTCGACGCCGTCAACCTCCACGCCGTCAACCTCAACGCCGTCGACCTCGGTCTCGGTGCCGTCGACCTCGGTCTCCTGGCCCTCGTCGAGCGTGTTCGGGCCGACGTGCGACTCGGCCAGCGTCAGCTCGACGCCGCCGTTGTCCAGGCCGCCCAGCAGGGTGACCTGCACGGCCGCGACGCTGTAGGTCTCGGACGTGGACGCCGCCTGGACGTCGTTGGCGACGCGCGCCGTAGCCGGAGTGGCCGCGGTGGTCTCAGCGATGTCCGGCTGGACGTTCACCTTGACCGACAGGATGTCGGCCAGGGCCTCGCCCAGGCCGTCGAGCAGGCCGTCAAGACCCAGGTTGCCCAGCAGGTCGCCCAGCCCCGAGCCCAGCTCACCGAGCAGCTCGGCGAGCAGGCTGTCGAGGATGTTGAACAGGCCCGGGCCGATCAGCTCACTGTTCGGCGGCAGGTCGTTCAGGCTCTCGAACACGGCGTCGAGGTCGATGACGATGGAGCCGTTCTCGATCCAGACGGCGGCGTCGTCGCCGAGCTCCAGGTTCAGGCCCGACAGCAGCGGCACGGTGATGACCAGGCGGCCACCGGCGATCTCGTAATCGCGGACGACCTCGAAGTCGTCGCCCACCGGCTGCAGATGAGCCTCGGACGACACGGCGCCGAGCTCGAGCTCGACGTCGGCGATGAGGTCGGTGAGGCCCTCGCCCAGAAGGTCGGTCAGGTCGAACGTGGCGTTACCCGGGAAGCCGGCGTCCACGCCGGTCCCCACGCCGCCGTTGTCGGCCACCGCACCGGTGGCCGCGTGGGAGGTGGCCCCGTCCTCAGCGGTTGCCCACTGGTTGACCGCGCCGAGCTCGATGATGTCGCTCAGCGGAAGCTGAACGCCACCCTCGATGTCGATGTTGATGGAGTCGAGCAGGGTGACATCCAGCGGGTTGGCCTCGGTGACCGGCTCGGGGTCGCCGAGGTTCTCGACCTCGACCCCGGCCAGCTCGGCGATCTGGTCCAGGTCAGTGCCCAGGACCACGCCATCCAGGAACCGCGCGCCAGCGCGCGATTCATCGCCCTCGGCCGCTGCGGCGGGCGTCAGCCACGCGCCCACAGCGAAGACGGGGGCAAGCCCAGCGGCGAGCAGCGTTGTCGCTGCGCGGCGCCGGCGCATAACAGGTGTTGCAGGCATGCCTTCTCCTCTTGGCATTTACATGGCGGGCTCCTCCGCAGCCATCAGATGTGCATTGGCCCGCGGAGCGTGATCATGAACCTACAGCCGCTCCGAGGACGTGTCTCGTACTTGGTGAATTTGACCCCGACGCCATCGACCGCCCATTCACCGCGGCCCGGTGCCTAAGCCCCGAAACGCTCTTTCCAGCTATTCACGACCAATGCCGATGAACGTCACGAAGCGCCCAGAAGCTCCGAATCGGGCATACGCGGATGTAACGGACGTATCACCCCGGACATATCGGGACAAAAGAGATCTTCGACTGGTCCGGACAAGGACCACTGGTCTAAACCGGACGGTTCGTGCTCGTGACCTAATCGTTACGTCGGAACGACACGCGGGACACTTTGCCGCGGCAATTCTTTCGCCCCTATGTCCAGGTCAGAACGCCATTGAGTGGAGGTCTCCTCATCCATTCGGCTGATAGCCACGGGGGTGCCGAATATGCCATCTGGCGAGCCGGCCGATATGACGGCGGCTGCGCATCCATCATTCGGATACGCAGCCGCCGGCAACCACTCGGCCGACCGGGCTCAGCTCAGCCCTGGTGCATGTCGCTCCTGCGGCTCACGGCGTAGGCCGCGATGCCCCCAGCGAGCAACATGCCGAGCCCGAGGATCAGGAGCTGGTTGGACTCGGCACCCGTGTTGGGAAGGTGCTCGTCGTCCTTGTCCTTGTTGCTGTCGTCGGTGTCGTCATGACCGGCCGGCTCCGGCTGAGGCTCCGGACTCCCCATGGTCTCGACGCCGTCGACCTCGGTCCCGTCGACCTCGGTGCCGTCCACCTCGGTGCCGTCCACCTCGGTGCCGTCCACCTCGGTGCCGTCCACCTCGGTGCCGTCCACCTCAGTGCCGTCCACCTCAGTGCCGTCCACCTCAGTGCCGTCCACCTCAGTGCCGTCCACCTCAGTGCCGTCCACCTCAGTGCCGTCCACCTCAGTGCCGTCCACCTCAGTGCCGTCCACCTCAGTGCCGTCCACCTCAGTGCCGTCCACCTCAGTGCCGTCCACCTCAGTGCCGTCCACCTCAGTGCCGTCCACCTCAGTGCCGTCCACCTCAGTGCCGTCCACCTCAGTGCCGTCCACCTCAGTGCCGTCCACCTCAATGCCGTCCACCTCAGTGCCATCGACCTCGGTCTCGGCGTCGCCCTCGCCGGTGACGTTCGGGCCGACCGTCGACTGGGCGAGCGTCAGCACGGCCGCCGGGGTGTCCGGCAACACCGCGATCTCCACCGCGGCGACGCTGTACGGACCGTCGCTGGCGCGCGCCGCGGCCTCGCCGACCGGGGCGTCCGGCTGGTCCGGCTGCACGTTGAGCTTGATCGACAGGATCGACGCGAGCAGCTCACCGACCGGCGTCAGCGCGTCGGTCAGGCCGTCCACCAGGCCGGCCGCCGCCTCGCCCAAGGTGGTCACGGCGCCGCCCTCGGCGAAGAGGGTGTCGTCGATGAGGCCGCCGACCACGTCGAGCAGCGTCGCCAGGAGCGGGTCGAGCAGCGCGCCGATCAGCCCCGGGACCACGCCCGTGCTGTTGTTAACGATCTCGGCCTCACCGGTGATGATGTTGCCGAGCGTGTCGTTCAGCACCAGGTCCAGCGTGCCGAGCTCGATACCCAGCAGCGGATCGGTCACCGTCGCCTGGATGGTGAGGTTGAGCATGGCCGCCTGCAGCGCGTCCTCGATCGTCGTCACGAGGTCGGTGACGAGAGTGTCCAGCAGCTCACCGATCGTCGTGGCCAGCTGGTCGATGACCGCATTGCTCAGCACCTGGGTGTTCGGCGCCTGCTCGTTCAGTCCGCCGAGCAGCGTGTCCAGGTCGATGACCAGGGTGCCTTCGGCGAGGTTGAGCTCCACGCCCGTGCCCTCGCCGAGCGGGGTGGCCAGGAACTCCTGCACCGCACCCTGAGGGTCGGTCTCGAGGGTCGCGGCGACGGTGACGTCCTCGGCCCCGACCACCTCCAGCAGGTTGAGCAGTGCGTCCAGCGTCTCCACCGCGCCCGTGACCGCACCGTCGGGCCCGACGAGGCCGTTGACGGTCTCGTCGAGGGTGCCGACCAGTTCTTCGATCTGCGGAGTGAGGTCCGCGAGAAGCGGCACGGTGAGCCGCAGCTCGCCACCGGCAATCTCGTAGTCGCGGGTGACCTCGAACGCCCCGTCGGTGACTTCCAGGTGCATTTCGGAGGAGATCGCCCCGAGTTCCAGCTCGAGATCGGCGATCAGGTCGGTCAGCGCCCCGCCGACCAGGTCCGTGAGGTCGAAGGTCGCGTTGCCGGGGAAGCCGGCCTCGACGCCGGTTCCGATGCCGCCGTTGTCGGCGACCGCGCCGGTCGCCGCATGGGACGTGCCGCCGTCCTCGGCGCTAGCCCACTGGTTGACGGCGCCCAACTGCAGGACGTCGCTCAGCGGAAGCTGCACCCCACCGGGGATCTGGAGGTTGATGGCCTCGAGTGCTGTCAGGTCGACCGGGTTGGCCTCGGTGACCGGCTCGGGCGTGCCGAGGTTCTCCACCTCGACGCCGGCCAGCTCGGCGACCGTGTCGAGGTCGACTCCCAGTACCTCTCCGTCGAGGAAGCGCGCTGCCGCGCGGGATTCGTCACCTTCGGCCGCCGATGCGGGGACCAACCAGGCCCCGACCACGACGACCGGAGCCAGCCCGGCAGCGAGCAGCGTTCCGGCTACTCGGCGCCGACGGCGATGGACAGCCGTGCCTGTCATGCCCTTTTCCTCATTTCAGGGGATGTGACGTTTCGCGCTGCCCGGCAGGTCGCCAGGGTTCGGCCCGCGCGAGAAGTGGGTGACATTGGACGGGTGTGATGTTACTAGTGCGACCACTCTCTTGACATAGAGAATTCGACTATTGACTGTCGTGCCTTCGAAAATGTGCCGCAAGAAGGCGTTGAGTCACGATTCCGGCCACATGCCGCTGAACTAGGGCGGGAAAAGCGCCCTATTCAGGCAATGCACCCGTTCCCTTTTCGGGCAAAACCGGCATCGCCTCCGGAATGGGGATCCGGCGTTTGAGGATTCGCGCCGGAACACCACCGACGACGGCGAAGTCGGGCACCTGGCCGCGGACGACGGCGTGTGCGGCCAGCACGCAGCCGCGCCCCACGACGGTCCCACGCAGCACGCTGACTCGGACACCCAGCCAGCAGTCCGGGCCGATGCGGACCGGCTCCTTGACGATTCCCTGATCCTTGATGGCGACGGCGGTGTCGTCGAAACGATGGTCGAAGTCGGTGATGTACGCCCAGTCGGCCAGCAGGGTCCGGGCGCCGATCTCGACGTCCAGGTAGCAGGTGACCGTGGCATCACGGCCGAAGACGACTTTGTCGCCCACCCGCAGTGTGCCCTCGTGAGCGCACAGCCGGGTCTGGTCACCGACGTGCACCCACCGGCCGAGCACGACCCGGCCGTAGCCCGGGCGGCCCATGGCCGTGACTCGCCGGCCGAGGAAGACCATGCCCTCGGTGACCACCTCGGGGTGCGTCAGCCGCAGCTTCGCCAGCCGGGCATAGCGCAACAGGTACCACGGGGTGAAGGCACGGTTCCGGACGACCCAGCGCAAGTTCGCGAGCGTGACGTAGCGCACCTGGCGGGGGTCGCGACGTCGGCGGAACACAGCCGTCACCGTAAGGCATCGGGCGGCATCACTGACCGGCCCGTTACGGCCACGAGACCGGTCAGTAACAGTCCCGACGGAACCTGAGGCCATGAAGAAGACACGACTCGCCGACTCGGCCCACCTGTTCGCCGGCTCGGGCGTCACCACCCGGCTCCGCGACGGACGGTCGGTCATCATCCGAACCGCCCTGCCGCAGGACGCCGGTGACGTCAGCGCGATGCACGTACGCTGCTCCACCGAAACCGTGCGCCACCGCTACCACTCCGTTCCGTCCATGACCGGACGGTTCTTGTCATGCCTGCTCGGCACCGACATCGCGCTGGTGGCCGAGGCACCCAACCACACGATCGTGGCCATGGCCAATCTCGGCCGCGATGCCGGCAACGACGGCGAGCTGGCCGTGCTCGTCGAGGACGACTGGCAGCGCCGCGGCCTGGGCACGATCATGCTGGACCACCTGGTCAGCATGGCGCGGCTCGTCGGGTACGGCGAGGTCTACACTGTCTGCCTCACCGGGGACGACTGGTTCCGTCGCGCGCTGGCCCGCATCGGCGCCGTGCAGGTGGAGCAGGCCGGTGGCTACGACGCGACCCGGTTGCCGCTGCGCCCGACGCTGGCCCGGTTGCCCGCCGAGCTCGGCACCACGGCCGCCTGACCGCGCCGGCCGCCGAGTCCCGCGCCGGTCGCCGAGTCCCGCGCCGGTCGCTGGGTCCCGACCCGGCGCCACCCCAGGCGTTCTCCCGCTCCACTATGCGTACATGCCTGGTGATGCGGGAGTACGCATGGTCCACGTGATCATTTCGGGCGGACGGCGGTGACGGATACGTTGTAGAACAGCTCGCGCGGGACGACGCGGCCAAGCAGGCGGTCGGCGGCGGACAGCCGCTGCCAGCTCGAGTACGCGAACATCGCCCACCCCCAGCCCAGCCGCTCGGGGTTGACGGCGTGCTCGAACGTGCGCACCGGCCAGCCGAACCAGGCCGCGGTGAGCTCCTCGGTGACCGCGTCGACGTCGTCGAAACCGGCCCGGCGGACCATTCGGGTCAGCTCCCCGGGGTCGAACGTGTGCAGGTCGACGACGGCCTCGAGAGCGGCCGCACGCGACGACTCGTCCAGCTCCTCCTGCGGCCGCGCCCACCCGGACAGCCCGGGCAGCCGGGTGGCGCGCGTCGTCGCCCACCAGGTGGCCCGCGACAGCGCCCGGGCGATCTTGTCGCCGTACCGCGTCGGCTCCCCGCAGATGACGACCCGGCCGCCGGGCTTCAGCACGCGCAGCATCTCGCGGAAGGCCAGTGCCACGTCCGGGATGTGGTGGATGACCGCGTGCCCGACGACGACGTCGAAGCTGGCGTCGTCGAACGGGAGCCGCTCGGCGTCGGCGACCTCACCGGCGATCTCGAAGCCGAGTTGCCGGGCGTTGCGTCGCGCCGCCTCGACCATGCCGGGCGAGATGTCGGTGACGGTGATGTCGGACAGCACGCCCGCCTGGCGCAGGTTGAGCGAGAAGAAGCCGGTGCCGGCGCCGATCTCGAGTGCCCGGCCGTAGGGCCATCCGTCGGTCCCGGCGACGGCGGTGAAGCGATCGCGGGCATAGGTGATGCAGCGCTCGTCGAACGAGATGGACCACTTGTCGTCGTAGCTGCCGGCTTCCCAGTCGTGGTAGAGCACCTGGGCCAGTTTGGTGTCGTTCCAGGCACGTTCGACGTCCTCCGCGGACGCGGCCGGCCGCCCGTCTTCCGGCTGCCCGTCCGCCGGCCGCTCCTCCGCCTGCTGACCGGCCATTCAGCGGCCCTTGAAGCGGGCTTTGCCGGGGCCGTTCTCCAGGAACGACTGCATTCCGGTGCTGCGGTCCTCGGTGGCGAACAGGGCTGCGAACTGCTGCCGCTCGATCTCCAGCCCGGTGACCAGGTCGGTCTCCAGCCCCCGGTCGATCGCTTCCTTCGCCGCCCGCAGCGCGTACGCCGGGCCGGAAGCGAAGCGGGCCGCCCACTCGACGGCCGCGCCATAGACGTCGGCGGCGTCCGGCACGATCTGGTCGACCAGCCCGATGTCGAAGGCCTCGGCCGCTGTGACCATGCGGCCGGTGTAGATGAGGTCCTTGGCGCGCGACGGGCCGACCAACCGCGCCAGCCGCTGGGTGCCGCCGGCGCCCGGGATCAGGCCGAGCAGGATCTCCGGCTGCCCCAACTTGGCGTCAGCGGCGGCGAAGCGCACGTCGCAGGCGAGGGCCAGCTCGCAGCCACCGCCCAGCGCGTACCCCGTCACCGCGGCGACGGTGGGCTTGGGGATGCGCGCGACCGCGGTGAACGCCGCCTGCAGCGCCACCGAGCGGTCGACCATGTCGGTGTAGGACCAGCCGGCCATCTCCTTGATGTCGGCGCCGGCCGCGAAGACCTTCTCACCGCCGTAGACGATGACGGCGCGGACATCGGGCCGTTCGGTGGTCTCGGTGGCGACGGCCAGCAGCGCGTCCTGCATGCGTGCGTCGAGGGCATTCATGGGCGGCCGGTCCAGCCGGATGGTGCCGACGCCGTCGGCGACCTCGAGCCGCACGAGATCTGGTTCGCTCATCCAGAGCACCGTACCGTGCGGCCCGCCCTGGGACACCCCCGCGACCTGCCCAAAGAGGCCGTTGTCGGTCACATGAGCCAGAATGCCCCGCGTGAACGACACGACACCCTGGCCCGGTCACTGGAGCCCGCTCGGCGCCACGTTCGGTCCCGAGGCGACCAACTTCGCCCTCTGGGCGCCCGACGCCGAGCAGGTCGAACTGTGCCTGTTCGCCGAGGACGGCACCGAGACCAGGCACGTGCTGCCCAACCGCACGTTCGACATCTGGCACGGGGCCGTACCCGGCGTGCGGGCCGGCCAGCGTTACGGCTTCCGCGTTCACGGCCCGTGGGACCCGTCCGCGGGGCAGCGTTTCAACCCGGCCAAGCTGCTGGTCGACCCGTACGCGCGGGCGGTCGACGGCGAACTGGTGGCCCATCCGGCGGTGTTCGGGCACGCGCGGCCGTCCATGGCGAAGGGCGGTGACCACACCGTCCGCGGCGACGCCGACTCCGCGCCCTACGTGCCGAAGTCCGTGGTCGTCGCCCCGGAGCCGTTCGACTGGCGGGGCGATGCCGCGCCACGGGTGCCGTGGGCTGAGACCGTGCTGTACGAGACGCATGTCCGCGGCTTCACCATGCGCCATCCCGGCATCCCCGAGGAACTGCGCGGCACGTACGCCGGGCTGGCTCACCCGGCGGCCATCGAGTACCTCACCGACCTGGGCATCACCACCGTCGAACTGATGCCGGTGCACCAGTTCGTCAGCGAGCCCGACTTCCTGCACCGTGGGGCGCTGAACTACTGGGGCTACAACACACTCGCGTTCTTCGCGCCCCACAACGCCTACGCGGCCTCCGGCACCCGCGGCCAGCAGGTCAGCGAGTTCAAGGCCATGGTGCGGGCGCTGCACGAGGCCGGCCTCGAGGTCATCCTCGACGTCGTCTACAACCACACCGCCGAGCAGGGGGACGGCGGCCCCACGCTGTCCTTCCGCGGCATCGCCAACGAGGCGTACTACCACCTCGACCCGGCCGGCCCGTCCCGCTACCTCGACTACACCGGCACCGGCAACACGTTCAGGGTCGCGCATCCGGCGGGCCTGGGCCTGGTCATGGACTCGTTGCGGTACTGGGTGGGCGAGATGCACGTCGACGGGTTCCGCTTCGACCTCGCCTCGGCGCTGGCGCGGTCCATGCACGACGTCGACATGCTCGGCTCGTTCATGACGGTCATCGGGCAGGACCCGGTGCTTCGCGAGGTGAAGCTCATCGCCGAGCCTTGGGACGTCGGCCCCGGTGGCTACCAGGTCGGGGAGTTCCCGCACCTGTGGACGGAATGGAACGACAAGTACCGCAACACGGTGCGCGATCACTGGCGCGGCGCCGCCGCCGGAGTGCGCGACCTCGCCTACCGGCTCTCCGGCTCGTCCGACCTGTACGCCGACGACCGCCGCCGCCCGTACGCGTCCATCAACTTCGTCACCGCCCACGACGGCTTCACCCTGCGCGACCTGGTCTCCTACGACCACAAGCACAACGAGGCCAACGGTGAGGACAACCGCGACGGCACGGACGACAACCGCTCGTGGAACCACGGCGTTGAAGGGGATCCGGACGATCTGGCGCCGGTGGTTCGTGAGCTGCGGCTCCGGCAGATCCGCAACATGCTCACCACCATGCTGCTGTCCACCGGCGTGCCCATGCTGCTGTCCGGCGACGAGATGGGCCGCACCCAGGGCGGCAACAACAACGCCTACTGCCAGGACAACGAGATCAGCTGGATGGACTGGTCCCTGTCAGAGCAGTATCCGCAGCTGGTGGAGCTGGTCCAGCGGCTGCTGCAGCTGCGCCGCCAGCATCCGGTGGTCCGGCAGCGGCGGTTCTTCGAGGGCGCCCCGGTGGTGGAGGGCGGCCGCAAGGACATCGCCTGGTTCGCGCCGTCCGGCGCGGAGATGACCGACGCCGAGTGGTATGACGGCTCGCTGCGCACGCTGGGCATGTACCTCAACGGCGAGGGCATCCGGTCGCGGGGGCCGCGTGGCGAGCGCATCGTCGACGACTCCTTCCTGTTCTGGGTGCACGCCGGCCCCGAACCGCTGGATGTCACGCTGCCGGGCGGCATCTGGGCGTCGTCGTACCAGGTCATCCTCGACACGGCCGATGTCCTCGACGGCGAGCACCCGGCCGGCGCCACGGTCACGCTCACCGACCGCAGCTGCCTGCTCCTGCGGGTCGTGGACTGACGGTCGTCAGCAAGAGCGGCGGCGCGGACAATCCCTGGAGCGGCCGAACCCGTACCACCTGTATGAACGGTTCCACCTCCATGGGGATCCGCCGCGCCCTGCTCAGCGGCGGCGCCGCGCTCGTGCTCGTCCTCGCCGCCTGCGGCGACGACGGAGGCAACGGCGACGACACCGCCGCGGGCACGACGTCGAGCGGGATCGTCGGCACCAGGGACGTCGACGGGTTCGGTTCCGTCCTGGTCGACACCGACGGCAACACGCTCTACACGACCGCGGCCGAGGACGACGGCACCGTCCGCTGCGTCGACGGCTGCGCCGACTTCTGGCCACCGCTGGCCGCCACCGCCGAGGATTTGCCGTCCGAAGTCGAGGGCGTGGACGGCGAGTTCGGCGTGGTCGACCGGCCGGACGGGTCCGAGCAGCTCACGCTGGACGGCAATCCCCTGTACACGTTCGCCGACGACTCCGGCCCGGGCTCCGTCGCCGGCGACGGTGTCGAGGACGACTTCCAGGGCACCCACTTCGTGTGGCACGCCGTCACCGTCGAGGGCGACGGCTCCGGCGACAGCCCGGCGGAGGACGACGGCAACGGCGGCTACGGCTACTGAGCGACGCCCGCGGCCGGGCCCGCATCTATGCCCGTCGATCAAGCGTCATCCAGCCTTCGGCTCCGGTTCAGGCCCGCGCCACATGTCCCGCTCGCCCCCTCTGTACGGTTCGTGACGCCGGCCGGCTCCGGGCGACCCGCGTCCGGTGTGCGCCGATGCCGGCAGGGACGGAGGAAGCGCGCATGAAGGCAGGTCATCCGGTACGGATGCGTGTCCTGGGGACCGGCGTCGGAGTCGCCGTGCTGGCCGCACTGACCCCGGCAGGTGCCACCGCGGACGAGCCGGCGGGCACCGCGGCCGGCGACGTCGTCACCATTGGGCACCGGGGAGCGGCCGGACTGGCGCCGGAGAACACGCTCGCCGGCATCGCCGCGGGCGCGGCGGCGGGGCCGGACTTCGTCGAGATCGACGTCCAGCTGTCCGCCGACGGCGTTCCCGTCCTCCTGCACGACGCGACGCCGGCCCGCACCACGGACGTCGAGACGGTCTTCCCGGACCGCGCGAGCGCCCCGGTCGGCGCGTTCACCTACGCAGAGCTGCAACAGCTCGACGCCGGCTCGTGGTTCGGCCCGGACTTCGCCGGCCAGCGGATGCCCACCTTCTCCCAGACCCTCGACGCCCTCCCCGACGGCGTCGGCGTGCTGATCGAGTTGAAGGAACCGGCCAACTCCCCCGGCGTCGTGGACGTGGTGGTCGACGAACTGGCCGCCGACCCGCGCTGGGCCGCGCTCGCCGACGCCGGCCAGCTCATGACGATCTCGTTCGACCACGGCGCTCTGCGACAGTTCCATGACCTGCGGCCGGACATCCCCGTCATGGCTCTCGGCGCGATCCCCGCCGACGACGCCGCCCTGACCGAGCTGGCCGGCTGGGCCGACGCGCTCGGCACCAACTACCGCTCACTGGACCCGGCCGACATCGCCCGCGTCCAAGACACCGGCATGCTCATCGGCGTCTACACCGTGAACGGCCCGGTCCAGACGCGGGAACTGCTCGACCTGGGCATCGACACCATCACGTCCGACTATCCCGGCATGCTGGTGAACGTCGTGGCCGGCAAGCCGCCCGTCCCCGACGCCAACGGCATCGTCGTCAGCCAGATCAACGCCAACGTCCCCGGCGACGACATCCAGCCCGAGAACGGCGAACACGTCGTGCTCACCAACACCGGATCCCGGCCGGTCAACGTGGGCGGCTACGTCATCCAGGACGCGGCCATCAACCGGCTCGTCATCGGCCGCGGCTACCTGCTGCACCCCGGCGCCGAACTGCGCGTCTACACCGCGGCCGGCACCAACACCAAGGACCGCTACTACAACGACCTCGGCCGCGCCGTCCTCAACAACGGCGGCGACACTGTGGCGGTGTTCACCCGCAAGGGCACCCTGGTCGACCTGACCGCGAACTGACCGAGCCCCGCACGCATTTGTCATGGTTGCGGGATCTGGGCTGCTATAGCGTCCCGGATCCCGCAACCATCACGCGCCGCGCACCAGGTACGCCGCCTCGAGCTCGCCCAGGACGACGTGTGGCTCAGTCCGCAGCCGCGCCGGCGCAACCGGCAACACCCGCCAGCCAAGCGCCGCGTACCGCGCCCGGCGCTCCTCGGTTCGCCTAGGAGCGTCGCCGAAGCCATGGTAGCTGCGCGAGTCCACCTCCGCGACGAGTCGGGCGTCGGGCCAGCACGCGTCCGGGTAGATGTCACGTTGGCCCGGAAGGACTCGGTTCCACCGCGGCTCGGGCAAGACCCGGCTGGTGCGAACGAGGTCACGCAGCTCGCACTCGGGGGCCGAACGACAACCGGCCTCGACATCCCGCATCGCCTGCCGGGCCAGTGCGGCGCCGCGGCGCGGCGCCGCAGCCACCTCGTCGCGTAGGGCGGACACCGACGTCAGCCGGCGCTGCACCACCTCGCACATCAGCGCCCGCACATTGCGCAGTGCGCCCGCTCGGTGGCCATCGTCCCTGCAGTCCGGGCAGCCCGCCGGACTTGTGCAGGCCGGCTGCCAGCCTCCCGGCAGCCGATGCGGGCGGACAACGGTGTCCACGACTGCTCGTGCCGCCGGAGCCATCGGGATGATGCCCGGAACCGGCACGTGCCCGAGCTGCTCCATGACGACGCTCAGCGGGCGTTCGCCATGCCTGAGCTCCTCCAGCCGGTGCTCGTCGATCCACCAGAGCGGCTCCGGAAGCCGTTTCGTGCGGGTGACGCGCACGAAGCCGATGTTCCCGCGGTCGTGCCGCCATCCGATCAAGGCATCGACCCACTCCCCCGGATCAGGTCCATAGCGCAACCCCGCCGCTCGGCACGCCCATGGCCCCGTCACCATGCTGCCCTCCCCTGCGGCGAGGACCGCGGCGCGCAGCTTGTGGATGTCCTGCACCGGCCCGCTGAACGTCGCGTAGACGCCGGGGAGCAAGCGCTGCCAGCGCCCACCGGGGCGAGCGCTGTACCGCAGCGCCGACGCCGTGAGTCCGGTCGCCAACGCCTGGGAGCGCGTGATCAAGCCGTCCTGGAGGGCAGCCAGCCGCAACGTGTCGATCCGTGCCATCCGCCGATCGTGTGGCCACCAGCGGCGCAGATGGAAGGCCCGATCGAAATCTGTGGACAACGTCGCCGAATGGTTGCGGAATCCGCGCTGCTATAGCGACCCGAATCCCGCAACCATCAGCCGGGGAGGGCGGCCAGGCCGAGCTCCGTGCCGTCGCCGAGCAGGGCGTGGCGTGGAACGATGCGGACCGTGTAACCGAACGGGCCGGCGCGGTCCAGGTGCACCTCGCCGTCGAAGCGGTACCGGCCGTCGCCGTGCTGCTCGCTCATCGACATCGCGGTGGCCGCGGGCTCGCGCAGGGTGTCGTTGTCGTCGACTCCCCCGTGCACCACCTGCACGTCGACGTCGTCGGGGGTGAGCGGCCCAAGGGAGACGAACGCGTGCAGACGCAGCGTCTGGCCGCGCTCGAACGTGTCGACGGTGGTGCTCTCGACGTGGTCGACGGCGACGCTGGACCACGCGGCTCGGACCCGTTCCTTCCAGTCCGCCAGCGCCGCCGCGCCGTCGAAGTCGGCGTTGAGCGCCCGGCTGGACGCAGCCGCCGGCCGGTACAGCTGGTCGACGTACTCGCGGACCATCCGGGTGGCCTGCACCTTCGGGCCGAGCGACGTGAGCGTGTGCCGCAGCATTTCCACCCAGCGGCGCGGGATGCCGTCGGTGTCCACGTCGTAGAAGCGCGGCGCGACCTCGTTCTCGAACAGCTCGTACATCGCGATGGCTTCGAGGTCGTCGCGGTGGTCGGGGTCGTCGACACCCTCGGCCGACGGGATGTCCCAGCCGTTCGAGCCGTCGAACCACTCGTCCCACCAGCCGTCGCGGATGGACAGGTTCAGCCCGGCGTTCAGCGCCGCCTTCATGCCCGACGTGCCGCAGGCCTCGTACGGGCGCAGCGGGTTGTTGAGCCACACGTCGCAGCCCGGGTACAGCGCCTGCGCCATCCCGATGCCGTAGTCGGGCAGGAACACGATGCGGTGCCGCACGTCGGGGTCGTCGGCGAAGCGGACCATTTCCTGGATGAGCCGCTTGCCGCCGTCGTCGGCCGGGTGCGCCTTGCCGGCGATGACGATCTGGACGGGCCGCTCGGGGTGCAGCAACAGGGCCTTGAGCCGCTGCGGGTCGCGCAACATGAGCGTCAGCCGCTTGTACGACGGCACGCGGCGGGCGAACCCGACGGTCAGCACGTCCGGGTCGAGGGCGTCGTCGACCCAGCCCAGCTCGGCATCGCTGGCGCCGCGGCCGCGCCACGACGTGCGCAGCCGAGCGCGGGCGTCGGCGACCAGCCGCTCACGCAACTGTCGCTTCGTAGCCCAGATGTCGTGGTCGGCGACCGTGGTGGTGGCCGACTTCCAGCCGCCGCCGGCGACGGCCTTCTCCTCCAACCGCAAGATCTCCGGCGCCACCCAGGTGGGCGCATGCACGCCGTTGGTGATGGAGCCGATCGGAACCTCGCGCTCGTCGAACGACGGCCACAGACCAGCGAACATGCCGCGGCTGACCTCGCCGTGCAGGGTGCTGACGCCGTTCGCCCGGGCGGCCAGCCGCAAACCCATGACCGCCATGTTGAACATGGACGGGTCGCCGCCCTCGTAGTCCTCGGCGCCGAGCGCCAGGATGTGCTCGACCGGCAGGCCCGGGCTGGCGTTGTCGCCACCGAAGTGACGCTCGACGAGGTCGACGGGGAACCGGTCGATGCCCGCCGGCACCGGCGTGTGCGTGGTGAAGACCGTGCCGGCGCGGGTGAACTCCAACGCCGCCTCGTACGTCAGCCCGCGCTCCTCGACCAGCTCGCGGATGCGTTCCAGGCCGAGGAAGCCGGCGTGGCCCTCGTTGGTGTGGAAAACCTCGGGGGCCGCGGCACCGGTGATCCTGCAGTACGTGCGCACCGCGCGCACCCCGCCGACGCCGAGCAGCATCTCCTGCAACAGCCGGTGCTCGCGGCTGCCGCCGTAGAGGCGGTCGGTGACATCGCGCTCGATCGGGCCGTTGTCCTCGACGAACGAGTCGAGCAGCAGCAGCGGCACCCGGCCGACGTTCGCCACCCAGATGGCCGCGGCGAGGGTCCGCCCGCCGGGCATCCCGACGGTGATCTGCGCCGGCCGCCCGTCGGACTCGCGCAGCCGCACCAGCGGGAGGTTGTCCGGGTCGACGACCGGGTAGCGCTCCTGCTGCCAGCCCTCGCGGGACAGCGACTGGACGAAGTAGCCGTGCCGGTACAGCAGCCCGACGCCGATGATCGGGACGCCCAGGTCGCTGGCGGTCTTGAGGTGGTCGCCGGCCAGGATGCCGAGGCCGCCGGAGTACTGCGGCAGCACGTGGGTGATGCCGAACTCCGGGGAGAAATAGGCGATGCCGGCCGGAGCGGCGCCGTCGTTGTCCTGATACCAGCGCGCTTCGCTCAGGTAGTTCTGCAGGTCGTCGTGGGTGGCACGGACCAGGCCGAGAAAGGCCGGGTCGGCGGCCAGCTCGGCCAGCCGGTCCTGGGTGACCTCGCCGAGCAGCCGGACGGGGTCGTGGCCGACCTCCTCCCACAGGCCCGGGTCGACGGCGGAGAAGAGTTCCTGGGTGGGCTGGTGCCAGGACCAGCGCAGGTTCGTGACCAGATCGCCGAGCGCCGCCAGCGGCTCGGGGAGGACGGTACGGACCATGAGTCGTCGGATCGCGCGCACGGCGACCACGGTAACCAATGACTGTTACCAGCCGCTTACTCGCGGGCGAGCGGACGGCGACTCTCCTCTACCGGCGTAACTCCCGCTCCGCCCCGGCCCGGCCACCGGGCGAACTCCCGCGCGGCCCGGCCCCGTCACACCAGGCGAGCTCCCGCTCCCCCAGGCAAGCATTCCTGGTGGAGCGGGAGCACCCATGCCGAACGTGATCAATTGGGTCCAGGGGCTAGTAGACGGGCTGGGTCTGGACGTTCAGCTCGTCGTAGCGCACGCCCTTCGCCGGCGCCACCCGCGGGTCGCGGATGTTGAACACGTCGAAGCCGCGCTGGATCTCGTTGGAGTAGATGTAGCCGTTGTAGTAGTACGTGGACCATGCACCGGCGATCGACTCGCCCGTCCACGCACCCCGGTCGAACCAGGCGATCTCGGTCGGGTTGTACGGGTCGGTGAAGTCGAAGACCGAGATGCCGCCCTGGTACCACGCCTGGACGAAGATGTCCTTGCCCGGCACCGGGATCAGCGAACCGTTGTGCGCCACGCAGTTCTCGGTGTCCGCCTGCTCGCGCGGGATCTTGTAGTACGACGCGAACTCCAGGGAGTCGCCGTCCCATGTGTAGATGGCGTTGGCGCCGCGGTTGGGCCCGATGGTCGGGTTGCAGGTCGGCCCGCTGCCGCCGCCGAGCTCGTCGGTGAAGATGATCGACGTGCCCTCGTTGTTGAACGTCGCCGAGTGCCAGAACGCGAAGTTCGGGTCGCGCACCTGGTCGACGATGGTCGGGTTCAGCGGGTCGGTGATGTCGAGCACCACGCCGTCGCCCATGCACGCGCCGGCCGCGAGGCCGAGGTGCGGGTAGGCGGTGATGTCGTGGCAGCCGCGGGTGTTGGAGCCCTGGTTGCCCGCGTCCGGGAACAGCACCGGCTCGGCCACGACGGACGCCGATGCCGGATCGTCCAGCGGCACGTCGATGATCGAGATCAGGTCGTGCGGCGGCTGGCAGTTCGACAGCTGCGCGTTGACGTCGTACGAGGACACGTACACGTAGACGCTGCCGTCGGCCGGCACGAGCGTGTGGGTGTGCGACCCGCACTTCGTCTCGACGCTGGCGACGTACTGGGGGTTGGTCGGGTCGGCGATGCTGAAGATCTTCATGCCTTCCCAGTAGTCGGGCAGCGCCGCGGCGGCGGATGCGCTGAGCGGCCCCTGGGCTTGGCACGAGTCGTCGGTCCACCGGGAGTCGGTGGAGAGGAACAGCAGATCGCCGTAGACGGAGATGTCGTTCTGCGAACCCGGGCAGAGCACCTGGGCGGCGACCTTCGGCTTGCGGGGGTTGTGGATGTCGTAGACGGTGAACCCGTTGTAGTTGCCGGCGAACGCGTACTTCCCCTGGAAGGCCAGGTCGGAGTTGAGCGCGTTGGCCGGCGTGAACGGGCCCTCCTTGGGCAGGTTCGAGACGAGGCTCAGGTTGGGCGTGCTGGCTTCCTCGCCGGGTGGCAGGATGCTCGACGCGGCCGGGCCGTCGGTGATCTCGGCCAGCTGCTCCTCGGTGAGACAGTTCTCCTCGAAGTTGTCGCCCAGTCCTTCGACGGCGTCGGCGAGGGCGTCGGCGCATTCCGCGCTCTCGTCCGCGCCCGCCCGATCGAGCACTTCGCCGTCGTCGGCCGCGGACGTCCCGATCGATCCGATGGCCAGGCCACCGGTCATGACGACGGCGATGGCCGTTCCCGCCGCACGTCTTCTCCAACGATGTCCGGTCATGTGCACCTCACAGCGATCGCTGGGATGACCCCGGTCAAGGTCAAATTGGACAATAACCTCCCGCGTCACACATAGCCATACTTTCCACGGATTCCGTTGAAACATCTGGGTGTCGCGTCGATGTCCTGGTTCGCTCCGAGCGCGTTGGGCCGTACCCTGCTGTGACCCGGCGGTCCGCGCGCCGGTCCGCATCGCCCGCCCGAGGAGGAACGATGACGACGTCTCGACGGACCACCCCGCGGGTCGCCTGGCTGGCCACGGCCGGCATCCTCGCGACGCTCGCCGGCTGCAGCGGTTCGGACACCGGGACCGACCGCGGAGTGGCCGCGGCCACGTCCACCGCGACCTCCGACTCCCGGGTCATCGCACCCGGCCGCCCGGGCGAGACGGCGGAGGTCATCGAGCCGGGCGAACCGTTCGAGATCGTCGAAGGCGGCTACAGCGAGACCGACGTCCGGTTCGTCGAACAGATGATCCCGCACCACCGGCAGGCGGTCGAGATGGCTGAACTCGCGCTCGAACGCGCCGGCGACGAGCAGGTGCGTCTGCTCGCGGAACGCATCGCCGCCGGCCAGGGTCCGGAGATCATCGCCCTCGAGGCGTGGCTGACCCAGCGCGGCCTGCCGGTGCCGCCCGAGAACGCCGAGCACGACCACAGCCTGCCGGGCATGATCACCCCGTTCCAGCTCGACCAGCTGCGTGACGCCTCGGGGGCCGAGTTCGACGAGTTGTTCCTCACCTACATGAGCCAGCACCACCAGGGTGCCCTGGACATGGCCGCGGCCGCGGTGGCGAACGGCACCGACCAGCTCGCGGTCGAGATGGCCGTCGACGTCGACGTCACCCAGTCGGCCGAGATCGTCCGCATGCGCGAACTGCTTGACGGTCTGTGAGGCGGCACGGTGGGGTCGAGGCGTGATTTCGAACACCACCTGAAGGAATCTCAGCGCCCTAATTGCGCATGTCCCGGCGGGCTGTAGAGAATGGGGAGAATTATGCCCGCCTCGCGCCCGGACAAGGGCGCTCTCCCATAGCGAACACCGTGCCCCAGACTCTCATGTTCCCCCAGGTCAGCGCCTCGAAGCCGAGTACGGCCAGCAACCACGCCGATGACACACCCAAAGCGCTTGGCGGTGGCCTGATTCGTGTGATTACTATTCGCCGGGCACACCCCGCCCGGAAACGTCTGCGTAACCTCCGCGTTGCACAGGCAGGCGTACGTCATTGATCAATTCAGCACCACCCGTGATCCGCACCACCGGGCATCGGGAGGCGGCAGATCACGCCGCCGCACACTCCATCCAGCAGGCCCACGCGTTCATGAGAGGTCAGGACGTGCTCACCGATTCGATCGCGCCCGTCTTCCTTCCGGTGCAACCCGGCACCGTGGCGACCGACCGCAGCCCGCTTACCATCGAATGGTGTCGGTCATGAGCGAATCGCGCCCGCAAGCGGTGGTGACCGAACGGTCCGACTGGGCGCTGCCGGCTCGGGGCACCGACCCCGAGTGGTTCAAGCGCGCCGTCTTCTACGAAGTCCTGGTGCGCTCGTTCTACGACTCGCAGGGCGACGGCGTCGGCGACCTCAAGGGCCTCACCCAGAAGCTCGACTACCTGAAGTGGCTAGGAGTCGACTGCCTCTGGCTGCCGCCGTTCTTCCCGTCCCCGCTGCGGGACGGCGGTTACGACGTCGCCGCCTACATGGACGTGGCTCCGGAGTTCGGGACGCTCGAGGACTTCTCCGTCTTCGTCGCCGAGGCGCACAGCCGCGGCATGCGAGTCATGACCGACCTGGTCATGAACCACACCAGCGACCAGCACGCGTGGTTCCAGGCGTCCCGCGAGGACCCGGACGGCCCCTACGGCGACTTCTACGTATGGGCCGACGACGACACCGGCTATCCCGAAGCGCGGATCATCTTCAACGACACGGAGACGTCCAACTGGGCGTTCGACCCGGTGCGCAAGCAGTACTACTGGCACCGCTTCTTCAGCCACCAGCCGGACCTCAACTACGAGAACCCCGCCGTGCACGAAGCGATGCTCGACGTGGTGCGGTTCTGGCTGAGCCTGGGTGTCGACGGGTTCCGGCTCGATGCCGTCACCTACCTGTACGAGCAGGAGGGCACGAACGGCGAGAGCCTGCCCGAGACGCACGCGTTCCTGAAGAAGGTGCGCAAGGTGATGGACGACGAGTTCCCCGACACCGTCCTGCTGTGTGAGGCCAACCAGTGGCCCAGCGACGTCGTCGAGTACTTCGGCGACCCTGACGTCGGCGGCGACGAATGCCACATGGCCTTCCACTTCCCGGTCATGCCGCGCATCTTCATGGCCGTCCGGCGCGAGTCGCGCTACCCGATCAGCGAGATCATGGCGCAGACGCCGCAGATCCCGTCCGGCTGCCAATGGGGTGTCTTCCTCCGCAACCACGACGAGCTCACGCTCGAGATGGTCAGCGACGAAGAACGCGACTACATGTGGTCCGAGTACGCCAAGGACCCGCGGATGAAGGCCAACCTCGGCATCCGCCGCCGGCTCGCGCCCCTGCTCGAGAACGACATGAACCAGGTCAAGCTGTTCAACGCGCTGCTGCTGTCGCTGCCCGGTTCGCCGGTGCTCTACTACGGCGACGAGATCGGCATGGGCGACAACATCTGGCTGGGTGACCGCGACTCCGTCCGCACCCCCATGCACTGGACGCCGGACCGCAACGCCGGGTTCTCCACCGCCGAACCGGGCCGGCTCGACCTCCCGGTGGTCATGGACGCCGTCTACGGCTACCAGGTCACCAACGTCGAGGCGCAGATGGCGAACAAGTCGTCGCTGCTGCACTGGACCCAGCGGATGATCGAGGTGCGCAAGCAGAACCCCGCCTTCGGGCTGGGCGACTTCGTCGACCTCGGCGGGTCGAACCCGACGGTGCTGGCCTATGTGCGCTCGTTCGGCGACGACATCGTCCTGTGCGTCAACAACCTGTCCCGCTTCCCGCAGCCGGTCGAGCTCGACCTGCGCCGGTTCGAGGGGATGCAGCCGGTGGAGCTCATCGGCAGCGTGCGGTTCCCGCCGATCGGTGAGCTTCCCTATCTGCTCACCCTCGGCTCGCACGGCTTCTACTGGTTCCGGCTGGCCAAGCTGCCGGAGGAGACGATGCCGTGACGGACGACGCAGGTCTGAACGAGGCGGTGGCGCTGCTGCCGGAGTGGCTGCGCCACCAGAACTGGTACACGGGCAGCCGCACCGGCCCGATCGAGGCCCGGACGGTTTCGGCGACGCTGCTGAACGAGGCGGAGCCGCGGCTGTGGCACGTGCTGGCCGAGGTACGGCACGCCGAGGGTACCCAGATCTACCAGGTGCCGTTGTCGGTGCATGCCCACCGGGCCGACCGGCTCGACCATGTGCACCTGGGCCACACCAGCCAGGGCCACGTGTACGACGCGCTGCACGACAAGGACGCCACCGCGATCCTGCTGGGCCGGTTCGCCGACGGCGTGTCGACGGCGGACGGGCTGACCTTCCACGTGCAGAAGGGCGCCACCGTCCCGTTCGGGCAGACGTCCCTGGTGATGCCGGGTGAGCACCACAACACCAGCCTGCTGTACGGCGACGCCGCGATCCTCAAGGTCTTCCGCCGCATCGAGCCCGGCCGCAACCCCGACGTCGAGATCCACGAAGCGCTCACCGACGCCGGCTGCGAGCTGGTGGCGCCGCTCCTGGGCTGGGTCGACGGCTCCTGGCGTGAGCCGGACGGCGACGCCGACATGGCGACGGCCAACCTCGCCATGTTGCGCGGCTACCTCACCACCGCCTCGGACGGGTGGGCGCTGGCCACCGCGAGCGTCCGCGACCTGTACGCGGAGGGTGACCTGCACGCCGACGAGGTCGGCGGCGACTTCGCGGCCGAGGCCTACCGGCTGGGCATGTCCACCGCGCGGGTGCACGAGACCCTCGCCGAGGTGCTGCCGACGTCCACCATGTCACCGGCCGAGCTCGCCGAACTGGGCGCGGCCATGAACCACCGGCTTGACGCCGCCGTCGTCGCCGTCCCGGAGCTCGAACCGTTCGCTCCCGGGCTGCGAGCGCACTTCGACGTCCTGCGGCATCGCACCGAACCGGTGCCCGTCCAGCGCATCCACGGCAGTTACCACCTCGGGCAGGTGCTGCGCACCGTCGTCGGGTGGAAGCTGGTCGACTTCGAAGGCGAGGTCCTGGCGTCGTTACCGGAGCGGCGGGCACCGCATTCACCGCTGCGCGACGTCGCGCAGATGCTGCGGTCGTTCGACTACGCCGCGCGGCATCTGCTCATCACCGATCACCCGCCGGAAGACCCGTCGCACGACCAGATCGAGTACCGCGCCCAGGAGTGGACGCAGCGCAACAGCGACGCGTTCTGCAGCGGTTACGCCTCCGCCTCGGTCACCGACCCGCGCGCCGACCTGGAATTGCTCACCGCCTACGAGGCCGACAAGGCCGTGTACGAGGTCCGCTACGAGGCGCGGCGGCGGCCGAGCTGGCTGCCCATCCCGCTCGCGGCGGTCGAGCGGCTGGCGCAGATTCGCTGACGTCTGCGGTCAGGAGCGTCCTTCGAGGACGGCCAGGTCGCGCTCGGCGTACCGGCGCATCACCACCCGGCTCAGCGCGGAGTGCCGGATGGTCGCGCCGGTGAGGTCCACTGCGTCGAAGCGGGCGCCGGACAGTTCCATGCGCTCGAACTCGCGGCCGGTGTGGTGGTCGTTCACCATGCCCGTCGCTCGCCTTCCTGCCGGGACCGGAACCGGCGGCCGCGGCGGCCGTGCGAGAACACACGTTACTGTCCGCTGCCGGGCACGAGGGCGCGACGGCTCGCCGGGCCGCTAAGCTCGTCCGAATGATCGATGCGCAGCACCTGCTGGGCGAGGTCGACCTCCACCTCATCGGCGAGGGCCGGCACGAGCGCCTCTGGGACGTCCTCGGCGCGCGCGTGACCAGCGTCGGCGGAGTCGACGGAACGGCGTTCACGGTGTGGGCGCCCAACGCCCGCACGGTCGAGGTGGCCGGCGACTTCAACGACTGGGACGGCGGCCACACCCCGATGACGCGGCTCGGTGGCGGCGTGTGGGGTGCGTTCGTGCCCGGCCTCGGTGACGGTGCGCTCTACCAGTACAAGGTGCACGGCGCCGACGGCGTGTGGCGCGACAAGGCCGACCCGATGGCGTTCCGCACCGAGGTGCCGCCGGCGCGGGCTTCGGTCGTGCACCGGTCGAGCTACGAGTGGAACGACCACGTCTGGATGGCTGACCGGGCACGCACGGCCCACGACGCGCCGATGTCGGTCTACGAGGTGCATCTCGGGTCGTGGCGGCGCGGCCGCTCGTACCGGCAGGCCGCCGTCGAGCTGGCGTCGTACGTCACCGAGCTCGGATTCACCCACGTCGAGCTGCTGCCGGTGGCCGAGCACCCGTTCGGCGGCTCATGGGGCTACCAGGTGACGTCGTACTACGCGCCGACGGCCCGGTTCGGCACCCCCGACGACTTCAAGTTCCTGGTCGACACCCTGCATCAAGCCGGGCTCGGGGTCATCCTGGACTGGGTGCCGGCGCACTTCCCCCGCGACGACTGGGCGCTGGCCCGCTTCGACGGCACGCCGCTGTACGAGCACCCCGACCCGCGCCGCGGCGAGCACCCCGACTGGGGCACTTACGTGTTCGACTTCGGCCGGCCGGAGGTACGCAACTTCCTGGTCGCCAACGCCCTGTACTGGCTGACCGAGTACCACATCGACGGGCTGCGCGTGGACGCCGTCGCCTCCATGCTCTACCTCGACTACTCCCGCGCCGACGGCGCCTGGCTGCCCAACGTGCACGGCGGGCGCGAGAACCTCGACGCCATCGCGTTCCTGCAGGAGACCAACGCCACCGCCTACCGCTCGGTGCCCGGCATCGTCACCATCGCCGAGGAGTCCACCGCCTGGCCCGGCGTGACCCGGCCGACCCATCTGGGCGGGCTGGGTTTCGGGCTCAAATGGAACATGGGCTGGATGCACGATTCCCTCAGCTACCTGACCCGCGACCCGATCCACCGGCAGTACCACCATCACCAGATGACGTTCTCGATGATGTACGCGTTCAGTGAGAACTTCGTGCTGCCGTTGTCGCACGACGAGGTGGTGCACGGCAAGGGGTCGATGCTGCGCAAGATGCCCGGGGACCATTGGCAGCAGCTGGCCAATCTGCGCGCCTTCTACGCCTTCATGTGGGCGCACCCGGGCAAGCAACTGCTCTTCATGGGCGGCGAGTTCGGCCAGGAGTCAGAGTGGGCGGAGTCCCGCGAGCTGGAGTGGCACCTGCTCGACCGGCCCGACCATGCCGGCCTGCGGCAACTGGTGGCCGACCTCAACCGCGCCTACCGGGCCGCGCCGGTGCTGTGGACCCGCGACTCCGACCCGGCCGGCTTCGAGTGGATCGACGCCAACGACGCCGCCGGCAACGTCTTCTCGTTCCTCCGGCGCGACCCGGACGGCGAGCTCCTGGTGTGCGTGGCGAACTTCTCCGCGCGGCCGCACCAGGGCTACCGGCTCGGGCTGCCGGTCGCCGGCGCCTGGAACGAGGTGGTCAACACCGACGCCGACGTCTACGGCGGCTCCGGCGTCGGCAACCTCGGCGCCGTTGTCGCCGTCGACGAGCCTTGGCACGGCCGCCCCGCGTCCGCCCGGCTACGCCTGCCCCCGCTGGGCACCCTCTGGCTCCGCCCTGCACGTCCGTAAATGATCACGTTCGGCATGGGTGCTCCCGCCGCACCATGCATGCTTGCCTGCCGCAGCGGTAAGACGCCTGGCGATGGCCCGCATCCGGCTGCCGAGGTGGCGCGGGCTGTTCAGGAACTGACGATGCCGGACGGAGTGATCGTGAGGCGACCATGCCCGGCAGGCATCGTCTCGTACTCCTCCATGAGGTGAATCGTCAGCAGGCGCCACGCTCCGTCGATCGCGCTGACGTCCGGACCGAACACCCCGCCCGCATCGTCAGCGACGAGTGCGGCTATCCGCGCCGACAGATCACGCTCACTTGTCACGAGCTCAACGGCGACGTCGTGGCCCTTCGGCGTCCAGAGGAGGACGTCTGGGCGATCCGTCTCGTCGATCTGGTCGTCGCCAAGACGCAAGCGCCTCAACAACTCTGTGCGATCAGAGTCCATGAAACCGGAGCCTAACGACAGCTCGCAGACGCAGGAGCTGCGCGGACCTGGTTCGCCACCCACGTCATGAAGTCTTCCCATCCGCCGCCGCCCTGCCGACCACGCGGTACCCGGTCTGATCCGGGTGATCGACAGGGCGTCACTATCGCCATAGCGACAGCAGCGCCCTGTCGAGCACCTCATCGTGGACCTTGCGTCAGCTGCGATCCACGGTGATGACCGGGGAGTCCCACGTCTCCACGTGGTCGGGGTTGGACGGGTCGCCCAGCGGCTTGGTGGCGGTCAGCCGCAGGACATAGCGGCCGTCGGGGACGTCGACCCGCTTGTCGGTGCCGGCGCCTCGCGGGCGCGTGCCGTCCCAGACGTACGGGGTGAAACCGGTCGCCGCGCCGCTGCGGCCGACGAAGTCCTCGGACAGCACAGTGTTGAGGCGGCCCGCGTACGGGCGCCCGGCGGTGCCGTCGTCCTTCGCGTGGAACAGCTGGACGGAGACGTTCTGCGCCTGGTGCTCCAGGTGCGCGATGATCACCGGATGGTCGCCTTCGGTCATCGTGAAAGTGCCACCGTCGGGTAGCAGCGCGTACTGGCCGCCCATCGTGCAGTTGACGCCGAGGTACCGATCGCAGGCGGTGACGTCGCCGAGCGCCGGCAGGCCGAACCCGGCGCTGGTCAGGATCGGCAGGTCCTGGTAGTCGCCGACGAAGCCGGCGAACGGCACGCTCAGCGGTTCGCCGTCGGGCGGCGTCAGGACGACGTACCCGCCGTACTGGCCGAGGGCCGGACCGTCCGGCGCGGTGACGGTGACGTCCACCGTCACCGAGCCGCCGGCCGGCACCGTGACCGACGAGGCGCCGAAGTCGACGGCGGCGCCGCCGAGGTAGAACCCGGGGTTGTTGGGCTCGTCGGCGGTGCTGACCGCGTCAATGTGCGACAGCTCGTACGTGACGTCGGCGTCGCCGTCGTTGGTGAGGGTGAGCGTCCGCGTCGCCGGACCGGCCTCACTCTCGCCGAGCGAGAGCTTGCCCGGCGTCACAGCGGTGTCGGCCAGGATGGCGGCGTCGATGTCGAGCAGGCCCGCGCCCTGCCGGTGTGCCGGTTCGATGTAGCCCTGGTCCGGGATGAGCGACCAGTCGGCCGGGTCGGCGTGGTTCTGCAGCACGTCGCGGACGGCCTCCGGCCCGAGCGACGGGTGCGCCTCCAGCAGGAGCGCGACCGCGCCGGCCACGTGCGGTGACGCCATCGACGTGCCGGAGACGACGGCGTAGCCGTCCCTCTCCAGTGGGTAGGTGGAGCGGATCAGTCCACCCGGGGCGCCCAGATCCGGCTTGAGCGTCAGGTCGGCGGCCATGCCGTAGGAGCTGAACGACGAGATCAGCCCGCCGGTCACGTTCTCGACGGTGGTGGTCTCGCCGGTCCAGGTCAGCGTGGTGGCGCCGGCGGCGATCCGGCTGTCCAGCTCGACGCCGTCGGCCTGCGAGACCGCGACGACGGGGATGGTGACCGGCGGGTCGGCCGGGGTCGTCGGCGCGACCGTCGGCGCGAACGCGCCGGCGACGTTGTTGTACAGGACCACGGCCGCGGCGCCGGCGTTCTGCGCGTTGATGGCCTTCTCGTAGAACGAGCAGGTGCCGCGCTCGATCAGCGCCGCGGTGCCGGTCAGGTCGGGCAGTGGTCCGGTGGCGGTGCACGCGTCGGCGGTGGCCTCGGGGGTGCCGGTGCGCGACAGCGGCAGATCGCCCTCGGTCGGGGCGTCCGGTGCGCCTTCGGCCGGACTGTAGCCGAACTCGCGGTCGTCCGGGGAGGCGGTGAACATCTGGGCGTCGTACTCGGTGTTGTCGAACGACGCGACGCCGATGACCTTGTCACCGACGCCGGGTGCGCCGGCCGACCAGGTGCCGGCGGCGCCGTTGTTGCCGATGGAGGCCACCACGACGACGCCGGCGTCGACCAGCGCGTCGCTGGCGACGGCGGTCGGGTACTCCGGCCAGGTGACGAAACCGGCGCCGAGGCTCATGTTCACGACGTCCATGCCGTCGGCGTGCGCGCGCTCCAGCGCGGCCAGGATGATGTCGGAGGTGGTGGAGCCGCCGCAGCCGAACACCCGGTAGCCGCCGAACTGCACGCCGGGGGCCACTCCGAGCACACCGCCGGCGGCGCTGTCACCGTCGGCGCCGACGATGCCGGCGACGTGACTGCCGTGTCCATTGCAGTCGTCCGGGTTGTCGTCGGGCCGCGGGATCGGCTGGTAGGCCGCCGATGTGTCGTCGGCGTTGTAGTCGTCGCCGACGAAGTCGTACCCGGCGACGACGCGGTCGCTCGGGAAGGCCGTCCCGCCGGCCGTACCGTCCCCGCCGAGGTCGGGGTGGTCGATGTCGATGCCGGTGTCGATGATGCCGACCTTGAGCCCGTCGCCGGTCAGGCCCAGCTCGCTCTGCGCGATGTCAGCTCCGGTCATGCCCAGCGCGGAGTCCATGGCCGGTTCGGTCTGCACCGGATCGGGTGCCTGCACGGCCACGACGGGGTAGACGGCGGCGACCTCGCGGGAACCGGCGATGCGCGAGATGTCGGCCTGCGACGCGGTGACCGACAGCCCGTTCCACAGCCGGTCGTAGCGGTACCGGACGTCGAGGTCGGCCTGGAGCGTCGCGGCTTCGGCGAGGAGGCGGTCCTGCTGGCGGCGCGCCGTGGTGCGGCTGCCGCCCTCGGCCGCCGAGTCGCTCGTGAGCTCGACGAACCAGGACCCGGTGGGCGACGGCACGAGTTCTCTGGTGTCGGTAGGAGCGCCGGTCAGCTCCGCGGCCGACCCGAGGTACCCGTCGGGAGTCGGGTCGGCGGAGACGGTGCCGAGGGGTGCCAGGGTGCCGGCGGCCAGCGCGATGCCGGCGGCGGCAGCCAGCCCGGCGCGCCGGGTGACGGCCCGCCTGCGGGGTGCTCTCGATGGTCGTGTCATCGACACTCCTCGTGAAGTCGTTAGGCGTGACAAGGCCCCGTCGGTCAGACGGGGGCTGAGCCGTAACCTATGGCCCGCTTCACCCGGATTGGAAGCGATGACACCAACTTGACACCTTGTGTCGTCCGGAATCAGGCGATGTGGTCGAGACTCGATCACCGCATATCGGACACAAACCTTGCCAGCGACCCTTGTCACGTCCCGCCGGACACGACAAGATGACCTCCACTCGCGCCCGCGATCATGAGGGGGTCGTCATGACGGCTCGCACCTTGTCCGCCGCTGCGCTCGCCGGCGCGATGATCACGCTGACGACGGCGCTGGGCGCCACCGCTGAGCCCGCCGGGCCTGACGACCCGTCCGGGAGTGCCCAGCCGGCCGTCCGCACCCCGGAGGACCGCTCCGCGCCGGCGACCGCTCCCCCGGCGGGGGTCGGACCGGCGGCACCGGACTCCCCGGCCACGCCGTTCGCGCCCTTCTCCGTCCCGTCCACGTCCGGGCTGCCCGGTCAGCCGCACGACGACGTCATCGAGGACGTTCCGGTCGACCCGAACGACGCGTCGATCCCGCTGAACCTGACGCCGTACCACGCCATTCCGCCGGCGCTGCGAGCGTTGCAGGAGAGCGATCGGGTCAGCGTCGAGATCATCGGCCAGTCCACCCGCGGTCGCGATCTGCACCTCGTCGTCGTCACCTCACCGATGACCGACGCGGAGTGGGTGGACTGGCAGCGCCTGTCGGACCTGCGCACCGACGACCCTGCCGCCGCGGTCGCGGCGTTCGAGGCCGGTGAGTACGACGACTGGAAGGCGCCGCTGTTCGTCAACAGCAACATCCACGGCAACGAGTGGGAGGGGACCGACGCCACCCTTCAGGTCCTCGACGAGCTGGCGTTCTCGTCCGACGCCGAGGTCATCGACCTGCTCGACGAGCACGTCATCGCCATGGTGGTCACGAACAACCCGGACGGCCGCGTCGCCGGCACCCGCGCGAACGGCAACGGCTTCGACGTCAACCGCGACTACCTCACCCAGTCGCAGCCGGAGTCCCGTGCCGTTCGCGACCAGCTCATCCGGTACAACCCGCTGACCATGCTCGACGAGCACGGCTACACCGGCAGGACGCTGATTGAGCCCACCACCGGACCGCACGGCGAGAACTACGAGTACGACCTCTACATCCGGCAGGCCATTCGCAACGGCCTCGCGATGGAGGAGGCGGTGCTGGCACTGGGCGAGCCGAGCGTCACGGAAGTCAACATCCCGTTCCGCAACCAGACCACCGGCTGGGACGACTGGCCGCCGATCTTCACACCCATGTACGCGATGTACCACGGCGCCGTGGGGCACACGGTGGAGGTCCCGCACAACCCGCGCGACGAACCGGATCCGGCGATCCGGCACGAGTACACCCGCATCAACACCGCCGTCGCCCGGGCGACCATCGAGGCCAACTTCAGCTGGGCGAACGAGAACCGGCTGAGCCTGCTCGCCGACCAGCTGGAGATCTTCCGTCGCGGCCAGGCCGGCGAGGCGTCGCGGCCGATCGACGACGAGCTGGCGCTGTCGCTGGCCGCCGGCGACAACGCGAAGACGTTCCTGCAGGACTACCCGCGTGCCTACGTCATCCAGGCAGCGCGTCGTGGCGATGCCGCGGCGGCCCGGCTGGCTCAGTTCCTGCTCGACAACGACGTCGAGGTGCACCAGGCACGGCGTCCGGTCCAGGCCGGCGGCGAGGTGTACCCGGCCGGCTCGTACATCGTCGACCTGCACCAGGCCAAGCGTGGCCTGGCCAACACGATCCTCGACGTCGGGCGGGACGTGACGACGAACTTCCCGACCATGTACGACATCTCCGCCTGGAGCCAAGGCCACCTGTGGGGCGCGCCGGTGGCGACGGTGCCGGCAGGTGCCTCGTTGGACGTGCGGGCGTTGTCGCCGCTGGAGTCGGTGGCACCGACCGGCTGGGTGGCTCCCGGACGGCCGGCGCACTACGGCTTCCGGGCCGACTCGCTGGCCGGCATTCAGGCGGTCAACCAGCTGGTGGCGGACGGGATCGCGGTGCGGCGGACGGCCGACGGGACGTTCACGGTTCCCGGTTCGGCGCGTTCGGCCGTCGAGGCGGCAGCAGCGGCGTACGGCATCGCGTTCGACGCCCTCGGCGCGGGAGCGGTGCGCGGCGCGGTACCGGTCGACGTCACGCGCATCGGTACCAGCGCTCCCGGCGACGAACGGCACGCCCTGGCCCGGATGGGCTTCACCACCACCAACGTCACACACCTCGGGTTCAACGCCGGGGAGTACGCGTTCGACGACTTCGACGCCCTGTACGTCTCGACCACCGGGTTCAACCCGCGGCTGCTGGACGCGACGCAGCAGGCGGCGTTCACGGCGTGGCGGGCGGCCGGCGGCACCATCGTCGGACGGGGCAGCGGCGGCGTGACGTTCAACCGGGAAGCCGGTCTACTGCCGGTCACGGCGACTACCGGGCCAGGCCGGGCCAACGGCATCGTCGCCGTCGTGAACGACCCGGCCTCCCCTGTCACCGGCGACGCGCTGCCGTCGTCGTTCGTCAGCGCGCCGCAAGTCTTCACCGTCGGCGACGGCGTCCGGGTCGACCAGCGCTACGGCGGTGAGGGCTTCTTCCTCGCCGGCCACTGGCTGGGCCACGAAGCCGCGGCCGGCCAACCGGTGGTGGTGAGCGGCGTGTCCGGCGGGGCCGACGTGACCCTGTTCGGCACCGAGCCGCTGTACCGCTCACACCCGGAGGGCCTGTTCGAGCAGGTCGCCAACGCGCTCTGGCAGTAGCGCCGCGGGCCGATTCTGCGCGGGATCGCTCCTGGCGGAGGACGGTTCGCGCCGCCTTGTGCAATGGGCGCCTATACGCACCACCCGCGCCGAGCGAGCGCAGGTCGGCGTGGGCCGGCGATGCCTGACGCCATGCGGCAGAGTGGGCGTGTGAGTGCCGAGCCGCCGTTCCCGCCGCCCGGGTTTCGGCGGTTCTGGGCCGGCGAGGCCGTCTCGGGGCTCGGCAACTACGTCACGCTGCTGGCGCTGCAGACGCTTGTCGTGCTCGACCTGGGCGGCGACGCCACGCAGGTGGGATGGATCAACTCGGCGCGCTGGCTGCCGTACCTCGTGGCCGGGCTGGCGGTGGGCGCGCTCGTGGACCGGGTCCGACGGCGGCCGGTCATGATCACCAGCGATCTGGTCCGGGCGGCGCTGCTGCTGGCGATCCCGGCCGCGTGGGCGACCGACGTGCTGACGTTCCCACTGCTGGTGGCCCTGGTGACGTGTTTCGGCGCCGCGTCGCTGGTGAACGACGCCGCCTCGATGGCGTTCCTGCCGCGGCTGGTGCCGCGCGTTCACCTGCAACGGGCACACGCCCGCATCGACGGCGCCGATGCCGTGGCGCAGACGGCCGGTCCGGCACTCGGCGGCCTGCTGGTCCGGTTGATCGGGGCGCCGATGGCGGTCCTCGCCGACGCGGTCACCTACGTGTTCTCGGCGGTCATGGTCGCGACGACCCGGCTGGACGAACCTCGTGCCAGAGCCGGCGGCCCGGTGCCGAGCCTGCGGCGTGAGATCGCCGAGGGGGTCCGCTGGGTATACGGCCCGTCTGGGCTGGCGCGGCTGGCCGTCGCAACCCATGTGTGGTTCGCCGCGAACGCGGTGGTGTCCGTGGTGCTGCCGGTCTGGGCGCTGCGGGAGCTCGGGCTGTCGCCGGCGGTCTTCGGCCTCACGACCGCCGCGGCCGGCGTGGGCGGTCTGCTCGGCGCATCGGTGAGCACCGCCGTCGGCCGCCGGCTCGGCGCGGGCGGGGCGATCATCGCCGCACACGCGGTCACCACCGTCGCCGTCGTCGCGACGGCGAGCGCCGGAGCGGGCACCGCGACCCTCCTCGCACCGGTTCTGCTCGGGGTCGGCCAGGGGTTGTACGGCTTCGCGATCGGGCTCAGCAACTCCCACGAGATGAGCTACCGGCAGGCGCTGACCCCGGACTCCCTGCAGGCGCGGACGAACACGACGATGCGTTCGTTCAACCGGGCCGTGGTCGTGGTGGTCTCGCCGCTCGCGGGAGTGCTCGCCGACCGAATGGGGCTGGCGCCCATGCTGGTGACGGCGGTGGTGATCTTCGCCGCTGTTGTGCTGATGCTGCTGGTATCGCCGTTCCGCCACGCCCGCATCTAGCCGGTGCCGGTGGACGGGCGGCCGACGACGACGGTGGCGTCTCGCTCGTCGTCGTGTTCGGCGGTGACGCGCAGCCCGGGGGCCGTCACCGCGTCGACGGCGGCCAACGCCTGCGCCGCACTCAGCTCGATCATCAGCACGCCGTTCGCCGCGAGCCACTCCGGCGCGGCCGCGGCCACCCGGCGAACCAGGTCGAGCCCGTCGGCGCCGCCGTCCAGGGCCTGTCGCGGTTCGTACATCCGGGCCTCCGGCGGCATCAGGGCGATCGCCGTCGTCGGCACGTACGGCGGGCTGGCCACCAGCAGGTCGACCCGACCCCGCAGAGTCGCGGGCAGCGCCGTGTCCAGGTCGCCCAGGTACACCCGCCCGCCGACGGCGTCGAGGTTGCGCCGGGCGCAGGCGACAGCCGCCGGGTCGGAGTCCGCGGCATGTAACTCGACCCCGTCGATTCCCTCCACCAGGGCCAGCCCGATGGCTCCGGTGCCGCAGCACAGGTCGACCACCACGCTGCCCGGCCGCACGTTCGGGCGGGCCGATGCGACGAGGAACTCGCTGCGGTGCCGGGGCACGAAGACGCCCGGATCGACCGCGACCCGCAGGCCGGCGAACTCCGCCCAGCCGAGCACGTGCTCCAGCGGCAACCCGTCGACGCGGCGCCGCACCATCGACTCCACCTCGGCGGCTGAGCCGGCGGTCTCGAGGATCAGCCGCGCCTCGTCCTCGGCGAACACGCAGCCGGCGGCCCGCAACCGCGCGACGACCCCCTCGTCCAGCACACCGCTACCCTACCCAGCGGGTTGATCTTGGAGTAACCGCGGGATCAAACGGACATTCCGCCCGGCAATTCTGCCATTACTCCAAGATCAACTGGAGTGGGCGGCGGTGCGGGAGGCGAGGGCGAGGACCCGCCGGGCCTGCTCCACCATGGCGACGTCGACGAAGCGGCCGCTCGGCAACACAGCGGTGCCCGAACCCGCCTCGGCCGCCGAGGCCACGGCCTCGACCACCTCGGTAGCGCGCCGGACGTCGGCGTCGGACGGCTGGAACGCGGCCTCGATGACAGGCAGCTGCTTGGGGTGGATCGCGGCCCGGCCGACGAAGCCCAGCCGCCGTCCCTGCCGGCAGGACGCCGCGAGACCATCGGGGTCGCCAAGGTCGGTCCACACCGCCATCGCCGGGGGCGGCAGCCCGGCCGCGCGGGCCGCGACCACCAGCCGTTGCCGACACCAGGCCAAGCCGTCACCGTCGTCGACGACGCCCAGGTCGGAGGCGAGGTCGGCCTCACCCAGCCCGATGGACGCGACGCCGGGCGCGGAGGCGATTGCGAAGGCCGCCTCGACCCCGGCAGCTGTCTCCAGCAGCACGTGCACGGGCCGGTCGCCGGCCGCGTCCCGCACGGCCGCCACGTCCGCCGGTGTCTGCACCTTCGGCACCCGCACCGACACCGACGGCGGCAGCTCGGTCACCGTCGCCAGATCGGCGGCTCCCCACGGCGTCGAGACCGCGTTGACCCGCACCTGCACCGGCCGGCCGGTCGCGGACTCCAGCAGGCCGGCAAGGCCCGCGCGGGCCGCCTCCTTGGCCGCCGGCGCCACCGCGTCCTCCAGGTCAAGGATCACGACGTCCGCGCGCGAGGCCAGCGCCTTGCGGGCCCGATCGGGCCGGTCGGCCGGCACGTAGAGCAAGGTCAACACGGGCGGGCTCACACGACACCGTCCGACCGCAGCGCCGCGATCTCGGCCTCGCCGTATCCCAGCTCCGCGAGAACGAGCTCGGTGTCCGCGCCGTGGGCCCGGCCCGGCCAGCGCACCGCCCCCGGCGTCTCGGACAGCCGGAACAGCACGTTCTGCATCGCGACCGGTCCCAGGTCGTCGTCCTCGACCTCCAGGACGGTGCCCAGCGCTGCCAGCTGCGGGTCGGCCACGATGTCCGACGCGTCGTACACCGGCGCGACCGCTGCCTCGGCCTTCTCGAAGGCGGCCACGACCTCGTCGCGGCTGCGCGCGGCGACCCAGGCACCGACGGCGGCGTCGAGCTCGTCGACGTGCTCGGCCCGGCCGGCGCCGGTGGCGAACCACGGCTCGTCCACCACGTCCGGCCGCCCGACCAGCCGCATCACCCGCTCGGCGATGCTCTGCGAGCTGGTGGACACGGCGACCCACCGGCCGTCGGCGGTGCGGTAGGTGTTGCGCGGGGCGTTGTTGGCCGAGCGGTTGCCGGTGCGCGGCTGCACCGTGCCGAGCTGGTCCCACCGGGTGATCTGCGGCCCCAGCACCGACAGCATCGGCTCGATGATGGCGAGATCGACCACCTGACCGACGCCGCTCGCCACTCGAGCGTGCAGCGCCGAGGTGACGGCGAACGCGGTGGCCAGCGCCGTGATGCCGTCGGCCAGCCCGAACGGGGGCAGCGTCGGTGGTCCGTCCGGCTCACCGGTCATGGCGGCGAACCCGCTCATCGCCTCCGCCAGGGTGCCGAACCCGGGCCGGCGACGGTACGGGCCGACCTGCCCGAACCCGGTGACGCGGGCCAGGATCAGCCCGGGGTTGTCCGCCGCCAGCCGGTCGTAGCCGAGGTTCCACCGTTCCAGGGTGTCCGGCCGGAAGTTCTCGATGACGACGTCGGACTCGCGAGCCAGTCGCCGGAACACGTCCTGGCCGCGCTCCTGGGACAGGTCCAGCGTCATCGTTCGCTTGTTGCGCCCCAGCGTCTTCCACCACAGGTTGTGCCCGTCCTTCGCCGGACCGTGGCCGCGGGACGGGTCCGGCCGGCGTGGGTGCTCGACCTTGACGACGTCGGCACCCAGGTCGCCCAGGTGCATCGCGGCGATCGGCCCGGCGAACAGCGTCGCGGCGTCGACGACCCGCAACCCGGTCAGCGGCCCGCTCATCACGCGGCCCACCGGCGGTGCGTATGGGTGCTCATTGCGAAGCCTCCTCGCCGAGATCGACGGCGCAGCGGAACCCGATGGACGGCGAGCGGTCCAGGCCCGCGCCCATGAGCAGGTACTTGGCGGAGAACTCGGGCTCGCGGACGCCGCCGTCGAAGTACCAGTGCGAGCCGGTCGAGCGGAAGTCGCTGCCGCCCTTGAGGATGACGAAGCGGGTCCGCCCGTCCGTGTGCTCGCTCTCGGTGAGGTTCCAGACCACCGGCCGGCCGCGGTCGAGCAGCCCGGCCTCGCCGGCCACCTGCCACTCGTCCTCGGTGGGCAGCCGGGCAGCGGCCCAGCGAGCGTAGGCGCGGGCGTCGGCGAGGTCGACGTACGTGACGGGTTCGGCTCCGCGGCCGGCCGGCGGGGCGCCGTCGACCCAGTGCGCCAGGAACCGCTCCGGCCGCGCCGGCCGGTAGCCGGTGGCGGCGAGGAACGCGGCGAACTCGTCGTTGGTGACCTCGGCGCGGCCGATCGCGAACGGCCCGAGATGAACCCGCCGGTGCGCGGTGCCGGCAGCGTGCAGGCGTGGCGGCAGCGGCTTCCATTCGTCGACGTAGGGAGCCTCGCCGTACAACCCGGTCTCGCGGACCCGGAACCGGACGACGAGGTCGTGCCGGCCACCGTCGACCACGGCCAGCTCGGCCGGAACCGCCGCCGACGGCAGCACGGGTGCCGGGCGGGGTGGGACCCGCGACGCCACCCGCAGCGGGAACGTCGCGTCGTCGTCCGTCCCGGCCGTGCCCGGTGCCACGTTCGCCGCGACGACCGCCGCGACCCCGCCGGCCGGCAACGGGCCGCCGATCACCGTCCGGCCCTCGTCGTCCTTGCTCACCGAGAGCGCGACACCGGTGGTCAGCTCCGTGAACGTCGTGCCCGCCGGCACCGAGGTCGCGAGCCACGGACCGTCGTACTCGCCGCCGCGGTTGACCACGGTCCACAGCGCGACGCCGTCGTGCTCCCACCGTGAGGCGTACACCGGCACGTCGCCGCCGGGGTGGTCGGCCAGCGGCGTCCAGTCCTCGCTCTGCAGCCAGGCCCGGTACTCCCGCTGCACCCGGCGCATCGAGCGCAGCAGGGCCCGGTCGCGGGCGCTCCAGCCGACCCACACGCCGAACACCGTCTCCCACACCAGCACGCCGGAGCCGTTCAGCCAGGCCGACTGCAGCTCGTGGACGTGACCGTGGTTCCAGCGGCGAGTGTGGTGCAGGATGTGCCGGCGCTCGAACCAGGTGGCCCGGAGTACACCGGGGACCGTGGAGTCGGCGAACCACTGCGCCCACGACATCGTGTGGTCGTGGATGCGGGCCAGCGGCAGCCGGGACTCCCCCTCCATCGCCAGACCCGGCCGCAGCGCGTCCAGGGCGGCCCGGATCTGCGTGGAGCCCTCCTTGGAGCTGTCCAGGAAGACGCCGTCGGCACCGAGCCGATCGACCAGCTCGACAAGGACGTCGGCACTGGACACCTGCGTCCCCGACGTAGAACTGTGTCTCGGCCGGTCTTCCCACGGGTAGTACGAGACGAACACCCGCACGCCGTGCTCGTGGAACCGGGCCACCACGTCGGGCAGCTCCGGCACGTCGAAGAACGCGAACTGGTCGCGCTGGTCGATGCCCTCGTTCGGGTAGGCGTGCCACAGGACGACGCCGTCGAAGCCGCCGAAGTCCCGCTCGGCGGCGGCCAGGTAGCCGTCGACGTCGAACCGGCCGGCGTCGTGGTCGTAGAGCAGTTCGTCCCACAGCCAGGTGAGTGCGACGACGAACCCGTCCGCGGGCTCCACCTGGTAGCGCGAGCCGTCGTAGCCGACGCGGGCCCGCGCCTCCGCGCGCCACCGGGTCAACGCGGCCCGCCAGGCCGGCCAGTCCGCGGGGTCGTCGGGTGCGGCGAAGATCTTCGCCTCGTCCAGCACGCTCAGGTCGGCGTCCGGCTCGAGCGGGACGGTGGCCGGCCGGTCGATGGGCCGCGGCACGTACGGGGTGAAGCGCGGGTCGATCATGCCGGAACCTCCGTCAGGAACGTGTCGATCTCGGCCCGGTGCGGCATCGACGACGACGCTCCCGGCCGCTGGACGGACAGCGCTGCGGCCGCGGCGGCCCGGCGCAGGGCCTCTGCCCACGCGGAGCCTTCGGCCAGGCCGACGGCCAGCACCCCGACGAACGTGTCACCGGCCGCCGTCGTGTCCACGGCGTCGACAGGGAACGCCGGCACCCGCCATTCGTCACCGTCGTGCAGCCGCAGCGCACCCTTCGCTCCGAGTGTCACGACGACGTCGCCGCCGCGCGCCGCGAGGGCGCGGGCTGCAGCGACCGGGTCGTCGACCCCGGCCAGCAACGCGGCCTCGTGCTCGTTCGGCACCAGCACGTCGACGGCGTCGAGCAGTTCGTCCGGCAGCGGAACCGCCGGCGCCGGCGTCAGCACGACCCGCACACCGCGCGAGCGGGCGTACCCCGCCGCGTCGAGCACCAGCGGCAGCGGCAGCTCCAGCTGGAGCAGCAGCAGGTCGGCAGCGTCGATCCCGGCGCGGTGCGCGTCGGTGAGCGCGGCCACCGTACCGTTGGCGCCCGGCACGACGACGATGGAGTTGTCGCCGGTCGCGTCGACGGTGATGTGGGCGGTCCCGGTGGGCTGGTCGCTCACCGCCAGGCCGGACACGTCGATGCCGGCCTCGGTGAGCAGGCCGGTGATGCGGCGCCCGAAGTCGTCGTCGCCGACGGCGCCGAGGAAGGCCACGTCGCCCCCGGCACGGGCCGCGGCGAGCGCCTGGTTGGCGCCCTTGCCGCCGGGGACGGTGTCGAACGTGCGGCCGGTGACGGTCTCGCCGCGACCGGGCGCCCGTTCGACGGTGACGACGAGATCCATGTTGGCGCTGCCCAGGATCGCGATCATGCGAGAACCTCCGCGACCTTCACCGTGCGGCGGGCCAGCTCGTCGAAGCCGATGCCGTCGAAGCCGCTGAGAGAGGTGGTGAGCCGGTTGTGCAGGGGTTCGACCCAGCGAGCCGGCAGCGCCGCGGCTCCGGTCAGCGCGCCGGCGACTGACCCGGCGGTGGCGCCGTTGGAGTCGGTGTCCCAGCCGCCGGCGACGACCGCGGTGATGGTGCGTTCGAGGTCGCCGTCGCCGTACACCAGCGCGGCGACCACCAGGGCCGCGTTGTTCAGCACGTGCACCCAGTGCAGGTGCCCGTAGCGCTGCTCGATCCGGTCGACGACGGCTTCCCAGTCGGGTTCGCCGGAGGCCGCGGAGCGCGCGAACCGGACCGCCTCGGCGTACCGCGACGCCCGCGGCACCACCGAGAGCCCGGCGTCGAGAACCTCGTCCACGGACGACGCCACCAGCGCCGCCGAACAGGCCGCGGCCACGAACATCTCACCGTAGACGCCGTTGCGGGTGTGGCTGAGCACGGCGTCGCGCCAGGCCAGCTCCGCCGCCCGGGCGGGATCGCCGGGGCTGACCCAGCCGAACACGTCGCCGCGGATCTGCGCGCCGATCCAGTCGCGGAACGGGTTGCGCACCCGCGCGGTGACCGGCGGCAGGTGGCCGAGCAGGAGATTGCGGTACGCGACCCGCTCGGCGGTGAACACGCGGCCGGCCGGCAGCGCGGACAGCCAGCTCTGCGCGACGTCGTCGGTGGCGAAGGCGGCGCCGCGGTCCTCGAGGAGCGCGAGGTTCAGCAGCGGGAAGTTGAGGTCGTCGTCCTCGGGCATCCCGTCGATGTTCTCGGCCAGGCTGGTCGGTGCGCTGCGCCGGTTCCACGGCCAACGGGCGGCGACGTCGTCGGGCAGGCCGCGCGCGGTGAACCAGCCGGCGAGCGGCCAGCGGCCGGTGGCCTCCAGGATCTCGCGGATGCCTCGGCGCGGGATCTTCTCGACCGGCTTGCCGAGCAGGCACCCGGCGGCGCGGCCGAGCCAGGCGCCGTGCACGCGGTCGAACGACGGTGGCGTCCCGGCGGCCGGGCCCGGTGCGGCGCCGGTCAGCGCGGTGATGGCGGCCAGGTCGGTCGGTTCGGTCTCGTCGTAGCGTGAAGGGCGGGCGTCGATCTCGTCGAGCACCTGTCCGGCCAGTGCCCGCAGCGGCGGCGGGGCTGGCCGGTCCGATGCGCCGGACGGTGCCGGTGCCGGATCGCCACCGGCCTCGACCCAGCGCTCCCGTAGGTCGGCGACGTCGACGCCGTCCTCCGCCGCCTGGGCGAGCGCGTGCCCGACCAGATCCTCCGGCTGAACCCACGTCAGCCTCATGTCAGTCCCCCTTCTCCATGATCATCAACGGTTGGGGCTGTCACGGCTCGTCCAACGGTTGATGATCACGGGCCAGCTCAGTGAATGCGGCCTCCGCCGCCGCCCGCCGGGCCGCGTCCGCCGCCCGCACCCGCGCCGTCACCGCGGCCAGCCGCTCCCCCGGCCCGACCAGATCGACCCGGCTGGCCGACGCCACCGCCTCCACCAGGTCCGCCGGCACCGCCGGACGCCCGCCGAGCGCGCCGGCGATCGCCCCGGCCATCGACGCGATGGAGTCGGAGTCGCGGCCGTAGTTGACGCCGCCGAGCACCGCCTCCCGCCAGTCTCCGCCGGCGATGGCCAGCATGCCCAGCGCGACCGGCAGCTCCTCGATGGTGTGGATGCGGCTGGGCCGGCGCGCGCCCAGGCCCTGGTCGCGGTAGTCCTCGCCGACGGTGTCGTACGGCGCGACCGCGGCGCGCAGCTTCCCGGACTCGACCGCCTCGGTCCAATGCCCGATGGAGGCCGCGGTCTCCAGGACCGCCTCGATGCCGGCCTTCGTCCCGTCCTTCGCCAGCCGCACCGCCGCGGCCAGCACGTCGTCGACGGTGGCACCGGGCCGGGCGGCCGCGGCCACACAGGCGGCCATGACGCCGGCCGCTTCCCGGCCGTACGACGACTGGTGGGCGCCGGCCAGGTCGATGGCCTCGGCGTAGGCGCCGTCCGGGTCGGCGGCGTTGACGATGCCGACCGGTGCGACGTACATGGCGGCGCCGCAGTTGACGGCGTTGCCCACGCCGGCCTCCCGCGGGTCGGCGTGCCCCCAGTGCAACCGCAGCGCGATGTACTTCTCGGCCAGGAACACCCGCTGCAAGGGCAGCGCCTCGGCCTCCAGCTCCGGGATCCAGACCTGCTTGCCGATCATCAGCGGCACCAGCCGCTCGGCCATGTCGTACGCGGTCAGGTGGGCTTCGGCCTGCTCGTACACCTCGACGATCAGGTGCGTCATCAACGTGTCGTCGGTGACGTGGCCGTCGCCCTTGTGGTACGGCGCGATGGGCCGCGCGGTGCGCCAGTCGTCGTAGTACGGCGGGACGATCCCCTCGACCCAGCCGCCCCAGCGCTGCCGGATCTGCTGCGGTGACCAGCCCTCCGTCGCCCCGCCGAGCGCGTCGCCGACGGCGGCCCCCGTCAGGCACCCGACAGCGGTGTCCACGAGCGCGTCACTGGTCACGGATCGTCCTTTCCTCGATGCGGCTGGCCAGGTCGACCAGGTCGGTTCCGGCCAGTCCGGGCGCACAGCATCCGGCCAGCACCCGGCAGCGTTCTTCCCAGGCCGCCGGCAGCGACATCACGCCACCGGACGCACCGGTCAGCGCGCCGGTGAGCGCGGGTGCGCTGTCGGCCAGCGTCGGCAGGCAGGCGGCGGCGGTGACGGCGTCGACCGGCCGGCCGCCGGTTCGTTCGGCGACGTGCGCGAGCGCGACGGCGACCGGCAGCGTCTGGGCGGCCGCCACGCCGTAGCTGTAGACGTGGTCGACCAACTCGTCCAGCAGCGGGATCGCGTCGGCCGGCGAGTGTGCGTCCGCGGTGGCGGCCAGCGCCCGGCGCACCGTCGCGGCGAGCAGTCCGTCCGCCGGCAGCCCGGCCGCGGCCGAGGCCCAGGCGGTGGCCAGCGACTCCCCGGCGACCAGTCGCGACACCGTCTCTGCCATCACCCGCGCGGCGGCCAGGCCGTCGCCGGCGTTGGTGACTTCGGCGTCCCACGCCGCCAGCCGTGCGGCCTGCGGCGGGTCCGTCGCGACCAGCCCGATGCCGACGGCCCGGACCGCGGCGGCGTCGTCGAAGTGATGCGGGTTGTCGTGCCCGGTCTGCGGCGGGTCGATGTCGCGGCGCAGCGCGTCGACGGCCGTCGCGACGCTGATGCGCCCGCGCGGCACGGCTCCCGCGGTCGCGGCGTCGCGCCAGCGTCCGTGCACGTCGGACCGGCCGATGGGGCCGTCAGGCGAGCCGGCGCCGAGCAGCCCTGTCACCGTCCACGCCACCCACTCCGCGTCGTCGCTCGGGCCCAGCCGCAGCGGCGCCGTGGACTGGTTGAGCGCGAACGGCACCGGCAGCGTCGTCACGTCCTGAGCTTCGGCGAAGGTGTCCAGCTCGCGGTGGAGCCGGCGCGTCCACGGCGGCAGCAGCCCCGAGCGGTGCCGGACGGCTGGCCAGCCGACCGCGTCGCCGATGGCCAGGCCCACCAGGGCGCCGGCGCGTCGATCGAGCCTGCTGGTCACGAGCGTCCCTCCAGGTGGTCGGCGAGCCGGTCGGCGAGGTCGACGGGGTGCAGCCCGGCCACGACGTCGCCCAGGCACCGTCCCGTGACCGCTCCGATCCGGTCGCGCCACTGCGCCGGGACCGCCTCGATGCCGCCGCAGGCACCGGCCAGCGCCCCGGCGATGGCCGCGGTGGTGTCGGCGTCGCGGCCCATCGACACCGCGCCGGTGACGGCCCGGGAGAACTCGCCGTCCGCGGCCAGGAACGCCGCGAACGCCAACGCCACCGCCTCCGGGCCGAGATCGGTCCACGGGTATGCGCGGACGACGACGGCGTCGAGCAGCGCGGTCCGGTCGTCGGCGTGGTCCAGCGCCGAGCGCAGCGACCGCGCCGTCCACGAGTCGGGTGGGACGGCGGCCAGCGCGGCGGCCGCGAGGTCGGGCGGCGTCGCCGTTCCCGTCATGGCGACGGCCACCGCGGCGGCCACCGCGACCCCGGCGTGGACGCCTTCGCCGTCGTGGCTCACCGCGCCGTCGATCGTGGCCAGCCGGGCCGCCTCGGCCGGGTCGCCGGCGGCGAACACCCCGTGCACCGCGGCCCGCATCGCCAGCCCGTCGCTCCATGAATGCAGGTGCCGGCCGCTCTCCGGCGGTCGCAGCCCGGCCCGGAGGTTCTCGATGGTGCCGAGCTCACTGAACCCGGCGCCGGGGAACCCGCCCTCCCGGCCGGCCAGGTGCTCCACCCACGCGTCGGCGACCTGTTCGCTGGTCACGGAGGCACCGTGCTCGAGCAGGAGCAGGGCGCTGAAGGCCGCGTATTCGGTGTCGTCGGTGCCCGACGGCCGGTCGGTGAGGAACCTCGTCACCTCGCCCCACCGCTGCGCGATCGCTTCTGCCGTCATGTTCTCCGCCGGCGCGCCCATGGCGTCGCCGACGGCCAACCCCACCAGGCAGCCCCGCGCCCTGTCCCTCATCATGTCCCTCCACTTCTGGAGACTTATGCACGCCGAAACCGTCCCGGACGGGTGCATAAGTCTCCAGAAGTCGCCTGCGATCAGCGCTGGTAGCGCTCGAGGATGTCGTTGCCTTCGTCGACCAGTTTGGTCCCGAGCTCCTCCAGGGAGATCTGGTCGCTGAAGTACTCCTGGAAGGCCGGGTTCGCGATCCGGCTCTTCCACTCCTCGAACCCCTTCACCTGCTGGAACGGTGCCATCTCCAGGTCGTCGGCGGTGGCGACGGCGACGTCCCAGCCGGTGGCCGGGTCGTTCAGCTCGGGGCTCTGCGCCGCGGTCTGGCTCGTCGGCAGCAGCCAGTCACCCGCCGCCAGCTGCACCTGGTTCTCGGCGTTGAGGAAGTACTCGATGAACTGCACCGCCTCCTCCGGGTGCTCGGTCTCCGCCGACACCGACAGCGTCTGGCTGACCGCGCCCTGCGCCGAGCTGTCGCCCTCCAGCGCCGGCAACGTCACCCAGTCGAACCCGTCCGGCGCCTGTTCGATGATCTGCTGACGCAGCCAGATGGCGCCCGGGAGGAGCGCGTACTGCCCGGCGAAGAAGCCCGGCAGCGCATCCGCCGACGACATCCCGATGCCGTCGGGCGACGCGGACTGGTCGGTGTAGAGCATCTCGTGGATGCGCCGCGGCACCTCCTGGTCGGCCTCCTCGAACACTGCCTGCGCCTCACCGGTCGGGTCGGTGAAGTAGTCGCCGCCGAAGTTGCGCGCCAGGTTGAGGATGCGGTTGGCCGGGGCGCTCAGCGGGACGACGGCGCCGTACTGGCCGCCGGTGGTCAGCTGCGCGGCGACGTCGGCGAACTCGTCCCACGTCCACGGGTCGTCAACGGTGGGCAGTGGGACCCCGGCCGCCTCCAGCAACGTCCGGTTGGCGAAGACCACCTGCGACTCCTGCAGGAACGGCACCCCGTAGACGGCGTCGCCGAACGTGACGGTGTCCCAGGCGCCCTCGCGGATGTCGTCGCGGATCTCGTCGGACAGGTACTCCGACAGGTCCAGGACGTTGCCGCGGTCGCCGAAGTCCTGCAGCACCGTGGACTCGTAGTGGAAGACGTCCGGCGCGGTGCCTCCCTCGAAGGAGGTCATGAGCTGGTCGTGGACGTTGTTCCAGTCGCCCTGGAGCAGTTCCACCTGGATGTCGGGGTTGGCCTCGTTCCAGGCCGCGACGATGGCTTCGTTCGCCTCGACGCTCGCGGTCTGCCAGGCCAGCGTCTGGAACGTCAGGTCGACCGGTTCGCCGCCACCGCCACCGTCGCCGTTGCCGCCGGAGCTGGTCTCGTCGTCGCTGTCGCCGCAGGCGGCGAGCACCAAGCCCGCGGCCACCAGGACGGCGACGCTTCGAAAGGTACGCATGGGTGTCCTCCTCCTCGAGGTCGTGCGAGAGGTCGTGCTCATGACTTGACGGCTCCGCCCAGCAGCCCGCCGGTCAGGCGGCGCTGCATGATGGCGAAGAAGATCAGGCTCGGAATGGTGGCGACGAGCGACGCGGCCGCCAGCGGGCCGAGCCGGGCGACGCCCTCCGCGCCGATGAAACGCACCAGGGTCAACGACAGCGTCTGCAGGTCCGGGTCGCGGATCAGGACCAGGGCGAACAGGAACTCGTTCCACGCCGACACGAACGCGAACAGCCCGGCGGCGACGACCCCAGGTGCCAGCAGCGGCGCGATGACGCTGCGCAGGGTGCGCACCTTCGAGGCACCGTCCATCGCCGCGGCCTCTTCCAGCTCGATCGGGATGGTGGCGACGTAGCTGCGCAGCATCCAGAGTGCGAACGGCATGCTCCAGACGACGTAGACGATGATCAGCCCGATGTAGGTGTCGTAGAGGCCGAAGTCCCGCAGCAGCAGGAACAGCGGGATGATCACCAGGATGAACGGGAAGATCTGGCTGAGCAGCACCCACACCAGCGTCATCCGGCTCAGCACCGACCGGTACCGGGCCATGACGTAGGCGGCCGGAATCGACAACAGCACCGTGATCGCACACGACGCCCCGGCCACCAGCAGCGTGTTGAGGATCGCCCGAACGATGGGCTGCTCGTCGAACGCGGCCCGGAAGTTGTCGAACGTGATCTCGTTCGGGATCCACGTCGGCTCGATCAGCGCGATCTCCTGCGGCGTCTTCAGCGACGTCGAGATCAGCCAGAACAGCGGAAACGCCAGGAAGATCAGGTAGGCCGTGAGGGCGGCGTACTTCAGCGCCGTCGTCGTGGGTCTCGACTGGTTCATCTAGTCGTTCGCCTCCCTCACCCGCTGGCGCAGATAGAAGACGACGAAGACCGCGATCACGATGACCATCGCGTTGCCCAGCGCCGCCGCGTAGCCGTAGTTGCCGTACCGGAACGCCTCCTCGTAGGCGAACAGCAACGGCAGCCGGGTCGCGCTGCCCGGACCACCCTCCGTCAGCACGTAGACCAAGCTGAAGGAGTTGAAGTTCCAGATGAAGTCCAGCGTCGTCATGGCCACGACAACGGGCTTGATGGCCGGCCACGTGACACTGCGGAAGCGCTGCCAGACGTTCGCGCCGTCCATGGCCGCCGCCTCGTGCAGTTCCTTCGGCACGCTCTGCAGCCCGGCCAGCAGCACCACCGTCGTCTGCGGCATGCCGGCCCAGACACCGACGACGATCACCGCGGGCAGCGCCAGCGAGAATGACGACAGCCAGTCGACGTTCTCGTCGATGATCCGCAGGTCCAGCAGGACGTCGTTGAGGATGCCGGCGTTCGGGTGGTACACCAGCCGCCACATGATGCCGATGACCACCGGCGGCATCGCCCACGGCACCAGCGCCAGTGTGCGGGCCAGCCAGCGCAGCCGGAGCCGCTGGTTGAGCAGGAGCGCCAGCCCGAGGCTGGCGAAGAACTGCAGGATCGTCACCGAGAACGCCCAGATCAGCCCGATCCGGAACGACTCCCAGAAGTACGAGTCGTCCAGCAGGTTCCGGTAGTTCTCCAGCCCGGTGAAGCTGGTCTGGGCGTTCGCGCCGGCCTGGGCGTCGGTGAAACCCAGGTAGATGCCGCGCAGCAGCGGGTAGACGCTGAACAGCACGACCGGGATCAGCGCCGGGACCGCGAGCATGAGCCCGTCGCGGTCGAGGCCGAGCCAGCCGCGCCGGCGGCCGGGTGCAGGCTTGCCCGGAGGGGGTTGCGTGGACGCCGGAGCCACGGCGGTGTCGCTCATCGGCTGCTCTCCCTGATGGTCAGAGACGGCGGGACGGTGACCCGCTCCGGCGCCGCGTCGTCGCCGTTCATCCGCCGCAACAGCAGCTCGGCAGCGATCCGGCCGCGGTCGGCCGAGCCCAGCGACACGCTGGACAGTGGCGGGAAGCTGGTGGCCGCGAGCGGGGTGTCGTCCATCCCGACGACGCGCACGTCGCCCGGGGCGTCGCGGCCCAGCTCGCGCAGAGCGTGCAGGACGCCCATGGCGATCAGATCGTTGGCGCCCAGGACGGCGTCGACGTCGGGGTGCTCGGTGAGGAGGTCGCGGGCGCTGTGCCGGCCCGCATCGAACTGGAAGTCGGCGAACCGGATGAGCCGGTCGTCCGGCGTCAGCCCGCACGCCTCCAGGCCCATCCGGTAGCCGTCGTAGCGTGCCCGGCCGGGCACGGTGTCGAGTGGGCCGTCGATGAACGCGATGCGCCGGGCGCCGGTCTCGTGCAGATGCTCGACCGCGGCCCTCGCGCCCACACGGGAGTCGGCCCGCACGTTGTCGACGGGTACGTCGTCGGGCAGCAGGCCGATGACCACCACCGGCACGGCGGTGGCCCGCAGCGCCTCGACGTGCCGGTCGGTGACCCGCAGCGGGCAGAGGATGAGCCCGTCGACGTAGTTCTGGCTGAGGCTGGCCAGCACGCCGAGCTCGTCCTCGACGTCGGCGCCGGTGCTGTGCAGCAACAGCCGGTAGCCCTCGTCGCGCAGCGTCGGCTGGATGCGCCGGACCATCTCCAGGTAGGCGGCGTTGCCGATGTCCTCCATCGCGAACGCGACCTGACCGGTGTGCTTCGTCTTGAGCGACTGGGCGACCACGCTGGGCGCGTAGCCGACTTCCTGAACGGCCGCGTTCACCCGGGCCACCATGTCGGCGTTGGACGTGTTGCCGTTCAGCGCGCGCGAGACCGAGGAGATCGACACACCGGCCACCCTGGCGACCTCGTGGATCGTCGGACGACGACGCTGGTTCATGCGCTCGGACCTCCTCCCCGGCGTGGCGCGGAACCGTTTCCGAGCGAGCCCGTGGCGCGCGGCGGGAAACGTTTCCGGGATGTGGCTGCCATTGGACCGCGCCCGACACGGCCCCGTCAAGTGGCCGATACGAACCCGTGACCGGCAACCGCTTCCCGATCCGCCACCGCCCACGCCACCGCACGGCCTCCTGAATAGCGTGACGCGACCTCAATAGCCGCGGGCGTGCCGCGGCGACAGGATCGACGCGATGGCGCGACTGTCACTATCGAAGTGGCGCTCGGCTATCGAAGTGCCCGGGCGACGGGGACGGTTCGGCGCCGACGAGTGGGACGAGTCGTGAGCCGACGCCCGGGGTGATCGACAGGGGTCCACACCCCTTGGAAGGGATTGTGTGTTCCGAGGACTTGTGTGACAGGACGTTCGGAGACATACGCGACAGTTCCTGATCATGGTCCGATCCTGGAGGGATGGGACCTGTGGGGATGTGGGACGTCGTGGACGTTCGAGCGAATCTGGTCGATTTGGTGCTGCGGCGGGAGCTGACCTGTGCCGAAGCAGCGGCCTGTCTGGGGGTGTGCCGGCAGACGATGCAACGGTATGTGTCGCGGTACCGCGACGATGGGGTGGCCGGGCTGGTGCCGCGCTCGCGTCGGCCGTTGTCCTCACCGTGGATGCTGCCGCAATGGGTCGAAGACGAGATCCTGCGGGTGCGCAAGGAGCATCCGCGGTGGGGCGCGCGGAAGATCCGCTGGGCACTGCAGGCCGAACCGGATCGGCTGGACGGGTGCCGGCTGCCTGCGGCCTCCACGATCCACCAGGTGCTGGTCCGCCACGGCGAGGCGCTGGGCGCCGGCGTCACCGCGCGCAACGCCGGGCAGGCGTGGCGGCGGTTCCGGGCCCGGGCGCCGAACCTGCTGTGGCAGCTCGACGCCTGGGCCTACGTCCTGGATGACGCGAGGCTGGCGTGGGTGCTGGACATCCTCGACGACCACTCCCGGTACCTGATCGCGTCCCGGGCGGTGGACACGGTGAGCACCGAACTGGCGTGGCACCTGCTGACCGACACCGTCGCCGCGGTCGGGCTGCCGGCGCGGCTGCTGACCGACAACGACATGGCCTTCACCGGCCGCACGAAGGGCGCAACGGTGAAGTTCGAACGCCAGGCCCGGGCGGCCGGGATCGAGTTGAGTCACGGCCGGGCCTGGCATCCGCAGACCCAGGGCAAGGCCGAACGCAGCCACGCCACCGTGCGGGAATGGCTGCAAGACCAACCGCCCGCGGCCACTCTACCGGCGCTGCAGGTCCTGCTGGACCGGCACCGCGACGAGTACAACCACGCCCGCCCGCACGACGAACTCGACGGTGACGTGCCCGCCCGGATCTACCGCCGCGGCACCCCGGTGCTGCTGCCCCACGTCGAACTCGACCCCGCCGAGGCATTCCCCGCCGCCGCCGTGCTGCGCCACACCAACCACGGCGGCGGGTTCAGCTACCGCAACCGGCACTACGAGCTGGGCAGCCGATTCGCCGGCGTCCAGGTCGGCCTGCTCCAGCACGGCGCCCGCCTGCACGTCTACTACGGCGCCGCCGAGATCACCACCTTCATCGTCCCCGGCGGTTCCCCGTCACCGCCGCACGCGCCGCGGCGAGCAGGCGTCAAGGTGCAGCGCCCGCAGCGCAGCGAGGACGAACGACCTTGACACCAGCGAACCAAGGCGCACACTCAACAACGGGGAAGCCAAACACCCGAACTGTCGCCCATGTCCCCGAACACATAGTCACCGATGTCCCCGGAACGCACACCCCTTGGAAGGGATTCGGCTCCCTGTCGATCACCCGAGGCGGCGTCGCGGGGTCAGAACAGCGCGCTCGCCAGCGCCGACCGGGCCTTGACCACCCGGGGGTCAGCACTGCCGACCACCTCGAACAGCTCGACCACGCGGGTGCGGACCCGCTCGCGATCGTCGCCGAAGACGCGCCGGACGGTACCGATGAGCCGGTCGAACGCGGCCTCGGCGTTGCCGGTGGCGAGGTCGAGGTCGGCGACCAGCAGCTGGGCGTCGACGTTGGTCGGCTCGGCGTCGGCCTGGGTGCGAGCGGCCGCCTGGTCGACCCCGGCAGTGCGGCGCAACAGCTCGACCTGGGCCAAGCCGGCCTTCGCGTCGGCGTCGGCCGGCGACTCGGCGAGCACCGCCTGGTACGCCGCCGCGGCCTTGTCGAAGTCGCCGGCGTTGATGGCGTCGTACGCGGCCTCGAACCGAGGGTCGATCGGCTCCTCGGCCACCTCGTCCTCAACGGGCTCCGGCCCGGCGCCCGGGATCGGGTCGGCCCGGCCGGCCACGCCGTTGGCGACGGCCATCTGCAGCAGCTGCTCGATGACCTGCTGGGCCTGCGCCTCCGGGATGGCGCCCTGGAACAGCGGCACCAGCTGGCCGCGCAACACGGCGACGACGGTGGGAATGCTCTGCACCTGGGCGGCCTGCGCGATGGCCTGGTTGGCGTCGACATCGATCTTGGCCAGCACGAACCGGCCCTCGTACTGGGCGGCGAGGCGCTCCAGGATGGGCGACAGCGTCTTGCACGGCTCGCACCAGGTGGCCCAGAAGTCGATGACCACGGGCACCGACATGGACCGGGTGAGGACCTCGGACTGGAACGTCGCCTCGGTGACGTCGATGACGAAGCCGCCTGCACCGGCGGCGGGCCGCGACGCCTGCGGCTGCCCAGCGCTCAGCGCGGACAGGTCGACGGCGCCGGGGCGGCTGAAACTCTGCGAGCTCATGCGCCTATCCTCCCCCGATCACCGCGCCGCGTGCCACACGGGTTCCCGCTGTGCGGTTCACCCCCAGTAGATGCTGGTGAAATGCTTGGTGTCGAAGCCGCGGCTGCGCGGAGACGGGGCGAAATCCTGCAGCAGGCCGACGAACGTCTGGTCGTGCGACCCGTTCACGTCGAAGAAGAGGGCGTGTTCGTCGTAGCTGGTGCGTTTGCGAAGGACATAGCCGTGCACGAGGAGGATGGCCACCATGGCCACGAGCAGGATCGGCACGATCATGATGCCTCCCGGTCCGCACGGACGCCGTTGCACGCATGGTGACAGATCGCCGAGCCCGCCACCAGAGGCGACGTGATCGTTCAGAAGCGGGCGGGCTCGGTGTAGACGCCCCACTCCGCGCGCAGGACGTCGCAGATCTCGCCCAGCGTGGCCTCCGCCCGGACGGCGTCGAGCATGGCCGGCACCAGGTTCTCGTCGGTGCGGGCCACGTCGACCATGGCCGCGAGCGCGGCCCGGACGGTGTCGTCGTCGCGGTCCGCGCGGCGCGCCGCCAGCACCCGCCGCTGTTCGCCCTCTACCTCGTGGGAGACCCGCAGGATGTCGAGCTCGCCGGTGATGGTGTCGGTGTGGACGTTGACGCCGACGACCCGTTTGTCGCCCTTCTCCAGCCGCTGCTGGTGATGGAAGGCGGCGTCGGCGATCTCGCCGGTGAACCAGCCGTCCTCGATGCCGCGCAGGATGCCCGACGTCATGCTGGTGCCGTCGCCCATCTCGCGGATCCGCGTGAAGATCGCTTCCGCTTCGGCCTCCAGCCGGTCGGTGAGCGCCTCGACGTACCAGGAGCCACCGAGCGGGTCGGCGACGTTCGCGACGCCGGTCTCCTCGAGCAGCACCTGCTGGGTGCGTAGCGCGATCTCGGCCGCTGACTCCGTCGGGAGCGCCAGCACCTCGTCCAGGGCGTTGGTGTGCAGTGAGTTGGTGCCGCCCAGCACCGCGGCCAGCGCCTCGACCGCCGTCCGGACGACGTTGTTGTACGGCTGCTGACCGGTGAGTGACACCCCGGCGGTCTGGGTGTGGAACCGCAGCCACTGCGCCTTCTCGGTGGTGGCGCCGTAGACGTCGCGCAACCAGCGGGCCCAGATGCGGCGGGCGGCGCGGAACTTCGCGATCTCCTCGAAGAAGTCGACGTGCGCGTCGAAGAAGAACGACAGCCCCGGCGCGAACACGTCGACGTCGAGACCGCGGGACTGGCCCAGTTCGACGTAGCCGAACCCGTCGGCCAGGGTGAACGCCAGTTCCTGCGCGGCCGTCGAGCCGGCCTCGCGGATGTGGTAGCCCGACACCGACAGCGGCTTGTACGCCGGGACGTTCTGGACGCAGTACTCCATCAGGTCGCCGATGAGACGCAGGTGCGGCTCCGGTTCGAACAGCCACTCCTTCTGGGCGATGTACTCCTTGAAGATGTCCGTCTGCAGCGTGCCGTTGAGCGATCCGACTGTCGCGCCCTGCCTCTCAGCGGCCACGACGTACATGCAGAAGATCGGGACGGCCGGGCCGCTGATGGTCATGGACGTGGTGACCTCGTCCAGGGGGATGCCGGCGAACAGCTCCTCCATGTCGGCCGCGGAGTCGATGGCGACACCGCAGTGCCCGACCTCGCCGAGGCTGCGGGGGTCGTCGGAGTCGCGGCCCATCAGGGTGGGCATGTCGAAGGCGACCGACAGCCCGCCGCCGCCCGAGCGCAGGATCATCTTGTAGCGCTCGTTGGTCTGCGTGGCGTTGCCGAAGCCGGCGAACTGCCGGATGGTCCAGGGCCGGCCGCGGTAGCCGGTGGGGTACAGGCCGCGGGTGAAGGGGAACTCGCCCGGCCAGCCGATGCGCTCGAATCGCGGGTCGTCAGTGCCCTCGGGCGGGCCGTACACCGGGTCCACCCCGACACCGGACAAGGTGGTGAAGTCCGCGTCGCGCACCCGGCCGGCGGCCACCGCCGCGTCGAGTCGTTGCTGCCAGCGCCGGCGTCCGGCATCGATCTCGTGCGCGTCCATGATGGGGTCTCCATTTAGTTGGACGTCCAAGTAACTGGCTCCATCTTACCCACAGTGGCAGGATCGGGTCGTGCACATCACAGCTCGCGCCGACTACGCCGTCCGGGCCGTGGTCCAGCTCGCTTCGCTCCAGCCGGCCTCGGCCACCCGGCAGCAGCTCGCCGAGGCCCAGGAGATCCCGGGGAAGTTCCTCGAAACCATCCTGGGCGACCTGCGACGCGCCGGCATGCTCGACGCCCAGCGCGGCGCCACCGGCGGCTACCGCCTCACCAAGTCACCGGCCGAGATCACTCTGGCCGACATCGTCCGGGCCACCGAAGGCCCGCTGGCCGCGGTTCGCGGCATGCCACCGGAGGACACCGTCTATCCAGGCCCGGCGGCGCCGCTCACCCGCGTGTGGGTCGCGGTCCGGGCCAGCTTGCGCGACGTGCTCGAGGCCACAACCGTCGCCGACGTCATGGCCGACCGCCTGCCCGACCACGTCACCGCCCTGCAGGCACGCCCGGACTCCTGGGCGCGCCGCTGACCAGACCCCTCTCATGATCATCGGCGATCCACCCCGTCATGGCGGGGTGGATCGCCGATGATCATGGGGGTCAGCGTCCGGCGCCCACCGCCGGCTCATCCGCGTCCCGCACCGCGTCGGAGGCGCCGCCCTCGGCGGAACGGCGGGCTGCCACCCGAGTGCCCAGAGCCGCGAGCAGCAGGCCGAACGCCAGCCAGCTCACGAGGACCAGCAGCGGACGGCCGGCCGCCGCGCCGTCGAAGTAGGCGGTCGACCGCAGGAGGCTGCCGCCGGCGCCGGGCGGCAGGAGCTGTCCGAACGCGCCCCAGCCCGACGGCAGCATCTCCGGCGCCGAGGTCACCCCGGACAGCGGGTTGCCCACGATGAGCATGACCAGCGCACTCAGGCCGATGCCGGCCTCGCCGACCAGGGAGTGCACTCCGACGACGGTGAGCGCCACGGCCGCAACCGTGAGCGTGAACACGCCCGCGTTGGCCCACCAGTTCCCCTCCAGGATGCCGAGCCAGCTCTGCATCACCAGCATCGCGACGGCGCCGCCACCGGCCGCCGCCAGGGCCGCACCGGCCACCCGCCGCCAGACGCCGGCGACGGTGAACACCATGGCCACGCCGATGGCCAGCCCGCCCATGACCATCGGGAGCGCACCGGAGTTGAACCCGATGCCGCGGGGGTCGCCGTCCGGCAGCGGCGCCACGTCGTCCACGGCCACCGCGGGCGCCGCTTCGGCACCCCCGGCCTGCGCGGACAGCTCGGCAGCCAGCCCCTGCAGCAACTGCGCCACGGCCGGCCCGGCCGCCGACGCGGTCAGCACCCGCGGCGGCCCGGCCGGATCGAGGACGACGGCTCCGTAGACGTCGCGGTCCTCGATGGCCGCCCGGGCCGCGTCGGCGTCGGCCAGCTGCGACACGTCGAAGGCGTCCGGCATGGCTTCCGCGAGTTGTTCCTCGACCTGGGCGACGGCTTCCGGCGGCCCGGCGACGGCGATCGGCACGTCACGTGGAGCCACCTCCGAACTCGGCCAGACGAATGCCGTGACCAGGACGCCGATGACGACCGACAGGCCCAGCGCGATGCCGATGACCCTGCGCATGATGTTTCCTCCGTCGCAAAACGAACAACCGTTCTCTTATGGTTGCCGCCGCGTCCCGTTCTGTCAAGAACGGGCGTTCGTTTTACAATTCCCCTATGCCCCGTGTGTCCGATGCCCATCTGGCGGCCCGCCGCCAGCAGATCCTCGAAGCGGCCTGGCGCTGCTTCTCCCAGCAAGGCTTCCACGCCACGTCCATGCAGGACGTGTTCGCCGAGTCAGGGTTGTCGGCCGGGGCGGTGTACCGGTACTTCCCCAGCAAGGCCGACCTGGTGCGCACCACGGCGGAGGGCATCGCGGGCATCGCCGACGACGTCTTCCAGCAACTGCTCGAGGCCGACCCACCCCCCCGGCCCGATCAGGCACTGCGCAGCGCTCTCGGACACATCGTCGGCATGGCCGCCCAAGGGGCGACCGACCGCACCAAGGTCGCCCTGCACGTGTGGTCGGAGGCCCTGCGCAATCCGGAGATCAACCAGATCGTCACCGTGATCGCCGACCGGCTGATCGCCCGGTGGGTCCAGCTGGCCGAGCGCTGGCGCGACGTGGGCTATGTCCCGGCCGACGCCGACCCGCACAAGATCGCCCGCGCCCTGTACGGCCTCATGGTCGGCTTCGTGGCGCAGCACCATCTCTTCGGTGTCGAGGTCGCCGACTACGCCGACGGCTTCAGCGCGCTGACCGCGCCCGCCACGCCGGCGTCAGTCGCGGAAGTCGCCGGCGGCCACCCGTAGCCCGCGCAACAGGTCGAACACCAGCTTGCGTTCGTCCTCGCCGAGGGCGCGTAGCCCGAACTCGGCCTCCATCAGCTCCGTCGTCACCCGGTCGACGGCGTCGCGGCCGGACTGGGTGATGCGGGCGAGCGTGCCCCGGCCGTCGCGGGGGTTGGGCTCGCGGGTGACGAAGCCCGCCGTCTCCAGCCGCTGGATGGTGTTGGTGACGCTGGTGGGATGCACCATCAGCCGCTCGCCGATCTTCGCCATCGGCAGCGCACCGGTGCGGCTGAAGCTGAGCAGGACGAGCGCCTCGTATCGGGCGAAGGTGAGGCCGTAGGGCCGGCAGATGCGGTCGAACTCGCCGATCAGCAACTGCTGCACGCGCATGATCGAGGTGGCCGCGGCCATCGCGCCGGAAGGGCCGAAGCGATCCCGCCAGATCGACGCGGCACGGTCGATCGGGTCGAAGTCCAGGTCCAATGGCTCCGCCATGAAGAACGACCCTAGTGGACGCCCTGCCGCCGGCGAGCCGTGACCGGGCCCGGAGTGCGCGGGTGGTCCGGCCGGCGTGGGTTGGGCTTCTTCGGCTCCTCGGCCGCCGGCGCCGACGCACCCGTGGCCTCACGGCGCAGGGCATGGATGACCCGGGCCACGTCGGCCGGCCGCGGGATGTAGTGGATCTCGCGGAGGCCCTGCTCCTGGGCGGCGTTCTCCAGCACCATGTGCCCGGAGAAGAACGGTCGCAGCCACCACGGCCGCTCAACGGTGATGTCGAGCAGCCGGACGATCTCCATCTCCGCCTCGTTGAGGGTGAAGAGCCCCCACACCCGGAACACCCGGGAGTCGGTGACGACGAACCGGTCACGGGCAACGTACAGCGATTTGATCAGCGCGTACCCGAGCAGCCCCGCCGCGGCGGCCAACGGAAGCCAGGCCAGCCGCGCCTGGATGAACGGCGTGGCCACCAGCAGGGCGAAACCGCCCAGCGCGGCCAGCGCCGGCAGCGCGTACAGGATCATGCTGTGCTTGCACTCGGCGACGATCTCCTCGCCGGCCACCAGCTTCCGCTTGACCAGGCGATGCCCGAACCACGACGTGAAGTTGCGCCAGAACATCCGCAGCAGGCCGTCCTCGGCCACCCGGTCCAGCCAACGAACGAAACCGTCAGTGAGACCGTCGACCGTCCTGCGCGGGGTCCACATGGTGGCCGAGTGCTAGAACAGCTCGGTGAAGAAGGTCATGACGGCCTCGAAGAAGTCGGCGATGCCGCCACCGATCTCGCCGAGCAGATCGGCCAGACCCTCCGGCTCGGTGAGCACGAAGTAGACCAGAAACGCGATGCCCAGGATGATGAGCGCTTTCCTCACTGCATCATCCTTTCGTACCGGGACGCGCGTACGGGTCCGCCGCGCGCGGTGCTTGAAGACTTTGTACCCCAGATCGGGCCGTGATCCATAACGCCACGCCGGATCACGACAACGCGGCGACGATCTTCTCGGCGGCCGTGTAGGGATCCTGCTCGCCGGCGACGACACTGGCGGCCAGCTCGTCCAGCCGGGCGTCGCCGTGCAGCCCGGCGAACCGGCGCCGCAGCCCGGTGAGGGCGATGGCCTCGATCTCGTCGCGGGCCCGGCGGACCCGGCGCTGCTCGGCCGCACCGCTCTGCGTCGACCAGGCGCGGTGCTTCTCGATGGCGTCGACGACCTCCTCGAGGCCCTCGCCGCGGGAGGCGACGGTGGGGATGATCGGCTGTCGCCAGGCGCCAGGCGGGTGCTCGGTCATCCGCACCATGCTGCGGAGGTCGCGGACCACCTGGTCGGCGCCCTCGCGGTCGGCCTTGTTGACGACGAAGACGTCACCCACCTCGAGGATGCCGGCCTTGGCCGCCTGCACGCCGTCGCCGAGGCCCGGGGCGAGCAGCACGACGGTGGTGTCGGCCAGCGCGGCGACGTCGACCTCGGACTGGCCGACGCCGACGGTCTCGACCAGCACGACGTCGCAGCCGGCGGCGGCGAGCACCCGGACCGCCTGCGGGGTGGCCCAGGACAGCCCGCCGAGATGACCGCGGGTGGCCATGGACCGGATGAACACCCCGGCGTCGGTGGCGTGCTCCTGCATCCGGACCCGGTCGCCCAGCAACGCGCCGCCGGTGAAGGGCGACGACGGGTCGACGGCCAGCACGCCGACCCGGTCGCCCCGCGCCCGGAAGGCGCTGACCAGTGCCGAGGTGGTGGTGGACTTGCCGACGCCGGGCGCGCCGGTGATGCCGAGGACGAAGGACCCGCCGGCGTACGGGGTCAGCAGCGCCGCCACCTCGCGCAGCTCGTCCGCCCCGTTCTCGACCAAGGACACCAGCCGCGCCACCGCGCGCGGGTCGCCGTCCAGTGCCCGGGTGACGAGGTGGTCGACGGACGTCACGGCACTCGCAGCACGAGGGCGTCGCCCTGGCCGCCGCCACCGCACAGGGCCGCGGCACCCACACCGCCGCCGCGCCGGCCCAGCTCGAGGGCCAGGTGCAGCACCAGCCGCGCGCCGGACATGCCGATCGGGTGGCCGACGGCGATGGCGCCGCCGTTGACGTTGACGCGGCTCGGGTCGAGGCCAAGCTCGCGGGTGCTGGCGATGCCGACGGCCGCGAACGCCTCGTTGATCTCCACCAGGTCGAGGTCGCCGGGCTCGATGCCCTCCTTCGCGCAGGCGGCCCGGATGGCCGCCGCGGGCTGGCTCTGCAGCGTGGAGTCCGGCCCGGCGACGACGCCGTGTGCGCCGACGTGGGCGATCGGGATGACGCCGAGCTCGGCCGCCTTGGCTTCGCTCATGACGACCACCGCGCAGGCCCCGTCGGACAGCTGGGAGGCCGAGCCGGCGGTGATGGTGCCGTCGGGGCGGAAGCTGGGCTTGAGCCGGGCCAGCGACTCGGCAGTGGTGTCGGCGCGGATGCCTTCGTCATGGTCAACGGTGGCCGACGCGTCCGATTTGCCGCGTTGCGGCACCTCCACCGGCACGACCTCCTCCGTGAACAGGCCGTTCTTCCAGGCCGCGGCGGCCCGCTGGTGCGAGGCGGCGGAGAACTCGTCCTGCTCCTCGCGGGTGAGCGTGCGGTTGGCCGACTCGGTCAGCGCGCCCATGGCCTGGTCGGTGAAGATGTCGTACAGCCCGTCGTAGGACATGTGGTCCAGCAGGGTGACGTCGCCGAACTTGTGGCCGGCGCGCGAGCCCGGGAGCAGGTGCGGCGCGTTGGTCATGGACTCCATGCCGCCGGCGACGACGACGTCGAACTCGCCCGCGCGGACCAGCTGGGCCGCCAGCGCGATGGCGTCGATGCCGGACAGACACACCTTGTTCACCGTCAGCGCCGGGACGGTCATCGGGACGCCGGCCTTGACGGCGGCCTGCCTGGCCGGGATCTGCCCGCAGCCGGCCTGCAGCACCTGGCCCATGATCACGTAGTCGACCTGCTCCGGCGCCACGCCGGACCGGCCGAGCGCGGCGGAGATGGCGAAGCCGCCCAGGTCGGTGGCGGAAAAGCCGGACAGCGAGCCCAGCAGCTTTCCGATCGGGGTGCGCGCCCCACCGGCGATGACGGCCATGCGTCCTCCTCGACGTGTCCCTGCACCCAACGGTAACCCGGCCGTCACCCACCCCCGTGATCGACAGGACGCTGCTGTCCCCAAAGGGGTACCAGAGCTTTGTCGATCACACGGCGCTCAGGCCGGTTGGACCAGCTCGACCAGCACGCCCCCGGCGTCCTTGGGGTGCACGAAGTTGACCAGCGAACCACCGGTCCCCCGGCGCGCGGTGTCGTAGAGCAGCCGCAGGCCCCGGGCCCGCAGCGTCGCGGCCGCCGCCTCGACGTCGTCGACCCGATAGGCCAGCTGCTGGATGCCCGGGCCACGGGTGTCGAGGAATCGTGCGATCGGCGAGTCCGGCCGCAGGGGGGCGAGCAACTGCAGCCTGGGCCCGTCGTCGCCGTCGGAGACGCGCAGCATCGCCTCGCGGACGCCCTGGTCCTCGTTGGTCTCCTCGTGCTCCAGCTCCATGCCGAAGTGCTCGCGGTACCAGGCGACGGCGGTGTCGAGATCCCCGACGGCGACGCCGACGTGGTCGATCGTCGTGAACACGGCCATGCCCAGAAGATTACGCGGACGAGTCCGGAGCAAGAGATATCGGCGGATGTGTCCCAACCGGTGGTGAGTTCGCACTCGGGCAACTAACGTGAAGACCTTGGAGGCCAGATGTTGATCTCCTGAGGACGTGACAGGCGGACCCCGAACCAACCGAGCCCCATCAAGCCACCAGCCCGCGGTGTGCGGACGTCCACCGCCATCGGCTGTCGCGCGGAACCGGAGTACTCTGCGTTCCACGCGAGGGGCTCGGCGTCCGTGACGGGGAAGACCCGGGCATAGCGCCTCGACGGAAATCGACTGAACCGAGAGACGTGTGCCGACACCACCGGTGGTCGCACCCCCGATGAGGGAGAAAATGAGCGAGGTAAGAGAAGTAGCGGTCAGGGAGACGGGCACGGACGGCCTGTCGATCTTCGACGGCTCGCCGACGGGCGGGTTCACCATCGCGATGCGTGGCTACGACCGGGTCCAGGTCGAGCAGCACGTGCGGCAACTCGAGGCGACGCTGGCGCAGACGCGCAGCCGCGCCAACGAGCTGGACAAGCAGGTCGTCCGGCTCCGTCAGGAGCTCGCCCAGGCCAGTACCGAGCTCCGCGAGGTCGAGCGTCCGTCGTACTCCGGGCTGGGCGCCCGCATCGAGCAGCTGCTCCGGCTGGCCGAGGAGCAGGCGAGCGAGCTGATCGCCCAGGCCGACGCCGAGGCCAGCGAGACCCGCGCCGAGGCCCAGGTGCTCGCCACCGAGCTGCGTACCGCCGCCGAGAACGAGGCGAGCGAGCTGCAGGCCAACGCCAAGCGCAGCGCCGACGAACTCATCGACGAGGCCCGGATCGAGGCCGAAGAGGTCCGCTCCGCGGCCAACCGCGAGGCATCCAACCTGGTCGAGACCGCCAAGCGCGAGGCGGCCAAGGTCCGCTCCTCGATCGACCACGAGACCAGCGAGCGGCGGGCCCAGGCCGAGCGCGAGCTGAGCCGTATGCGCGCGGTTGCCGAGCGCGAGGTCACCGAGATGCGCGCCACCGCCAAGCGCGAGGTCGACGACCAGCGGACCACCGCCAAGCGCGAGGCCGAGGCCATGCGGGCCAAGGCGCAGGCCATCCTCGACGAGGCGCAGCTCAAGGCCGAGAAGGAGAACACCGAGCACGAACTGCTCCTGGTCTCCAAGCGCGAAGAGCTCGAGCGTGAGATCAACGAGCGCTACGAGGCCTCCGTCGCCGAGACCCAGAAGCTGGTCAACGACGCCGAGAACCGCGCCAACGACGCCGAGTCCCGCGCCGCGGCCGCCCACGAGCGGGCCGAGAAGGTCCGGCGGGAGGCCGACGAGCAGGCGAAGGCCCTGGTGGCCGGTGCCAAGCGCAACGCCGAGCAGCTGGTGGCCGAGGCCAAGGCGCACGCGGAGTCCATGGTCGCCGACGCCAAGGGTGAGGCGTCCTCCACGCTCACCGCGGCCAAGCGCGAGGTGGCCGAGCTCAACCGGCAGCGCGACAGCATCACCGCGCACCTCAGCCAGCTGCGCAGCCTGCTGGGCGGCGTGGCGCCAACGGACCCGGCACCCGCGGTCGAGTCCGGCAAGTCCGACGACGTCGTCGACGCCGAGCTGGTCGACGACCCCTCGCAGGACAAGTAGTCAGAACCGCACTGCACGAGGGGTGGGCGCCGGCTCGGTGCCCACCCTCGTTCGTGTACGGGCCCCGCGAGCGCGATTTCTGGAAGGGCTAGCCGGCGACGCGGACCAGTGCCTCCACCTCGACCGGGCTGCCGGTGGGCAGTTCGGCGACGCCGATCGCGCTGCGCGAGTGTTGCCCGATCTCGTCGCCGAAGACGTGTTTGAGGTAGGCCGAGGCGGGGTCGGCCACCAGGTGCTGCTCGATGAAACCGGGCGCACTGGCCACGAACACGGTGATCTTCACGACAGCGGTCACCGCCTCCGGGCTGCCCAGCTCGGCCCGGATGGCCTCGACCACGTTGGCCGTGCACCGCCACGCGCAGGCGCGGGTGGGCGGTGCGGGCGGCGGGCTGGCCGGTGCAGACGCGTGCCGGTCGTCGCTGGTCACGCGAACTCCTCGGGTTCGGGGCGGGTTCGAGCGGTCAGGTACGGCCCAGATCCTCCCAGGCGCTCGTGATCGCTCGAAGGGCGGTGGCCACCGGTTCCGGGTTCTCCACCGCGCTCAGGTGCCCGGCCGCCGGGATCACGTGCACCGGCGCGGCCGGCTGGAACGCCCGTGCCATCGCGGTCGCGTCGTCCTGGTCGGTGAGGGTGTCCTCGGAACCGACGACGACGGCACCCCGCACGCCCGCGGCGCTGGCCGCGCGCAGGGTGTCGAACGACGCCGGCCGCGCGGCCATCGCGCGCTGCGCCCAGGCGACGCCGGCCGGCCGGGCGGCATCGAGCCACCCCGTCACGCGCGCCACCACGTCGGGCCGTTCCCGCCGCGTCGTGTCGCCGAGCAGTGTGTCGAGCATCGGCCGCAGCGCCCGGGTGCCGTGCTCCAGGACGGCCGCGGCGATGCGTTCGCGGTTCGCCCGCGCTTCGCCGGAGTCGGCGCTGGCCTTGGTGTCCATGAGGATCACCCCGGCCACCCGGTCCGGATGCCGGCGCAGCATCGCCATCGTCACGTACCCGCCCAGCGACAGTCCGGCGACGACGGCCCGCTCGACCTCCGCGCGGTCCAGCGCCGCGGCGACGTCGTCGGCGTACCTGTCGACGTCCGGTTCGTCGTTGCCCGGATCCGGTGCCGCGCCGAAGCCGCGCAGGTCCGGGCGGATCACCTGCAGCCCTGGCAGCCGGTCCACCACGCCGTCGAACAGCTCCGAGGTGATCGGGAACGCGTGCAGCAGTACCAACGGAAGAGTCACGATGCGACCCTAACCGGGGCACGGGCGGCGTCCGGGCGTCGTCAGCGGCGGGCGCGGCGGCTCCGGGCGTTCCAGCAGCCGGTGTGCCAGTGCCGCCGCTCGTCGATGCCGTCGCCGGTGAAGGACGTGCTGATCACCGGCCAGGCCACGACGTGTGGCGTGGCCGGGCGGATCAGCTGGTCGCAGCCCGGGCAGCGGTACGCCTTGGTGGACGAGCTGCCGGTGATGCGACGGACCACCCAGTCGCCGTCCGGGCCGGTCTCGATGCTTTCGTGCACACCACCATGGTGTCAGCAGGTGGCCAGCATCTCCTCCAGTGCGGTCTTCTCCGCCGACGTGACGGTGAGGTCCCAGTCGGATTTCACGTCGGTGCAGTGCCGGGCGTGGTAGCACCACCAGTTCTGGTTCTCGGGCCGCCACTCCGACGGGTCGCTGTCGCCCTTCGAGCTGCTGCGCGGACACCCGTAGGCGTTCTCCCGCTGCACGGGGCAAGCATGCATGGTGGGGCGGGAGCACCCACGCCCCACGTGATCATTTACAGGTCGCGGAAGGTGAGGCCGGCGGTGACGAGGTGCTCCAGGAGCGGTGGCGGGGCCAGCCCGGGTTCGCGCACCTCGCCGTGCATCCGGCGCAGGGTCTCCAGCACCACGCCCGGGCCGATCGCGTCGAGCAGCTCGAACGGTCCCGCGGGCAGCCGGCAGCCCAGCCGCATCGCGGTGTCGACGTCGGCGACGCGGGCGTAGTTCGTCTCGACCATGCGCACCGCGTCACCCAGGTACGGGAACAGCAGCGCGTCGACGAGGAACCCGGCCCGGTCCGCGCACGTGACGGGGATGAGGCCGGCGGCGCGGCACACGGCGGCGACGGTGGCGACGGCGTCCGGTGCGGCCACCGCGGAGCGGACCACTTCGGCGACGCCGGCCCCCGGCGCATACCCGGCCAGGTGCAGTCCGACGACGTCGGCCGCACGGGAGGTCGCGGCGGCGGAGGCCACGACGGGACCGGTCCCGGTGACCGCGACCACGGCGTCCGGCACCAGGCGCCCGTCCAGCCGGCCGAGCAGCGCCGGGTCGGCGGGCGCGACCACCAGCTGCGCCGCGGCGGCACCGTCCTCGTCGGACACCACGTCCAGGCCGGCCGCGGCCAGCGGCTCGCCGAGCGAGTCGGCCAGCGCCGGGTCGAGCACGGCCACCCGCCCGACGTCTCGCCCGGCCGGCGGCTGCGCGGCGGCGGCCTCGGCGCCGTAGAAGCCGCGACCGGTCTTGCGGCCCAGCATGCCCAGCGCGACCAGCTGGCCGAGCACCGGCGCCGGGGCGTGCAGGCGGTCGCCGCCCTGCCGGTACATGGTCTCGAGGATCTCCTGGGCGGTGTCGAGGCCGATCAGGTCGAGCAGCGCCAGCGGGCCCATGGGGTAACCGCAGCCGGCGGTCATCGCGGCGTCGATGTCCTCGCGGGTGGCGTGCCCGGTCTCGACCATGACGGCGGCGCGGTTGAGGTAGCCGAACAGCAGCGCGTTGGTGACGAAGCCGGCGCGGTCGCCGCACGCGACCGGCGTCTTGCCCAGCCGGCGGGCCAGCTCCGTGGCGGCGGCGACGACATCCGGCGCCGTCACCACGGTACGGACCACCTCGACCAGTTCCTGGACCGGCGCGGGGTTGAAGAAGTGCAGGCCTACGACGCGCTCCGGCCGCGACACCGCGGCGCTGATGGACGTGACCGACAGCGACGACGTGTTGGTGGCCAGGACGGTGCCGGGCCCGACGACGGCGTCGAGCCGGCTGAACAGCTCGCGCTTGAGGTCGAGCCGCTCCGGGACGGCCTCGACCACCAGGTCGGCGCCGGCGAGGTCGTCCATCGAGGTGGTGAACGTGATCCGCCCGATCAGCGCGGCCTGGTCCTGCGGACTGAGCTTGCCTCGGCGCACCGCCCGGTCGGTGGACGAGCGCAGGTGTCCTTGGCCCGCGCTCAGCGCCGCGTCGTCACGTTCGACCCCGACGACGTCGAGGCCGGCGCGGGCGAAGACCTCCGCGATGCCTGCGCCCATGGTGCCCAGTCCGACGACTCCGACACGGGTGATCACACCAGCCATGCCCCGCATCCTAGGGCCGGCTTGCTTATTAGCTTAGGCAGTCCTTACATTATCGCCGTGACCGTTTCGCCGACTTTGCCGCCAGCGGGCCTGGCCGCCCGCGACGTCGACCTCGCCTATGGGCAGGACGTCGTGGTGCACGCCGCGTCGATCTCGCTGCGCGCCGGCACGGTGACCGCGCTCATCGGACCCAACGGCAGCGGGAAGTCCACCCTGCTGCGGGCACTGGCCCGGCTGCACCTGCCGACGGCCGGCGCCATCAGCTTCGCCGACGGTGCGGACGTCCTCACCCTCGAGGGTCGCGAGCTCGCCCGGCGCATCACCCTGCTGGCACAGAGCCGCACCACGCCGGGCGGGCTGTCCGTGCGCGAGCTGGTCGAGTTCGGCCGGCACCCGCACCGCGCCCGGTGGAGCGGCCGCGACCCGGAGGGGCCGGCCGCGATCGACCGCGCCATGCGGCTGACCGGTGTCGACACCCTTGCCGACCGGCCGGTGCAGGCGCTCTCCGGCGGTCAGGCGCAGCGCGTGTGGCTGGCCAGCTGCCTGGCACAGGACACCGGCCTCCTTCTGCTCGACGAGCCGACGACGTTCCTCGACCTGCGCTACCAGATCGAGATTCTCGACGTCGTCCGGGAGCTCGCCGACGACCACGGCATCGGCGTCGGGCTGGTGCTGCACGACCTCGACCAGGCGGCCGCCGTGGCCGATCGGGTCCTGTTGCTCGAAGCCGGCCGCGTCACCGCCGACGGCGCGCCCGCTGACGTCCTGACGCCCGAGCACCTCAGCCGGGCCTACGGGATCCGCGTCGACGTCCACGTCGACCCCCAGGACGGCCGGATCCACACCCGCGCCGTCGGCCGCCACAACGAGCGGCCCACCGCTACCACGAGATGACGAGGTCACCATGAGCACAAGGCGCGCATTCGCCGCGCTGTCGACGGCGTTCGTGCTGCTCGCCGCCGCCTGCGGAACCACCGAGGCCACCTCCGACGGCGACGAGACCACCGGAGCCGGCTCGACCGGTGACACCGGCGGCGGGCCCATCACCGTCACCGACGCCCGTGGCGTCGAGGTCACGCTCGACGAGCCGGCCGTCCGGGTCGCCGGCACCGAATGGAACGTCGTCGAGCACCTGGTCTCGCTGGGTGTCCAGCCGGTCGGCGTCTCCGACATCGCCGGCTACAACACCTGGGTCAGCAACGCGCCGCTGGACGACACCGCCACCGACATCGGGACCCGCGGCGAGCCCAGCCTCGACACGCTGGCCACCCTCGATCTCGATCTCGTCCTCGTCACCGACAGCCTGGTCGAGGGCGCCATCGAGCAGATCGAGCGGACCACCCCGGTGGTCGTCGTCCCGGGCGGTGACGTCGAGGACAACATAGGCCAGATGTGGGAGAACGTCGACCTCATCGCCGAGCTCACCGGCACCCAGGATGCGGCGGCCGAGTTGCGCGAACAGTTCGACGCCAAGCTGGAGGAGGGCCGGGCGGCCGTCGAGGAGGCCGGCGCCGCCGGCACCGAGGTCGCGTTCGCCGACGGCTGGGTGGACGCCGGGACGGTGAGCATCCGGCCGTTCGCCGAGGGTTCACTGGTCTCGGAGGTGTTCGCCGAGATCGGGCTGGAGAACCCGTGGCCGATGGAGGGCGACCCCGCCTACGGGCTGGCCCAGGCCGACGTCGAAGGCCTCACCGTGCTGGGCGACGACGTCCGCTTCTGGTACATCGCCAACGACGCCGAAGCGTACGGCGACCCGTTCGCGGAGAACCTGGCCGGCAACGCGATCTGGGAGTCGCTGCCGTTCGTCCAGGCCGGCAACGTGCACCGCTTCCCCGACTCGCTGTGGATGTTCGGCGGACCGACCTCGATGATGCAGTTCGTCGACGCCGCCGTCGACGCGCTCGGCTGACCCGCCCGCCGCCATGACCGCCACCACCGCGACGGCGCCGTCGTCCCCGGCTCCCCAGCCGGGTGCGCCGGCTCCGTCGGAACCGGCGCAGTCCGACCCTCCCGCCCGCTACGGCCGGCTGGCACTCGTGGTCACCGGTCTCACGGTGCTCGTCGGCGTGGCCGCGGTGGTGCATCTTACCCAGGGCACCGCCCCGGTCGGCGCCGGCGACGTGCTGCGGTGGGCGCTCGGGCGCGGCGACGACGACGCCAGCGCGGTGGTGCTGGCCTCGCGGCTGCCCCGGCTGCTCGCCGCCATCGTGGTCGGCGCCGCGCTGGGCGCCGCGGGCGCTGCCATGCAGTCGGTGTCGCGCAACCTGATGGCCTCCCCCGACACCCTCGCGGTCAATGCCGGTGCGCACCTGGCGCTGGTCACCGGCGCGACGGTCGGGGTCGCGCTGCCGCTGCTGGGCGCGGCCGGGGTGGCGTTCGCCGGCGGCCTCGGCGCCGCGGCCCTGGTGCTCGCGCTGTCCGGTGTCGGCGGGACCGGCGCGGTCCGGCTGGTGCTCGCCGGTTCCGCCATCGCACTGGCGTTCCAAGCGATGACCAGCACGCTGATCATCCTGTTCGCCGAGGAGACCCGGGGCCTGTTCGCCTGGGGCTCCGGCTCGCTGGGACAGAACGGTCTCGGCGGGGTGCGCACACTCGGCCTGCTCGCCGCCGTCACGTTCGCCGCATTGATGGTGCTGAGCCGCAAGCTCGACCTGGTCTACCTCGGCGACGACCACGCCCGCATGCTCGGTGTCAACGTACGGCGGGTCCGCGCCGGCGCCGTCGTGCTCGCGGTGATGCTGTCCGCGGCCGCCGTCACCCTCGCCGGGCCGATCGGCTTCGTGGGCCTGGCCGCCCCCGCGTTGGTGCGGCTGGCCACCTCCGCCGTCCCGGGCCTGCACAAGCACGCCGTCCTGCTCCCGGTGGCGGCGGGCACCGGCGTGTTCCTGCTGCTCGCCTCCGATGTCGTGCTGCGCGCGGTCATCGGTGCGCAGGGCGCGCTCGAGGTCCCCACCGGCGTGGTCACCACCATCTTCGGGGCGATCTTCCTGGTCGCGCTGGCCCGACGGATCCGGGTGTCCGACGCAGTCCGCGAACCTCCCGCCGCCGGAGTGCGCGGCGGGGTCACCCCGCGCCGCTACGCCGTCCTGCTGACCACATTGATCGTCGTGACGCTCGCCGCGACGGTGGGCGGGACCCTCCTCGGCGACACGCAGCTGCTGCTCGGTGACATCGCGAACTGGCTGTCCGGGCAGGCCGGGCCGATCGTCAGCAACGTCATGGACACCCGGCTCCCCCGGGTCGCCGCGGCGCTGCTCGCCGGCGCCTCGCTGGCGCTGGCCGGCGCCGTCATCCAGGCCGTCAGCCGCAACCCCCTGGCCGAGCCGGGCATCATCGGCGTGGCCGGCGGCGCGGGGCTCGGTGCCGTCCTCACCATCACGTTGGTGCCGCTCGCCGGATTCTGGGCGATGGCCGGTATGGCCGGCGTCGGGGCCGCGCTCGCCGCGGCGCTGGTGTTCGCACTGGCGGCGAAGGGCGGGTTCGCCAGCGACCGGCTGGTGCTCATCGGTGTCGCGGTGTCGGCAGGCACCCAGGCGCTGATCGTCGTCGTCATCACGCTCACCGACCCGTGGAACGAGGCCAAGGCGCTGACCTGGCTGGCCGGCTCCACCTACGGGCGGTCCTTCGAGCACTTGGTGCCGATGACGCTGGCGCTGCTGGCCGTCGTCCCGGTGCTGTTCTGGTTGCGGCACTCGCTGGACCTGGTCTCCGTCGACGACCACACGCCCCGGGTGCTCGGCGTCCACGTGCCGCGGACCCGCCTGGTGCTGCTGGCCTGCGCTGTCGTCCTGACCGGGGCGTCGGTCGCCGGCGTCGGCGTCATCGGCTTCGTCGGCCTGGTCGCCCCGCACGCCGCCCGCGCTCTGGTCGGGCGGCGGCACACCCGGGCCCTGCCCGTGGCGGCGCTGCTCGGCGCCACTCTGGTCTGTGCCGCCGACACCCTCGGCCGGACGGTGATCGCGCCGGCCCAGCTGCCGGCCGGCCTGGTCACCGCGATCGTCGGCGCGCCGTACTTCGTCTGGCTGCTCTACCGCAGCCGCGCGACGGGGAATAGCCCGCGCCGCAGGTGGGGTTGGCGTGGGCATGCCCCTCACCGGAGAGTACGAACCGAGCACGTCTGACTGGGCCCGCGACCAGGCCGAGAAGTACGAGGAGTCCGGCGGCATCACCGCCACCACTCTGCGCGGCAAGCCCGTCGTCATCCTGACCTCGGTCGGCGCCAGGACCGGCAAGCTGCGCAAGACGGCGCTCATGCGGGTGGAGCACGAGGGCGAGTACGCCGTCGTAGCCTCACTCGGTGGCGCGCCGAAGCACCCGGTCTGGTACCACAACCTCGTCGCCGACCCGCACGTCGAACTGCAGGACGGTCCGGAGAAGCACGACTACCTCGCCCGCGAGGTCCACGGCGAGGAGCGCGACCTGTGGTGGCAGCGGGCCGTCGAGCTCTGGCCCGACTACGCGGACTACCAGACAAAGACCAGCCGGGTGATCCCGGTCTTCGTGCTGACCCGCCTGGTCGACTGACCCCTCTCCGCCATGATCATCAACGGTTCGGCGGGTGATGCCGCGCCTAATCGTTGATGATCATGGGCGTTTGCGGTCACGGCTGCCGGGTAGATGACCGGCATGTCTACGGATCGTGCTGAACGCCCCAGCGAGTTCCCGCCGCAACAACAGGAGCCGCCCGGCTCCACCGCGGCGATGACACCGACGCCCGACCACGGCGAGGAGACCTACCGCGGCTCCGGCCGGATGACCGGGTTGCGCACGCTGATCACCGGAGGCGACTCCGGCATCGGTCGCGCCGTGGCCATCGCCTTCGCCCGCGAAGGCGCCGACGTCGCCATCACGCACCTGCCGGAGGAGGCCGACGACGCCGACGCCACCGTCGCGCTGGTCACCGACGCCGGCCGCAAGGGCGTGGCGTACGACGCCGACCTGCGCACCCAGGACGCCTGCCAGGACGTGGTGAACCGCGCCGCGTCCGAGCTGGGTGGCCTCGATGTGCTGGTGAACAACGCCGGCTACCAGATGGCCCGCGAGGGCGGCATCGAGAGCATCAGCCCGGAGCGGCTCGACCGGGTCATGAAGACCAACCTGTACGCGCTGTTCTGGATGACCCAGGCGGCGCTGCCGCACCTGAAGGCCGGCAGCTGCGTCATCAACAACTCCTCGATCCAGGCCTACGACCCGTCGGTGTCGCTGCTGGACTACGCCGCCACCAAGGCCGCGATCAACAACGCCACCGTCAACCTGGCGGCCGAGCTCGGCCCCCGCGGCATCCGCGTCAACGCCGTCGCGCCGGGACCCATCTGGACGCCGCTCCAGCCGGCCACCCAGCCGGAGGAGAAGGTGCAGAAGTTCGGCCAGGACACCCCGCTCGGCCGAGCCGGGCAGCCGGCCGAGGTGGCGCCGGCCTTCGTGTTCCTGGCCTCCCCCGGCGACGCCAGCTACGTCTCGGGGACCGTGCTGGGCGTCACCGGGGGCAAGCCGGTCTTCTGATGCGTCAGCGGCCCGTGTACAGCAGCGGGTAACCGGTGTCGCGCGCCTCGTCCTCGGGCAGGGCCGCCTCGCACTGCCCGGCGAGATCGCAGCGCACCACGCTGGCACGGGTGCGGTTGTCGGCCCACATCTCGACCAGCAGGCTGCCGTCGGGCTCCCAGACGACGCTGCCCGGGTCGCCGCCGTCCAGAGTCAGGACCGGTTCGCCGGTATGGACATCCGAGACGACGAGCGTGCCGGGCAGCGCGGCCGCCCCGCCCCCGTCGGCACCGGTCGGGTCGCTCGGCGTGACCACCCCGAGCTCGGGGGTGTCCGGGTTCGCGACGATCAGCGCCAGATGACGGCCGTCCGGAGAGAACGCATCCCGGCCGGCGTGCTCGCGAACGCCGAGCTCCCGTACGGCCTCACCGGTGACGGTGTCGACGACCGCCGGGCGGTCCTCCACGCCCCCCGGGTGGAGCACCGCCACGTCACCTCCTGGTGCCAGCGCGTTGACGAATCCGAAATCGGTCCACGGTGTGACCGTGCCCGCCGCCGGATCCCACAGGTGGATCCCGCCCGGCGCGTTGGTGGCGCTGTCCAGGACCACCCGGCCGTCGGCCAGGAAGCCCTTCACGGTGCCGACGGGACCGTCGGCACCGGTCTGCTCCAGCTCGTGCAGCACCGCACCGGTCCGGGTGTCGGCCACGTAGACCACCGTGCGACCCGGCCCGGCGTCCTCGGTCTCGGTGGACCAGTCGTGCTCGGCCCACGCCACCTGGGTTCCGTCGGCGGAGACCCCGATGTCGTAGATCTGGCCCGAGCCCAGCTCCATCGGCTCGCCGTCGCGCGCGGCCAGCCAGAGCACGTGGTCACCCTGCTCCTCGGCGCCCTCCACGGGCACGGGGTCGGCAAGGCCGACCAGCCCGCCGGCCACCTCCGTCAGCACGCGGAACGCGTAGACGTCCCCGAACGGGACCTCCCAGTCGCCGACGTGCACCACTCCGCCGTCGTAGTACGGCACCGCCGGCACCGTTCCGGCCGGCAGCGCGCCCGGGTCCAGCGGCACCGTCACCTCACCGGCCGGCTCCTGCGGCGTGGTCTCACCAGCATCCTCGCCACCGGCCGCCGGGCCGACCGAACCCAGATCCGGGGAGTCGGTGGCGAGCGGGTCGGCGACGACGAACAGCGTGCCGGCCGCGACCGCCACGGCGGTGCCGCCAGCCGTCGCCAGCCCCGTCACCGTCCGGCGCCGCTTGGCCTGCCGCAACACCTCGTCGGCGAGACCCGCACGCGGCCGCACCCGAGCGGTGTAGTCGTCCAGCGCGTCGCGCAGCTGGTCCTCGATGGTCATGCTGATGCCTCCTCGGGAGTGGGAAGAGCGGCGTCGGCGGCCAGCTCCGGTGCGACGAGCCGCAGCCGGGCCAGTGCCCGGGCGGTCTGACTGCGCACCGTGCCCACCGAACAGCCCAGGAGCTCGGCGACCTCGCGCTCGCCCAGGTCCTCGTAGAACCGCAGGACCACGACGGCCCGTTGCCGCGGCGCCAACCGCAACAACGCCTGCCGCAGGTCGAGCCGGGCGTCGACGTCACCAGCCGTGTCCGCGACCGGCCGGTCAGGCGTGACCTCCACGGAGTCCTCACGGATCACCGAACGCCGACGCCACCGGCTGGCCCGGTCGTTGTAGATGGTGCGCCGCACGTAGGCCTCGGGGTTGTCGACCTTGTGCCACCGCCGGACCAGCTTGACCAGTGCGCCCTGAACCAGGTCCTCCGCCGTGTCCAGGTCGCCGGTCAGGGCGTACGCGGTACGGCGCAGGGCCAGCGAGCGGGAGTCCACGAACTCCCTGAACTCGCGCTCTGCTCGAGAATCCACACTCGTCCTCTCCTCCGGTGGTGACGTCCTCCCTCACAGACGCGTCAGAGTGGCTTCACTATGTCAGCCACCGGCGGTCTCTTCCGCCGGGCCGGAAGAGACCGCCGGTTCGCCCTGGTATCGCCTCACTTGTCGTCGTGATCGTCGTGATCGTCGTCGTCCCGGTCGTCGTGGTCGTCGTCATGCCGGTCGTCGTCATGCCGGTCGTCGTGATCGTCGTCGTCGCGCCGGTCGTCGTGATCGTCGTCGTCGTCGCGCCGGTCGTCGTTGTCGTCGTCCACGTCGACCCGGGTGATCTCACCCGTTCCGGCGTCGACTCGGACGTCGTGCTCGACCCCGTCGAGCACGACCTCGACCTTCCACTCCAGCCGGCCGTGCTCCATCTCCCGCTCGATCTCGTGGACGTCACCGCCACCGACGTGGCCGACGGCGATCTGCGCGGCGTCGTCGCTGCTGATGGCCGTGGTGTCGGGTTCGCTCGGCATGGTGCTCGGCGGCTGCGACGGCGTGTCGTCCGGCGTGCCGGAGGCGCTCGGGCTGGGCGAGTCGTCCGGCGTCGCGGTCACGGCGGCCGGCGAACCCGCCGGGCCCGTATCGTCGTCGTTCAGCGCGAACGCGGTGCCGGCGGTGATCACCAGCGCACCGGCGGCGGCCGCGGCGGCGAGCATACGGTTCCTGGTCATGATGGTCTCCCTCGAATCGTTTCTCTCGAATGACCACCACGTTCGCGCCGATCGGCCTAGCGCCGCGCTGCCCGGTGGTTAAGGCGCGGCTAAGGCCCGCGCGGAATGGGTCACGACCGGACCGGCGATGCGGCCATGACCTGGTGATCAGGTGACGTCCCGGCCCTCATCAGCGCGTCGACGTCGCCTGATCGTTTCGTGTCCACCTGCTGGCGACGATCAGGTGCACCACAGGCGCTCGTGCCCACCGCGCGGAACACCTGATCGTCCACGCCGCGACGATCAGGTGACACAACGACGATCAGGTGGCACACCCCAGCGCACGGACCTGGGCGCGGCATACCGGGATCCCAGGCGCATCCGCCTCTGGATCTGGGCTGATTCGTCGTCGCTGCCGGGGCGCGGCGCTCAGTCGGGCATGGAGCGCTGGCCGAGGTCGACGACGACGGTGAGGCCGCCGCCGGGCGTCGGCTCCAGGCGGAGCGTGCCGCCGCTGCGCTCCGCGGTCCGGCGCACGATGTCGACGCCGAGTCCGCTGGAGCCGGAACCGCTGACGCCGCGGCGCAGCACGCCGGTCGTGGGTCCGTCGGGCAGGCCGGGACCCTGGTCGGCGACGACGAGCGTGGCACCGCCCGTGTCCCCGGCGCGCAGCCGGACCGTGAAGGCCGTGCCGTGCGGGGTGTGCGCGAAGACGTTGCCGAGCAGTGCGTCGACGCAGGCCTCGAGGTCGACGCGGTTCAGCGCCACCGGCAGCGGTCCGGGTGCCACGTCCACCGTCAGGTCCCGCTCGGTGTCCTCGGCCAGCACGGACCAGAACGCGACCCGTTCCCGTACCACGTCGGCGGCGTCCGCGGCCGCTGCGTCCGAGCCACGGGTGCGGGCCTGCTGGATCGCCTCCGTCACGGCCCGGTTCACCGCGTCGACGCCGGCGACGAGCCGTTCGGACTGGTCGGGGTCCGGCACGGCCTCGGCGTCCATCCGCAGCGTCGTCAACGGGGTGCGCACCCGGTGCGACAGGTCGGCGATGGTCTCGCGCTCCTCGCGCAGCAGGCCGGTGATGCGCCGCGCCAGCCCGTTCAGCGCACCGGCCACCACACCCAGTTCGCCCGGCGCGGACGTGTCGGCCCGGGCGTCCAGCTCGCCACGGCCCAGCCGGTGCGAGACCGCCGCGAGCTCCGTCGCCGACCGGACCAACCGCCGGGCCAGCCGGTCCGCCACCACGAGGCTCACCAGCAGCAGAGCCACCCCCAGCCCAGCCAGCAGCAGCCACGCGCGGCCGACGCCACGGTTCAGCTCGTCGTCGGGGACGAACGTGCGGATGACGCCGACGCTGCCGGCCGGCCCGTCGACGGCGAACACGATCTCCCGGCCACCGGGCGCCTGCGCCGACGCGCTGGTCCCCCGCTCCGCCAGCTCCACCAGCGACGACCGGTCCGCCGGGGCGCCGAGCGGGTCGCCGCCGGGCAGGAACACCGTCACGTCGAACCGAGACGTCGCGTCGAGCTGCTCCACCACGAGACCGAGCGACGCCCGATCCATCGTCGCGACCAGCGAGGTCAGCGTCTGCGCCTCGACGGTCGCCGCCTGCACCGCCCGGTCGGCCGCGACGCCGCGCACCAGCAGTGCCAGCGGCACCAGGAACGCCACCAGCACGAGCAGCGTGGTGGCGGTGACGAGGACGAGCAGCCGGCGGCGCACGGGCCGTCACTCCACCGGTGGGCTGAGCCGGACCCCGACGCCGCGAACGGCATGCAGGTAGCGGGGCTCCTGCGCGGTCTCGCCGAGCTTGCGGCGCAGCCAGGACAGATGGACGTCGACGGTCTTGTCCGCCCCGCCGTAGGGCAGCTGCCAGACCTCGGTGAGCAGGTCGCGCTTGCTCACCACCTCGCCGGCCCGGGCGGCCAGGTAGTGCAGCAGGTCGAACTCGCGCGGGGTCAGCTCCAGCAGCGCGCCGTCCAGCGTCGCCTCCCTGCTGCGCGGGTCGACCCGCAGCCCGCCGACGCTGACGGCCTGCTCCCGCTGCTCCTCGCCGCCGCGGCGCAGGACGGCCCGGATGCGGGCGTCCAGCTGAGCGACGCCGAACGGCTTGGTCACGTAGTCGTCGGCGCCGGCGTCCAGGACGGCGACGACCTCGCTCTCGTCGTCGCGTGCCGTCGCCACGATCACCGGCACGTCGCTGACGCCGCGCAGCATCCGCAGCATCGCCGTCCCGTCGAGATCGGGCAGTCCAAGATCGAGCACGACGACGTCGGGACGCTCACCGACCGCCTGCTCCAGCCCGGACATCGCCGTCGGCGCCGACCGCACCGCGTGCCCCCGCTCGGTCAGGCCGCGGATCAGCGCCGAGCGGATGGTCGCGTCGTCCTCCACGACGAGTACCTGCGCCATGCCGGGAACGATAGGGCACCGCAGCGCCCTGTCGGCGCGCGACGGGCTCGCATAGGGCCGCGTTAGGGGCGTCTTAACCCGGACCACGGGCATACTGCCGCACATGACCAGGTCGCGGTGGGTGCGTATCGGGACGGTGGCGCTGCTGTGGCTCGCCGCCGCGGCCGGTGCCACGGCCGTCGGCATGGCCGCCGTCGGGATGATCGGCAGCGACATCTTCGGCTCCAGCCAGGAACCGCTCACCCAGGCCGAGGTCGAACAGCGGCTGGCCACCCCGGAACCCACCGGAACCACCCCGCCGTCGTCTCCCCCTCCGTCCTCGTCCGAGCCGCCGCCGAACCGGCCGTCGCCGACCGATACACCGACGCCGACGCCGACCGCCACCCCCACGGCCGGCGAGTCCCGCGTGATCGACACCGGCGCCGGCACGGTGGTCGCCCGCTGCGTCTCCGGCGGCCTGGTCGAGATCCAGTCCGCGGCCCCCGCCCAGGGCTACGACGTCGACGCCGACGACGATGACGACGACCACCCCTCGGTGAAGTTCGAGAACGACCGGACCGAGATCGAGGTCCGGCTGCGCTGCGTCGACGGCGCCGTCGAGCCGGAGATCCGCACCGACACCGACGACTGACGCGCTCGCGTCACGTGGGGCTGCGGCCCCCGGTCAGGGGCGGCGGTCGGCCAGGACGCAGAACTCGTTCCCCTCGGGGTCGGCGAGTACGACCCAGCTCTCATCGCCCTGACCGACGTCGGCGTGTCGAGCACCCAGGTCGAGCAGGCGACGGACCTCTTCGTCCTGCCCCCGGTCGGTCGGGTTGAGGTCCACGTGGAGCCGGTTCTTGACGGTCTTGCCCTCGGGCACGCGCGCGAACGTCAACGTCGGCGGCGCTGGGCCGCGACGGTTCTCGCCTTCAGGGGCCGTACCGGAGCCGATGGTGACAAGGCCGTCCTCGACGTCCTGCACCTCGTAGCCGAGGACCGAGCACCAGAACCGGGCGAGACCGTGGGGATCGGCACAGTCGATCGCAAGGTCGGTGAACCTGCTGGTCATGTCGGGACCTACATGTTGATCATGTGGCCGGAGATGCCGTGGACGGCTTCCTTGACGGCCTCGGACAGAGTCGGGTGGGCGTGGATGTTGCGGCCGACCTCGTCCGCCGTCAGGTCCCACTGCTGCGCCAGCGTGAGCTCCGGCAGCAGCTCGGTGACGTCCGGGCCGATCAGGTGGGCCCCGAGGAGCTCGTTGTGGGCGGCGTCGGCGACGATCTTGACGAAGCCGACCGGTTCGCCGAGGCCGTGCGCCTTGCCGTTGGCCATGAACGGGAACTTCGAGACCTTGACCTCGTGGCCGAGCTTCTTCGCCTGCTCCTCGGTATAGCCGAAGCTGGCCACCTGCGGCTGGCAGTAGGTGGCGCGCGGGATCATGTCGTAGTCGATGGCCATGGTGTCCGCGCCCGCGATGGTCTCGGCGGCGACGACGGCCATGGCCTCGGCCGCGTGGGCCAGCAGGAGCTTGCCGGTGACGTCGCCGATGGCGTAGATGCTGGGCACGCTGGTGCGCAGGTATTCGTCGACCTCGATGGCGCCGCGCTCGGTGAGGTTGACGCCGGCCTTGTCCAGACCGTAGCCCTCGACCCGCGGGGCGAAGCCGATGGCCTGCAGGACCTTGTCGGCCTCGAGGACCTCCTGCTTGTCCCCCGACGTCACGGTCACGCGAACCTTGTCGCCGGAATCGTCGATGGCGTCGACCCGGGTCGAGGTGCGCACGTCGACGCCGAGCTTCTTGTACTGGCGGGCCAGCTCCTTGGAGACGTCCGGGTCTTCCAGCGGGAGCATCCGGTCGAGGAACTCGACGATGGTGACGTCGACGCCGTAGTTCGCCAGCACGTAGGCGAACTCGACGCCGATGGCGCCCGCGCCGGCGATGATGATGCTGCCCGGCAGCTCGCTCTCGAGGATCTGCTCCTCGTAGGTGACGACACGTTCGCTGAGCTGCGTGCCCGGCAGCAGCCGCGTCGTGGCGCCGGCGGCGATGATGCAGTGCTCGAAGGTGACCGTCTCGCTACCGCCGTCGTTCAGCTTGACGTCGAGGGTCTTGGCGTCGGTGAACGTGCCCCACCCGTCGATCTCGGTGATGCCGTTCTTCTTCATCAGATAGTGGATTCCCTTGACCCGGCCGTCGGCGACGCTGCGGCTGCGCTCGTACGCCTTCGAGTAGTCGGCCGTGACCTCGCCCTCGATCGTGATGCCGAAGGTCTTCTGGGCCTCGTTCTTGATGATGTGGGCCAGCTCGGCGTTGCGCAGCAGCGCCTTGCTCGGGATGCAGCCCACGTTGAGGCAGACGCCACCCCAGTACTTGGCCTCGACGACGGCCACCGACTTGCCCAGCTGGGCTGCCCGTACGGCCGCGGTGTACCCGCCGGGACCGGCGCCCAGGACGACGACATCGAAGTGCGCACTCATGATGCACAGCCTAGGGGGTGTCCCGTGGCCCAGTCCGCGCACACCCGGCAGGCGGTCCTCCCCCTAGAATGTCCCGGCGGGCATGGCAACAGCGACGAGAGGCATTTCGGGGTGAGCGACCGCCGGGAACAGCTGGAGATGCTGCAGAGTCGGGTCTCCGGCAAGCTCGATGATCTGAAGGAAGCCCTCGACGGCCCGCGCACGGTCATGTCCGACGGTGACGCGTGGCAAGGGACCAGGGCCGACACGTTCGGTGAGGACATCGGTTACCGCCGTACCGACCTCCAGACCGCCGCGGACACGCTGATGGGCGACATCGACGACGCGGTAGCGGCCGAGCCCGCCTCCGACGAGAGCGGCGGCTGACATGGGCACGTACTCCCACGTGTCGGTGGAAGGCCTGGAGGATCTCGTCTCCAAGATGCAGTCCGCCATGATGACCATCGACTCGTTCACCGGTCAGCTCGGCTACAGCTCGATCAAGGACGACATGAACGAGCTGGGCGTCTCCTCCGACGCCATGCGGACGCTGACCACCATCCAGAACTGGATCCACGACGAGTCGCTCCCGGAGCTGCGGCGGCGCCTCAACCTGGCCCGTGGCCTGCAGCAGCAGTCGCCGGACTCCGCCCTCGTCCGCGTCGACGAGGACCTCGTCGACGCGATGAGCTCTGAAGAAGCGGAGTCGCGCGGCCGCGAGCTGGCCGAGCGGTTCGAGGAGCTCGGCGGCGTCAACGACGGCTTCGACGACCTCATGGAGGACTTCGAGGAGCTGGCCAACGACCCCGACGCCATGTCGGGCTTCTATTCCGAGCTCGGCCCGGAGCTGGCGGCCCGGTTCGCCGCGAACCTCGGCTACCCCGGCAATAACGCCGGCGACAACTCCCAGCGCTATCTCGAGCTGATGAGCATCGGCCTCGGCACCGCGATGAAGGACGAGACCCGTCCGGGCGACTGGTACGACATGAACGACTTCTGGGACGCGACCGACGATCCCATGGTCGCCTGGGGCCGGCTGGCGCTGCTGCAGTACGGCGACTTCTCCGACTCGCAGCTGTTCGTCCAGATGACCGTCGAAGGAACGGCACTGGACGCGTTCGTGCAGGACGACTGGGCCGACCCGCAGAACATCTCGAACATGGGCCTGCACCCGCACGAGCACCAGATGCCGGTCGACCTTCCGTCGAACATCAGCGAGATGGGGTTCCTGGCGCTGGGCAACAATCCGGAGGCGTCCCGGCAGGCGCTCAGCGGCTACGAGGACTTCCCGCTGTCCGATTTCGTCGACCGCGTCTACGAAGCCGGCGACTACCCGCACGACCGGCATGGCCTGGTCGACGCGTTCGGCGTGGCCATCGAGGCCGGGACCGGCTCCCAGGGCGACCCGCCGCCCACCGAGCACACCGAGGAGGAGTCGGCCTTCGCCTTCGAGTTCATCAACGCCTCGGCCGGCCACGACGACGTCCCGTACATGATCAAGGACTCGCTTGGCAACATCGCGGCGGCCTACGTCCACGAGATGGTCGCGGGCTCCTACGTCGACGACGGCGAGCTGCCGGGCGACCGTGTCTCGTCGATGGACGCCGTACCGAACGACTTCCCCGGGGGCACGGGGTTGAACCCGTCCTTCTACCTCAGCCCCGAGGTGACCTACCAGTTCATCGGCAGCTTCCAGGACGAGCTCCATCTGTCCCAGCCGTTCGACGAGGCGATGGGTACGCTGCTGAGCGAGCAACTCGACGCCGCCATCCAGGCCGATAACGCCGGCGAGGGCGGGGGCAACCGCACCCAGCAGGTGATGGCGCTGTTCGGCGGGATGTCGCAGATGCACTACCTCGCTCGCCGCGAGTACGCCGCGGACTTCGACGCTCAGGAAGAGGCCCGCCGCGCTGGTGTCGCGCAGTTCTACAGCAGCGGCATGGCCATCATCCCGGTACCGGGCGCGGGGCACTACGCGTACTGGGGCTTCCAGGTCGTCGCCAACGACAAGCTCAGCGACTGGGTGAGCGGCGGCCCCGGCATGGAGGACCAGGTCGTGTCCGAGAACGCGGACGCGCAGTCGATGCGCTGGTACATGACCGTCCAGGCGATGCTCGCGAACGGTGTGGCCGAGGAGTCCATCTCCAGCGCTCCTCCCGGCCTCTTCGTCGACGGCGAACTGCGGCCCATGGACGAGATCTTCGCCGACGAACAACTGCGGCAGGACTTCTACGACTGGGTCAACGAGACGCCCGGCCTCAACGACCCGTCGGACGCCGCGCAGAGTGGCTGGAACGACGGCTCGCACGGCGTCGACACGTTCGTCGGGGCGATGCGGTGAGCACCCGAGCCGCCGGTGCGCTCCGGCCCGGCCTGGGCCTCGCTGCCGTGTGCGTGGCGGTGCTCGTCGCCGGCTGCACCGAGTCCTCGTCCGACACCGACCCGGACACCGCCCAGGACGACATCGTCGCCGCCGTGACGCCACTGCTGGACGAGTACGCCGGCGTCGCGGGCGGCCCCGGTGACGTGCGCCGCGACGGTGTGACAGACATCGGCTGCACCGACGACGCCCAGCGGGCCCAGCATCAGGTGACCTTCGACCTGCCCGCCGAGGCCGACGGCAGCGTCGAGGCGGCCCGGCGGGTCTACGTCGACTTCGTGGCCGAGTACCCCGACCTCGACGTACGCGAGGGCATGAACCTGGCCGGCGAGGCTCTGACCGACCAGAGCGATCAGGACGCGTCGTTCTACGAAGTGCGCGAGATCGTGCGCGACGGCTACACGATGACGCTGATGGTGCACGCCGCCGCGGCCGGCGACACCGTCACCGTCGCCGTCGACGCCTTCAGCACCTGCCTGGGCTGACGCCGGCTCGCTCGGCTGGGCCAGGGCACGCTCAGCGCAGCGACGACACGTCGACCGCGCCGAGGATCGCGGCCAGCGTCGCCAGCACCAGCCAGCCGGCCCGCGCGGCCGTGTAGCCCGCCTCGGACAGCTGCGGCTCGCCCTGCATGCTCCAGCGGCGCCCGAGGAAGACCAGGCGGTTCTGGTCGCCGAAGAAGCACGCGGCGAACGACACCGCCGCGACGGCGTAGCACACCACGTGGAGTGCGACACCGTCGTCGGCCGGCACCGTCAGCAGCAGCGCGGCCACGCCGACGAACGGAAGGACGACCATCGTGCGCCTCAGCCCGCCACTCAGAACAGCCGGGCGCTCGGGTCGTCGACGCCGCGCAGGGCGTCGTAGTCGACGGTCAGACAGGTGATCCCGCGGTCGACGGCGAGGGTGCGGGCTTGCGGCTTGATCTCCTGCGCGGCGAAGATGCCGCGCACCGGCGCCAGCAACGGGTCGCGGTTGAGCAGTTCGAGGTAGCGGGTGAGCTGTTCGACGCCGTCGATCTCCCCGCGCCGCTTCACCTCGACGGCGACGGCGACGCCCTGGTCGTCCCGGCACAGCAGGTCCACCGGTCCGATGGGGGTCGGGTACTCGCGTCGCACCAGCCGCCAACCGGCCCCGAACGTCTCGATCTGCTCGGCGAGCAGCACCTGCAGGTGCGCCTCGACGCCGTCCTTCACCAGCCCGGGGTCGACCCCGAGGTCGTGACTGGAATTATGCAGCACCTCGTGCAGCCGCACGACGAGGCGGTCGTCGCTCTTGCTGTTCTGCACCGTCCACACGGCCGTGACGCCCTCGTCCCTTGCGGCGTCGTCTGGCTCGGCGACGGTGAGCGTGCACGGCGGGCTCATCCAGTTCAGCGGCTTGTACGAGCCGCCGTCGGAGTGCACCAGCACGCTGCCGTCCGCCTTGACCATGATGAGCCGCGTGGCGAGGGGCAGGTGAGCGGTCAGCCGGCCGGCGTAGTCCACACTGCAGGTGGCGATGACGAGACGCACGAGGCACGACGTTACCCGGTCAGCGCCGCCGTCGTCCTCGGCCCGGCGCTTCATCCCGTGCTGACGGTACGCGAGAGCTGGCGTGGCGCCGAGTGAGACAGACCACATCGGGCAACCGTTGCTACGCTGTAGTGCATGACGTCGCCCACGAATGTTCGCTTCCCCGCTCAGGTGGACCGCAGCCTGACCGACTACGCCCGCAGGTCGGGTTCGAAGAAGTCGACGGTGGTGGTCGGCGCGGTGCGGGAGTGGCTTCGCATGGAGAGCCATCCGGGCATCGTCTTCGTCACGACGGTCACCGGCGAACGCCGGGCGGCTCTGGCGTCGGGGCCGCAGGTCTGGACGGTCGCTGAGTCGTGGCTCCAACACGACCGAGAGGAGCGCTCCGCCGCGGTCGTCGCTGACGCGCTCGGGCTGGCCGTGGCCGATGTCGAAACCGCGTTGGCGTACTGGGCCGACTACCGCGATGAGATCGATGAGCTGATCGAACGCGAGCATGCCGCCCAGGACGAGGCACTCGCGATGTGGGAGCGACGGCGGACGCTCGATGCCATCTGACCGGCCGGTGATCCAGTTCCTCCTGGACGAGCACTATCCGGCCTGGCTCGCGGAGAACTTGACCGCGGACGGCATCGACACCGTGGCGCTGATCGCACACCGGCCCCACTTACGGGGCGTCGATGACACCCGGGTACTCGAAGTCGCCGTCGCCGAGCACCGGGTCGTCGTGACCGAGGATGTCACCACGTTCGGCGCCGCCATCGCCGCGGTACCGGCGCACGTCGGTGTCCTCTATTGTCATCACGCCCGCTTCCTTCGGACCCGGGCTGGCCTGAACAAGCTCCACAAAGCCTTGGTCGCCGTGGTCAGCGACCCACCGTCCGGGCTCGGCGAACACCCCGTCGTCTGGTGGGTCACCGATCCCGGCTGATGGGCTGAGTCAGTGGAAGTCGCGGGACTGGTGCCGGGCGTTGAGGGCACGAGCGGCCTCGGGGTGCAGCTCGTCAAGCGATGCCAGCTTGTCCGCGACGAGGTTGGTGACGCCGTCCTGGCGCTCGAGCACCCCCCGCACGACCATGCAGGACGCCGTGCGGGCGACGCGGCGGTGCCGTTGCCAGAGCCCGGACCCGCAGACGACGTTGAGCATCCCGGTCTCGTCCTCGAGGTTGAGAAAGGTGACGCCACCGGCGGTGCCGGGACGTTGCCGATGCGTGACCATGCCGGCGACGGAGAGCCGGCGGCCCGGCTCGGCGAGGGCGAGGTCGTCGATGGACAGCACTCCCTCCCGGCGCAGGAGCGGGCGCAGGTGGGTGAGCGGGTGGTCGTCCGGTGAGATCGAGGTGGCCCACAGGTCGGCCAGGGTCAGCTCCACGTCACTCATCCCGGGCAGCGGCGGCGGCGCGGGAGATGCCGTGACCGCTTCGAGCTGGCCGGCGGCCTCGGTGTAGCCGGCGTTCCACAGCGCCTCCCGGCGGGTGAAACCGAAGCCGTCGAAGGCCCCCGCGGTCGCCAGGGCCTCCATCTGGCGGGGGTCCAGGCCGGCCCGGCGGGACAGGTCGGCCATGTCGCTGAACGGCCGCTCCTCACGTGCGGCGACGATGGCGGCGGCGACGTCGGTGCCGATGCCACGGACGGAGTCCAGGCCCAGCCGGACCGCGTACCCGGTGTCGCGGCGGTGCTCGGGGGTGGGATCGGGCGTGCCGGGCACCCATGCGCTGGGCTCGTGCGACGGTTTCAGGCAGTCGTCGCGTCCGGTCGGCCCGGGTGAGCCGTCCAGCTCGAGGTCGGCCACGGCACCGGACGCCGTGATGTCGGGGCGCAGAACGCGCACGCCGTGCCGGCGGGCGTCGCCGACCAAGGACTGCGAGGAGTAGAACCCCATCGGCTGGGCGCGCAGCAGAGCGGCGAGGAAGGCGGCCGGGTAGTGCAGCTTGAACCAGGAGCTGACGTAGACGAGCTTGGCGAAGCTGAGCGCGTGGCTCTCGGCGAACCCGAAGTTGGCGAACGAGAGGATCTTCGTATACAGCTGGTCGGCGTCGGCCCCGGTGATGCCGCGTTTGGCCATGCCGACGTAGAGCTTGTCCTTGATGCTCTCGATGCGTTCGATGCCGCGTTTGGAGCCCATGGCGCGACGCAGCAGGTCGGCGTCGTCGGGGGTGCAGTCCCCCACCGCGATGGCCATCTGCATGAGCTGCTCCTGGAACAGCGGCACGCCCAGCGTGCGTTCCAACACCGGCTCGAGGTCGGGATGCGGGTACGTGACCTTCTCCTGGCGGGTGGCACGGCGGATGTACGGGTGGACGGCGCCGCCCTGGATCGGGCCGGGGCGGATGAGCGCGATCTCGATGGCGAGGTCGTAGAACCTCCGCGGCCGCAGCCTGGGCAGGGTGCCGATCTGGGCGCGGCTCTCCACCTGGAACACCCCGATGGAGTCGCCCCGGCAGAGCATGTCGTAGACGGCGGGTTCCTCCTTCGGGACGCTCTGCAGCTCCCAGGGCTCGCCGAGGTGCCCGGCCACCATGGTGAACACGTGGTTGAGCGCACTCAACATGCCCAGGCCGAGCAGGTCGAACTTGACCAGTCCCATCGACTCGCAAGCGTCCTTGTCCCACTGCAGCACGGTGCGTTTGTCCATGCGAGCCCGCTCGATCGGGCACACCTCGCCGATGGGCCGCTCGGTGAGGACCATGCCGCCGGAGTGGATACCCAGATGACGTGGTGCCCGCATCAGCTGGTTGGCCAGGTCGACCACCGGGGTGGGGATCTCATGGCCGGCGGTGTCGTCCTGGGCGACCGATGCCCAGCTGTCGGTCTGCTTGGACCAGGCGTCCTGCTGGCCAGGCGAAAAGCCCAGCGCCTTGGCCGCGTCGCGGATGGCCATCTTGGGGCGGTAGCTGATGACGTTGGCGACCTGGGCGGCGTTGCGCCGGCCATATTGCTCGTACACCCACTGGATGACGTCCTCGCGCCGGTCGGAGTCGAAGTCGACGTCGATGTCGGGTTCCTCGTCGCGGTTGGCCGAGATGAACCGTTCGAACGGCAGGCCGTAGAAGACCGAGTCGATCACGGTGACCCCGAGGGCGTAGCAGACCGCCGAACTGGCCGCCGAGCCCCGGCCCTGGCAGAGGATGCCCTTGGAGCGGGCGTAGTCGACGATGTCGTGGACGATGACGAAGTAGCCCGCGAAGTCCTTCTCACCGATGATCCGCAGTTCCCGCTCGATGCGCTCCCTGGCCTCCTTTTCGTGCGGCCGGCCGCGGTAGTACCGCTCGAAGCCCTCCTCCACCAGGACCCGCAGCCAGCTCATCGCCGTGTGCCCTGCCGGGATGCGGTGTTTGGGCAAGCGCGGGCTGGCCTTGTGCAGGTCGAAGGCGAGCTCGTCGGCCAACTCGACCGTCCGGGCGACCGCGCCGGGGTAGCCGGCGAACCGGGCGGTCATCTCCTCCCCCGTCCGCAGGCAGGCCGCGGACCACGCCGGCAGCCAGCCGTTCATCTCCGCCAGGCTGCGCCGCGCCCGGATGGCCGCCATCGCCGTGGCCAGCCGGTACTCGTCCGGATCGGCGTAGTGCACGTTGTTGGTGGCCACGACGGGCAGGCCGCGGTCGGCAGCCAGCCCGGCCAGTGCCTGGTTGGTGTCGTCGTCGAGTGGGTGGCCGTGGTCGATCAGCTCGACCACCACGTGGTCATGCCCGAACAGTTCCACCAGCCGGTCCAGCTCCGCCGCGGCGGACGCGTGGCCGCCCTCGGCGAGAGCGGCCCGGACCGGGCCCTTGCGGCACCCGGTGAGCACCACCCAGTGTCCGCGACCCAGCTCCACGAGCTCATCGAGTCGGTAGTCGGGCTTGCCCTTCTCGTCTCCGCGCAGATGCGCCTCGGTCATCGCCGCGGCCAGCCGGTGGTAGCCCTCGACGCCACGCGCCAGCACCAGCAGGTGCCTGCCCTGCGGATCGGGCACGCCGTTCTGCGGGCCGTCCAGCCCCAGGGACAGCTCGGCCCCGTAGATGGTCTTCAGGTTCGCGGCGGCGTACTGCTGCGCGACCTCCGCGAACAGCGGCGCACCATAGAAGCCGTCGTGGTCGGTCAGCGCCACCCCGTACAGCCCCAGTTCGATGGCCTTCTCCACCAACCGGTCCGGCCCGCTCGCCCCGTCGAGGAAGCTGAAATTGCTGTGACAGTGCAACTCCGCGTACGGCGTGATCGGGTCGCCCGGGCGACGCACCCCGGCCTTGAGGCGGTGGGTCTTCTTCTTCCGCGAGATCGGCCCCTGCTCCGGCGGCACCGACGGCCGGTCGGACAACCGGCTCTCCAGTTCCCGCCACGGCATCGGCGGGTTGGTCCACCCCATGGTTCACCCTCCGGACGGTTCGACGTCGTCGATGTCACCCGTGCTGGACCCGGGCCTAGTCATAGCCCGCCTCGATACACCAGCTGCCGTCGGCGTATCTCATCAACCAGGCACGCCCGTCCAGGCCGACGATCTGGAACCGAGCCACCCAGCGCGCGGGTTCTTCCCACCACAACTCCTCCACCGGCCATGGACCCGCCCAGGCCGTGATCGGCTGCCACTCCTCGGCTCCCCCAACGCCTCGCCGAGCCGGCCGGCGGGGGCTGGACGGGCCACCCGGACCGGCGGTGACCGGCCGGAACCGGGCCGGCGGCCCACTCACCGCGCCCCGAGCGGTGACCCACACGGTGCGCCCGGCGTCGTCCACGACGGTGACCGGCAGCGGATCGGTGAAGACCCGGGCCGGCTCCGGTGGCGGCAGACTCCCGGGCCACGGCAGCTCCGCCGAGCGGAGCCCGAGCGGCCGTTCGCCCCACGGGACCAGTGCTTGCCGATCGGCCGGCGCCCGGCCACCCTGCACCGCCGGCACGGCCACGGCTTGATGACCCAACATGCCCTGTACCCGCGCCACCGCCCGCTCGACGCGTTCGTCGGTGCCACCGCCCCACAACCCATCGGCGTGAGCGGCCGTGGGCTCGACGGTCTCGGGAACGAAGCGCACCAGTTCGACCGGCGCGCTGACTCCTGGCCCGCCCGGCATGCCCTGGAGCTGCCCACGCAGCTGCCAGTGCACGCGGTCGACCAGATCGGCGGCGCCGAACCACCGCGAATGCGCCCAGCAGCGCGCGGAGGTCACGTCGTGGTCGCACTCGGCTTCGATCCGCACCTCGGTGCAGACCAGCCCTCGGTCGGCCAGCTGGGCGGCGAACCGCTCCGCGGTCTGACGCACGCTGAAGCACACGGCCTCGACCGTGGTCAGCGCGGGTTCGAAGCGGACCTGGCAGGCAAGGTCGGGTGGCGGGGTGCGGGAGCCGAGGAGTGAGGTGTCGTCGCCACGGGCGAGGCTGTGGATCTTGGCGCCGTACCTGCCGAACCGAGCCTGGACGTCACGGCCGGGCACCTGGGCGAAGTCACCGAGAGTGCGCAGCCCCAGCCGGCGCAGCAGGCCGGCCACGTCGGCGTCGTCGATGACCCCGATCGGGAGGTCACGCAGGAACGCCGCCGACCCGCCGGTATCGACCACGTGGGTGTCCTGGGGTTCGGCTCGTCTGGCCGCCTGCTCGGCGGTGAACAGGTCGTCGGCCACGCCGATCCGGCAGTCCCACACGCCCGACTCGACCAGCCGTTCGGCGATCATCGCCCCCGCGGCGAGCTCGCCACCGTAGAAACGCCCCGGCGCGTGGACCGCCAGCAAACCTGGCCGTAGCGGCGCGACTCCCGGCCGCAGCTCCTCCACCGCCACCAGCACGGGCTCGAACACGCGCGCGTCGCGGTCGGGGTTGTCGTCGACGAGGATGAGCTCGGGGCAGCGCGACTGGGCGTCTCGGCGCCGCATAGCCCGGCGTACGCCTTCGTGTCGAGCCGCCTCGTTGCAGGCCACGACCGTGTTGTGCGCGAGCACGGCGACCGGCTGCTCCGTCCGGATGCCTTCCTCGGCCATCGCCGCCACCACCGGCCAGTCCGGACACCACACCACCAGCACCCGGCGCTTGCGGCCCTCGCTCACCCGGCCACCTCCAGCGCTTCCAGCTCGGCCCCCGACACCGACCCGTCCGGCCCGGGAAGCCACAACCACGCCGACCGTGGACGAGCGCTGGCACCGCGCCCGGACGCCTCGACCTTCACCCGCCGGCCACGCAGATGACCGCCGCCCTGGCCGACCCCCACCCACAACGACGAGGCCACCCGCAACCGGGTCTGCGCCCCCTCCCACTCGCCGAGCACGATCAGCACCGCCCCGTGCCGGCGAGCCAGAGCCACGAGCCTGCGGGCCAGATGACCCGACACCTGGACCGGCGGGCGCACCATGACCACCTCGACCGCGGTCAGCAACACAGCGACCGCGTCGGCCCACTGCTCACCCGGATCGGCGACCACCACGACCCGGTCCAGATCGGCCCCCATGTCCACCGCGGCCAGCACACCCACATCGAGCATCCCGACCACCGCGCACCATGCGCCGGCCGCCGACGCCCCCGCCAGGAGCGCCAACGGCAACATGCCGGCGCCGTCCACGGTGACCACCTGACCGCGACGCAATCCGGTGAGAACCTTGTGCAAGGCGGGCAGCACCGAGATGTGGTCGACCGGCTCGACCGCGAGACCCGCGTTCGCCAGCGCCGCCTCGGCCTGTTCACGCCCCCGATTCATCACTCGCTCATGGTCGAACGCGCGTTCGAAGATGTCAAGCCAAGTGCGCTGGTTCGGACCAGCTCGGGATGCACCGCGTAGGCGTACGGCCAGACGGGTGTGGCGCCCGGAATGACCAGGTGCACCCCCGCGACACGGTGCCGGGCGAGCACGGTGCCGGGCGAGCACGGCGCCGCCGCGCCGGACACGCCCGCTCGAACGGCCAACCCCGATCGACACGCGGGACGACGCTCCTGTCGCCGCTCCCGCCGGCGGCGGGCACTGAGAGGTACCGGCCGGCCGCGTGCAGGTTTGAGAGCAGGCGCGCCCTCAGCGATCGCGCTGCCGACGAACCCGGCGCGCACCGAGCTGCGCCCGAACGCTCGGCCCGCCCGCGAGCCGCACCCGCCCGCCGCCCGCGCCCCTCGGACCCACCTCGGCATCGAACCTGGTCACCAGCATGTGACCGGCCGATCACGAGCGCCCACGAACTGAACGCGCACACGCCCTCAAACCTGCACGCGGCCGACAGGTACACGAAAGGGCGGCCCGTGCGCGGGCCACCAGGAATGACGCATGGTGAAGCGGTAGAACAGCTGGTGATGTCCTCGATCGTCGATGATCACGCGCCGAGCCACTGCCCCTCGACCGGGCCGGACCAGTGGTGACCGACAGCCCGTGGCCCGTCCACCGTCGTCGATGCCGCATCATCGGTAGATGCAGGCACCGACGCTCGAGATCCGCCGCCCGCTGCGCTCCGAGGTCGGCGCCGTCGCCGGCGCCTTGGCTACGGCGTTCGATGCGGACCCCGTCACCCGTCACATGGTTCCCGCTCAGGACTATCGCCGCCGGGTGACGTCGCTGTTCGCCTTCGAGACGCTGCTCGCCCCGCGCGGGTCGTGGGTGGCCGTCGCCGACGGGGCCATCGCCGGCGCCGCGCTGTGGGGCCTCCCGGGCCACAAGCCGGGGCTGCTGGCGACGCTGCGGCACAGTCCGTTGCTGCTCCGCGCGTTCGGCCGGGCGCTTCCGGCCGCATACCGGGGGCTGCAGGTCATCGAGTCCGCCCACCCGAAGTCGCCACGGCACTGGTATCTGCAGACTCTCGGCGCCGCGGTGCCCGGCCGCGGCGTCGGCGGCGCGTTGCTGCGCCACGGCCTGGCCCGGGCCGACGCCGACGGACTGCCGACGTACCTGGAGTCGTCGTCGCCGGCCAACGTCCCCATCTACGAGCGGTTCGGCTTCCGGCCCACCCGCGACATCGTGTTGCCCGGCGGCCCCACCCTGACCGCCATGTGGCGCGAGCCCGTCAGTTCCCCCGGTTAAGGTCGAACACGTGGCTTCCGACATCTCGACCTATCCGCCCGCGCCGCGCGGTGACGACGCCGACGTCCTGCACGGCATCACGGTGCCCGATCCGTACCGCACGCTCGAAGACGAGGCCGACCCGGCGACGCAGGCGTGGTCCAAGGCGCAGGCCGTCCTGCTCGACGAGCACCGCGCCCGCTGGGGTCAGCGCGAACGCTTCCACGCCCGGCTGGGCGAGCTGCTGCGTTCGGGCTCCGTCGGCTCTCCGGTGTGGCGCGGCGAGCGGCGCTTCCACACCCGTCGCGCCCCCGACCAGGAGCACGCGGTCCTGCTCGCCACGGGTGCCGACGGTGCCGAGCGAGTGCTCGTCGACCCGGTCGCACTCGACCCCACCGGCGCGACCACGCTGGACGCCTGGCAGCCGTCCAAGGAGGGCGACCTGCTGGCCTACCAGGTCTCCGAGGGCGGCACCGAGGAGTCGGTCCTGCGGGTGCTCGACGTCGTCACCGGTGAGGTGGTCGACGGGCCGATCGACCGAGCCCGCTACTCCCCGGTCGCGTGGCTGCCCGGCGGCACGGCGTTCTACTACGTGCGCCGGCTGCCCGCGGGCTCCGTCCCGCCCGACGAGGACCAGTTCCACCGCCGCGTCTACCTGCACCGGCTCGGCACCGATCCGGCCGACGACGTCGAGGTCTTCGGCGCCGGCAAGCACAAGACCAACTACTACGGCGTCTCGGTCAGCCGCGATGGCCGGTGGCTGGTCATCAGCGCCGCCCAGGGCACCGCTCCGCGCAACGACGTCTGGATCGCAGACCTCGCCGCGGACGGCGCCGACCCGGCTGCGCCGCTGCTGCGCCCCGTCATCGTCGGCGCCGACGCCAAGACCGGCCTGCACGTCGGCCGGGACGGCCGGCTCTACGTCTTCACCGACCTCGACGCCCCGCGCGGCCGGCTCGCCGTCACCGACCCCACCACCCCGGAACCCGAGCACTGGCGTGACCTGCTGCCAGAGGACCCGGAGGCGGTCCTCGAGGACTTCGCGCTGCTCGACGGCCCCGAGCTCGACCGGCCGGTGCTGCTCGCCGCGCGCACCCGGCACGCCGTGTCCGAGGTCACCGCGCACGATCTCGGCACCGGCCAGGCCCTGCACACGCTGGAACTGCCCGGCATCGGCAGCGTCGGCGGCATCTCCGAGCGCCCCGAGGGCGGCCACGAGGCCTGGTTCGGCTATACCGATCACACCGTCGCGGTACGGGTGCTGCACTACGACGCCCGCAACCGGGCCGTCACCACGTGGGCGGACGCGCCGGGCAAGATCGACGTACGGGCCATCACCTCGAAGCAGGTGACCTACCGGTCCAAGGACGGCACCGAGGTCCGCATGGTCATCGTGTCTCCGTCCGACGCACACACCGGCCCGCGCCCCACCGTCCTGTACGGCTACGGCGGCTTCAACATCGCGCTCACCCCGGCCTACTCGGCCAGCATCCTCGCCTGGGTCGAGGCCGGCGGCGTCTGGGCGGTCGCCAACCTGCGCGGCGGCTCCGAGGAGGGCGAACAGTGGCATCGCGCGGGCATGCGTGCGAACAAGCAGAACGTGTTCGACGACTTCACCGCGGCCGCCGAGTACCTGGTCGCGCAGGGCTGGACCACGCCGGAGCAGCTGGGCATCAGCGGCGGCTCCAACGGCGGCCTGCTGGTCGGCGCCGCGCTGACCCAACGGCCCGAGCTCTTCCGAGCGGTCGTCTGCTCCGCGCCGCTGCTGGACATGGTGCGCTACGAGAAGTTCGGCCTCGGCGCGACGTGGAACGACGAGTACGGCACCGCCGCCGACCCCGAAGAGCTGCGCTGGCTGCTCGGCTACTCGCCGTACCACCACGTCCATGACGGCACCGTCTACCCGTCGGTGCTGTTCACCGTGTTCGACGGCGACAGCCGCGTCGACACCCTGCACGCCCGCAAGATGGCCGCAGCGCTGCAGGCCGCCACGGCCGGCGACCCCGCCGAGCGACCCATCCTGCTGCGCGCCGAGGGCAACGTCGGGCACGGCGCCCGGGCCGTCTCGCGCACCGTCGACCTCAGCGCCGACCAGCTGAGCTTTCTGGCCGCCCAGCTGGGTATGGAGGCCGGATGATCCCTCCCGCCGTGATCGCCGCGGCTGCGGTTGTTCCAGCCGCGGCGCTGTCTGCCACCGACGTCACCGACGCGGATCGATTCTCCGGTGAATGGTGGGCCGACGTCCTGCTCGACGTGCCGCTGCGCCTGGTCGTGCTCTTCATGGGGGCGGTGATCCTGCGCTATGTCCTGCACAAGGTCATCACCCGCATGGTGCGACGATCGGTCGAGCGTACGCCGCCGGCGGCCGTCCTCGGCTCCGCCCGCGCGGCCAAGATCGTCTTCGGCGGAACGGGCGCCTACTCCGAGCGGCGGGCGCTGCGGGCCGAGACACTCGGCTCCGTCCTGCGCAGCATCACCACGGTGGTCATCGGGAGCATCGCCGTCGTCATGGCCCTGGAGATCCTGGGCTACTCGGTGGGGCCGCTGCTCGCCTCGGCCGGGATCGCCGGCGTCGCGCTGGGCTTCGGCGCCCAGAACCTGGTGAAGGACTTCCTCGCCGGCGCCTCCATGCTGCTCGAGGACCAGTTCGGCGTGGGAGACGTGGTCGACATGGGCGAGGCCTCCGGCGTCGTCGAAGCGGTGAGCCTGCGCGTCACCCGGCTGCGCTCCGTGGACGGCACAGTCTGGTACGTCCGCAACGGCGAGGTGATGCGGCTGGGCAACTCCAGCCAGGACTGGGCGCGTGCGGTGGTCGACGTGAGCGTCGCCTACGACTCCGACACCACGGCGGTCCGGCGGTTGCTCGAGGAGATCGCGACGCACCTCGCGGAGGAGGACGAGTGGAGCGACCTCATCCTGGAACAGCCGGAGGTGTGGGGCGTCGAGCAGCTCGCCGCAGACAGCATCGTCATCAGGCTGGTCGTGAAGACCCGGCCGCTGGAGCAGTGGAAGGTCGGCCGCGAGCTGCGCGAACGGATCAAACGGCGGTTCGACGCCGAAGGCATCGAGATCCCGTTCCCGCAACGGTCGCTGTGGATCAAGGACGGCGCGAGCGCGACAGCGCCGGCACCGTCGGTACGGACGGCCGATTCACACGACGAGCAGGAACGCAAGGCGCAACGTCCGCCGGCCGGCGAGGCGGGGGGCGCCTGATCACGCTGGCCCCGCCGTCGCCGGTCTGCCGGATGCCGCCCTGCCGGATGCCGGCCTGCCGCGACCGGCCCACCGCACGGCCGAATCGCCGCCTCAGGCGAGCGCGGCGTCCAGGGTGATGGTGGTGCCGGTCAGCGCCTGGCTCACCGGACAGTTGACCTTCGCTTCCTCGGCCGCGGCGACGAAGTCCTCGGCCGACATGCCCGGAACCACGCCGCGCACCGTGATCTTGATGCCGGTGATGCCCTCGCCCGGCTGGAACGTCACGTCGGCCGAGGTCTCCAGCGAGGTCGGCGGGGTGCCGGCCTTGGCCAGACCGTTGGAGAAGGCCATCGAGAAGCAGGCCGAGTGTGCGGCCGCGATCAGCTCTTCCGGCGAGGTCTTGCCGTTGGGTGCCTCCGTGCGGGCCGGCCAGCTGACGTCGTACGTGCCGAGGCCCGACGATTCCAGCGTGACGCGGCCGGCGCCCTCGAACAGGGAGCCCTCCCAGTGCGTGGTGGCGGTGCGGGTCGCTGCCATGACCTGTCCTCTCGTGGTGTGACGTTTCCGAGTCCGGCCCTATCCTCTCCTGCCCGGCCCGCCGTGATCAGGCCGCCCCACCGGAGTTCACCAGGCGTTCCCTCGCCTCACGATTCGAGCAGGTGTCGTGAGATGGGTGGGCCATGCTCGACGTGATCGTCTGAGCTGGTCGTAGGCTCGGGCCGAGGCCCTGCGACCGAAGGAGCCACCCATGCGCACGCTCGTCGTCACCAACATCGTCACTCCGGACGGCCGTTACGCCGGTCCCGGCGACGACGTCATGGCCATGCCGTTCGACGCCGTCTTCGACGACTACAACGCCGAACGGCTCCGGGCCGCGGACACCGTGCTGCTCGGGCGGCGCTCGTTCGAGGGTTTCAGGGCCTTCTGGCCACAGGTCGCCGACGACGGCAGCGCGCGGCCGGTCGAGCGGGAGGTCTCGCGCCAGCTGACGTCGACGGAGAAGGTCGTGATCTCCGACTCGCTGGCGCCGGACCAGACCGCGCCGTGGACCGACACCCGCATCGTCCGGCGCGCCGACGCCCACGCCCAGGTGAAGCAGCTCAAGAGCGGCGACGGCGCCGACGTCCTCGTCTTCGGCAGTCACGTGATGTGGAACGGCCTGCTCGCCGCCGGGCTGGTCGACGAGCTGCACCTGTTGGTCGGCTCGGCGCTGCTGGGTGACGGTGTACCGGTGTTCGAGGGGCACCCGCGGGCGGCGCTACGGCTGCTGGAGGCGCGGCGGCTGGACGATTCCGAGCTCGCCCTGCTCCGGTACGACGCCGCACCGCGACCGGCCGGGTGACGAAGGCCGCTTTGCACGACACACCCCGGCGCGACGACTATGGAAGACGTGACCACGCGCCTGGACAACTTCTACGACGCCGTCGGAGGCCGCGAGACGTTCGCGCGCCTCGTGCACCGCTTCTACGAGGGCGTCGCCGATGACCCCCTGCTCCGCCCGATGTATCCCGAGGAGGATCTCGGACCCGCCGAGGAACGCTTGCTGCTGTTCCTGGAGCAGTACTGGGGCGGTCCCACCACCTATTCCGAGCAGCGCGGCCACCCACGGTTGCGGATGCGGCACGCGCCCTTCACGGTCAATCCGGACGCTCGCGACCGCTGGCTGCACCACATGAAGGTCGCCGTCGACGAGCTGGACCTGCCGCCGGTCTACCGGGCCACGCTGTGGGATTACCTGGAGCGCGCCGCACATTCCATGGTGAATACGTTCGAGTAAGGTCTACGGACCCTCCGGAAAGGGTCCGCATTGCTCGGAAATGCCCCGCTCGTGCGCCGGCGTGCCGTCCGGCACGTCGGCGTCCTGCTGACGGCGCTCGTCACCGGGGTCCTGCTGGTGTCGGCGACGGTGCTGGCGCCGGGCGACGCGGAGAGCGCGCTCGAGCGTACCCTGGCCGCCGCTGACACCGACGAGGGCCAGCTGACCGCGTCCACCGGCATGGACGACGAGTGGGCCGGCTTGGACGAGCGAATCCGCGCGGCGGCCACGGAGTCCGGCGTCGTCGGATCCGTTGTCGCCACCGGCACCAGCACCGCCTACTCCGCGCCCGGGCTTCCCGACGACCAACGGCTCGCGGTGGCCTACGTCGAGGACTCCGGCGCGCACGCCGACCTGGCCGACGGGCGGTGGCCGGACGACGGCGCTCCGGTCGTCGAGGCGGCGGTGTACCGTTCCGCGCTGGAGGCGTTGGGCATCGCCGTCGGCGACACTCTGGAGCTACGTCCTCTCACCGGCGACGACACCCCCGTCCCGGTGACGGTGGTGGGCGCGTACGTGCCGGCCGACGCGGCACCTCCCCCCGCCACCCCCAAATGATCACGTTCGGCATGGGTGTGTTCGCTTCACCAGGCATGCTTGCCCATCAGAGTGGGAGAACGCCTGGGGCGGGCCGACGCGGCTAGCGGCCGCGGGTGACGACGCCGCGGATGAACGCCGCCTGGCCGACATGCTGCGCGTCGTCGTCGATGACGCTGACCAGCCGGACGCCGAGGCTCACCGGTGGGTCCCAGCGTTCGTCGACGATCCGGTCGAGGTCGGCGTCCGTGAGCTGCCGCACATAGGCGACGGTGGCCTCGTGCACCGCGTCGTGGTAGTCGGTCAGCAGCGCCGGGTCGGACACTGTCACGGCGGCGACGTCCTGGCTGCGGTGCCCGTAGCCGGTCGCCCCCGGCGGGAACGGCAGCCCGAACCGCTCCGCCCAGCCGCCGGCCGTCCACCGCTGCTCGTGGCCGGCGGCCTCGGCCACGTGGTCGTCCTGGACGCGGGTCAGGTGCCAGACCAGCCAGGCAATGGAGTTGGCGTCGTCGTCGACCCGGAATGCCAGCTCGTCCGGCGTCAGCCCGCCGACCACGTCGTGAACCCGTTCCCGGATCCGGCCGAAGCCGTCGACGAGCACGTCAGAAGCTCTCACGTGGGTTGCTCCTCCGTGGGTGATGGTGTGCGTCCTGGCCATGACACCACACCCACCGCACGTGCTGCGGCTGGACGCCGCAGGCGCAGCGGACTTCACGAATGGCCGGGAAGCTGTTCTAGGGTGGTGTTCCGTGACTCAGGCTTCCCGTGACTGGTGGAGAGACGCCATCATCTACCAGGTCTACATCCGCTCCTTCGCAGACGGCACCGGCGACGGCGAAGGCGACATCGCCGGTCTCCGTGACCGGCTCCCCTACCTACGTGACCTCGGCGTCGACGCGCTGTGGATCAACCCGTGGTACCCGTCGCCGCTCAACGACGGTGGCTACGACGTCGCCGACTTCCGCGACATCGACCCGCGCTTCGGCGACCTGGCCCAGGCCAAGTCGCTGCTCGACGAGGCACACGGGCTGGGCCTGAAGATCCTGCTGGACATCGTGCCCAACCACAGCTCGTGGGACCACCAGTGGTTCAAGGATGCCCTCGCGGCCGGGCCGGGGTCGCCCGAGCGGCAGCGCTACATCTTCCGCGACGGCACCGGCCCCGACGGCAGCCAGCCGCCGAACAACTGGCGCAGCGTGTTCGGCGGGCCGGCGTGGGAGCGGGTGACCGAGCCCGACGGCTCCCCCGGCCAGTGGTACTTCCACATCTTCGACGTCTCCCAGCCCGACTTCGACTGGGAGAACCCCGAGGTCAGGACCGAGTTCCTGGACATCTTGCGGTTCTGGTTCGACCTCGGCGTCGACGGGTTCCGCATCGACGTCGCGCACGGCATGGTCAAGGACATGGACGGGCCCGACCTGCCGTATGAGGACTCCGGCCTGCTCGACCGCCCGAGCATCGCCGATCACCCCTTCTTCGACCGCGACGGCGTACACGACATCTACCGCGGCTGGCGCGAGATCGCCGACTCCTACGACCCGCCGAGGCTCTACGTCGCCGAGGCGTGGGTCGAGCCGGCCGAGCGGCTGGCCCGCTACCTGCGCGACGACGAACTGCACAGCGCGTTCAACTTCGAGTACTTGAAGTCCGCCTGGTCCGCCGCCGAGCTGCGCCGCTCGATCGACAGCTCCATCACCGTGCTGGCCTCGGTCGGCGCCCCGGCCACCTGGGTGCTCGAGAACCACGACGTGGAACGGGTCGTCACCCGGTACGGCCGCGACAACACCGGCGCCGGCACCGGCTCCACCCGTATCGCCATCGGCCCCACCGACCTGGACCTGGGCACGCACCGGGCGCGCGCCGCCGCGCTGCTCATGCTGTCGCTTCCCGGCGGCGCCTACATCTACCAGGGCCAGGAGCTGGGCCTGCCCGAGGTACTGGACCTGCCGGAGGAGTCGCTGCAGGACCCGGTGTGGGAACGTTCCGGTCACACCGAGCGGGGCCGCGACGGCTGCCGGGTGCCGCTGCCGTGGACCGTCGACGGGTCCTCGAACGGCTTCGGGTCGAACGGGTCGTGGCTGCCGCAGCCGGCCGGTTGGGGTTCGCGGTCGGTCGAGGCAGCCGAGGCGGACCCGGACTCCATGCTCGCGCTGTACCGGACCGCCCTGCGGCTACGCCGGTCCATCCCGGCCGTCGAGCCGCTGAGCTGGGTCGACACCGACGCCGAGGTGCTGGCGTTCCAGCGCGGCGGCAGCTTCGCCTGCGTCGTGAACTTCGGTGAGGCGCCCGCCACGCTGCCGGCGCACCGGGAAGTACTGCTGACCAGCGGGCCGCTGACCGAGGACGGGGCGTTGCCCACCGACACGGCCGCCTGGCTGGCGATCTAGGCGCGTACCGATGATCGACAGGGAGCCGCTACCCCTGGAGCGGTAGCGGCTCCCTGTCGATCACTCCGGTGCCCCTGCGGTGGTGCCACGGCGATCGCGTGCCCCGAGCGTGGCCGCGACGAACGCCTCCCGCGGATGCTGCACCGACTGCAGCGACACGATGTCGCGCCCGTGGATCAAGGCGGCGATCCAGACGAGCAGCACGCGGACCTTCCGTTCCCACGTCGGGACAGCCAGCACGTGGTAGCCGCGGTGCATCAGCCAGGCGAGCAGGCCCGTGACGACGATCCGCCGGTACTGGAAGATCCCCTTGCCCAGCCCCAGGGTCGCCACCGTGCCGAGGCTGTGGTGCACGTACGGCTTCGCCTTCCGCCCGCGTAGGTCGGCGACGAGGTTGGCGGCCAGCCGCTTGCCCTGCCGGACGGCGTTCTGGGCGTTCGGGACGGTGAGCGCACCCGGGAGGTCCGACGCGAGGTCGGGGACAGCGGCGTTGTCGCCGGCCGCCCACGCGTCCGGCACCGGGGCGTCGCCCGTCCCGATACGCAGGTCCGCTCGGACCCGGAACAGGCCGCTTTCGTCCACCGGCAGGTCCGTGTGCCGGGCGACGACCGGGTTGCTCTGGTTGCCGGCAGTCCAGACCAGCAGGTGGTTGTCGTACTCCGCCCCGTCCGACAGCACGATGTGGCCGTCGTCGGCCGAGACCAGCTTGGTGCCGAGGTGGACGTGCGCGCCGCGCTCCTCCAGGTGCCGCACCACCCACCGTCCCGGCTCGTCTGTGACCTCGGGCAGGATTCGGTCGCGCGCTTCGACCAGGTGGAACCAGAGATCGCCGGCGCTGAGTTCCGGGTAGTACTTCAGCAGGGCGGTGGCCAGCGACAGCAGCTCGCCGAATCCCTCGACGCCGGTGAACCCGCCGCCGACGAAAGTCACCGTCAGCAGCCTGCGCCGCTCCGGTCCAGGTGGCAGGGCGGCCGCACGCTCGAACGCGGTCAGCAGCCGGTCGCGGATGGCCACGGCCTCCTCGACGTGTTTGAGCCCGATCGCCTCGTCGGCGACGCCCGGGATCGGGAAGGTACGGGTCACCGCTCCCGCCGTGATCACGATGGTGTCGTAATGGAGCTCGCGCTCGGGACCGTCGGGCGGCCGGACGGTCGCGGTCCGGCTGGCGTGGTCGATGTGAACGACGCTGCCCGCGATCAGGTGGGTGCGGCGCAGGTTCCGGCGCAACGACACCGCGACATGCCTGGCCTCGACGGAGCCGGCGGTGACCTCGGGCAAGAACGGCTGATACGTCATGTACGGCCGCGGGTCGACGAGTGTCACCTCCGCTTCGCGCCGGCGGAGCTTCTTCTCCAACCGCCACGCGGTGTAGAACCCGGCGTACCCGCCGCCCACGATCAGGATCCTGCGCATCGCTGCCTCCTTGTGCTCTCACCCCCTACGACTGAGCAGGCATCGCGTTCGTGACAGCTTCGGCCCCTGATGTGACCGCCGGAACAATATCGCCGCGGTTCAGAGGGCGAAGAGGGCCAGACCGGTGCGGGCGAGCATGGTGCCGTTGGGAGCGTCGAGGCGCCACCAGGCACCGACGGAGCGCAGCACGACCTCGCCGGTGTCGTCGGGGGCGCTGAGGAAGCCATACGACGAGGCCGCGTGCGCCAACCGCAACGGCACCCCGGCGGCGAGTTCGCGGTCCCAGATCTCCGCCGCCAGACCTTCGAGGGCGGCCCGGCCGGCCCGTAGCGTCTGACCGTCGGCGACGGACGCCGCGCGCTGGCGGAACTCCTCGACGCCGCGGTCGACGTCGGCGACCACCTCGGTGAGCTTCAGCCGCGCCAACTCGGTCCACCCCGAGCGGGGCGGCAGGCTGCTGGCCCAACGCAGCGCGGGCAGCGCCGGAGGCAGTTCGAACTCGCCGGCCGCGCCGACCGCCCTGGCGGCTAGGGTTCCGGCCTCGACGACGACGTCGAACTCGGCCGGTTCGGCCAACGCCACCGCACGCAAGGCCAGTGCGTCGAACGGTGTCTCGGCGAAGCAGCCGGCGACGGCTCCGTAACCGACGACCCGCACCACGGCGTCTGCCTCGAACTTCGACACCCGGCGGGCGAACAGGGCCAGGTCGGCCGCGGCGGCCGGATGCGCAGGAACGAACGACGTCATGCGGCCGGCTCCAGGAAACGTTCGAGGATATCGCGTTCCGCCGCGCTGACCGGGCGCGGCCGGTCGCCCTTGACGTCGTACGCGACCAACACACCCGTGGCTCGCGCGAAGAGCGTCGAGGCGTCGCTGACCTCGTAGGCGACCTCGAACGACGACGTGCCGATGCGGGTGACCCACACGTGGACCTGCAGCGGTTCGGTACGGAACGGAACCGGCGCGAGGTACTCGATGCTCTGGTGGACGACGACGGATCCTTCGTGCGGGGCGTCGCCGGTGACGAGGTGGCGGTGAGCGAAGTCGACCCGCGCCTCCTGCAGGTACTCGGCGAACGTCACGTTGTTGACGTGGCCGAACGCGTCGAGGTCGTCGAAGCGCACGGAGCACTCGTAGACGTGCCTCATGCGGCCGCCTTCCCCGGAACCGGGCCGTCGAGCTCGACGAACGACTCCAGCACCGCGCGCTCCTCGGCGGCGACCCGGCGCGGGCGGGCGTCGTCGAGGTCGTACGGGACCAGGACCGTGGACGCCACCGCGTACACCGTCCGGCCAGCATCGCCGTCGACGTCCAGGATCTCGTAACCCAGCTCGAATGACGAGTTGCCGACCCGCCGCACCCACGTCTCGACCTGGACCGGCGCGGCCCGGAAACGCAGTGGAGCGTGGTAGCTGATCTCGTGGCGGGCGACCACGACGCCCTCCGCCAACTGCTCGGCCCCCTGCTTCGGCGCGTGCACGAACAGCATGTCCACGCGCGCCTCCTGCAGATAGCGCAGATAGACGACGTTGTTCACGTGGCCGTACGCGTCCATGTCCGCCCAGCGCAGGGGGACGAGCGTGACGTGTCTGGGCACCGCGATGCCTAGTCGCGGCTGAGCTTGCGGTAGGTGACCCGGTGCGGGCGCGCGGCCTCGGCTCCGAGCCGCTCCACCTTGTTCTTCTCATAGCTCTCGAAGTTGCCCTCGAACCAGAACCACTTGGCCGGGTCTTCCTCGTCACCCTCCCACGCCAGGATGTGGGTGGCGACGCGGTCGAGGAACCACCTGTCGTGCGAGGTGATGACCGCGCAACCAGGGAACTCCAGCAGAGCGTTCTCCAGCGACTGCAACGTCTCGACATCGAGGTCGTTGGTCGGCTCGTCCAGCAGGATCAGGTTGCCGCCCAGCTTCAGCGTCAATGCCAGGTTGAGGCGGTTGCGCTCGCCTCCGGAGAGCACCCCGGCCGGCTTCTGCTGGTCCGGACCCTTGAAGCCGAACGCCGACACGTAGGCGCGGCTGGGCATCTCCACCTGGCCGACCTTGATGTGGTCGAGCTCGTCGGAGACGACCTGCCAGACGTTCTTCTTCGGATCGATGCCGCCACGCGTCTGGTCGACGTAGGACAGCCTGACGGTGTCGCCGATGCGGAACTCGCCGGAGTCCGGCGTCTCCTGCCCGACGATCATCTTGAACAGCGTGGTCTTACCGACACCGTTCGGGCCGATGACACCGACGATGCCGTTGCGGGGCAGCGTGAACGACAGATCGCGCATCAGCACGCGGTCGCCGAAACCCTTGGTGACCTTCTGGGCCTCGACCACCAGGTTGCCCAGGCGCGGACCCGGCGGGATCTGGATTTCCTCGAAGTCGAGCTTGCGGGTCTTCTCCGCCTCCGAAGCCATCTCCTCGTACCGCTCGAGGCGGGCGCGCTGCTTGGTCTGGCGGCCCTTGGCGTTGGAGCGGACCCATTCCAGCTCCTCGCGCAGCCGGCGCTGCCGCTTGGCGTCCTTCTGCCCCTCGACCTTGAGGCGAGCCTCCTTGGTCTCGAGGTACGTGGTGTAGTTGCCCTCGTAGCCGTGGACGCGCCCACGGTCGACCTCGGCGATCCACTGCGCCACGTGGTCGAGGAAATAACGGTCGTGTGTGACGGCGATGATGGCGCCCGGGTACTTCTCGAGGTGCTGCTCCAGCCAGAGCACGCTCTCGGCGTCCAGGTGGTTGGTGGGCTCGTCCAGCAACAGCAGGTCAGGCTGCTGCAGCAGCAACCTGCACAGCGCGACGCGGCGGCGCTCACCACCGGAGAGCACCTTGACGTCGGCGTCCGGAGGCGGACAGCGCAGCGCGTCCATGGCCTGCTCGAGTTGGGAGTCCAGCTCCCACGCGTTGCGATGGTCGAGCTGCTCCTGCAGCTTGCCCATCTCCTCGAGAAGCTCGTCGGAGTAGTCGACGGCCATCTTCTCGGTGATCTCGTTGAACCGCTCGAGCATCTCGATGGTCTCGGCGACGCCCTCCTGGACGTTGCCCAGCACGGTCTTGTCCTCGTTGAGCGCAGGCTCCTGCGCCAGGTAGCCAACCGTGGCGCCGGGCGCGAGCTGAGCATCGCCGTTGGACGGCTGGTCCTCGCCGGCCATGATCTTCAGGATGCTCGACTTGCCGGCGCCGTTCGGCCCGACGACACCGATCTTCGCCCCGGGGAGGAAGTACAGCGTGACGTCGTCGAGGATGACCTTGTCGCCGTGCGCCTTACGCGCCTTACGCATGGAGTAAATGAAGTCCGCCATAACGCCTCCAAGAGTACGGCCTCGGCGACCATGCCGACGACCACCTGCCGACTGTCGTTCCTGCGCATGCCCCGCCGGAGCCTACGTCGGTTGCGATGAGGGGCGAACTGCCACCCGGGCGGGCGCCGCCGACGGGGCGCACTGCGTCGCCGGCGGGCCCGTGTACGCGGTCTCGACATCCGCTGACCTGAGCCTCCCGTGATCATCGGCGATCCACCCCGCCATGGTGGTGCCGATCGCCGATGATCATGGGACGGTGGCTGCTGAATTCGGGTTTTCAGCCCGCCACGCCGGTCGGCTCCTTGGCTCGCGCCGAAGCGCGGGTCGTTCTGGGCCGCCTTGCGGCGGGCTCGGCGTCCGGCGCCCCATCATGGCTGGCCGACGCGCCGGACGCCGGCCCGCCCGATGCCGCCCTCCCGGCCGCGCCCGCTGACCGGATCGGCCCCACGGGCTCACCCGACCCCGCGGGCTCACCTGACCCGGCGGGACCGCCCGACCCCACTGCGCCGACGGCACCGGAGCGGGCGCCGTCGGTGCTCATGCCGAGTGTCCCGCCGGCACTCTCCGGCCCACCCGCCGCGGCTCCGACTCCGACTCCGACTCCACCCGACTCGCCTGCCCGTTGCCCGTCACCGGGCCGGTCGTCGGCTCCGGGCCGGTCCTCGGCTCCGCGCAACTGACTGACGGTGAAGACCTCGCCGGTGGACGGATCGACGATGACGTCATGGGCGGCGTTGGCCCGCTGCTCGGAGCGGATGTGGTCCAGCGGGTCCTCACCGTCGTCGGCCACGACCACCTGCCGCCGGCTCCGGGTGAACACGGCGGTGCCGCGCATGAGGTCGTAGCCGATCGAGCGCGCGTCGACCTCGGCATCGGTACGGGTATGTCCCTTTTCGTCGGTCCAGTCCGTCAGTTTCAACCGGCCCTGGACCACGACCGGCTCGCCCTTACGCACACAGTCACGGACGTTCTCGGCCAGTGATCGCCAGCAGACCACCCGATAGAACGCCGGATCGTCGTCGACCCAGCGGCCGGCGCGACGGTTGTAGTACCTGCGCTGACTGGCCAGCCGGAAGCTGGTGACGACGCCGGTGGGCGTGGGCTTGGACTGGACGTCGCTGGCGACGTTGCCGATGACGGTGACGTTGGTGTCGCTCATGAGGGTCTCCTGGCGCTCGTGCCGGTGAGGTTGACGCCTCCGACGTTGCCTCGCCGCCGGACCGCGCGAAAGACCGAAACCACGAAATGTGGACGACCTCAGCGACCGAGCCGGCCTGTGGACAGCACCGGCCGGCTCGAGGCGGCCTCGGTCGCCGCGCGCCGGTCGGAGCGGGTCCGGTCACGGTGCCAGGCCGGGTCACGGCGTCGCGCTGTTCACCACTAGGCGATCTCCCGCTTCACCATGCCTGCATCCCTGGTGGAGCGGGTGCACCCATGGTCCACGTGATCATTTCGAAGAACCCAGGCGGGAGCGGGGCGGCGATCGGCGCACCGCCGCAGCACGTCACCGGGTCTGGGCCCGCTCCAGCGCCGACCGGAAGGTCTTGTAGCGCTCCAGCGACGCGGACACCGGGGCCACCACGACCTCGCCGACGGTCTTCTCCACCAGGTCGAGCAGCGCGCGCCGCATGGACGCCTCGCGCCGGCGACTGCCACGGCGTGCCGCCGCGAGTCCCACCACGCCCAGGAAGACGCCGAGGACGACGCCCGCGGCCAGCAGCAGCGTGGGCACCGGAATTCCGGCCACGGCCGGCGACGCCACCGAGAACTGGAGGAACTCGGTCGCGGCCAGCGCGAGCAGCCAGCCGATCCCGGCCACGGCCGTCAGGAGTGCCAGCCATTGCAGCACGTTGAACAGCCGCCACCAGCGTGGCCGGCGGGTGATCCCGAAGTCGGTGGCCGCGACGGCTTTGTCCAGCGCGGCCGGCAGGGCGGCACCCGCGTCGGCTGCCGCGCGGCGCACCTCGTCGCGCCAGGCCATCGGCAGGTCGCCGGCGGCGGTGTCGCCGAACGAGCGGACCGCCGCGTCCGAGCGGGCACGCTGCACCGGCGTCGGCGAGGGCAGGGCGACGCGGGCGACTCCCGCGTCCACCTCACCCGACCGGCCTGCGGCGACGCCGAGGCGGTCCAGTGGGTCACGGCGCAGCCGGCCCAGCCAGCGGGTGACGGGCCAGCCGGTGGCGGCCCTGGCCCGGCGCAGGTAGGACCGGCCGACCGCTTCGGCCACCACCTCTGCCCCGGAGGCGTCCGCCACCGCTGTGGCCAGCGACGTCTGTGCGCGACGGTCCACCGTGCCCGGCGACCCGGACCCGACGGTGGACGCGACGAGTTCGGCCGTCATGCGCACGTCGGCCTCAATGCGCTCGTCCACGGCGCGGCGCTTCGTCACCGCCACCCGGATCAGGTCGATCAAGGTGTCGATGCCCTCGCCGGTCGCCGCGGACAGCGGCACGACGGGCACGTCGTCGAGACCGTCCTCGTCCAGGCGGCGACGCAGGTCGGTGACGCATTCGACGATGTCGGTGCGGGCCAGCCGGTCGATCTGGTTGAGCACGACCACGGTGACCGCCTGGTGCGACGACAGCGGCCGCAGGTAGCGCTCGTGCAGGGCGGCGTCGGCGTACTTCTGCGGGTCGAGCACCCAGACGAACAGGTCGACCTGCTCGACCAGCCGGTCGACGGTGTCACGGTGCGCCTGCTGGGTGGAGTCGTGGTCGGGCAGGTCGAGCAGGACCAGGCCGTCGAGATCGTCGCCCGCCCCGGAGTCGAGGACGCTCTCACGGGAGACGCGGTGGCGAGGCGGGACGTCGAGCCAGTCCAGCAGCGGCACCACGCCCTGGGTACCCCAGACGCAGGCCAGCGGGTCCGCCGTCGTCGGGCGGCGCACGCCGACGCGGGAGACCTCCATACCGGCGATCCGGTTGAACAGGGACGATTTCCCACTGCCAGTGGCTCCGGCCAGGGCGACCACGGTGTGGTCGACGGAGAGCTGGCGGCGTTCGCCCGCGCGGTCGACGACGGCCTGCACGGTGTCGGCCAGTTCGCCCGGCAGCAGCGGGCCTGCGGCCGCCACCGCCGCTTCCAGCGCCTGGACGCGCTCGGGCAGGGTGACGCGGTCGCGGCGCGGCCACGGCTTCATGTGGCACGCTCCCGGGCCTGTTCGGCGTCGATCTTCAACGCTCGCAACCCATCACCCGCGGCGGCCTCGACCTGGAGCCCTCCGAGTCGGTCGGTGAACCGCGTGGACTCCGTCTCCAGCAGCGCGGACACGCGGGTGGACAGGTCCGCGCGGGCCCTGGCCGCCAGCCGCCGCACCGCATCGTCACCGAAGAAGGCCTCCAGGAGCCGCTGGCCGACGACTGCGGTGCCGCCGGCCACGCCGACCTCCGCGCCGGTCAGACCGGCCGTCGACGCGAACACCACGATCATCAGCGCCAGCCCCAGGCCGTTGACTCCGAAGGACAGCAGGCGGGCGTTGAACCGCCGGTTGGCACCCTCGGTGCGCACGAGTTCCAGCACCGCGTCCTGCCAGGCCCGAACCATCTCGGCGGCCCGCTGTGACACCTCCGGCGCGGCGCGGGTGAGGTCGTCCTCACCGAGCAGGGCCCGGCCGGTGGACGTCTCGCGCCAGCGACTGTCGGCCTGTTCGGCGGCCCGGTTGGCCTCCTCCACGACCACCGCGGCCAGGCCGTTCTCGATGGCTTCCTCGACGGCGGCGGCCGGCTGCGGGCGACCGCGCAGGAACGCCGTCACCTTGTCGCGGACCCGGCCGACCCGGGCCTCCAACGAGCGCAGGAAGTCGCCGGTGCCGACGAAGTCCTGCCAGCGCGCCAGCACCTCGCCGCGCAGCATGCTGCCGTCGGCGGCGGCCTCGTCCACGCGCCGGCAGGCGGCCTCGTAGACGTGAGCGATGTCGGCCTGCAGCCCGGTCAGCGCCTCGACCTGCTGGTCGGCGGCCGCTGCGAGCTCGTCGATCTGGCGAAGCACGCCGTCGACGGCGCCGTCGAGGGTGCGCCGGACGATCTCGGTTCGGGCGGCTTCGTCGGCGGCAAGCCCGTCCAGCCAGCCGCGCACACCGGCCACCGCGGCCTCGGGCAGCAGGCCGTCGTCGTCGGGCGTTGTCTCCTCGACGACGAACAGCGGCGCGTCACCGAGGCCCTGCTCGGAGAGCATCGCCGCGAGGTGGCTGCGGACCTCGCTGACGGCGTCGGCCGCGACCCGGTCGAGGACGACGGCAACTGCGGCGTGCCGGTCAGCCGCCGCTCGGAGGAAGTCCCACGGCACCGCGTCGGAGTAGCGGGCCGCCGTGGTCACGAACAGCCAGAGGTCGGCGGCGGCGAGCAATTGCGCGGCGAGCGTGCGGTTCTCCGTCACGACGGAGTCGACGTCCGGTGCGTCGAGGATCGCGATGCCGGCCGGCAGCCCGTCGTCGGCGACCAGGCGCAGCGCGCCGCCGGCCTGGTCGTGGATCTCAACGCGCGGCAGGTCGGGCAGGACGCGCAGCTCGTCGAACCAGCCGGCGTCCTCGGGGTGGTGCACCAACACCGGCGAGCGGGTGGTGGGCCGCAGCACCCCGGTGTCGCTGACCCGGCGTCGCATCAGCGAGTTGACCAGCGTTGACTTGCCGGCACCGGTGGAACCCCCGACGACGGCGAGCATCGGCGCGTCCAATTGGTCGAGCCGCGGCAGGATGTAGTCGTCGAGCTGGGCCAGAACCTCGCGGCGAACTCGCCGAGCTTCGTCGGCCCCGGTGACCTCGAGCGGGTACTGCACTCCCGCCAATCTTCCCCGGAGCGCGGCGAGAGCACGGTGAATGCTCGGTTCCGCGGTGTCCACCTGGCGAATCTTGCACGCTGCGGATGCCGGTCGCCAAGTGCCATGGCCCCATTGATGCGAATCGTTCACATGCCGAGTCACAATGCGGGGCGGATCGGCTACGGTCGAAGCCGCTGAAACGTACGAGATGGAGGCCCGATGTCGCTCGAACGTCCCGTCGCACCCGACCCGTACTCGCTGCTCCCCGCCGTCGCTTCGTTCACGGTGTCCAGCGACGACGTCAGCGACGGCGACCAGCTCGCGCCGGACTTCGTCGCCGAGGCGGCCGGCGGCGCCAACACATCGCCGCACCTGGCCTGGTCCGGGGCGCCGGACGGCACCCGCAGCTATGTCGTCACCTGCTTCGACCCCGACGCGCCGACGCCCAGCGGCTTCTGGCACTGGGCCGTGGTCGACCTGCCCGCCACCACGACGTCGCTGCCGCGCGGCGCCGGTGCCCCGGACGGCTCCGGACTGCCCTATCCGGCGTTCTCGGTGCGTCAGGACTCCGGCTCCACCGGCTACTTCGGCGCCGCGCCGCCGCAGGGCGACATGCCACACCGCTACTACTTCGTCGTGCACGCCGTCGATGTCGAGTCGCTCGGTGTCGACCGCGACGCGTCGCCGGCCGTCGTGTCGTTCAACCTGGCGTTCCACACGCTGGCGCGCGGCATGGTCGTGCCGGTCTTCTCGCACTGAGACCGTGATCCACCAGCATCCACTGGCCTACCTGCTCGGTCTGGAAGGTGTCGCGCTGCTGCGAGCCTTCGCCGGCCAGCACGACCGCGAGTTCGTCCAGGCGCGGTTGGCCGAGATCCGGACGCTGCTCGCCGCCGCCGACGAGTTCGGCGACGGCGGCACGGCGTGGCCCATCTCCACCACCGACGGCTACCGGGCCTGGGCCGGCGGGTACGACCGGCCCGGCAACCAGCTCGTCGACATAGAACAGCCCATCGTCCGGGAGATCCTCGACGGCCTGCCGGTCGGCGTGGCGCTGGACGCCGCCTGCGGCACCGGCCGCCACGCCGCCTACCTGGCCGAGCTCGGCCACACGGTCATCGGCGTCGACAGCTCACCGGAGATGCTCGCCGTGGCGCGCGAGAAGGTCCCGGACGGCCAGTTCCACGAGGCCGACCTGCACCGGCTGCCGCTCCCCGATGCGCACGTCGACGTGATCGTGTGCGCATTGGCGCTGAGTCATGTGCCGGAGTTGGAGCCGGTGTTCGCCGAGTTCGTCCGGGTGTTGCGGCCTGGGGGGCACCTGATCGTCTCCGACCCGCGTGGCCGGCTCGGCGACGTCGGCCTGCCGATCGTCATGCCCGGCCCCGACGGCCGGCCGGGGTACTTCGAGAACCGCAGCCGGCTGGCCAGCGAGTATCTAGCCGCGGCACTGCCGCTCGGCCTGCGGGTGCGGCGCTGCGAGGAGCCCCTTCGGCCTGAGCCGTTCGTCGACGACGACGGGGTCCCGCCAGGCGCGGTCGGACCGCCGCCGCCACTGGCCACGACGGGAGCACCGCCGAACATCTGGGCACTGCACCCGTTCGCGCCCGAGGCCGCGAACGCCGCCTACCGCGGCAGCCCGGCCGCGATCATCTGGCACTTCGACCTGGAGGGGGCGGCTGACGGCGGTCGGCTCAGCTGACGAGGGGCTCAGCTGACGGCGACGTCGTACTCGAGGGTGACCACCCACCGGGCCACGCCGTCCCCGTCGTCGACCGTGCTCGTGGCCGCCCGCGGGCGGACGATCTCGACGTCGACGCCGTGGTCGGCCTTGAAGGCGTCGACGACGGCGGCCTCCGGGTCGGCGCCGTGCTCCAGCAGCCCGCCCGCGGCCCGACCGTCGGGTGTCCGGCCCACCGCGGCGACCCGGTTCTCGACGACGACACCGTCGGCGATGCGTGGCGTGGGCGGCACCGGCTGGACGGGCACCCCGGGGTGGTCGAGCATCGCCACGCCGGTGCGGACCAGCTCGACCGCGTCGAGACCCTTCACGTCGGTGCGCGGGATCCACGCGGCGAGGTCCGTGGTGCCGCCGACCTCGTGTGTCAGCGCGCCGCCGGTCACGCGGCCGCTATAGACGATGCGCACCGCGTGGAAGTCGAACCCGTCGTACCCCGCCGGCACCTGATTCGTGCCGACGAAACGTTCGACGTCCACCCCGATCAGCGCCTCCAGCTCGCCGGTGTAGCCGGTCTCCTCGGTGAGCTCACGCAACGCGCCGTGTTGAGGCTGCTCACCGGGGTCGAGACCGCCGCCGGCGAGGGTCCACTGCGGCGCGTGCCACCCGATCCAGCGCGCCAGCAGCAGCCGGCCGTCGTCGTCGGAACAGATGACATAGGCGGAGACTCGCAACCGAGGGAGAAGAGCCACGAGCAGGTGACCGTAGCATCGTGGGGTGACAACTCCGATGATCGGCCGGCTGGCGACGGAACCCGCGCTGTCGCGCCCAGACCTGTTGGCCGGGCCGGTGAAGGCGGCCCTGGACGGCGTTGCGGCATCGGCCTCGGTCTTCGCCGCGGAGATCGACCCGACGCTTGCCGACACGGCCGCGTTCTGCGCCGCGTACGACGTTGCCCCCGCGGAATCGGCCAACTGCGTCGTCGTCGCCGGCAAACGCGAAGGGACGATGCGGGTGGCCGCCTGCCTCGTCCTCGCCACCACCCGCGCCGACGTCAACGGCGTCGTGCGGCGCCGTCTGGGCGTGCGCAAGGCCTCGTTCCTGCCCATGGACACCGCCGTCGAACAGACCGGCATGGAATACGGCGGCATCACGCCCCTCGGCCTGCCGGCCGACTGGCCGATCCTGGTCGACCCCGCCGTCGCCGCGCTACCCTTCGCGGTGGTCGGCAGCGGGCTGCGCGGGTCCAAGCTCGCCGTGCCCGGGGATGTCCTGGCGTCCTGGCCCGGCGCCGAGGTCGTCGACGGGCTCGGCCGTCCCGTGCAGCAGGGCTGACCGTCGGCCACAATGGTGGCAAGCATCCGGCGCCTGTAGCTCAGTCGGATAGAGCAGGAGCCTTCTAAGCTCTTGGTCGGGGGTTCGAGTCCCTCCAGGCGCGCCCAGCTCACATAACAGGACCGGTCGTGCCTTTGCGGGCTCGCATCCGGCGGCGCCCGTGGTTCAAACACTGGTCCGAATAGACGCAGGTGCGGGCCGAGTACACTGACCTGGATCGGACTAGCTGGCATCTCACTCTTCGGAGAGCCACATGCGCGGCACCAGTATTGGCGCGTGCCCGCTCCGCGCCCACGTCGATCCGCGCCTCTTGCGATTCAGCGCCGGGGCCACAGCGAGCGTGCTCGCCGTCGTGCTGCTCATCGTTGACGTTGCTCGACCATTGGGTCTCGGCCTGCTCGCCTCCCAGGTCGCCGTGTTTGCGTTCACCGCGTTCGTGAGTTTTCAGTGGTCGTTGTGGGCGCAGATCTTCGCCCGTGTCATCTGGCCGCGGATCGGAGCGCCAGCCGAGTTGGAGGATGCTCGGCCGCAGAGATTCGCCCAATTCGTCGGCTTCGTGTTCACCGCTCTGGGGCTGACCACCTTTGCACTCGGCGCCGATGTCGCTGGCTATGGCCTCACCGCTCTCGCCTTCGGCGTGGCAGCCCTCAACGCATCCACCGGGCTGTGTTTGGGCTGCAAGGCCTACCATCGAATCCGCCGGCTGACACCGGCCTGAGCCTGGTCGACCGCCAACCCACCACATGTCCAGGCGCTGCTCACGATCGACAAGACAACCAGCGCCAATCCCGGCCTCCCGAGCCCGAGACCGCCCGGAACGCTCCACCACCGAGACCGAGCAACTGACCCGCGGGCTGCGACTAGCGCAGTTACCGTCGCCTACTACGTCATCGAATGCGCGGTCGCGATCACGGCCGGGCTCGTGACGGGACTACTCCTCTGAGTGCTCCGCCGGCAGGCGCTCCAGCAGCCCGAGACGTGGGAACTGGTCGTCGTGGAAGGTAGTGATCTCAGCGATCGACCCGCCGGCAATGCGCAAGACGTCGATGGTGAGCGGCAGATAGGCGCCCTGGTGCTGGTCCCATTGGTAGAAGCCGAGGGCGGGCTGCCGATTCACTGAGGTAAGGACGGCGCGCAGACCCGTCATGCCCCCGAAGCCGCTCTCTACCCAGTAGCTCACCACGGCGTCGCGCCCGACCTGCAGTCCCGGCGTGGGCGGCATCGAGGAGCGGACGTCGTCGCGCAGCATCGCGACGAGAGCGTCGATGTCCGTGGCCACGCTGGCGTCGGTCCAGCGGCGCACCAACTCGCGGGTCGCCACGTCCTCGTCGCCGCCGGTCCAGTCCTGTCGCTCGGCGGGCAGGTGCTCCCGCATGCCGGCGCGGGCCCGCTGCAGCGCGCTGTTCACGGAGTTGACGGAGTCGCCGAGGAGCTCCGCGACGTCCCTCGCCGGCCAGCCGAGCACGTCGCGCAGGATGAGTACGGCTCTCGGGCGCGGCGCCAGGTGCTGGACCGCGACCAGGTAGGCCAGCTCGATCGTCTCACGCGCGACGGCAACGCTCTCCGGCTCGTCCGCGTCGCCGGTGGTCAGCTCGTCGAGCAGCCGATCCGGATAAGGCTGCAGCCACAGCACCTCGCCGCCGGTCGCCGGTTCCGGGCGGCGCTTGGCGAGCAGGTCCAGGCAGGCGTTGGTGGCGATCCGGTACAGCCAGGCCCGGAACGTCGACCGGCCCTCGAAGGTCTCTCGTCGGCGCCAGGCATGCAGGAAGGTCTCCTGCACAGCGTCCTCGGCGTCCTGGAATGACCCGAGCATCCGGTAGCAGTGCACGTGCAGCTCGCGTCGGTAGGGCTCGGCCAGCGCCGAGAACGCCGGCTCGTCGACCTCGGTCAGATCGTCCACGCCCGGCTCCTTCGGCCGCGTATTCGCCTTCACCGCGCCATCCTTCCGTCTCATGGTGTCCCGTCGTACGTATGACGGGGATGGGCGCGATAACTCATCAGTCGCCTGCTGCGGCCCTCGGGCGGTAACGGAGGTCAACCTCGCGGGTCGGGTCGTCGGAGTTGATCAGGTCCAGGAGGATCGGCGCGCCGCCCGGGTTGTCGAGAAGCCGGATGCCATCGCCGAGCAGCACCGGCGCAAGGTGGATGTCGATCTCGTCGATCAGCCCGAGGTCGAGCAGCTGTCGCCCGATGTCCGCCGAGAACACCTCGAGGTTCTTGCCGCTTGCCGCCCCCAGCCCGATCCGCACTGCCTCGGCCACGTCACAGCTCAGGAACGTGATGCCCTCGGCGGGCCGAGCGTCCTCGGGGTGGTGCGTGAGGACGAAGATCGCGCCCTGCCATTCGTCACTGTACGGCCGGCTGTCCCCGATGGCACTGTCGAACGCATCCCGCCCGGCGAGCACCGCGCCGGTTGTCGCGACGTACCCCTCCTCCACACCGGGGCGGCCGGTGAACCCGGTCATCCACTCCATCGAGTGCTCGGGTCCGGCGATGAACCCGTCCAGGGTCATCGTGAAGTGCCACAGCACCTTGCCGCTAGCGGTCTGGGGTTCGGGGTCGCGCAGCATGGGTCCTCCGCGGGTAGATGTGTCTCCGCGTAGGTAAGACGGATGCGGGCGGGATTACTCATCACCGTGTGCTGGACGTCCTCGGCAGAGGCCAAGCCCGATGACTTCCTGCTGGATCAAATCGGTATCGACGACCGCAAGGCTGCGCATGCCTCCAGCAGATCGCCGACTCACGCAACAACCCTCCTGAGGCGGTCGAAGACGTGACGATTCAGCTGGAGACCTCCGGCCTCATCGAATCGATGGCTCTCTTGAGATCCTCGTAGGCAGCACGACGAGGGCCTCGGCCGATCACACAGGCTCAGCTCGCCTGGCTCTGCCGATGAGCGCGGACGGCACTAGTCAGCGTCGCGGTACAACGGTGCCGGGTCGCCGTAGCGCACCTGTCGGACGGCGCCGGGCAGGGCTTCGGCCAGCGCCTGGGACGCGTCCGCGGAGCATCCCACCGTGAACTCGATCTCCTCGTCGACCTCGCAGGCCACGCACCAGGCCTGGTCCTCCGGCCACACGAGGTGCGGTTCCACACCGCCTTCCACGGAGCCGTACCAGGCCAGCGACGGTGCGTCTCTGAGCACTCCGACCGGGCCGGTGAACAGCAGCATGGTGCGGTTGGGAATCGGCACGCGCGGCGCTCGAGGAACCGGCTCGCCGCCCCAGCCCTCCCAGATCGCCGCATACCCTCGGGCGGGCGTGGCGGTGAAGGAGGCGAGAGTCCCCAGGGCCACGCGGAGCGCGGGATCTTCTCCTACCGCGTCGGCATCCGCGTCGGAGGCGAAGGCGATGCGCACGTACACGTCGAAGCCTGGCGGACCGTACCGAACGAGATCCCACCAATCGACACCGGGCCGCAGCAACCACCGCGCCGCATCCGCGTCTAACGCGGGTTTGATCTCCGCCATCGCCGTCAGTCTGCTACACCACGTCGGGGCCGTGGACCCGGACACACCAGCCGGCTCGCCCGTCTCGTCGACGGGAATCAAAAAACCTCGGCCGGCGATGTCGAGAACCCGAGGCCGGCTCCGTCCCCGGTGTGAAGGCGACCACAATGGGTCGCACCAGCACCGAGGAGCACACCATGGCCAAGTATCTGCTGCTGAAGCACTACCGCGGAGCCCCCGCTGCGGTCAACGACGTGCCGATGGACCAGTGGACGCCGGAGGAGATCTCGGCCCACATGAAGTTCATGGACGACTTCGCGGCCCGGCTCGAGGAGACCGGCGAGTTCGTCGACGGCCAGGCGGTTGCACCCGAGGGGACGTTCGTCCGGTACGACGGCGAAGGTCGCCCGCCGGTCACCGACGGCCCGTTCGCCGAGACCAAGGATCTCATCGCCGGCTGGATGGTGATCGACGTCGACAGCTACGAGCGCGCCGTCGAGCTGGCCGGGGAGCTGTCGGCCGCCCCGGGGGCGGGCGGGAAGCCGATCCACGAGTGGCTCGAGCTGCGTCCGTTCCTGACCATGCCGCCCGCCATCACGGAGTGACCCCTCGCGTGGACGAGGTCCTGCTCCGGAGCCTCACCCCGAGCGTGCTCACCGTCCTCGTCCGCCGCGGAGCAGACTTCGCGGCGGCCGAGGACGCCGTGCAGGACGCGTTGGTGGAGGCGATCCGTGCCTGGCCGGCCGACCCGCCGCGGGACCCGAAAGGCTGGCTGATCACCGTGGCCTGGCGCCGGTTCCTCGACGCGACCCGCGCGGAGGCCGCCCGCCGCCGTCGTGAGGACATCGCCGACGAGGAGCCGCCGCCCGGGCCCGTGCCCGCGGTGGACGACACACTTCAGCTCTACTTCCTGTGCGCCCACCCGTCGCTGACGCCGTCATCTGCCGTCGCGCTCACCTTGCGCGCCGTCGGCGGGCTGACCACCCGCCAGATCGCCCAGGCGTACCTGGTGCCCGAGGCCACCATGGCGCAGCGGATCAGCCGTGCCAAGCGCACCGTCTCCGACGTGCGGTTCGACCAGCTCGGCGACGTCGCCACCGTGCTGCGCGTCCTCTACCTGGTCTTCAACGAGGGCTACTCCGGCGACGTCGACCTCGCCGTCGAGGCCATCCGGCTCACCCGGCAGCTCGCGGGCGCGATCGACCACCCTGAGGTGGCAGGGCTGCTCGCCCTGATGCTGCTCCACCACGCCCGGAGGGCAGCCCGAACCGCAGCCGACGGCAGCCTGGCGCCGCTTGCCGACCAGGACCGCAGCCGGTGGGACACGACGTCGATCGCCGAGGGCGTCGAGATCCTGCAGGCGGCGCTGGCCCGCGACCGGCTGGGCGAGTTCCAGGCCCAGGCCGCCATCGCGGCGCTCCACGCTGACGCGCCCACCGCCGGAGAGACGGACTGGGTGCAGATCGTCGAGTGGTACGACGAGCTGGCGCGCCTGACCGACAGCCCGGTCGTCAGGCTCAACCGAGCGGTCGCCCTCGGTGAGGCCGACGGACCGCGCGCCGGGCTGGCAGCACTCGCGGCGTTGGACGACACACTGCCCCGCCACACCGCGGTGGCTGCCTACCTGCACGAGCGCGACGGCGACCTGGCGACGGCGGCGCGGCTGTATACGGCGGCGGCCCGGAAGGCCTCCAACCTCGCCGAGCGCGACCACTTGACGCGCCAGGCCGCCCGGCTCAACTCCCGACGGTGACGGTGAGGGGCGGTGCTCGGAACCGCTGCCACTGACGACCTTCATGGTGTGGTGACCGCGGACAGGCCGAGCCACGACGCCAGGGCGTCGAGTTCGGTGGTGACGGCCTTGGTGATCTCGCGGGTGAACCGGACGTCCTGGTGGATGGCGTCCACCCGCAGCACGGACTTCTTGCGATCAGCCGTGGCGTCGATCTTGCCGACCATGTGGTCGTGGTGCAGGACCGGCAGCGCGAAGTAGCCCCAGCGCCGCTTCGCCTTCGGTTTGTACATCTCCAGGGTGTACTCGAAGTCGAACAGCTCCAGGGCGCGGACGCGGTCGTGGATGAGCCGGTCGAACGGCGACAGCAACGCCGTCCGTCCGGTGAACTCCTGGCCCAGGGCCGCCGGGTCGACCCGCCAGACACCGGGGGTGTCCTCGACCTCCGCCGGCTCCCCCGCGTCACCGACCAGTTTCGCCCTGGCGATACCCAGCGACCGCAACCGCCGCTCGTCGCGCACCCGTCGTGCCTCGGCGGCCGGCACTGTCGCGACATCCGGCGGGTAAACGCGCTCGGCCAGGTCCCAGGTGCGCTGGCGCCCCCGCCGACCGGCTACCGCGATGTCGCCGCGTGCGGCGAGGAACTCGAGCATCTGGGTGACGTTGCGGTTGTTCGTCCAGCCGGTCGACGGCCACGGCACATCCGCCCGATCCTCGATGTCGCGCGAGAGCAGCGGCCCCGCGTCGCGCAACTGGTCGAGCACGTGCCGGCGGAAGGACGCGTTGGCGTGCAGCCACGCGTGCGACCTCGACCCCTTCGGTGGCCACTCGGCCATGTCCTGGAGGTAGAGCCCCAGGTCCGCCATCGGCCGGACGACGGCGGTACGCCACAGGTACTCGAACAACGACCGATCGCGCTCCAACGCCTCCTGCAGATGCGCGGGCTGGTACCGATGGCCCAGGCGGCTCCATGCGACGAGGTCGGCACTCGGCGCCACCGCGGCCGTCGGATCCAGCTGCAGGAACGTCAGGTGGTTCACGACCGCCATCAGGCCCTCCGGCCTGCGGGCATCGAGCAGTTGGGCTCGCACCGCGATGCGCCGAGCCTCACCACGATCGAGTCGGTGGACAACCATGCCGGGACCATAGCGACGATGGCGGGTGGTTTGGTGGCGCCCTGGCACCACCAAACCACCCGCCGTCACCGTTCCGCAGACCTGTGTCAGGGCACGCCGTCCCGCGCATCCGCGATGAGGCGCAACCGAGCCTGCTGGTATGGCACGTTCAGCCCGAGGATGAAACAGAGCAGCAAGCTGGGACCGCCACTCAACGTCGCCGGCAAACCGGCGTCCGCGTGTTTGCGCTGGTCAGCCGGTGGCTCGACGGTTGAGGTGGCGGCTCAGGAGGACGGCGGTCATGAAGCAGAGCGCCGCCACAGCGACCGCCCCGAAAACGACCGGGTTGAGCCAGTCCGGCACCGACTCCTGGGTGCTGCCGTCGGCGAACACGCAGGTCCGTTCGAGCGGGAGGATGCTCTCACGCATCCGGACGAAGTGGGCACCGCTGGGTGCCCCGAAGTAGATGCATTCTTCCTTGAGCTCGCCGCCGAAGGCGAGGTGAAGGAGGGCGAGGAACAGGTAGAGCGCCGCGGCCGGGAACGCCAGGATGGGCACCGGTACCCACAGGTAGTCGCGCACGGACTCCAGCCGCGACGATGTCATCTCAGCAGTATCCACACCACGAGGCCGATGACCAGCCAGAACAGCGCGGCGATTCCGGCCGCGAGCAGGAGTCCGCCCATCGTGGTGAGTTTGCGCTCCGCTGGTTCCGCGCTGGCCGGCTGGTCGACCACGACGGACTCGCGGGCGAGGTCGGCGGCCAGGGAGTCGCGGACGTCGAAGAGGCGGCGGATCAGGGCGTCGACCTGTTCGAGCGCGACGAGGCCGGCCATGGCGTCCTCTTCCGCTCCCGGCGCCTCGAGGGCGCCGGGATGCGCGGCTCGGGAGCGACGGGTGGCCTCCCACGTCCGCACTGCTCCGTCCAGCGCCTCGACGTCGCGGCCCACGTCCGGCAGCGTCCAGGATGTCTGCTGTCCCGGGATGCCGGCGAGCTCGCGCAGCTGATCAGCCAGCCGTGACGCCTCGTCGGCGCGGAGAGCGACCGAGCGCACCGGGGCGTCGTCGTCGAGGAGCACGACATCGATGACCGGGCCGTTCTCGTCATAGCTGGCGACGAGGTAGCCCGGACTGGCGCCGCCCAAGGTCGACCAGGCGAACGGGCCGGAGCGGGCGCTGTCGGGCTGTGCTGCGGACACGGGTTCCCCTCCCGTGAAAGTTCGGCGGCCACGACTACCGGGACGGCGAGCGAACAGTTCCACTGTCCCAGGTTGATCATGACCGAGCCGAGCCACTCTATGCATGACGACCACAGATGGGCAATCCCGGTCGGTGCCGGCCCGTGTCACTGACGCGGCTTGTCAGGAACAGGGCGGCACACTCGTTCCCATGAGCGACCCGACGCCGCCACACATTGCCCGGCTCGTCCCACGGCTGGGGCTGGCGGGCACTGAACGCGTCCTCGAACTCGGCGGTGCACCAGGCGTCGCCGCCGCCGCGATCGCCCGGCTCCTGACCGGCGGCGGGCATGTCACCGTCGTCGATCGATCCGCGACCGGGGTGAGGCGCACCGCCGAGCGCAACCGGGACCTCGTCGGCGCCGGCCGGGTCACGGTCCTGCGGCAGGACCTCGCGGCCATCGAACCCGGCGCCGCTCACTTTCCGGCCGCATCATTCGACGTCGTCCTGGCCAGCAACGTCAATGTGTTCTGGACTCATCCGGCCCGAGCCAACGTCGCCGCGCTCGCCGCGCTGCTCCGGGTACCCGGCGGGCGGCTGCACCTGTTCTACGGCTACGGAGGACGGGCCGCTCACGGCGCCGTCACGAGCCACCCGGCCGGCGACGACGGCGACGGCGCGCGGTCCGACGTGGGTGAGCGGGTCGCGGCGACGCTCGCCGCGGAGCCGGCGTTGACCGCCGTCGAGGTCCACCGCCTGGGTCCGTCGGTCGAGATCCGCGCCCGCCGCGCCGCTGCCTAGACCACGCGTCACCGGGGAGCCGGTCAGCGGCCGGCCAGGAAGTCACGCAGTCCGGCGAGGTCGTCGGTGTTGAGGTGGTCTACGCCGGCGGCCAGCAGTTCGCTCCAGATCGCGTCGCGCGCCGGTCCGGGTTCGTCGGGCGTCGCCCAGAAGCGGATGCGGTAGCCGGCGGCATGCGCCCGCTGGACGATGTCGGCCAGCTTCGCTCGTTCCGCGGCCGGCATCGGGCCGTCGCCGCGCCAGGTGAAGTGGTTGCCCCAGTTGTCGCTGACCAGCGGCATGAGGCCGGCCGACAGTCCGCTGTCGAGGTCGCCGAGCCGGCCGTCGTAGCCGGCGAAGCGCAGCCGCTGCGCCTGCATCGCGGCGAGCGGCCGGTCACCGCTGATGACGGCGGTCACGGCACCGGGCCGCACGCGGCCACCGACGTACCGGGTCATCATGTCCTGGTAGCGGCGCAGGGTCGCGTCGATCTCGGCGTAGGTGGCCTCGCCGGTGTTCTTGATGTCGATGAGCAGTTGCAGCGATCCGTCCCATCCCGGGTACACCGAGCCGCCGTTGGCGTGGACGAGGTCGCGCAGCGGGTCCAGGTAGAGCGACTCGAGGGTGCGGCCGGGCTGGACCTCCCAGGCGTCGTGTGCCACCAGCAGCTCGCCGTTCACCAGCCAGACGTCGGCTTCGACGCTGGTGAACCCGTGGTCGAGCGCGTCGAGCAGGGGCCGCTCGTGCTCGTAGTCGTTGTGGGCGTGGGCCGGGTCGAGCGGCTCGCCGATGGCGGAGGCGGTGGCCGCCGCCGCGATGCCGAGGGCCGCCGCGGCCGGCAGCGCCAGGAGTCGGGTGATCATTCGCCGGAAGCGGGATCGATCGCTCATGCCGGACATTGTCACGGCGGCGTGACAACCAGTCGATGACGACGTCGCGACGGCCAGGCGACGAGTGTGCCAACGGCCGGGGCCGGACGCGTCAGGTCACAAGGTCGGGTCGACCTGGAACTCGACGGAGTCCCACTCCCCGAACTCGTCGTAGCCGATGAACGTGACCTCGACGGTGTCGCCGGCGGCGAGCTCGATGGCCGAGGCGGTCAGCGTGGACACCGGTTCGCCGGCCAACAGCACCGTCGCCGTCCACGAGACGTATGACACGGTCGCGTCGCCGTCGTTGGCGACCTGGGCACCGACCTCGAAGTCGCCGACGACGTCCTCGCGCACCTCGACCTCGGTGAAGGTGAACTCCCCTGCGGTGAACGAGCCGTCGAGCGGCGTGGCGTCCGCTGGCGGCTCAGCCGGCGTCTCAGCCGAGGTCTCCGTCTCCGCGAGCGCGGCCCGGGCTTCGTCGAGGCGGTGCTTGAGGTCGTCGCGCTGGCCCCGCACCTGGCCGAGCTCCTCGCGGACGGCCTCGAGCTCGTCACGCAGTTCCGCGACCTCACCGGACTCGGCGGCGGCGGACGGATCGACATCGTCGTCGAGTACTGTGGCCAGGCCCAGTCCGCCGCCGGCCCCCGCCACCAGCGCCAGCACGGCGACCAGGGGCCATACCCACCGACGACGGCGTTCGGCGGGCGCCGTGGGTGGTGGCGGCGGGGGCACCGGCGGCGGGGCCGGCGGCAGGGGTGGGGTGCTCATCGAGGCAGGATGCTACCCGTTCGCCGCAGCGAGCTCGTTCGGTGTCTCGGGCAGGCTGGCGCTGGTCACGACGCTGCCGGCGGCCAGATCCACGGCGTGGATCTCACCGGCCGCCGGGTCGGTCACGTACGCGGTGCCTCCGTCGACGACGAGAGTCGGGCGTGGCAACTGCCAGTCCTCCGGCTCGGTCCATGCGCCGATCACCGGGATGGTGGTCGCGACCTGCCCCGTCGCCGGGTCGATGACGTGGATGGCGCCGTCGGTGCCGAGCACCAGCGCTTCGCCCGCCGGACCGCGGGCGAGGGAGCGGAAGGTGTAGCTGACCCCGAGGTCGACCAGCTGCAGGGTGTTCGTCGCCGTGTCGATGAGCGAGACCCGCTCCGGGCGTTCCAACTCGGTGTCGGGGTCGACCTTGTAGTCGCCCAGCACGACGGTGGACTCCTCGGATCCGGCCTGGTTGCCGATCCGGCCGTACGGGTCCGGGCTGGCGATCTTGGTGAAGGCGCCGTCGCTGTAGACGAGCACGCCGTCCTCACAGCCGACGACGACGGTCTCGCCGGCGGCCATCGCCTCGCCGTGGACGCCGGGGCATTCCTCGCTGCGGGCGATCTCGGTGCCGTCGGCGTCGAGGACCTTGGCACCGGTGCGAGTCTCCTCGTCTCCGAGGGTGATCAGGAGCTCGTCGTCGGCGAGGCGCACCGCGACACCGTGGTGCGGCTGGTCGGCCATGATGATCTCGGTTTCCGGCTGGCCGTCGGCGAGGTCGCCGGACGGGAAGATCTCCACCTGGCCGGTGCCGTCACTGAACAGCACTGTCGAGCCGGCGTGCCGGACGACATGGCCGGGATGGTCGGTGTCGAAGGCGATGTCGGTGAGAGCGGGCTCGCCGACATAGTGGTGGGCGTGGTCGCCGTGGGGGACGCTCCACGCACCGGTGTCGAGCACCTGGAACGCCTGGTCGGTCGAGACGATGACGTGCCGGCCGTCGCCCGCCGGGTTGACCCGGAGGAACCCGTCCAGCTCGATGGTCTCCAGGACCTCGAGCGACTGGCCGTCGAGCACGAGCAGACCGCCGTCGTAGGTGGCGACCAGCCGTGACTGCGCGGTGGTGACTTCCTCAGCCTGGTTCGGCCACTCCGACGGGGCGGCCGACGGCTCGCCGGACGGCGCGCTCGCGGCGTCTCCCGACGACTCGGCGTCGCCGCAGGCGGTCAGGACCAGCCCGGCCACGGCCAGTGCGCTGATGGTGGTGACGTGACGTGTCTTCATGCCGCGCAGCCTATTTGAGAATAGTTCTCGTCTTCAAATGGCATGGGTGGGCAACCCGGCGGCGACGAGGACTACGCTCGGCTGCACCGACTCCGGTCACCCCCGACCATCCGCATCAACGCCGCAGGGAGAGCTTGGTGGCGCGACGACGTCAAGCAGGACGACGCGTCGCAGGTCGCCCTGCACCGGCGCCGGACGAGTCGCAGCTCAACGACCCCGACGACGCGGCTCCGGAGGCCCGGACACCGCCCCAGGAACCACGGACCGGCGCGTCGCGGGACCTGCGACTGGCGGGCCCGGTCCCCTTCCGGCACCCGGACGGACCGGTCCGCCAGCAGCCACCGTCCGGCGCTCCACCTCAACCGCGACGACGCCGAGGCGGACCACCCGGCTTGGCCGCGCCCGCCGAGCCGGCGCCGAACCCCGTCGACGACGCACCCGGCCCACCCCCTGCGCGGCGGCGCGATCGCCGGGCCCGCGGCGGCAGCGCGCCGGACCGAACTCCGCACGCGGACCCGGCATCCGGGCAGTCCCCCAACGACACACCCAACCCGTGGGCGACGGACGCGTCCTCCCACCCGCCCAAGACCGGGCGGCGATCCGCTGCGTCACCCCCACAAACGGCAGACCTACCCGCGGCGGCCTCCGCGCCGAGCCCCGCACCGTTGCCGGAGGCCGGACCGACCCCCGACGGGCCGCCCCGCCGCTCCGCCGTCCCGTCGGTCGCGGAACTGGCCGTCTACGGGGGTCTGGCCACGGTCATCGCGGCTGTGGTGATGGTCGTGAACGGGCGCCCATGGTGGCACGCGGCGGCGGTGGTCGCCGGCGCGATCGTCGTCGTCGGGGTGTTGGTCCTGGTGTCGTCGCGACCCACCCCGCAGCGCGACCACGGCGGCTCGGCCGGGCGACGCCGCAGGCGACGACAGTCGTGAACCCTTAGGGTGGTCGGCGTGAGTAACGACCGCATGGTGTGGATCGACTGCGAGATGACCGGGCTCGACCTGCAGCGCGATGCGCTGATCGAGGTCGCCGTGCTCGTCACCGACGCCGAGCTCAACGTGCTCGGCGACGGCGTCGACGTGGTGATCCGGCCGCCGGACGACGCACTCGCGTCCATGAACGACGTGGTCCGCCAGATGCACATCGCCAGCGGCCTGCTCGACGAGCTTCCGCACGGTGTCACGCTGCCCGAGGCGAGCGCCATGGTCATGGAGTACATCACCGCGCACGTGCCGGAGCCGTCGAAGGCGCAGCTGGCCGGCAACACCGTCCACATGGACCGGCTCTTCCTCGCCCGCGACCTCCCGGACGTCGAGAAGTGGCTGCACTACCGCAACATCGACGTCTCCTCGATCAAGGAGCTCGTGCGGCGCTGGTATCCGCGCGTCTATTTCGCCAGCCCGAGGAAGACCGGCAACCACCGGGCGCTCGGCGACATCAAGGACTCCATCGACGAGCTGCGCTACTACCGGCAGACGGTGTTCGTCCCCCTGCCCGGCCCCGACAGCACCATTTCGCGGGCGGCCGCCGTCGCGGTCATGGACGCCGCCAAGGCCTCCGAGCCCGCCGACGACAACGCCACCTGAGACCCGTGCGCGAGCACCCCTCGACGGGCCGTATACTTGTTCAGCCGTGGCCGTCCACGGCGCCATGGTGGCTGTAGCTCAGTTGGTAGAGCACCTGGTTGTGGTCCAGGAAGTCGCGGGTTCAAGTCCCGTCAGTCACCCCACGCGATGTCGCTCGCGGACATCCACGAGGCCCGAACTCACGTCAGTTCGGGCCTCGTCCGCGTTCCGGGTCAGGTCCTCGCTCCGGTGGACGACGGACCCGGGTTGGTACTGTGTGCTCGTGAGTTCTCCCGAAGCGTCCAGATCGGGGCTACCGGCCTGCCGGTAGCCCGAGATGCTGCTGACCTTCTCTTCGCGAATCCTGGCGCGACTGTCGCGCGTCGCTGTTCTCGCTGATCCCACCGCATCTGAAGCGCCGGTAGCGCCGTCCGCGCACCGTCAGCTACGCACGCTTCGGAAGGCACACTCATGCCCGTATTGCTCTACCTCCTCGCGGCCGCAGTCTTCGCGCAGGGAACCTCCGAGTTCGTCCTGGCCGGGCTCTTGCCCGCGATCGCTGCCGACCTGGACGTTTCGCTCGGCCAGGCCGGCCTGCTGACGTCGGCGTTCGCGCTCGGCATGGCCGTCGGCGCACCCGCCATGGCGGCCGCCGGCCGCGGACTCTCCCCGCGCTGGACCCTCACCGGCTTCCTCACGCTCTTCATCGTCGCCCACGTCGTCGGCGCGCTCACCGACAGCTTCGGAGTCCTGTTCGCGGCCCGGATCGTCGCCGCCCTGGCCAATGCAGGGTTCCTCGCAGTGGCGCTGTCGGCCGTCACCCGTGTCGTCCCGGCTGAGCGTCGTGCCCGTGCGCTGTCGGTCATCCTCGGCGGCACGACGCTGGCGCTCATCGCCGGAGTGCCCGCGGGCGCCTTCGTCGGCTCGGCCCTGGGCTGGCGAGCCACGCTGTGGGCCATCGCCGTCGTCTCGTTGCCGGCGCTGATCGCCGTACTGGCGGCCACCCCCACCCGACCCGAGACGGGCGGCCGGTCCGGCACGGCCGCAACGCTGAGGCGCGAGCTGGCAACGCTGCGCCGACGACCAGTCCAGCTCAACCTCGTACTGGCCATCCTGGTCAACGCGGCGACGTTCTGCACGTTCACCTACCTGGCCGCCATCGCCACCGGCCCAGCCGGACTCGCTGAGCCCGCCGTGCCGGTGCTGCTGGGCGTCTTCGGTGTGGGTGCCTTCCTCGGTGTCAGCGCGGCCGGCCGGTTCGGCGACCAGCACTGGCAGCGCCTGATCGCGTTGACCGGCCCGCTCCTGGCGCTCGGCTGGGTGGTGCTGGCCCTGGCTGCCGCCAGCCCGGCGGCCCTATGGCTCCTAGCCCTGAGCCAGGGCGCGCTCTCGTTCGCTCTCGGTAGCACGCTGATCGCCCGGATCATGGCCACCGCCCATCACGCACCCACCATGAGCGGTTCCTTCGCCACGGTCGCGCTCAACGTCGGCGCCATCGTCGGCCCCGTCGCCGGTGGCATCGCCATCGAGGCGACCGGCGTGCGAGGCCCACTCGTCGTCAGCGCGGCGCTCGTGCTCGCGGCGGTCTTCCTCGGGCGGATCGTGCCGGCCTCACGCCGCCTCGCCGAGACGTCCACGCACCGGTAACCCGTCGCCGGCCGGGCCCGGGCCGCCGCCCGGACACGACGACGCCGCGCCCGGACGAGTCCCGGACGCGGCGTCAGTGAAGCTGATCCGCCGATGAGTGGCCTCAGGCCGACTTGATCGCGGACACCTCGAACTCCAGCGTGACCTTCTCGCTGACGAGCACGCCGCCGGCCTCGAGCGGGGCGTTCCAGGTGACGTTGAAGTCCTTGCGGTTGATGACGACGGAGCCCTCGAAGCCCACCCGGGCGTTGCCGAACGGGTCGACGGCCGAGCCGTGGTAATCGAAGTCGACCGAGACCGGGCGGGTGACGTCCTTGATGGTCAGGTCGCCGGTGACGCGGAACGTCGTCTCGTCGATCTGCTCGACAGACGTGGAGACGAACGTGATCTCCGGGTAGGTCTCGATCTCGAGGAAGTCGTTGGTCCGCAGGTGACCGTCACGCTGCTCGTTGCGCGTGTCGATGCTGGCGGCCTTGATGACGACCTTCGCGGTGGACCTGCTCGGGTCCTCACCGTCGATGTGGAAGCCGCCGTCGAACTCGTTGAAGGCGCCGCGGACCTTGGTCACCATCGCGTGCCGGGCGACGAAACCGATGCGGGTGTGGCTGGCGTCGATCGTGTAGTCGCCGGTCAGCTGGGTGAAGTCAGTCGTCGTGGTCATGGTGTTACTCCTTGCGAGGGGGGTCTGTGGTCAACTCTTAATCGTTGACGCGTCACAGATTATCGAACTTGGATGACGTGTCAACTATTCCGTAGAATCCCAGACATGGCAGAGACACGATGGCTGGACGACGCCGAGCAGACGGCGTGGCGGAGCTACCTGCGCATGAACACGGTGCTCACCGCGGCCCTGAGCCGGCAGCTCCAGAACGACACCACCCTGTCGCTGCCGGACTTCGAAGTGCTCGTCCACCTCACCGACGTCGACGACGGCAGGCTGCGCGTCTCCGAGCTGGCCCGCGCCATGCGATGGGAGAAGAGCCGCCTGTCGCACCAGGTCACGCGCATGCAGCGGCGCGGGCTGGTGGCGCGGGAAGAGTGCCCCAGCGACGGCCGCGGCGCGTTCGTCGTCCTCACCGACGAGGGCCGCGCCACGATCGAGGCCGCCGCACCGTCGCACGTCGACTCCGTCCGCCGGCTCTTCTTCGACACCATCACCGCCGACGAGGTCACGGCGCTGACCGCCATCTCGCAACGGGTCATCGAACGCGTGGAGGCCAACGACGCCTGCCCGTCGTGACGTCATTCACATGACGCCACGTGTACTGCGACCACTCCCGGGTACGGATCCAACCAGCGACCAAGGGAGGGAGCACGATATGGGCGCCGATGACAAGGTCAAGAACACCGCTGAGAACCTTGCTGGCAAGGCCAAAGAGGCGGTCGGCAAGGCCACGGACGACGAGAGCACCGAGGCCGAGGGCAAGACCGACCAGTCCAAGTCCGACCTCAAGCAGGCAGGCGAGAACGTGAAGGACGCGTTCAAGCGCTGAACCTCGTCGGGACCATCCGCCCCCGCTGCGACCACCAGCGGGGGCGGGTCCCTGTTCGGGTGCCTACATCAGCAGCGTGAGAGCGATCGCCGCAGCCGTCACGCCGAGCACCGCGAATGCCTCGTTGAACGACCCGCCGCCCCGCCTCGACACCTCGGCGGAGTGCTCCGGCAGATACACCACCTGGACCGTCTCGCCCACCTGGTACTTCCCCGGCAACGCCGACACCCGCTCGGCGCCGTCGTCGTCCTCGTAATGCACGGTGGAGACCCAGCGGCTACTGCGCGCGCCCTGAGCACCGGCCCGATGCACCAGCTTCGACTCCGTCACGACGGCGTCTGCCGGGCGGCCCCGCCGCCGCGTCCGCACCACCCGCAGCGCCGACCAGCCGGCACCGATCAGGCCCGCCAGACCGATGACGATCCGCAGCCCGTTGTCCACCCTCAGGAATCCTCGGGCGAGCGACGACGGACACCGTGACTGCGCTCCCACATGCTGAGCTGCTTCTCGAGGCCCTTCATGATCTCGAACACCTGGCTCGGTGGCACCCGCACCCGAGTCACCACCCGGGTCGGGACCTTCACCACCCGGCTGCCGTCGTCGGCCACCGTGGGCTTGGGTGGCCGCTTCAACACGGCGAAGTCCAGGACGAATGAGTCGGCGGTGTGCCAGATGGAAGCGAAATCGGCATAGGTGCCGGGCTCGACATCGGTCGGGATCTCGATGTCGTACTCGCGGCGCTCGGGCTGGTTGGCCATGCCGCCTACTCTAGGCGCGACGATCGCCCGGAGTGCCGGCCGCGCGAACTCGCGTGTGGCCCCGCCGGCCCGCCGTCCTGGCGATTTCTACTCCGCGCCCGCCGGTGGTAACCTCTAGCGTCGTTGCGCCATTAGCTCAATTGGCAGAGCAGCTGACTCTTAATCAGCGGGTTCGGGGTTCGAGTCCCTGATGGCGCACTCCCTTTGCCAGGCAAGCGGCGAAGCCGTGCGCGGCGGGCGATGCGGCTTAGGAGGCGCCTGGTCCGATCGCCGCCTTCGCGGTGACGACGTCGGAGTCGACGGTCCAGCCGAGTGCTTCGTAGAGCCCGCGGCCGTCCGTCGTCGCGACGAGGACCCCGCGCGTCGCGCGCTCGTCTCGCGCCACCGAGCACAGGCTGGCCATGACCAGGCGCCCGAGTCCACGCCGTCGGTGCGCGCTATCCGTCTCGACCTGATCGATCACCGCTGCGTCGCCATGGACGGCCACGCGGCCGGACGCGGCTCGCATGCCGTCGCGCGCATGAACCGCGACCTCACGGAAGCGACCTAGGTCGGTGATCCGCGATGTGTAGCCGTCGATGTCCGGAGCGCGGCCCGGGCCGATCGGGGCACTCATCAGGAACTCTGGCTCGGCTACGGTCCATCTCGCGTTCAGCGCGGATATCGCCTGCTCGCGATGAGCGATGATCTTCAGCCAGGTGCCTGGTTCGGCGGGTGCCTGCGCACGGGCTGATGCTGCGGCCAGGTCTGTCATGACGAAGCGGACTCGCTGCTCCTGTCTGCCGACCTCGAGGCGATAGCCGTCGGGCTCGGTGCGCGGCTCGGGCAGGTCCCGGCACATGGACCAGCCCCACACCCAGTCGTGCACCAGCGAGGGCAACGGTGAAGATCCCGCGACGTCCAGCTCGCTCAGTCGCGCTTCCGTGGCTGGCCGGATAAGCGTTTCGTCCACTGGCATGATCCGAGGACGTGCTGGATCGGGCTCTGCCGGCGCGATGCGCAACTCGTCGGCCACGATCTGAAATGATAACCGGAACTCGACGTCCCCCCGCCGGAGACGGCCCCACGATGGGGCACGCTCGCCGCCGAACACCACGCCCGGCTCGTCGTCATCGAGTGCCGCTGCAGCGACCTCGCCGTCCATCGCGGACGCGTCGACGGACGCCGGCGCGACATCCCCGGCTGGCACGAGATCGACTGGCAGCACGTGGAGAACATGCGCGCCGAATTCCCGCCGTTGACCACCGAGCACGTCGCTCTCGACACCGTCGGTGCGGTCGAGCACAACCTGGCGATTGCCCTGTGCCACATCCGGGGCTAGGCCGCTGACTGACAACGAACGCCGCGCTTCTGGTCCACGCCGCCGAGGCGGAGCAGCCGCGAACCGCGTGAGATCGGAACACGCCCGGCTCGGCGCGAGCCGATTGCGCGCAATTCGGACGACGCTGATCACGCCATACCAGGACGGATTCGGGCAAGCAGGTCCGCTCTCCGCGCCGTTCACGTCTCGCGCCCCGGCTGCGACGGCTCGGCGCGCCGTGCATGACCGGCATCGCCCCAGGCCAGCGGGCCGTGCCGCAGTATCGCGATGCTGTCTACCGGCCGAACGTACCCCCTCGGTGGCCTGAACTGACGAATTCTGCGAAAGGCGCTTTTGCTGCCCCGGAGGGCCTGAGTAGGGTTCGCAACTGGGGCGATCTGTAGCCACTTCGGCTGAATTCCGGTGGATCCCCCAGGAGTCGGAAAGGATCTCGGTCGATCAGCAAGGCCAGGCAAGAGAAGCTCAGGGGACGCCGAACTGGCTACGATGCCAGGCCGGGCGGCCCCCGCTTCGGCGTTCGCCGCCGCACGGCCGGCGGCTGGGTCGCCACCAAGGTCCGCCGCTATCCCGCCGTCATCGTCTGCGGGCTCGCCGCCACTCTCGGCATCACCTTGGGGAACGTACTGGTCCCCTCGATCGACCACGCGCTCGGCATCGACGGCGACAGTCTCGACCCGCAGGTGATCGCCTCCCCCGCGGACAAGCCCGACACGTCGTCCGGCACCGACGAGCCGCACCTCGATGGCTCGCCAGACCCGGCCGACGAACCCGACACCGGCGACAGCAGCTCGGGCGGCGGCGGTGACGGCGGCCGGCCCGACCGCGAGGACGACCCCGACCGGCCCGGGGGGTCCGGGGACGACGCACCGGACGAGAGCGAGGAACCCGGCAGCGGCACCTCCTCCGGCCCCGGCACTGACGGCTCACCTGACCCGGCCGGCGAGCCGGACCCCGACGGCGGCCAGCACGACGAGACCCCGGGCGGGTCGCCGTCCAGCACTCCGGACGAACCGGAGGAACCGACGCGGTCGCCGTCACGCGAGCCATCGGGCGACCGGCCGTCCGAGTCGCCCTCGCCCGACGACGAGCTCCCGACCTCGGCGCCGACGGCAGGCAGACCGACCGGGAACCCGGAGAAGCCGGACGAGGACGAGACGGACGAAGAGGACGAGCACGAAGGCCTGTGCCTCGAGATCGACCTGTCCCCGCTGGAGCTGGCGCTGTGCCTGCTCGGTGGTGGCTCTGCGTCGAGCCCGTCCCCCGTCCCGCTGCATCCCACGCCGATTCTGCCGAGCGAGACCCCGACTCCGTCGGCAACCCCTTCCGGCTGACGGCATCCGGCCACCAGGAGCCGATCTCGCGGAGTCCACCGCGTTGTCCGCGCCTGCGCGCAAGAAGCCCCCTGCGCGGAGGAATCCATGCAACGCGCCGGGGGCCTAGCCGGGATCATCGGTGTTAGGAGCACCTCCCCCGGCCGATACCAGCATACGCCGTTGACGACCAACCTGCCTCGGTGTCATCCTGATCAGCTAACTACATCGGGAATCCGCCCGACGTAGTCCAGAGATGGGCTACCGGGCGGACTGTTAGGAGCGGTTCACCGGTGCCCTCAGCACGCAGGAGGAATCCACGTGGAACGCGACAACAGGCGAGAGCGTCCGATGCTGGCCGACCTGAGAAAGTTCCGCCAGTACACCGAGGTCGTCGGCCAGATCCTTCGGGACCTCTGGCCGCTGGTCGCGGTGGCGTTCTCGATTCTGGGTGTTGCCCTGCATCAGCTCGGCTGAGGCCGTGCCGTAGGGAGCGAACGGGGGACTGGTGCGAGCCGGTCCCCTTCGTGCGTCTCTACAGCGCCGTGGGTTCGTCGCCGGCGAAGGTCCAGTCCAGGTGCCGCAGGCCCAGCTCGGCGTAACGGCGTGGCCCGTCGGCGAGGCCGTAGGCGATGTCCTCGAGCACGGTGCACCGCGCGTAGAAGACCGCCCGCAGGCGCAGGTCGTCGTCGGCGCGCCCGCCGAACCTGTCGGTGTACAGGTTCACGATCGCCGCGAACACGTCCGGCCCGAGGTCGCGGAGCAAGCGGCCGAAGTCGTGCGCGGGGTCGGCGATCGCGGCGTCGGACCAGTCGATGACGCCGGTGACGGTGGACGTCGCGGCGTCGACGAGCACGTGTTCGGTGCCCAGGTCGTTGTGGCAGAAGACGCGCGACGGCGGCGGGTCCGGCGCCGTCGACGCCAGGAAGGCCTCGATCCGCGGACGCAGCGGCTCCGGCACGGCGCCGGCGACGTCCGGATAGGTGGCCGCGGCCTCCTCCAGCCAGACCGTCAGCGGCGCGTCGTCGACCGGCACCAGCGCCGCGACGTCGTCGACCGGCACTCTGTGTAGCGCCGCGAGGAACCTCGCCAGCGGCTCGGCCAGCGCTGACACCGGCACCGCCGGGCTCTGGTTCAGCGGCACTCCCGGCAGCCGCCGGTACGCCAGCAGTCCGCCGTCGACGAACACCGGCTCGGGCGTCGGCAGCGGCGACACCGTGCCGACGTAGGCCAGCAGCGCGGCCTCGCGCTCCGCGTCGCCGCCGTCGGGCGCGCCCCGCACCACCAGCTCGCCGTTGACGTCATAGGCGACGTTGTCCAGGCCCGAACCGAGCCGCGTCACCGAACGCACCTCGTACCCGGGCAACTGCCGGGCCAGCGCCGTCCGAACTTCCGAGATCACCCCGTCATGCTGGATCGACTCGCCGCGATGGGCAAGACTGCGGGCATGGCTGCGAGCAAGGTCACCGTCGACGTCGAGGGACGCACGCTGGCGCTGAGCAACCTCGGCAAGGTGCTCTACCCGGAGACGGGGACCACCAAGGGCGAGGTCATCCAGTACTACACGCACATCGCGCCGGTGTTGCTTCCGCACCTGGCCGACCGGCCGGTCACCCGGAAGCGGTGGCCGAACGGCGTCGCCGAGGACAGCTTCTTCGAGAAGAACGCGCCACGGGGCACGCCATCATGGGTCCGGACGGCGGAGCTGCCGTCGCCGGGCAGCACGAAGGACCGCGACACCGTCGTCTACGTCATGGCCGACGACCTCGCCACCCTGGTCTGGCTGGCCAACCTGGCGGTGCTGGAGATCCACGTGCCGCAGTGGACGGTCGCCGACGGCGTCGCCACTAATCCCGACCGGCTCGTGGTCGACCTCGACCCCGGCGAGCCGGCGAACATCATCCAGTGCTGCCAGGTGGCGCTGCTGCTCGGTGAGCTCTTCGACGAGGCCGGGCTGCCGTCGTACCCCAAGACGAGCGGGTCGAAGGGGATGCAGATGTACGTTCCCCTGGACCGTGGTGTCACCGACGACGACGTCAGCGCCTACGCGCGCGGCCTGGCTCAGCAGCTGGAGCGCGACCACCCGAAGCTGATCATCTCGCGGATGGAACGCGCGGCCCGCGGCGGCAAGGTGTTCATCGACTGGAGCCAGAACAACGCCGCGAAGACGACTGTGGCGCCGTACTCCGTGCGCGGCCGGTCGGCGCCGACGGTGTCCACGCCGGTCACCTGGGACGAGGTGGAGAAGGCGGCACGGTCGACGGCGAAGACCAGGCTGCCGCTGCAGTTCGACATCGACGACGTCCTGGGCCGCATCGACGACGACGGCGACCTGCTCGCCCCGATGCTCGACCAGGCCCATCCCCTCCCATGATCATCAAGACTTGGCCCGGTCATAGGCGGGTCACGTCTTGATGATCATGGGAGCCAGCGGCCTCAGCCGTAGCTGACCGGGCCTTCCGGCAGCCCCGGCAGCAGCTCCTGTACCTCGTCCCGGCTCAGCCCGGTCGCCAGCAACGCGTCCACGGCGAGCGAGCGCACCTGCGCGATCACCACCTGGCCGGCGAACCCGCCGGTGTGGTCCAGCGCCTCCGTGGCCATCTGCGCCGCGGCGACGGCCGACAGCCGGCTCTCGCGGGGCTCGTCGCCGCGGTCCAGGTCGATGCGCAGCAGGCGCAGCGCGCCGGCGAGCGCCCGCAGCGACTGCGGCACCTCCTGCGGTACCGGCTCGTTGCGCTGCAGGATGCTGATCACGTGCCGGCACAGCACCCGCACGTTGCGGGTCATGTGGTCCACCGGCACCGCGACGTCCACGTAGGCGCCCAGGTGCCCGCGTTCGCGCCAGCGCACCGGCGCGATGCGGGCCACCTCGTTCGCCCCTTCCATGGCGGAGTGCATGTCGTCGACGTCGGCCTGGGTGTCGCGGGCCCGTTCCAGCGCCTTCGTGGCGGCGGCGCGGTCCCGGCCGACGAGGGCCTGGGCGGACTCCTCGAGCAGCTCCGCCAGCGTCGTGAGGAGCGGGTCGATCTGCCTCCGCGCCGCCGAGACGGGGTTCAACGGCAGCAGCACCACACTGATGACGAGCCCGACGACGCCACCGACCAGCGCATCGACGAAGCGGTCCAGGTTGATCACGGTGCCGTCGGACGGCGGTACGAACGCCACCACCAGGACCGCTGACGCCGCCGCCTGCGTGACGATCAACGGCCCGCCGCCCACCAGCACGGCTACCACCATCGCCAAGGTGACGACCACGCCGATCTGGACGACCCCCGCCCCGATCCACGCCACCAGCAGGTCGCCCACCAGCACACCCAGCGCCACCCCGCCGACCAGCTCCAGCACCCGGGGCAGCCGCTGCCCCAGGCCGCCGCCGAGGACGATCAGCGCGGCGATGGGCGCGAAGAACGGCTGTGTGTGGTCGATGGGCGGCAGCGTGGCGAGCCACCAGGCCAACGCGGCACCGACGGCGGACTGGACGATGGGCAGCGCGGTGAGACGGACCCGCCGCAACCGGGTGCCAGCACTTTCGCGGGAACGCTGCGCCAGCGCCTCCAGGGCCTCCTCGGCTCGGTGGGCGCGCGGCGAGTTCTCGGGCTGGCCAGCCACGTGATCGATGGTAGGGGTTCACCCGGCCGGCCATCAGGCTGCGCGGCGCCGCCGCAGCTCAGCGGCGGACGCGAGGAGGCTGCGGCTACAGGTACAGGCCGGTCTGGCCGTCGGAAAGGCGCTCGGAGGCGACGGCGTGCAGATCACGCTCGCGCAGCAGCACGTAGGTCTCGCTACGGACCTCGACCTCGGCCTTGTCGTCCGGGTCGAACAAGACGCGGTCGCCGATCTCGACGGTGCGCACGTTGGCGCCGAGCGCCACCACCCGGGCCCACGCCAGCCGGCGGCCCATGGCCGCCGTGGCGGGGATGACGATGCCGGCCGACGAGCGGCGCTCGCCCTCCTCGCCGTCGAGCGAGACGAGGACGCGATCGTGCAGCATCCGGATGGGCAGCTTGTCGGGATCCTGGGTGGTCACAACAGTACAGATTACGTGCTCACGCCAGCCTCAGCGCCGCCGCGCCCGCCACACCAGGAGCCCGGCGACCACGACAGCACCGGCCAGTGCGCCCAGAACCTCCAGCCGGGGGTTCCCGTCCCGCGTGGTGACCCGCGCTTTCACGCCCGCTACACCGTCCCTGACCAGCCGCGACGGCGCCAACCGCGCGGTCAGCTCGTCGACGTTGGCGGCCAGCCGCTCGGTGCGCGCCGTGATGTCCTGCTCGATCTGCGCGGCGCTGCGGGGACGACGGTCGATCTCGGCCTGCACCTCGGGCGCGAGTGGCACCGGCTGCCGGTGACGGCCAGGCACCGGCGGGGCGGGTTCGATCGAGCTCACCTGTACCTCCTGATCGGGCGGTGACGGAACTACCGTACCGATGCAACGCGCCCAGGGAATGTGGATACGGTGTGACCGTGACTGACTCGCGACTCTCCCCGGGCGATTCCGCACCCGAGTTCTCCCTGCCCGACGCCGACGGCGCCACCGTGTCGCTGTCCTCCTACCGCGGGCAGCGGGTCGTCCTCTACTTCTACCCAGCCGCCATGACGCCCGGCTGCACCAAGCAGGCCTGCGACTTCCGCGACAGCCTCGCGTCGCTGCAGGCCGCCGGGTATGCCGTCGTGGGCATCTCTCCCGACCCGCCGGCCAAGCTGGTGCAGTTCCGCGACCGCGACGAGCTCACGTTCCCCCTGCTGTCCGACGAGAGCCGCGAGACGCTGACGGCCTACGGCGCGTTCGGTGAGAAGCAGCTCTACGGCAAGACGGTCACCGGTGTCATCCGCTCCACGTTCGTCATCGACGCCGACGGGCGCATCGAGAAGGCGATGTACAACGTGCGCGCCACGGGCCACGTCGCCAAGCTCCGGCGGGATCTCGGGCTCGACGCGGCGTGAGGTTCCCCGCCCCGCGGACCGTCGCCGGTGTCGCACTGATCGTCCTCGGCACACCGCCGCTGCTGGCCGGCGCCGTCGTCGCGGGCTACGTCGGCCCCGACGACACCGTCGACCTGGTCCGCAGGGACGTCTCCACCGAGAGCTCGGTCATCTCCACGGCCGTCTCCATGACGTCCTTCACCGGGCCGGTGCTGCACGTCAGCGCCGACGCCGGCGACACCGAGACGTTCGTCGGCGTGGCGCACCAGGTGCACGTCGACTCCTACCTGCAGGGCGTGGCGCAGGAGACCGTCACCGACCTGACCCCACGCGGCGAGCTCACCCTGGAGAGCTCCGGCCCGGACGCGGGGTCCGACGCGGGGTCCGACGCCGGCGCCGGCGAGGACAGGGATCCGGACCCGGGTGGGGACGCTGACCTCGGCACCGACCCGGACGCCGAGGCGGACGGCGACCACGGTACCGATGCTGAGGGCGACTCCGGCACGGACACGGACGGCGATCCCGGTACCGACGCGGACGGCGGCTTCGGTACCGACGCGGACGGCGGCCTCGGTACCGACGCGCCCGCCGCGGACGGCCCGGCCGCGCCGCCGGGCGACCTGGACTGGTGGCAGGAGAGCTCCTCCGGAGCCGGCCGCCAGGCGGTGACGTTCGAGTTGACGGACGTGCCGTTGCGCGCGGTCGTCATGACGCCGTCGGCGGCCGGCGCACTTGATGTGGCACTGGGCATCGACGTCGAGATCGACGGACTGTTCGTCACGGCCGTGCTGGTCGGGGTAGCCGGGCTGCTGCTCGTCGTCGGTGGGGTGCTGATCCTCTGGCTGCGCCGGCGACGGCGCAAGCGCGAGCTGCGCGTCGTCCCGCCGCTGGATCGGGGCGAGCAGACCAAGCCGCCGGCCGCGGCCGAGCCACCCGACAAGCCCGCAGACAAGGATTCAGACAAGGACTCAGGCTACGACGACCGCGACGGCGGCACGCCGCCGGCTGACGGTGCCGGCGACGCCGAACCGGAGCGGGAGAAGATCGCAACCGTCACGCCGCTGCCCCGGCGCACCCCGCTGTCGGACCGCCCGCGGCCGCAGGGCGCACCGACACCGCCCGAGCCCACACCGCCGCCGGAGGGCACAGCGCCACCGGAGGGCACGCCAGCACCACCGGCACCTCCGCCGCCCCCGAAGCCGAAGCCGTCCGCGCGCGCCCGGATCGTCGTCGCCCTGGGCCTGTCCGGGCTGGTGACCGCCTGCGCCCAGGTTCCGCAGGAGATCAGCGACGCCGACCGGGTCTCCTCCATCCCGGCCATCACCCCGGACCGGGCCGGCGAGTTCTTCACGGCTTTCGGGGAGGCCAGCACCGAGGCGTCCGCGGCGCTCGACGCCACCCTGCTCGCCGACGTCGCCGGCGGAACGCTGCTGGAGACCACCCAGTTCGCCTACGAGGAGCGGCTGACCACCGGTGACGCCCCGGCTGTCGAACCGCTCGACGTCACACCTGGCACCCTGCTGTCGCCACGCGTCGACGCCTACCCGATGTGGGCGGTGGTCACCGGCGAGCCGGGCGACGGCGCGGCACCACCATGGTTCCTGCTGACCCGCGAGACCGCGGCCTCGCCCTGGCTCGCGAGCCTCGCGGTCCAGCCGGCCGCAGCCACCTCCATCACGCCGCCGGTCACCGGCGAGGACGGTGCCGCCGTCGTCGCCGACGAGGACATGGCCGCCCGCGGCCAGGAGGTCCTGGACGCCCTGATCGAGTACGGCGAGACCGGCGTCGAGCCTGAACGCGTCGACCTCACCAACGCCGACGGCGTGACGCGGCTGCCCCAGCACGGCCTGCAACTCGACACCGCCCCGCCTGAGTTCGGCACCGTCGCGCGCAGCTGCGCCATCGAGAACCCCGACGACATCCACTGGCTGACCACCGAGTACGGCGCCGTCACGCTGGCGTCCATCAGCTGCACCCAGACGATGAGCGCCAATCCCGGCTACAGCGTCGTCATCGAGGCCGACGGCTTGGGCACCATCCCGGGCGGTTCCGAGATCAACCAGGCGGAGATCTCGCAGAGTGCCAGTTTCGTCCTGTCGGTCGACACCGACGGTTCGGCCACGGTCACCGGCCAGCGGATGCAGCCGCTGTCCATGACCTGGTCTCTCCCCTGACCTCACCTGGGTACCGTCCCGACAGTCTGGCATTCCCCATCAGGCCGGACGCAGGTGCTCGATCGTGACGCGGTGGCGCTCGGCCAGCCGCTGGGCGATGAGCGAGCGGTGGCATGCTTCGGGGTCGCGCTCGACACAGAGCAGCGCCGCGGTCCCGCCGCTCGACAGCGCCGACACGATCGTCGTCAGGTCGGCGCGGTCCAGGATCTCTGTGGTGTAGCGGCGGGTGTACTCGGCGGTGCCTGCTGCTCGTGCCGGTGCACCGAATGACTGCCGGAATCGGCGAGACCGCATCACGCGACGGCGGTTGCCTCGAGCTCGACCATCAGGACCGGGATCGCCAGCCGTGTCACCCCGAGCATCGTGGTGGGCGGTGCCACCCCGGCGGCGCCCAACCGCGACGCCAGCACGCCGTAGTGCTCGAAGAGCCGATCGACGTCGGTGGTGTAGACGTTGAGCCGGACAAGGTTCGCAAGCGACATACCGGCCTCGCCGAGAACGGCCTCCAGGTTGTCGAGGCTCAGCGCCAGCTGCGCAGCCATGTCACCCGCATGCTGGGGCTTGCCGTCGCCGTTCATCGCGGTCTGCCCGGAGCAGTACAGGGTTCGGGTGTGCCCGGAGACGACCTCCCCCTGGTTGTATCCCATCTGCGCCGACCACGCCCACGGATTGACGACCGTTCGCTTCAGGGCCACCTCAGCGCCGTTCGATTCGGTAGGTGCCTTCGTGTTCGTCATGTCGATCAGCCTCCCAACAAATCACGACATCTTGTGTCGTGTATTCCGTAGGGTTTTCGTATGCGTGCTGACCGGTTGGTATCGCTGGTGCTGTTGCTGCGGCAGCACGGCCGGCTGTCCGCGGCCACGCTGGCCCGCGAGCTGGAAGTGTCCACCCGCACCGTGCTGCGCGACATCGAGGCGTTGTCCGCGGCCGGCGTCCCGGTCTACGCCGAACGGGGCCGGCACGGCGGTTTCGCTTTGCTCCCCGGCTTCCAGGCCGAGCTCACCGGCCTGAACCACGACGAGGCACTTGCCCTGCTGGTCGCCGGATCGCGGCGCGGCGCGCAGGCATTCGGCCTCGGCTCGGCGCTCGCTTCGGCCATGCGCAAGGTGGTCGACGCGCTACCTGAAAGCTACCGGGCCACCGCGGCCGGCGCGGCCCAGCGATTGCTCATCGACCCGGAGACCGACCTCCTCTCGCGTCGGCTGATCGCTGAGGAGGTGCCTGACACCGTCCTGGCCGAGGTCCGGCGTGCGGTGTTCGCCGGACACAAGCTGCGCATCCACTACGCGGCTGTGAACCAGGCCCCGAAGTGGCGCACGGTCGACCCGATCGGCCTGGTCACGGTCCGCGACCATGGCTACTTGCTGGCCACGAGGGCTGGCGCGGATCGCACCTACCGGCTGTCCCGGGTCCTGGCCGCCGAGGAACTCCCCGAACCCGCACAGCGACCCGACCGGGTCGACCTGGACCAGGCCTGGCAGGAACGCAGCACGCGGTTTCGGGCCGGCGGCGACCACGTCACCGTGCTCGTACGACTGAATCCGGCGCGCCGGGAGGACCTGGTGGGCACCGCTCTGGCCGTCCACGCCGAGGAAGCCGACGCAGACGGCTGGCTGCGGCTCGAGGTGACCTTCCAGGATTCGAGACACGCTGGATGGGCGCTGTGGCAACTCGCCACGGACGCGGAGGCCCTGGCGCCGCAGTGGTTGCGCACCTCTCTGCGCGACCGCGCCGCCGCGATCGCCACCTGTTATGGCGGGCCTGGGGTGACGTCGTGGGCGTGAGTGCCGCGAAAGGCCGACCGACCAGCCCGCGAGCGCGGCTCAGACCCAGCACGTGACTCAGACCCAGCACGCTGCGTGGCATACGATGGCCGACGCGCGGGAGTGGCGGAATTGGCAGACGCGTCAGGTTTAGGTCCTGGTGTCTTCGGACGTAGGGGTTCAAGTCCCCTCTCCCGCACCCTCTGTCACCCACGCCGCGGCAGGGCCGTATGGTGCCGACCTGCCCCGCCACGGCGTACGTTGGTGTCCATGGCCTACGCGTTCGAGGTGCGGCCGCTCACGCCCGCGACCTGGGCGGACCTCGAGGACCTCTTCGGTCTGCGCGGCGGCTCGATCGTCCGCGGGTGCTGGTGCATGTTCTACCGGAAGACCGGCGGGTCGGTGAGTGCCGCCGCGGCGGCGGACAACAAGCGCGAACTGCGCGCTCTGGTCGACGGCGACGGCGTCACGCCCGGTCTGGTGGGCTACGTCGACGGCGCACCGGCGGGGTGGGTCAGCCTGGGCCCGCGCGAGGACTATGCGAAGCTACGCCGCTCCCCGATCATGAAGCCCGTCGACGACATTCCGGTCTGGTCGATCATCTGCACCTATGTCGCCAAGCCCTTCCGTGGCCAGGGCGTACAGCACCGGCTGCTCGGCGCCGCGATCGCTCATGCCCGGGGCCACGGTGTCCGCATGCTCGAGGCGTACCCGGTGGACAAGCCGCAACGCAGCCACGACGACTTCATGTTCTTCGGCTCCCGCTCGCTCTACGAGAAGGCCGGGTTCACCGAGGTGGTGCGGCGCTCGCCGACGCGGTTGGTCATGCGCCGCGCGCTGCGTCCGGCGCGCGGCTGAGGGCACCGTCGCGACCCGCCACCATGCGACTCCCCGCCTCACCGGGCAAGCATGGGTGGTGCGGCGGGAGGACCCCAACGCCACGTGATCATTTTCGGTCGGCAGGCCCGCGGTTGGGCGGCGCAGCCCTATATGCGTACGGTGTACCCTGATTGCATGACCATTCTCGTGACCGGAGCCACCGCAAGCGTCGGCCGCCTCGTCGTCGATCATCTCCTCGCCCACGGCGCCGCCGACGTGCGCGCCTTGGTCAAGAATCCGGACCGGGCGTCGTTGCCGGACGGCGTCGAGGTCGCCGTCGGCTATCTCGGTGAACCCGAGACCATGCCGGCTGCCCTGAAGGGCGTCGAGCGGATGTATCTCGCCTCCTACCCGGACACGGCCGCGGAGGTGCTGGCCCTCGCCCGCGAGGCGGGTGTCAAGCACGTCGTCGACCTGTCCGGGGAGCCGGAGAGCTGGTGGTACGAGTTGGTCCAGGCGGTGGAGGCGTCCGGCGTGGCGTGGACGCACCTGTGGCCGGGGGAGTTCATGGAGAACTCGACCATGTGGGCCGAGCAGATCCGCACCTCCGGCCAGGTCCGCGACGCCCACCCGGAGTCGGCGAACGCCGCCATCGCCATGGACGACGTCGCGGCCGTTGCCGCCGCGGCGCTGCTGGACGAGTCGTACATCGGCAAAGCCCTCCCCCTGACCGGCCCGGAGACGCTGACGCGCGCTGCGAGGGTCGCGCTGATCGGTCGGGCCCTGGGCCGCGAGATCCCTTACGTCGAGCTCAGCCACGAGGAGGCGGTCGCGGAGCTCACCCCGTCCATGGGCGAGTTCGCGGCGTGGTACATCGACGGTGAAGCCGAGCTGGTCGACAACCCCCAGCCGGCGGTCACCACCGTCGCCGACGTACTCTGCCGGCCGGCGACGACGTTCGCCGAGTGGGCGGTCACCCACGCCGACGAGTTCCGCTGACCGTTTCACCCCGACCGGCGCGCTAGATTCGCATTGTGACGATTGTCGCGTTCGTGATCGCGTTCGTCGCGCTGCTGGTGGCCGTCGCGGCCATCCGGTACGCGCGGCGGACGGTCGACGGCCCCGGCCGCGCGACGCGGGTCCGCCAGCGCATGCGTGGCCGCGGCCGCCAGCGCGCCGGTCCGCGGTTCCGGCTCGAGCGCATCAGCCGGCACCGGTACGTCCTGCACAACGACGGCGCCGTCAGTGCCTACGACGTGCGGCTGCACACCGGCGACGTCATGGTCCACGAGGGCGACACCGCCTTCCACGAGCTCCCGCCCGGCCACCGCGAGGAGTACGTGCTCATCCAGCCGATGCACGGCCCACAGGAGGAGATCAGCGTCTCCTGGCGGCCGAGCACCAGCGCCGCGGAGCAGATCACCGCCCTGCCGCTGACCACCGAGATCGTGCGGCCGAACGACCAGGACGCCTGACGCGGCGCGACCGCGCACGCCACTTCTGGAGAGAAGACGCAGACGGCTCGCCGATAACGAGGTGAACTCGCCGCCCGCCGATCGTAGGCTTGGGGTCGTATGCCCACCTCCCCTGTCGCTGACCTCCGCGCCCGCCTGCCCGAGCTCTCGCTCCGGGACGAGCGGCGTCTCGCGCGCAGGCTGGACGGACTACGGAAGGTCCGCGTCGAGGAAGCACGCGACACCGCGCTCGCCGAGATCACCGCGGAAGTCGAGGCGGCCGAGCGGAGGGTGCGGCGCCGGCAGGCGTCCGTCCCGGCCATCCGCTATCCCGCCGAGCTCCCGGTCAGCCAGCGCCGCGACGAGATCGCCGCGGCCATCCGCGACCATCAGGTCGTGATCGTCGCCGGCGAGACCGGGTCGGGCAAGACGACGCAGCTGCCGAAGATCTGCCTGGAGCTGGGCCGGGGCGTGCGGGGCACCATCGGGCACACCCAGCCGCGCCGGCTGGCCGCGCGCACCGTCGCCGAGCGGGTCGCCGAGGAACTCGGCACGTCGCTGGGCACCGCCGTCGGCTATCAGGTGCGCTTCACGCAGAAGGCCGGCGACGACACCCTGGTCAAGCTGATGACCGACGGCATCCTGCTGGCGGAAATCGGCCAGGACCCGATGCTGCGGCGCTACGACACGATCATCGTCGACGAGGCGCACGAACGCAGCCTCAACATCGACTTCATCCTCGGCTACCTCAAGCGGCTGCTCCCCCGCCGTCCCGACCTCAAGATCGTCATCACCTCGGCCACCATCGACCCCGAGCGCTTCGCCGCCCACTTCGACGACGCACCCATCGTCGAGGTCTCCGGTCGCACCTATCCCGTCGAGATCCGCTACCGCCCGCTGGACGAGTCCGACGACGACGGCGCCGCCCCCGACGCCCGCGACGCCCGCGGCAGCTCCCGGGACGAGCCGCGTGACCAGGTCCAGGCCATCGTCGACGCCTGCGACGAGCTGGCCCTGGAGGCGCCCGGCGACGTGCTCGTGTTCCTGTCCGGCGAACGCGAGATCCGCGACACCGCCGACGCGCTGCGCAAACGCTACGAGCGCTCGGTCACTCCAGTAGAGGTGCTGCCGCTCTACGCCCGGCTGTCCGCGGCCGAGCAGCACCGGGTCTTCCAACCGCATACCGGCCGGCGCATCGTGCTGGCCACCAACGTCGCCGAGACGTCCCTGACGGTGCCCGGCATCCGTTACGTCGTCGACCCCGGCACCGCGCGCATCTCCCGCTACAGCAACCGCACGAAGGTGCAGCGGCTGCCCATCGAGCCGGTGTCGCAGGCGTCGGCGCGGCAGCGGGCGGGTCGCTGCGGCCGGTTGTCCGACGGCATCTGCATCCGGCTGTACTCCGAGGAGGACTTCGAGTCCCGGCCGACGTTCACCGAGCCGGAGATCCTGCGCACCAACCTCGCGTCGGTCATCCTGCAGATGACGGCGCTCGGCCTGGGCGACGTGGCCGCGTTCCCGTTCCTCGACCCGCCGGACCGCCGCAGCATCGCCGACGGCGTCAGCCTGCTGGTCGAGCTGAGTGCGCTCGACCCCGCCGCGCGCGACGACAAGAGCCGGCTGACCTCTGTCGGGCGGTCGCTGTCGCAGCTGCCAATCGACCCGCGGCTGGCCCGGATGATCCTGGAAGCCGACCGCAACGGCTGCCTGCGCGAGGTGCTGATCATCGCCGCGGCGCTGTCCATCCAGGATCCGCGGGAGCGGCCGACGGAGCAGCGAGAGGTCGCCGATGCGTTCCACGCCCGCTTCGCCGACCCCACCTCGGATTTCACTGCCTTCCTGAACCTGTGGCGGTACCTGAAGGAGAAGCAGGACGAGCTGTCCTCCAACCAGTTCCGCCGGCTGTGCCGCACCGAGCACCTCAACTACCTGCGGGTGCGTGAGTGGCAGGACCTCGAGTCGCAGCTGCGCCAGCTGGTGAAGCCGCTGAACCTCACGCTCAACACAGCAGACGGAAAGCCCGACGACATCCACCGCTCCCTGCTGGCCGGGCTGCTCTCGCACCTCGGAGTCAAGGACGAGGCGTCCAACGAATACCAGGGCGCCCGCGGCGCGCGGTTCGCGGTGTTCCCCGGGTCGGCGCTGTTCAAGAAGCCCCCGCAGTGGGTCATGTCGGCCGAGCTGGTCGAGACGTCCAGGCTGTGGGCCCGCGTGAACGCCCGCATCGACCCGGCGTGGGCGGAGCCGCTGGCCGAGCACCTGGTGAAGCGCACGTTCAGCGAGCCGCACTGGGAACGCAGGGCCGGCGCCGTCATGGGCTACGAGAAGGTCATGCTCTACGGAGTCGTCATCGTGCCGCGGCGCAAGGTGCCGTATGCGCGGGTCGACCCGGAGCTCAGCCGCGAGCTGTTCATCCGCCACGCGCTGGTCGAGGGCGACTGGTCCACGCATCACCGGTTCTTCCAGCACAACCGCGAGCTGCTCGAGGACGTCGAGGAGCTGGAGCACCGCGCCCGCCGCCGCGACATCCTGGTCGACGACGACACCCTGTTCGAGTTCTACGACCAGCGGCTGCCGGCGGACGTCGTCTCGGCGCGGCACTTCGACAGCTGGTGGAAGAAGGCACAGCGCGAGCACCCGGACCTGCTCACCTTCGACCCCGAGCTACTCACCACCGACGCCGCCGGCGCGGTCACGCAGGCCGACTACCCCGACAGCTGGCCGGCCGACGGGTTGGACCTGCGGCTGAGCTACCAGTTCGAGCCGGGCGCCGCCGCCGACGGCGTCACCGTGCACGTGCCGCTGGACGTGCTCAACCAGGTGGAGCCGGACGGGTTCGACTGGCAGGTGCCGGGGTTGCGCCTGGAACTGGTGACGGCGCTGATCAAGTCGTTGCCGAAGGCGCTGCGCCGGTCCTTCGTACCGGCACCGGACACCGCCGCGGCGGCGCTGGCGCAGCTGCCGTCGACCCCGGGCGGCGGCGACGGTGAGCCGATCACCGACGCGCTGGCCCGGGTGCTCACCCGGCTGCGCGGCACCCCGGTCTCGGGGTACGACTTCGACGTGTCCAAGGTGCCCGCGCACCTCGCCGTCACGTTCCGCGTCGTCGACGAGAAGGGCAAGACCGCCGCCGAGGGCAAGGACCTCGACGAGGTCAAGCACCGGCTGCGCGACCGGGTCCGCCGCAGCATGGCCGCTGCGGCCAGCAGCATCGAGAAGACCGGTCTGACGCAGTGGCCGGACGGCGACGTCCCGCGCACGTTCGAGCAGCGCCGCAGCAAGCTCGTCGTCACCGGATATCCCGCGCTGGTCGACGAGGGCGAGAGTGTCGCGCTGAAAGTTCTGGACACCGAGGACGAGCAGGCGCGCGCCATGTGGGCGGGCAACCGCCGGCTGCTGCTGCTCAGCGTCCCGTCGCCGGTGCCGTTCGTGCAGCGGCACCTGGACAACCGGTCGAAGCTGGTGCTGAGCCAGAATCCCGATGGGTCGATCGCGGCGCTGCTGGAGGACGTCACGGCGGCGGCCGCCGACGCGCTGATCGCCGCCGCCGGCGGCCCGGCCTGGAGCGCCACGGCGTTCGCCGCACTGCGAGAGCGAGTCCGCTCCGACCTCATCGAGACGGTGTTCGCCATGGTCACCGAGGTGGAGAAGGTGCTCGAGGTGGCGCACCGGGTGTCGACGGGGATGAAGAGCACCACCAGCCTGGCGCTGGCACCGTCGTTGGTGGACGCCCGTGCGCATCTCGCCGCGCTGATGGGTCCGGGGTTCGCGACGGCCACCGGACGCCGACGGCTGCCGGACCTGCTGCGCTACCTACGCGCCATCGAGCGGCGGCTGGAGAAGCTGCCGACCAGCCCGCAGCGAGACCGCACCAACATGGCCACCGTCCAGCGGGTCACCGACGAGTACCAGGCGCTGCTGGACGCGCTGCCGCCAGGACACCGGCCCACGGCGGAGCACGAGGCGATCCGGTGGATGATCGAGGAGCTGCGGGTCAGCCTGTTCGCACAGGAACTCGGCACCGCCCACCCGGTGTCGGAGAAGCGCGTCCTGCGCGCCATCGACGCACTCGCTCGCTGACGGCGTACCTAGAATTCCGCCCATGACGAACCTCGACGCGGCCCAGTTCGTGCAACGCCTGCGCGAGCACCAGTCCGAAGACGAGCTGCGCAAGATCCAGCGGTACTTCAAGTCCGGCGACGGCGAGTACGCCGCCGGCGACGTGTTCATCGGGGTGCGGATGGGCCAGGTGTTCGCGCTGGCCAAGGAGTTCATCGAGCTGCCGCCGGCGGAGCTCGAGACGCTGCTCGACGACGACGTGCACGAGGTGCGGGCCGGCGCCATGAGCATCATGGACAAGCAGGCCCGCCGCAAGCGCACCCCGGCCGAGCGCCGCGTCGAGCTGTTCGACCTCTACCTGCGCCGGCACGACCGCATCAACAACTGGGACCTCGTCGACCTGGGCGCGCCGTTCGTCGTCGGCGGCTACCTGGCCGACAAGCCGCGCGACGTCCTCTACCGGCTGGCCCGGTCCGCGTCGATGTGGGAGCGACGCACCGCCATCGTCGCCACCTCGTACTTCATTCGCGCCGGCGACCTGGAGGACACGTTCGCCATCGCCGAACTTCTCCTCACCGACGACGAGGACCTCATCCACAAGGCGACCGGCGGCTGGCTGCGCGCGGCCGGGCAGAAGGACCGAGGCCGGCTCATCGGCTTCCTGGACCAGCACGCGGCCGCGATGCCGGCCACCATGCTGCGCTACGCCGTCGAGCACCTGGACGCGGCCGAGAAGGCGCACTACCGCGCGCAGCGGAAGCCGGCCGGCTGAGGAATTCCCGGTCCGGATCCGGAACCACGCTCGCCGCGGCGGTGTAGGAAGAGTGCCAGCACGCCGAGAGACGGGACCATCCATCGACGACGCCACCGCCGTCGCTCGCGTACGCGCCGGAGACCGCGACGCGTACGCCGGTCTCGTGCGCCGGTACACCGCCGACGCCCACCGGGTCGCCGTGCTGGTCGGGGCCGGCCCGGACGCCGACGACGTCGTGCAGGTCGCGTTCGTCAAGGCGTACCGGACCATCGGGTCGTTCCGCGACGGCGCGCCGTTCCGGCCGTGGCTGCTGCGCATCGTCGTCAACGAGGCCCGCAACGCCGTCCGCGCGGCCCGGCGTTACCGCGGTGCCACCGAGCGGTCGGCGCAGCTGGACGGGTTCGACGCTGCGCTGCTCGCGCCCGATCCGGCCGTCGAGGCCGTGGCGACGGAGCGGCGCGCGGCGCTGCTGGCCGCGGTCCGGGCGCTCCCGGAGCCACAGCAGCGGGTCGTCGCCTGCCGGTACTTCCTGGACCTCGACGAACAGGAGACCGCGACGGTGCTGGGGTGGCCGCGCGGGACGGTGAAGTCGCGGCTGCACCGAGCGCTGAAACGCCTGCAGGCCGAGCTGTACCGCCAGGCACTGGACGTCGAGCAGGAGGTGGACCATGGATGAGCACGCCCTGGGCGCGGAGCTGCGTGAGCTCGGCGCGTCCCTCCCTCCCGGCGGCCCGGACCCGGACGCCGTCGCCGTCGCGGTCCTGGACCGGATCGCGGCCGAGGACGTCGCCGGCTCGGCGCCCGCGGCCCGGCGGCGGCCGTCTCGGCGCGCCCGGCTGGTCGCCGCGACCGTCGCGGTGGTGGTGGCGCTCGGGGTGACGCCGCCCGTGCGGGCGGCGCTCGGCGAGTGGCTGGGAATCGGTGGCGTGGTGGTCCGGCCCGGTCCGTCGCAGCCGTCGGCGTCGGCGCCCCCGCCCGCGGCCGGGCTGACCATGGACCAGGCCGGCGAGCTGGTGCCGTTCGAGCCGGTCCAGCCCGCGCGGCTGGGCCCGCCCGACGGTGTCGAGGTCACCGCGGACGGCCGGTTGCTCGCCATGACCTGGGGCGATGGCACCGAAACCGTCCGGCTGGACCAGTTCGACGGGCGGCCGTCGCCGTTGTTCGTGAAGACGGCGACGCTGGGCGAGGAGGCGACGCTCGTGGCGCTCGGCGACACGGATGCCTGGTGGTTCGCCGAGCCGCACGACCTGGAACTGCTCGACGACGGCGACGTGCCGCCGCAGTCCATACGGGTGGCCGGGCCGACCCTGGTGTGGGTTGCCGACGGCGTCACCCTGCGCCTGGAGGGCCTGGAGCGAGAGCACGCCGTCGCGATCGCGCGGTCCACGCTCGGAACCGGATGAGCCCGACCGGTGTAGAAGGGGTGACCGAGTCACCGACCCGTGGGAGTCCCCATGCGCCGCGCCCGCCAGGCCGCTGCCGTCGTCGCCACCGCCCTGAGCACCGCCCTGGGCATCGTCGCGCTCGCACCCGCGCCGGTGTCGGCCGGCGGGCCGACCAGCGTCCTCCTGGTCGCACCGCAGCACGCGACGTCCGCGGCGCTCCACCACGCGGATCCGGCCTATGACGAACTGGCATCGGCGCTGAACCCGGCGCCGGTGGCGGCCGAGGTCCCGGCCCCCAGGTCGGTGCCGCCCGGTCCCATGGACACCGCCGTCGTCGCCACCTGGATGATCCACGACATCCAGCCGTGGCGCGTCGACCGCGTCCTGCTCGGTGACGGCGGAATGCCGGAGTGGATTCACACCGTCGAGTCGATCGGCGCCGAGGTCGACCACGGCGCCGCCGGCATCTGGCACCGGCCGGCCGACCCGAACGAGCTGATGCGCCTGCTGAAGGGGCTCGGCCTGACCGGCGACATCGCGCCGGAGGCACTCGGATCCGAAGAAGCGCCCGAGTCCGGCTCCGCCGCGGCCGCAGGCGGCGGGAACGGGCTCGGCCCGGCGTGGGCACTGCCGGCAGCCGTCGCCGGGGTGGTGCTCGGCGCGGCGGGCGAGCGCTGGCTGGGTCGTCGCCGCGACCGTGCCGACGGCGGCCGCTGGCAGCTGGTCGACGTCCCTTGATCATCAAGAGTTGGCCCGGTCATAGCCGGGTCAACTCTTGATGATCAAGGGAACTCGGTGATCGCCAGCTAACTCTGCCGAAATCGACACATAACGGAACGTCCGGAGACTGCTCCTGCGACCCGGCACCCCAGCCGGGTGGACGACAGGAGGCGACGTTGACCACCAGCGCGGGTACACCTCGAGGACACAGCAGGCGCAGCTTTCTGACCAGGGTCGGCATGGTCGGCGGGGCCACAGCGCTCTACGGCAGCATGGAGGCTCTGGGCCTGTTCGCCTCGCCGGCCGGGGCCGCCACCGCAGAGTTCCAGCCGCCGCGGGCCGCGGACCTGCCCGCATCGGCCCGTGATCGCACCAAGGTCGTCATCCTCGGCGCGGGTACCGCCGGCCTGGCCGCCGCGTACGAGCTGGGCACGGCCGGCTACGACTGCCACGTCCTGGAAGCACGCTCCAAGCCGGGCGGCCGCGCCATGACCATCCGCCGCGGCGACCGGATCACCGACACCGACGGCGTCACCCAGGTCTGCCGGTTCGACGAGGGGCTCTACTTCAACGCCGGCCCGGCACGCATCCCGAACCACCACGTCACACTCGACTACTGCCGCGAACTGGGCGTCCAGATCGAGGCGCTGGTCAACCAGAACGCCGAGAGCCTCTACTTCCACGAGAACGCCGGCAGCACCGACTACGGGCCGCTGGCCAGCACACCGGTCACCCAGCGGCAGGCCAAGGCCGACGTCTACGGCTACGTCGCCGAACTGCTCGCGCAGGCGGTGGACCAGGGCGCGCTGGACGACGTGCTCAGCGCCGCCGACGCCGAGCGGCTCGTCGCGTTCGCGCAGAACCACGGCGGCCTCAGCGGCGGCCGCTACGTCGGAAGCGGCCGCCGCGGCTACCTCGAACCCCCCGGTGCCGGACACCAGGCCGGTGTCGTCGACGCGCCACCACCGATGTCCGCGGTCCTGCAGAGCCAGTTCGGGAACCGCTTCTCCTTCGAGTTCGGCTTCGACCAGGCGATGATGATGTGGCAGCCGGTCGGCGGCATGGACCAGATCAGCGCCGCGCTCGCCCGCGCCGTCGGCGGCCGCCGCCGCATCACCTACGACGCGCCCGTCACCGAGATCACCAACACCGCCGACGGAGTCCGCGTCGGCTACCGGATGAACGGCCGGACCCGCACCATCGAGGCCGACTACTGCATCAACACCATCCCGCCGATGGTCCTGAAGGACATCCCGTCCAACTTCTCCCGCACCACGAAGGACGCGCTCGCGGTCCCGACGGCCGCCAACACCGGGAAGATCGGCCTGCAGTACGGCCGCCGCTGGTGGGAGGAGGACGACAAGATCTTCGGCGGCATCACCGCGACCAACATGGACATCTCCGGCATTTGGTACCCCTCGTCCGGCTTCCTCGGCCAGAAGGGTGTCGTCGTCGGCTACTACTCCGGCTCGTACACCGACCTCTCCGTCGCCGACCGGGAGTCCCGCGCCGTCGCCCAAGGAATGAAGATCCACGGCGCCAAGTACCGCGACGAGTTGGAGACCTCCATCTCCGTGGCCTGGCCCAAGATGCCGTACAGCCTGGGCGGCTGGGTCAACTGGCCCGGCGGCCGCGGCGCCGCGTACGACCACCTGCTGCGGCCCGACGGCAACGTCTATTTCGCCGGCGACCACCTCAGCCACCTGATCGCCTGGCAGGCCGGCGCGTTCGGGTCCGCGCGCCAGGTGGTCACGGCTCTACACCAGCGCGTCGCCGCCACCGCCGCCTGACCGCCACCCTCCCCGTCACCGATCGTCGAAGGAGCCCCATGTCCTCGAACCCCACCCGGCGCCGCGTCCTCGCCGTCGCCGTCGGCACCGGACTCACCACGCTCGCCGTCACCGGCGGCGCCATCGCGGCCAGCCGGATCGGCCAGCCGCGGCCGCGAGAGATCCGCTTCAACCTGGCGCCGCCCGCCCAGGCGCCCGACCCGTTCCTGGCCGGCGGCGTCGCGTTCGGCTCGCAGGCGTCGATCTACTTCTCCAGCGGCATCGGCCCGTCCGCACTGAACACGGAGGCGCCGGCCGGCACGCCCGAGCGGTACATCGACCCGGAGCAGTACCCGGGTGGCCAGCTGCCCGCCGGCGTCACCGTCACCGAGGCGCAGGGCATGAACGCGATGGCCCGCATCCGGGAGAACCTGGAATCCCAGGGGCTGACACTGGCGAACGTCACCAGCATGCGCATCTACCTGCAGGCCCCGCCCGGAACCGCCCGCGCCGACTACGACGGCTGGAACCGCGCCTACCGGAAGTGGATGGCGAACGTGAACCGGGTGACCGGCGAGGTCATCGCGGCCTACCAGCCGGTCGGATTCCCCAACGCCACCCGCCCGTCGCGGACCAACCTCGAGGTGGCGACGCTCCCAGTGGCCGGCTGGCTGGTCGAGATCGAGGTCGTCGCGGCGTATCCCGGGTGACGGTCGACCGCGAAATGATCACGTGGACCATGGCTGCTCATGCTCCACCACCCATGCATCCCTGGTGGAGCGGGAAGACCCATGGTGGACGTGATCATTTCCGGCCGGCACGCGGGTGCGGACCGCGTCAGGTGCGCCAGAGGAGCAGAAGGGCGCGGTCGTCGGCGTCGGAGGACGCGACGGCGTCGATGAGCTTCTTGGCGCCGTCGCGGAACCCCTTCGCGATCAGCCGCTCGGCCTCGCCCTGGAGTTTGTCGATGCCGTCGGACAGGTCACGCCGGGGAGCCTCGACCAGTCCGTCGGTGTAGAGCATGAGGGCGTCACCGGGCCGCAGCCGGCCGCTCGCCGGCACGTAGGAGTCCTGGTCGAACACGCCGAGGAGACCGCCGGCGGCGTCGAGGGTGGCCCAGCGGCCGGATCCCGCGTGGAAGTGGATGGCCGGCGGATGCCCGGCCGAGCGCACCTCGTACTCCCCCGTCCGCAGGTCGACGACGAGATGCACGGCCGTCGCGAACCCTTCCGGCCAGCGCTGCCGCAACAGGTAGGCGTTGGCGGCGGGCAGGAACTGCTCCGGCGGCAGCGAACCGAGCAGCCCGCCGAAGGCGCCTGACAGCAGCAGCGCCCGGGTGCCGGCGTTGTGGCCCTTGCCGGACACGTCGACCAGCGCGAGTTCCAGCGTCCAGCCGTCGGCTGACCTCGTGGACACCGCGAAGTCGCCGGAGAAGCTGGACCGTTCGGCCGCATGGTGGACCTGCTCGACCTCCCAGCCGCGGGGCAGCGCCGGCACCTTGCCCTGCGCGGTCAGCCGGTCGCGCAGGTCGACGAGCATCGACTCACCCATGGTGCCCTGCAAGCCCAGCCGCGCCCGCGACCGAGCCAGCCCGAGCGACACCACGGCGGTGATGCCGACGACGACGGTGACGGCGACGAACGTCTGGTCGACGTCGATGGCGATGCCGCCGGCGATCAGGCAGAACGCGGCGGTGCCGACCAGCCAGGCCAGGGCGCGCGGCGCCAGGAAGAGTCCGCCGAACAGCAGCGGCAGCACCAGCGCGATGGCCGGCACCATGGACGTCCAGGCGACCATGACCAGGCCCAGCAGCAGCGTGCCGGCGAGCAGGCAGGCCAGCACCACGGGTTCGCGGATGAGCCGGCGGGTGATGGGGCCGGCCGGACGCCTACCGGATACCACACCGGCGAACCCGAGGAGGGCGGCCGGTCGAGTCGTCACACGAGGACCCTAGCGGCAAATTCAGCGACACTGGTAGATCGCGGAAAACCGGAGGCCAACGGCTGGTCCCGCGCTGGTCAGCGTTGGCAGCGCGGGCACCAGAAGACGTTCCGGGCGGCGGCGGTTCCGGCGCGGACCTCGGTCCCGCACACCAGGCACGGCTGGCCGGCGCGGCGATACACGTAGACCTCGCCGCCGTGGTCGTCCACCCGTGGCGGTCGTCCCATCGCGTCGGGCTCGTGCTCGGGGCGGACGGTGTCGATGCGGCCGGTCGCGACGCCGGTCGTCATGAGCTTCACGAGGTCGTCCCAGATGGCCGCCAGGACCGGAGCCGGCACCGAGCGACCCGGGCGGGCCGGGTCGACGCCGGCGCGGAACAGTGCCTCGGCGCGGTACACGTTCCCGACGCCGGCCAGTACGGTCTGGTCCATCAGCAGCACGCCGACGGGGGTGCGGCTGCGCCCGACGCGTTCCAGCGCGGCCGTAGGGTCGTCGCCGCGCAACGGGTCCGCGCCGAGCCGGGTGTGGATGGCGGCCTTCTCCTCATCGCCCAACACTTCGCAGACGGTGGGTCCGCGCAGGTCGGCGTGGGCGGCGGGCGTCGCCAACCGCATCCGCACCTCGCCGCGCACGGGCCCGGCCGGCCCGCCCACGACGTCGAACTTCCCGTACAGCCCGAGGTGCACGTGCACCCAGCGGCGGCCGGCGAACTCGACGAACAGGTGCTTGCCGTGCGCCTGCGCGGCATGCAGCCGAACACCGTCGACGACGGCGGCACCGGCGGCGAAGCGTCCCTGCGGGCTGGTCACCGCGACCGGCCCGCCGCCGAACGCGTCGGCGATCTGGCCGGCCAGCCGGTGGATCGTGTGACCCTCGGGCACGTACGGTCCTTCCATGAACGATCGCGACAAGTCCGCGCGCAAGCTGGACCAGGTCGACCGGCGCTCGCAGGTCGGGGTGTCGCGGGCGCTGCGCGCCCGCGACGCGTCACGGCCCAGTCCCGCCCAGCTCGCCGCGGCCCTGGAGAAGATCGAGTCGACGCCGCTGCCGCCGCGGCCTAGTCAGCGGGCGCCGCGAGCGGAGGAAGCTCGCCGTCCACCTCGTACCGGCTGAGCATGCCGATGCGGCGCAGGTGCCGTTCCTCGCCCGAGAACGACGTGGCGAGGAACGTCTGCACGAACGTCACCACGTCCTCGAACGGGTGCATCCGGGCGCCGATGGCCACCACCTGGGCGTCGTTGTGCTCGCGCGCCAGCCGCGCGGTCTCCTCCGACCACGCCAGCGCTGCCCGGATGCCGTTCACCTTGTTCGCCGCCATCTGCTCACCGTTGCCGGAGCCGCCGATGACCACGCCGAGGCTGCCGGCGTCGGCCGCCACGCCTTCACCGGCGCGCAGGCAGAACGTCGGGTAGTCGTCCAGTTCGTCGTAGACGAACGGCCCGTGGTCGACGACCTCGTGGCCGCTGTCACGGAGGACCTCGACGAGACGGTTCTTGACCTCGTACCCGGCATGATCGGAGCCGACGTGGACGCGCATGGGCGCCAGTATGCCCGCGGTCAGTCGAAGATGGGCTCCCGGGTCCGGGTCCGCTTCAGCTCGAAGAAGCCGTCGTACGACGCCAGCGCCCGGACGCCGTCCCACACCCGGCCCGCTTCCTCACCGCGCGGGGCCGGCGACAGCACCGGGCCGAAGAACGCGTAGCCCTCGACGGCGATGACCGGTGTGCCGACCTCGGTGCCGACCTGGTCCATGCCGGCGTCGTGGCTCTTCTTCAACGCCTCGTCGAACTGGTCGCTGGTGGCGTACTCGGCCAGCGACGCCGGCAGCCCCAGTTCGGCCAGAGCCTCGTCGATGACCGCGTCGAAGTCCTTGCGCCCGCCCGGGTGCAGCCGGGTGCCGATGGCGTCGTACAGCGGTTTGACGTGCTCCGGCCCGTGGAGCTCGCGGACGGCGGTGACCACCCGAACCGGCGCCCAGCCGCGGCGCATGAGGTCGTTGTACTCCTCGCCCAGGTCACGTTCGGCGTTGAGATAGGACAGCGACATCACGTGCCAGCTCACCGTGATGGGCCGTACCTTCTCGGCCTCCATGATCCAGCGGGAGGTCATCCACGCCCACGGGCACATCGGATCGAACCAGAAGTCGACGGGGGTCTTGTGGGTCATCGGACGCCCTTCATATCGATTGACATGTCAATTACGTATCGATGTGGCCAACGGAACTTCGACGCGCCCGATTCCCGGGCCCTTATCCACAGCACTGCCCCGGATGTTCTGCAAGGATCAAGGTCATGCCTGGCACGAACCTGACGCGCGACGAGGCGCATGAACGCGCCGCCGTCATCGACCCCTCGTCGGTGCAGTACTCCGTCGAGCTCGACCTCACCCGTGGCGAGACGACGTTCGGCTCCACGACGACGGCCCGGTTCGCCGCGACCGAGGGCGCCAGCACCTGGCTCGACCTCATCGCGCCGACCGTGCACGAGGTGGTCCTCAACGGCAACCAGCTCGACCCGGCCGACGTCTTCGACGGGCACCGGGTGCGCCTCGACGGGCTGGCCAAGGAGAACGAGGTCAGGGTCGTCGCCGACGCCGCGTACATGCGCACCGGCGAGGGGCTGCACCGCTTCGTCGACCCCGTCGACGACGAGGTCTACCTGTACTCGCAGTTCGAGGTCGCCGACGCCCGCCGCGTCTACGCGTGCTTCGAGCAGCCGGACCTCAAGACCGCCGTGACGTTCACCGTCGACGCGCCGGCCCACTGGGAGGTCGTGTCCAACTCGCCCGGGCACAGCCGCAAGACCAAGGACAAGCGGCGGTGGACGTTCGACCCGACGCCGGTGCTGTCCACCTACGTGACGGCCATCGTCGCCGGGCCGTACCACGTCGTTCGCTCCGAATACGCCGGTCACGAGGACGGACGCGACCCCATCCCGCTGGCCCTGTACTGCCGCAAGTCGCTCGCCGAGCACCTGGACGCCGACGAGCTGTTCGACGTCACCCGGCGCGGCTTCGCCTTCTTCGAGGACGTGTTCGGCCTGGCCTACCCGTTCGCCAAATACGACCAGCTGTTCGTTCCGGAGTTCAACGCCGGCGCCATGGAGAACGCCGGCGCCGTCACCCACCACGAGGACTACCTGTTCCGCAGCCGCGTCACCGACGCCGCCTACGAGCGCCGTGCCGAGACGATCCTGCACGAGATGGCGCACATGTGGTTCGGCGACCTGGTCACCATGCGCTGGTGGGACGACCTGTGGCTGAACGAGTCGTTCGCGACCTGGGCGTCGGTGCTGTCGCTGGCCGAGTCCACCCGCTGGACCGACGCCTGGACGACGTTCGCCGTCTCCGAGAAGTTGTGGGCGCTGCGGCAGGACCAGCTGCCGTCCACCCACCCGATCTCCGCCGACATCCGCGACCTCGAGGACGTCGAGGTCAACTTCGACGGCATCACCTACGCCAAGGGCGCCAGCGTCCTCAAGCAGCTGGTGGCCTGGGTGGGCCGCGACGCCTTCCTGGAAGGCGTGCGCGCCTACTTCGCCGAGCACGCATGGGGCAACACGTCGCTGGGCGACCTGTTCGCGCACCTGGAGCGCACCAGCGGCCGCGACCTGTCGGAGTGGAACGAGCAGTGGCTGCGCACGGCCGGCGTGAACACCCTGCGCCCCGTCGTCACCGTCGACGCCTCGGGCTCCTACACCTCGGTCGCCATCGAGCAGACCGCCGCGCCGGAGCACCCCACCATCAGGTCCCACCGGGCCGCCGTCGGCCTCTACGACCGCACCGAGGACGGCGAGCTGGTGCGCCGCCGCCGGGTCGAGCTGGACATCGCCGGGCCGCGTACCGAGATCGAGGAACTGCGCGGCGAGCAGCAGCCGGACCTCCTGCTGGTCAACGACGACGACCTCACGTTCGCCAAGATCCGCCTGGACGACCGGTCGCAGCAGACGGTGGTGAAGTCCATCGGCGCGCTCGGGTCGCTGCCGCGGGCGCTGTGCTGGACGGCCGCCACCGACATGCTGCGCGATGCGGAGCTGTCTGCCAGCTCGTTCGTCGAACTGGTGCTGGGCGGCATCGAGCGCGAGACCTCGATGGGTGTCGTGCAGCACGTCCTGGCCTCCGCCCGAGCGGCCATCGACCAGTACGCCTGGCCGGCCAACCGCACCGTCCTGTCGTCGCGGTGGGCGGCGGCGCTGCGCCAGCTGGCCGGAGGCGCCGAGCCCGGCAGCGACCGGCAGCTCGCCTTCGCTCGCGCCTGGGTGGCCGGTGCTGCCAGTGCCGACCACGTGGGTGAGGTCCGCTCGCTGCTGGCCGGCGACGACTCCGTGCTGCCCGGCCTCGTGGTCGACACCGACCTGCGGTGGACGCTGCTGCAGCGGCTGGTGGTGCTCGGGGCGGCCGGTGTGACCGACATCGACGCGGAGCTGGAGCGCGACAACACCGCCACCGGCCAGCGGCAGGCCGCCTACGCCCGGGCGGCCGTCCCGACGTACGCCGCCAAGGCCGCGGCGTGGCAGGCGGCCGTCGAGTCCGACGAGCTGCCGAACGCCCTGCTGACGGCGACGGTGCGCGGCTTCGCCCACCCCGAGCAGCGGGAGCTGGTGCGGCCCTACGTCCAGCCGTACCTCGAAGCCGTGCCGCGGGTGTGGGCCGAGCGGACCAACGAGAGCGCCCAGGCGATCGTCGTCGGGCTGTTCCCGCGGGTGCTGGCCGATGCGCCGACGGCGTCGGCCGTGCGGTCCTGGCTGGAGGCCGCGGACGTCCCTGACGCCGCTCGCCGCCTGGTCGTGGAGGGCCTGGCCGACGTCGACCGGGCGCTGCGCGCGCAGGACCGCGACCGGCAGGCCGGCTGAGCCGGACCGCCGGCACGGATCGCTGCCCTGTTCCCACGGTTCGGCGCGAGTGATCATCTAGCATGTAGATGAACGTTCCGAGAGTGATGTGGGGATCAGGATCGTGCCTCGACCACCAGCACGCGAGTCCGCCGGCGGTACCCAGAGCGTCGAACGGGCGCTGTCGCTGCTGTCGGCGTTCACCGAGGAACACCCGGAACGCCGCATCTCCGAACTGGTGGCCGAGACCGGCCTCGGCCAGTCCACGGTGTCGCGGCTGGTCGGTGCGCTGGTCAACCTCGGATACCTGACGCACCACGGACGCAGCGGGCTGTACGGCGTCGGACCGCGGGTCATCACGCTGGCCGGCATCGGGCTCAACCAGTCACCCGTCCATCAGCAGTCGCGGCAGCTCGCGCAGAACCTGGCCGCCTCCCTGGGCCTCGGCGTCAACGTCGCCGAACGCCACGACGCCGGCCTGTTCTACCTCTGCCACTTCGAAGGCCCCAACGCACCCCGGCCGGCCACCCTGATCGGCCGCGGCGGCCCCCTGCACGCCACCGCCATGGGCAAGGCGCTGCTCAGCGAGCTCCCGCCGGACGACGTCACCGAACTCATCGGCACCGAGTACGCCCGCTACACCCCGCACACCATCACGTCCTTCGATGAGCTGACCGCCGCCCTGACCGAGGTCCGCGAGCGCGGCTACGCCACCGAGCAGGAAGAGCTGGCCTTCGGCCGGGCCTGCATCGCCGCACCCGTCCGGGACCGGTCCGGGCGCATCGTCGCCGCGCTGTCGGTGTCGGGACCCCTGTCGGCCATGAACCTGCCAGCACGGCAGAACGAGCTGGCCATGATCGCCATCGAACACGCCGACCAGATCTCGTCCAACCTCGGCTACCACGCCGCCCTCGCCTACCCATGATCATCAAGACTTGACCCGGCGATAGCCGGAACAACCCTTGATGATCATGGTTGTCCACAGGTTCAGAATTGGGACTGGCGGGGGCGCCGGCTGTCGACCAGGCTCGATGGCGTGTCCGACCGGCCCACAGACCTCAACGAGATCGCCGCCGTCCAGTGTGGCGTCGTCAGCCATGCGCAGGCGCTGGCGGCTGACCTGACCACGCACCGCATCGACTGGCTGATCGCCTCCGGCCGCTGGCGGCGGCTGCACCGCGGCGTCTATGCGATGTTCACCGGACCGCTCACGCTCGAGTCGCGCGTATGGGCCGCGATCCTCCGGGCCGGTCGTGGCGCGGTGGCAAGCCACCGGACAGCCGCGTTCCTGGACGGGCTCTGCGACGACCCCGGGCCGCTCATCCACGTCACGGCTCCCGCGGATCGTCACGTCACGGGCAAGATCGACGGCGTCCAGGTGCACTACGCTCACCGGCTGGCCAGGACCCGCCATCCGGCCGCGTCGCCGCCCCGGACCCGGGCGGAGGAGACGGTCCTCGATCTCGTCGACGTCGCGCCCCATCCCTGCGAGGTCGAGACCTGGGTGACGGCGGCCTGCCAGCGCCGCAGGACCACGCCGGAGCGGCTCGCCGCGGCACTGGGCCTGCGCAAGAAGATCCGCTGGCGGCCGATCCTGGAAGCGATGCTCACCGACGTCGCGCACGGGGCACAGTCACCGCTGGAGCTGCGGCATCTGCGCCGGGTGGAGCGCGCGCACGGGTTGCCGGCCGGGTCCCGGCAGCGCCGGGTCGCCGGGCACCGGGTCATCTGGATCGACGTCGACTATGAGCGGTACGGCGTCCGGGTCGAGCTGGACGGCCGGGTCGGCCACGTCGGCGAGGGCCGGTTCCGGGACCGGCGCCGCGACAACCGTGCCACCGTCGACGGTCACGCCACGCTCAGATACGGCCATGCGGACGTGTTCGGCGACCCGTGCGGAGTGGCGGCCGAGCAGGCTCGTGTGCTCCGTGCCCGCGGCTGGACCGGCGCAGTCCTCGCGTGCGGCCCGGACTGCCGGGCGCTGTCCCCATGATCATCAAGGGTTGTTCCGGCTATCGCCGGGTCAAGTCTTGATGATCATGGGGATGGCGGGAGGGCGGCGCGGACGGCGGGCACCACCTCGGTCGCGAAGCGGCGCAGCTGGTCGCCGGGTGCGCCGCCGAACACCAGCACGTCGGCCCGGTGCTCGACCACCAGGGCCGCAAGCTCGTCAGCCCACTGGGCCGCCGGACCGGCCAGGAAGCCGTTCGACTCGCCGTCGGTGATGGTGCCGGCGACGTTGAAGACCCGGCGGACCGCCGACGGGTCGCGTCCGGCCTCGGCGGCGCCGGCGTCGACGCGGTCGTTGAGCTCCGGCAGGCGGGCGAGCAGGTCGGCGTCGAGCGACGGCACCCATCCGTCGGCCAGCCGCCCGGTGAGGTGCAGGGCGCGCGGCCCGTAGGCGCCCAGCCAGATGCCGAGGTCGTGCGCCGGCACCGGCCCGGAGTGCACGCCGCGCAGATGGTAGTGCTCACCCTCGAACCGCAGCCCGCGTTCGCCGCTCCACAGCCGCCGGATCACCTCGATCGCCTCGCCGAGCGCCGCCAGCGACTCCCCCGGGGTGCGGCGCTCGCCGCCGTAACCCTCGATGGCGTCCCAGAACGCGCCCGCCCCCAGGGCGAGCTCGAACCGGCCACCGGACAGCACGTCCAGCGACGCCGCCGTCTTGGCCAGGACGCCGGGCGGCCGCAGCGGCAGGCAGGCCACGTCGGGGAACACCCGTAGCGTGGACGTGCTCGCCAGCACCGCACTCATCAGGGCGAACGTGTCGACGTAGCGGCGCTGGTACGGGTGGTCCTGGATGCCGACCCACTCCAGCCCGAGCTCTTCGGCCGAGCGTGCGGTGTCCAGCAGCGGGTCGGCCGCGTTCGGGACCAGGAAGTACCCGAAGCTCACCATGTGCCGTCTCCGTCCCAGAGCGGTGGGCGCCGGTGCCGCCACGGCCGGGCGGCCTCCAGCTGTGCGGCGAGCGAGAGCAGCGTCGCCTCCGCGCCGTGCTCGCCACCCAGCATGACGCCGACTGGCAGCGTGACACCGTCGACGGTCGTCTCCTCCAGCGGCAGGCTGATGGCCGGCCAGCCGGTAAGGTTCCAGACGCTGGTCCACGGCGTGAAGGCCATCTGGGCGGCGAAATCGCCGGCCGGGTCGGCGTCGTCGCGCTGTGACCCCACCGGTGCCGGTGGCCGCGCCAGTGTCGGCGTCACGATGACGTCGTAGGCGGCCCAGGTGGCGGCGACCTCGCGGGTGGTCATCTGGATGAGCGAAACAGCGGTGGCGTAGTCGTGGCCGCTGACCGAGCGGCCCTTTTCACGCAGCCACCGGGTGAGCGGTACCAGCAGGTGCTCGCGGTCCGGCGGCACCGGCGCGCCGAGCGCGGACACCGACCACAACGCCTCGAACGACGCCCATCGCTCCGCCTCGAACGGCACCGGCGCCGGCTCGACCCGGTGACCCAGGTCCTCCAGGAGCCGGGCGGTACGTACGACGGCGGCCAGGACGCCGTCGTCGACGACGGCGTCGGCGGAGATGACCGGCTGGGTCAGCAGCCCGACGGTCAGCTGACCGGGCGGGCGTTCGCAGGCAGCTCGGAACGTCTCTGCCGGCTCCGGCAGCGTGTAGGTGTCGCCGGGCCATGGCTGCGCCAGCACGTCGAGGAACGCCGCGGTGTCGCGGACGTCGCGGGTGAGCACGCCGTCCTGCGCCAGCCCGGCGCCCTCGGCCCGGTACGGTCCGGGGCTGACCCGGCCGCGGGTGGGTTTGAGACCGACCAGCCCGCAGGCGCTGGCCGGGATGCGGATGGAGCCGCCGCCGTCGCTGGCGTGCGCCACCGGCACGATGCCGGCCGCGACCGCCGCGCCCGCGCCGCCGCTGGAACCTCCGGCCGAGCGGCCGGTGTCCCATGGTGTGCGCGCCGGCGGCATGGCGTCCGGTTCGGTGTACGGCGGCAGCCCGAACTCCGGCGTGTTCGTCTTGCCGACCATGAGCGTGCCGGCCTGGCTCAGCAGCGTGACGACGCCGTCGTCGGTGGGCGCCACCATGTCGCCGAAGGCCGCGCTGCCGGCCCGGAACGGTACGCCGGCGACCATCGCGAGGTCCTTGATCGGGCACGGGACACCGAGGAACGGCGGCAACTGGTCGTCGGACCTGGCCTGCCGCAGCGCTTCCTCGGCCTCGGCTGCCTGTTCGCGAGCCAGGTCCGGGGTCATGGTGACGAAGGCTCCGATGGACGGGCCCAGGCGCTCGGCCCGTTCCAGCGTGTGCTCGGCCACCTCCGACGGCGACACCTCGCGCGTACGCACGGCGACGGCCAGCTCCAAGGCGGTGAGGTCGTGGATCTCGGTCACGCTTCGACCCTATGCACCTCGCGCGTCGATCATGGCGTAGATCCTGATCAACAGCGATATGATCATGACCTATTCCATGATCAACGGGGCAACGGGGATGCCGGTGCGGCGTATCGATTCGGCCCCGGACTGTCACCGGGCGGCCATATTGTGACTTTCACAGTTGCGCTCCGGTCACGCGGGCGGCTGTAATCGATGATCAGTAGCTCTATCGGAGGCGGCGATGAGCGACCAGGGACAGGTCGGGTCCAGCGCACCCGGCACGGCCTCGCGGGCGCAGCCCACCGGGCCGCCCGGCGGCTTCCAGGATCCTGATCCGCCTCCGGCCACCGGACTACGCCAACGCTGGTCGGGGCCGTCGCGTGCCACCACGCCACGGCCGATGCGGCACCGGCGCACCGTTGACGTCTCCACCTGGGCGTCGCTGGTACTGGCGCTGCCGTGGTTCGTCTGCAGCCTCACCGTCGTCGGCCTCATCGGGCTGGGCGTCGGCTCCTTCGTGGGCGATGCCGGCACGGTCTCCGTCGTCGCCATGGCGCTGTGGCTGCTCAGCGGCGCCCTCATCTTCCTGCGGCCGGTCGAGGTGTTCCTCGCACGGTTCTTCCTCAAGGCCCGCCGGCCCACCCCCAGCGAGCGCGAGCGCCTGGAGCACGCCTGGACCGAGGTCACCCAGGCCGCCGGGCGCGACGGGCGGCGCTACCAGCTGTTCATCGAGGACAGCGACGCCCTCAACGCCTACGCCGCGTCCGGGCACATCGTCACCGTCACCCGCAAGACGCTCGACGCCATGCCGCACCACCACCTGGCCGCGGTGCTCTGCCACGAGCTCGGCCATCACCTGGGCGGGCATCCGTGGGGCAACCTGCTCGCCTACTGGTATTCGGTACCGGCCAGGCTGCTCACCCGGACCCTGCGCCGGGTGCTGCGGGTGTTCGTGAGCCTGTTCTCCATCGTCTTCGCCGTGCTGGCGAAGATGCCGGGCCTGGCCGCGTTCATCGGCCGGCTCATCACCTGGTCGGTGCTGCTGTTCGTGGCGTTCTTCCTGACCATGCTCATGATCACCGCGGTCCAGTCGGGCCACGCGTGGGCGCCGCCGACGGTGCTCCTGGTGATCACGACGCCGCTGCTGCTGCCCTGGCTGGCCCGGCGCAGCGAGTTCCGGGCGGACCGGGTGGCCGCCGAGCTCGGCTACGGCCACGCACTCATCGAGGTCTTCGAGGACTGGCTGCGCCAGGGCATGGACGACGAACGGCGCACCGCGGTGTTGCGGGCCCGGATGTTCAGCACCCACCCGGCGCTGGCGGCCCGCATCAAGAAGCTCGACACCTACCTGAGGAAGAACGCCTGATGCTCGGCAGACGACGCACCCGCGCCACACCCTGGGACGCTCTGCGCGCCGACCACCCGGACGCGGCCACCGCACTGGACCGGCTCGTCCAGGACGGCCGGCTCTCCGACGTCGACACCGCCCGCATCATGGGCGCGCTCGAAGCTCGCGCCGGCGACCCGGCTGCCACGGCACAGGTGGCCGACGAAATCGTCCGCTACGGCCCGGCCGCGCTGGCGCACCCGTCGGCCCAGCACGACCTCCCGGTGCCGCGGCTGGCCAGGCACAACCTCGCGCTGGGGCAGGTCCGGCTCGGTCGCACCGTCCAGGACCCGCACGCCGACACCGTCATCACCCAGGACTTCGGCGTCGACCGCGACGTCCTGCGCACGTCGCTGCTGGTCATCGGACCGCCCGGGTCGGGCAAGACACGCGGCTTCGCGTTGCCGATCGTCGAGCACCTGTCGCTGTCGGCGCTGGCCGGCCAGGCCAGCGTCGTGGTGGTCGACCCCAAGGGCAACGACTTCGCGCACCCGGGCTGGTTCGACGTCACCATCGACCCGCTCAACCCCACCACCGGGTTCGACCTGTACGGCGGCACGAATCATCCCGACACCGCGGCCGACCGGCTGGCCAGCGCCATGCTCCCGCCATACGTCACCGACGACATGGCCTACTTCATGGACGGCTCGCGCAACGCGCTCTATGCCTGCCTGGCGCCGTTCCACCTGGCCTTCGGACGCTGGCCGAAGATCCGCGAGATGCTCGCGCTGTTGCGCTCCGAGCAGGGCATGACCGACCAGGTCAAGGCCAACCTGCGCGGCCCGGACGGCAAGGAGGCCAAGTCGCTGCTGGACAGCCGGCGCGACCAGCTGGCCCGCAACGCCGACCCGGCCGCGTCCCTGGTCGAACGGTTCCAGCTGCTGGCGCGGCCGCGGCTGATGGAGCTGTTCGACCGCGACAACGCCTTCCGCATGCACGACATCAACAAGCCCACCCGGGTGCGGGTGTCGTTGCCGGAGGCGGAGTTCCCGGACGCCACCCGTATCCTCGCGCGGCTGGTTGTGTCACAGTTCGTGCAGGTCACGTCCGCACCGGACACCAACCGGGACATCTTCAAGGCACTGGCCATCGACGAGGCCGGCCGCTTCGTCGACGACTACGTGGCCCGGGGCGTGCAGAAGCTGCGGTCCAACAACGCCGGGCTGATCCTGCTCGCGCAGACCATCAGCGACTTCCCCGTGCAGGTGCGGGCGACGGTGTTCGGCTCGGTCGGTTGCAAGGCGGTGTTCGGCGGTATCGATCCGGTCGACGCGAAGGTCTTCTCCGACTGGTTCGGCGACCACTGGGTCTCCGAGGTCAGCTACAGCCAGGGCGAGGCGGTCGGCCTGGCCCGCACCGCCGGCAGTTCCCGCGACGGCCGCGGGGGCTGGAACCGCTCGGACGGCGAGACCCGCAACTGGGGCACCACGAAGGGCACCAACCTGCGTCGGGTGGAGCGGCCGCGGTGGACGGTGTCGGACATCGTCACCCGCATCCCGCCCGGCCACTGCGTCGTCGCGCTGTCTCGTTCCGACGGCACCCGCACCGGCCCGACGTTGATCAACCTGCGCGCCTGACGCCCAGGGAGTACGGTGCGCCGGAGCTGCGCAGCGGGCGACCCTCGCCGGCTCCGCTCAACCGGCCGCTCCTGATCGGGCGGCCGCCGTCAGGACGTCCTGGAACTCCTGCCGCGTCAGCAGGCCGTCGTCGCGCCATTGCGCCGACGTGGCGCGCACCGCACGGACCAGCGCGCCGTGGTCGGCGAACGGCCCGAGCGCCTCGACGGCGTCGAGGAACGTGCAGCCGTCGCCACGGTCGTAGTTCGGCACGCCCGAGTCGGCGTTGCCGAAGGTCACCGTGGTGTCCGCCGGGTGCCCGTTGGGGCAGGCGTCCGGCGCGACCACGGTGACCGTCGTCTCCTGCGCGAAGTGCCCGTAACCGTAGGAGACCGTCACGACGTCACCAGGTGAGGCACCAAGTGCCGTCAGATCGAGGCGGCCCGAGAAGGTGGTGGCGTTCACCGCCGTCTGCGTCACCGGCACCGCGATCGTGTCGCCGTCGCCCACCCGCACCTGAACCTCGCCCTCGTCGAGGCCGGCCGGGTCCAACTCGAGCGGAGCCGTCAGGTCGATGGTCGCGGTTCCCGACGGCGGCAGCACACCCACCGCGTCGCCGTTGCCGTCCACGACCGCCAGCTCGGACGCGTCGGCTGCCCGCCAGGCCAGCGCCTCGTTCCACGCGGTGTTGAAGGTGACCCAGCCCTCGGAGTGGCCGATGTTGCCGACCTCCGGGTCGTACGGATAGTGCGCGTTCTTCGGGCTGCCGTCGAGGACACCGCGGGAGCCCTGCAGCAGGCCGGCGCCGCCCTGGTATTCGGAGAACCAGCCGAGCTCGACGCCCTCGAACCCCCATGCCTCGGTCGGCCCGCGGTGCGACGCGTGCCGGCCCGTGGGATTGCGGCCGAAGATGTTGTCGACGTGCGCCGTGGCGATCTCCCGCAACCGGCCGGCCAGCGGGTCGTCGCCGAGCACCTGGGCGGCGGCCAGAGCCGCGGCTGGGAAGCCGGCCACGTTGCCGGTCTCGTTCGGGTCCTCGCCACTGCCGCCGCCGGTGAACGACGGGATGGTCCAGCGTTCGTCGGAGTAGCGGCGGAAGTCCCACAGGTTCGCCGAGCGGTCCACGACCACCTGCGCCCAGGCGGCGACGAACTCCGCGGTGCCGGCCGGTGCGTGGTCCGGGTACGCCTCGAGGAACCGAGCCAGCCCGGTGATCAGGTGGTACTCGCCCTGCCGCTGGCCCTTGGTCACCGCTGGGTCGGCGGGGTCGACGTTCTCGAGGATCCAGGCGGCCTGGTCGTGCGCGGCGGTGAGGAAGGCGTCGGCGTCGTCGCGCCCTTCTCGCAGTGCCACCTGGTACATGTGCAGGTTGGGCAGGATCGAGTGGCCGACCGGGAACTCGCCCTTGCCGGTGCCGAGCTGCGTGTAGGTCTGGAACAGGTCGGCGGTGTGCTCGGTGTAGTCGTGCCACGCGTACCGGTTCTTGTCCGTCTCCCCCCAGATCGGGAAGAGGTGGTCGCGGGCCCGGTCGTACACGTCGCGCGGGATGTACTCCTCCAGGTACGGGTACGCCGCCAGGAACGCCGCCAGCTGCTCCTTCAGCAGCGTGTGGTTGACTTCGGCGTCCAGGTAGACCTCGACTGCCCAGTGGATGAGCCGGACGATCTCCGGCGTGTCGGCCGGCAGCTCGACCGGTAGCCCGTCGTACACCGCATCGGTGTCGGTGATCCGCTCGAACGCCGACGGGTTGGCCAGGTACAGGTCGATCAGCGTCGGCAACTCATACGACATCTGATGCGAGTCGCGCCACGCCACCCCGAGGGCGCAGTTGCGCGAGTCTGTACCGCCGTGCACGAACGCGGCGAAGTCGCCCCAGTAGCAGCGCACATCGGTCATGAAGCCGATGGCGTTGCGGTACGAGACCCGGTCGATCCAGAACGCGCCGACGCCGAAGGGCACTGACGTGGCGGTGCCGTTCTCACCGGTGACGGTGATGGTGAACGGCCCGGTGTCGGCCGGCCGGAAATCGGTGAAGTCGCCGACGCCGCCGCTGATGGCGCCCTCGTGGCGGACGGTGCCAGCCGCGTCGGCGACGGTGAAGGTGGCGCCGTCCTCGGCGAGCGGCGCGGTGAAGCGCTTGGCCTGGTCGACGTTGTAGCCGCTCTGGTTGACCATGATCGGCTGGTCCTCGTCCGGAGAGCCCGGTGGCCGCCAGTCGCAGCCGGTCGCAGTGGCCGGATGGCCGGGCGGCGCCTTGTCCAGGCTCACGACCTCGACGGCGTCGAAGGACGCCTTCGCGTGATAGACCCCCAGCCCGACGGTGCCGCCGGCCTGCGGTGACGCCACCGCGGCGACCCGCTCGCCATCCACCTCCACGACGGAGACGCCGTTCGCCCGCCGGATGGTCAGCTCGTGCCACTCGTTCAGCCGGGTCGGCACCGGGCCGGAGCAGACCGTGCCGCCGCCCAGCGGTCGCGCTACCTGGAGGGTGCCCGCGCCGGTGAGCTGCCCGGCCAGGTTGCGCTGGTTGGCGACCAGCGGTGCCCGCCAGTCGGTGAGCAGGTTGACCGTCGGGCTGGTCGAGGACGCCTCGAACCGGACCCAGGTACGCACCTCGTACTGGTCCGGCAGGTCGATCGTGGCGGACGGCGCGATGTATCGGCCGGAGGACTGCTGGCGGGTGTCGATACCGATCACGCCGTCCGTGACGGTCCACTCCGACGCCTCCCCGGTGACGGCCTGCCAGCCGCCGAGGCCGCCGGAGAAGTCGTCGGCGAAGATCGTCTCCGCCGCTGCCGACGGGGTGGCCGCCAGCGCCGGAACCATGGGGACGAGGAGGAGGGCCGGCATCAGCGAGAGGGCACGCCGGCCAGCTCGGAACCGGTGAGTCACGATGCCTCCTGGGAGCGCTCGGTGCGTGCCGCGGCGGCCGGGGTGAACCGGACCGCGTCGGCGCGGGCGTATCCTCCGGCGGTGCCAACGGTCAGCGTGACCGCAGCCAGCTGGTCGGCGGTGAACTCGTGCTCACCGAGCGACACCCAGCTCCCGCCACCGGAGGTCTGGTCGAGAACTGCGTCCGTGGTGCCGCCTGTGTGCGTGATGGTGTAGGCGGCCTGCGTCGTGCTGTTGGTGTGCGGCGGGTACCAGACCGCGACGTCGTACCGGCCGGCCGGCAGCCGGGCGGACCAGGTCGCCGTGGAGCCGACGGTGGAGCTGTAGCGGGTCTTCGACCCGTCGAAGCCCGCTAGGCTGCTGGCCGCCCATCGGCCGGTCTCGGCGTAGGCGAGGACCTCGGGATCGCACGTGGGCGGCGAGCCCTCGTTCGTGACGGTGACGACGCCCGTGCTGTCGGCCGCTTCCACCGTGACCGGTGCGGAGCGTGGACCGGAACCGACGGCGTTGACGGCGGCGACGGTGTACGTGCCGGGCGCCTGATCCAGCGTGCCGAGCCCGATGGACGTCGCCGTGGTGCTGCCGGCGACGCCCGAGACGCACCGCCCGCCGCCAGTGACCTCGACGGTGTACGACCGGGCGGCCGTCAACCGGCAGCCAGCTCAGGGTGACCTGGCCGTCGGCGCCGACCTCGTACGCCACGCCGGCGGGTGCAGCCGCCGGTACCGCGGTCTCGACCGGCAGGGAGTGGGCGGCCCGCCCACCGCCGCTGAGGACGTAGTCGTGGCCGGGCTCGAACGCGAACCGGAACGCCCCGGTGACCTCGTCGACCTCGAACGGCACCGCCTGGCCGGCGGTCCGGTCGGTGATCCGCAGCGTGGCGGCGTCCCAGCCGGTGTTGGCGTTGAGCACCCTGCTCCGGGCGGAACCGTCGGTCCACTCGTACCGGGAGCCGGTGGCGATCGGGTACACCTCAGCCGTCATGCCGGCGACATCGCCGGAGTCGTCGCGGTCGCGCGTCACCAGCACGCCCTTACCGCCGACGAACGCCGGCACCCGGTCGGTGCCGATGGCGTAGTCGTCCAGGGTGCGCGGACCGGTGAACACCGCGCCGGTCTCGTAGTCGATCCACTTCCCCGCCGGCAGGTAGACGTCGCGGGTCCGCGCGGTCTCGAAGTCGGCTCCGAACACCGGCGTGGCCAGCAGCGACTCGCCGAACATCCACTCGTACTGCCGCGTCTCGTCGTTGACCAGGCCGTAGGTGTTCTCGTCGTCGGGGTAGGCGATCGGCAGCGGGGTCATCGCGGCCGGATAGCCGGTCGCGTGGCCGTCGAGCACGGCGTCGTACACGTACGGGTGCAACCCGTCGTGCCACAGCGCCAGCTCCTTCACCTGCTCGGCGTAGTCGGCCCGGCCCAGGTCCCACGGGCCCTTGCCGAACGACAGCACCGGCGTCATGGCGTTGAACTGCGCGTTGCGCATGAAGTAGTCCATGTACGCCGGGTCGGTCAGCGACGGCCCGGGCGTGCCTCCCACGTAGTCCGGGTAGAGGTTGCCGGCGCCGCTGGCCGCCATGTTCAGCAGGTTCACCGGCATCCGGTCGGGGTCCTCGTGGTACACGCCCCCGGTGCCGTAGATGGTGTCGTTGATCCGGATGATGTCGCCGGGTACGGAGTAGGCGGCATTGCGGACCATGAGCAGGTCGCCGGCGCCGGCCAGCGCCGTCTGCACCGGGTTCCAGTTGCCGTCGCGGTGGAGGTCCGGCGCGTAGAGCATGGTGTCCTCCTTCCATCCGTCGACGCCCCAGGCGCGCATCTTGTCGACGTACCACTCCACGGCCGCGGGGTCGGAGCCGTCCAGCACGTAGCTCGCGCCGCTCGGGAACTGCGCCCGAGTGACGACGGCGGGGGTTCCGTCGGCGTCCTCGAGGAAGTGACCCGCCGCCACGGCCTCCTCCATGAACGGCCCGTCGTGGACCGGGTTGTGGTTGCCGCCGTCGGCGGGCAGCGCCTTGAAGTTGTTGCGCGCGCCCAGCAGCAGGTCCAGCTCGTTGTCGGCGAACAGCGACTTCAGCCGGTCCGGGTCGGGATAACGCGGATTCGGCAGCCCCGGCTGGGAGTCCTCGCGGCCCGGCTCCTCGGTGTCGTCCCACATGCCGAAGCTGTTCGTGGTGCCCTCGGCCGGGCGGCCTCGCGGACCGGGCCAGAACCCGGAGCCGACGACGCCCCACCCCAGCGGGTAGCCGTGGTCGAGGAAGCCTTGCACGGTCTCCTCGACCGAGGTCTGGTAGGTGTTCCACGCCAGCGCGCCGTACGCCTCCCAGCCCAGTTCGAACAGGTCCGGCCGCGGCTCCACGTCGACGTAGCCGTGCGCCTCGCGGGCCTTCTTGTAGTCGGCGTAGACGCGCTTGATGTCGCCGGCGAGGAAGTAGTGCACCGCGTCCAGCCGGTCGGCGATACCAGCCACTCCAAGCCGGTTCTCGGTCTCGGTCAGCGCGACCCGCTTCTGCCCGTCGTCGAACAGGACCTGGGCCACACCCTGCTGCGGGAACACCATGAACGTGCTGATGAACCGCTTGCACGAGCCCTGGTTGGTGACGTTGTCCAGCACGATGCCGGTCAGCTCGAGGGTGGGCCGGGCCTCCACGTTGCCACTGCACGGAGTGCCTTCGTCGGGCTGCCCGTCCGCGTGCGCGCCGTAGTCGCCCAGCCCGTAGGCGGGACCGGCCGGTGCTGTGCGCAGGTCGACGGTGGCCGGCGCGGCGGCGAGCTCGTCCACGGTGATCCGCACCGTGGTCGGCGACGGGTGCACGTGCACCCGTACCGCCGAACCGTCTGCCAGCTCCACGTCGAGGACGGCGGTGGCGGCGTTCGGGTTGCTGACCAGGTCGGTGTCGACGGCGTCGGCGAACGCGCCGGCTCCGTCCGGTTGCACGCGCAGCCCGGACTCCGAGTGCGGCGGCAGGGTCGGCCGGCCGGTGGCGTCGGCGAAGCCGTACCGGAACCCGTCCTTGACGATCGTCATCGTGTAGGTGTCGCCGCGGACGATGACGGTGTCGGCGGTCTCGCTGACCCCGGGCCGGCCGGCCGCGGCAGCTGCCGCCGAGGGCGTCACGCCGGCGGGGAGAGCCGCACCGGTGGCCACCATCGTTCCGGCGACGAGACCGGCCAGTCCCGTCAGTGGTCGTGTTCGCGTCATCGTCATCCACGTCCCTCATCGGATCGGGCGGCGGCAGCCACCACCGCTTGGCTCTCGGTTCGGCTCAGCAACCCGGCGGCCCGCCAGGTCACCGTCGTCTCGCGGACCATCCGGACGAACGCGCCGTGGTCGGCGAACGGCTCGGCCGTGGCCACCACGTCGAGGAACGTGCACCCGTCGCCGCGGTCGCGGTCCGGGACGCCGGAGTCCTCGGAGCCGAAGGCGATGTTCTCGCCCGGCGTGTGCCCGGCCGGGCAGGCGTCGTCGGCCACCCGGTAGTCGTGGCCGGGCACGATCGGGAAGGTGACGGCACCGGTCGTGTCGTCGATCTCGAACGGCACCTCGGCGCCGGTGGTGGTGTCGAGTACCCGCACGGCGTCCCAGCCGGTGTTGTCCGCCGTGATGGTGGACGTCGTGTCTGCGTCGGCGGCGGTGAACGTGTAGCTCGCGCCGGGCGAGGCCACCGGGTAGACCTCGGCGACGACGTCGTCACCGCGCTGGCTGGTCAGGATGCCGATGCCGCCGACGAACGCGGGGACCTTCCCGAACGGCTGCGGGTGGTTGTCGAGAGTGACCGGGCCGGTGAACCGCTCCCCGGTCTCCAGGTCCATCCACTCCCCGGCCGGAAGATAGACGTCCCGCGACTGCGCCGTCGTCACGTCGGACCCGAACAGCGGGTACACCAGCAACGACGGGCCCAGCATCCACTGGTACCGCTTGGCCTGGTACGACACCAGGTCATAGGTGGCGGGGTCGTCCGGGTACGCGATCGGCAGCGGCGTCGCCGTCCCCGGGTAGCCGGTCCGCCAGCTCTGCGCCGCCGCGCTGTAGATGTACGGCAGGTAGGTGTCGTGCCACTGCGCGGCCTTCAGCGTCGCGTCGCGCAGCTGCGGGTCGGAGATGCGCCACGGCTCGTTGCCGAACGACATGGACGGCGACATCGCCGCGAACATCGCGTTCCTGGCGAGGAACACCTGCTTGGACCGGTTGGTCTCCAGATCCGGCATGGGCCGGCCACCGACGATGTCCGGGTAGAAGTTCGGTTGCCCGCTGGCCGGGTACGCCAGGCTGTTCACCACGGTGCGGTCGCGGTCGGAGGCGGCGTGGTTGTAGTCGGTGTCGTTGATGCGCAGGATCGACCCGCCGACCGAGAACGCCGAGTTGCGCACCATGACGAGGTCACCGCGCTCGGCGAACTCCTCGTTGACCGCGTTGACCAGAGCGCTGTCGTAGAACGCGTTGTCGCCGCCGTCGAACATGTGGTCTTCCTTGTAACCGTCGGCGCCCCACACGGCCATGTTGTCGGCGAACCAGTCGACGGCCTCCGGGTTGTCCGGGTCGACGAGGTAGATGTTGGAGTACGGGAAGTTCGGGGTGGTGAAGACCTTCGCCGCCCCGGACTCGTCGGTGATGAAGTAGCCCTTCTCCAGGCCCTCCACCGTCCACGGCCCGTCCAGCGCGGGGTCGTACGTCCCGCCGTCCTCCGGCAGGGCCTTGAAGCTCTGCCGCAACCCGAGGATCAGATCGATGTCGTGGCCGGCGAAGAACTCCTTGTACGCGTCCGGGTCCGGGTACTTCTCACCCCACATGCCGAAGCTGGAAGTCGTCCCCTGATTGCCGTCGTCGCCGTAGGGCCAGAACCCGGAACCGGTGACGGCCCACCGCAGCGGGTAGCCCTCGGCGAGGTACCGGGTCACCGACTCGGTGATGGTCCGCTGGTTGGTGTTGTAGGACAGCGCGCCGTACGACTCGTAGCCGACGCCGAAGAAGTCGTAGTCCGGCTCGGAGTCGACGTAGCCGGCGTCGGCCCGCGCGTCCCGGTAGGCCGCGTACACCGTCGGCATGTCGCCGAAGAAGTAATGCAGGTCAGGCATCGACCCGGCGTGCACACCCAGCGCCGTCGCGTCCGCGTCCACCTGGGCGCTCATCCGGTCGCGGGAGAAGACCACCTGGCCCAGGCCGCGGTCGGGGAAGACGGTGAACGTGCTGACGAAGCGGTAGAGCGGCCCGCCGTTCTGTGCGTACATCTGGTCGAAGTCCGAGCCGTAGACGTTGAGGTTGCGCGAGCGCGCGCCGCCGTCGTCTCCCAGCCCGTAGGCCGGGTTCATGCCGCCTGCGGTGCGCGCGACGATGCGCCCGACGGCGTCCGCGCCGGGACCCGTGGGCCGTACTGCCAACCCGAGGTCGTCGGTTCCGGGCCGCACCGTGACCTCGGCGGGCGTGCCGTCGGCGAACACCACTGCCAGCGTCACCGCGTCGTCGTCGGCGGCCGTCACCTCCGTGGTGACCGCGCCGCACGGGCCCGACCCGGCGGGACCGGCCAGCAGGCCGGACTCCGGGTGCGCGGCCGCCACCTGCTCGTCGCCGCGGGACAGCGCGTACCGGAACCCGGCCCGCTCGATCCGCATCGACCACGCGTCGGTCTCGATGCCGACCTGCTCGGCGGTCTCGGTGAGCCGGTAGCCGTCGAACTCCCGTTCCGCGGGCTCGGCCGGGCCGGTCGCCTCCGGCTGGAGCACGCATCGCGGCAGGGCCAGCCGGATCGCGTCGGTGCGGGTGATCGCTCCGGCCGTGACCGCGGTGACGGTGATCCGCACCTCCTGGCCGGCGGTGCCGGTCACCGTTCCGACCGGGCGCCACGAACCGCCGCCCACCGACTGGTCGTAGACGACCGGCTCGTCCTGGCCGGTCCAGGTGTACGTCATGACCTTGTCGTTCTCGACCGACGCGGTGTACCAGACGTCGATCGCGAACTCGCCCGACGCCGGCAGTTCGAGCGCCCACGACGCGGTCGCGTCGGCCTCGCGGGTGAACCGGGTGCGCCCGCCCTGGTAGCCGGGGTCGCGCGCCTCCGCCCATGTGCCGGTCTCGGTGTAACTCGGGTGCGTGGTGGTCGCGACCACCTCGGGCACATCGGCGGCCGCGGCCGTCGAATCCATGGAGGTGCCGGACACGCCCGCCAAACCAAGCGCCAGAGCCCCCGCAGCGACGGACGCGAGCATCCGGTGCTTTCGGCTCCGTGCGGTTCTCGTGTCCGTTCTCGCGGTGTCATTCAGCATCTTCGTTACCTTTGGGCTCTCGTCGGTCGGACCACTGCGGTTGGAAGCGCACCGCGTTGGCGCGGTGGTGACCAGCGGCGACGGAGGTCAGCGTCACCGAGCCGGTGCTGCCCTCGTCGAACTCCCACTCCCCCAGTAGATGCCAGGTGTTCGCGGTCCGCTGTTGATCGACCACCAGGTGCGCGGTGCCACCGGCGTGCCGCACCGTGAACTGCGCTTCGGTGGTGTTCGTCGGGGCGGCGGGGTACCAGGCGTAGACCTGATATCTCCCCGCCTGTGAAAGCTCGGGGGTCCAGGTCGCGCTCGCGCCGGTGCCGCCCTGGGTGTAGCGGGTGGTGCTACCGGCATGGCCTACGAGGCCGCTTGCAGCCCACGGACCATCCTCGGTGTAGTACGGTGCGCCGTCCCCGCTGTAGACGATGCCGTCACGCACCGGCAGGGCCAGCGTCGCCTCCACGTCGTGCGCGGGCGCTCTGGCCACGATCTGGAACGTCTCCGCCGCCGCGCCCGTCGCGGAGGTCACCGTGACCGGCATCGACGTGCTCTCGTTCGGCGCCAGGCCGAAGGAACCCTCGGCGGGCTCGATCGTCCACCCGTCGGGCGCCTGGAACTCGACCGTGCCGCTCACCGGTTCGCCGGATCGGTTGGTCAGCGTCATCTCGACGTCGGTGGAGTCGCCGGCGAACAGCAGGTGCGGCGGGTTCGCCGACAGCGACATGTCCAGGGCTGGCGCGTCATCGCGAGAGTAGACCTCGACCTCGTAGATGCGGGCCAGGTGATTGACGTGCTGCAGGTTCAGCGCACGCAACCGCAACTCGCCGGTGAAGGCCAGGTCGTCCACCCGGACGACCGCGGGATTCGCGTCGTTCCCGCTGACCCGTGCGGCCTCACGCCACTCGCCGGCCACGAGCAGGTCAATGGCGAAGTCTTCCAAGAAGTCGGTCGTGCCGCCCCGGTACCCGCTGTATACATGGACCTCGTCGACCTGGATTGGCTCCTCGAAGGCCATCGTCAGCGTTGGTTCAGGGTCGCTGCGAGTCGACATCCACCGGCTGTAATCGGCCCAGCTGTTCCCGTCGACGGCGCATTCGCCGCCGCTGGTCTCGTTCAGCGCGGAGCTGACCGACACCGGCGCGCCGAACGCCCAGTTCTTCCGCCCGGTGGCAGCGTCTGTTCCGCTGTTGGTGGACTCGATCCGGACCTGGTCGGCGCTGACGGGCTCCGCCGGAGCCGTGGACGGGGTCCGGCTCAGCGTCGCGACGTACAGGGCAGGATCCTGAGTGGGGTTCTCCAGACGCGGTGCGGCCAGATACAGCACGTCGGTGCCGTCGACCCTGGTCGTCGCCGCCAGCCGCTCGGTCCCCGGCGCACCGCCCAACAACCGAGGCTGCCAGTCCGCCGACCGGTCGTCGGAACTGACCGTGACGTGCTTCTCGGCCACGAATACCGTGCCACGGGTAGTTTGCTCAGGTTCGCACGACGGGTGCTTGATGTAGTAGATGCGCGCTGTGGCGCGATGGTGGGTCACCTCGATGGCCGGATAGCTGTTGAAGCGGCCGGCGTCGACGGTCTCCCGAACCCACTGCTGTCCGTCCCAGGCCGCCCAGCGCACCTCGAAGGCCGCCTCGCCCGGCGGCTGATACCGGTAGGCGATTCCGGCCAGGTTGGGCGTGTGGTTGACCAAGGCGAGCCGCGCGCTCTGCACGACTCCGCCCTGCGGCTCGTAACGGATCACCTCGTCAGCAGGACTCACCGGGACGTCGACGTCGCGTCCGTCGATGCCGACGAACCGGTCCTCCGCCGGCCGGTAGACCAGATACGACCCGTAGTAGCGCAGGTTGCTGGTACTGCCCCGCGCCCATTCCCACAGGATGTGCACGTGGCCTCGGTCGTCGACCTCGAGATCGTCGGGATAGGGGACGTAACCGGTCTCGACGTGGCCGGGCGTGAACACGGCCTCTCGCTGCCACGTGCGCTCCTCGACGCTCCACCGGTAGAGCCGACCGGTGTGCCCGACTCCCGGCATGTTCACCCGCGCCATCAGGTAGACGTCACCGCCCCTGGGGGCGGTGGCCGTCACCGGGTACGTCACGCCGCCTTCCTGGTCAGGCAGGTCTGCGGCGTGATCGACGATCGTCGTCACGGAACCCGGCTCCTCGGAGCGGAAGTAGCGCCAGCCGTCGTTGTGCATTGACACGAACGCATGGAGGTACCCGTCACCGTCGATGGCCAGCGACGGTTGGTTGTGGCCGATGTCGTCGCGGTACTCGGCACACGCTCCACCGGAGGTCTGCAGGCAGCCGGTGGTCCACTCCCCTGATGGATCCTGCCGGGCCACGTGCACCTGATGCAGGTTCTCGCTGGCCGCCGGGGCATTGAAGATGACGTAGGTACTTCCGTCATACTCGGCCAGCGGGTGCCACCAGCCGGCCTGGTTCGATGTGTCCATCGAGTACGGCACCGGCTCGATGTCCAGCTCGGGTGCGGCCGGCTCGGCGGCGGCCTGTGCCAGTGTCCCTGCCAGCAACAGCGAGGTGCTGAGCCCCATTACCACCTTACGGATGGAGCGACGTGTTCGCGTCATCGTGATCTCCATCAGTTGAGGTGAACCGGGGGTAATCGCAGCACGGATCCGGCGCATCATCAGGCCTCCCACTGCACGTCGTCGTAGATCTCGACCTCGAAGATGCGCGCCACGTCGAGCTGGTCGCTGGAGCGATCCGTGACGATCAGACGCACCGTGTCGGTCGGGACGGCGTCGAGCCGGAGGTCGCGCCGCAACGATGCGTTGCCGGTGACCGACCCGGCGTCGACCCAGGTGCCGTCGGCGGCCAGGACCTGCACCGCCCAGCCCCCGACGATCTGCGCGTCCAGGGTCCCGGTGTAGAGCCGCAGGAGCTTCGGCGTCGTGACGGCGGCCAGCGAGAACGTCGCCGTCGGCTGCGCGTCGCCCACGGCGGACAGCCACCGGCTGGCGTTCGAGGTCCGGTTGCCGTCCACCAGGTTGGCGCCCACGTACTGCGGCGCGTAGGTCGAGCTGACCTCCACCGGCCGCCCCAGCGCGATGTTGGGCCCGAGCCGCGGGATCAGCCACTCCTCCGGCTCGGAGTACCCGACGGTGTCCTCCACCTCGGCGGCCACCCGGACCTCGATCCTGGCCGGAGCCGTGACCCCCCGCAGGTCCACGGTGGCCGTCAGCGTGTAGCCCTCCTGCCGCGGCGTCGGCGTCCAAGCGCCACCGTTGACCCGCCACTCGGCCCAGGTGCCGACGGTCGCCCAGTAGGCCCAGTCCACCCGCAGCGACGTCTCCGAACCGTTCACTCTGAACGAGCGCAGCAGCGGTCCACCGGGGTCGGGCGTCAGCGTGGTCTCGATGGCCAGCACGGTCGCGCCGTCACCGGTCAGCCGCAGCGTCCAGGTGTCGTCGTCGCCGCCGGTCTCGGCCGATCCGGCCAGTACCTCGGTGGCACCCCAGCTCACCCGCTGGCCGGCTACCAGGCCTCGCGGCTCGAGCCGGAGCGTCGCCGTGCGCGCCTCCGGCGACTCGTTGAGCGCGACGACGAACAGCCGGCTGCCGTCGGCGGAACGCGCCGTCAGCCAGTCCACCTCCGGGTCGTCCACGGTCACCAGCGGCCGTGGCATCCACAGCTCGGCGTCATGGCCGAAGATCGTGCCCGGCGCGAAACCGTACGGGCGGTGCGAGCCGACCTTGGCGGTACAGAACCCGGCCGGGAAGGAGATCTCGCCGCCGGTGCGCAGGTGCGCCTCGGCCAGCAGATAGTCCACGAGCCACCCCATGTGCCACCAGCCGTGCCACGGGTACACGGCCGAACCGCCGTTCCCGGCCCGCCAGTAGTACGACGGGATGCCGCTGCGCTCACCGACCCACTCGTCCCGGCCGCGCGCCGCGATCCGCGCCAGGTCCAGGAAGATCCGCCGGCCGGTGAGCTCGTGGAACCGGACGAACGCGCCGGCGTGGCTGGCGAGCGTGATCGGGCCGAAGCCGTTGACGCTGCCGTGGAAGCCGGCATGCTCGAACGGCAGCCCGACCTGGCTGAGCTGCCAGTCCTCGACCGGGCCGCCGTTGAACGTCTTCGGCTGGTCCGTGGCGATCGGGTGGTCGTACAGGTGCAGCGTGTAGAACTCCGCGCAGGCCACGGCCGCGTCGAGGTACGTCTGCTCGCCGGTGATCTCGTGCAGGTCCAGCAGCGCCTGCGCGGCGAAGATCACCTGGAAGTCGCGTAGCAGGCCGATGTCGTCGCAGACGCCGATGAAGTCGCCGGTACGCACGGCCCGCTCGATGAACCAGTCCGCACCGCGCCGGGCCGCGGCCAGGTACCGCTCGTCGCCGAGGATCCGGTAGGCCGGCAGGAAGCCGTACCAGGTGGCGCGCAGGTCCGGCAGCTCCGGGAACTTCGTCGTCGCCGGGTCAGCCCGCAGGTAGCCGATGTCGAAGCTGCCGTCGTCGTGCTGCCACTGCAGCAGCCGCTCCGCGCCCAGCCGGAGGCGCTCGCGGATCTCGGCGTCGTCGGGGTCGAACAGCGCGACGTTGCCACCGTCGGCCAGCGTGTAGAACGTCGTCATCATCGGCGACACGTAGTCCGGGCCGTACGTGCTCTCGCGGTTCGCCCAGACGATCTCGCTGATCCACTGCCCGTCGCGAAAGTACTCACCCAGCGCGGCACCCTGGAACGGGCCTTCGGCCGTCTGCTGCTGGCCGAGCTTGAAGTTGCGGGCGTACGGCAGCCGCTCGTTGACGAACACCGGGTCGCCGGTCAGCCGCGTCATCATCCACATGGCCCCGACGTCGGAGAGCTTGCCGCTCTCGGCACCGAGGGTCCGGCCGTCGTAGGTCCAGGTGTGCCACCGGGAGTCCGGCGTGACCAGGAAGTCCTGGATCCGGTTGATCCGGTTCGAGAGCGAGTCGACGTTGCGGGCCAGCTTCAGGTGGTCCGCCAGCCGGTACACGTCGGCCGTGATGTGCTCGGTCACGTCCTGCCAGGGGCCTCGGGTCAGGACGTAGCGGAAGGTGACGCTGACCGATTGCCCGGCCTCCAGCCAGGAGCCACGCTGGCCCAGGACCGGCGAGAACGCCGTCGGGCTCAGTGCACCGCCCAGGTCTCGGGGCGACAGGCCCACATGCCAGGCCGCCTGGTCGTTGACGTCGGCCGGCCACGGATCGCGCGCCAGCTCCGGTTCGGCCGCGACCGCGATGGTGGCGCGGTCGGCCGCGCTCTCCACCACTGAGACCAGGCTGGTGGCGCTGCGCTCCTCCGCCAGCAGCGGGACGGCCGGGACACCGATGTTGAAGCGCCGGCTCAGTTCGGCGTCGGTCGCGGCCACCGAGGAGGTCCAGTAGCCGGGCACGACCGCCCAGCCGAGGTCGGCCTCCTCCACCGAGGCCAGCGTGGGACTGGGCAGGCTGTACCAGGCGGCTCGTGACGGCGTCCAGGTCAGCGTCACCACGAGGTCGTGGGGGGCCGACGGGTCCAGGCGCCAGTCAGCCACCAGGTCCCCGCTGGGATGAACGCAACCGAACCGGACCGTGTCGCCCTCAGCGGCCGCGCTGCGGGCGCGCAGTTCGAGATACCGGCCGACCTGGGCTCGCCGCACCGCTTCGCGGTCCGGCGCCGCCCGCTCCGCGTACGACAACACCCCGTAACCGCCGGCTGGAGTGAACACCGTCCGCCAGCCGGCACGGTCGCGCACCCGTACCGACCCCGTGACCCAACCGCCGGCGTCGCGCACCCATTCCAGGCGGACCCGTTCGCCCTTGAGAGCCACCCGCCGGCCGTCGGCGGCCGCCACCGCCGGCAGGGCGACACCGGCGGCTCCGGTCCCGGCCGCGGCCGCCGCTGCAGCGGCGAGGGTGAGGAAGCGTCTGCGGGGCAGCGGGGCAAGGTGTGGCGTCATGGCGTCTCCTCGATGCGTCGTCGGATGAGGGTCAGGTCTCGATGCACGACAAGCCGCGCGGGCGACGAGCGCCCGCCCGGTACAGCACCCCGCTACGCCCTCCGCGCCTCCGGGAGGGTGGCGGATCAGATGAGCGCCTGCACCGCCTCGCCCGCGGCGGTCATGGCGTCGGCCGGCGACGCGCTGCCGACCATGACGGCCTGCACCTGCTCGGCGACGGCGGACTCCATCTGGGCGTACTGCGGGTACTGCCAGAACGGGTTCACCGTCGCGGTGGCCGTCACCCGCTCACTGAACGCAGTGGTGAACGCATCGCCGGTGACGGCGTCGGAGTCCAGGGCGCCCTGCGTGGTCGGCGGCAGGCCGAGCTGTTCGAAGAAGTCGATGGTGGTGGCTTCGTCCGAGGTCAGCCACTGGGCGAACTCCGCCGCCGTACCGGCGCCGTCGCCGTCGATCACCACGACGGCGTGTCCCCAGAACAGCGCCCGCGGGTCGTCGCCGGACTGCAGGACCGGCCGTGAGATCGGGTCCAGCTTGCTGGCGAAGTCCGGGTCGGGCGACTCCGACACCACCGCGCTCTTGCCGACGATGGCGTCGTCGTAGATGGCGGCCCGGCCCTGGCTGAACAGTGCGCGGGCATCGAAGCGGTCGACGTCGGGCGCGATCAGGCCGTCGTCGTAGAGCTTCTTGTACCAGGTGACGGCCTCCACGCTGGCGTCGTCGCCGATGGTGACCTGGCCGTTCTCGATCAGCGGGCTGCCGAACGTCTGCATCCAGATGAGGATGTCCTTGAGCTGCGCGACCTTCGTCGACGCGGCGTACGGGATGATGTCGTCGCCGAGGCCCTTGAGCTCGCGCAGCGCCGCCTCGAAGTCCTCGATGCTGGTGGGCGCCGCGGTGATGCCGGCCTGCTGCATCAGCTCGGTGTTGGTGACCAGGCCGATCGCGCCGATGGTCCACGGCAGGCCGTACTGCGTGCCGTCGAACTGGCCGGCCTGGAGCGCGGCGTCGGTGTAGCCGCGGCCGTCGGCGAACGAGCTGAGGTCGGTGAGCTTGCCCAGCGCCGAGAGCGCACCGAGCCACGCGACGTCGATCTGCGCCGCACCGGCGAACTGGCCGCCGCGCACCTGCAGCATGAGCTGGTTGAGGTACTCGTTGTACGGATAGGTGACCGGCGAGATCGCGATGCCGGCGTCACCTTCGAACGTGCTGATCAAGCCCTCGATGACGGGCTTGGGCGCGTCCTCGCTGAGCGACCAGGAGGCGAACCCGAAGTCCTGCGCCTCGCCGCCGCTGGTGGGCGCGCCGGAGGAGCCGCTGCTGGTGTCGCTGTCGTTCGCCGACGGCGCGCAGGCGGCCATGCCGCCGAGGCCGACCGCGCCCGCGCCCAAGCCCATCAGCTGGAGCAGGCGGCGGCGGGAGTAGGTGGTGCTCACGTGGACCTCCGAAGACAGAAGGGCTCGGACGTCAGCCCTTGACGGCGCCGGCGGTGAGGCCGCCGACGAGGTAGCGCTGCAGGATGATGAAGCCGATGACGACGGGCAGCGAGACCACAAGGGACGCCGCCATGAGCTGCGGCCAGGCCGTCTGGGCCTCGCCGACGAACGTGTTCACCAGGCCGGGCGGCAGTGTCTGCTTGTCCGGGCCGGCCAGGGTCAAGGCGAAGATGAAGTCGTTCCAGCCGCGCACGAACGCGAACAGTCCCGCGGCCACCAGCCCGGGTGCGGACAACGGCAGCACGATCGAGTGGATGATGCGCATCCTGGACGCGCCGTCGACCCGGGCGGCCTCGACCAGCTCGTCGGCAATGGTGTCGAAGAACCCCTTGAGCATCCACACGCACAGCGGGAGCGTGAACGTCGTGAAGGAGAGGATCAGCGCGGCATAGGTGTTCAGCAGACCGTACGCGCTGAACACCGCGTACAGGGTCACCAGGAGCAGCGCTTGCGGGAACATCTGCGACGAGAGCACGAGGTACATCAGCGAGCGGCGCCCGCGGTAGCGGAACTTCGAGAACGAGTACCCCATGTACGCCGAGACGAGGACGCTGAGCACCGCCGTCACCACGGACACCACGACGCTGTTGACCAGGTAGCGGAACAGGGCCGGATCGTCGGCCAGGGCCGCGTAGTGGTCGAAGGTGATGTCGAGCGGGATGAACGACGGCGGGTAACTGAACACGCGGTCCTGCGGGCTCAGCGACGTGACGAGCAGCCAGTACACCGGGGCCAGCGCGAACCCGCCGAACACGATGACGGCTACCCATGCGGAGATGCGCGGGCCGCGCCGGTCGCGGGACGAGCGCCGGCGCCACCGGGGCTGCGCGGGTGCCGGACCGGCGAGCTCGGTGTCCGGCGGTGCGGAGGTCGCGGACGTGGGCGTCGCGGTGCTCACCGCTGCTCACCCCTCTCGGAGAAGCGGACGTAGACGACGACCAGCACGAGCAGGATGAGCATCCACAGCAGCCCCAGCGCGCCCGCCCGCCCGAGATCGAAGCCGCGGAAGGCGATCTCGTACACCGATGTGGCGAACGTCTGCGTCGAACCGGCCGGGCCGCCGCCGGTGAGGACGTAGATGATGTCGAAGTGCTGGAAGTTCCAGATGAACTCCAGCAGGAGCACCAGGCCGATGATGCCCTTGAGGTGCGGCAGGGTGATGGAGGCGAACCGCCGGACGGTGCCGGCGCCGTCCACCTCGGCCGCCTCGTGCAATTCCGGCGGCACCGTCTGCAGCCCGGCCAGCAGCATCACCATCATCCAGGGGAAGCTGGCCCACGTCTTGGCGATGATGACCGCCGCCATGGCCGTGCCCGGTTCGGCCAGCCAGGCCTGCGGCGCATCGATGATCCCGAGGGATTCGAGCACACCGTTCGCGACGCCGTAGTTCGCGTTGAAGATCCACATCCAGAGGAACGACACGACGACGCCCGGTACCAGCCAGGGCACCAGGAAGAGGCCGCGGAAGACCCGCTGCCCGCGCAGGCCGGTGTTCAGGGCCAGCGCCAGGCCGAAGCCGATGACGAACGGCAGCAGCGTGCTGCCGACCGTGAACACCAGGGTCTGCCGGAGGATGCGCCAGAAGTCGTTCTCCAGCACGGCGCGCAGGTTCTCCAGCCCGACGAACTCCCGCCCGGGCACCACGAGGCTCTGCTCGAAGAACGCGGTGACGAGCGCGGCCACCAACGGGTAGAGCACCACGGCCACGAGCAGGGCGAAGCCGGGCAGGGTGAGCGCGACGGCGAACGCGCCGTCGCCGAGCCGGCGCGGGCCTCTCACCGGCTCATGGGTTGTGCTGTGCGTGACTGTCACCGTGCCTCCATGCACTGAATGGAGGTTGCATTCAGTATGTGAGTAGGTTACGCATATGTTGCCATGTGTCAAGCAATGACGCAGGCCGCTCGACGACCACGAGCGCCAGAGTCGCACAGAGTCGCGCGATCAACGACCATGCAATCCATAATGTGGATACGTGTTCTGTGATCAGCGCGATGGGTGGGAGAGTGAACCATGCCTCGAGTCCCAGCTCGTGAGTCCGCCGGTGGCACCCAGAGCGTCGAACGCGCGCTGTCGTTGCTGTCGGCGTTCACCGAGGAGCATCCCGAACTGCGCACGTCCGAACTGGTGGCCGCCACCGGCCTGGGACAGTCCACGGTGTCGCGGCTGGTCGGTGCGCTGGTCAACCTCGGTTTCCTCAGCCACGACACCCGCAGCGGCCTGTACGGCGTGGGGCCGCGGGTCGTCACGCTGGCCGGCATCGGGCTCAATCAGTCACCGGTGCACCAGCAGTCGCGGCAGCTCGCGCAGAACCTGGCCGCCTCCCTGGGCCTCGGCGTCAACGTCGCCGAACGCCACGGCACCAGCCTCTTCTACCTGTGCCACTTCGAAGGTCCCAACGCACCGCGGCCGGCCACCCTGATCGGCCGCGGCGGCCCGTTGTACGCGACGGCGCTGGGCAAGGCGCTGCTCTGCGAGCTGCCGCCGGACGAGATCGGCGATCTGCTGGGCACCGAGTACGCCCGGTACACCCCGCACACGATCGCCGATCTCGATGCCCTGCTGGAGGCGCTGGCCGAGGTGCGCCGGCGCGGCTACGCCACCGAACTGGAGGAGCTGGCGTTCGGGCGCACCTGCCTGGCCGCGCCCGTCCGCGGCCGGTCCGGGCAGATCGTCGCCGCGCTGTCGGTGTCGGGACCCCTGTCGGCCATGAACGCCGCCCGGCAGAGCGAGTTGAGCATGACGGTCATCGAGCACGCCGACCAGATCTCGTCCAACCTCGGCTACCACGCCGCGCTGACCTACTCGTGATCACCGGCTGTCCACCCCCGCCATGACGCGGCCGATCGCCGACGTTCATCAAACGGGGTATAGTCGTCGCCGTGGTCATGGTCCGTCGATCGAGCTATTTTGCGCCGGCTCCGGGTGGAGTCGCGCGCTGATCGACCGACCCACCCGGAGCCAGCAGGGCAGAGACGCACCGTCTCTGCCCTTCGTCATGAGACGGGCCGGCTCGGGTTGACCGCACGGGCGTCCCGCTCACTCAGCAAAGGAGACGCCGCACATGTCCCAGCCCCACTCCCCCACCGGTGACCTTCGCATCACCGGGTTCCAGCCGCTGCTGTCGCCCGCCCAGATGCTCGCGGAACTGCCGATGGACGAGGAGCACGCCGCGCTGGTCCGCTCCAGCCGCGCCGAGGTCCGCCGCATCATGGCCGGCGACGACGACCGCCTGCTGGTCGTGGTCGGTCCGTGCTCGGTGCACGACCCGGCCGCGGCACTGGAGTACGCCCGGAGGTTGAAGCCGGTGGCCGACGCCCTGCGCGACGACCTGTGCGTCGTCATGCGGGTGTACTTCGAGAAGCCGCGCACGACGGTCGGCTGGAAGGGCCTCATCAACGACCCCGGCCTGGACGGCACCTTCGACGTGCCGCGCGGCCTGCGGATCGCCCGCCAGCTGCTGTTCGACGTGCTGAGCGTCGGGCTGCCGGCCGGTTGCGAGTTCCTGGAGCCGATCAGCCCGCAATACATCGCCGACACCGTCTCGTGGGGCGCCATCGGCGCGCGCACCCCGGAGAGCCAGGTACACCGCCAGCTGGCATCCGGTCTGTCCATGCCGGTCGGGTTCAAGAACGCCACCAGCGGCGACGTCCAGGCTGCCATCGACGGCTGCACCGCGGCCGGCCACGGGCATGTCTTCTTCGGCGTCGACCACGACGGCCGGGCCGCAGCGGTCAGCACCGCCGGCAACCCCGACTGCCACGTCATCCTGCGCGGCGGCAGCGCCGGCCCGAACTACGGGCCCGACGACGTCCGCGACGCGCTCGCCCTGCTGCAGAAGGCCCAGCGTCCGGGCCGCCTGGTCATCGACGCCAGCCACGGCAACAGCGGCAAGGACCACGAGCGGCAGGCCGTCGTGACCGGTGAGATCGCCGCCCAGGTAGCCGCCGGACAACACGGCATCGCCGGTGTGATGCTGGAGGGCTTCCTGGTCGCCGGCCGCCAGGACCTCGGCGGCGACGCCCTCGTCTACGGCCAGAGCGTCACGGACGCCTGCATGAGCTGGGACACCACCGAGGGCCTACTAGCCGACCTCGCGGCCGCCGTGCGCGCCCGCCGCTGACTCGTCGTCGAGGCGGGCCCGCAGGTCGGCTCGGGCGAACGCTGCCGGCGAGGCGATGGACAGCCCGCCGTCGACCGGCAGCACCACACCGGTGATGGCCGACGCCTCCGCGCCGGCCAGGAACGCGACCGCCGCGGCTACCTCGGACGGCTCGATGGTGCGCCGGATCGGGTAGCCGGCGGCCGCGTCCGGCACGCCCGAGAACGTCACCATGCCGGGTGCGACGGCGTTGACCCGGACGCCGCGCCCGGCGTAGTCGAGCGCGAGCTGCCGGACCAGGGCGTCGACGCCGCCCTTCGCCGCGGCGTAGGCGGGCACCCAGGGCGCGGCCAGGAACGCGTTCACCGACGACACCGCGACGATCGCGCCGCCGTCGCCGGCCATCAGATGCGGCAACGCGGCGCGAGCGGTGAAGAAGAAGGTGTCCAGACCACCGGCCTGGGCGCGCCGCCACTGCTCGTCGCTGGTGTGGTGCGCGGGCGCCACCGGCATCACGGCAGCCGCCGGAACCAGCACGTCCAGCCCGTCGAGCACGTTAACGGCGTCCTCGACGGCGTCGGCCGCGGCCGCCGGAACCGAGCAGTCCGCCGTCAGGTCCGCGGCCAGCACCGGGCTGCCGGCCGGCTCCAGCGAAATGCCCACCACCCGGCCGCCGTCGGCGGCGAACCGCTCGGCGATGGCGATGCCGATCGGTGTGGACGCGCCGACGATGGCCACCTTCACGTCGTCACCTCGCGGTCCGCCGGTCACCCGGCGCGAGACCCAGATCGTCCAGGACGTCGTCGAGCAGCGCCCGGCCACCGGCGTCCAGCGGCTTGGCCGGCAGCCGCACCGTCGCGTGGTCGATGATGCCGCGGTGCACCAGGATCTCCTTGTGCACCGCCCAGGCGATCCCCTGCTGCAAGCCGTGCACGATCAGCGGCAACAGCCGGCTGAATGCCGCCCGAGCCTCCCCCCGCCGGCCGGCATTCCAGGACTCCAGGACCGGCGCCAGCAGGTCGGGGAACTCGCAGGCCGGCATGGTGCCGATGGAGCCGCGCGCGTACTCGTCGAGCACGAACTGCGCGTTCTGCCCGCCGAGCACCGCGAAGTCGCCCTCATCGCCGACGGCGTCCACGACCGCGCCGACCTTGGGCACTGTCGGCGGCGACTCCACCTTGACCGACGTGACACCGTCCAGCTTGCTCAGCTCGACGATGAGCGACGGCGACATCGCGATGCCGGTGGCGCCGGGCGCGTCCTGCACCATCACCTCGACGCCGGCGCCGTGCGCGAACTCGCCGAGCTGTCCGTAGAACTCCACCAGCTGGTCCGGGCTCGGTTTGACCATGAACGGCGGCAGCACCATGAGTGCCCGGGCACCACCGTCGGCAGCTTCGGCGGCCTGTTCCAGCGCGGTGGCCGTGGAGGTGCCGTTCACTCCCGCCACGACGGGGACACTCGCCGCGACCACGGCGACGACGTCGCCCAGGATCAGCCGGCGCTCCGCGGCGGTCAGCGCGAACCCCTCGCTGGCCATGCCGAACACGGCCACGCCGTCGACGCCGCTGGACAGCTGGAAGTCCACCAGCCGGCGCAGGCCGGGGCGGTCCAGCGACCCGTCGGGGCCGAACGGCGTGGCGAGGATGGGCACGAGGCCATGGACGGTGTGGCTCATACGGTTCCTGACTCCTCGGCGAGCTTGCGGACGGCTTCCTCGTCGACGTCGACCCCGAGCCCCGGCCCGGCGGGAAGCTCTACGGCACCGGGGTGCACCGCCAGCGGCTGCTGGAGAATGCGCTGACCGACATCCACGGACGTGGGCTGGTACTCGAACGCCGCCAGGTTCTCCACGGCGGCACTGACCTGCAGGCCCGCGGCCAACGCGACTGCCAGTCCGGTGGAGTGGTGCGGCGCGACCGGGACGTGCCGGGCGGCCGCGAGTTCGGCGACGACCATCGCCTCGGTGATCCCGGTGCGGGCGACGTCGGGCTGGGCCAACAGCAGCGCCCTCGCGTCCAGCCAGTGGCCGAACTCGTACCGGTTGCGCAACGCCTCGCCCACGGCCACCGGCAGCCGGGCGTGGCGGACCAGCTCGGCGTGGCCGGCGACGTCCTCCGGGGCCAGCGGCGCTTCGAGGAACCAGCCGCCCCGTGCGGCCAGCCCGTCGGCCAGTCGCAGCGCCGCGGACACGTCGTACACCCAGTGCGCGTCGAGAGCGATCCGCAGCTCCGGCGCGGCGGCCCGGATGGCGTCGACCGTGGCCAGATCGGCCTCGACCCCGTGACCGAGGTGCAGCTTGACCGCGGTGGCGCCGCGCCCGGCCCACTCCGCGGCCAACGCCGCGCGCTCGTCGTCGGTGGTGCGCGGCAGGCCGGAGACGTAGACGGGGACCCGGCCGCGGAATGCTCCGCCCAGCAGCTCGGAGACCGGGCGACCGGCGAGCCGACCGGCGAGGTCCCACAGTGCGATGTCGACGGCGGCCAGCGCGTCGGCCTGGTGCCCGACCAGGTGCCCGCGCTCGCGCATGAGGTCACGCAGTGCCGACCACGCCGGCCGCGGCCGGCGGGCATCCATGCCCCGCAGCACCGGCCGGAGCAACCGGTCGACGATGGCGGCCGGCACCTCCGGCGCAACCGGCGCCAGCGCCTCGCCCCAGCCACTGGTGCCGTCCTCGGCCGTGACCTTGACGAGCAGCGTCTCGAAGCGGGCCGAGTAGAGGCTGCGCCAGGGCTCGCGCACGGTGTACTCCGGCCCGATCGCGGCACCGTCGCGCAGCGCGCCGAGATACGCCTCGTCGGCGGAGAGCTTGAGGACGAAGGTCTCGACATCACGAATCAGCATTGCGCATCCGAACCGGAATTCGGGTCATTCAACATATGCGTAACTCTCCCACATCATGCACACAATCATCAACATGATGAGGGCTGTCCGTAGGCATTGTCGAAGGCGATGTTCGCTAAGGTCGACTCCATCCGACGCTGGGGGTGCGATGACCACCGTGCTCGTGACCGGCGCGACCGGCAAGGTCGCCCAGTTGCTCCGGCCCGCCCTGGACGACCTGTCCGTGCGCGCCGTCGACATCAAGCACGTGACAGGCTGGGACGGCGCCCAGACCGCGGTCGGTGACCTGGCCGACCCGGCGTTCACCGCCGCAGCCGTCGAGGGCGTCGACGACGTCGTCCACCTGGCTGCCGATCCTCGCCCCGCCGCACCGTGGCGCGACCTGCGCGGACCCAACGCGGACGCGGTGGTGAACCTGCTCGAGGCATCCGCCGAGGCGGGCGTCCGCCGCGTGGTGCTGGCCAGTTCGGTGCACGCGATGGGCGGATACGTCCGCCACGGCGGCCCGATGGTCGACCCGTCCTGGCCAGCCCGGCCCTGCTGTCCCTACGGTGCGAGCAAGGCGTTCGCCGAGGCCTACGGCGCCACGATCGCCGACGGCGGCGGGCCTGCGGTGATCTGCCTGCGCCTCGGCGGCTGCCAGCCGGAACCGACCGACCTCGGGACGACGCTGGGGTGGCTGGCCCCCGGCGACCTCCAGCAGCTGGTGAGCGCCGCGCTGGCCACCGACGTGCGGTACGGCACCTACTTCGGGGTGTCCGCCAACACCCGCGGCATCTTCGACTACACGAACGCCACCGATGAACTGGGCTACCGGCCCCGGTTCGACGCCGAGGCCTATGCCCCCGGCCTTCCCGAGGGCGACGGCGGGCTGTGCCGGCTCGCGGCAGCCTCAGCCGGCCGGTCGGTCTGAGAACGCGCTGGGGCTCCGGGGCGCCGGGTCCATGATCGTCAACCGGTGGATGCGCCATCACGCACCCAACCGTTGACGATCACTCGCGTACGCCGGCCCCGCGCTCCGGTCAGGACGCGGCGGTGTCGAGCAGACCGTCGCGGTGAGCGACGGCGGCAGCTTCGCCGCGGCCGGAAACCCCCAGCTTGGCCAGGATGTTCGACACGTGCACGCTGGCGGTCTTGGCGCTGATGAACAGCTCCTCACCGATCTCACGGTTGCTCCGCCCGTCCGCCACCAGCTTCAGCACCTCGTATTCGCGCAGGGTCAGCCCGGCGCTGGCCGGACCACGGCCGGCGGGCACCCCGGTGACCAGCGGCACGTGCGCCCGGCGGGACAGGTCGTCGATCCAGCCGCGCAGCAGCCCGGCCCCGAGCTGGTCCGCCCGCCCGGCGGCCTCGCGCAACGCGTCGCCGGCGGCATCGCGATCGCCAGCCGCGATCAGCGCCCGCCCGAGCCGGTACCCCGCGTACGGCACCAGGTAGACCGGGCCTTCGGCCTGCTGTAGTGCGTCCAGGGCCTGCTGCCAGGCGGCAGGGTCGTCGCCGGCTCGGCCGGACAGCTCGGCCTCGATCAGTACCGACCACAGCTGCAGCGGCCAGCCGGCGGCCGTGTGCCGGGCCAGGTCACGCAGCCAGGCGACGTCGACAGCGAGGTCGGCTGGGTCGGCGGCGGCGCGCAGCCGCTCGCCCAGGGCCTGCGCTCCTGCGAACGCCAGCGGCAGGTCGTAGCCGGGCACGGCGGCCCGGACGTCGTCGCCGACAGCGTCGGTGACCACCGACCACGCTTCCTCCGGCCGGCCGGCGGCCAGCGCGACATCGGCGTGCAGCCGCGCGACCAGCCGGCTGTCCTGTGGCAGCACCGTCCGCCGGGTCATGCCGGCGCGCAGCCGTTCGACCGCCGCCGCGGCAGCCTCGACGTCGCCGCGCCACAGCGCCAGCCAGGCCTGCAGTCCGAGCATGTGCCGCTCGTGGTTGGCCGGCGGGACCATCTCCAGGCCGCGCTCGATCATCCGGTCGGCGCGGTCCCAGTGACCCAGCGCCAGCATGGGCTCCGCGGCGTTCCCGGCGAGCACCACACCGGAGGTGCGTTTGCGCCCCTGCTCGCGGGCGTGCTGGTAGCCCTCGGTGGCGACGTCGACCGCCTCGCCGTACCGGCCGAGCAGCATGTAGGCATCGGACAGGTTCACGTAGTACCGATGCAGGTGATCGGGCCCGGCGGTGGCAGTGGCGGCGGCCCGGTGCATCTCGGCCAGCGCCGCCTCGGAATCGCCCAGGTGCACCCACGCGGTGCCTCGCGTGATGCGGGCGGAGGCGACGATGCGGGCCATGCCGATCGCCTCGGCCACTCGTTCGGCCTCGTCGGCGACCTCCAGGCATTCCGCGAAGCTCCAGTCGAGCATGAGGGTGGTGGCCAGCCAGTCCAGCGCCTCCGCCCGCTCGGCGGACGGCGGGTCGGCCGGGATGAGCTCGCGGGCCTCGCGCAGCGCCTCGATGGCACCGGGCCGGCCCAACCGGTTCAGGACGTTGCCCTTGCGTGCGAGCAACCAGCCGGCCCGTCCCGGGTCGGCCTCGCGGTCGACCAGCCGCAGCGCCTCCTTGACCAGCGACAGAGCCCGGTCGAACTCGCCCGCCGAGTACGCCTCGGTGGCGGCCCGCACCACGACGTCGAGCCGGGTGGAACCGGCGACGGTCTCCGGGTCGGCCACCTGATCCCACAGCTCCAATGCCCGCTCGAGCAGCTGCTGTGCGGTGGCATGCGCATACCCGCGCACCAGTTCGTCCGCGGCGGTGAGAGACCAGGCGAAAGCGCGCTCGACATCGTGCGCGGAGTACCAGTGGTGCGCGACCTCCGCCGCTGTGGGCCCGTTCGGCATCAGCTCGGGGTGCGTCTCCAGCGCCTCGGCGTACCGCGCGTGCATGCGGGCGTGCTCGCCGGGCAGCATGTCGTCGTGCAGGGCCTCGCGCAGCAGTGCGTGCCGGAAGGCGTAGCCGTCGCCGTCGACCACGATGACTCCGGACGACACCGCCTCACGCAACGCAGCCTCCAACGGGCCGCTGCGCTCGTCGGCCACCTTCTCCAGCACCGAGTGGTCGACCCGGTTGCCGGCAGCCGACATCAGCCGCAGCAGCCGCTGTGTGTCCTCGGACAACGGTTCGATGCGCACCAGCAACAGGTCGCGCAACGAACCGGGCAACTCCGCCTGGCCCGTGTCGTCGTCGACCCAGGCCAGTTCCTCGACGAAGAACGGGATGCCCTCACTGCGCTGGAAGATGCGCTCGACGTAACCGCGCTCCAGCGGCCGGCCGAGCAACCCGCGCAGCTGAGCCACCACCTCGTCGTGGCCGAGCCGGGGCAGCTCGATGCGGTGCACCTGGCGCATCCGGTCCAGCTCGGCCAGCAACGCCCGCAGCGGATGGCCCCGGTGCAGCTCGTCGGTGCGATAGGTGACCAGGATGAGCAGCTTGGTGTCGCGCACCCCGCGGGCCACGAACCGCAGCAGGTCGCGACTGGCGCGATCTGCCCACTGCAGGTCCTCGAGCAGCACCACCAGCGGCTGCTCGGCGGCCGACCGCTCCAGCAGCGACGTGACGACCTCGTACAGCCGGCCCCGGCCCTCGGGCCCGTCGGCCGGTGGGTCACCGAGCTCCGGCACCAGACTGGCCAGCCGCTCACCGCCGGGCCCGGCCAGTTCGAGCAGAGCCTCAGTACCGACCTGACCGTGCAGCCCGCGCACCGCGCCCACGAACGGCGCGAACGCCGGGCCGTCGCCGTCGAGCGCCACCGACTGGCCGACGACGATACGCGCGCCCAGCCGGCCGGCCTCGGCGGTGAACTCCTCGGTGAGACGGGTCTTGCCGATACCCGCCTCGCCACCGATCAGTACCGTGACCGGCTCCCCCGTGCACGCCTGCGCGTACGCCTGGCGCAGGTCGGCGAGCTGCCGTTCCCTGCCCACCAGGCTGGCGGTGCGAGCAACGTGAATGGCCACGTCATTCATCCTGCCACCAGCCACCGACAGCGCCATCGAATTTCGGCTCCCCGCAGATCGGCCGCGCCCCGCGCAGCGCCCGGCCGGCCTCAGACCGTCCGCGGCCGGGCGCCGGCGCGGGCGCGCGCCTTGCGCTCCTCCGACCGGCGGCCGTCCTCGCGACCGGACCGGGCCAGCCGGTCCTGGCGGACCTGCGCCTGCAGCTCCCTGGACCGCTGCTCGTGAATGATCGACGCCGCGTAGTCCCCGTAGACACCCATGATCTCCACTCCTCTGATCTCCTGACCATCAGCATGGTTCTGAGGCGGCGGGCGGCACATCGGGAGACTGCCGCATCGTCGGTGCGTAGGCACCTCCTAAGGCGCGGCCCGAGGTGCCTTAGGAGGACCCGGTAGCACCTGAGGTCCACCGAACGGTGGACCTCGAAACCCACCGCGCGATGCTCGTGGCGGCCCGGCTGCCAGGCACATCGTGGTGTCATGACCGAACCGACCGACACCGCCATCCGGGTCCGCGGGCTGCGTAAGTCCTATGCCGGCGTGGCCGCCGTCGACGGGCTGGACCTCGACGTCCACTCCGGCGAGGTGTTCGCGCTGCTCGGCCCGAACGGCGCCGGCAAGACGACCACCGTCGAGATCCTCGAGGGGTACCGGACCCGCGACAGCGGCGACGTGAGCGTCCTCGGAGCGGACCCGCAACGGCCCGGCCCCGGCTGGCGGGAGCGCATCGGCATCGTGCTGCAGAGCTCCACCGGCCACGACGAGATCACGGTCGGCGAACTGGTGCACCACTTCGCCGGCTACTACCCCGATGCCCGCGACCCCGACGAGGTCATCGCGGCCGTCGGCCTGGACGAGAAGCACACCACCCGGTCCCGGCACCTGTCCGGCGGTCAGCGCCGCCGGCTCGACGTCGCCCTGGGCATCCTCGGCAACCCCGACCTGCTGTTCCTCGACGAACCCACCACCGGGTTCGATCCCGAGGCCCGCCGGGAGTTCTGGGAGCTCATCACCTCCCTGGCCGACGGCGGCACGACGATCATCCTGACCACGCACTACCTCGACGAGGCCGAACACCTGGCCGACCGCGTCGGCGTCATCACCGGCGGGCGCATCGTCGCCCTGGACACCCCGGCCCGGCTGGGCGGGCGCGACCAGGACGAGGCCATCGTCGGCTGGACCGAGGACGACGTGCCACGCACCGCCCGCACCAGGCAGCCGACCGCGCTGGTGGCCGAGCTTTCCGCCCGGCTCGGTGGCGAGGTGCCGTCGCTCACCGTGAGCCGGCCGACGCTGGAAGACGTCTACCTGAGGCTCATCGGGAACCCGGCGACGGCGTCGGCGCGCGCTTCGCAGCCTGCCGGTTCCCTGGCCGGCCGTACCACCCACGCACAGGAGCGAGTGCCGTCATGAGCAGTCTCACCCGCACCGACACCGGCCGCCGCGCCCGGACGCCGTCGCGACCCAGCCCGCTGCGCATCGCGCTGGCCCGGACCCGGCTCGAGATCGCCATGTACTTCCGGGAGCGCGATTCCGTCATCTTCTCGTTCCTCTTCCCGATCATCATGCTCGGCATCTTCGCCGTGGTCTTCAGCGAGCAGGTCGGGCCGGACGGCGGCGAGGTCGACTTCGCCCAGTACTTCCTGCCCGGCATGGTCGCCTCCGGCATCGCGCTGGTGAGCTTCCAGACGATGGCCATGAGCCTGGCGATCGAACGCGAGGACGGCACGCTCAAACGGCTGCGCGGCACCCCGATGCCGCCGGTGGCGTACTTCCTCGGCAAGGTCGGCAAGATCCTCGTCGTCGGTATCGCGCAGATCGCGCTGCTGCTGGCCGTCGCGGCGTTGGCGTTCGGCGCCGACCTGCCCACCGAGCCGGATCGCTGGCTGACGTTCGCCTGGTGCTACGTTCTCGGCACCGCCGCGGGGACGGTCCTCGGGATCGCGTTCTCCTCGGTGCCGAGGTCCGCGAAGAGCGCGTCCGCCGTCGTCGTCGGGCCGCTGCTCATCCTGCAGTTCATCTCCGGCGTCTTCTTCGTCTTCTCCGACCTGCCAAGCTGGTTGCAGAACATCGCGTCGGTGTTCCCGCTGAAGTGGCTGGCACAGGGCATGCGCTCGGTGTTCCTGTCCGACGACTTCGAGACCATGGAGGTGTCCGGATCATGGCAGCACGGCCAGACGGCACTCATCCTGTCGGTGTGGCTGATCGTGGGTCTGATCGTGTGTGTGCGGACGTTCCGGTGGCGCCGTCGGGACGACGGCTGACGACACCGGAGCGGGCACCGTCCGACCCGGCCGTCACCACGGCCGCGCCGAGCAGCCTGGCCGATCTCGACTCCTTCTGGCAGCGCACCACCGTCGGTTTCCACACCGTGTACCTGGGGCTGCTCGGGCTGCTGGTGGTGATGATCGGCAGCTCGGACAACCTGTCCAGCCGCGAGCGGCTGGTCGGACTGCTGGTGGTGGCCGCCATGGCGGTCGTCTACCTGCTGTTCGGGCGCCGGCTCCTGGAGACCGAGCAACGCGACTGGCGCACCCCGATCCAGCTGGGCGTCAGCTGGGCCGGGTTGTACGTCCTCATCAGCGCCGAGATCTTCGAGGCGTACTTCCTGCTGTTCGGCCTGATCCCGCACATCTGGATCTTCCTCTCGACCCGCATGGCCGTGGCCGCGACGTTCGTGTCCATGGCAGGCCTGGCGCTGGTCGAGGTTGCCCAGGACGGCTGGACCCTGAGCGCGGCACGCGACGTCGCCCCGCAGATCGGCATGCACATCGGCCTCTCACTGCTGATGGGCTTGTTCATCACGAATGTGTTCATCCAGGCCGAGCGGCGCGCCGCGCTCATTGACGAGCTGGAGCGCACGCGCAGCGAACTGGCGCAGCTGGAACACTCGCGCGGAGTGCTGGCCGAACGGGAACGGCTCTCCCACGAGATCCACGACACCCTCGCCCAGGGCTTCACCAGCATCCTGACTCTGGCCCAAGCCGTCGAGGTCACGCTCGACCGCGACCCGGCCGCCGCGCGCGAACGGCTCGCACTGTTGGAGCGCACCGCCCGCGACAACCTCGCCGAGGCCAGGGCTTTGGTCAGCTCGCTCGCGCCGGTGGGGCTGCAGGACGCGACGCTGGCCGAGGCGGTCGAACGGGTCGCCACTCGCTTCGCCGACGAGACCGGGCTGGACGTCACCGTCGAGATCGACGGTGAGGTACGGACGCTGGAACCGAACGTCGAGGTGGTCCTGCTGCGGGCAACCCAGGAAGCCCTGACCAACATCCGCAAGCACGCAGGTGCCCGCCGGGTCACCGTGGCGCTGCGGTTCCAGCCCGGACCGCGCGGCAGCGCCACCATCGCCGTCGTCGACGACGGACGCGGTTTCGAGCCGGTACACGCGGCCGCCGACGGGTACGGGTTGCGCGGAATGCGGGCCCGGGTCGAGCAGGTCGGCGGCCGGCTGGAGGTCATCAGCGCCCCCGGTGCCGGCAGCACGGTCCGCGCCACCGTCTCCTGAACTGCCCCGCCCGCGTTGATCTTGGAGCAACTGCGAAATCAATCGGGCATTTCGCCCCGCGATTCCGCGGTTACTCCAAGATCAACGTGGGGGCAGGAGTGGGCGCACCCGGTACCGTGTCGCTCGTGACGACGCTGCGGCTGCTGCTGGTCGACGACCACCCGGTCGTGCGGACCGGGCTGGCCGGCATGCTCGGCGCCGAACCGGACTTCGAGGTCGTGGGCGAGGCCGGCGACGGCGACGAGGCGGTCACGCTGGCCCGGCAGTTGCGCCCCGACGTCATCCTCATGGACCTGCGGATGCCGAGGCTCGACGGCGCCGAGGCGACCGCGCGGATCATCGCCGAGCAGCCCGGCGCCCGCATCCTCGTGCTCACCACCTACGACACCGATTCCGACATCGTCCGCGCGGTCGAGGCCGGCGCCACCGGCTACCTGCTCAAGGACACCCCGCGGGTGCAACTGGCCGAGGCGGTCCGGTCCGCCCATCGGGGTGAGACGGTGCTGGCAGCGCCGGTCGCGGCCCGCCTGGTACGGCGCCTGCGCACCCCGGCCGCGCCGCAGCTGACCCCGCGGGAGCGGGAGGTGCTCGCGGCGGTCGCCACCGGGCTGTCCAACGCGGAGATCGGGCGGCGGCTGCACATCGGCGAGGCGACGGTCAAGACGCACCTGCTGCGAGTGTTCGCCAAACTCGGTGTCGACGACCGCACCGCGGCCGTCACGACGGCCTACCGCATGGGCATCCTCGACCCGCCGGGCGGCCCGAGCTGAACCCGTCGCCCACCCGCCCCACCCCGCCCAGACATACTTGGGGAATGTCTCCAACGCGCACACGGGTCTCCCGGCTGGCGTTGCGGCCCACCATCGGCATCGACATCGGCGGCACAAAAGTCGCCGCCGGGGTCGTCGACGTCGAGGGGAACATCATCGACCGCACCCGGCGGGAGACACCCAGCAAGAGCAAGAGCGCCCGCGAGGTCGAGGACACCATCGCCGACATCGTGGCCGAACTGGGCTCGCGCCACCACGTGCTGGCGGTGGGCATCGGCGCCGCCGGCTTCGTCGACGGCACCCAGTCCTCTGTGCTCTTCGCTCCGCACCTGGCCTGGCGCAACGAGCCATTGCGCGACGCCGTCCAGCGGCGCATCCGCCTCCCCGTCGTCGTCGACAACGACGCCAACGCCGCGCTCTGGGCGGAGTGCCGGTTCGGCGCCGCTCAGGGCGAGTCGCACGTCGTGTGCGTGAACCTCGGCACCGGCATCGGCGGCGCCGTGGTGCTCGACGGCGTGCTGCACCGCGGCCGGTTCGGGGTGGCCGGCGAGTTCGGCCACATGGTCGTCGTGCCCGGCGGGCACCGCTGCGAGTGCGGCAACCGCGGCTGCTGGGAGCAGTACGCCAGCGGCAACGTGCTGGTCCGCGAGGCACGCGAGCTGGTGGTCAACGGTTCGCCGGTGGCCTACCGCATCGCGGAGGCCTGCCAGGGCGACCCGCTGCGCATCACCGGCCCGATGATCAGCGCCCTGGCCGCGCAGGGCGACCCGGCGGCGCTGGAGCTGCTGGAGGACATCGGGCAGTGGCTCGGGGTCGGGCTGGCCAACCTGGCCGCCGCGTTCGACCCCGGACTGTTCGTCATCGGCGGCGGTGTATCCGACGTCGGCGACCTGCTGTTGCAGCCGGCGCGCACGTCGTTCCGGCGGACCCTCACCGGCCGCGGCTTCCGGCCGGAGGCCCAGGTCGTGCGGGCCGCCCTGGGCAACGAGGCCGGCCTGATAGGCGCCGCCGACCTCGCCCGCCGGGAACGCTCCCGCCGTCGCGACCGGGCCAAGCTCGTCACCACCCGGCTGCTGCTGCCGCGCCGCCGCGTCGAGCTCGACCACCCCGCCCCCGCGCGGCGCAACACCCGCCGCGCCACGGCCGTCGTGAAGGGCACTGGCACCGCCATCGAGCCGGTGCAGTCGCGGCGCGGCAACGGAACCTGGCGGCGCACGGTCACCTGACCGCCTGCCCGCACGCGGCCCCGCGCAACCTCGTTGATCTTGGAGAAATCGCGGAAACCCCGCCCGATATGTCCGATTGATTCCGCGGTTACTCCAAGATCAACCGGAGTTCAGTACCCGTAGAACCCGCGGCCGCTCTTCCGGCCGAGCTGACCGGCGTCGACCATGCGGCGCAGCAGCTCCGGCGGGAAGAACTTCGGGTCGGCGGTCTCGTCCCAGATGTTCGACGTGGCGTGGTGCAGGACGTCGACGCCGGTGAGGTCGGTAGTGGCCAGCGGGCCCATGGCGTGGCCGAAGCCGAGCTTGCAGGCGACGTCGATGTCCTCGGCGGTGGCCACGCCGGACTCGTACAGCTTGACCGCCTCGACCACCAGCGCGCTGATCAGGCGCGTGGTGACGAACCCGGCGACGTCGCGGTTGACGACGATGCACGTCTTGCCGGCCGACTCGGCGAACTCACGGGCGGTGGCCAGGGCGTGGTCGGACGTGTGCTGGCCGCGGACCAGCTCGCACAGCGCCATCATGGGCACCGGCGAGAAGAAGTGCGTGCCGACGACGTCCTCGGGGCGCGCCGTCGCCGCGGCGATCTTGGTGATCGGGATGGCGCTGGTGTTGGTGGCCAGGACCGCTCCGTCGCGGCAGATCCGGTCCAGGGCCGCGAACAGCTCCCGCTTGACGTCGACGTTCTCGAAGACGGCCTCGACGACGACGTCGGCCTCGGCGGCCGCGTCCAGGTCGGTGGTGACGGTGATGCGCGCCAGCGCGGCCTCGCGGTCGGACTCGGACAGCCGGCCCTTCTCGACGAACTTCGCGGTGCTGGCCTCGATGGCACCCCGGCCGCGGGCCACGGCGTCGTCGTCGAGGTCGCGCAGGACGACGTCCCACCCGCCGACCGCCGCCACCTGGGCGATGCCGGACCCCATCAGCCCGGCGCCGATGACCGCCACCTTGCGCGTCATACTTCCTGCCTTCCTTTCAGTGCCTCGTGCTCCGGACCGACGGCGACGACCGTCGCGCGGCCGGCACGCCAACGCTCCCACAGGTGCGCTACCCCCATGACGCCGGCCACGTAGAACCAGCCCATCACGACGTCGACGACGTAGTGCTCGCCGCCGTACACCAGGGTGAACGCCATGGCCAGCGGGAACGCGACCACCAGGGCCCGCAACGCCCAGTGCCGGGCCAGCGGCCACAGCGTGACGGCGACGAGCATCGCGAAGCCGGCGTGCAGCGACGGCAGCGCCGCCACCTCGTTGGCGCCGCCCTGGGCGTCGGACAGCCAGGCGTTGGCGCTGCGCAGGCCGAGCTCGTTCCATCCCCGCCCGACCAGCCGGTACACGGGTTCGTGGATGTCGCCGGTGCGGGCGGCGGCGAACCACGGCGGGGCGGCGGGCAGCAGCACGTAGGTGAGCAGCCCGGCGTACGTCAGCAGGAGCACCCGGCGGATGTAGGAGACCCAACGATCCCGTGACCACATGTAGAACGCGGCGGCGATGGCCCACGGGACGACGAAGTGGCTGAAGTACACGATGGCGATGGCGACGTCCCACCAGCGCACCGTGGACTGGAAGAAGTGCTCCTGCAACCACACCGTGGGCACCGTGCCGCCGAACAGCCAGCTCTCCAGGTCGGCCAGCTCGGCGACCCGCACCGGCATGCCGAGGGTGTCGGCGATGCCCCGCGTGTGGTCGTAGAGGATGAGCGCCGCCAGCAGCGGCAGCCAGTCGAGGAAGGTGCGCACGTGCTCGCGCCACGGGCGGCCGACCTTGACCGCGATCATCCCGATGATGATCCAGCCGGTCTGGCCGACCCGGTCCATCGGGATGCCCTCGAGGGCGCTGTAGCAGACCAGCACCATCAGATAGACGCCCAGGCCGGTGCGCCCGGGCGTCAGGAACCGGCGGGCAGGACTCGCCGGTGGCTCGTCGTCGCCGACCGGCTCGCCGGCGACCGACTCGCTCTTGAGGTCAGTCATCGAAGTGGTCCGGGTCCGGTTCACGGACCACATCCGCACCGAGACTCCGCAGCTGCCCGACGAGATCCGGGTATCCCCGGTCGATGTGATGTACCGCCGACACCAGTGTCTCCCCCTCAGCGACAAGCCCGGCCAACACCAGGCCGGCACCGGCCCGGATGTCGGTGGTGACGACCGGGGCGCCGGACAGCGCGGGCCGGCCGCGGACGATGGCGTGGTGGCCGTCGATGCGCACCTCGGCACCGAGCCGGACCAGCTCGTTGACGAACATGAAGCGAGCTTCGTAAACGTTCTCGGTGATCATGGCGGTGCCCTCGGACACGGCGTCCAGCGCGACGATCATCGGCTGCAGGTCGGTCGGGAACCCCGGGTACGGCAGCGTGACCACGTCGATGGCGCGAGGCCGCCCGGACATCGCCACCCGCAGGCCGCCAGGAGTGGACTCCACCACCGCGCCGGCCGCGGCCAGCTTGTCGAGAACGATCTCCAGGTGCTCCGGGCGGCCGTTGGCGATGGTGATGTCGCCGCGGGTCATGACCGCCGCCACCCCCCACGTGCCCGTGACGATGCGGTCGGGAATGGTGGTGTGCTCGGTGGGGACCATCCGGTCGACGCCCTCGACCCGCAACGTCGAGGTGCCGGCACCGTCGATCTTGGCACCCATGTCGCTGAGCATCTGGCAGATGTCGACGATCTCCGGCTCGCGGGCGACGTTGTCGATGACCGTGGTGCCCTTGGCCAGCACGGCGGCCATGAGGATGTTCTCGGTGGCGCCGACACTCGGGAAGTCGAGCCAGATGTTCGTGCCGCGCAGCCCGCCGGAGGCGCGAGCGACGACGAAACCGTGCTCGACCCCGACCTCGGCACCGAGCTTCTCCAGCCCGGACATGTGCATGTCGAGACCGCGCGAGCCGATGGCGTCGCCACCGGGCAGTGCGACGTCCGCGGCACCGCAGCGGGCCACCAGCGGCCCCAGCACGCAGATGGACGCCCGCAGCCGCCGGACCAGGTGGTACGGAGCCTCGTGGTTGATCTTCTCCGGCACATCGATGACGACGGTGGAGCCGTCGCGTTCGACGCCGGCGCCGAGTTGCCGCAGCAGCTCGGCCATGTAGCCGACATCGGTGATGTCCGGCACGTCGTGCAGCACGGTGCGGCCCTCGGCGAGCAGCGCGGCCGCCATGAGCTTCAGCGCGCTGTTCTTCGCCCCGCTGACCCGGACCTGTCCGCGCAGCGAGCTACCGCCTGTGACCCGAAATCTCTCCACGCGAGTGCGAACCTTTCGCCGTCTCCACCCTGCACGTTCACCGTATGTCCACCCGTGGTGGCCATCATGCCCCGCGGAAGGGCGGAACGTGCAGAACGGTACGCCCCGGCCGGCTCAGTCGACGAACTGACCCCCGGGCGGCGCCGCCTCCAGCCAGGCGAGAAACGCCGTCGCGGCGGCGTCCGTCATGGAGACCTCGACCATGCGGCCGCTGGCGGTGCAGATGAGGACGACGTGACCGGCCGGCAGCTCGTACGTCTCCTCGGCGTCGGGCTCACGACGACGCTCGACGCCCAGCTCGGTGCGGCGGAACGAACGCTTCGGCCACGTCGTGAAGCTGAACGTGCGGAACCACTCCAGGGTGTCCTCACGGTAGCGACCGATGCCGAACGCCCAGCCGCCCGCCCAACCGTCATGGCTCTCGGCACGCACACACATGTCGAAGCCACCGTCACGCTGCAGGACGGCGCGCCGCACGTACAGGGCGAGGAGCACCAGCACCGCGACCAACGCGAGCGCACCCAGCACGAGCAGGGTCCACGACACCAGCGCCACCGATCACCTCCCCCGAGCGTCGATCCGATGTTCTCAGATCTACCGGCTCGCCGCGACGTCGACCCTGGCCTGAGCCCAACGCCGGGCGTCGTCCTCGCCCTCCTCCAGCGCTTCCAGCTCCGCCCGGGCGGCCGCGGCGTCGATCTCCTCCGCCAGTTCGGCCTGCTCGGCCATGATGGCGACGGTGTCCTGCGACACCGAGAGGAAGCCGCCGGACACGACCGCCACGACCGGCTCGCCCTCGGACGGCCGGACCTTCACCGCGCCGGGGACCAGCAGGCCCAGCACCGGTTCGTGCCCGGCCATGATGCCGATCTCACCCTCAGGGGTCTTCGCGACCACGATCGAGGCGGCGCCGGACCAGACCTTGCGGTCCGCCGCCACGACCTCGACGTTCAGCTCGCGCGCCACGTCGGCTCCTCTCCTCGGCCCGTGAGCCGGGTCAACCGTTGGACCAGTGCGGTCACGATGCCAGCTGCCGTGCCTTCTTCTCGGCGTCCTCGACGTTGCCGACGAAGCTGAACGCCTGCTCGGGCAGGTGGTCGTACTCACCCTTGGCGATGGCGTCGAACGACTCAAGCGTCTCCGCCAGCGGGACGAACACACCCGGCTGCCCGGTGAAGGACTCGGCCACGAACATGTTCTGCGACAGGAACCGCTGCAGCCGCCGTGCCCGCTGCACGGTGACCTTGTCCTCTTCGGACAGCTCGTCGATACCGAGGATGGCGATGATGTCCTGCAGGTCCTTGTACTTCTGCAGGATCTCCTTCACCCGGGTCGCGACGCGATAGTGGTCCTCGCCGATGTACGCCGCGTCCATGATCCGGCTGGAGGAGTCCAGCGGGTCCACGGCCGGGTAGATGCCCAGCTGTGAGATCGGGCGCGAGAGCACCGTCCGGGCGTCGAGGTGCGCGAACGCGGTGTGCGGCGCCGGGTCGGTGATGTCGTCGGCCGGGACGTAGATGGCCTGCATCGAGGTGATCGAGTGACCCTTGGTCGAGGTGATGCGCTCCTGCAGAGTGCCCATCTCGTCGGCCAGCGTCGGCTGGTAACCCACGGCCGACGGCATCCGGCCCAGCAGGGTGGACACCTCGGAGCCGGCCTGGGTGAACCGGAAGATGTTGTCGATGAACAGCAGCACGTCCTGCTTCTGGACGTCACGGAAGTACTCGGCCATGGTGAGGGCCGAGAGCGCGACGCGCATACGCGTGCCGGGCGGCTCGTCCATCTGGCCGAACACCAGCGCGGTGTCCTTCAGCACGTCGGCCTCGGCCATCTCGACCCAGAGGTCGTTGCCCTCACGGGTGCGCTCGCCGACGCCGGCGAACACCGAGGTGCCACCGAAGTTCCGGGCCACACGGGTGATCATCTCCTGGATGAGCACCGTCTTGCCGACACCGGCACCACCGAACAGGCCGATCTTTCCACCCTGGATATAGGGGGTCAGCAGGTCGAGGACCTTGATGCCGGTCTCCAGCATCTGGGTGGAACCCTCGAGCTGGTCGAATGCCGGCGGCTTGCGGTGGATGGACCACCGCTCGTCGGCCTCGATCTTCGACGCGTCGACGTCCAGCGGCTCGCCCAGGGCGTTGAACACGTGGCCCTTGACGCCGTTGCCCACCGGCACCGTGATCGGGCCGCCGGTGTCCGTGACCGCGGTACCGCGGACCAGGCCGTCGGTGGGCTGCATGGAGATGGCCTTCACCATGCCGTCGCCGATGTGCTGCTCGACCTCCAGGGTCAGCGTGCGGTCGCCGCCCGCTTCCTCAGCGAGCTTCACGTCCACCGTGAGGGCGTTGTAGATCTCGGGCATGTGTGCGTCGTCGAACTCCACGTCGACGACGGGACCGATCACGCGGACGACACGTCCGGTCCGCACAGCGGTCTCCTCGACTGTGGTGGTCATGTCCTCACTCACCGTTTCATTCCGTGGTCGCGGCCGCCAGGGCGTCCGCCCCGCCGACGATCTCGCTGATCTCCTGGGTGATCTCGGCCTGGCGCGCCGAGTTGGCCTGCCGGGTCAGGCTCTGCTGCAACTCCCCGGCGTTGTCGGTGGCCGACTTCATGGCTCGCCGCCGCGCCGCCCACTCCGAGGCGGCCGCGTCCAGCAACGCGGTGTAGATCAGGTTGCTGGCGTACTGCGGGAGCAGGGTGTCGAGCACTGCCTCCGGCGACGGCTCGAACTCGTACAGCGGCAGTACTTCGTCGTGCTCGGCCGGGCGGCCGGGCCGCTCGCGCACCTCGCCACCGCCGGCGGCGGTCGTGCCGCCCCCGTCGCCCGAGCCGGACGCCGTGTGCAGCGGTTCCTCGACGTCCTCGACGACGATCGGGAACAGCCGCCGCGTGCGCACCTCCTGGCTGACCATGTTGCGGAAGTGGGTCGAGACGATGTGGATCTCGTCCACGCCGCCCTCGTCCGTCGGCGTGTTCATGGCCGCCAGCACGTCGTTGGCGATCTCGCGGGCATTCGCGGGATTCGGCGCACCGGTGAAGCCCTCGTATGCGCCGTCCATCTCCCGGCCGCGGAAGCGGAACCAGGTGACGCCCTTGGTCCCCACGACGTACGGACGCACCTCGACGCCCTCGCTGTCCAGCAACCCGCGCAGCCCTTCGGCCTGCCGCAGCACGTTGGCCGTGTAACCGCCCGCGAAGCCACGGTCGGACGTCACGACCAGCACCGCGGCCCGGCGCGGCGCCACGTCGCTGGACAGCAGCGGGTGGGTCAGCTGCGCCCGGGAAGCCGCGGCCTCCAGCGCACTGACGAGCGCGCGGCTGAACGGCCGCGCGGCCTCCGCCCGCTGCTGCGAACGGATGATCCGCGATGCGGCGATGAGCTCCTGCGCCTTGGTGATCTTCTTTGTGGACTCGACCGAGCGAATCCGGCGTCGTAGTTCACGCAGCTGTGCGGCCATCGGACGTCATCCTCCCTTCGCGGGTCTCTGCGAGCGTTCCAGGGATCACGCCGGCGGCCCGCCGGTGTCGCCGGCCGGACCCGCGACGTTCTCGACGTCCGTGCTGGAGTGCCGCCGCCGCTTGAGCGTCAGCTGCTCCACGTCCTCGTCCTCGAGCGCCGCGACCGGCTCGTCCTTCACCAGCTGCTCGCCGGCGACGGTGACGTACTGGTCCTTGAACCGGCCGATCGCCTGCTCCAGGAGGAGCACGTCGTCGTCGCTGAGCTTGCCGCTGTTGGTGATCGAGTCCAGCACGCCCGCCTGCTCGCGCCGCACGTAGTCCAGGAACTGGGTCTCGAACGGCCGGACGTCCTCGACCGGGACCTCGTCGAGCCGGCCGGTGGTGGCCGCCCAAATCGACACGACCTGCTCGGCGACCGCCAGCGGCGCACCCTGCGGCTGCTTGAGCAGCTCGGTCACACGCTCACCGCGCTGCAGCTGTGCCTTGCTGGCCGGGTCCAGGTCGGACGCGAACGCCGCGAAGGCCTTGAGCTCGTTGTACTGGGCGAGGTCCAGGCGCAGCGTACCGGCGACCGACTTCATCGCCTTGATCTGCGCGTCGCCACCGACTCGCGACACCGAGATACCGACGTTCACCGCCGGGCGCACGCCCGAGTTGAACAGGTCGGACTCCAGGAAGCACTGGCCGTCGGTGATCGAGATGACGTTGGTCGGGATGAAGGCCGACACGTCGTTGGCCTTGGTCTCGATGATCGGCAGGCCGGTCATCGAGCCGCCGCCGAGCTCGTTCGACAGCTTCGCGCAACGCTCGAGAAGCCGCGAGTGCAGGTAGAACACGTCGCCCGGGTACGCCTCACGACCCGGCGGGCGGCGCAGCAGCAACGAGACCGCGCGGTACGCCTCGGCCTGCTTGGACAGGTCGTCGAAGACGATCAAGACGTGGTAGCCCTGGTACATCCAGTGCTGGCCGATGGCCGAGCCGGTGTACGGCGACAGGTACTTGAAGCCCGCCGCGTCCGACGCCGGCGAGGCGACGATGGTGGTGTACTCGAGAGCACCCGCCTCCTCCAGCTGCTGGCGCACGCCGGCGATGGTGGAGCCCTTCTGGCCGGTGGCGACGTAGATGCAGCGGACCTGCTTCGACTTGTCGCCGGAGCGCCAGTTCTCGCGCTGGTTCAGGATGGTGTCGATGGCGACCGTGGTCTTGCCGGTCTGCCGGTCACCGATGATCAGCTGCCGCTGGCCGCGGCCGATCGGCGTCATCGCGTCGATTGCCTTGATGCCGGTCTGCAGCGGCTCGTCGACCTTCTTGCGCTGAATCACCGACGGCGCCTGCAGCTCCAGGGCACGACGAGCCTCGGCCTGGATCTCACCGAGTCCGTCCAGCGGCGCGCCCAGCGGGTCGATGACCCGGCCGAGGAACGCGTCGCCCACGGGCACCGACAGAACCTCACCGGTACGGCGGACCGTCTGGCCCTCCTCGATGCCGGCGTAGTCGCCGAGCACGACCACACCGATCGTGGTGACCTCGAGGTTCTGGGCCAACCCGAGGGTGCCGTCCTCGAACTCCAGCAGCTCGTTGGCCATCGTCGAGTGCAGCCCCTCGACGTGAGCGATACCGTCGCCGGCGTCGACCACCCGGCCGACCTCCTCGCGGGAGGCCTCCGGAGTGAACGACTGGACGTGTCGCTCGATCGCGTCGCGGATCTCCTCCGGGCGGATCGTCAGCTCCGTCATGGTTGGTCCTGTCTCCTGGTTGAACTCGTGGGAAGGGCTAGGGGGCCTAAGCGACGCCGAGCCGGCGCCGGATCTGGTCGACGCGGTGTCGAACGCTGCCGTCGATGACCTCGTCGCCGACCCGCACGACCACGCCGCCGACCACGGACGGGTCGACGTCGACCTGCAGGTCGACGTCACGCCCGTAGACGCGGCTCAGCGCGGCCGCCAGCCGGCGGTGCTGGTCCTCGGTCAGCTGGTCGGCCACCGTCACCCGGGCGAGCAGCCGCTCGTGCCGCCGGGCGGACTCGGTGACCAGGGCAGCGAGCACGTCTTCCAGCTTGCGCCCGCGCGGATGCGTGACCGCGTACCGGACCAACGTGATGGTGGTCGGGTCCGCCTTCCCGCCGAGCAGGTCCGCGAAGATGTCGCCCTTGGTGGTGTCGGGAACGGCCGGATCGGTGAGCACCAGACGCAGCCGCTGGTCGCCCGCCACCACGCGGTCGACCCGGAACAGCTCGTCCTCGACGGTGTCGAGGACGCCCCGCGCCTCCGCCCCGATCAGCGCGGCTTCGAAGCCGAGCGACTCGATGGCGTCGACCATGTCGCGGCCGGTCGACCAACGCCGCTCGACCACGTCGCGGACCACCTCGAGGGCGGTCGCGTCGACACGGTCGGCGAACACCGAGCCGACCAGCGCCGCACGCGAGCCCCTGACCGCACCGCTGTCGCCCAGCGCACCGCGCAGCGCGGCCGACGTGGCGATCACCTCGGTGACCGACAGCAGCGCGTCGGCGACGTCGTCGGCGTTGGACGCGTTCACGCGGGCCGTGAGCGCCTCGCGCGCCTTGGCCAACGATGTCTTGCTCGTCCCGAGCATCAGCGTGTCGTCCCGTCCGCCGTCGCGGTCTCGAGGTCGGCGATGAACCGGTCGACCGTGCCCGAGACACGCTGCTGGTCCAGCGAGTCGCCGACGACCTTCTCGGCGAGCTCGACGGCCAGGCGGCCGACGTCACGCGAGAGGGTCGCCCGCACCTGCGCCGCCTCGGCGGCCAGCTGCGCCTGAGCCCGCTCGGTGACGGCCGCGGCCGCCTCCTGCGCCTCGGCGCGGGCCTCGGCGAGGATGGACTGCCGGTCGCTCTGGGCGTCGGCGCGGATCTTGGCCGCCTCGGAACGCGCCTCGGCCAGCTGCTCGCGGTACTGCTCGAGCAGGGCGCGGGCCTCGTTGCGGTCCTCCTCCGCCTGCTCCAGCTTCTTCTCGATGCCGTCGCTGCGTGCCTCGAGAGTGGTCTTGAGGCTGGGCAGCACGTACTTCCAGAAGATGAGGAACAGCGCGACGAACATGACCGCGCCCCAGAAAATGTCGTACAGGGGCGGGATGAACAGGTCGATCCCCTCGGGAACGTCCCCTTCGGCGGCGGCGCGAATCATGTCCGGGCTCACGTGAAGAGGAAGCCGGCGACGATACCGAGCAGGGCCAGGGCCTCGACCAGCGCGATACCGATGAACATGTTGATACGCAGCACACCGGTTGCCTCGGGCTGACGGGCCATGCCCTCGAGCGCCTTGCCGATCAGAATGCCCAGGCCGATGCCCGGGCCGATGGCGGCCAGGCCGTAGCCGATGGCGTTGACGTTGCCCTCGACCGCAGCGAGAAGCTCCACGGGATTCCCTTTCTGTTTGGCGTCCGGGTGCGTTTACCCGGACGTCGATTGGTGCGTCAGTGGTGTTCGCTCTCCGCGCCGGCGATGTACAGCGCGGTGAGCAACGTGAAGATGTAGGCCTGCAGGAAGCCGACCAGGATCTCGAACGCCGTGATGGCGAAGCCCATCGCGGCGGCGCCGATCCCGAGCGGCTTGAGCACGGTGTCGGCGTCGAGGAACAGGTAGGTGGCGCCGGAGAAGAACAGCACCAGCATGAGGTGCCCGGCCATCATGTTCGCCAGCAGACGGATGGTGAGCGTGATCGGGCGCAGGATGAACGTGGACAGGAACTCGATCGGCGTCAGCAGGATGTAGATCGGTGCCGGCACGCCGGGCGGGAAGAGGTTCGACTTCATGTACGTCAGGAAGCCGTGCTTGCGGATGCCGGCGACGTTGAAGGTCACCCAGGCCACGACGGCCAGCAGCATCGGGATGGCCACGATGCTGGTGCCGGCGATGTTCAGGCCCGGGACGACGCCGGCCATGTTCAGCGCCAGGATGAAGAAGAACAGCGTCGCCAGGTAGGGCAGGTACTTGCGGCCGCTCGCGCCCATGATCGACTGGATGATCTGCTTGTCGACGAAGTCGATGGCGATCTCGCCGAGGTTCTGCACGCCCCGCGGGACGACCTGGGGGTTGCGGAAGGCCACGATGAAGAACGCCGCGACCGCGACGGTCATGATGACCTGGACGAGGTTGATGCGGGTGAATTCGAAGATCGTGCCTTCGAACATGATCGCCGGCGGGAAGAAGTCGACCAGGGACGGCGGATGGAACCCGCCTCCGCCCTCGGCGGCGAGGTACGTCGTCGTCGTGAGCGTACTCAGGATGGTCTCCGTGAGATCAGGGCTCGGGAGGTCACTCCCGGCCGTACCGCAGGTAGATGATGTAGCCGGACAAGATGAAACCCACCACGATCCCGACCGGAACACCGAAGGACGTGGCGAAGAAGCTGTCTACCCCGAGGCCGATCAGGCCGTACAGCACTGGACCGGCGATCAGGGTGGCCATGATGGACCAGACGATCGATTCCCCGCCATGGGGGGATTCGTTCGAACTGCCACTCATGACGTGCCCTGACCATACCAAGTGCCGGCCCGTGCCATGTCAGGCACCCCCCGACACCTCCACGTACGGCGTCTTGGCGCGAAGCACCACGACGATCTCGGCGGCCAGCCAGCCGACCACGCCGCACACGAACCCGGCGAAGAACGCGACGGAGTCGTAGAACTCGGCATCGCGGATCGCGGCCATGAGCAGCATCAACGCGAGGACCTTGAGCAACCACGAGCCCATCACGACGCCGACGAACGGGCCGTTGTCGAGCCTGGCCGCCAACACCCCCGCGAGCACGGTCAAGCCGAAGAACAGCGCCGGCACCGCGAGCCCGAGCAGCAGCCCGAGCCCCACCGTCGACCCGCCGGCCAGCCAGCCGACCACCGTGGCCACCGGTATGGCGACCCCGAAGCCGACGCCGCAGGCCACCAGGACCCGGCGCATCGGTGCGCGGAAAGAGTTAGAACGCAGTTCCTCAGTCATGGCGCCACCAGCGTACGGGCACGACCGCCGCAGCTCCTAAACGATCAGGTGCCGACGGGTACGCCGCGCCGGAACAACCGCCGCGGATGCCCCGTCGTGAACGCGATCATCACCAGGACCGCGACAGCCAGCAGGACGTACGTCGTCCATCCGCCGACCATGGCGATGACCACGACGCCGAACGACACGATGGCCGCCCAGACCCACATGATGGTGACCGCCCGCACCTGCGAGTGCCCGATCTGCAGGAGCCGGTGGTGCAGATGCTGCTTGTCCGGCGCGAACGGCGACTTGCCGGCCCGGGTACGGCGCACCACGGCCATCATCATGTCGAGGAACGGCAGCAGGATGACCGCGAGCGGCAGCACCAGCGGGAGCAGCGTGGGCAGGAAGCTCGACGACTGCACGTCCTGGCTGGGCAGCCGGCCGGTCAGGCTGATCGAGGCCGCGGCCAGCAGCAGGCCGATCAGCATGGCGCCGGAGTCGCCCATGAAGATCTTCGCCGGGTGGAAGTTGTGCGGCAGCAGGCCGGCGCAGATGCCGATGATGACGACGGAGACCAGCGCCGGCGTGCTCATGCGGCTGACGCCGTTCTCGACGTCCAGCAGGTAGGCGTAGGAGAAGAACGCCGCCGCCCCGATACCCACCACGCCGGCGGCCAGCCCGTCCAGACCGTCGACGAAGTTGACCGCGTTCGCCGCGCCGGCGACGAGGATGACGGTGAACAGCGCACCCTGGGTCTGGTCGAGCACGAACGTCCCGCCCGGCAGCGGCAGGTACAGCAGTTGCACGCCCTGGGCCACCAGCAGCCCGGCCGCGACCAGCTGGCCGGCGAACTTCGCCAGCGCGGAGAGGTCCCAGATGTCGTCGGCGGCACCGACCAGGCAGATGACGACGGCGGCGGTGACGAGCGCTCGAGCGTCGGCGTACTCCTCGAAGACGCCGCGCAGGTGCGGCAGGTAGCTGGCGACCAGCATCGCCACGAGCATCCCGGCGAGCATCGCCAGCCCGCCCAGCCGAGGCACCGGCTCGCGGTGGACGTCGCGTTCCCGGGTCGGCGGCACGGCGCCCACCCAGTACGCGAACCGGCCGGCGAGCCCGGCGACAAGGTAGGTGACCGAAGCGGCGATGAAGAACGTCAGCAGATACTCGCGCATCGGCTTCCCGCGCTTCCTACTGGTCCAGGCCGCGCAGCTCGGGCACGACGGCCTGCAGCTCGGCGAGGCCGATGGCGCCCTGTCGCAGCACCCGCGGGAGTGGGCCGGTGACGTCGACGATGGTGGACGGTGTGTCCTTGCCGGTCGGGCCGGCCTCGAGATAGACCGCGACGGAGTCGCCGAGCTGGGCGCGGGCGTCGGCGGCGGACTGTGCCGGCGGCTGGCCGGACACGTTGGCGCTGCTGACCGCGAGCGGGCCGGTCTCGGTGAGTACCTCGAGGGCGATCTCGTGGTCGGGCATGCGGACCGCGACGGTGCCGCCGGTGTCGCCGAGGTCCCAGCGCAGCGATGGCTGCTCGGCGCAGACGAGCGTCAGCCCACCCGGCCAGAACGCCTTGACCAGGGCTTCGATGGTGTCGTCGGTGACGGCGACGCCGCCCAGCGTGGCGGTCGAGCCGACCAGCACCGGCACCGGCATGTCGCGGCCGCGGCCCTTGGCCGTCAGCAGCGCGGTGACCGCGTCGGGTGAGAAGGCATCGGCGCCGACGCCGTAGACGGTGTCGGTGGGCAGCACGATCAGCTTGCCGTTGCGCACGGCGCGTTTGGCCGCGCCCACTCCGCGCTGGCGTTTGGTCTCGTCCGAGCAGTCGTACAAGGGGCTCACGCCGTCATCATCCCTCGCGCGGGTCGTGTTGTGCGTCACCGGTCCGCCCATTTGCCAGGCGTGTGTCCGCACCCATGGTGAACGTGATCATTTCTCCGCGTGCACGGGGGTGGCGCGGCGGGCAGTCACGTACCGGGGGCGGCCGGCCAGATCGAGGTGGTCGGCGACGTCGGCCCACGCGCCGTGCCGGCGGAACACCTCCGGCGCCGCCTCGCCCTGCACGTCGGCGTGCTCGGCCACCACCAGGCCGCCGGGCCGCAGCAGCCGCGCCGCCACGTCGGCGAGCACCCGCATCGCGTCCAGGCCGTCGTCGCCGGACCACAGCGCCGCGGCCGGGTCGTGTTCGGCCACCTCGGGGTCGCGGATGTCGGCGGCCGCCGGCACGTACGGCGGGTTCGCGGCGACGACGTCGACCTGGCCGAGCAGCATGGACAGGCTGCGCTGCGCCACCAGGGCGACGTCGTCGCGGTGCACGATGATGGAGTTGCCGGCGGCATTGCGGCGCAGCCAGGCCACGGCGTCGTCCTCGCGCTCCACGGCGTGCACCATGCACGGGCGCACCTCGGTGGCCACCGAGACCGCGATGGCGCCGGAGCCCGAGAACAGGTCGACGACGACGGGCACCCGGCCGGCCGCCACCACAGCCCGGGCCTCGTCGACCGCGACCCCGGCGGTCAGCTCGGTCTCCGGGCGCGGGATGAACACACCTGGGCCCACCTGCAGCGTGACGTGCCGGAAGTGCGCCTGCCCGGTCAGGTGCTGCAGCGGGATCCGCTCGGCCCGGCGACGCACGAGGTCGTCGTAGCGGGCGGTGAACTTCTCCCCCGGCTCCGGGTGCGTGACCAGCGCACCGCGTTCGACGCCGAGCACGTGCGCGGCCAGCGCTTCCGCATCGTGGCGCGGCGACGGCACCTCGGCCCGGGCGAGCCGGTCGGTGGCCGACCTCAGCTGCTCGCGCAGCGACGGTGCGCTCATGCCGTCCCGGCCTCGCTGGTGGCGGTGAGCGCGGCGGCGGCGTCAGCGTCGACCAGCGCCTGTACTACAGCCTCGAGGTCACCGTCGATCACGGCGTCGAGGTTGTAGGCCTTGTAGCCGACCCGGTGGTCGGAGATGCGGTTCTCCGGGAAGTTGTACGTGCGCACCCGCTCGGACCGGTCGACGGTGCGGACCTGGCTGCGCCGGGCATCGGCGGCCTCACGGTCGGCCTCCTCCTGCGCGGCGGCCAGCAGCCGGGCCCGCAGGATGCGCATCGCCTGCTCCTTGTTCTGCAGCTGGCTCTTCTCGTTCTGGCAGGAGACGACGATGCCGGTGGGCAGGTGGGTGATGCGCACGGCGGAGTCCGTGGTGTTGACGCTCTGGCCGCCGGGCCCGGAGGACCGGAACACGTCGATGCGAAGGTCGTTGGGACTGATCTCGACCTCAGCTTCGTCCTCCGCCTCCGGCAGCACCAGCACGCCCGCGGCCGACGTGTGGATGCGGCCCTGGCTCTCGGTGACCGGGACGCGCTGCACCCGGTGCACGCCGCCCTCGTACTTGAGCCGGGCGAACGGCGCCGTGCCGGGCTCGTAGGCCCCGCGAGCCTTCACCGCGACCGAGACGTCCTTGTAGCCCCCGAGGTCGGACTCCTCGGCGTCGAGCACCTGGGTGCTCCAACCGGCCCGCTCGGCGAAACGCAGGTACATGCGCAGCAGGTCGGCGGCGAACAGCGCGGACTCCGCGCCGCCCTCGCCGGCCTTGATCTCCAGGATGGCGTCGCGGTCGTCGTTGGGGTCGCGCGGCAGCAGCAGCCGGCGCAACCGGTCGGCCAGTTCCGCTTCCCGCCGGCCCAGCTGCTCGGCCTCGGCGGCGAACGTGGAGTCGTCCGCGGCCAGCTCCAGCGCGGCGGCGCGGTCGTCACCGGCGGTGCGCCAGGCTTCGTGGGCCTTCACGATGGCGCTCAGCTCGGCGTAGCGCCGGCCGAGCCGCCTGGCCAGGGCGGGGTCGGCATGCACCGACGGGTCGGCCATCCGCTGCTCGAGCTCGGCGTGCTCGGCGACGAGAGCCTGGACCCCTTCGAACACCACAAGCTCCTTCACCACGCAGCGACGATGACACAAAAACGGTGGGGGTGCCGGTACCGCGGGAGCCGGCGCGGCCGGCAGCGCAGTACGGGCACCCCCACCCAAGACCTACTTGGCGTCGGCCTTCTTCTTGCCGTACCGCGACTCGAAGCGCGCGACGCGGCCGCCGGTGTCGAGGATCTTCTGCTTGCCCGTGTAGAACGGGTGGCAGTTCGAGCAGACGTCGGCGTGGATGACGCCGTTCTCGGCGGTGCTGCGGGTGGTGAACGTGTTGCCACAGGTGCAGGTGACCGTGGTCTCCACGTACGCCGGGTGGATGTCGGACTTCATGCGTACTCCTGGGATTTCAAGGGCCGCCGGGTCGGTGCGGCAGGGTGCCGAACCGTGAACCGGAACCAACAGGTGAGTATAAACGCCCGGAACCGTGATCGTGTTCCCTGGCGGACGCTCAGCGACCGCCAGGGAACACGATCAGCGGATAGCGCGGGCTAGTCGGCGTCCTTCGAGTTGCCGTTGCCGCCCACAGCCGGGGTGGTCTTCTGGACCGTGAGCATGAACTCGGCGTTGCTCTTGGTCTTCTTGAGCCGGTCCAGCAGCAACTCGATGCCCTGCTGCGGGTCGAGCGCGGACAGCACCCGGCGCAGCTGCCACATGATGGCCAGCTCCTCGCGGGAGACCAGGATCTCCTCACGGCGAGTGCTGGAGGCGTCGACGTCGATGGCCGGGAACAGCCGCTTGTCGGCGAGGTCCCGCCGCAGCCGCAGCTCCATGTTGCCGGTGCCCTTGAACTCCTCGAAGATGACCTCGTCCATCTTCGAGCCGGTCTCGACCAGGGCAGTGGCCAGAATGGTCAGCGAGCCGCCGTTCTCGATGTTGCGGGCCGCGCCGAAGAACCGCTTGGGCGGATACAGGGCGCTGGAGTCCACACCACCGGAGAGGATGCGGCCGCTGGCCGGCGCCGCCAGGTTGTAGGCGCGCCCCAGCCGGGTGATGCCGTCGAGCAGGATGACGACGTCGTGCCCCAGCTCGACCAGCCGCTTGGCTCGCTCGATGGCGAGCTCGGCGACCATCGTGTGGTCGACCGGCGGGCGGTCGAACGTCGACGCGATGACCTCGCCCTTGACGGTGCGCTGGAAGTCGGTGACCTCCTCCGGCCGCTCGTCGACCAGCACCACCATCAGGTGGGTCTCGGGATTGTTCTGCGTGATCGCGTGCGCCAGCGCCTGCATGATGAGCGTCTTGCCGGCCTTCGGCGGCGAGACGATCAGGCCACGCTGGCCCTTACCGATGGGCGCGATCAGGTCGATGATGCGCGTCGACATGGTGGCCGCGTCGGTCTCCAGACGCAGCCGGTCCTGCGGGTACAGCGGGGTGAGGCGGGAGAACTCGGCACGCTGTTTCGCGGCCTCGGGGTCGGCGCCGTTGATGGTGTCGACCCGGACCAGCGCGTTGAACTTCTGCTGCTTCTCACCCTCGCGCGGCTGCCGGACGGCACCGGTGACGGCGTCGCCCTTGCGCAGCCCGTACCGGCGCACCATGGCCAACGACACATAGACGTCGTTGGGACCGGGCAGGTAGCCGGAGGTCCGCACGAACGCGTAGTTGTCGAGGATGTCGAGGATGCCGGCCACCGGGATGAGGACATCGTCCTCGGAGACCTGCGGTTCCTCGATGCGCTCACGGTTGGAGCCGCCGCCGCGACGGTCGCGGTCACGGTTGCCGCCGCGCCGGTCCCGCCGGCGGCGCCGCCGGCCGCGGTCGTCGTCGTCATCGTCGCGCGGGCCGTTGTCGCGGCCGCCGTCGCGGTCGTTGTCGCGGTTGCGCTCGTTGTCGCGGTTGCGCTCGTTGTCGCGGTTACGGCCGCTCTCGCGACCACCGTCGCGGTCGCCGTCACGGTTACGCCCGCCGTCACGGCCACCATCGCGGTCGCCGTCACGGTTACGCCCGCCCTCGCGACCACTCTCACGGTCGCCGTCACGGTCGTTGTCGCGGTTGCGCTCGTTGTCGCGGTTGCGTCCGCTCTCACGGCCACCCTCGCGGTCGCCGTCACGGTTACGACCACCCTCGCGGTCGCCGTCACGGTTACGACCACCCTCGCGGTCGCCGTCACGGTTACGACCACCCTCACGGTCGTTGTCGCGGTTGCGGCCGCCCTGCCGGCGGTTCTCGCGCTCGCCGCGGCGGTCGTCGCGGCCGGAGTCGTCCCGGCTGCTCGTGTCGCCGGCGGTCTCGTCGCGGCCGGTGGCCCGCTCCGCCGTCGTCTCGGCGGCGGCCGGCGCGGCCGAGGTCTCGGCGGGCGCGGCGGCCTGGGTGGCGTCCTGCGACGCGGCACTCTGCTCCGCGGTGGCGACGACCTCGTCAGCGCGGTTCTCGGCGGCGGCCTGCGGGCGCTCGGCGCGGCGACGCGTCGGCCGTCGCGACCCGGCCGAACCGGTGGCCGGCGCGGCCGAACCGGCGGAAGCGTCCGAGGTAGCCGGGGCGGAGTCCGCGCCGACCGGAAGTACGTTGTCCGCTGCCGGCGCCGAGCCGCCGGACTGAGCAGCCTTGATGGCTTCGACCAGCTGGCCCTTGCGCATCCGGCCGGTGCCCTTCAGGCCGAGGCCGGCGGCGAGCTGCTGAAGCTCGGCAAGAACCATGCCCTCGAGGCCCGCTGCGCGACGACGCGGTCGCTTCGCAGCTGCGGCGTCTGCCGACGCCTGGACGTCCGGCGTATCGCCGACGCCGGGGATCTCGGTATTAGTCACTCAGGGTCCTTCCCTGGACCGGCACCGACCAGACAGGCCGGTGCATCGAACACCTCGGGTGGTTCCCCGAGGAAATTCCGACGCAACTGATGGGCCGCCTATCCTGTGTTCGCGCATACGAACCCGGGATGTTGGACGAAGACCATGGTCTTTGGAGACGAACGTCACCACCATGGGAAACCGACCAGCAGAACGTCGGTGCACAGCGAGCGTAGCACGCCGCTGGCCGTTTACCCCACCCCCGGTCCGGCCGTGGCGTGCCCGGAGTCTCCGCCGCTCAGTGACGCCACTGGTTGCTCGTTCGGCGCACGTCACCCGCGGGACGGACGCATGATCGCCGCCGACGGGCCCGGTGCGACCCTCAGCCGAGTGAGGTGCGTTCGCGCGAGCGGCGGCGCGGCGGCCGGAGTCGTCGAGAACACGCTCACCGCGCCGCGAGTGACCGTGCGCCTCAGCCAGCGGCCAGGTCGACGCGGGCACCGCCGGGGTCGACCGGCAGGACCCGGACGTCCCAGCCGGCCGCCAGCTCACGCACCCGGTCGGCCCGCCCAGCTGCGTCCAGCACCAGCACCGACGGACCGGCACCGGACACCACCGCCGGCAGGCCGTCGGCCCGCAGCGCGCGCACAAGCGCCAGCGTGTCGGGCATGGCCGGTTCCCGAAAGTCCTGGTGCAGCCGGTCCTCGGTGGCGTCGAGGAGCAGGTCAGGGCGCCGTGCGAGTGCCTCCACCAGCAGTGCCGCCCGGCCAGCCGTCGCGGCCGCCGCACCGTGCGCCACGGTGTCCGGGAGCAGGCCACGCGCCTTCTCCGTCGACACCTCCACCGCCGGGACGCACACCACGGGCACCACCTCCGGGTGGACGTCCACCCGCGCGGCCCGGGCCTGGCCGGCTCCGTCCAGCCAGGCGATGGTGAGCCCGCCGAACAGGCATGCGGCGACGTTGTCAGGGTGCCCCTCCAGCCGCTTGGCGAGCTCGAGGTCCGCCGCTGTCGGCACGACCCCGGCACCCGCCCCGGTGGCGGTTTCCACCAGCACTCGCGCCGCGACGACGCCGGCGACGATGGCCGCCGCCGACGAGCCCAGCCCTCGACCGTGCGGCAGGGCGTTGCGGCAGGTCAGCCGCAGCTGCGCCGGCTGCCGCCCGGCCGCGTCGAAGCCCGCACGCAACGCGCGAACCACGAGATGCCGCTCGTCGCGTGGGACGTCGTCGGCGCCGGCGCCCTCGACGCCCACCTGCAGCGACGAGCCGGTGCCACCGAACGAGGCGGTCACCTCGACCTCGTCGTGCAGCGACAGCGCCAGGCCGAGAGCGTCGAACCCGGGTCCGAGGTTGGCGCTGGTCGCGGGTGTGCGGACTCGGACGGATGCCGTCGTGGTCACGCCAGGCCCAGCGCGGACGCCGCCGCGGCAGGGTCGGCGGGTACCACGTACGGGCGGATCTCGCCGTAGAAGGCGCTCGCGGTGTCGACGTCCTTGAGCCCGTGCCCGGTGACGGTGATGACCACGCGCTGGCCGGCGTCGAGGCGGCCGGTGCGGCTGTAGTGCAGCAGGCCGGCGACGCCGGCGGCAGAGGCCGGCTCGACGAACAGGCCCTCACGGCCGGACAGTTCCTGCTGCGCGGCGAGGATCTGCTCGTCGGTGACGGCGTCGATGAGACCGCCGGAGTCGTCGCGCGCGGCGATGGCCAGGTCCCACGACGCCGGGTTGCCGATGCGGATGGCGCTCGCGACCGTCTCCGGTGCGCTGACCGGACCGCCGTGCACGAACGGCGCGGCGCCGGCGGCCTGGAAGCCCCACATCCGCGGACGGCGCTTGGCCGGGCCGTTCTCCTGGTACTCGGAGTAGCCGAGCCAGTAGGCGGAGATGTTCCCCGCGTTGCCGACCGGCAGGACGTGCAGGTCGGGTGCGTCACCGAGGTCGTCGACCACCTCGAACGCGGCCGTCTTCTGCCCGGCCAGCCGGTAGGGGTTGACGGAGTTGACCAGTGCGACGGGGTAGGTGTCGGCAAGCTCGCGGGCCAGCCGCAGGCAGTCGTCGAAGTTGCCCTGCACCGACGCGATGACGCCGCCGTGCACCACGGCCTGGGCCAGCTTCGGTCCGGAGATCTTGCCGTCCGGGATCAGCACCACCGGGCGCATGCCGGCCCGCACGGCGTAGGCGGCCATCGACGCGCTGGTGTTGCCGGTGGACGCGCAGACGACGGCCTCGGCACCCTGCTCGGCCGCCTTGGAGATGGCCACCGTCATGCCGCGGTCCTTGAACGACCCGGTCGGGTTGACGCCCTCGACCTTCAGCCACACGTCGCAGGAGGTCTGCTCGGACAACCACGGCGCGGGCAGCAGGGGTGTGCCGCCTTCGCGCAACGTGACGACGGGTGTCTGCGGTGTGACCGGCAACCGGTCGCGATACTCCTCGATCACACCACGCCACAACCGAGACCCGGTGACGACGGACGCCGCGGCCATCATCATCACTCCCCCTCTACACGCATCACCGACAGGACATCACGAACCGTATCGAGTCGCGTGAGTCCCGCGACGGTCGCGGCCAGTGCGTCGTCGGTGGCCTGGTGCGTGACGACGACGAGTTCGGCGTCGCCTTCACGTTCGGCCCGCTGCCGGACGGTCTCGATGGACACGTCGTGCTCGGCGAAGACGGCGGCGACGGCGGCCAGCACGCCCGGCCGGTCGTCGACGTCGAGGCTGATGTGGTAGCGCGTGACGGTCTCGCCCATCGGCCGCACCGGGCGGTCGGCGTACCAGGAGCCACGCGGCCCGACGGACTCGCCGAGCCGGTTGCGCGCCGCGGTGACCAGGTCGCCGAGCACCGCGCTCGCGGTGGGCGCGCCGCCGGCGCCGGGGCCGTAGAACATGAGCTGACCGGCCGCCTCGGCCTCCACGAACACCGCGTTGTAGGCGCCGCGGACGCTGGCCAGCGGATGGGTGCGCGGCAGCATGGCGGGGTGCACGCGCACGCCGACGCTGCCGCCGTCGGGCGACAGCTCGCAGATGGCCAGCAACTTCACCACGGCGCTCATCGCCTTCGCCGAGGCGACGTCGGCGGCGGTGACGTCGGTGATGCCTTCGCGGTGGACGTCGCCGGAGCCGACCGGCGAGTGAAAGGCGATGCCGGCCAGGATGGCGGCCTTCGCGGCGGCGTCGTAGCCCTCGATGTCGGCGGTGGGGTCGGCCTCGGCGTACCCGAGCGCTTGCGCCTCCTCCAGCGCCTCGGCGAAGCTGCTGCCGAGGGTGTCCATCTGGTCGAGGATGTAGTTGGTGGTGCCGTTGACGATGCCGAGCACGCGCCGGATGCGGTCGCCGGCCAGCGATTCGCGCAGCGGCCGCAGCAGCGGGATGGCACCGGCCACGGCCGCCTCGTAATAGAGGTCGACGCCGTGCTTCTCCGCGGCGGTGTGCAGGGTGACGCCGTCCTCGGCCAGTAGCGCCTTGTTGGCGGTGACGACGGAGGCCCCGCGCTCCATGGCGGTCAGGATGAGCCCGCGCGCGGGCTCGATGCCGCCGATGACCTCGACCACGAGGTCGACGTCCTCGCGGGCGACCAGGCCCTGCGCGTCCGTGGTGAACAGAGCGGGGTCGAGGCCGGACGGGGTACGGTCGCGGCCGAGCCGGCGTACCGCGACACCGGCCAGCTCGAGCCGGGCGCCGACGCGGGCGGCGAGGTCGTCAGCGTGCTCGTCGAGCAGGCGGGCGACTTCCGTGCCGACCACACCACACCCCAGGAGTGCCACGCGCAGACTGGCCACCAAGTCACCTTCTTTCGACGCGCCGAAGCCAGTGGACGACGACAAGTCTGTTCGAGTTCCGGACGATCTCGCGCAATCCATCCATGATGCGAGACATCCGTCTCACCATACGCGGCGAATGCCGCAAGACCTCCACCGCGGCCGTCGCGCCGGACCGGCACCCGGCCCGCATCCCGTTGATCTTGGAGAAATGGAGCAAACCCTGGCCGATATGTCCGATGGATTCCGCCAGTTCTCCAAGATCAACGGGATGTTTGGGGGCATTCGGGCCGCGGTCACGGGCTGCCGGCCTCAGGACTGGTCGGCCAGTTCCACCGGGCGGGCGATGACGTCGACCATCGCCCCGTTCCGGAACGTGGTGATGGGCAGCGGCACGTCGATGGCCTCGGCGAACATGCGCCGCTGCAGCGCCTGGGCGTCGACGACCGGCTCGCCGCCGACCGTGACGACGAGGTCGCCGGTGCGCAACCCGGCCACGTCGGCGGGACTGCCCGGTTCGACGTGCACGATGCGCACTCCCCGGGTGCGGCCGATCTTCTCCGCCAGCGTGGACGGCACCGGCGCAGGCGAGGTGGCCACTCCGAGGAAGGCCCGCCGCACCCGGCCGTCGCGCAGCAGCGTGGACACGATGCGGCTGGTGGTGGCGTTGATGGGCACCGCGAGGCCGAGCCCGACGCCGGCGACCGCGGTGTTGATGCCCACCACGCGGGCGTTCGCGTCGGCCAGCGCGCCGCCGGAGTTACCGGGGTTGAGTGCGGCGTCGGTCTGGATGACGTCCTCGATGATGCGCACCGTGCGGCCGCTCTGAGCAGGGATGGACCGGCCCAGCCCGCTGACCACGCCCGCCGTCACCGAGCCGGACAGGCCGAGCGGGCTTCCGACCGCGACCACCAACTGCCCGACGGTGAGCTGGTCGGCGTCCCCCAGCAGCGCGGGCGGCGGCGTGGACCCGTCGGCACGGACGACGGCCAGGTCGGAAAGCCGGTCGCGGCCGATGACGGTGTACCCCACCTCGGTGCCGTCGGAGAACGACGCCGTCCCCCGCGACGTCGAGCCCACCACGTGCGCGTTGGTGAGCAGGAACCCGTCACCGGTGAAGACGACGGCGGACCCGGCGCCGACGATGCCGGCTCGGCCGCGCCGCTCACCGGTGACCACGAGGCTCGCCACCGACGGCAGCAACGTCCGAGCGACCCCGCTGACCACCCGCGAGTACGCGTCGAGAGGATTCTCGTCAGCGGTCATGGCGCACCTCCCAGCCCGGAACGTCATGACCAACGCCCCGGACCGGGCCACGCATCCCCGTGTACGCCCACAGCGCAACCCCGGGGCACCACCCAGGAGGATGGTCACCGTGATGACGCGCTTCGACGATGTCGCCGACGACCTCCGCGCCGCATACACCGGCGGCGTCGAACGTCGCGACCGCGAGGGCAAGACGGACTGGAAACTGACCGAGCGGGCCACGTTCCTCGACCGGCTGCGCGCCGCCGGCGCCCGCAGCCTGATCGAGATCGGCGCCGGCACCGGGCAGGACAGCCGCTACTTCCAGGACCACGGGCTGGACGTGCTGGCCACCGACCTCACCCCCGCCATGGTGGAGGCGTGCGCGGCCAAGGGCCTGACCGCCCAGGTCATGAACCTGCTCGACCCCGGTCTGCCGGCGGAGTCGTTCGACGCGGCCTACGCGATGAACTGCCTGCTGCACGTGCCGGACGCGGACCTGCCGACCGCCCTGCGGTCGATCCGCGGGCTGCTGCGTCCCGGCGGGCTGTTCTATGCCGGCGTCTACGGCGGCGACGGCTCGGAGGGCGTCGCCGAATGGGACACGCACGAGCCGAAGCGCTTCTTCTCCTGGCGCACGGACGCGCAGATCCGGGATATCGCGAGCCAGTACTTCGACGTCGTCGACTTCCATGTGCAGGGCGAGCGGGACCGTTATCGGTTCCAGTCGCTCACTCTGCGCCGGCCACCGTCGCCTCGTTGACGAGTTCCACCAGGCGGCGCGGCCGTCCTGACCGGGCGATCCGTCCGTCGGTGGTCACGAGCGGAACGTCGTACGCCTCGGCCAGCGCGACATAGGTGGCGTCGTACGCGGACAGGTTGGCGAACAGTTCGCGAACCCGCGGCAGCAAGGGCGCGTGCTCGACTCGTTGAAGGGGCACGTCGGCGAACGACGCCCACGCATCCTCCAGCTCGCGGTCGGTCAGTTTGCCGCCTCGGTGCCGCCCCAGCAATGCGGATGCCACCTCGACGTCGACGAGATGCGGCACGATCAGGCGCTCGTCTCGCACCCGCCGCCGTAGCGCCTGGCCGACCGGCCCGTGATCGGCCAGCAGCATGACGAGAGCGCCGGCATCGACGACGATCAATCGCGGCGCCGGCCCGCATCTAGGTCGGCCTGCACCTCGTCGGTGGACAGTCGCGCGGTGGCGCGCTGTTCGATGCGTTCGACGACATCGGCCAGCGTCGGCGTGCGGGCTTCGCGTTCCAGGAGCTCACGGGCGTACGCCTGCAGCGACTGCCGGTTGCGCGCAGCCCGCACCTTCAGTTCGTCAACCGCCTCGTCGGAGAGGTCGCGCACGTAGAGCGTTGCCATGCGACAAGTCTAGTCGCACTGCCAGCACTGTGCTAGCGGCGTGTCAGGGCAGGGTCAGGATGCGCGGGCCGTCCTCGGTGATGGCCACGGTGTGCTCCACGTGGACGCTGCGGCTGCCGTCCTTGGTGCACAACGACCATCCGTCGTCGGCCATGTAGTACTTGTCGCCGCCGCCGGCCATCAGGCTCGGCTCGATCGCGATCACCAGACCGGGCAGCAGCGTCAGTCCGCGACCGGCCCGGCCCTCGTTGGGGACGAACGGCTCCTCGTGCATGGCCCGGCCGATGCCGTGGCCGCCGAAGTCGTTCTGCATGCCGTACCCGGCGCCCCGGCCGACGGCGGACATGGCGGCGCCGATGTCGCCCATGCGCCCGCCCGGTTGGGCGGCCGCGATGCCTGCCGCCAGCGTCTGCTCGGCCACCTCGATCATGCGCAGGTCTTCCGGCCGCGGTTCGCCGACGACGAAGCTGACGGCGGCGTCGGCGTGCCAGCCGTCGACGAAGGCGCCACAGTCGATGCTGACGACGTCGCCGTCGCGCAGCCGGTAGGGCGTGGGCAGACCGTGCAGCATGACGTCGTTGACCGACGTGCAGATGACGCCGGGGTACGGGGTGGCGCCGAAGCGCGGGTGGTAGCCGAGGAACGACGAGCCGGCGCCGGCACCGTCGATGACCTTGCGCGCCACCTCGTCCAATTCCTGCAGGGTGACCCCGACGGCGGCGTGGGCACGCGCTTCGGCGTGGACGGCGGCGACCACCCGGCCGGCCTCACGCATGACCTCGATCTCGGCAGGCGTCTTCAGTTCGATCATGGAGCGTCCTCAGTAGGCTCGACGTGACGCGATAACTATACCGGTATTAGTATTGCAGCCATGGTGCGAGTCCCGTTGACCATGTCCGAACGCGAACGCGGCGAGCAGCTGGGCCGGGCGCTGCGCGAGGCGCGCGGCGAACGCAGCATCGTCGACGTCGCCGCTCAGGCCGGCATCTCCCCGGAGACGCTGCGCAAGATCGAACGCGGCCGCATTCCCACGCCCGCGTTCTTCACCGTGGTCGCCGTCGCGGACGTGCTCGGCCTCTCCCTCGACGGCCTGCTGTCCGGGCTGGCCGGCCAGGTGACGGACGCCGGCGGCATCGAGGCGCGGGAAATGGCTACCCTTGGCCGGTGACTCCCGAGCAACTCTCCACCGCGGTCCGTGACGTCCTCACCGCCGCCGTCGACGCAGGTGAGATCGCCCTGCCCGACGGCGTGCCCACCCAGGTGACGATCGAGCGACCGCGTAACCGCGACCACGGTGACTACGCCACCAACGTCGCCCTGCAGCTGGCCAAGAAGGCCGGCACCAACCCGCGCGCCCTGGCCGAACTGCTGGCGGCCCGGCTGCGCGAGGTCGCCGGGGTCGAGGCGGTCGACATCGCCGGGCCGGGGTTCCTGAACATCACGGTGTCCGCCGCCGCCCAGGGCGAGCTGGCCCGCACCATCGTCGAGGCTGGTGACGCCTATGGCCGCGGTGACGCGCTGGCCGGCATCACCATCGACGTCGAGTTCATCTCCGCCAACCCCACCGGCCCGCTGCACCTCGGCCACGTCCGGTGGGCCGCCGTCGGCGACGCCCTGGCCCGCGTGCTGGAGGCGGCCGGCGCCACCGTCACTCGCGAGTTCTACATCAACGACCGCGGCGGCCAGATGGACAAGTTCGGCGCGTCCATCATGGCGCGTGCCCACGGCGAGCCCGTGCCCGAGGACGGCTACCACGGCGAGTACGTCGCCGAACTCGCGCGGGCCGTCGTCGACGCCGAACCCGATGTCCTGAACCAGCCGCGCGACCAGCAGCTGGTCACCTTCCGCGAGGAGGGGTACCGGCTGCAGCTCGCCGAACAGCAGCGCCAGCTCGAGGAGTTCCGCACCCGCTTCGACGTCTGGTACTCCGAGCGCAGCCTGCACGACAACGGCCGGGTCGAGCACGCCCTGGACGTGCTGCACAAGCAGGGGCACCTGTTCGAGGCCGACGGCGCGCTGTGGATGCGCACCACCGACTTCGGCGACGACAAGGACCGCGTCCTGCGCCGCGGCAACGGCGAATACACGTACTTCGCCGCCGACGCCGCGTACTACGTCGACAAGCGTGAACGCGGCTTCGACATCTGCATCTACCTGCTGGGCGCGGACCACCACGGTTACATCGGCAGGCTCAAGGCGCTGGCCGCGTGCGCCGGCGACGACCCCGACCGCAACATCGAGATCCCGATCGGCCAGCTGGTCAAGATCGTCAAGGACGGCCAGGAGCTGCGGCTGTCCAAGCGCGCCGGCACCATGCTGACGCTCGGACAGGTGGTCGAGGCCGCCGGCGTCGACGCGTTGCGCTACTCGCTGTGCCGCTACCCGGCCGACTCGCCGCTGACACTCGACGTCGCCCAGATCACCAAGCAGACGTCGGACAACCCGGTGTTCTACGTGCAGTACGCGCATGCACGCCTGGACTCCATCCTGCGCAACGCCGCGGACCTGGGCGTCGACAAGTCCGAGCTGCGCCCGGAGCTGCTCGACCACGAACGCGAATCGGTGCTGCTGGGCGCACTGGCGGAGTTCCCGAGGGTGGTGGCGACGGCGGCGGAACTGCGTGAGCCGCACCGGGTCGCGCGCTTTCTGGAAGACACGGCGAGCACGTTCCACAAGTTCTACGACACCTGCCGCGTCCTCCCCATGGGCGACGAGGACGTCACCGATGTCCACCGCGCCCGGCTCTGGCTGGTCGAGGCCACCAAGGTGGTCCTGGCCAACGGCCTGGGCATGCTCGGCGTCGTCGCACCGGATCGGATGTAGCCCATGCACGCACACGAAGCCGGCGCGCTGCACGCGGAAGCCGGCCACCGCGGGCCGTCCTGGCTGCGCACCCCCGACGACGTCAATGACCTCTACCCGGGGCTGTGGGCCCAGGCCGTGTCCCGGGGCGACGACGGCGTGCTGCGGGTGGCCGGCGTCGACGTCGGAACGCTCGCCGAGGAGTTCGGTACGCCGCTGTACGTCATCGACGAGGACGACTTCCGGGCCCGGGCGCGCGCCTTCCGGGACGCGTTCGGCGCGGTGCTGGGCGGCGCCGAGGTGTACTACGCCGGCAAGGCGTTCCTCAGCGTCGCCGTCGCCCGGTGGGTCGCCGAGGAGGGCCTCAACCTCGACGTCTGCTCCGGCGGTGAGCTGGCGGTGGCACTGCGGGCAGGCTTCCCGGCCGGACGGATCGGGTTGCACGGCAACAACAAGTCGGTGCCTGAGCTGGCCCGGGCGCTGGACGCCGGCGTCGGTCGCATCATCGTCGACTCCTTCGACGAGATCGGCCGGGTCTCGCAGCTGGCAGCCGAGCGCGGCGTGACCGCGCGGGTCATGGTGCGCACCAAAGTCGGCGTCGAGGCGCACACCCACGAGTACATCGCGACCGCGCACGAGGACCAGAAGTTCGGCTTCTCCATCGCCAGCGGCGAAGCGGCCGAGGCGATCCGACAGGTGCTGGCGGCGCCGAACGTCGAGCTACTGGGCCTGCACTCGCACATCGGCTCGCAGATCTACGACACCGCCGGCTTCGAGGTGGCCGCCCGCCGCGTGCTGCGGCTGCAGGCCGACATCCGCGACGAACACGGCGTCGAGCCGCCCGAGCTCGACCTCGGCGGCGGCTTCGGCATCGCCTACACCAGCCAGGACGACCCCCAGCCGCCGGCCGAGCTCGCGGCCGGGATGGCCGAGATCGTGGCACACGAGTGCGCCGGCTACGGGCTGGCGCTGCCCCGGCTGAGCGTGGAGCCGGGCCGGGCCATAGCCGGGCCCTCCGCGTTCACGCTCTACGAGGTCGGAACCGTGAAGTCGGTGCCGCTCGACGGCGGTGCCTCCCGCCGGTACGTCGCCGTCGACGGCGGCATGAGCGACAACATCCGCACCGCACTCTACGACGCGGACTACTCGTGCACGCTGGCGTCCCGGGCCTCCGACGCGGTGCCGGTGCTGTCCCGCGTCGTCGGCAAGCACTGCGAGAGCGGCGACATCGTCGTCAAGGACGAGTTCCTCCCCGGCGACGTCGCACCCGGCGACCTCATCGCCGTCCCCGGCACCGGCGCGTACTGCCGCAGCATGGCCAACACGTACAACCACGTGCCGCGCTCGGCCGTCGTCGCCGTCCGCGACGGCGCCGCCCGGCTCATCATGCGCCGCGAGACCGAGGACGACCTCCTGGCACTGGACGTCGGCTGAGCGCTGGAGCAGGCTGAACCGGCCCTGACCGGCCGGTTCGCACCCGCGCCAGCCATCCTGATAGCCTTTGGCGAGCCCGGGCCCGCGTAGCTCAGGGGATAGAGCGTCTGCCTCCGGAGCAGAAGGCCGTAGGTTCGATTCCTACCGCGGGCACCAGCAAGTCAATGGGCATGTGGATCATCTGAACCCGTTCGGACAATCAGGTCCGCGGCCCCTGGGCACGTCGCAGTGACGACCTACCCGCCTGGTCATGCGCCTACCCGTGAACGATGCAGCTGTGACCATGAGCCGGCCACAGCGCACAACCAGGGCTGGGACCGGTCGTCGTCGACAGCCCAGGTGACGAGGACGCCAACTGTCGGCACTGGCGTCACCGCCGCCCCGGGAACATCGTCGCCTCGGCCCGGTCGGACCCGACCAGCAACACCCAAATGACCATTTGCGCGGACCTACGCACCGTGGACTTCGCCCCTAGCACGTTCGACGCCGTCGTCTCGCTCTACACCTTCGACCACGTGCCACGCGCTGAGCACCGAGAACTACTCGGCCGCGCACACCGGTGGCTACGCCCGGGCGGCTGGTTCCTGCTCAGCATCGAGGACGCCGACGAACCAGGGCAGACCGTCGAGTGGCTTGGTGTTGACATGCACTTCAGCATGTTCGACGCGGCCACCACCCGGCGGTTGGTCACGGACGCTGGCTTCCTGATCGAGCGAACCGCCGTCGAGACGCAGCTCGAGCGAGCGACGGAGATTCCCTACACCTGGGTGCTCGCTCGCAAGCCTGAACGTTGAATGCGCACGGTCGTCGGAAGGGGCTCGCTCCTCGACCGGAGGCTCCGCGGGTCTGCGCCGGGCGGTGATATGGACGATGCTCTACGTCGCCTCCATGGTCGGTCACGCCATCCACGGCAGACTCGGCGTCACCGGCGGCCCGGAGGTCGACCCGGCAAGCTACGACACGTACGGAGCCGGCGACGTCGCCGCCGCTCAGTGGAGCAACGCAGCCGTCGGCCTCCTGGGCGTCGTTCTCTTGGCCGTGCCCCTGCTCCCCGTGTCGAGACGGCTCCCCCGCTGGGTCGTGCTGACGCCTTTCATAGTCTTCGCACTCCTCGCCCTGGCCGGCGGGAACGGCATGATCGCCCGCGCGATGACCAGCGACGTCGGCGGCGCGGTGTTCGGCGCCTACTGCCTGATCTGGGCTGCGCTCATCGCGATGACCGCCAAGCACATGCCAAGGCCCATGATCGTCAAGAGTTGATACGGCTATGACCGGGGCAACTCTTGATGATCCCCCGTCATGGGATGATCGGGATCGCGAGACCGGTCGCTCCCGGGCGGGACCCCACCGACGTCGGGCGATGCCGGGCCAACAGGTCGAGGCCGAGCCGGGCCCGGCGCACTCTCTCCCGGCTCAGCGCCACCGTCGTCGCCTCCAGGTGGGTGCCGGCCGGGTACACGTCAGGGGCGTTGCGCAGGCCGAACTTCACGTGCACGGGTGCGGCGATCTCGACGATGCGGGCGATCTCGTAGTGCCGTACGAAACCACCGACGTTGTCCGGTGCTTCCACGTAGACGTCGAGCGGGACGGCGACGGCGGCGCGGATCGCGGCCAACTGCGGCAGTGTCAGGTCGGTCGGGACGTTGATGGTGTTCGCGCCGAGGTCTTCCAGGACGCGGGCGGTCGCCGCATTCGACGCCGGCAGCATCACCGACGTCTTCGCCTGCATGTCCGCCGGTAGATCGCCGGCCGCGCGTAGCCGCCCGAAGACGTCGAGTGCGCCGATGTCGGCGATGAGGACACTGCGGATGCCGTGCTCGGCGGCGCGGACGATCTCGTCGACGACGGCGGCGAGCTGGTCCTGCCCGCGGGTGGTCGGCGCGAGCACCGAACCGGCCGAGGATCGCGCCATGGCCGACGTGTCCCAGCCGGCACACGGCCGGGCGAACAGGCTGACCTCGATGTCGGCCGCCGCGGCAGTGGCGGCCATCCGGTCCAGCTCCGCGTCGGTCATCAGCCCGACCCCGGTGCCCTGCGACACTCGGGTGACCGGAACCTCGAGCTCACGTGCCGCTTCGAGGACGGCGTCGAGGCACGCCGGACCCTCGACGCTTGGGATCTCGACCCGGTACTCGGCCCCGTCGGCGAACCGCAGCGCCGAAGCCGGCAGGTCGTAGGCGTCCGTTCCGGGCAGCCCGGTCCGCGCCAGCAGGTCGGCGGGCGCGAGCTGCGTCAACGCTGTCACGACCGCGCTCCGGCGAGGGAGTCGCGCCGCTCCCAGCCTTCACGGACCAGGTTGAAGTGCACGTGGGTGCGCGGGCGCTCGGTGCACGCGTCGTGGTCGAGCCGCAGTCCGAGGCCGGGCGCCGTCGGGACGGCGAACGCGCCGTCGGCGGCGTCGACCACCGGGGCGGCGGTCACCAGGCCGGCCACCCACGGGTCGGCGAAGTCGTTGAAGTGTTCCAGCACCTTCAGCCCGGGCGCACTGGTGGCGAAGTGGACGTTCGCGGCGGTGCCGACCGGCCCACACACGTTGTGCGGCGCGAGCAGCAGGTTGTAGGCCTCGGCCCAGCCGGCCAGCTTGCGCAGCCCGGTGAAACCGCCGATGTGGGTGAGGTCGGCCTGGATGACGTCGACCAGCCCGCGGGAGATGAGCTCGCGGAACTCCGGCACGGTGTGCACACGCTCGCCGGTGGCGATCGGCGTGTCGGTGGCCGCGCGCACCAGCCGCAATCCGTCGACGTCGTGCGGAGGGACCGGCTCCTCCAGCCACTCCGGGCTCAACGGCGTCAGCTCGCGGGCGACCCGGGCCGCCGTCGCACCGGTGAAGCGGCCGTGCATCTCGACCATGATCGAGACATCCGGGCCGACGGTGTCGCGTACGGCGCCGACGATGTCGATCGCGCGGCGCAGCTCGGCGGCAGACAGCTCGGCCGTCGCGGCACCGAACGGGTCGATCTTCAACCCGCGGTAACCGCGTGCGATCACTCCGGCGGCCAGTGCGGCGATCTGCTCGGGGTCTCGGCCGCCCTGGTACCAGCCGTTCGCGTACGCCGGGATCCGCTCGCGCATGGTGCCGCCCAGCAGCCGGTGGACCGGCACCCCCAGCGCCTGGCCCATCAGGTCGTGGCAGGCAATGTCCAGCATGGCCAGCGTGGTGGCGGTGACCTCGCCGACCCGCCCGTACTCCTCCCACGACACCTTCCACGCCAGCCGCTCGACGTCGAACGGGTCGGAGCCGATGAGGTGGCGCTGGGACAGCTCGGCGATGCAGGCCAGCAGCGTGTCGGTCTTGTTGAGCATCCGCGCCTCGCCGAGGCCGACGCGACCGTCGTCCGTCAGGACCTCGACGAACGTCAACTCACGCCACGGTGTGCCGACGACGGTGGTGCGGACATCAGTGATCTTCACGAGGGCTCCCTGCCGGTGGAGGTGGAGTTCGGCGTCGTGAGGTCGATCGGCCGGGAGATCGCCGTACGCAGGTCGTGCCGGGTGTGCACGAGGTGCGAGCGCATGGCTGCGGCGGCCGCATCCGGATCGCGCGAGCTGATGGCGTCGAAGACGGCGCGATGCTCGGCCAGCAGGGCGTCGATGGCCTTGCCACGCACGAGGTAGCCACGCAGGCTCTCCAGCCGGCTGCTGTGCAGCGGCTCCTCCATGCCCTCGACGAGGAAGCTCAGCATCTGGTTGCCGCTGGCCGCCGCGACCGCCGCGTGGAAGCGGACGTCGGCGAGGTTCAGCGCCTCCTCGCCCTCGGCCCGGTACATCGACTCCAGGCTCAGCTCGAGGGCGGTCAGATCGGTACGGCTGGCCTGGGTGGCGGCCAGCTGCGCCGCGTGCACCTCGATGGCCATCCGTACCTCGAGCAGGTCGAGCAGGGCCCGCGGGTCGCGGCGCAGCGCGGCAGTGAAGAACCCGCTGACGGGCGCGGCGTTGGGGAAGGCCACCGTCGGACGCCGGCCCTGGCGGACCTCCAGCAGGCCCCGGGCGCTGAGGTTGCGCACCGCCTCGCGGACAGTCAGCCGGCTGATGCCCAGCTCGGACGCGAGCTCGGCCTCCGAGGGCAGCGCGGAACCCGGCTGGACCTGCCCGGCGAAGATCAGGTCCTCGAGGTGCCGGACCGCTCGGTCGGTCAACGGCTCGGCTCGGCCCTCGCCGTTCTCACTGTTCGTCGCTGCGTCAGCCACGCAGTCACTATGACAGATATCTGATGAGCATCCAAGTCTCGGTCGAGATTTTCGAGCCGTCGCCCGCAGGGTTGTACGCACCATGGCCATTGGCGGAGCCGGGATTGCCGCCTCGATTAGCCACACCGAGGCCATGATGGGCGCAGGCAATTGGCGGCCACTCCCCAGGGCATGGGCACAAACACATCTGATAGGTTGACGTCTCTTGGAGACGACAGAATTGGTCCGGCCAGAGAACGTCCGCCTCTGACGCGGCGCGAATGGTGCGCGTCAGCCACCGCCAGGCAGAGGCGGGTCCGCCGCCGGGTCGGGCGTCCGGCCGGAGCTGATGACGTCCGATGTCATCGACGCTCGACTCACGTCCACGAACGAGCGGGTCGAGCAGCCACTGCTCGACCCCGAGGTGGTCGCCATCAGTGGCGCCCGACAGCTGCCCGGTGTCCGAGCCGCCTCGACAGGTCCTCGGCCGCGACGGCGGCGTACTGCCCCAGCGCGGTCTCCAGCGGCTCGGACCGGTGCACCGGGACGGAAATGCTCAATCCGGCCACGACCGCTCCGGTGGCATCCCGGACCGCGGCGGCGACGCAGCGCACATCGAGATTGGACTCGCAGTCGTCGTAGGCGAGGCCGCGCTGGCGGATCTTGGCCAGTTCGGCCAGCAGGGAGTCGAGCCCGGTGATGGTGTGCGGGGTCATCTGAACCCACTCGAACGGGTCGGCGTAGCGCGCCGCCACGTCGCTGTCGCTCAAGCCGGCGAGCATCGCCTTGCCCACCGCGGTGCAATGGGCTGGAAGACGCTTGCCCACGGCCGACACCATGCGCACCGTGTGCGGGCTGTCGACCTTGACGAGATAGATCACCTCGGTGCCGTCGAGGACGGCGATGTGGACGGTCTCATCGCATTGCCGCACGACGTCGTGCGCCACCTGCTGGCCCTGCTCGGTCAGGTCGACCCCATCGGCGTAGGCACTTCCGAGCTCGAACAGACGCAACCCGAGGTCGAATCGGCGCCCGGTCGAGTCCGTCGGGCGAAGGCAGTTGCGAGCCACGAGAGTCTGCACGAGCTCGTAGGCCGTACTACGCGGCAGCCCCAGCGCCGCCGTCATCTCCGGGACCGATCGCGGTCCCTGCCCGTCGAGGAAGAGACCCAGCAGATCCAGCGCCCGCGCGACTGCGGGCACCTCACGTCCTGGTCCAGTCATCCTCACCGCCTTTCGCCCAGGTGGCCCGTCAGCCCCCACGCACCACGCGTATCGCTGGCCGGTACGGTCAACCGGCCACGATCGGCCGGCCGCATGTGCGTACACACACCGCGGCCGGCCGATCCGCCGACGGGGTCCCCACCCGTCAACTCTCGCCTATCACTCGTCGCCGGCTGTCACAGGTCGTCACACTGTCCGCTCGTCGGGCCCCGGACGACGTTGACGAAGCCTTGGTCGACAGGCGCCGGCTCGTTGTCCGAACACGCCAGTGGGCCGAGTATCCGATTGTCGGCGATGACGGTGACACCACGGACCCCGGCGACGCTGACCGGGCCGGTGACCATGTTGCCGTCGCAGCCGTCCTGGGGACTCCCGAGCGCTGCGCGGGCTCCGCCCGCGATAGTGACCGGCCCGGTGATCCGTGAACCGCAGAACTCGATCTCGAGCGCACCGGTGGCGCGGACCGGTCCGGACACGCGGGAGTCCACGGAGCGTAGTCCCGCGCCCGCCGTGACGGTAACCGGTCCGTGGACCGTCGCGCCGTCGAGGCAGGTCACGCCGTGGGTGATGGTGACCGGGCCGGCATGGCGTCCGGTCACGACATCGAAGCACGGGAGCTCGTCGACCCGGGAGAACCGCCATTGCTGCGGCGGCCACTTCGCCGCCTGGGTGAGGTTGCCCGCGGTGTGGTCGCCGTCGCGCCGGATGCCGCCGACGACATCGGTGCCGATCACGCCGTCGCAGTTGTACGACGCGGCCGGGTCGCAGTGGTTCTCGACCTCGACGGCGAGGTTGGTTCCCTCGGACACGGCTCTGTGGAAGCCGTGGCCCGTGTCGTCGAGGTTCCACCTCTGCAGATCTGTCGACTCGTCGCACGGTGCAGTCACCACCTCCGTGCCGATTGCGCCCGAGTCGTCCGCCATGGCGAGGCAGAACTCGCCGCCGGCGCCCATTCCCCGCAAGCGCCACGTGCCGTCAGGGGCAGCGTGCATCTCCCAGATCTGTTGCGGCGAGGAGTCGTCGCACCGCGCCTGGATCACCGCGCCGTCGTCAGCCGTGAGGCACCGATCACTGGCCACTGGATTCTGCAAGCTGTCCGGGTCGCTGATGATTCCGTCCTGGTTGACCAGCCGGTAGTGGGCGCCGTCTTCCAGGTCGTACGGACCGCCGTCCGTCTCGTTCAGGTAGGGCCAGCCGTCGTGCCAGCTCATCGGCCAGATACCCAGCGTGTTCTGCGGCCGGTAAGCGTGGTAGACGAGGTGGTACACGTCGTCCTCCACGAAGATGTCCGGTCCTCCGGGCGCCCGGTACAACCCCGACGGGCTCACACCGGACGCAGCCGTCCTGCTGTTGAGGATGATGCTGCCGCCGCCTTCGGCGAGGTCCACACCGTTCTTGTCGAGGTACGGTCCGTAGATGTTCTCGGACCGTCCGACGACGATCTTGTATGTGTTGTCGTTTCCGTTCGCACGGCAGCACCAGTCCCACGCGGCCATCAGGTAGAAGTAGCCGTCCTTTTCGAAGATGGACGGCCCCTCGATGCGGTTGAAGTTCGGGCAGCTCGCCAGAGGATACGGGCACCCCGGCTCGAGAATGGGGAACAGCTCGCTCTCCCGATGAGCGACCAGGTGGCGCTCACCCACGACCGATGCCATGTCCTCGCCCAGTTGCTGGATCATGATGCCGTCGAAGTGTGAGCCCCATACGATCCACCAGTCACCGTTCTCATCAGGCCAGATCGCACCGTCGATCGCATTGAAGGTCGCGTGGTCGGGGTCCTGTGAACCAGATCTGATCACCGTGCCGCGTTCGACATAACTCGACGGGTCTTCGGGCGTCTTCGTGGTCTTGAGCCTGATCGACGAGTTGTTCGTGCCGAACGACGAACTCGAGTAGTAGTAGTAATAGGTGTCTTCGATGCGCTGGACGTGAGGTGCCCAGCCCGCCGCAGGCACGCTGCCGAGGTTGGTCCAGGGCCCCTCGAGGCTCGGGGCGCTGCGCACCAGGCCTCCGGTTGCCGACACGTAGTAGGTGTCGTCGTCCTTCCACAAGGTCGGGTCGTGCAGCGAGGTGGACCCGGTCAACGGGATCTGGCCCCGTGACTCATCGATCAGATCGCCGGCCTGGTCCGCCGGTGACGCCTCGGCCGTCGCCTTCGGCGGTTCCGCGGCTGTCGCGGTCTGGGTGAGCAGCGCCGCCGGGATCGCGGCCGCCGCCAGGATCGCCGCGGCCTGGGTGTGCCACCGCCGGCGCGGTCCCGCAGTATCGTGTTCTGCCAGCATTACCAGCTACCTCCCTGATCTGCCGCGTTGGCCTGCCCGGTCATTCGTCATGCGTTCAACGGCAGCCCAGCGCGTACATGGCCTTGTCTCTGACGCTCAGCTCACTCCTCTCGGTCACGCGGCCGGTCTGGATCGGTGAGCCGGATGACGTTCCAGCTCGCGGGCTTCAGGTAGACCCGTCCGGATCCGTGGCCGGACGTATCCACGGGCATGGACACGGGGATCACGCGGTCCGGACTGGTGCTGCTGTTGGTTGCTCCGAGGTCGTCATCGGACAGCACGGTGTGCTGGGTGATCCGGTGTTGCGCGAATGCGTGGTGCCGTACCGTGAGCTCGACCGGTTCGGTCGGGTTCCGGTTCACAGCGAAGATCGCCACGTCGCCGGAGTCGTCGTCGTAGGTGGCGACGGCGTGGACCGCCGGCACGTCGCCGTATCGGGCGGTCGCGATGACAGGTGCCACCGGGTCGACGCGCAGGACGCGGCCACGGGCCAGCCGGGCGGTGAGCGCGAACGGGTGGAAGCTCGCTTGTCGCCATGCCGGTCCGCCCGGCTCGGTACGGATCGGCGCGATCGCATTGACGAGTTGGGCCAGGCAGGCGACCGTCACTCGGTCGCAGCGTCGCAGCAGCGCGATCAGCAGGCTGCCGACCACGACAGCGTCCGCCACCGTGTAGGTGTCCTCGATCAACGGTGGCGCCTCGGGCCAGCCCTCCGGAGGCCCTTGTTCACGCCAGTCGGTCTGGTCCCACACGTTCCACTCGTCGAACGACAGGTTGATGCGCTTGGTCGCCCGTCGCTTGGCACGCACATGGTCGGCGGTGGAGACCACGTCGTCGATGAACGCCTCCATGTCGACAGCCGACGCCAGGAAACTGGCCAGGTCGCCGTCCTGCAGGTGGTAGTACGCGTGCAGCGAGATGTAGTCGACCTGGTCGTAGGCCTCTTCCAGAACCGTGGCCTCCCACTCGCCGAAGGTCGGCATGCCCGAATGGGAGCTCCCGCATGCGACCAGCTCCAGCGACGGATCGATCATCCGCATCGCGCGGCCGGTCTCCGCCGCCAGCCGGCCGTACTCGGCGGCTGTCTTGTGGCCGATCTGCCACGGCCCGTCCATCTCGTTGCCGAGGCACCACAGGCGGATGTCGAACGGCTTCGCCTGGCCGTGCGCGGTACGCAGGTCGGACCAGTACGTGCCCCCCGGGTGGTTGCAATACTCCAGCAGATCGCAAGCGTCCTGGATGCCGCGGGTTCCGAGGTTCAAAGCCATCATCGGCTCGATCCCCGCTCGACGGCTCCACGCGGCGAACTCGCCGAGCCCGAAGGCGTTCGTCTCGGTAGAACGCCATGCCGGGTCCAACCGCTGCGGCCGGGCCTCCCGCGGGCCGACGCCGTCCTCCCAGCGGTAGCCGGACACGAAGTTGCCACCTGGGTACCGCACCACGGACACCCCGAGCTCGCGGGTCAGGTCCAGCACGTCGGTACGGAACCCGTCGTCGTCGGCAGACGGGTGCGAAGGTTCGAAGATCCCGGTGTACACACACCGGCCCAGATGTTCCACGAACGAGCCGAACAATCGCGGCGGCACCTCGGCGATGCGGAACTCCGGATCGATGGTCAGGATCGCGCTGTGCACTGAGCGTCACTCCTCGTCGTTCGGGCTGGATCGTGGCGGCCGGAGAAGGGCAGCCAGCGCCGCAGGCAGGTCGCGCCGGGCCGTACTGGGCTCCTTCTGTGGGGGGAGGGTCACTTGCTGCCGGTGCCGAACTGCCCGAGCCCGTTGATGAACTGCTTTCGCAGGAGCACGAACATGATCATGATCGGCACTACGGCGATCACCGCGACCGCGATCACCAGGTCCCATCGCGGCCGGTACAGGCCGACGAGCGTGGTCATGCCCACAGCCAGCGGGTAGTTGCCCTCGGATCGCATGACGATGAGCGGCCAGAGCAGATCGTTCCACTGCTCGAGCGAGAAGATGATCGCGAGCGTTGCCAGCGCCGGCTTCACCATCGGGAGCACGATCCGGAAGAAGATCCGGTAGTCGGACGCTCCGTCCACCCGCGCCGCGTCGAACACCGCCTGCGGCAGGCCGAGCATGTACTGGCGCATGTAGAACAGTCCGAACGGATGCGCCAGCATCGGCACGATGACCCCGAGATGCGTGTCGATCAGGTTGAGCTGGATCATCAGCAGGAACAACGGAATCAGCAACAGATGGAACGGCAACATCTGCGAGGCGAGGATGGACACGAAGATCGTGTTGCGGAACGGGAACCTGATCTGCGCCAGCGCATAGGCGGCCATCGTGACCACGATCAGGGAGCCGACTGTCGACCCCACGGTGAGGATCACCGAGTTCGCGAACCACGAGACGACGGGCGTCTCGTTGAACACGGTCCGGAAGTTCTGCAGCGTGAGCGACGACGGAAAGAACTCACCTGCGTCGGCGAAGATGCGCTGCGGCTCGCGCAGCGAACTGACCAGAAGCCAGTAGAACGGGATCAGGAACGCTATCGCGACCACCGCGACCACCGACGTCATGGCGATCTTCTTCGCCGTCGGGCGACGAGGTGTACCGCTGCGGGCGAGAGGTTTGCGCTGGGCAACGGTCATCGTTCGTCGTCCTTTGCGAAGAAGCCGAACGCCTTCAGCACGATCAACGAGAACACCATGATGATCGCGGCCAGGACGACCCCGATCGCGGACGCGTATCCGAGATCGAAGGATGTGAACGCCGTGCGGTAGAGGTGCACCACAGCGCTCAGCCCACCTTGGCCCGGCCCGCCGCCTGAGCCCCAGAGGATCAGCGGCTCCACGAAGAGCTGGAATCCGCCGAAGATCGTCAGGACCGTGACGAACAGGATGATCGGTTTCGACAGCGGCACCGACAGATGCCAGAACTGCCGGATCGGTCCGGCACCGTCGACAGCAGCTGACTCGTAGAGCTCGTTCGGGATGTTGGACAGGCCGGTGGTGAAGTAGATGATGTTGATCCCGGTCCACCGCCACGTGGCCATGATGATCATCGCTGGGATTGCCAGATGCTGGGTTTCCAGCCATGCCTGCGCGGGCACTCCGAACAGTCCGAGGAAGCTGTTCAGCAAGCCGTTCGTGGAAAGCAGCAGGGAGAACACCACGCCCACCACGACGAGCGAGGTGAGTACGGGCAGGAACAGGATGGAACGGAACATCGACTGTCGTGCCACCCAGCGCGAGCGCAGGATCGCAGCGAGGACGAACGGCACCGGGATCAGCACCAACAGCGTGCCGACCGTGTACAGCATGGTGTTCCGCAGTGCCGTGAAGCCTGTCCGGTCCGTCAGCAGGCGCCGGTAGTTGTCCACGCCCGTCCACTCAGCCGAGCCGCCGATTCCCTGGATCTCCTGGAAGCTCAGGACCACCGCGTAGCCGACCGCGTAGACGCGAAAGACGACATAGAGCACGAGGAACGGCAGGAGGAACACCATCGCCACGACCGCCGGACGGTGCAGGAACGGCCTCTTCGGCTTGCTCTTGCGCTTGCGCGCAGGTGCGCCGGATCGCGCATCGGCGTGTGCGGTGTCTGTCGCCATCGACTGCTTCCTTCCGTCCCGCTGATGCCGTCCGCGCTCGTGGCTCGCGGCCTGGCCACGAGCCACGGACGGACATGGAGGTCGTGCAGCGTCGTCCGCCGCTAATCGAGCGAGCGGATCTCGTCAGCTGCTCGGCGAAGCGCCTCGGCCGGATCAGCGCCTTCCTCGACGACCTGATAGGCGACGACGTCGCGCAACTGGAGCACGGACTCCGGGTACCGAGGCCCGGTGAACTCCGGCGCCAGACGGTCGAACATCGCCTGCACGTTGGTCATCACCGGCTCGTTGCCGAACCACGGGTCGGGCGCGGTCAGGGCGTCGTCGGTGTAGACGTCATTGCGGAACGGGTCGAAGCCGAGGTCCGTGTACAACGACACCTGGGCGTCATAGGTGAGCTTGGCGAACTCGAGGAACGCCTTGGCCGCGTCGAGCTTGTCCTCGTCGATCTGCTGGGTGATCGCGGTCCCGGTGCCGCCGCCCATCGTGCTGATGAACCCGTCCGAGCTGAACTCCGGCAGCGGCCGGATGAGGATCTTGCCCTCGGTTTCGGGCATGAAGTCCTTGAAGCGCGTCACGTACCACAAGGGCATCCACACCGAGGCGTACTCGCCGTCGTTCAATGCTTGGTAGTAGGCCTCGCTGTGGTGCTGGCCGCCGGCGCTGGCCGTGGCGATCTCGTGCTCGTGCACCATGTCGGAGATGAGTTGCAGCGCCTCGATGTTCTCCGCGCTGTCCAGGATGAGTTCGTTGTTCTCGTCGTAGGTCCCACCGCCGTTCTGCAACATGGGGCCGAGCACGGAGAAGCGGTCGGTCGTCTCGATCGACGCCATCCAGGAATCGGTGTTCTCGACGACCTGCTGCCCGGCCGCGATGTAGTCGTCCCAGGTCACGATCGAGTCGACGTCGACGCCAGCCTCGCCGAGGATCTCGGAGTTGTAGTACATGACCCACGCGCCGAGGTGATAGTCGATGCCGTACTCGACGCCATCGGCCCGATACGGTGCGGTCCGTTCCTCGACCAGCTCGCTGCGGTGGTTGTCGATGATGTCGGTCAGCGGGTGCAGCGGGACTTCTCCGCGCAGGAACGTCGCGAAGCGCTGAATCTCGATGTCGACGATGTCCGGAGCGCCGGCGCCGGATTGGAGGGCCACCAGCAGCCGGTCGTGCATGTCCTCGAAGTCGGCGGTCGAGGCGTTCAGGATGATGTTGTACTCGTCGTTCTGCTCGTTGAACTCGTCCGCCCGCGCCTGCATGAAGTCGGTATGAGCGTCCACGAACGTCCAGAACTCGAGCTCGACGTCCTGGGGCCCGCCGCCGGGCGCCCCACCGCCTCCGTCGGCGGCGGAGCCGTCGTCACCTGACCCACAGCCTGCGGCAACGAGCAGTCCGGCGATCAGGACTGCCCCCCATCGAAACCGAGGGCGACCGATGTTTGTGATCGCTAACATGCTCGATCCTCTCGACGTTGAGTCTGGTCTGACCGGGAGCGCAGTTCGCTGCGGAGGGAAGCTGCACGACCTCCGTCCGACGACACGGATGCCATCCGATCCGTCGGACAGGTCGAAGCTAGCCGTGACGTACGTCACGGTCAAGACATCTGATAAGTCTTGTTACCCCTTCGTTACGCTTGTGGCACTAGCTTGCGGTTTCCGTCGAGACAACCGGCCCGTCACGCCGACTTGAGCTGGCGTGGCGCCATCACCGATGAGCTCGGAGGTGAGCAACCTATCTGATATGTTTCGCGCATCGATGTGCCGTGGGTGAGTTCGAGCGGCCGATCCTCGGCGAAGCGCGACGCTGGTCATTCCGAATCCGAGCTCGCCGATCAGCTTCAGGTCAGCAGGCTCACGGTGCATGAAGCGGCCAGGTCACTCCCGGCACGTGGACTCATCGAAGCCCGTCAGGTCCGTCCAGAAAGAGAGGGACTCATGGAACGTCGGAGCATCATCACGAGGCTGGTCGCTCGTATCGAGTCGGCCCGCACCTCCACTGCACGGAAGCGCCCTGGTGGGGGAAGGGTGAGAGCCGGCAACCGTCGCGCGCAGTGTGTTGCGGCGGTCGCAGTCGGCTGCAGTCTTCTCCTGGCCGGAGCCGTCGCCCCAGCCGCCGCGGACACCACCGACGACCTTGACCTCGGCCCTCAGGTGACACGAACGGACGAGGGACCGACCGGGTACTCCGTCACGTTCCGATACAAGGCACCCGACGATGTCGAGCAGGTGCGGATCTGGGGAGAATGGCAGTTCTCCAGCGTCGAGTCCCTCGTCAACACCGGCACCTCAGACGGCCGCATGGGATGGGACTGGCGGCCGGGCGACACTGTGGCCGCTGCCGGTCCCGGGTTCTTTCCCGCGTTCCCGGCGTCGGACATGGCGCTGGGCGAGGACGGCGTCTGGACCTGGACGACGCCGCTGCCGTCCGGGATGCACTCCTACCGCTTCGTCCATGACTGCGGGGGGCCTGCGGGGATCGACGGCTGCACGTATCACTACGATCCGGCGAATCCGCCGTGGTCGGCTGGGCTGACCCCCACGGGCGCCCAGACACTCAGCACCGTCTTCGTGCCGGAGCACCCGGACTTCCCGACCTACGACAACCGCAACCATGCACCGACGCCGCCAGAGCTCACGGGGACGTTCGAGCATCGCGAGTACGTCTCGCCGACGTCGACGAATCCGCCGGGCACGCACCACCTCGTCGCGTACTTGCCTGCCGGTTACGACGCCAACCGTCCAGTGCCCTATCCCACGCTCTATCTGAGCCACGGCTTCGGGGGCAACGAATCTCACTTCTTCGTGCAGGCTCTCGCCAACTACATCATGGAGAACCTCGTCGCCGGCGGCCAGGTGCAGCCGATGGTCATCGTCACGACCAACTTCAACGGGATCCCTGAGGGCGACGCAGGCTATGCGCGGGACCTGATCGAGAACGTCATCCCGTTCATCGAGCGGGAGTACAACGTGTCCACGCTCCCGGAGGACAGGGCGTTCGGCGGGCAGTCGATGGGTGGGCAGCGAGGCATCGCCCTGCTGTACAACTACACACCCGCCTTCCATTACTACGGCCTGTGGGCAGCCGCTGGGGGCGGCAATCCCGACGCGACTCAGGTCGAGAACATGAGAGGTGTGCGCGGCGGTATCCACATGGGCACGGGTCTGCAGGACTTCGTCGGCAACATCGGCCCGAACTCGATAGCGCGGGCGGCGACCTTGCGGAGCCATGGCCTGGACGTCGTGGAACACAACGTGGACGGCACCCATACCTGGGTTGCCGCCCGTCCGCTCCTCGAGGATTTCCTGAAGCGCGTCGTCTTCCGCACCACGGAGACGTCCCTGTCGGTCGAGACCCGCGGCAACAGGGTCACCCATGTCTCCGCCACGGTCGAACCGCTGGGCACCAGCCAGGCGGTTCCGACCGGGCTCGTGGAGTTCCGCCGTGGTGACACGGTCCTCGGCGTCGCCAAGCTGAACCCCCGCGGCACCGCCCGCCTACGCCCGCCCTCTCACCCGCACCATCCCGCGTCTGCGGAGGGCATCGAGGCCCATTACTTGGGCGACGATCTCTTCAACGGCTCTGCCAGCGGGCCCACGGGATGATGCTCGCCGCCTGAGGTCACCCAGTCCCCATGATCATCGAGAGTTGACACGGCTATGACCGGGGCAACTCTTGATGATCATGGGGAGACCGGGGTACCCGACCAGGCGCCGTGCACGGCGCGGTCCGCGAAGTGGCAGGCGACGTGGTGCTGCGGCAGCGACGACGGCTCGAGAACGGGCTCGTCCTGAGAGCACACTTCTGCCGCCAGCGGGCAGCGCGTGTGGAAGCGGCATCCCGGCGGCGGGTCGATCGGCGACGGCGGTTCGCCCGACTCCGGTAGCCGCGCCGTCCCGCCGCTCTCCCAGGGGAACAGATCGGGTACCGAGTCCAGCAGCATCTGCGTGTACGGGTGCGTCGGGCGCGCGAACACCTGCGCCGTCGGCCCGGACTCGACGATCTTGCCGAGGTACATCACCGCGACGCGCTCGCATAGATGACGTACCACCGACAGATCGTGGGAGATGAAGAGGATCCCGAGGCCGAGTCGGCGCCGGAGGTCGTCGAGCAGGTTCAGCACCTGTGCCTGGACGGAGACGTCGAGGGCGGAGACCGCCTCGTCGGCGATCAGCAGCCGAGGCTCGACGCTCAGCGCCCGGGCGATGCTGATGCGCTGGAGCTGTCCGCCGGAGAACTCCGACGGCTTGCGCTCGGCATGTCGGGGATCGAGGCCGACCATCGTCAGCAGTTCGGCGATCCGCTCGTTCCACCGGCTGCGGTCGAGCAGCGAGGGATGGGCCCGCCATCCCTCGCTGAGCAGCTCACGCACCGTCATCTGGTCGTTCAGCGACGAGTACGGGTCCTGGAAGATCAGCTGGGCCTGCTGCCGAGCGTCTCGCCTGGCCTTGCGGGGCAGGCCGGCCACGCTCTGCCCGCAGACCTCCACCGTCCCCGATGCGATCCGCTCGAGCCCCACCACGGCCCGCGCCATGGTGGATTTCCCGCAGCCGGACTCTCCGACGAGGCCGACGGCCTCGCCGGCACCGACGTCGAGGGTGACGCCGTCCACCGCGTGCACCTCCGGCCGCCCGCGCCGGAACAGCCGCCCCGGCAGGCGGTACGTACAGACCACGTCAGTCGCGCGTAGTGCCAAGGATCTCTCGGTGGACACCGTCGTGCACCTCCTCCGCGTAGTGGCATGCCGCGGCGCGTCCTTCTCCGACCTCGTGCATGACCGGCTTCTCCTCGCTGCAGCGTTCGGTGGCCAGCGGGCAGCGGGGATGGAACGGGCACCCTGACACCGGCTCGGCCGGGTGCGGCGGACTGCCCGGGATGGGCTGCAGGTCGCGCTGGTCCTGGGCCACCCGGGGCACCGAGCGCAGCAGGCCGACGGTGTAGGGGTGGGCGGGGCGCTCGTAGATCGGCCGGATCGGGCCACGCTCCATCACCTGGCCGGCGTAGAGGATGTATACCCGCCGCGCGTAGGAGGCCACCACCGCCAGGTCGTGGCTGATGAGCAGGGTCCCCGCGCCCGTTTCGCTGGCCAGGCGGTCCAGCAGCTCCATCACGTGCGCCTGGACTGTCACGTCCAGGGCGGTGGTGGGCTCGTCCGCGAGCACGAGCTTCGGGTTGAGCGCGAGCGCCATCGCGATGACGACGCGCTGGCGCATACCGCCCGACAGCTGCTGCGGATACTGCCGCGCGCGACGCTCGGGGTCCGGGATCTTGACCATCTTCAGCAAGTCGACGGCCTTGCGCCGCGCCTCGCGGCCGGAGAGCCCTTGATGGTGGACGAACAGCTCGGCGAGCTGCTTGCCGATCGTGAGGACCGGGTTCAGGGCGGTCAGCGGGTCCTGGAAGACCATCGACATCTTCCGGCCGCGAATCGGCCCGAGCGCATTGTCGTCCGTCACGTCGAGGGGTGCGCCGAGGAACCGCACGGTCCCCCCGGTGACCTCACCCACGCCGTCCGGGAGCAGACCCATCAGCGCGAAGCCGATGGTGCTCTTGCCGCTTCCCGACTCGCCGACGAGCGCGACCGTCTCCCCTCGCCCGACGTCGAAGGAGACGTCGCGCACCGCCTGAACCAGCTTCCCTCCGCTGCGGTAGGCGACCTCGAGGTTGCTCACCTCGAGGGCGGCGACCTCGTCCTCGACCGCGGCGACCGGTGTCCGGGACCGTTCCGAGCGCGTACTCATGCTTCCCGCCCGACCGGCACGAAGTCCGGCTGGTTGTTCGCCGCGGGCTCGAGCCCCCGGATGTCGTCGCGGACGCCGTAGGTGGCGAGCATCTGGAGCGGGAAGATCCCCACCGCGTCATCCCAGATGATTTTGCATGCCTGGGCGTAGAGCTCGGCGCGCTGATCCTGGTCGGTCACAGCCCGAGCCTGCTCGAGGACCGTGTCGAGCTCCGGGTTGGAGTAGCCGATCCGGTTGGCGTCCGTCGTGTACAGGCGCCCGAGGCTGTAGTCGGCGTCGCCGGTGGCGGTCGCGGCGTTCTGAAGGTTCATGTCCCAGTCCAGGGCGAGGAGCCGGTCGAGCCACTGCGCCTGTTCCAGTTCCTGCAGCTCGACCGACACCCCGATCTCGTTCCAATAGGAGGCGAAGGTCTCGGCCATCGCTCGCGCCTGCGGGGCGACTCCCTGCGCCCACATCACGTGCGTGGAGAACCCGTCCGGTAGTCCTGCGTCGGCCAGGAGCCGGCGCGCTTCATCGGGGTCGTACGGGTAGGGCTCCTGCGGCGCGTAACCGAAGACCGACGACGTGATCGGCGCGGTCGCCACCTCGGCACTGTCGCCGAACAGGTCGCCCACCATCTGCTCGATGTCGATGGCCATCCACATCGCGCGCCGCACCCGTGCGTCGCCGAACGGCTCCCTGCTGGCGTTGAACCAGTTGAAGTAGTTGATGAAGCTCGGCACCGAGACGACGTCGATGGTGGGGTCGTACATCTCCTCGATCTGGTCCGGCGGAATGGACCACGTGAGGTCCACCTCGCCGGTCCGCAGGGCGGTGAGGCGGGTGGAGCTCTCGGGGATGAAGGGCAGTTCCAGCCGCGAGGAAGCCGGTGTGCCTCCCCAGTACCCCTCCACGGCGCGCAGGTGCAGGTGGTCCGAAGCTGTGAAGGACTCCACCTCGAACGGGCCGCTGCCGACCGGGGCGGCGAAGAAGCTCTCGTCGCCGATCTTGTCGGCTGGGGCGATGGCGAGCAGGGAGAGGTTCGCCAGCATGGTGCCCAGCGGGGTGGTGGTTCTGATGGTCACGGTCTTGTCATCGGTGGCCTCGACGCTCTCCAGCGCACCCCACAGCGCCGCCTGCGGGGTCTCGCCCGCCGCGATGCTCTCGATGCTGGCCTTGACGTCCGCGGCAGTCACCGGGCTGCCGTCGTGGAAGGCGACGTCGCCCAGCGAGAAGACCCAGGTGTGCTCGTCGGGCTGGGACCATTCGGTCGCCAGACTCGGCCGGATCCCCTCCCCGTCGTGCACGACGAGCGTGTCGAAGATCAGCTTCGCGGCCATCAGCGTGGCCTGCTCGACGTTCGCGGAGCCGAACGGGTTCAGGTCGAGGATCGGACGGTCGAACGCGGCCCTGATGACGGACTCGCCGTCACCCCCACCGGCCCGCTGCATCCCGCACGATCCGAGGACCAGGGAGCCGGTGCCCGCGCCGACGAGGGCGAGGAATCGTCGTCTGGTCACCCGGCGCAGCGGTGGCCCCGCGCGGTTATCCGTAGGCATCTCTCTCTCCTTCGAGCGAGCGGCGTCTGGTTTAGGGCACCTGCGCGGTGCCTCACATGGTCTGGTCTGCCCTCTTGCCGTTGTCCGTGGCCATGCCGGTGGCGATGACGAGACACACCAGCGCGATTCCGGGGATGGCGGCGATCCACCACGCCGAGGACAGGTAGTCGCGCCCGTTGGCGATGATCGAACCCCAGGAGGCCTGGTCCAGCGGCACCCCGAGCCCGAGGAAGCTCAGCGAGGCCTCGGCGATGATCATCAGTCCCACCTGAACCGTCGCGGCCACCGCGACCGGGCCGAGCACCCGAGGGAGCACGTAACGGGTGATGATCGAGAGGTCGGAGACACCGAGCACCCGCGCGCCGTCGACCGCTTCGCTCCTGCTCGCGACGAGGGCGGAGGCTCGCACCACGCGGGCGAAGATCACCCACCGGGTGATCGCCAGGGTCAGGATCACGTTGGTGACGCTGGGACCGAGGACGCCGGCGATGAGGATCGCGAGCAGGATGCTCGGGAAGGCGAGCTGGATGTCGCCCAGCCGCATGATCACCGAGTCGCCCCAGCGGCCGTAGTACCCGGCGATGAGCCCGAGGACGAGCCCTATTGCCCCGGCCACCAGGATGGTCGTGGCGGCGATGAGCATCGAGATCCGCGAGCCGGCGATGACCTGCGCGGCGATGGAACGCCCCACCTGGTCGGTCCCGAGCCAGCTCACCGAACCGTCGCTCAGCGTCGACCCCGGAGGCTGGAGCCTGTCGATCGTGCTGGTCGACGTCGAGTCGTAGGGAACCAACAGCGGCCCTACCAGCGCGATCAGGACGTACGCCCCGATGACACCCCAGGCGAACCATTTCGCGCTCGGTACCCGGCGACGGCGAACCCGGTTCGCCGTCGCGGGCAGCGGTTGTGCGGACACTGGGCCTCCTCAGGGGTTCTTGAACCGGACGCGCGGGTCCAGGTAGCTGTAAAGGAGGTCGACCACCAGGTTCATCACGACGTACAGAGCCGTGATGACGAGGACCGCGGCCTGGACGACGGAGTAGTCGCGGTAGGTGATGGCCTCGATCATCAGTCGTCCCACGCCGGGCCAGGCGAACACCTGCTCGACGATGACAGCGCTACCGATGAAGACTCCGAGCAGAAGCCCGATCACGGTGATCACCGGGATCAACGTGTTGCGGACCACGTGGCCGTAGAAGATGCGACGGCTCGGCAAGCCGTTCGCCTTGGCGGTGCGCACGTAGTGACGGTCCAGCTCTTCCATCACCGAGTTGCGCACCGAGCGGGTGAGCCACCCCACGTACGGCAGCGCCAACGCCACCGCCGGCATGATCAAGCTCTGCGGCGACGTGAACCCGGACGACGGAAGCAGCCGGAAGGACGCCGAGAAGATGATCACCAGTACGATCCCGACCCAGAACTGCGGCATCCCCTGGAAGGCGAGGGAGACCGTGCTGATGGCCCGGCCGGCCAGGCTCCGGGGCCGGCGTGCGGAGACCACGCCCAGCGGGAACCCGATGGCGATGGTGAGGAGCATCGCGGTGATGGCCAGGGTCATCGTCGCCGGGAGCCGGTCGACGGCGGCCTCCATGGCCGGCACGTGCAGCCGGACGGATTCTCCGAAGTCCATCCGGACCGCGTCCGCCAGGTAGGTCACGTACTGGACCATCAGCGGCTCGTCGTACCCGAGGTCGCGGCTCAGTGCCTCGACCTGCTCCGCCGAGGCGGTGGGTCCGAGAAGCAGTGCGGCCGGATCACCCGGGACCAACCGGACGACCAGGAAGATGATCGTGAGTGCTCCCCACAACACGAGCACGGCCTGCCCGATGCGCCGAAGGACGAGCGGCCCCATGATCAGCCGACTGTCTCCGGGACCTTGTGCGGCCCCAGATAGGCGTTGTCCTCGAGCAGCTGGCGCTGCAGCGCCGCGATGTCAACGTGCCGCGGCTGCACGCCGGCCTTCACCGCCAGCGCCGCCGCCGTCCCCGCGGCCTGGCCCATCGCGAAGGAGGGTGGCATCACCCTGATCGCGGCCAGCGCCTCGTGCGTGGCGGACACGCTGCGGCCGGCCACCAGCACCCCGTCGAGGTCCTTCGGCACCAGACTCCGGTATGGCATTTCGTACACGTTGGCGGTGGGGTCCTCCTCGAGCCTTCCGCCGGCGTCGACCGGGCTGTGGATGTCGATCGGGTAGCCGCAGGTGCCGATGACGTCGTCGAAATGGCGGCCGGTCTCGAGATCGTCGGCGGTCAGCGTGTATTCACCGACGATGCGGCGCGTCTCGCGCACACCGATGGTCGCGGCGGTGTCGAGCAACGTCGCCTCGGCGAACCCGGGGATACGGCGGCGCAGGAACGCCATGAGGTCGTGGACCTGCTCCCGCCCCTCGATCTCCGCCGTGGTCAGGTCGGCCACGTCGACGCCGCTCACCCCGAGGACGCGGGTGGTGTTGATGCGCCAGACCCCCGGCCGCAGCGTCTTGTACAGGCCGATCCCCTTGCGCGGGATGGTGAACTCGCCGGCACGACGTGCCTCCTCGACGATCGAGGCGAACGGGCGACGCTCCTGGGCGGTGGTGACGTAGTCGTCGACTGCGGCGTCGTCGACACCCGCCACCCGGAAGAACAACGTCATCGGCTGGGCGAGTCCGTCCTCGTCGCGGCCGTACACCGTCTCGCCGCCGGCCCGCGCCACCACGTCCGCGTCCGCCGAGCAGTCGACGACGACCGTGGCGTCGATCGCCTCGACCCCGGACTTGCTCGCGATGAAGACACCCGTGACGGCGTTGCCCTCGACCCGCGACTCGATCACGGTGGTGTGGAGCAGGACCTCGGCCCCGGCCTCGCGCAGCATCTGCAGGCCCGTGACCTTGACGGCCTCGGGCTCGAACGGGGTGACCTTGTCGTGGCCGTAGGTGATGTACCCGCAGTACGGGCTGTTCGCGGGAACCTTGGACGGGTGGATCGCCTGGCCCTGTTCCTCCATCCGCAGGATCATCTCCTCGAAGACCCCGCGGATGAGCTGAGTGCTGCCGTCCAGGCTGTACGACGTCATGCACGGGCCGACGAGCCCGGCGGTGAGGTTCCCGCCGACGTAGCCGAACCGTTCGACCAGCATGGTCGTGGCCCCGCTGCGGGCGGCGCTGATGGCGGCGGCCAGGCCGGACGGGCCACTGCCGACGACGAGGACGTCGACGCTGGCACGCACGGGGGCGTCGAGGTGAAGAGCGACGGACTGAGGCACGGTGCTCCTTTCGCAACCCGGTCGGTTGCATGCGTGGGGTTCAGAGGGGCCGCGAAGGGCTCGCCGCCGGCGCGTTCTCGGAGGTGTTCGGCGCAGCGACGGTCTTGCCGACGTTGACGTGACACGGCAGTTTCAGGGTTTGCGGCGCGACCGAGGGGTCGCTGATCAGCTCGACGAGAAGGCGGACCGCCGCCACGCCGATCTCCTGGTAGGGCATGCCGAAACCCGACCAGGAGCGCTTGCGGGCACGGGGCAGCGACATGTCGCCGAGCACGGCGATGGACAGATCGCCCGGCACGTTCAGGCCGAGCTCCTTCACCGACCGGAACACCCGGGGCGCGTCGTCAGGCGTCTCGATGACCAACGCCGTGACGCCGCTACTCACCTGTTCGGCGATGAGCGGCCCGAGGTCGGCATCCGCGGCCGGCCTGCGCACGGACCCGTCGAGAGACAGCTCGGCCCGGGCGGTCTCCCACCCGGCGAAGCGATCGAGGTTGGGTTCCTCCGGTCGCTCCACGCCGATGTACAGCAGCTGGCGGTGCCCCAGATCGTGGAGGCGCCGGGTGACGTCGTAGGTGGCGCTCTCGTAGTCCGCCGTGACCCAGGAGATGTCGGCGCCGTGGATCTCACGGCGACCGATGTAGACGAAGGGATACCCCTCCCGGGCGAGACGCGCGACCTCGTCCCGCTTCTCCCCCCGGCCGAGGAGGATGCTGCCGTCGGCGATCCCGAGCTGGTTGACGCCGTCGGCGTAGATGCTGCGCGACCGCCCCTCGCCGCTGGCGCTCGTGAACAGCAGCAGGTTCTGCTGCAGCTGCTCCGCCTCCGCCTCGATGCCCAGGAGGAACGGGTAGTACTGGTCCAGCCCGGCGATCGGGAACGTGGGCTCGTAGGTGAAGACCCCCAGGATCCGGTTCTTGCCCCCGGCCAGCCGGCGGGCCGCCGGGTTGGCCGAGTAGCCGAAATCGCCGCTCAGCTCCAGGATCTTGCGCCGGGTCTCCTCGGAGATCCGGGTCGTCGTGCGGTTGGACAGGACCATCGAGACGGTCGCCTGGGACACGCCGGCGGCCTTGGCGATGTCGGCCTGCCGAGGCCGGGCCCGGCCCTTCTGGTCCTTCGACCGCAATGCTCCTCCTCGAGCTGGCCACGACGGCGTCGCCGACTGCTTATGCCCATAACCTAGCAATTCACAGCGAGGTGTCAATGCGCATAAGCAAGGTCGTTCGGAACGTCGGCGCCGCCCCGGCGCTGACGTTCTGAGGAGTCTGTGAGATCCGCCGGCGACACTGCCGGCATGACCGCGGTGCATGCGTTCGGCGGCCGTGACCTGGCCCGCACCGGCCGGTCGTGGCCCGGGCTCGACGTGGACCTCGTCCGCTGGCGGGCAGCCGAGGGGACCACCGGGGTCACCGAGCGCGCCGACCACCTGCTGTTCGTGACCCTCTCCGGGAGCGCCGGCCGCACGATCGCGACCACCGACGACGGCCGCTACGACGGCAGCGACCACCCCGGGGCGGTCACGTTCGTCCCGGCCCGGCACCGGCGCCGCTCCTACTACGGCGGCGGCCTCACCGAATACGTCGCGCTGAGGCTGTGCCCGCACGAGGTCGCATCCGTGCTCGGCTCCGAACCGGGCCGGCTGGAGTTCCGCGGCTTCACCCACCGGCCGGACCCCGTCGTCCACGCGCTGTCGGCGGCGCTGCGCGACGAGCTGCGCAGCGGCGGCGCGACCGGCCGGCTGTACGGGGACAGCATCGCCACCACCCTGAGCGTGCACCTGGCGCACAGGTACTCGAACCTGGTCCGCCCCGACCGCGGACGGGCCCAGCCCCTGACCGGCCCGGCGCTTCGCCGGCTGCTGGACTACATCGATGCCCACCTCGGCGACGACCTGCGCATCCGCACGCTCGCCGAGGTCGCCCGGGTGTCTCCGCGGCACATCAGCCGGGCGTTCGTGGCCGGGACCGGCCTGCCACCACACCGGTACGTGACCGAGCGCCGGCTGGAACGGGCCGCGCGGCTGCTGCGCGCCCCCGACGGCCCGCCCATCGGCGAGATCGCCGGCCACGTCGGGCTGTCCAGTCAGAGCCATCTGACCACGGCGTTCCGCCGCCGCTTCGGCGTCACGCCGCTGACCTACCGCCGCGAGGCCGCCCGCTGACCGTCCCGCGATCGACAGGCGGTCTCTACCCGTCCAGGGATGTCAGCGCCTTGTCGATCACCGGGCTGGCAAGGATGTGCAAGACCGCGGGATCCGCCCGGGTCCTCTTCCGTCACTATCTCGACTCCGGCGGCAACTTCGTCAACACCGCCGACGGCTATGCCGACGGCCGCAGCGAGGAGCTGCTCGGGACGTTCGTCGAGGAGACCAACTCGCGAGACCGGGTGGTGCTGGCCACGAAGTTCACCGGCGCCATTGAGCCCGGCAACCCCAACGCCACCGGCAACGGCCGCAAGAACCTACTGAGCTCGCTGAACGCCTCGCTGTGCCGGCTGCGCACCGACTACGTGGGCCCGCCGGAGCTGTACCAGCCCTACATCCTGTTCGACCCGGACGTGGTCGGCGCGATCGCCACCCCGGGCTTCGAGGTGCGTGGGTTCTCGTGACGTCCTGCGCGTCGGGGCACCTCACTCGCGCGGCGGCCGCAGGATCGGCCGGAACGGGCGCGGTGCGTCCGCGCGGCGCAGGAGGTGTGCCCTGGCGCGGCAGGTCAGCCGCGATTGTCGCCGGGCGGAAGTTCGGGGTCGGTGTAGGGGTGCAGGTCCAGCACGTTCGTACGATCTCCGGTCGTTCGGCCCTGGCGGAGTGGGCCGTCCGGGCCGATCCTTGCTACACGACGCATGCCCATCACCGGATCGGAGCCAATCCGTGCCCACCTCCATCGCCGTCGGTGTCGACGGCTCGGCCGCCAGCGGCATCGCCCTGGACTGGGCCGCCGCCGAGGCCCGCCGCCGCCCTGATGCCGGTCTTCGACCCCACCGCCCTCACCCGCATCTCCGAAGCCGAGCACGAGAAGGCCGTCGCCACGGTCCAGGCGACGGTCGACCAGGCAGTGCGCGACACCGGCTCGGACGTGACGGTCACCACCCGCGTCGAAGCCGGGCACCCCGCCACGGTGCTGGTCGAGGCCGGCCGTGACGCCGCGTTGACGGTGGTCGGGTCGCGTGGCCGCGGCGAGTTTCGCAGCGTGGTCCTGGGCTCGGTCAGCCGCTCGGTCCTGCAGCACGCGAGCCGTCCGGTGGCGGTGGTCCGCTCGGACTGAGCCGGGGTGGCTTGACCCCGCCGTCCGGCGCGGGTGAGGATCGCTGTCCGGTCGGGTCCGACGGACCAGGCCGGCTCCGGTCCCGAACCGGCCGAGCCACCGTCGCCCAGTGAGGACCACGATGAGCTCCACCCCCCGCCACGCGCTGGTGATCCGGGGCGGCTGGGAGGGGCATTCGCCCGTCGCCGCCACCGACCTGTTCGTGCCGTTCCTGAGCACGTCCGGCTACGACGTCCGGGTCGAGGAATCCCTGGACGTCCTCACCGACGCCGCCGTGATGGCAGGCACCGACCTCGTCGTCCAGTGCTGGACCATGGGCAGCATCAGCCAGGAGCAGCTGGCCGGGCTCACCGCGGCGGTGCGTGCCGGTACCGGCCTGGCCGGCTGGCACGGCGGCATCGCCGACGCCTTCCGCGCCTCATCGGACTACCTGCACCTGGTGGGCGGACAGTTCGCCGCGCACCCCGGCAAGCCAGCGGCCGAGTGCACACCCGGCGCGGCGGAGAACAACTTCCTCCCGCACCGGATCACCATCCGGCCCGAACGCGCCGACCACCCGATCGTGGCGGGGCTCGACGACTTCGACCTGGTGACCGAGCAGTACTGGGTGCTCACCGACGAGTACAACGACGTCCTCGCCACCACCACCCATCCCGCCCGCGACGACCAGCCGTGGCACCGCGAGGTCACCTGCCCGGCGGTGTGGACCCGCGACTGGGGCCAGGGCCGGGTGTTCGTGGCCACGCCGGGACACCAGCCGTCGGTGTTGGAACACCCTGCCGTGCGCACCATCGTCGAGCGAGGACTGCTGTGGGCGAGCCGGTAGGAGTAGGCATCGTCGGTCTGGGCGCCATCTCCGGGCAGTACCTGCGCGCTCTGGACGAGCTGACGACGCTGCGGCTGGTCGCCGTCGCCGACCTCGACGCTGAGCGTGCCCGGGCCGTCGCCGCCGAGCACGACGGCGTGCTGGCTTGTGCCGCCGACGACCTCCTCGCCCACCCGGGCATCGACGTCGTCGTCAACCTCACCACGCCGGCCGCGCACGCTCCGGTCGCGCTCGCGGCCGTCGCTGCCGGCAAGGCCGTCTACAACGAGAAGCCGCTGGCCGCCACCGTCGCCGACGGACGCGAGATCCTGCGGGCCGCCGAGCGGGCCGAGGTGCGCGTCGGCGGCGCACCGGACACCGTGCTCGGCACCGGAGTGCAGACCGCGCGGCACGCCATCGACGCCGGGCTCATCGGGACACCGACCGCAGCCACCGCGACTTTCCTGTCCGCCGGTCACGAACGCTGGCATCCGAACCCGGACTTCTACTACGCGCCCGGCGGCGGGCCCTTGCTTGACATGGGCCCGTACTACGTCAGCACCCTCGTGACACTGCTCGGGCCGGTCGTCTCGGTGGTCGGCCGGGGCAGCACCTCACGGCCCGCCCGCACCATCGGCAGCGGGCCCCGGGCCGGCGAGCAGGTCCCGGTCCACGTCCTGACGCACGTCACCGGGATCCTCACCCACGCCTCGGGCGCGTTGTCGACCATCACGATGAGCTTCGACGCCACCGCCACCCTGGCTCCGCCGATCGAGGTCCACGGCCTCGAAGGCTCGCTCGCCGTCCCGGACCCGAACCGGTTCGACGGCGACGTGCATCACCGGCGGCTGGGGAGCACCGACTGGGGGACGCTGCCCGTCGCGGCCGGATACACCACCGGCGGCCGCGGCCTCGGCGTCGCGGAGCTGATGACAGCACCGTCGGCGGCCGAAGCGCGGGCCGGCGGCCGGCTCGCCCTGCACGTGTTGGACATCATGGAGTCGGTCCTGGAATCGGCCGGGGACGGCGCGGCCCGCGAGATCGCCAACCCGGCCGAGCGGCCGGCGGCAGTACCACTGGCCGCGGAGCCCACCGCCCCATGATCATCAAGGGTTGACCCGGTCATGGCCGGATCAACTCTTGATGATCATGGGGAACGGACGATCAGGCCGGCGTAGGAGAGGCCGCCGCCGAACCCGAACAGCAGCACCGGCGCTCCGGCCGGGATCTCCCGCCGCTCCACCAATTTCGACAGCGCGATCGGGATGCTGGCGGCTGACGTGTTGCCGGACTCGACGACGTCGCGGGCCACCACCGCCCCGGTGGCGCCGATGCGCTGCGCCAGCGGCTCGATGATGCGCAGGTTCGCCTGGTGCAGCACGATGGCGCCCAGCTCGTCCGGTGCGATGCCGCTGCGTTCGCACGTGAGCCGGGCGATCCTCGGCAGCTCGGTGGTGGCCCAGCGGAACACCGCCTGGCCCTCCTGAGCGAACGTGCCGGACCGACCCTCGATGCGCACCGCGTCGGACATCTCCGGCACCGACCCCCACGTCACCGGGCCGACCTCGGGCTCGTCAGCGGCCACCAGCACCACCGCTCCGGCACCGTCGCCGATGAGGACGGACGTGGAGCGGTCGGTCCAGTCGGTGAAGTCGCTCAGCTTCTCGGCGCCGACCACCACCGCGCATCGGGCAGCACCGGCACGGATGGCGTGGTCGGCGGTGGCCAGGGCATGGGTGAAGCCCGAGCAGGCGGTGTTGACGTCGAGGGCGGCCGGGGTGCCCATGCCCAGCCGGTCGGCCACTCGCGCGGCCGTGTTCGGCGAGCGGTCGATCGCGGTGCAGGTGGCGACCGAGACGTAGTCGACGTCGGACGGCGTCAACCCGGCGTTCGCCAGCGCCTTCTCCGCAGCCCGAGCGGCCAGCTCGGCGACGGACTCGTCCGGGCCGGCGATCCGCCGGGTCTCGATGCCCACCCGCGACCGGATCCACTCGTCGCTGGTGTCCACCATGCTCGCCAACTCGTCATTCGTGAGGACGCGTTCGGGCTGGTGGTGACCGACAGCGACGACCCGGGAGCCTGTCATCCTGGCAGCGTACTCACAGCGATTCGACAGGAGGACGGATGGCCGAGCACAGCTACGTCACCACGGTCCGGTGGACCGGCGACCAGGGCACCGGTACCGCGAGCTACCGCGGCTACTCCCGGTCGCATGACGTGCTCACGTCCGGCCGGCCGGCGCTGGCGGCCAGTGCCGATCCGATGTTCCGCGGTGAACCGGACCGCTGGAACCCCGAGTTGCTGTTCGTGGCGGCCCTGTCGGAATGCCACATGCTCCAGTACCTGCACCTGTGCGCCGCCGCGGGCATCGTCGTGGTGGGCTACGAGGACACGGCCCGCGGCACCATGCAGGTCACCCCCGACGGCGGTGGCTCCTTCACCGGCGTGCTGCTCCGCCCGGAGGTGACGGTGACCGATGCCGCCATGGTCGACCAGGCCACGGCGCTGCACGAGAAGGCGCATCAGCTGTGCTTCATCGCGTCCTCGGTGCGCACACCGGTCCGGCACGAACCCGTGGTGCGGGTTCGGGCCTGAACCGCTGGTTCCCGCCTAGGGTCGCGGGTGTGACCGCCCATGAGCTCTTGCGGTCCTGGATCCGCGACGACTTCGGCATCGACCTGGTCGCGCTGGACGGTGTCGATGCCGGCGCCGACATCGCCGCGGCGGTGTGGCGCGGCACCGCGGCCGACGGAGCGCGCTACGCGGTGAAGTGGACCGGCGGCGGGTCACCGGAGGGCCTCCGCGTGCCCGCCCGGCTGGCCGCCCTGGGCGTCCCCGGAGTCGCCGCGCCCCTGCCCACCCGCACCGGCGAGCTGTGGACCGAGCACGACGGCCGGCGGCTATCGCTGCTGCCGTGGGTGTCCGACGACGACGGCCTGGACGGGCGCATGACCCGTGTGCACTGGGAGTCGTTCGGGCGGCTGCTGGCCGCGGTGCACGACGCGAGGGTGCGCGATACCTGGGTGGACGACACGATGGCGCACGCGGGCACCGACGCCGTCGCCGCGTCCGCGACGTCCGAGTCCGCCGCCACCGTGATCGCCGCGGTCGACGCGGTCAGCCATCGGCTGGACGGAGGCGGCGACGGCCACCGCGACGACGACCTGGTCCGGGAGCTGGGCCTCGCCTGGCGGGCCGGAACCGACCTGCTGACGCAGCTGCGCGGCCGCGTCACGACACTCGAGCAGACGGTGCGGGAGCGGCCCGGCCGGCCCGCCGTCGTCTGCCACACCGACGCACACCTGGGCAACGTCCTGGTCGGTGACGGCGGCGACGTGTGGCTGATCGACTGGGACGACGCCGCGGTGGCGCCGCGCGAACGCGACCTGATGTTCGTCGTCGGCGGGCTGCCGGGGTTCGCGCCGGTCGGCGAACGCGAGCAGGAGTGGTTCTTCGCCGGGTACGGGCCGGCCGACCTCGACCAGGAGCTGTTGTCCTACTACCGCGGGATCCGGGCCCTGGACGACATCGCCCAGCTGGCCACCGCGGTCCTCGATGGACCCGACGAGCGCGAGCGGTCGCACTGGCTCGGCTTCGCCCGCGGCGAACTGGCCGGCGACGGCCTGGCGGGACTCGCGCTGCGTGACTGAGAGCCCGCGCGGGACAGGTCGTTCCCAGGGGGCGTCCGGCGCCGGATGCGCCACCTGATCGTCGTTGCCACACTTGATCGCCGTTGCCTCACCTGATCGCCGTGGTGCGGACGATCAGGGGACCGGGGCGCCGGCACCAGTGCGCGTCGTACATCTGATCGTCGCCAACATGTGGACACGAAACGATCAGACGACCTCGACGCGCCGATCAGCGCCGGAGAGTCACCTGATCACCAGCTCCCGGTGCCGGGTGGCCGGACGCCGTGCGGTCCTAGCCCACCGCGTCCGGCAGCGGCTGGTAGGTAAGCAGCACGTTGCCGGAGTCGAACACCCGGGTGCGCAGCAGGCGGAACCGGTGGTGGCCGCCGCCGGCCAGCACCGACCGACCGGCGCCGAGCGTGACCGGGTTCACCATGATCCGCAGCTCGTCCAGCAGGTCCGACTCCATCAGGCTCGAGGTGAGGGCCGAGCTGCCCATCACCACGATGTCTCCCCCGGGTCCCCGCTTCAGCTCCGCCAGCTCGCCCGGGTCGCGCAGGATCGTCGTCTCCGGCCAGTCGGCCCGCTGCAGCGTGCGCGACATCACCAGCTTCGGGTAGTCGTTCATCCGTTCCGCGATGCCGGGCAGATCCTGCCGGGCCGCCGGCGTCGGCCAGTACTCGGCCATCCCCGCATACGTGGCCCGCCCGAACAGCAATGTGTCGGCCTCGTCGAGCTGCTCGACGGAGAACGCGTAGAACTCCGGCCCCAGGTTCCAGAAGTCGAACTCCTGAGCCGGGCCCTCGTCGTAGCCGTCCATCGTGACCATCAGGAACGCGAAGATCTTCCGCATGCCAACTCCTCCGGGTAGCTGCCGATGGATGGACCACGCGTCCGGCCAGAAGTCATCGGCTGCGGCTATCGTGACGCGTGTCACGCCCGCATCGCGAGGAGGAGCCACGCCCCATGGCCCAGACCTGTGAGCACCTCGGCGCCGCCCACGATGTCGATCCGTCCGGTGACGGCTGCGTGGAATGCCTGCGCGACGGCGGGCGCTGGGTGCACCTGCGCATCTGCATGAGCTGCGGGCACGTCGGCTGCTGCAACGACTCCCCCGGCAGGCACGCCACCGCGCACTGGCACGACAACGCCGACCATCCGCTCATCCGGTCGTTCGAACCGGGCGAGAACTGGTGGTGGTGCTATCAGGACGAGTTGGCGTTCGAGGTCGAGGGAGCACCGCCGGCGCCGTCGCATCACTGACCCATGATCGTCGGCGATCCGCCCCGCCATGGTGTGGTGGATCGCTGATGATCATGGGGACGGACGGCCGATGCCACCCGGCCATACGGGTGACCTTTGACACGTCAACGTTCGGCCCGCCGCGCGCCTGGGTAGACTCGCGCAGCGGGACGGCTCTCCGTGCCGTCACGAGGCTGTAAACGACAGAAGGGGACCGGGAGACGTCCGTGAGCGCACCACTGTTCGGGCGTCGTGCCGTTCTGGCCCTGGTCTCCGCGGCCGGCCTCGGCATCGTCGGCACGCTCCCGGCCACCGGCCTCGACATCGGCAGCCTGCCGCCCCAGCCGGCCGTGCGCATGCAGACCTTCGACCCCTCCGCCTTCACCGACGCCGCCGCCCAGCTGCCGACCGGACTGGTCGAGGCGGTCCGGCGTGACCTCGACCTGTCCGCGGCGGAGTATCTGGCCAGTGCCGCCGCCGCCCGTCACGCCGGACTCGTGGTCGACTCACTGGGCGACACCGTCCGCTCGGCCTGGCTGGAAGGCCAGACGCTCCACGTCACCGTCGCCGACCGGGCCGACCTGCCCGCCGCCCGCGCTGCCGGCGCCGAGGCCCGGGTCGGCGACCCGCTGGCCGACGCCCTGGCCGCGGCCCGGGCACAGGCCAAAGTCGCCTACATCGACCGCGCCGCCGAGCGAGTGGTGCCGGTCGAGGCCGCCGTCGAGGGCGAGCCGGTCAGCCAGTTGCGGCTGTTCACGCAGGACGGCCAGCACCAGGGTGGTTCCGGTTTTGCCGTCGCCGACCTGCTCAACGACTACTTCTGTTCCACCGGGTTCACCGGCACCGGCGCCGACGGGGAGCCGCTTCTGCTCACCGCCGGACACTGCGGCGCGGGCGCGGAAGGGCTGTTCACCTCACCGGTGAAGGAGCTCGCACCGCCGGCACCGCTCGGCGCTGAGGCCGACGGCGGCTGGGTCGGGCTCATCGGACCCGAGGTCGGCGAGTACGCCGCGGACAGCTTCGTCTTCGGCGGCGGCCGCGACGCCGGTCTCATCGAACTCACCGCCGACGACGCCGATGTCGCCGCCGAGGTCGCCTCCTGGAGCCCGGCCGACGACGCCGACCAGCAGCCGCTGCGGGTCTACGACTCGATCGACGCGATCGCGGGCGGCGTGGCCTGCTCCGCAGGCGTCACGTCGGGCTGGACGTGCGGCCGCATCCTCGACGCGCAGACCACCGTGCCGGTCAGCGGCGAAGAGGTCACCGGCTTCATGTTGGACGCCTGCGTGCTTCCCGGCGACAGCGGCGGCGCCGTCCTCGCCGGCAACTACGCGCTGGGGGTCAACTCCGGCTCCACCTGGCAGGGCCCCACCTGCGCGGACGGCTCAGCCTCCGGCGGCACCGACGTCAGCCTGGGTTACGCCGTCTCCAGCGGCACCGAGAACGCCGAGGCGCTCTACGGCGACCAGTGGGAACTGCTCATCCACGTCGGCGCCCCGGTCGTGACGTCGCCGGCCGACGGCGCCACCGTCAGCGCGACGCCCACCATCACCGGCACCGCACAGGCCGCCGCCGGCGCCACCGTCACCGTGTCCATCGACGACGGCCCCACGTTGGAGACCACGGTCGGCCCGGCCGGCCGGTGGAGCGCCACCGCCGACGAACCCCTGGAAGCCGGCACCCACGACTACGAGGTGACGGTCTCCCACGGCACCGCCACGAGCGCCACCACGACGACCTCCGAGCCGGTCAGCGGTTCGTTCGAAGTGGCCGAGGAGGCCGGCCTGAGCGTCGGCTGGCCGTCGGCCGGGCACGTCAGCAGCACCGACCGGCCCACGTTCGAGGGCACCGGTGAGCCCGGAGCCACGGTCACGCTGTCCGTCGGCGACGAGGTCCGCGGCACCGCCACCGTCCAGGACGACGGCACCTGGACCCTGACCCCCGACGGTGAACTCGGCGCCGGCCGCTTCGACGCCATCCTCACCCAGGAGGCCGGCGCAACCGCCAGCTCGGTCACGGTCGGCGAGGTCGGCGTCGCGCCGGGGCCGCCGGTCATCACCAGCCCGCAGTCCGGCGACGATGTCGGCATGGAGCACACCTTCACCGGGGTCGGCGTCGCCGGCGCCACGGTCTCGCTGCGCGTCAGCGGCGCCGACGACGACCGCGGCGTGAGCACCACCACCGCGTCCACCGTCTCCGCGCAGGCCGACGACGAGGGCGTCTGGGAGATCCAGCTCGACGGGCCGCTGCCCGCCGGCCAGCAGGTCGTCGTCGCCACCCAGACCGTCGACGACGTCCGGTCGCAACCGTCGCGGTCGGTCGCGTTCGAGGTGACCAAGCCCCAGGCCCGCACCGGAGGCGACCTCGGCGGCGGCCGCCGCGACGACGATGATGCCGACCTGGCCGAGACCGGTGCTTCCAGCTGGCTGCTGCTCGCCGGTGGACTCCTGCTGGTCGCGGGTGGCGCTGCCGCCGCCGGCTGGCGCCGCGGCCTGCAGCGCTGACGCGCAGCTGCGCGACACGCCACCGACGACCCCCGCGAAGTCCCCTACGGGCTACCCGCGGCTGTTCACCTCGCCCCCGCGATGACCTGAACAGCCTCGATGATCTTCCGCTGACCTCGGCCGACATCCCTACGTCGAGGCAATGTCACGCAGAGTGTCCACTTCTCACGTTTTGGCCGTTCAGGATTCAAATATCTGGACACGTCGGCCCATGAGTGACATTCATCCTGATAGGTGGCGAGTGCTTGAATATGCGTCCGAACGGTGCTGTAGGGTGACTCACGGTTCCGGAGCCTCATGGGTGGCCCCCCACCCACGAAGCGCCGGAGTCATTCCATGTCGATGACATTTATTTTGGAGTAACTGTGAGCACAGCCCTGCTGCGCCGTCGTGGCGCTGCACGGGTCACCGGTGTGCTGACTGCCTGCGCCCTCACCGGCACTGGCGTCATCGCCTCCACCACGGCGGCTTTCGCCGAGGAGGAGGCCGCTCCGGCGTCCCTGCAGACGTTCGCCGCGGAGGCGTTCGCCGCCCAGGCCGACGAGCTCCCCTCCGGCCTGGTCGAAGCCCTCGAGCGCGACCTCGGCCTGTCCGCTGCCGAGTACCTCGCCAACGCGGCGGCCGCCAAGGTCGCCGCTGACGTCGTCGCCGAGCTCAAGGCCGGCGGCGTGGACATCAACGCCTCCATCATCAACGGCCAGGAGTTGACGGTTTACGTCGACGCCGAGGCCGACGTCCCGCTGGTCGAGTCGGTGGGCGCCACCGTCGTGGTCGGCGAGCCCGAGAGCACCGACACCGGCTCGCTCGAGCGTCCCGACTACTACGCGCAGGACGACTTCAAGGGCGGCTACGGCTACGCCACGGTCGACAACGTCGAGGATCCGGAAGCCGCCAACCGCTGCTCGGCAGGCTTCAACGGCTTCGCCGCCAACGGCGACCCGGTGAACTACACCGCCGGCCACTGCGGCTCGGACTTCCCCGAGGGTCACCCGTGGTTCCACCTGCAGACGGACGCCCCTCTGTTCGACAGCGAAGACTGGGCCGGTCCTGACCTGCTGACCCGCCCGCTGGGCCAGAACGGTCCGATGCACCTCGGTGACGGCGCCGACGGCGGCCTACTGAACATCACCGAGTCCGGCTGGACCACTCCGCCGCAGGTCGTCACCTGGGGCGGCGGCACGGGCGCCCCGGACGACGGCACCGCCGTGAACGTCTACGACTCCACCGACCCGATTGTCGGTCAGCCCGCCTGCAAGTCCGGCGCCACCTCCGGCTGGACCTGTGGTGAGGTGCTGTTCGAGGAGGACACCCTCGAGATCGGCGTCGGCGGCGACGAGACGGCCGCGGTGACGGCGTTCATCTTCAACGCCTGCATGCTGTCCGGCGACAGCGGCGGCTCGATCGTCTCGGGCAACTACGCGCTGGGTGTGGACTCGTTCTCCAATGCGGCCACCACTGAGACCTGCGACTCGAGCAACTGGGTTCCCTCGCAGACCTACGAAGAGGGCGGCTTCATCGACCGGGGCAGCAACATCGGTGGCGGCTTCGCCGTGACCGGCGGCTCGATCAACGCCGAAACCCTGTTCGGTGACGACTTCAGCCTGGCCATCCACGTCGGCACCCCGGCTGTCACCGCTCCCGAGGACGGCGCCACCACGGGCCAGACCCCGACCATCTCCGGCACGGTCCAGGCCGCTGCCGGCGCCACGGTCACGGTCGAGATCCAGGACGGCCCGACCGTCGAGGGCACCGTCGCCGGCGACGGCAGCTGGAGCGCCGAGGTCACCGAGACGCTGGAGCCGGGCGAGTACAGCTACACCGCTACCGCCTCGCACACCGCCAACGGCGCGTCGGAGGCCACCACCTCCGGCGAGACCACCGGCAGCTTCGTGGTCGAGGAGGGCCCGGAGGTCGAGGACCTGACCGTCGAGTCGCCGACCGAGGGCCAGACCACCGACAACGCTCGTCCGACCTTCACCGGTACCGGCCACCCCGGCGGCACCGTGGCCCTGACCGTGGGCGAGACCGCCTACGGTGAGGTCGAGGTCGCCGAGGACGGCACCTGGAGCATCACGCCGGGCAGCGACCTGCCGGTCGGCGTGCGGTTCGACGCCGTCGTCACCCAGTCCGCCGAGGGCGAGACCCAGGACGTCACCGTGGCCGGCCTCGGCATCAACGCCGCGGATGTCACCATCACGGCTCCGGAGGACGGCTCCACCGTCGCCGGCGACGTGGTCTTCCAGGGCACCTCGTTCGCGGACGCCACCATCGGGCTGCTGCTCGAGGGCGCCACGGCGGCCGACGACGCCGCCGAGCCGCGCCTGGGCATCCGGGCCGAGGGCCAGGACGACGTCGAGGAGTGGGCCGGCGAGTTCGAGATCGACGAAGCGGGCAACTGGACGTTCGACCCGGCGGAGGACCTGGCCGAGGGTGAGTACACCATCACCGCCACGGCCACCCTCGAGGGCGGCGACCCCGAACTGTCCGACTCCGAGGCGGTTGCCACCTTCACCGTCGCGAACGAGGACGACGGCGACGACAGCGGCGACGCCGGCGGCTCCGAGAACGGCGACGAGGACCTGCCCGACACGGGTTCGTCCGGCACCACCTGGATGATCGTCGGCGGCATCGCGCTGCTGGTGGCCGGTGGCGCTGCCATCGCCATCCGGGCCCGTCGCAGCGGCTCCACCGCCTGATGAAGGCATGAGCACCACCTAGCTCGACACTGTGGCCCCGGTTCCGCCTCGCGGGATCGGGGCCACAGTCGTTTCACCAGTCAGGTCGGACTGTCCTTTCGAAGCGCCTCGCTCAATGGTTACCTGATCGTGATGTAGCGAATTGTCCGATTTCTCCGCCGCCGGCTCCACACGACGGCCGTGACTGAGAGTGACGGCGCGCCGCAGCTCCTGCCGCGCGGTCATCTCGACTGGTACGTCCGGAGGTCGCCCCGCTCTAGGCTGGAGCCGTGATCACCGCGCCCGACGCCGCGGGCCTGCTGCACCGCGGCGTCCTGCTGGAGTGGTACGAGTACCCGCCCGGTCCCCCGGTCACCATCCCGCGCCACACTCACGAGACCTACCAGCTCAACCTCAACTTGGATCTCCCCGGCGGCGTCCGGTACCGCGGCGCCTACCACGTCGTGCCCGCTGAGTCCCTGACCATCGTCATGCCCGGCGAAGCGCACACACCCATCGACCCGGGCGAGCGCGACCGCGATTCCCGGCATCTCGTTCTCTACGTCGACGCCGATGCGATCGACGCGGTCACCGCGGAGGTGTCCGGTTCGCCGTCCGGGACCCCGTTCTTCCGCGAGGTCGCCATCGCCGACCATGACACCGTCTGCCGGTTCGCCACCGCGCACGCGGCGCTGGCGGCGTCGTCCGAGGCACTGGAGCGCGACGTCGAGCTGCTCACGCTGCTGGCCGGCATACTGCGCCGGCACGCCAGCGTGAGTGAACGACCCGCCCGTGCGGCCCACCGGGCGGTGCGGCTCGCCCGCGACTTCCTGCACGCGCACCGCAGCGGCACCGTGTCACTGGCCGACCTCGCCCGGGCCTGCGACCTGAGCCCCTATCACCTCACGCGGCTCTTCACCGCCGCCGTCGGCATGCCACCGCACGCCTACCAGTTACAGCTGCGGGTCGACCACGCGAAGCGGCTGTTGCTGGCCGGATGGGCGGTCAGCGACGCCGCGCACGAGGCCGGCTTCTTCGATCTGAGCCACTTCACCCGCCACTTCAAGCGCTTCGTCGGGGTGCCGCCGGGCACCTACGCGCGGCTGGCCGGCACAGCAAGAACGTACATCCCCGCACGGTGAGCGCCTCCTAGGGTCGGGACCATCCGCTCCCGAACTCCTGGAGACGACACGAGCATGAGCATCGACGATTCCACGGCACCGCGCGTCTGGCTGATCACCGGAGCCTCCTCCGGCCTGGGCCTGGCGATCACCGAGGCCGTGCTCGCCGCCGGTGACGCCGTGGCCGCCGCCGTGCGCCGGCCCGGCGCGATGGACGACCTGGTGAAGCGGCACCCGGATCGGCTGGCCACGATCGAACTGGACGTCACCGACACCTCCGCGGCACCGGGCGCCGTCGCGGCCGCCGTCGAGCGGTTCGGCCGGATCGACGTCCTCGTCAACAGCGCGGGCCGGGCGCTCATCGGGGCGGCCGAGGAGACCACCGACACCGAGCTGCGTGACCTCATGGACCTGCACTTCTTCGGGCCGGCGGCGCTGGTGCGGGCAGCGCTGCCGGTGCTGCGAGCACAGCGCTCCGGGGTGATCGTGCAGATCAGCAGCATGGGCGGCCGGATGGCGTTCGCCGGGGTGTCGGCGTACTCGGCCACCAAGTTCGCGCTGGAGGGCTACTCGGAGGCCCTGGCAGCCGAGGTGGCGCCGTTCGGCGTCCGGGTGCTCATCGTCGAACCGGGCGCGTTCCGCACCGGCCTGCACGGCGGCGCACTACGGATGACCACCGTCAACCCGGCCTACGACGACGTGGTCGGACCGGTGCGGGCCATGCAGGCCGGCTTCGACGGCACTCAGCCCGGCGACCCGGCCAAGGCGGCAGCGGCCATCCGCACCGCTCTGGCGGCGGACGACCCTCCGCTGCGGCTCCTCCTGGGCGCCGACGCCGCCGACGCGGTGAGCGCGAGCCTGGAGAGGCACCGGGTCGAGTTCGCCGCCTGGGAGTCCGTCTCGCGCGGCACCGACCTGGACCGCTGACACCGTTCAGGCGAGCAGTTCCGCGGCGGCACCCATGGCCTCATAGATCGTCGCGGCGCGCCGGTCGAGGCTCAGCAAGGTGGCGCTGTGCTCGGCGGCGGTGAAGGCGATGAGCACGTCATACGCCTGCCCTCCGGAGGCGTGAGGAACGCGTTGACGATCTCCGGCTGGGCGCGGTGCGGTGGTGGCAGCCGGGTGAGTACCGAATACGCTTCGACAGCTGCCTGGGCGACCAGCCGCGGCCGCCTGGCCAGCGCCTTCACGACGACCGCGTGGTGTTCGTGCCAGCTGGCGAATCCCGCGATGACGACATTGGAGTCGACGACGATCATCGCCGTGTCTTCTCCAGGGCATCACGGACCATGTCAGCCGTCAGTTCCGGCATCTCGACATCGGCCACGGCGACCACTCCGTCACCGTCGTCGACCAGCCGCATCGGTGTCGGCGACGGCACCAGCTCCAGGTGGCCGTCACGCTCCACCACGTCCAACGACTGACCGGCCGTGAGACCGAGGGCATCACGTAGCGCCTTCGGGATGACGACGCGGCCACCAGAGTCGATGGCAGTTTTCATGGCAGAGTTCTACCATTCGCTGGCTCAGATCAGTGCGAGCTCATGGCCGGGCGGCCTCGACCTCGGCGAGCAACTCCACCAAGTGCACGGCCTTCACCTTCGAGCGGAGCAACCCCTGCTTGAGCTGGAGCAGGCAGCCGGGATTGACCGCTACGACGTAGTCGACGTCCAGTGCCTCGATCTCGGCCAGCTTCGGTGCCAGCACCCGCCGGCTGTCACGGGGCCGCAGCACCGAGTAGGACCCGGCCGCGCCGCAGCACGAGGCCGCCGACGGCAGCTCCACGTAGTCGGCGATCTGCTTCAGCAACACCCGCGGCTGGGCGAAGACGCCGAGGCCGTTGCGCAGGTGGCAGGAGTCCTGCAGGGTCACCCGGATCGGCCGCGGCCGGCCGTCGGCACCCCGCGTCATGAGCTTCGCCCCCGGCGTCCAACCGGTGCGGACCAGGTAGTCGCTGATCTCGACGACCCGGTCGCGGCCCAGCACGTCGGACATGTGCGCCGCACAGCCGCCGGAGGTGGTGACGATGGTGCCGGGCAGGTCCTCTCCCAGCCGTTCGGCCAGCGCCCGGCCGCCCTCGGAGTCGCCGTTGTGTGCGTGCAGCGCACCGCAACAGCCCTGCGCGTCGGGTGCATCGGCGCCGTCGACCAACGCCGCCGCGGCCCGGCTGACCTTGGGGAACAGCACCCGCTCGGCACAGCCGAGCATCACGTGCGGGGTGGTGGCGTCGACGGCACGCCCGCCGCGACGGGTTCGGGCCGCCCGCCGCACCAACCCAGCGAGCCGCAGCAGACCCCGTCGGGCCACTCCCCAGCGCAGCCAGCGCGCCGGCGCCGGGCCGTGCCCGGGACGCCACTGGTGATCGCGCCACTGCTCGAGCATGGGCCCGTACTCGACACCTGCCGGACAGACCGTCTCGCACGCCCGGCAGCCCAGGCAGAACGAGGCCTCGTGCTGCAGCGTCGGGTCGTCTGGTTCCAACCGGCCGGCCTCGAGGGCGCGCATCAGCGTGATGCGTCCGCGCGGCGAGGACTGCTCGTCCTTCTCCAAGGCATAGGTGGGACACACGGGCAGGCAGAACCCGCACGAGATGCACCGGTCCAACAGGCCGGCGTCGAAGATGCCGCGAGCGTGGACGCCGTGGTCGCCCTCGTCGACGGCGCCCGGCTCACGCGGCACGATCGGCAGTTCGGTCACGCACACTCCTCCGTGTCGTCCCCGTGATCATGTTCCCTGGCGGCCTGTGGGCGACCGCGACAGGACATGATCATGGGAAGGGTGAGCCGGTCTTCCCGGGGTTGAGGATGCCGGCCGGGTCGAACGCTGCCTTGATCCGGGACAGCAGCGCCACCTGGTCCGCGCCGAGCCGGTCGGCCAGCCACGGCAACTTCGCCGCGCCCACCCCGTGCTCGCCGGTGATGGTGCCGCCGAGCTCCAGCGCCGCGGAGAAGATGTCGCCGATGGCGGCCTTCGTCCGCTCGATGGCTCCGTCGTCCGAGGGATCGACGACGGCGGTCGGGTGCAGGTTGCCGTCCCCGGCGTGCCCGAACGTGGCGACGCTGATTCCGTGCCGGTCGGCGATCTCGTCGATGCGCCCGACCATCTCGGCGATCCGCGGCCGCGGCACCCCGACGTCCTCCAAAACCGTCACCGGTGCCAGCCGCGCCAGCGCCGGCAGCGAGCACCGCCGCGCCGTCAGCAGCGCCTCGGACGCGGCGACGTCCTGGGCCAGGGTCACCCCGGTCGCGCCTTCCTTGGCGCACGATTGCGCCATCCGCTCCAGGTTGCGCGCGACGGTGTCCGGATCGCCGTCGTCGCCGAAGAGCAGCAGCGCGCCGGCGGTGCGGTCCAGGCCCAGGCCGGCGAAGTCCTCGACTGCGTTGATGCACTTGGTGTCCAGGAACTCCAGCGTGGCCGGGACGACGCCGTCGGCGATGACCCGCGCGACGGCACGGCCGGCGTCGGCCAGCGCCGGGAAGTAGGCGACCCCGGTACGGGAGTCCGCCGGCGCCGGCACCAGGGCGACCGTCACCTCCGTCACCACTGCGAGCGTGCCCTCCGAGCCCGTCAACAACCGGGTGAGGTCGTAACCGGCGACGTCCTTCCACAGCCGCCCCCCGGTCCGGATGATCTCACCGGTCGGCAGCACCGCCTCCAGGCCGAGGACGTAATTGCGGGTGACGCCGTACTTCAGCCCGCGCAGGCCGCCGGCGCAGGTGGCGACGTTGCCGCCGACGGTGGACACCGTCTTGCTGCCCGGGTCCGGCACGTAGAGCAGGCCCTGCTGCGCCGCGACCGCCGCCAGCTCCGTCGTCGTCACCCCGGTCTGTACGACGGCGAGCAGTTCGTCGGCGTCGACCTCCAGGATCCGGTCCAGCCGGGTGAGCACCAGCACGATGCCGCCGTCCTGCGCCAGCGTGCCGGCGGCCAGGTTCGAGCCCGCGCCACGGGGTGTCACCGGGATGCGCCGCTCGGTGGCCAGCCGCAGGACCGCGGCCACCTCCGCCGTCGACCCCGGCAGCACCACGACGTCCGGCCGTGCCGCAAACAGCGGTGTGGCGTCGCGGGAGAACGCGGCCACGGCGCCGTCGTCGGTCTTGACGTGCTCCGGCCCGACGATGCCACGCAGTTTCTCGACCACGCCGTCGTCGACGGCACCCCACTCAGCGCTGTGGTCCGACCTCATGACGGACACCTTGCCACCCGTCGGCCCGATGAGGAAACAGCACTGCCAAGATGTGCAGGTGCGCCGACTGCTTTTGGACCTTACGCCGCTCAGGGTCAGCGTCCCGTACCGCCGGTTGTGGATCGGCATCTCGCTCTCGGGGATCGGCACCCACCTCACCACCGTCGCCGTCGGCCTGCAGGTCTACGACCTCACCGGATCGACCTTCAACGTCGGGCTGGTCGGACTGTTCGCGCTCGGCCCGCTGGTGGTGCTCGGGCTGTACGGCGGCTCGATCGTCGACGCGCACGACCGGCGGCGCGTGGTCCTCGTCACGTCCAGCGGGCTGCTCGCGGTCGCCGTCGCGTTCGCCGTCCAGGCGTGGTCCGACGCCGGCCAGGTGTGGCTCCTGTACGTCCTGGTGGCGGCACAGAACGGGTTCTTCGCGGTCAACTCCCCCGCCCGGACGGCGATCATCCCGCGGCTGCTGCCGACCCACCTGTTGCCGGCCGCCAACGCGCTGGCCAGCATGTCGACGAATCTGGGCCTCACCATCGGGCCGCTGCTGGCCGGCGTCCTCATCGACCAGGTCGGCTACGGCTGGACCTACAGCATCGAGGCCGTGCTGCTGGTCGTGGCGTTCACGACGCTCGTGTCGCTGCCGCCGCTGCCGCCGGAGGGCCGGATCCGCCGCGCCGGGCTGACCTCGGTCCTGGAGGGCCTGTCCTACCTGCGCACCCGGCCCAACGTGCGCATGACGTTCCTCGTCGACATGGCCGCGATGATCCTCGCGATGCCCCGGGTGCTCTTCCCCGCCATCGCGGCCACGTTGCTGGGCGGCGGGTCGACGACGGTGGGCATCCTGGTGGCCGGGATGGCCACCGGGTCCGTCCTGGCCGGGCTGTTCTCGGGGCCGCTGGGCCACGTGCGCCGGCAGGGCCGGGCGGTGCTGGTGGCGGTGGTGGGCTGGGGGCTGGCGGTCACGGCGTTCGGGGTGGTGCTGTTGCTGACGCCGACGGACGGCGCGGTCTCCGGCGACGGCGGCGCGGCGCACTGGGCGTTGTGGCCGGCGGTGTTCTGCATGGCGCTGGCCGGCGCCGCCGACACCGTCAGCGCCGTGTTCCGGATGACCATCCTGCAGGCCGCCACGCCCGACGAGATGCGCGGGCGGCTGCAGGGCGTGTTCATCGTGGTGGTCGCGGGCGGGCCGCGGCTGGGCGACCTGGTGCTCGGCTCCATGGCGGAGATCAGCTCCGAGGCGCTGGCCGCCGTGGCCGGTGGCCTGCTGTGCATCGCGGTGGTGGTGGCGCTCGCGCTCACCCAGCGCCGCTTCGCTCGCTACGACGCCCTGGATCCCACCCCCTGAAATGATCACGTTACGTTGGGCTCCTCCCGCTCCACCACGAATGCTTACCTGGTGCGGCGGGAGCACGCCTGGGGTGGGCAGCACCGGAGCAGCGCGCTACGGCCGAGCCCGCGACCCCGCGAACCGAGGAGGTACCACGTGCCCGACATCCGCGTCTCGACGTCCCGTGGCTGGGAGGTCGTCCACCTGGGCTCCGACGAGCTGGACGTCGACGTCCTGCCCGGCAAGGGCGGCGACGTGACCTCGGTGCGCTGGCGGCCGCTCGGAGTCGACGTCATGTGGCGCACCCGCTGGGGTCTGCGTGCCCGCGGCGAGACCGGCACGGTCGGCTCCAGCGAGGCGATGCTCATGCACGCCTACCCCGGCGGCTGGCAGACGGTGTTCCCCAACGGCGGCGACGCCACGACCGAGCACGGCGTCGAGTGGGGCATGCACGGCGAGGCGTGGCTGGCCTCCTACGACTGGCACGCCAACGGCCCGGCATCCATCGAACTGCGCACCCACCTGGTGCGCAGCCCGTTCTCCGTGGTGAAGCGGATCGCCGTCACCGGGCCGACTGTCACCGTCACCGAGACCGTGACGAACGAGGCGGCCGAGCCGATCGAGGTCATGTGGAGCCAGCATCCCGCGTTCGGGGCGCCGCTGGTCGGGCCGGGTGCGCGGGTCGAGACCGACGCGCGCACCGCCCACGTCGCCCCGGGCACCAGCGCGCCATGGCCGATGCTGCCGGACGGAACCGACCTCGCGCGCCTGCCGGAGGAGCGCTCCGGCATCAGCCGGCTCGCCTACCTGGCCGACTTCGCCGAAGGCCGGGCGGGCGTCGTCAACGACGAGCTCGGCCTGCGCGCCGACCTGAGCTGGGACACGAGCCTGATGCCGTACGCCTGGTACTGGCTGGAGGCAGGCGGCCGGACGGGGTTCCCGTGGTACTCCGACGCCTACGTGCTGGCGCTGGAGCCCGCCACGAGCTGGCCGGGTCGCGGGATCGCCACCGTGCGCGCCACCACCGGAACGCAGATCACCATCGACCCGGGGCAGAGCCGGACGTCCTCGGTGGCGCTGACGCTCGCCGCCTCCCCATGATCATCAAGACTTGACCCGCCTATGACCGGGTCAAGTCTTGATGATCATGGGGAGGGGCATACTGCTCTCATGTCCTCCACTGATTCCCCGGCCACGCGTGTCGTCACCGCCGGCCGGCCGGACCGGGCCGCGGACGCACCGCTGAACGAGCCGGTCACGTTCGCCTCCACGTACCACGCCGGCGGCGAGGTCGGCTACGGCCGCTACGGCAACCCGTCGTGGACGGCGCTGGAGACCGTGCTCGGCGACCTCGAAGGCGGCCGGGCGCTCGCCTTCGCCTCCGGGCTGGCGGCCTCCAGCGCGGTGCTGTCCCTGTTGCCGGAGGACGCCGTCGTCGTTGCCCCCGACTGCGCCTACCTGGGGGTTCTCGACCAGCTGCGGGAGCGCGCCGCCCAGGGCCGGGCGACACTGCGGCAGGTCCCGGTGGACGACGCCGCTGCCGTGGCCGCCGCCGCGGACGGAGCCACCATGGTGTGGCTGGAGTCGCCGACCAACCCGAACCTCGACGTCACCGACATCGCGGCCGCTGCCACCGCGGCGCGCGCGGCCGGCGCGGTCACCGTCGTCGACAACACCTTCGCCACTCCCCTCCTGCAGCGGCCCTTGGAGCTGGGTGCCGACCTCGTGGTGCACAGCGTCACGAAGCTGCTGGCCGGCCATTCGGACCTCGTCCTCGGCGCCGTCGTCGCGGGATCGGACGACCTGTACCAGCGGCTGGACGCACACCGCCGGCTGCACGGGTCCATCCCGGGTCCCATGGAGGCCTACCTTGCTCTGCGCGGGCTCCGGACGTTGTCGGTCCGGCTCGAGAAGGCGCAGACCACGGCGGCGCTGTTGGCGTCCCGGCTGGCCGGGCATCCCGCCGTCACGAAGGTCCGCTACCCCGGCTTCGGCACCATGTGCTCGATCGAGGTGGCCGGCGGCGCGGCGGCCACGGACAAGGTCGTCGCCGGGGTGCGGCTGTGGGTGCACTCGACCAGCCTCGGCGGGGTGGAGTCGTCGCTGGAGCGCCGGCGCCGCTGGCCGACCGAGAGCCCAACCGTCGACGAGTCGCTGCTGCGGCTGTCGGTCGGGATCGAGGACGCCGACGATCTCTGGGCGGACCTCGCCGGGGCCTTGGAGGCCGCGTCCGCGTGACGGGTCCGGCGTCCGGAGCGGGCGCCCGCCCCAGGCGTTCTCCCGCCGCCCGGGGCAAGCAATCATGGTGAAGCGGGAACACCCCAACGGGACGTGATCATTTCGAGGTGGCGGCGGGGTGGGAGGCCCACCAGAGGTCCTGGTAGGGGCCGGCGACGGCGACCAGGTCGGCGTGGGTGCCCTGCTGGACGACCCGGCCGGCGTGCAGCACCACGATCTCGTCGACGCCGTCGAGGCCGGCCAGCCGGTGCGTCACCAGCACCGTGGTGCGGCCGCGGGTGGTGTCGAGCAGATCGGCGACGAGTTCGTCGGCGGTCTGCGGGTCCAGGCCCTCGGTGGGCTCGTCGAGCAGGATCACCGGCGGGTCGGCCAGCAGCGCCCGGGCCAGCGCCAGCCGTTGCCGCTGACCGCCGGAGACCTGGCCGCCGCCCTCGCCGACCTCGGTGTCCAGGCCGTCCGGCAGCGACGACACCCAGTCGCGCAGCCGGGCCAGCTCCAGCGCCGCCAGCAGGTCGTCGTCGGTGGCGGACGGCCGGGCCAGCCGGAGGTTCTCGCGGATGGTGGTGTGGAACAGGTGGGCGTCCTGGGTGACGCCGGTGATCACGCCGCGCACGTCGTCGCCGTCGTAGTCGCGCACATCGTGGCCGCCCAGCAGGACGGTGCCGGCGGACGGTTCGATGAACCGCATCAGGCAGGCCAGCAGCGTGCTCTTGCCGGACCCGCTGGCGCCGACGACGGCCACCCGCCGGCCGGCGGCGAGCCGTAGCGACACGCCGTCGACGGCGTCGTGTTCGGCGCCCGGGTAGCGCACCGACACGTCGCGCAGCTCGATCGTGACGTCTCGCCCCGGGGCCGGCAGCGGCGACGGCGGTTCGGCCACCGGCGCCTTCGCGTCGAGCACCGCCAGCACGCGCCGCATGGACGCCTGCGCCTCCAGGAGCCGCTGGACGGCCGGCACGAGCGGCAGCACCGGTTCGAACGAGATGAGCGCGACCAGTGCCACCACGGGGACCATGACCGCCGCCAGGGACCCGGCATTCAGCGCCAGGACGGTGACCGCGACGGTGGTGGCGCCCTGCACGAGCATGGCGCCCGCGCCGCCGAGCGCGGTGCTCAGCGCGGTGCGGCGTTCCAGCCGGGCCAGGTGGTCGCCGGCACGGTCGGCGTCTGCGAGGGCCTGCTCCGTCGCGCCGAAGACCGCGAGGTCGGCGCTGCCGTGCAGCAGGTCGGTGTGCCGGGCGGCCAGCTCGGCACGGGCCGGGGCGAGCCGGCGGGCGGTGCGCCGAGCCGCACGGACCATGAGCAGGGGCACGACGATGCCGGCCAGCGCCAGCCCGACGGCCAGCACGACCGCAGCCGACGGCAGCACGAGCGCGGTGACGCCGACCGCTACGCCGGCCACGACGACGGCCGTGCTCACCGGCACCAGCACCCGGACCACGAGGTCCTGGACGGCTTCGACGTCGGAGACCATGCGGCTGAGCAGGTCCGCGCTGCGGTAGGCGGGCAGCCCGGACGGCGCCAGCGGCACGAGCGCGTCGTAGACCCGGCCGCGCAGCGTGGCCAGCGCCCGGAGCGCGGCGTCGTGGCTGGCCAGCCGCTCGCCGTAACGGAACACGCCGCGCGCGGTGGCGAACGCCCGAACACCGACGATGGCCAGGGACAGCGCGGCGAGCGGCGGCTGCTGGGCGGCGCGAGCCAGCAGCCAGGCGGCCGTCCCCATCAGCGCCAGCGCGGCGAGCTCGGTGACGACCGACGCGGACACCGCGAGCAGGAGCCGGCCGAGGTGGGCCCGCAGCATGCCGAGCATCCGCCGGATCGGGCCGTGCGTCGCCGTCATCAGCCGACACCCACCGCGGCGCGGTCCGAGCCGCCGACGATGTGCCCGCGTTCCAGCCGCACCACCCGGTCGGCGTCGAGCACCATGGCCGGGCGGTGCGCGACCACGACGACGGTCCGGCCGGTCATCAGCCGCGCGGTGGCGTCGACGACGGTGGCCTCGCTGCCGGCGTCGAGGCCGGCGGTCGGCTCGTCGAGCAGCAGCAGGGGGGCATCGCGGAGGAACGCCCGGGCCAGGGCGATGCGCTGGCGTTGCCCGGCGGACAGCCCGGCGCCGCGCTCACCCAGCGGGGTGTCGTAGCCCCGTGGCAGGGTGGCGATGAACTCGTCGGCGTGTGCCAGGCGGGCGGCCTCGGCGACGGCGGCGGCCGTTGCGTCCGGGTGGCCGAGGCGGATGTTCTCGGCGACGGTCCGGGCGAACAGGTGCGGGCGCTGCGGCACCCAGGCCAGCCGTTGCCGCCACTGGTGCGGTTCGAGGTCGGCCAGGTCGGTCTCGCGTCCGGTGTCGTCGACCAGCAGAACCCGGCCGGAGGTGGGCGTGACCAGCCCGAGCAGGACGCCCAGCAGGGTGCTCTTGCCCGCGCCGCTGGGCCCGACGAGCGCCAGCCGCTCGCCGGCGGCAACGGTGAGCGAGACGTCGTCGAGCGCGGGTTCGTCGCGACCGGGGTAGCGGACGGACACGTTCTCGAACCGGACGCTCCAGGTGGCGGTGTCCGGCACGCGGTCGGATGCCGGGAGCCGGCCCCGCGAGCCGTCGGTTCCCGGCCCCGCGCCCGGCGCGTCGAGCACCGCGAACGACCGTTCGGCGACGGCGAGCCCTTCGGTGCTGGCGTGGAACTGCGACCCGAGTGCGCGCAGCGGCAGATACGCCTCGGGCGCCAGCAGCAGGATGAGGAACGCCGTCTCCAGCTCGAGACCGCCGTTCAGGGTGCGCAGCCCGACGGGGACGGCGACGAGCGCCACGGACAGGGTGGCGACGAGTTCGAGCACCAGCGCGGACAGGAACGCGATGCGCAGGGTGCCCATGGTGGCGGCGCGGTGCTCCTCCGCGGTGCGGCGGACGGCGGCGGCCTGCGCCTTGGCGCGGCCGAACGCCCGCAGCGTGGGCAGCCCGGCGACGAGGTCGAGGAAGTGCCCGCCTAGCCGTTCCAGAGCGCGCCATTGCCGGTCGGTGGCGCGCTTGGTGGACATGCCGACGAGGATCCCGAAGATCGGGATGAGCGGGAGGGTCACCAGGACGATGACGGCGGACGCGAGGTCGGCGGCGGCGATGCGCACCAGCACCGCGAGCGGTACGACCGCGGCGATGAACAGCTGCGGGAAGTAGCCGGTGAAGTAGGGGTCGAGGGCGTCGAGTCCGCGGCCGAGGGTGGTGGTGAGGCCGCCGGTGTGCTGCCCGGCCAGCCAGCCGGGGCCCAGGTCCTGGGTGCGGCGCAGCAGCTTCCCGCGCAGCGACGCCTTGATGGACGCCGCCGCCCGCTGGGCCAGCGCCTGCTGTGCCCACGACAGCCCGGCCCGGACGGCGAGCACGCCGGCCAGCAGCGCGAGGGTACCGGCGAGGGCCTCGGCGCCGGAGCGTGACAGGACACCGTCGGCGAGCGCCCGGGCAAGCAGCTCGGCCTGGACGAGGATGGCGACGGCCCCGGCCACCGCCAGGAGGGTGAAGGCCAGGGCGACGACGCGGTAGGCGGGGAGGCTGGCGAGCAGCCGGCGGGCGAGCTGGTTCAGAAGAACACCGCCGATCGGGAGCCGACCCTGTCCCGGAACGTCCACGCCATCCAGACCTGCACGGCGATCAGCAGCGGCACCGCGGGCAGCACGACGTACGCGAGCAGATCGAGCGTGCTGTCGTGCGCGAGGCCGTCGAGCAGCCGGGGCGCGGTGGCCGCGCCGACGGCCAGCACCGGCGCCGCGGCGGCGAGCGCTGTGCAGGCGTAGGCCCACCCGTCACGCCGGCGTTCGACCAGCCGCAGGGCAACCGTCACTGCGGCGACGGCGAGGACGCCCACCAGCGCGGCCGGGAGCGGCCGGGCCAGCTCGACGCTGAACGCCGGGGTGGCGACACCGACGGCGGCGAGCAGCGCGAGCGCGGCACCGCCGGCGCGGCGGGCCGTCCCGGTAGCCCGGACGCGCCGGCCAGGCGGCAGCTTGAGCGCGGCGAACACCGCCCCATGCAGCGTCAACACGGCGACCACGGCGGCCCCCCACAGCAGTGAATAAGGCCCGACCAGTGTCTCAAGACCCGGTCGTCCGGTCGCGGGCACCCCCTGCGCCACGTTGCCCAGCAGCGTGCCCCAGGCGAACGCGAACACGGTGCTCGCGACCACGATGACGCGTTCCCACCCCCGCTGCCACGCCGCGGACGGACGCCGGCTGCGGAACCAGACGCCGATGTCGCGCAGCACCCAGGCGACGACGAGCGTCACCACCAGCGGGTAGTACGCGTACAGCAGGTCCTTCTCCAGCGCCGGGAAGGCCCCGATGAGCAGCCCAGCCGCCGCGACGAGCCACACTTCGCCACCGAGCAGGAACGGTCCGATCGCGGTCAGCAGCAGCCGCCGTTCCGGCCCGGTCCGTCCGATCCGCCGCAGGGATCGGCCCAGGCCGAGGTTGCCCCCGTCGAGCACGGACCAGCCGGCCAGCAGCAGCCCCAGCAGGCCGAGCCACACCAGGTCCATCGTCAGCTCCTTCCCGCCGTCACCAGTTCGCCGGAGGCGTCCCCCGGGGGATCGCTGTCGCCGTCCTCCGTGCCGGGCGGGCCGTCGGAGCCGAGGACGAGGTCGTGCGGGCCGCGGCGGGCGAGCCGCGCGATCAGCCACCAGTCCAGCACCGCCAGCACCGCGAACAGGGTGGTGAACGCGATCAGGCTGGTCAGCACGGCTCCCGCGCTGTGCGGCGAGACGGCGTCGGCGACGGTGAGCTCGCCGTACACGACCCACGGCTGCCGGCCGACCTCGCGCAGCAGCCAGCCGCACACCACGACGACGAACGGCCAGGGCAGCGTCCAGACGTAGAAGCGGTGCCAGAACCGCCGGAGCCAGGCCGGTCGGAACCGGTCGAACGCGTCCTTGATCAGGAACAGCATCAGCCCGGCGAACATCATCATGTAGATCGTTCCGCTGGTCTCCATGACCGGCCAGGCGAAGGAGATCCAGGTGGGCGGGGTCCAGTCGCCGGGGCCGTGCAGCGCCTCCATGGCTGCCTGGACCTGGGCGCGGTCCGCGGCGCTCGCGCCGAACGCCAGTTCCTTTCCCTCGGTGAGGTGGCCGAACTGCGCGTACCCGTTGCCGAGGGCGAAGAACGAGGCCACCGCCCCGACGACGACGGCGATGCGCAGCGAGCGCCGGAAGAAGTCGACGTCAGAGGTCCCGCGCAGGAAGTGCCACGAGCAGATGCCGAGCATCACGACGCTGGCGGTCAGCAGACAGACCGGGACGATGTGCAGCAGCGCCCCGATGGCGTGCTGGTTGGTCAGCAGCGCGCCGAGGTCGTCGATGCGCGCCGCGCCGTCCTCGACGACGTGTCCGACCGGTTCCTGCAGGAAACCGTTCGCCACCATCACCCAGAACGCCGACAGGTAGGCGGTCAGGACGACCAGCCAGATCAGTGCCGTGTGCACCCATCGGTTCAGCCGGTGCCAGCCGAAGATCCACATGCCGAGGAAGGTGGATTCGAGGAAGAACGCCACCAGCGTCTCGGTGGCCAGCGGCGCGCCGAACACATCGCCGGCGTAGGTCATGAGCCCGCTCCAGTGCAGCCCGAACTGGAACTCCATGGCCAGCCCGACCACGATGCCCATCGCGTAGTTGACGATGTAGAGCTGCCCCCAGAACCTGGTCAGCCGCTCGTGCACGGTTCGGCCGGTGATCGCCCAGCGGGTCTGCAGGATCGCCACCACCGGCGCGAGCCCGAGCGTGAGCACCACGAACAGGAAGTGGAAGATCGCCGTCAGCGCGAACTGCAGCCGCGACAGGTCCAGCGCACTCATGCCCCACCCAGCTCCTTCCACCGGTTATCGAGATTGCAGCGGCTCGCTACAGGTAGGCAGCCTACACTTATATGAGTAGACTGCCGACATGAAGGCCGACGCGCTCCGCGGACACCTCGACGCGATGATCCTCGCGGTGGTCAGGGACCGGCCCCTGCACGGCTACGGCATCGCCGAAGCCCTCCACTCCCGCAGCGACGGCGCCATCGACCTGCCCACGGGCACGCTGTATCCGGCCCTGCGCCGGCTCGAGCGGCTGGGCTACCTGCGCAGTGCGTGGGACACCGTCGGCGGCCGCAAGCGGCGCACGTACGAGCTCACCCGGTCAGGACGCGCCCAGCTCGCCACGCAGCAGCGCGCCTGGGCCGAGATGACCACCGTCGTCAGTTCCATCCTCGGAACCTGACCGGCGGCGCGACGTCAGCCACAGGCACCGGCAGGCAAGCCAGCTGATCCACACGACCGAGCCGAAGGTGAGCAGCGACAACACCACGATGTGCGGGCCGTTCCACTCCTCGGCACTCTGCGGTGCGAAGGCACTGAGCACGGCGCCGCCGGCCAGCCGCGCCACCACGTCGGCCAGGGCCACGACGGCGAGCACCTGGACCACCAGCCGAGTCGGCAGCCGCCGCGCACCCCGGCCGAGGGCGAGCACCGCGAGGCCGGCCAGCACGACAACCACCACGGTCGACCAATCCATCGCCCGTGCCACCACGGAGTACCACGACGCCGGCGTGGGCCAGCCCTGTGCGACCGCCGCCGTCGTCCACGTGTAGGTGCTGAGCGCGAACTCCGCCGAACCGAGGACGGCGACCAGGCCGGCCAGATAACGCCCGGCTATCGCGGCCAGCTCCGCCCGCAGCCCGGCCGCCACCATCGGCACCGGGCCGAACTCCTCGACGGCCAGCCGCTCGGCCTCGGCAGGCGTGGCACCGGCGGCCCGGTGCGCCGCCGCGGCGTCGTGCAGACCGTCACGGACCTCGTTGAGCATGCCGCGCCGCGGCAGCAAGGGCCCGCGGACCTCACGGCGCAACTGCGCGACATACCTGTCGATCACACCGGCAGGCTAGGTCCGGCGGGCCGGGCGCGGAAGAACACGAGCCGCGATTCCGGGACGAGTCAGGGATCCCCCGGAGCCGGCGACCGGGGTCGTCGAGACCCCACTAGCGATCATGAGGCTGCGGCGCCACCGGGTTGACTTGTCGAGGTGAGTGATCTAGGCCACGATGACCGCAATGCGCGGCGCCCTCGACGGCGACTAATCTGTACCAGAGCAGCCGCGCAGATTCGAATGAAAGAAGGCGACGCGACAGTGGCCCCAACCGGCCCGGCATCGGGATTCGGACCGAACGAGTGGCTCGTCGAGGAGTTCTACGAGAGCTGGCTCGAAGACCCGACCAGCGTTGATCCGCAGTGGGCGGAGTATTTCGCTGAGCGCCGCCCTTCCAAGTCAGCCGCCAGCGCATCGTCCACCACGAGGACCACCGTGACCACGAAGGATGCGACGCCCGCCACGCTCGCACCGTCCCAGTCCGCCGCACCGGCCACGAAGCCCGCTGCCGATAAGCCGGCCGCCGCGAAGCCCGCCGCCGCGAAGTCCACCGCGGCACCGGCGAAGTCCGCGCCGCCGCGGCCGGCCAAGCCGGCTGCGGACCAGCCCGCCGCGCCGTCTGCCGACGGGCCCGAGCTGGTGCCGCTGCGCGGCGCGCCCGCGCGCACGGCCACCAACATGGAGGCCAGCCTCGAGGTCCCCACGGCCACCAGCGTGCGCGCCGTCCCGGCCAAGCTGCTGGTCGACAACCGCATCGTCATCAACAACCACCTGGCGCGCTCCCGCGGCGGCAAGGTGTCGTTCACCCACGTCATCGGCTACGCGCTGGTCAAGGCGCTGCAGACGATGCCGGACATGAACTACGCCTATGCCGAACGCGACGGCAAGCCGGCGCTGGCCAAGCCCGCTCACGTCAACCTGGGCCTGGCCATCGACATGAAGAAGTCCGACGGCACCCGCCAGCTGCTGGTCCCCAGCATCAAGAGCGCCGAGGAACTGAACTTCGCCGAGTTCTGGGCCGCTTACGAGGACGTCGTGCGGCGCGCCCGCGACAACAAGCTCACCGTCGCCGACTTCCAGGGCACCACCATCACCCTGACCAACCCGGGCACCATCGGCACCGTGCACTCGGTGCCAAGGCTGATGAAGGGCCAGGGCACCATCATCGGTGTCGGGGCGATGGAGTACCCCGCGGAGTACCAGGGCGCGGCCGCGGAGACGCTGGCCCGGCTGGGTGTCTCCAAGACCATGACGCTCACCAGCACCTACGACCACCGCATCATCCAGGGTGCGCAGAGCGGCGACTTCCTGCGCATCGTGCACGGGCTGCTGCTGGGCGACAACGGCTTCTACGACGAGATCTTCCGCGCCCTGCGCATCCCGTACGAGCCCATCCGCTGGGCCACCGACGTCACGTCCAGCCACGAGGACGAGGTCAGCAAGCAGGCGCGGGTGCTGGAGCTCATCCACGCCTACCGGGTCCGCGGCCACCTCATGGCCGACACCGACCCGCTGGAGTACAAGCAGCGCACCCACCCCGACCTCGACGTCAGCACTCACAACCTCACGCTGTGGGACCTCGACCGCGAGTTCGCCACCGGTTCGTTCGGCGGCAGCAAGCGGTTCATGATGCTGCGCGACATCCTGGGCGTGCTGCGCAACGCGTACTGCCGCACCGTCGGCATCGAGTACATGCACATCCAGGAGCCGGAGCAGCGGCGCTGGATCCAGGAGCGGGTCGAGAAGCCGGTCGACCTCACGCCGCGTGAGGACCAGCTGCGCATCCTGCTCAAGCTCAACCAGGCCGAGGCGTTCGAAACCTTCCTGCAGACCAAGTACGTCGGGCAGAAGCGGTTCTCGCTCGAGGGCGGCGAGTCGCTGATCCCGATCCTCGACGAGGTCGTCGAGGCGGCCGCCGAGGCCGGCCTGGAGGAGGCCTGCATCGGCATGGCCCACCGCGGCCGGATGAACGTGCTGGCCAACATCGTGGGCAAGAGCTACGGCCAGATCTTCAGCGAGTTCCAGGGCAACATCGACCCGCGTACCGTGCAGGGATCCGGCGACGTCAAGTACCACCTGGGCGCCGACGGCGAGTTCGCCGCGCTGGACGGGTCCAAGATCAAGGTCTCGCTGACCGCCAACCCCAGCCACCTCGAGGCCGTCAACCCGGTTCTGGAGGGCATCGCCCGCGCCAAGCAGGACATCCTGGACCGAGGCGAGGAGTTCCCGGTGCTGCCCATCCTGGTGCACGGCGACGCCGCGTTCGCCGGCCAGGGTGTGGTGGCCGAGACGCTCAACCTGTCGCAACTGCGCGGGTACCGCACCGGCGGCACCGTCCATGTCGTGGTGAACAACCAGGTCGGCTACACCACCTCGCCGGACCAGTCCCGCTCGTCGATGTACTCCACCGACGTCGCACGCATGGTGCAGGCGCCGATCTTCCACGTCAACGGCGACGACCCGGAGGCGTGCACCCGGGTGGCCCGGCTGGCCTTCGACTTCCGGCAGACGTTCCACAAGGACGTCGTGATCGACATGATCTGCTACCGGCGCCGGGGCCACAACGAGGGCGACGACCCCAGTTACACCCAGCCGCTCATGTACGACCTCATCGAGGCCAAGCGGCCGGTGCGCAAGCTCTACACCGAGGCGCTGATCGGGCGCGGCGACATCACCATCGAGGAGGCCGAGCAGGTCCTGCTCGACTACCAGCAGCAGCTGGAGCGGGTGTTCGCCGAGACCCGGCAGACCGCGCCGACGTCGTTCACGACGGTGCCGAGCTACCCGGAGAAGCCGGAACCGCCCGGCGAGTTGGTCACCGCGACGTCGCCGGAGGTGCTCAAGCGCATCGCCGACGCCTACCTGACGGTGCCCGAGGGCTTCACCGTGCACCCGAAGGTGCTGCCGCAGCTGCAACGGCGCGCGTCCGCGCTCACCGAGGGCGGCATCGACTGGGCCACCGCCGAGATCACCGCGTTCGGTTCGCTGCTCATGGACGGCCGGCCCGTGCGGCTGGCCGGCCAGGACAGCCGTCGCGGCACGTTCGTGCAGCGGTTCGCCTCGATCGTCGACCGCCGTACCGGTGAGCCCCACATCCCGCTGCAGCACCTCGACGAGTCGCAGGCGAAGTTCTACGTCTACGACTCCCTGCTGTCGGAGTTCGCGGCCATGGGCTTCGAGTACGGCTACTCGGTGGCCCGGCCGGAGGCCCTCGTGCTGTGGGAGGCGCAGTTCGGCGACTTCGCCAACGGCGCGCAGACCATCATCGACGAGTTCATCACCGCCGGTGAGGCCAAGTGGGGGCAGCGCTCGGGCATCGTGTTGCTGCTGCCGCACGGCTACGAGGGACAGGGTGCCGATCACTCGTCGGCCCGCATGGAGCGGTTCCTGCTGATGGCCGCCGAGGATGCGTTCCGCGTCGCCCAGCCGTCGACGCCGGCGTCGCACTTCCACCTGCTGCGCCAGCAGGCGCTGGAGGTGCACCACCGGCCGCTGATCATCTTCACCCCGAAGTCGATGCTGCGGAACAAGCGGGCGGTGTCCCAGCCCGACGACTTCACCGGCACGACGGCGTTCCGCCCGGTGCTGCCGGACCCGGAGCGCATCGACGCGAACAAGGTCGAACGGGTTCTGCTGTGCAGCGGCAAGATCACCTGGGAGCTGCTGGCCGAGCGGGGCAAGCGCTCTGACGAGCGGACCGCGATCATCCCGGTCGAGCAGCTGTACCCGCTGCCGGCGGACGACATCGTGCGTCAGCTGGGCGAGTTCCCCAACCTGCGCGAGGTGCGCTGGGTCCAGGACGAGCCCGAGAACATGGGCCCGTGGCCGTTCATGGCGCTGCACCTGGCGCCGCGGCTGCCGCAGCACCTGCCGTTCACGTCCGTCACGCGGCCGGCCAGCACGTCGCCGGCCGTCGGCAACCACACCGTCCACATCGAGCAGCAGAAGGCACTGCACGACGCCGCCTTCGCCTGATTCGCTGGAGCCGAGCACCATGTACTTCACCGACCGCGGCATCGAGGAGTTGGACCAGCGCCGTGGCGACGAGCAGGTCACGCTGGGCTGGCTGTCCGAGCGGATGCGCGACTTCGTCGACCTCAATCCCGAGTTCGAGACGGCGGTGGAGCGGCTGGCCACCTGGCTGGCCCGCTCCGACGACGACGCCGACGACGACTCCGGTCAGGACGACTGAGTGGCCCACCCCCGCGACGTCCGTGTCTGTGTCTTCGGTGACTCCTTCGTCGCCGGGGTCGGCGACCCCAAGGCGCTGGGCTGGGTGGGCCGGGTGGCTGCCCGTACGCCACCGTCGACGGGGGTGGCGCTGACCGCGTATCCCCTGGGCGTACGCGGCGAAGCCACCGAGGAGGTCGTGGTGCGGGTGCCGATGGAGAGCGCGCCGCGGTTCGCCCGCGGCGACGAACACCGCGTGGTGCTGGCGGTCGGGGTGGCCGACGCGCACCGCGGCATCGACCCGGCCCGGTCGGCCGCCGCGCTCGAGTTCGGCCTCTCCTCCACCAGCGTCCCCACCCTGGTGGTCGGCCCGCCGCCGGTCGGCGACCAGCCCATGACGGTACGCATCGGCGAGCTCGACGCCGCCTACGCCGCGGTCTGCGCCCGACGCCAGGTCCCCTACATCGCCACGTTCGGCCCGCTGTCGGCGAAGGACGCCTGGCAGGAGGCCCGCGCCGACGACGGCATCCATCCCGACCAGGCCGGGTACGGCCTGCTCGCCTACCTGGTGCTGAACGGCGGCTGGTACTCCTGGCTCGGGGCGGAGCCGCCGAAGACCCCGGTCAAGGACCGCCGCGTCCCCCGCGCCGCGTCGTGAGCCGGATGGACCGCCGGCCGGTTCGCCGGGTCGAGTTCGACCCGCCCGACGACTTCGCGGTCCCGCCTCCGGCCTGGCCGTGGTCCCTGCCGCCGGTGCGCCAGCTCGTCGCCGACGGGCTCGACCTGGCGCCCATGCACGGGTTCTTCAGCTACCTGGAGACCAACCCGAACCGGTCCAGCGGTGACCCCGACTTCCACGAGATGAGCCACGGCGAGTCGTTCCTGGCGCTCCTCGGGCTCGGCTCGTCCCGCCCATGATCATCAAGGGTTTGCCCGGCTATAGGCGGGTCAAGTCTTGATGATCATGGGAGTGTCAGTCGCGCCGCGTCGCCGACGCTGACCTGCCCGGGCCGCACGACGCTCGCGTACACGCCCAGGTTCACGCCGGTGCCGAGCTCGCTGGACTGCACGCCGCGGACCTGCTTGAGCACACGCAGCATGGGGAGGTCGCGCTCCCCGGACTCCGGGTGACGGATCGTCGCGGCGCACCGCTTCACCGGTCCGCCGACCCGGAGCACCGCGGTGCCGATCTCCAGCTCCGCCCCGCTCCACCCGTCCTCGGCGAACGCCGGCGGGCCGTCCAGTCCGATGCTCATGCGGAACCGCCGCGCGTCCACCTCGGCTCCCGCGGCCGCGGCAAGCGCCGTCGCCGAGGCCTCCGCCAGCAGGGTCACCGGGTGCAGGTCGCAGCCGCTGCCCGGCTCGTCCGCCCGGATCAGGCGCACCGGCTGTCCGACCAGGTCGCTGAAGAACCCGGCCCACGGTCCGGCGACCACCCGGCCGGGGACCACGTGGTGGCCGTAGAAGTTCGCGCCGACCGTGTCTCCCAGTTCCACCGGCACGCTGAGCTCCGCGCCGTCGCCGGTGACGGTGAGCCGCTCGCCGTCACCGTCGTCGCCGTCGGTATGGGCGGTCAGGCCGGTCAGGGCGCCGGTCCTGGTGATCGACAGCAGCGTGTCAGCAGCGTCGACGAGGAAGAAGCGGCGATCGCCGGCCAGCCCGGTGGCCGTGATGTCGACGTGGTCCGGATGGCTCAGTCCCAGCCCCTTGACCGGGCCGTGGGTCAGCCGGTTCACCTCGCCGACGACGCCCTCGACGGCGGGCGCGGCCGTTTCCGTGGCCATCACGACGACGGCACGAAGACGATCTTGCCGAACACGTCGCCGCGATCCATGGCGGCGAACCCGTCGGAAGCCTGCTCCAGCGGCAGGACGCCGTGGACCACCGGGCGCAGTCCGGACCGCTCGCACAACGCCAGCAACCGGACCAGCTCATCGCGGGTGCCCATGGTGGAGCCCAGGACCCGCAGCTGCAGGAAGAACACCCGGTTCAGCTCGGTGTCGGCGGCATAACCCGATGTCGCGCCGCTGACCACCAGGGTGCCGCCGGGTCGCAGCGAGCGCACCGAATGCTGCCAGGTCGCGGCCCCGACGGTCTCCATGACGGCGTCGACCCGCTCCGGCAGCCGCTCACCGCTGGCGAACAGCCGGTCCGCTCCCGAATCCAGGATGCGCGCCGCCCCGTCCGGGTCGCGCGACGTCACCCACATCCGGGCACCGGCTGCCGAGCCGAGCGCGACCAGTGCCGTCGCGACGCCGCCGCCCGCACCCTGGACCAGCACCGTCTGCCCCGGCCGCACCTGGGCCTGGGTGAAGAGCATGCGGTAGGCGGTCAGCCAGGCCGTGGGGAGGCAGGCCGCCTCCTCGAACGTCAGGCCCGCCGGTTTGGGCACGAGGTTGCGCCGGGGCACCGCGACGCGCTGGGCGAACGTGCCCGGGTGGCGCTCGGACAACAGCGAGCGCCGCGGATCGAGCGTCTCGTCGTCGCGCCAGTCCGGGTCGGAGATCACCGCGTGGACGACCACGTCGTTGCCGTCCTCATCGACTCCGGCCGCGTCACAGCCCAGGATCATCGGCAACCGGCTCTCGTCCAGCCCGACGCCACGCAGCGACCACAGGTCGTGGTGGTTCAGCGCGGCGGCCCGCACCGTGACCGTCATCCAGCCGGCCGGCACCTCCGGCTCGGGGCGTTCCCCGACGGTGAGGCCGGCCAGGGGGTCGTCGGCGTCCAGCTTCGAGGCGTAGGCGGCGAACATGCCCCGAGCCTAACGACACCCCGTCACCGGCCGGAGGGACGCTGCTCACAACCCGCGCCAGCCGGACTTCTTTATATGATCGTGGCCTTCTGGATCCCGAGCGGGTGGCAGGATGCGAACAGGACAGATGCCTCCGCCAAGGGGAATGCAATGCCCACGTACACGCCTTCGCTACGCTTCGCGGCCGCCACGGCGGCCATCGTTGTCGTTCTGGCCGCGTGCGGTGACGACGGGGACGGCGACGCCACCGCGACCGGCGCCGGCGACGACCTCGAACTGGTCCAGAGCGGCACGCTGACCGTCTGCTCCGACGTGCCGTATCCGCCGTTCGAGGTCGAGGACCCGGAGGCCCCCAGCGGGTACAGCGGTTTCGACATGGACATCGCGCAGGCCATCGCCGACAACCTCGAGCTGGAGCTGGCCGTCCAGGACGTCGGGTTCGACCCGCTGCAGAGCGGCGCCGTGCTCGCGGCCGGCCAGTGCGACCTCGGCGCCTCCGCGATGACCATCACCGACGAGCGCAAGGAGAACCTCGACTTCTCCGACCCGTACTACGACTCTCTGCAGTCGCTCCTGGTCCCCGTCGACTCGGGCATCGAGTCGATCGACGACCTCGTCGGCAGGACCGTCGGCGTCCAGCAGGGCACCACCGGGGAGACCTACGCCGAGGAGAACCTGCCCGACGGCGCCAACCCGCTGCAGGCGTTCCCGAGCGACGGTGAGCTGTGGCCGGCGCTGCAGGCCGGCAACATCGACGCGATCCTGCAGGACCTGCCGGTCAACCTGGAACACCAGCGGGCAGACCCGAACTACCAGGTGGTGGAGGAGTACGAGACGGACGAGCAGTACGGGTTCGCCTTCAGCAAGGGTGAGAAGACGGCGCTGCTCGAGGCGGTCAACGAGCAGTTGCAGGCGCTGCGCGACGACGGCACGTACGACGAGATCTACAACCGGTACTTCGAGGTCGACCAAGAGAGCACCGGCTGAGGTCGCCGTGCGCAGAACCACGCGCCGGCGACTCGGCCGCGGCGTCCTGTACCTGATCTTCGTGGCGGCTGTCGTCGTTGTGGTCGTCTCGGCCGACTGGGAACGCATCCGTGCCAACTTCCTGCAGGTCGACGTCGCCCGCGACCAGCTCCCCGAGATGATCACTATCGCGGCCAAGAACACCCTGCTGTTCACCGTGATCGCGTTCAGCGGCGGCCTGGTCCTCGGGATCGTCCTCGCGCTGATGAAGCTGTCCACCGTGCTGCCGTACCGGTGGCTGGCGATCGCCTACATCGAGCTGTTCCGGGGGCTGCCGGCGCTGCTGACCATCTTCGCGATGGCCTACGTGCTGCCGATCGCGTTCCAGGTGCGCGTGCCGGGCGGGACGATCGGGGCGGGACTGCTCGCGTTGATCCTGGTGGCGAGCGCCTACATGGCCGAGAGCATCCGGGCCGGCATCGAGGGCGTACCCAAGGGACAGGCCGAGGCGGCCCGGTCGCTGGGCATGCCGGCCGGGCGCACCATGGTCTCCATCGTGCTGCCGCAGGCGTTCCGGATCGTCATCCCGCCGCTCACGAACGAGTTCGTTCTGTTGATCAAGGACACGTCGCTGCTGTTCATCGTCGGGTCGACACTCATGAACAAGGAGATCACCACGTTCGCCCGCGACGGGGTGATCAACTCCAACAACAGCACGCCGCTGCTGATGGCCGCGATGCTCTACCTGCTGATCACCATTCCGCTGACCCGGCTGGTCGCGGTCCTCGAACGCCGGCTGGGGAGGTCACGATGAGCACCGAACCGGCGCCCGCGGCCGCCGCGACCACCAGCGGCGTCCCCGCCATCGAGGTCGAAGCGCTGCACAAGAGCTTCGGCGACCTCGAGGTGCTCAAAGGCATCGACCTCACCGTCGATCCGGGCCAGGTGGTGTGCGTCGTCGGGCCGAGCGGATCGGGCAAGTCGACCCTGCTGCGCTGCGTCAACCGGCTGGAGGAACCGACGTCCGGGCAGATCCGCGTCGAGGGCATCGACATCCTCGACCCCGAGATCGACCTCGACCGGGTCCGTGCCCGCATCGGCATGGTGTTCCAGCAGTTCAACCTGTTCCCGCACCTCAGCGTGTTGCGCAACCTCACCATCGCGCAGCGGCGAGTGCTGGGCCGGAACAAGGCCGAGGCGGCCGAAGTGGCCCGCCGCAACCTCGAGCGCGTGGGTCTCATGGACAAGATCGACGCCTACCCGGCACACCTCTCCGGCGGCCAGCAGCAACGCGTCGCCATCGCGCGGTCGCTGTCGATGGACCCGGACATGATGCTCTTCGACGAGCCGACCTCGGCGCTCGACCCCGAACTGGTCGGCGACGTGCTCGACGTGATGCGCGACCTGGCCGACAGTGGTATGACGATGATGGTCGTGACCCACGAGATGGGTTTCGCCCGCGAGGTGGGCGACCATCTGATCTTCATGGACGAAGGGGCCATCGTGGAGTCCGGCCACCCGCGTGACATCCTGTCCGACCCGCAGCATCAGCGAACTCAGGCGTTCCTGTCCAAGGTCCTGTAGAACCACCTGACCCGTGGTCGGCGAACCGCCTTCCCCGGTTCGCATGTGACACTGTGTTCGAAGCAACTCACACGAGGAGGTTTGGTGAGCGAGTCCGATTCGTCGTTCGGTGACCTGGTCGAGTTGCAGGTGCCGGCGTCCAGCGCCTACCTCACCGTGCTGCGCACCACGGCCGCACGGCTGGCCGCCAGGATCGGGTTCACACTCGACGAGATCGAGGACCTGCGCATCGCCGTCGACGAAGCCGGTGCCATGCTGCTGCCACTCGCCACCCCCGGCGCCACCATGCACTGCAGCTTCCAGCTGCACCCCGACATCCTCGATGTCGTGGTCTCGGTGCCGGCGGCCAAGACCGACCTTCCCAGCCGCGACAGCTTCGCCTGGACCGTCCTGTCCGCACTCGCCGGCGAGGTCCACTCGCGGGTCGAAGACGGCCGGGTCTCCATCATGCTGCGCAAGAAGCGAGGTTGAGACAGCCGGTGGGACCTGCCGAGGTGCGTTACCCCAGGCGGGCCGGGAGGCCGGCCGCTGGTGCCCTCGACGCGCCCCCCGCCGACGTCGTCACGCGGGATGACCCCGTCGCCGGGAGCGAGCCCGTCGCGGGGAGTGAGCCCGTTGCCGGGGAGGCGGCCGTCGCCGGGGGCGAGCCTGTCGCCGTCGACGGGCAGCCGCCCGGGCCGGCCGGGAAGCCGGTGCTCGACGACCCGCCCGAGGGCCGTGGCGGGGTCGACCGCGCCACCAGCCGTGCGCTGCTGGAGCTGCTGTCCCGCCTCGACCCGGACGACCCGCGGCGGGCCGAGGCTCGCAACCGGCTCACCACGCTGCACCTGCCGCTCGCCGAGCACTTGGCGCGGCGCTTCGCCGGACGCGGTGAACCGTACGAGGACCTCGTCCAGGTGGCCACGATCGGCCTGATCAAGGCCATCGACCGCTACGACCCCACCCGTGGCGCGGAGTTCTCCACCTACGCCACGCCCACCATCCTGGGTGAGATCAAGCGGTGGTTCCGCGACAAGGGCTGGGCGATCCGAGTCCCCCGGCGCCTGCAGGAGCTGCGGCTGGCCATCAGCTCCGCCACCACCGACCTGCTCCAGCAGCTGGGCCGTTCGCCCACCATCGCCGAGCTCGCGCAGGCCACCCGTACCACCGAGGACGAGGTGCTCGAGGCACTGGAGACGGCGGCCGCCTACAGCACGGTGTCGCTGGACTCGCCGGAGCCGGGCGAGAACGCACCGTCCACCATCGACACCATCGGCCACGACGACGAAGCCCTGGAGGGCGTGGAGAACCGCGAGACGCTGGCCCGGTTGCTGGCCGGGCTGCCGGAGCGGGAGCGCCGGATCATCGTGCTGCGGTTCTTCCGCGGCATGACGCAGTCGCAGATCGCCGGCGAGGTCGGCATCTCGCAGATGCACGTTTCGCGGTTGCTGTCGCGCACTCTCATTCAGTTGCGTGAGGGCATGTTCCGCTGACCGTCGCCGTGATCATCTGGGCCTCGGCTGCCAGGTGGGACGGATCGGCTTCCGATCATGGAACGGCCGGAACGTAGGCTGTCGGGCATGCGGGCTCTAGTCGTCCTCAATCCGAACGCCACGACGACGTCGGTGCGTACCCGTGACGTCCTGCTGTCCGCGCTGAGCAACGACCTGGATCTCGAGGTCAGCGAGACCACCCACCGCGGTCACGCCACCGAGCTGAGCCGCCAGGCCCGTGCCGACGGTGTCGACCTCATCGTCTCCGTCGGTGGCGACGGCACCATCAACGAGGTCGCCAACGGCCTGCTCACCGACGACGACGTCAGCGGCGCGGACAGCGGCGGCGCGGACGGCGGCCGGTCCGGATCACTGCCCGACGTGGCGATCATTCCCGGTGGCAGCACCAACGTGCTGGCCCGCAACCTCGGTATTCCGGAGAGCCCGGTCGAGGCCACCGGGCTCCTGCTGGACGCGCTGCGCTCAAGCCGGCGGCAGAGCATCGGACTGGGCCGGCTCGACGACCGCTACTTCACCTTCGCCGCCGGCTTCGGTTTCGACGCCGACGTCATCCGGGCGGTCGAAGCCGAGCGGGACCGCGGCCGTACGTCCACGGTTCCGTTGTACGTGCGCACCGCGATCCGGCGGTTCTTCACCCAGGACGACCGCACGCACGGCACCATCGAGTTGGTCGCGGACGACGGCAACCCGGTGCCCGGGCTCTCGATCGTCATCATCACCAACTGCACACCGTGGACCTACCTGGGCGCCCGGCCGCTACGCCCCACGCCATACGCCGACCTCAACGCCGGTCTCGACGTCTTCGCGCTGGCCGGGTTGCGGCTGGCGCCGACGCTGCTGCGGCTGGGCCAGTTGACCACCCGGCGGGGGCCACGCGGTCGCAACGTGGTCTCGTTGCACGACCGCAAGCAGATCACGCTGCGCGCGGACGACCCCCTGCCGGTGCAGGTGGACGGCGACTACATCGGCGAGCGGACCGAGATCATCTTGACATCTGTACCGAACGCCCTGCGTATCGTCTACTGATCGGTCTACCATCGATCCGAAGCCAGAACGGCTCGACAGCCCGCGGAACGCGGACCGTAGCACTCTTGCCAGCCCTGGTGACGCCCGTTATGGTCGCATCTTGTCCGTTTTGGACTGTTGTTGTGACCGACGCTACACCGACCACGATGAGACGGATTACACAAAGCCCTTGTACATGCCTGGCGAAGTTGTCACCCTGGTAGTGCCACGCGGTAACACGCGCGCCACGAACGCGCGGTAGGCCGCACGCAGGACTTCGCGTCATCCCCTTCCCGGTCGCCAGCCAGTGGCCAGACCGGGGCAGGGATTCGTGAACGAATTCACGTAGTGCAACGTGGCCGGATGGGTAACTGTCCGGCACCACCATAAAGGAGCTGTGAGAACCATGGATTGGCGCCACCGTGCCGCCTGTCGCGACGAGGACCCGGAGCTGTTCTTCCCCATCGGGAACACCGGGCCCGCGTTGCTCCAGATCGAGGAGGCCAAGACCGTCTGCCGCCGTTGCGACGTCCGCGAGTCCTGCCTGAGCTGGGCGCTGGAAAGCGGCCAGGACGCCGGCGTCTGGGGTGGCCTGTCCGAGGACGAGCGTCGCGCGCTCAAGCGCCGCAACGCCCGCGCCCGGGCCCGCGCTTACTGATCGGCCCTCACTCCGACGCATCACGCCCCGCCAGGCCCCGGACGGCGGGGCGTCGGCATGTCCGGACACCGGCGGCGGGTTACGGCGGCGGGGTTTCGGTAGCGACCCTCGCCGGCCCCGGAACCGGACGCAGATCGGCGGGTGACGCTGCGACCGGCTTTGCAATGGACACCTATACGCACCGGTCCCGCCGCGCCTACCGTCGATGGCGGGTGGATCAGTGGCGCCCTGGGCCCACCGATCCACCCGCCATCGCGGCGCACTGGCTGGATCTGCGCTGTCGCGACGATGCCCCTGCCGCTGCGGGTCCTGCGGTCGTCACGCTGACGTCGTCGGCGAACGAACACGTGCCCGCGACGGGACCGGCTGGGGGCTCGATCATCGACCACGATGACGCCGCGTCGTCATCCACCGCGGCGGCCAACACCGGGTGGTGCGCCTAGGTGCCCATTGCAAAGCCGGCCGACGAGCTCTCACGGACGACCGAGCTCACCGGCGACCTACGGGCGCGGCCGCACACCGGCCGCTGCCCTCAGCTCCCCACCGGGAGGTCCAGCACCACGCGCGTGCCGCCGCCCGGACGCGGCCCGATGTCGAGTGTTCCGTTCAGCTCACCCACCACGAGGGTGCGGACGATCTGCAGGCCCAGGTTCCCCGTCGTCGCCGGGTCGAAGCCGTCAGGGAGCCCCACCCCGTCGTCGTCCACGGTCACCAGTAACCGGCCGTCGTCGCGGTCGGCGGCCAGCGTGACCTCGCCGCGCCGCCGGTCCAGGCCGTGCTCGACGGCGTTCTGCAGCACCTCGGTGAGCGTCATGGCCAGCGGCGTCGCGGTCTCGGCCCCCAGGACGCCGAACGTCCCGGTGCGCCGGGCCCGTACCTCGGCCGAGGTGGCGGCCACCTCCGCCACCATGGCAAGCAGCCGGTCGGCGACGTCGTCGAAGGCGACGGTGTCGTCGACGGTCTGCGACAGCGTCTCGTGCACGATCGCGATCGAGCCCACCCGCCGAACCGCCTCGTCCAGCGCCGCCCGGCCCTCCGCCGAGGCGATGCGCCGCGACTGCAACCTCAGCAGCGCCGCCACCGTCTGCAGGTTGTTCTTGACGCGGTGGTGGATCTCGCGGATGGTCGCGTCCTTGGTCAGCAGTTCCCGCTCACGACGGCGCACCTCGGTCACGTCGCGGCACAGCGCGAGCGCGCCGACGTGCCGCCCGCCGGGGTCGAGCGGGATCACCCGCAACGTCATGACCGCGCCGTTGCCCTCGATCTCGGTGCGGATGTGCTGGTGGCCGCCGAGGATCGCCTCCAGGGGCTCGTCGCGGGCACCCGGCGGCGGCGCCAGCGTGGCGGTCGCCTTGCCGAGGTGCTGCCCGACCAGATCTGCGGCCAGGCCGAGCCGCCGGTACGCCGACACCGCGTTCGGGCTGGCGTAGAGCGCGACCCCGTCGGCGTCCAGGCGCACCAGGCCGTCACCCACCCGGGGCGCGCCGCGCCGGCCCATGTCGGTGGCCCGCGAATGCGGGAACCGGCCCTCGGTGATCAGGGTGGCGAGCTGGCTGCCGCACTCGAGGTACGACAGCTCCAGCCGGCTGGGCGTGCGCACGGCGACGAGGTTCGTGTGCCGGCCGATGACCGCGATGACCCGGCCCTCGTGCCGCACCGGGATGGCTTCGACCCGCACCGGCACGTCGTCCCACCATTCCGGGTCGCCTTCGCGGCGGATGACGCCCTCGGTGTAAGCGGTGTCGATGAGCGGCCGGCGGCCCTTGACCAGGTAGGACCCGACGAGGTCCTCGACGTAGGCCGTCGGGCCGGTGGTGGGGCGCATCTGGGCGACGGCGCGGTAGCCCTCGCCGTCGCGGTCGGGCACCCAGAGCACCAGGTCAGCGAAGGAGAGGTCCGCCAGCAGCTGCCAGTCCGCAATGAGGGCATGCAGCCAGTCCAGATCCGCCTCGGAGAGGTCGGTGTGACGGTGGACCACGTCGTTGAGCGACGGCACGGTGTCGAGCGTAGCCCGCCATCCCTCGCTTCCCTCAGCGGAGGTGGTTCTGCGAGGATTGCTCCTGTGCAGCAGTCGTACTGGGAGCGCGTGGTAGCGGGCGGCTTCCGGCTACCCCAGGGCGCCGCCCTGGACGAGCTCACCATCGAACTGGTCACCATGCTGGGCGACCCCGACCCGCACGTGCGCGAGGACATCGCCCACTCCGTTCTGCAGGCGTGGGTGCGCGAGGGCGTGTACGACGAGCTCCTGATCGGCCTGGGCGACGGCCTGGCCGTCGGGTTGCGCAAGGGGCTGGGCGAGGAAGGCACCCCGTCGGTGCTGCGCCGCTCCTACTCCGCGAGCATCCTGGCCGAGGTCATCGCGCGCGACAACGTCACCCACGGGCTGCACCCCACGGCCGTCCTCACCTGGGCCGACCAGGCCGTCGGCTGGTTTCTCGGCGAGCGCGACCTGCGCGGGTGGACCCCCTCCCAGGGCTGGGCCAACGCCGTCGCGCACGGCGCCGACGTGCTGGGCGCGCTCAGCGCCTCGCGGCACCTGGGCGCCGACGAGTTACGGGTGCTGCTGGACGTCGTGGCCGAACGGCTCGGCACCCGCACCCCGTACCGCTTCTCCGCCGGCGAGGGGCAGCGCCTGGCCTACGCCACCATGTCCATCCTGCACCGGGACCTGGTCGCCATCGAGGCGCTGGAGAACTGGCTCGAGCGGCTTGCGCAGGCCTGGCAGGACGACTCCCCTCCGCCGGCACCCGGCGCCGCGGCTCGGGAGAACACCCTCGACTACGTCCGGTCGCTGCACCTGCAGCTGCTGCTGGGCGTGCAGGGCACCCCGGCGCAGGACACCGCCAGCAGTGTCAAGGCGATGCCGTCGGTGCGCTCGGACCTGCTCATCGCGCTGCAGGCCGCGCTGCGCGGCAGCGCCCGCTGGCTCTACCGCCAGCCGTAGCTCCCCATTGAGCCAGGCCCGCGATCATCAACGATCCAGGGTGCCCAGACACCCGAAATCGTTGATGATCATGGACGGGCGGGCTACCGTGGCACCGTGAGTATTTCGCAGCGCAACAACTTGAGCCTCAGCGGTCACGCTGGGCAGCACGCCCTCGCCGTCGCCGAGGCGCACGGCGTGCAGACCATGTGGACCCTCTCCGGCGCCCACGTGTTCCCGCTGTACGACGCGGTGGTCAAGGCCGAGAGCACCGCCGGCGACACCGCCGCGGGCACCGCCACCCGCATCGTCGACGTCCGGCACGAGCAGACCGCCGTGTTCGGCGCCGAGGCCACCGCGAAGCTCACCCGGCGCCCCGGCCTGGCCGTCCTCACCGCCGGTCCCGGCGTCACCAACGGCGTCAGCGGCATCGCCCAGGCGTACTTCTCCGGCGTCCCGCTGCTGGCCATCGGCGGGCGGGCACCCGCCTGGCGCTGGGGCACCGGCGCGCTGCAGGAACTCGACCACCCGCCGCTGCTCGCCCCCGTCACCAAGCTGGCCACCACCGCCGCCACGGCTGCCGAGGTCGGTCCGGCAATTGACCGCGCACTGAGCGTCGCGACGTCCGCGCACCGCGGGCCGGTCTTCGTCGACGTCCCGATGGACGAGCTGTACAGCTTCGCCGACGTCTCGCTGGACGTCACGCCGCCTGCCGAGCGACCGGCGCCGGACCCCGACGCCGTCGCCGGCATCGCCGCGCAGATGGACGCGGCCGAGCGCCCGGTCGTCGTCCTCGGCTCCGACGTCTGGATGGACGGCGCCGAGGAGGCCGCGCTGCGGTTCGTCACCGAGACCGGCATCCCCGCCATCGTCAACGGCATGGGCCGCGGCGTGCTGCCGCGCGGGCACGAACTGCAGATCACCCGGGCCCGGTCCACCGCGTTCAAGCGGGCCGACCTGGTGCTCGTGGTCGGCACCCCGCTGGACTTCCGGCTCGGCTTCGGCACGTTCGGCGGCGCCGACGGGGCCCCGCCGGCCCGGGTGGTGCACGTCATGGACTCCCCCGACGGCATCGCCCGCCACGTCGAGCTGGCCGGCAGCGCCGCCGGCGAGCTGACCGCGGTTCTGGACGCGATCCTCGACGGGATGCGTTCCACACGCCGGTGGGGCGACTGGGCCGGCCGGCTGCGCGACGCCGCGACCGCGGCCGTCGAACGCGACGCTGCGCTGCTGGCCGCCGACTCCGACCCGATACACCCGGCCCGCGTCTACGGCGAGCTGAACCGGGTGCTCGACGACGACGCCGTGGTGATCGGCGACGGCGGCGACTTCGTGTCGTGGGCCGGCAAACTCATCGAGCCCGGCCGCCCCGGCCGTTGGCTGGACCCCGGCCCCTACGGCTGCCTCGGCGCCGGAGCGGGTGCCGCCGCCGCGGCCCGGCTCACCCACCCGTCGAGCCAGGTCGTGCTGCTGTACGGCGACGGCGCTGCCGGCATGTCGCTGATGGACGTCGACACCCTGGTCCGCCACCAGCTTCCGGTGGTCATGATCGTCGGCAACAACGGCGCCTGGGGCTTGGAGAAGCACCCGATGCGGTTCCTGTACGGCTACGACGTCGCGGCCGACCTGCGCGCGGACACCGGCTACGACGCCGTCGTCGAGGCCCTCGGCGGCGCCGGCGAGACCGTCACCAAGCCGGGCGACCTCGGGCCCGCGCTGCGGCGCGCGTTCGACGCAGGCGTGCCGTACCTGCTGAACGTCCAGTGCGACCCGGAGGTGGCCTACCCCCGCTCGACCACCGGGGTCTGAAGCCGGTCACGGTCGCAGAACGCGGCCCGGTAGGCCTGCGGCGTGGTGCCGAGCCGCTTGGCGAAGTGGTGGCGCATCGCCGCGGCAGTACCGAAACCGGCCCGGGCGGCCACCGTCTCGACGACGTCGTCGCCGCGCTCCAGCATCCGCTGGGCGGCTGCCAGCCGGGCGGTGAGCAGCCACTCGTAGGGCGTGGTGCCGGTCTCGGCGCGGAACCGGCGCGCGAACGTCCGCGGCGACATGTTGGCCAGGGTCGCGAGGTCGTCGACGGTGAGCTCCTGATCGAGATGCTCGGCCATGTAGTCGACGATGGCAGCCAGCGTGCGCGCCGGGGTGGCCCGGATGGGCGCCTCGATGAACTGGGCCTGGCCGCCGTCGCGGTGCGGCGGCACGACCATCCGGCGCGCGACCATGGCCGCCATGTCCGCGCCGAACTCCTTGCGCCACAGATGCAGACAGGCGTCGATGCCCGCGGCGGTACCGGCGCTGGTGATGATGGGGTCGTCGTCGACGTAGAGCACGCCCGGGTCGATCTTGGCCTCCGGGAAGCGGGCCGCGAGCTCGTCGGTGTACATCCAGTGCGTGGTGCAGCGCCTCCCGTCCAGCAGGCCGGCAGCGCCCAGCACGAACGCGCCGGAGCAGACCGACAGCACCCTCGCCCCGCGATCGACGGCGGCCCGCAGCGCGTCCAACAGCTCGTCGGGGAACACGTTGGCGCGCGGCATCGCCGGGATGCCGATCAGGTCGGCGGACTCCAGCCGCTCCAGACCGTGCTCGATGACGATCTCGAACCCCAGCGACGTCTTCACCGGCCCCGGATGCCCGCAGAGGTCGAAATCCATGACGGGGAGCCCTTGGTCGGACCGGTCGATACCGAACGCCTCGCACAGCACCCCGAGCTCGAACGGAGCGACGCCGTCGAACACCACGGTGGCGACATTTCGCAGCATTCCGACAGTGTGGCAGACCTTTGGCAGGATGTCGACGGATGGCGGCAGACCTGCCACTAGTGGCAGGAAGATGTCGGTAGCAGAATTACTGCCATGAACCTCGTCATCATCCTTCTCCTGGCAGCACTGGTCGCCGCCGCGGTCATCACGCTCAGGTGGGCGGAATCGGACGGCGGACCCCGCCACGAGCCGCTACCGCGTGCCGCGGACGACTGGTCGCCGAGCCTGCCGACCCACCCCTACGCCCGCTGAGACAGGCGGGCCAGGAACCGCTCGCGCCCCACGACGACGCGCGTGACGGTTCCGCCACCCACCCGAGCGCCGTCGTCGTCGTAGGCTTCGACGGCGAAGCGCAGAACGCGCCCGTCGACGGCCAGCAACTCGGCCCGGACCCGGATCCGGGCGCCGAGCGCACTGGCCGCGACGTGGTCGACCTCGACCCGCGTTCCGACCGTGGTGTCACCGTCGGCCAGTGCGTCGGCGACAGCAGCGACCGTCGCCGCTTCCATCCAGGCCACCAGGTGCGGCGTCGCCAGCACCGGGACGTCACCGGAGCCGACCGCCAACGCGGTGTCGGCCTCGGTGACGACATGCTCGTCGGTGGCGCTCAGCCCCGGCTCGAGCGGACTCACGAGATGACGACCAGGACGTCGCCCTCCTGAACCACGTCGCCGGGCCCGACCTTCACGTCGGACACCAGGCCAGCACCCTCGCACAGCACCGGGATCTCCATCTTCATGGACTCCAGCACCAGCAGCGTCGTGCCGGCATCGACCTGGTCACCCACAGATACCGCCACAGAGTGGACATTGGCCACCATTTCGGCAGCCACCTGCTCCGCCACGCCGTCTCCTTTCGCACCCGGGCCTCGCGTCCTCGGCTGAGAAGCGCTCTTCGGGCATTCCATGGTGCCCTCGGCTGAGAAGCGCACCTCGGGCATTCATCGTGCCCTCGGCTGAGAAGCGCACCTCGGGCACGGAGCATTCCACCATGAACCGCCGAGTTCGCGGGCGTGGCACCCACACCATCGCCGTCAGCCGGGTCAGGATGAAAACATGGCGCTCGTCCTGCTCGCCCTGGCCGCCGGCCTGGCGGCGGGCTACGCACGCCGCGGGCGCCTGCGCCGACTGGCCGCTCATCCACCGATCCGCAGCCGGCTCATTCTCACGGCGCTGGGCCTGTACGCACTGGGTGTGGCCGGCAGCTGGGCCTGGGAACCGCTGCTGCCCACGCTGACCGCGCTGTGCTGGTTCACGCTCGGGTTCTACGCCTGGCTCAACCGCGGCTACCACGGTGCCCGGCTGATCGCCCTCGGCCTGGCCGCCAACGGTCTGGTCATCATGCTCAACGGCGCCATGCCGATCTCCACGACCGCGCAGGAGCGCGCGGGAGTCACGCCGACGATGACCGCCGACGCCGGGAACCGGGCCACCACGCCAGGCGGCGCCGACCCGGCCGAGGAGACCGGCCGGGTCACCGCCATCGGCGAAGGCACCACGCTGCCGTTCCTGGGCAAGGTCGTTCCCGTGGCTTTCCCGCCCCGACCGGAGGTCGTGAGCCCCGGCGACATCGCCGTCGCCGCCGGCTGCGCGGCCGCACTGGCGACCGGGATGACCGGACGGCGGACGACCACGGCGGGCGCGCAACGCTCGACGGCAGGCGCCCAACGTGCGACGGCCAAGGCGCCGCGCTCGACTGCGGAGGCGCCGCGCTCCACGACGGGTGCGCCGCGTCGTACGACGGTCACCCCGCCGCCACCGCCGCCACCGGCGCAGCGCGACGAGCATCACATCGATCAGCGCGCCGAGGACGGGTCAGAGGCATCCACGGAGCGTGCGACAATGGACGCCGACGTGACCGCCGACGCCCAGCCGGAGTCGCCGCGCGTCACCGCCTGACGGCACCCGTCGTCGCGCGGGTTCGGCGGTCGTCCGCCGGTCATCCATCATCGAGAGGAGAGCTCGCCATGGGCAAGAGGGCACGCAAGCGCCGCTCGCGGAAGAAGAGCGCGGCCAACCACGGCAAGCGCCCCAACTCCTGAGGCGCCCGTACCGCGCATGAGCCCCGGACCTGCATCGGCAGCGTCCGGGGCTCTCGTCGTCAGTGGCGTGCGGACGGCGCCGGAATGGGTCAGGGCGTCCGGGTGATCTGCACGCGCACTTCCTGGATGCGGGCCCGGATCTTCATCCGCAGCTCGTCCGGCGCGTGTTCGCAGCCACAGGAGCGGGCGAGCATCTCCCGGATCACACGCTCGATGTCGTACTTCGACAGGCAGGGCTCGCACGCGTCGAGATGCGCCTTGATCTCGTCATAGGTGATGGTGCGGTCGTCGAGCTCATGGTCGAAGAAGACGTAGACCCGATCGAGAACCTCAGCGCAGTCGACTTCGTTGTCGTCGCAGCTCATCCTCCGACCTCCTGAGTGACCTTCGGCACCAGCCCACGCTCGCGGGCGTAGTCCTCCAGCAGCCCGCGAAGCTGACGGCGGCCCCGGTGCAGCCTGGACATCACCGTGCCTATCGGTGTGCCCATGATGTCGGCAATCTCCTTGTACGGAAAGCCCTCGACATCGGCCAGGTAGACGGCGATGCGGAACTCCTCGGGAATCTCCTGGAGGGCGTTCTTCACGTCGGAGTCGGGCAGGTGTGCCAGCGCCTCGGCCTCCGCCGACCGCAGACCGGTGGAGGTGTGCGCCTCGGCCCTGGCCATCTGCCAGTCCTCGATCTCCTCTGTGGCGCTCTGCTGGGGTTCACGCTGCCGCTTGCGGTACGTGTTGATGAACGTGTTGGTGAGGATGCGGTAGAGCCACGCCTTGAGGTTCGTTCCCTCCTTGAACTGGTGGAACGAGGCATACGCCTTGGCAAAGGTCTCCTGCACCAGGTCTTCGGCATCGCTGGCGTTGCGGGTCATGCGCAACGCAGCCGAATAGAGCTGGTCGAGGTACGGCAGCGCATCACGCTCGAAGCGCTGTGTGCGCTGCTCGTCGCTCTCCTGTTCAGCCATCACCAACGATGCTACCGGCGAAGGGTCTCCCCATGCTCGTCGGTCCGCAGGGCGGGCGTCGACCGCCGGTCGTTCCAAGCACGTCGTACCCACGTTGTTGTGAACCTCCCGAGTCGTCGTTCACTCGTCCGACGTAACGACGAACTCGCCGCGGGCATTCCCCGGCGACCGGTCAGCCCGGGGTACCCGGGACCTCCGCCAGGAAGGACCGGACGGCATCGACGACGGCGGCGATGGCGGCCCGCTGCTCGTGCCCCTTGGTGACCTTCATGCCGTGGTCGGCGTGCGGGACGACGACCATGCGGTGCGGCCCGGCGGGGAACTCGCCGGGAGCGCCGAAGGAGTCGCGCTCGCCCTGCACCACCAGCACCGGCAGCGCCTCGGCCGCGCCCGCGAGCTCCGGCAGGCGGGAGTTCTGCGGCTTGCCCGGCAGGTGCAGCGGGAACGCCAACGCGACGACGGCGACGGCACCCAGCTGTGGTGCCGTGCGGCAGGCGACCCGGGCGCCGGAACTGCGTCCGCCCAGCACCAGCGGGACGTCACGCGGCAACGTGGACACGGCGGCGCGCCAGGCTTCGTCGAGCACCAGCGGCCGCGGCGCCACCTTCTTGCCCGCCAGCCGCCACGGCTGCTCGAAGCGGAGGACGCTGACCCCTTCGGCCGGCAGCCGGCTGGCCAGCGCGGCGAGGTCGGCGGCCTTCGGGCCACCGCCGGCGCCGTGCCCGAGAACCAGCCGCAGCCGGGGGTTCTCGGCTTCGTCGGCCCAGAACGCCGCCTCCCCGACGGGCGTGTCCACGGTGCTGCGCTGGCTCGCCGTCACAGTTCCACCGGGTCGAGGAGGTGCGGGCCATTGTTGGAAACCCGGTTGACCTCGGTGGACACCGGGTAGGCGTCGAGGATGCCGGGCATGGCGGGCTTGAGCAGGCGGCCCAGCTCGTCCGCGTCGGTGCGGCCCGGATCGAGCCACTGCTCCCAGCCGTCCGGCTCGACCAGCATGGGCATGCGGTCGTGGATCTGGCCGACGTCGTCGGTGGCGTCAGTGGTCAGGATGACCACCGACCACAGGAACGCCTCCGGATCGTCCTCCGGGCGGCTCTTGTCCCGCCAGATCTCGTAGAGACCGGCCATGGCCAGCGAGCCGGACTTCGGATGGATGAAGAACGGCTGCTTCTCGCCCTTCTTCTCACCGCGCCATTCGTAGAAACCCTCCGCCGGCAACAGGCAGCGCCGTGCGGCGAACGCCCGGCGGAACGCCGGCTTCTCGGCCGCCGTCTCGACCCGGGCGTTGACCAGCTTGTTGCCGATGGACGGGTCCTTAGCCCACGACGGCACCAGGCCCCATTTCAGCGTGCGCAGCCGCCGCTCGGGCGGAGCCTCCGGCTCGTCCTTGCGGCCGCGGGTGAGCACGGCGTAGACCTTCTTGCTGGGCGCGATGTTCCAGTCCGGCTGGAGCCGCTCACGCACGTCGACGCGGTCGACCCCGAACTCGTCGGCGAGGTCGTCCGCGCTCTGACTGACCGCGTACCGTCCGCACATGTCACCATCCTCGCACCCGCCACCGACACCCGGCAGCGAGTGCGTACCGCGAGGAGTGGACCGGGGCCTTTCGTGGTAAGCCAGTGTCATGAGTCTCGTCCGCATGATCGCTCGTCCGATGCTCGCGACCATTTTCGTCGTCCAGGGCGCCAAGAACCTGCGCGACCCGGAACCTGCGCTCCCGGCGGCCTCGCAGTTCGCCGAGCGGTTCGGGCCGACGCTGCAGAAGCGCGTGCCGTCCTTGCCCACGGACCCGGCGGCGCTCGTCCGCATCAACGCCGGTGTGCAGCTCGGGGCCGGGTTGGCGCTGGCCACGGGGCGGCTGCCCCGCCTGGCCTCGCTGACACTGCTCGCGTCGCTGCTGCCCACCACCGTCGCCGGACACCCGTACTGGGAGACCGAAGACCCCGCGCAGCGCAACGCCCAGCGCGTCCAGGCGATGAAGAACGTCGGCATGGCCGGCGGGCTCCTGCTGGCCAGTGTCGACACCGGCGGCAAGCCCGGGCTCTCGTGGCGGGCCCGCCGGGCGGCCAAGGACGCACGCCGGGCCACGCGCACGGCTCAGCGTGAGGCCCGCATGACGGCGCGGCGGGCCAAGTCCGAGATCACCCACCGCGTGCCGCGCTGACGACCGCCCCTGCGCGCCGCGTCCCGGCGCCGCCCGGAGGCGTCACTCCGCCGCGGCGGCCAGCAGGCCGGCTGCCGCGGCCCGGGCGTGCGCCAACGCGCCGTCGAAGCCGCCGGCCGTCGCCGTCACCAGCGCGCCCTCATGCAGCAACGCGAGCCGGACGCCCAGGTCACCGGCGCGCTCGGCCGGCACACCGGCCTCCACGGACAGGCGCGTGTACAGGCCGCGCACCCAATCCTTCTCGGCCCGGATCACCGCGATACCGGGATGGTTCACGTCGCCGATCTCCGCGAACGCGTTGATGAACGCGCAGCCCCGGACCGCGTCGGCGTGCCACCGCGCCAGAGCGTCGTAGACGCCGAGAACGCGCTCCGGCCCCGCCTCCGGCGCCTGCCGCGCCAGGTGGTCGAGCACGAATGCCTGCCAGCGTTCGAAGCGGCGCCCGAGGTAGAGCGCGACCAGCGCGTCCTTGGAACCGAACCGGTCGTAGAGCGTCTTCTTGGTGGTGCCGGCGGCCTCCGCGATGGCGTCGACGCCGACCGCACGGATGCCGTGCTCGTAGAACATCGTCGACGCCGCGTCGAGCAGGCGGACTCCGGCCGGCGTGAGCTGGGTGGACGGTGGACGGGGCATGGGCTCCTCACCTCCGGGCTGGATCGAGGACACTGACAGTATACCGACCGGTATGTTTACATCGGTCCATGACCGACCTCGCCACCCGCCCGAACCTGTCGGGCGTCGACGCCGCGGCCGCGGCCGGGCTCGTCGTCTTCTGGAGCTCAGGTTTCATCGGCGCCCGCCTCGGCACCGAGCATGCCCCCGCCGACACCCTGCTGGCCTGGCGCTACCTGATCGCGGCCATGATCCTCGTGCCGGTCATGGCGCCGCGACTGGCCCGGCTGGCCCGCGCCGAACCGGGGGCGATCCGCCAGCACGCCGTCGTCGGCTTGCTGTCCCAGGCGTTGTACCTCGGCGGCGTCGTCACCGGGATCGGACTGGGCGTCCCGGCGGGCACCACGGCGCTCATCGCGGCGCTGCAACCACTGGTCGTCGCCGCCGCGGCGACCCGGCTGCTCGGCGAGCCGATCGGGTTCCGGCGCGGAGCCGGGCTCTGGCTCGGCCTGGCCGGCGTCGCCCTCGTGGTCGCCGACGACGTCGGCTCCGGCGCGCCCGCCTGGGCCTACCTCCTGCCGGTGGGCGGGATGCTGGCGTTGTCGGCGGGCACAGTGCTGGAACAGCGCTGGCGGCCGGCCGGCGGGCTGACGGCGTCGCTGACGGTGCACGTCGCCGTCGCCGCGGCACTGTTCACCACGGAGGCCGCGGCAGGTGGCCGCCTCGACCCGCCGGCCGCGGCCGGCTTCTGGTGGGCGGCGGCGTGGGTGCTGGTGCTGTCGACGGCGGGCGGCTACGGCATGTACCTCATCGTGCTGCGCCGCAGCGGTGCTACCCGGGTGAGCAGCCTGCTCTACCTCACCCCGCCGACCACCGCCGTGTGGGCCTGGGCGATGTTCGACGAGCACCTGGGCGGGCGCGCGCTGACCGGCCTGGCTGTCTGCGCCGCCGCCGTCTGGCTGGTGCTGGGGTGTAGGCGCCGCCCCAGGCGTCTTACCGCTTCACCAGGCAAGCATCCATGGTGAAGCGAGTGCACCCATGCCGGACGTGATCATTTCCGGGTCAGATGACCGGGTCGGACACCAGGGGGCGGACCTCGGGCGCCGCGGAACGGATCTGGTCGGCGGCTTGGTCGTCGGGCTTGGTCTGCGACTGCCGTTCGGCCTCGACCCGCTCGGCGTAGAGCTCCACTTCGCGCGCGACGGTCTTCTCGTCCCAGCCCAGCGATTCGGCCATCAGCCGGGCCACCGGCTCGGCGGCCACGATCCCGCGGTCCGGGTACTCGATGGAGATGCGAGTGCGCCGGGTGAGCAGGTCGGTGAGGTGCAGTGCGCCCTCGTGGGTGACGCCGTAGACGACCTCGACCCGCAGGTAGTCCGCGGCGCCGGGAATGGGTTCGAGCAGCTCGCGCCGGCCGTCGGCCAGCGCCAGCACCTCGTGGACCAGGGAGCCGTAGCGGTCGAGCAGGTGCCGCAGCCGGTGCGGGTGCAGGCCGTGTTCGTCGGCCAGCCGCTCGACCTGGTTGACCAGCGCGTGGTAGCCGTCGGCCCCGATCAGCGGCACCTTGTCGGTGATGGACGGCGCGATCCGGCCGCGGAGGTCGACCGCGGCGGCGTTGATGGCATCGGCGGCCATGACCCGGTAGGTCGTGTATTTGCCGCCGGCGATGGCGACCATGCCGGGCGCGGGCCGGGCCACCGCGTGCTCGCGGGACAGTTTGGAGCTCTGCTCGCTCTCGCCGGCCAGCAGCGGCCGCAGTCCGGCGTAGACGCCCTCGATGTCGTCGTGCGTCAGCGGGGTCATGAGCACGGAGTTGACGTGCTCGAGGATGTAGTCGATGTCGCTGCGGGTGGCGGCCGGGTGGGCGAGGTCGAAGTTCCAGTCGGTGTCGGTGGTGCCGATGATCCAGTGGTTGCGCCACGGGATGACGAACAGCACGGACTTCTCGGTGCGCAGGATCAGCCCGCTCTCGGCGGCGATGCGGTCGCGCGGCACCACGATGTGCACGCCCTTGCTCGAACGCACCCGGAACCGGCCCCGGGTCCCGGCCAGCCGCTGCATCTCGTCGGTCCAGACGCCGGTGCAGTTGACGACGACGTCGCACGTGACGTCCTGCTCGTCACCCGTCTCGACGTCGCGCACGCGCACCCCGGTGATGCGGTCGGCCTCGCGCAGGAACCCCACCACCTGTGTGGACGTCCGCACCACGGCTCCGTAGTGGGCGGCCGTGCGCGCCACCGTCAGCGTGTGGCGGGCGTCGTCGGCCTGGGCGTCGTAGTAGCGGATGCCGCCGACCAGGGCGTCGTGGCGCAGCGCCGGGAACAGCCGCAGTGCGCCAGCACGGGTCAGGTGCTTCTGCCCGGGCACCGACCGGGCACCGCCCATGGTGTCGTACAGCAGCAGGCCGGCGGCGGTGTAGGGGCGCTCCCACAGCCGGTGCTTGAGCGGGTACAGGAAGCTGACCGGCTTGACCAGGTGCGGTGCGATCCGCGTCAGCATCAGCTCGCGCTCGTGCAGTGCTTCGCGAACCAGCCCGAACTCGAACTGCTCGAGGTAGCGCAGGCCGCCGTGGAAGAGCTTGCTGGAGCGGCTGGACGTGCCGGCCGCGAGATCGCGCGCCTCGACCAGGGCCACTCGCAGCCCTCGGGTCACCGCGTCGAGGGCGGAGCCGGCGCCCACCACGCCGCCGCCGATGACGACGACGTCGAAGTGTTCGGCGCCGAGCCGGTTCCAGTACTCACGCCGAGCGTCGGGGCTGAGCCGGCCGTCCGACCCGGACAGTCCGGTGGGTGCGCTTTTGCCGGTCACGTGGATCAGGCCTCCTTGCAGCTCAGAGAGCACATGGTGCCGAAATAGACCCATTCGGGACGGTTCATCGCTCCGCCGCGCCGGCCGCGTCGTCGACACCGAGCAACACGCTACCCGCTCTGGTCGCCGAGGACGTAGACAGTTGGTCTACGCACCAGTAGGTTCCGAGATGACCCTTGGCAACGCTGCCGAGACCAGCCGGGACACCGGGGCGCCACGGCCGTTGCCGTCCACGGAAGCGGAGGTTCACATGGACCTGAGTTTCGGCGAAATCTTCCTGTCCGAGTTCCTCGGCACCGGCATGCTCCTTCTCCTCGGCTGTGGCGTCGTCGCCACGAACATCCTGGCCCGGAGCAAGGGCTACGGTGGCGGCTGGTTGATGGTGAACTTCGGATGGGGCCTTGGTGTCTTCGCCGGTGTGTTCGTGGCGGCCGAATCCGGCGCGCACATCAACCCGGCTGTGACGTTCGGCCTGGTCGCCCACGGCGACACCGACTGGGGCGACGTCCCGGCCTACCTCCTCGGTCAGATGGCCGGTGCCATCGTCGGTGCCGCGCTCGCGTGGGCCGCGTACAAGCAGCACTTCGATCTCGAGGAGGAGCCGGCCAAGAAGCTCGGCGTCTTCTCCACCGGCCCGGAGATCCGCAACTACGGCTGGAACTTCATCACCGAGGTCATCGCCACGTTCGTGCTGGTCTTCGTGATCCTGTCCTTCGGCAACCAGCCTGTGGATCTCGGCCCGCTCGCCGTCGCCTTGCTCGTCGTCGGTATCGGCGCCTCGCTCGGCGGGCCGACCGGGTACGCCATCAACCCCGCCCGCGACCTCGGTCCGCGCATCGCGCACGCGCTGCTGCCGATCCGCGGCAAGGGATCGAGCGACTGGTCCTATGCGTGGGTTCCGGTGGTGGGGCCGATCGTCGGCGGTGTCCTCGGCGGCCTCCTCGCCCGCGGCGTCTACTGACGCCGCCGAACCAGGCCTGCCCCCGCAGCCAGGACCGTGTTCTGATGGCAGAACGGGGTCATGCCCGCACGATGACGTGAGGAGAACGGATGAGCACGTACGTAGCCGCGATCGATCAGGGGACCACGTCCACCCGCTGCATGATCTTCGACCACTCGGGCCGGGTCGTCTCCGTCGACCAGCGAGAGCACGAGCAGATCTTCCCGCAGGCGGGGTGGGTGGAACACGACCCGGAGGAGGTCTGGCGCAACACCCGCGAGGTGTGCGCCGGCGCGCTGGCCAAGGCCGACCTCGTCACCAGCGACGTCGTCGCCGTGGGTATCACCAACCAGCGCGAGACCGCCGTGGTGTGGGACCGCACCACCGGCAAGCCGGTGTACAACGCCATCGTCTGGCAGGACACCCGCACCGACCGGATCGTCACCGAGCTGGGCCGCGACGGTGGCCCGGACCGTTACCGGGCCACCACCGGCCTGCCGCTGGCCACCTACTTCTCCGGACCCAAGGTGAAGTGGATTCTCGACAACGTCGACGGTGCCCGCGAGAAGGCGGAGGCCGGTGACCTCGTCTTCGGCAACATGGACACCTGGGTGCTGTGGAACGCCACCGGCGGCCCCAACGGCGGGTTGCACTACACGGACCCGACCAACGCATCGCGCACCCTGCTGATGGACCTCGACACCCTCACCTGGAACGAGGACAACGCCGCCGACATGGGCATCCCGATGTCCATGCTGCCGGAGATCCGCTCGTCCTCGGAGGTGTACGGCAACATCCGCGAGCGCGGTGCGTTCGCCGGGCTGCCGGTCGCCGGCATCCTCGGCGACCAGCAGGCCGCCACGTTCGGCCAGGCGTGCCTGTCACCGGGCGAGGCGAAGAACACCTACGGCACCGGCAACTTCGTGCTGTTGAACACCGGCACGGAAAAGGTGATGAGCGAGAACGGCCTGCTCACCACCGTCTGTTACAAGATCGGCACCAACGACACCGTGTACGCGCTGGAGGGCTCGATCGCGGTCACCGGCTCGCTGGTGCAGTGGTTGCGCGACAACCTCGGCATCATCGGTTCGGCGCCGGAGATCGAGAGCCTGGCGTCCGGCGTGGAGGACAACGGCGGTGCGTACTTCGTGCCGGCGTTCTCCGGGCTGTTCGCGCCGTACTGGCGCTCCGACGCGCGCGGCGCCATCGTCGGTCTGACCCGATTCGTCAACCGGGGGCACATCGCCCGGGCGGTCCTGGAGGCCACGGCCTTCCAGTCCCGCGAGGTCATCGACGCCATGAACGCGGACTCGGGGGTGGACCTCACGTCGCTGAAGGTCGACGGCGGCATGGTCGCCAACGAGTTGCTCATGCAGTTCCAGGCCGACATCCTCGGCGTCCCGGTCATCCGGCCGGTGGTCGCGGAGACGACTGCCCTGGGCGCTGCGTACGCGGCGGGGTTGGCGGTCGGCTTCTGGGAGAGCGAGGACGACATCCGCACCAACTGGGCCCAGGACAAGCAGTGGGACCCGTCCATGGACGACGCCCACCGCGAGAAGATCTACAAGACCTGGAAGAAGGCCGTCACCAAGACCTTCGACTGGGTCGAGGACGAGTAACCGCCCACCGGGTGGTGAATGATCACGTTGAGCATGGGTGCTCCCGCTCCACCACGAATGCATGCCTGGTGGAGCGAACGGGACCATGCTCAACGTGGTCATTTCGACGAGGTGCGGGCCGGCACCGATAGGCTGGGTGCCCGATGACTGAATCGACTGCCCCGCTCTGGCCTGCGCCGACCGCTTCCGGCCCGGTGGACGGCACCGTCGAGGTGCCCGGCTCCAAGTCGCTGACCAACCGGGCCCTCGTGCTCGCGGCACTCGCGGCCGGCCCGTCGCTGGTGCGGCATCCGCTGCTCGCCCGCGACACCCGGCTGATGATCCAGGCGCTACGCGTGCTCGGCGCCACCATCGAGCCCGCCGACGACGGGGTACGGGTCACGCCCGCGCCGGTCATCGGCGGCGGGTTCGTCGACTGTGGGTTGGCCGGGACGGTCATGCGGTTCGTTCCGCCGATGGCCGCGCTGGCCGGCGGAGATGTCCGGTTCGACGGCGACCCGCACGCACGTGAGCGCCCCATGAGCACCGTGCTCGACGCGCTGCGCGACCTCGGCGCCACCATCGACGACGCCGGCCGCGGCGCGCTGCCGTTCACCGTCCGGGGCGCCGGCGCGCTGCCCGGCGGCGCCATCACCATCGACGCGTCGGCGTCGTCGCAGTTCGTCAGCGGACTCCTGCTGTCCGCCGCCCGGTACGACAAGGGCGTCACCGTGCACCACGACGGCACACCGGTGCCGTCGCAGCCCCACATCGACATGACGGTCGCGGCGCTGCGCGAACGCGGCGTCGAGGTCGACGACGAGTCGCCGAACACGTGGCGGGTCGAGCCGGGTGACATCCGGCCCCTGGACACCGTCGTCGAGCCCGACCTGTCCAATGCCGCTCCGTTCCTGGCCGCGGCCGTGCTCACCGGTGGCACGGTGCGAGTGCCGCGCTGGCCGGCCGCCACCACCCAGCCGGGCGACGCGCTGCGCGACCTGCTGGCCCGCATGGGCGCCGCCGTCTCGCTCGACGACGGCGTGCTCACCGTGCGGGGCACCGGTGACGTCCGTGGGCTGGACGCCGACCTGCACGAGGTCGGCGAGCTCACGCCGGTACTGGCGGCACTGGCCGCCGTCTCGAACGAACCGTCGCGGCTACGCGGCATCGCTCACCTGCGCGGCCACGAGACCGACCGGCTGGCGGCCCTCGCCGCGGAGATCAACGGTCTGGGCGGCGACGTCGAGGAGACCGACGACGGCCTGGCCATCCGGCCGGCGCCGCTGCACGCCGGGGTGTTCCGAAGCTACGCCGACCACCGCATGGCGCAGGCCGGCGCCGTCCTCGGGCTCGTCGTCCCAGGCGTTCAGGTCGAGGACATCGCGACGACGTCCAAGACGCTGGCCGACTTCCCCGGCATGTGGTCCGCCCTGCTCGGGCAGCCCGCCGCCCTCGGCGGAGAAGCGCACCTCGGGCGAGGGCCGGCGGCGTGATGGCACGGCGGGCCACGGCCTCGTATGACGAGCGCGACGTCAAGGTCCGCCCCGGCCGCGGTTCGCGGCCGCGCAGCAAGCTCCGCCCGGCCCACGCCAATGCCCGCCCGGGCCTGGTCACCGCGGTCGACCGAGGACGCTACACCTGCTTCCTCGACGGCCCGCCGGCGCGCGTCGTCACCGCCATGACCGCCCGCGAGCTGGGCCGCAAGGCCGTCGTCGTCGGCGACCGGGTCGGCCTGGTCGGCGACGTCTCGGGCCAGCCGGGGTCGCTGGCGCGGATCGTGCGGGTCGAGGAACGCTCGACCGTCCTGCGCCGCACCGCCGACGACGACGATCCGGTCGAGCGGGTCGTCGTCGCCAACCCCGAACAGTTGCTGGTGGTGACGGCCGTCGCCGACCCTGAACCGCGGCCACGGCTGATCGACCGCTGCCTGGTCGCGGCCTTCGACGCCGGCATCAAGCCGTTGTTGTGCGTCACCAAGGCCGACCTCGCCGACCCGAGCCAGCTACTCGCCACGTACGCCCCGCTGGACGTGCCCACGGTGGTCACGCAGGCCACCGACGACGGCGGCATCGACCCGTCCCCGGTCGCCGAGCACCTGCGCGACCGGGTCACCGTCTTCGTCGGCCACTCCGGCGTGGGCAAGTCGACACTTGTCAACGCCATGGTCCCGGGTGCGCATCGGGCCACCGGGGCGGTCAACGTCGTCACCGGCCGGGGCCGGCACACCTCCACCAGTGCCGTCGCGCTGGCGCTGCCGGACGGCGGCTGGGTCATCGACACGCCCGGCATCAGGTCGTTCGGGCTGGCCCATGTCGAGCCCGCCCGGCTCATCCTCGCCTTCCCCGACCTCGCCGCCGAGACCGCCGACTGCCCACGTGGCTGCGTCCACGGCGCCGACGCGCCCGAATGCGGGCTGGACGACGCGCTGGCCGCCGGGCGCATCGACGGCGCCCGGCTCGACTCCTTCCGCCGCCTGCTGGCCAGCCGCGACCGGCAGGCCGGCGACTGACCCGCGTTCCCCGGGAGCGTGTAGGTTGCCCTCGTGGCCCACGACGACGACCTCCGCTTCGCCCACGTCCTGGCCGACGACGCCGACTCGCAGACGACGTCCCGGTTCCGGGCCGCGGACCTGCGCGTCGAGACCAAGGCCGACCAGTCCCCGGTCACCGACGCGGACAAGGCGACGGAGGAGGCGATCCGCCGCACCCTGTCGCGGGCCCGGCCGCGCGACGCCGTCGTCGGCGAGGAGTTCGGCGCGGAGGGTTACGGCGCCCGCCGCTGGGTCGTCGACCCGATCGACGGAACCAAGAACTACCTGCGCGGCGTCCCGGTGTGGGCGACGCTGATCGCGCTCATGGTCGAGGACGAGGTCGTGGCCGGCGTGGTGTCGGCACCGGCGCTGGGCCGGCGCTGGTGGGCCGCGCGCGGCACCGGCGCCTGGACCGGCCGGTCCTTGTCGTCGGCCACCCGCTGCCGGGTGTCCGGCATCGACACGCTCGACGAGGCGTCGCTGTCGTTCTCGTCCCTGGCCGGCTGGGAGGAACGCGGCCGGTTGCCGGCGTTCCTCGACCTGACCCGGGCGTGCTGGCGCACCCGCGGGTACGGCGACTTCTGGTCGTACATGCTGCTGGCCGACGGCGCGGTCGACATCGCCGCGGAGCCGGAGCTCTCGCTGCACGACATGGCCGCGCCGTCCATCGTCGTCGAGGAGGCCGGTGGCCGGTTCACCGATCTCGCCGGCCGGCCCGGGCCGCTGGGCGGCGACGCGCTGGCCACCAACGGCCTCCTGCACGACACCGTCCTCGACCGGCTCGGCGCCGACCGGGATCCCGACCAGAGCTGACCACGTCAGCCGGCGTGCTCGGTGACGGCCGCGGCCCCGGGCCGCACCCGCCGCAGCAGCGCCATGGCCAGCAACGCCGTCACGCCCACGACAACGGCACCCACGGCCGCGGTGGTGGTGAAGCCGTCGGTGAACGCCAGCCGGGCTGCCACCATCAGCGGTTCAGCGGCACCGGCAGGTAGTTCCTCCGCCACGGCGATCGCACCGCCCAGGCTGCCGGTGGCCGCCTCGGCGGCGGCTCCGGTGACGTCGTCCGGCAGTCCGCCGCGCAGTTCGTCGCCGTACACGGCCACCGCGACACTGCCCAGGACGGCGATACCGGTCGCGGCACCGAGTTCGGCGGCGGTCTCCGAGGTCGCAGCGGCGGAACCGGAGCGCTCGGGCGGCGCCGAACCGACGATCAGGTCGATGACCAGGCTCGCCGCCATCCCGACACCGGCCACGAGGACGGTGTAGCAGGCGATGACGACGCCCACCGACGAGTCGACCTCCACGGTCAAGGCCACCAGTGCGAAGCCCAGCGCGGCCAACGCGGCACCGGAACCGACCACGATGCCCGGTGAAATACGGCGCACCACCAGGTTCGCCACCGTGATGCCGACGATGGTGCCGCCCACGGTGGGCAGCATCCACAGTGCTGCGGTGAAGGGTCGGATGCCGAGCACCATCTGGACGTACTGGACGGCGATCGCTCCCATCCCGGCGGTGGCGAACGTCACGGCAGCATTGGTCCCGACGGCGGCGCTGAAGGCCGGGTTCCGGAACAGCCGGACGTCGATCATCGGGTCTGTGAGCGACCGCTGCCGCCGGACGAAGACCACACCGACGAACAGCCCGGCGGCGATCGCGGCCACGGCCGGCGCCGAGACGGTTGCGTCCGCAGCGATCTCCTTGATGCCGTAGATCACCGGCAACACCGCGGCCAGTGACAGCGCGGCGCTGGCGAGGTCGATGCCGCCGTGTTCGCGGTTGCGCGACTCCGGCAGCAGCAGGGGGCCGACGATCAGCAGGAGCACCATCACCGGCAGGTTGATCAGGAACACCGAGCCCCACCAGAAGTGCTCGAGCAGCAGCCCGCCGACGATCGGCCCCACGGCGACCCCGCCGGTGAAGGCGGCGGTCCACACGCCGATGGCGGCCCGGCGCTGGTTGGAGTCGTGGAACATGCTGCGGATCAGCGAGAGGGTCGACGGCGCCAGCGTCGCGCCGCCGATACCCAGCAGCGCCCGAGCGGCGATCAGCTGTTCGGGGCTGGAGGCATAAGCGGCCAGCAGAGACGCCGCGCCGAACGCCACGGCACCGGCCAGGAGCAGCCGTCGTCGCCCGATCCGGTCACCCAGCGAGCCCATGGTGATGAGCAGCCCCGCCATCAGGAAGCCGTAGATGTCCATGATCCACAGCAACTGCGTGCCGCTCGGCTCCAGGTCGGCACTCAGCCAGGGCGCGGCCATGAACAGCACGGACAGGTCCATTGACGCCAGCAGCGCGGGGATGGTGAGGACGGCGAGGCCGATCCATTCCCGGCGGCCGGCCTTCTCGACGATCTCGGTCATGGCTCGAACTATACGAACGTCTTATACATTTGTCTATGACGAGCGTATAGATCTGCGCCTACACTGGTCAGCATGGGACACCGTGAGGACCTGCTCGCCGCCGCGAAACGGCTACTGGCGGAGAAGGGTTACGCCCACATCACCGCGCGGGACCTGGTCGCCTCGTCCGGGACCAACCTGGCCTCCATCGGCTACCACTTCGGCTCCAAGGACGCGCTGCTCAACGCCGCAGTCCTCGACTCGTTCGACGACTGGGACGATGAAATCCAGGCAGCCATGGACCAACACGCCGGCGACACCCCCGTCGACCGCCTCGAGGGCTTCTTGACCGGCCTGGTCGGCGGGCTCGAGCGCAGCCGGCCGATCGCCGTGGCCAGCGTGCACGCCTATGCGCAGTTCGAGTACGTCGCCGAGCTGCGCGATCAGCTGTCCGAGAAGTACGAGAGTGCCCGGAACGAGCTGGCCCAGCTGTTGTTCGACGACCAGGAGGTCGACGACGAGACCGCGCGCACCGTCGGCTCACTGGCGCTGTGCATGATCAACGGCATGGTCCTGCAATGGCTGATCGACCCCGACCGGGCCCCGACGCCCGCGGACCTGGCCGCGGCGTTGCGACGGCTCGCGGCGGCGATGTGAACCGACGGCGTCCGATAGTCTCCGGCCATGGCTTCGGAGACGTTCGTACCGGCCGGGTTCGAGCCGCCGACATCATTGGTCACCGATCTGTTCCGCCTCGAGCCGCTGGGGCCGCAGCACAACCACGCCGACCACGCAGCGTGGATGTCGAGCATCGAGCACATCCGAGCGACGCCGGGCTACCCGGACGGCAGCTGGCCACCGCTTGACGGGATGTCTCTGGAGGCCAACCTTGCCGACCTGCGCCGCCATGCCGCCGACTTCGCCGCCGGCAAGGGGTTCACCTTCACCGTTCTCGACCCGGCCGACGGCGATGTCATCGGCTGTGTGTACCTGTATCCGACGGCGTCCGCGGACCACGACGTCACCGTCCAGTCGTGGGTTCGGGGAGACCGGGCCGGCCTCGACACCCCGCTGGCTGACGCAGTCGATGCCTGGCTCGCCGCCGAGTGGCCCTGGGAGCGCGTGGACCGCTGCGGTCGCTGAGCGCGGCGTCCAGCTCGCCGGCAACCACCGCGCGATCTGCCTCGCCGATCCTCTGTTGGATCGATCCCGACTTGATCACAGGTCCGGACGCTCCGCCGAGGCGGCCTCGTCGGGCCGCTGTCGCGACGTCGCCAGGTAGCCGCCCACGGTGTTCACCACGGCGACGATCGGCACCGCGATGATCGCGCCGATGATCGAGCCGGCAAGCGTCCCGATGGCGACGGCGACGGCCACCGCCAAGGGGTGGATGCGCACCATCCGGCCGAGGATGAACGGCTGGAACACGTTGCTCTCGATCTGCTGGACGACGACCAGCCCGGCCAGCACGACGATGGCCGTCAGCAATCCCTGGGTCACCAGCGCCACCAGCACCGCGACCGCCCCCGTCACGAACGCGCCGATGAGCGGCACGAACGCGCCGAAGAAGATCAGCACGCCGAGCGGCAACGCCAACGGCACCTGCAGGATGAACAGCAGGACGGTGACGGCGACGGCGTCGAACAGCGCCACCAGGACGATGCCGCGGATGTACTGCGCCAGGGTCCGCCAGGCGACGTCGCCGGCCGCGGCCGCCCGTGCCCGCGACCGGGCGGGGAACAGCCGCACCAGCCAGGCCCAGATTCGGTCGCCGTCGTAGAGGAAGAAGATCAGCGCGAACAGCGACAGCACGATCCCGACGAAGATCTCGATGGCCACCGTCGCAGCCGTGGTGGCCTGCTCGGCGACGGAGTCGTCGCTCTGGACGTACGACAGCGCGCGGTCGATCCACCGGTCCAGCTGGGCTTCGTCGACCCCGAACGGCGGACCGGCCAGCCAGCCGCGGATCTCCTGCAGACCCTCCTCGGCCTGGTCCACGACGTCGCCGAACTGGCCACCGACGGCGTTGCCCACCAGCGTCAACGAGCCGACGACGACGATCAGGAAGCCGACGAAGACGGTGGCCGCCGCGGGCCCGTTGCGCCACCCGGCCCGGCGCAGCCGGCGCACCAGCGGATGCAGTCCTGCGGCCATGAGTAGGGCGGCCACCAGCGGGAAGATGACCAGCCGGAGCTCCCAGGCGAGCCAGCCGGTGCCGCCGACAGCCGCGGCGATGACGATCAGCCGCCAGCTCCAGTCCGCCGCGTCGCGCACCGCGCGTGGCACCGGGTGCGGGGTGTCGAGAGGGCTGTGCCCGGCACCTGCCGCCGAACCCAGCCGATCGGCCGAGGCCGCTGGGTCGGCGGGTGCACCCGGTGCGGCGGACACGCCGGCGGACCCGGTCGTCTCGACGGACTCGCCGGGGGCGATGGCCGCACCGACGTCGACGGACGCGACGGGCGCACCCGACATCGCCTCCGGTGCGGTGTCGGGTCCGGGTTCTGCCTGCGCCTCCCGCTCGGCCGCGGCTCGCGCCAGCCGCTCGCGGACGTCGTTCCACCAGCGGGTGAGGCGCTTCAGGCGGTCAGGCACAAGGGCCAGCCTGGCACAACCCCCTTGATCATCAAGGGTTGACCCGGTGCTGGCCGGGCCGACTCTTGATGATCAAGGGAAAACCCGCCGAGATTTCGTCGCCACGCCCGCGTCATGATGCCGCCGCTGTCCCGTCGTGATAAAGCAAGGGACGATTCCGAAGCGTGCGCGAAGGCGGGGGAATGCCGGATATGACGGGGTGTGACCATGGCGGTGGCGTGCCGGAACCGACGCTGCTGACCGCATGGCTGGAACAGCCGGGCCGGGCCACGGCCAGGACCGCCGGCCCGGGTGGGGCCGATGGCCCCGCGAGCCAGGCGGGCGGGGCGGGCGCGCCGTCCGGGGCGCTGCCTCCACCGGGCGTCGAGGCCGTGCTGGAGGCTCTGGGCGCCGAGCGGCCGGAGCCGGAGGAGGTGTCGCACTCGCTGACGGTGTTCGCCTGGGAGCGTGCCGCAGCGAGTACGGACCTCACCTGCCTGCTGGCCGAGCTGGACGAGCTCTGGGACGTGCTGGAGGACACCGGCGGGGCGCCGCTACCGCGTGCCACTGCCCGGCACCGGCTGGTCGACGCGTGGGTGGACGCCGTCGCCGCCGAGCGCGGGTCGCCGGGAGTCGACCCGCTGTCTGGCCTGCACACCGCTGGCTATCTCTACGGCCGGGTGCAGGAGCTGGACCGGCTGTCGGCCACGGAACCGATGGCACTGGTTCTCATCGTGGTCCGGTGGGATGCCGCGGCCGGCCCGTGGATGCGCATCGCCCGCATCCTGCAGGCCGCATCGGCACTACGGTCGAGGGTCCGGCCGGAGGCCACGCTGAGCCAGGTCGGCACGACAATGGCGATGGCGCTGGTGCCCGACGACGCACGGGCGCGAGTGGAACGGATCTCCTTGACGAAGGCGGTCGAAAACGGTGAACTGAGCACTGCACATGTGATGGTCGACGTCTTCGCTGTCCCGGACACCCGAGCACGATTGCCGGAACTCGTGACACGGCTACATGGGGGGGCTAATGTCGATCATGCCGTCAGGCCGCCCAGTTTCCGCCACTCAGGGACAGGTTCCCTGGACTGAGCCGCCTGAATGGGACGGATAGCGAGACCAGGTGACCACTCCAGCAGATGCCGCCAGCGATGAACAGCTCATCGCGCGCACGCGCGCGGGCGACATGGCCGCTTACGACGAGCTCTACCGGCGTCACGTCGACGACGCCTCCAAGGTCGCCCGCATCGTCACCGACAACAGCGACGAGGCTCAAGACGTCGTCGCCGAGGCCTTCACCCGGGTCCTGACCCGGTTGACCGAGGGCGGCGGCCCGGACCTCGAGTTCGCCCCGTACCTCAAGACGGTCGTGCGCCGGCTGGCCATCGACCGGCACCGCACCTCACAGCGCTCCGGCCAGGTGTCCGACCCGTCCATCCTCGACGTGCTCCCGCACGCCGACGACCCCATGGCGCGCTCCACCGACCGGCAGCTTGTCCGGCACGCGTTCGAGACGCTGCCCGAGCGGTGGCAGCAGGTGCTGTGGCACACCGAGATCGAGGGCCGGTCGCCGGCGTCGCTCGCACCCACACTGGGCGGATCGGCCAACGCCGTGGCCGCGCTCGCCTACCGCGCCCGCGAGGGCCTGCGCCAGGCGTACCTCGCGGTGAACCTGTCGGCCGAGGTGCAGCCCGACTGCCGGCCGTACGCACCCAAGATCGCCTCCTATGTGCGGGGCACTCTGTCCGCACACGACACCCGCGAGATGAGTGCCCACCTCGCCACGTGCACGCACTGCCGCGAGCGCCGCGACGAACTGCTCCTGCTGGTCTCCGACATGCGCGGCGTGCTCTGGCCGGCGCTGCTGCTCCCGGCGTCCGGAGTCGGAGCGGCCGCCCTGGCCGGGGCGGGCGCGGCCGGCGGCGGAGTCCTCGCCTTCCTCTCCCCTGCCCGGTGGGGCAAGCAGGCCCGGCAGCTCGCCGTCGGCGGGGCGGCAGCGGCTGCCGCCGCGGCCATCGCCGTCGCCGCATACCTCGCGGTCGCCGACGACGGCCCGGACGACGAGCCGGCCGCCGTGCCGTCGGCGTCCGCCGAGCCGGAGCAGCCGGGCAGCAACGACGCCGACCCGCCGCCCCCGCCTCCGGACACCCAGGAACAACCGCCGGCCGCTCCACCCGACACCGAACCGGACTCGCCTCCGGCGCAGGCGGAGGACGAGCCGCCGCTGGACGACGAGCCGCCCGCCGACGATCCCGCACCACCGGTGGACGTGCCCGACGTCGAGCCGTCGCAGCCTTCGGAGTCGCCGTCCTCGGAACCCTCCGACGAACCGTCCGCGGAGCCGTCCGACGAGCCGACCGAGGAGCCGAGCCCAACGCCGTCGCCGAGCGACCCACCGGAGGCGGAGCAGGCTCCCAGCATCGACGTGCAGCCGCCGCCGAACCCGGTGGTCGTCGCCGGTGAACCAGTCGTGCTCACCGCCGCGGTGTCCGGCAACCCGCCGCCACAGCTGCAATGGCAGTTCGCCGAGCCCGCACCGGCGCAGGACTCGGCCGCCGCGTCGCGCTGGTTCCTGCGCACATCGTCGGGCTCGCCGAGCTTCGTACCCGCCGTGTACCAAGAGACCCCGGGGGACGGCACTGACCCGCCCGCCGCGCCTCCGGCCGAGGAGGACTGGGTCGACATCGCGGGCGAGACCAGCGACACCCTCGTTATCGACGCCCCGACGTCGGAGATGGACGGACGCGCCTACCGGCTGCGGGCCGCCAACGCCCTGGGCACGATCGCCACCGAGCCGGCCGTCATCACGGTGCGGTACAGCCCGGAGATCGAGGCCCATCCGCGCAGCGCCACGGCCGACGAAGGCCGGTCCGTCACGTTCGAAGCCACCGCGAGGGCCAACCCGGGCGTCGCCACCATCACCTGGCAGGTCCGACGCCCCGGCAGCGACTGGCGCGCGCCCAACCCCGACATCGCCTCCTCGCGGCAGGAAGGCACGACGTCGACGCTGCAGGTCATGGCCGGCCGCGAGCTCAACGGCAACCAGTACCGCGCGGTCTTCACCAACGAGGTGGGTGAAACGGTCTCCGAACCGGCCACGCTGAGCGTGCGGTGGGCACCTGAGGTCACCGCGCAGCCGGCAGACGTCGAGGCCGAACCCGGCGACTCCGCGGAGCTGACCGCCGAGGTCACCGGCAACCCCGCGTCCACCTGGCGGTGGGAGACCGCCGTCTCCGCCGCCGGCCCGTGGACCGCGGTGCCGGGTGCCACCGGTTCCGGCAACGCCGCCGCGATGACCCTGACCGACCTGACGCTCACGCACGACGGCCGCCAGTACCGCGCCGTGTTCACGAACCCGCTCGGCTCGGTCACCACCGAACCGGCCGAGGTCACGATCCGGTGGGCGCCGGAGCTCATCACGCACCCGGCCGACACCACCGCGTGGGCGGGCCAGGACGTCACCTACACCGCCACGACCACGGCAGCTGTGCCTGAGGCCACCTGGCACTGGGAGCAGCAGCTGCCCGGAACGCAGCAGTGGACCGCGGTGGACGGCGCCTCCGGCACCGGCACCCAGGCCACGCTGTCCGTGAACGACGTCGGCCGCGAGCACGACGGCCGGAGCTACCGCGCGGTGTTCGCCAACGCGGTCGGCACAGCCACCAGTGAGGCCGCTGCGCTGACGATCGCCGTTCCCGGCCAGCTGAAGGTGAATCTCGGCCTGCACGGCGGCGAGCGATGCATCGTGGTCGGGCCGGACGGCCCGCGCGCCGGCGCCTGCAGCAGTGCGCACGCCGACGACTGGGGCCTCACCACCGACGGAACCATCCGCCGCCGCACCGGCACCGCGGATCTGTGCCTGCAGGCCGTCGGCGAACAGCAGCCGGTCGCGTTGAGCACCTGCGACGGCGGCGCCGACCAACGCTGGAGCATCAGCCCGGACAGCACGGCACCGCAACAGGTCGAGAGCGCGGTGTTCCCCGCCTACGGGCTCGACATCGACAGTGTGAGCCCGAACGGCCGGCTCCTGCTCTGGCCGCTGCACGGCGGCTCCAACCAGCACTTCTGGTTCGTGGCGCGCTGAGGCAGCGAACTCGGGGCCGGCCGCAGGGCTTCGGCGGTGGACACCACCAGGTCCGCTGCCGCTCCACCAGGACCGTACGCATGGTGGAGAGGTAGAACACCTGGTGGTGTCCGTCGGATCGGCCGCCGGAACCGACCCGTTCACCCGGTTCGTCCGGACCCCCGCTGAGGCCCCCGAACTTTCTCGAGAAATTTCCGTGCGAGCGCGTCATGACGGGGTCACATCTCTGTCCTGGTGATCAAAGGCACTGATCAGCACCGGGACGGCGAAGGGGGAACTGGCCGCATGACTGCACTGGCCGATCACATGGACGCGCACGCCGAGGACTGGTTCGAACTGCGGGACGCGTGGCGGGCGTACGCCGCCTGCCGCGGCATGGACACCGATCTGTTCTATCCCGAGGGCCGTGGCAGCACGCTGCGTGCCCGAGAGCAGATCGCGAAGAACATCTGCACCACCTGCCCTGTCGCCCAGCAGTGCCGGGAGGCCGCAGCGGCGCTCCCGGAGCGCTACGGCATCTGGGGCGGGCTCACCGAGAGCGAGCGGGGCTTCTCGCGCCGCTGACCCCGGCGGGCCCGGTTTACCGCCCGACACCATGATGGCCCGTGCCGGACCGGCGCGACCATCCCGGAACATCGCAGTCACCTCATCGTCCGGTCGCGCCGCCGGCCGTCTCGGCCGGCACGGCCCTTCCCCGCCGCGCGCGGCCCCCGTCACAAGCCGGCATCGCCGCATAAAGCAGGTGTGGTCTGTCGGTGGCGAGTGCTAGAACTTCGACGGTGACGACAGTGCGCACCGAGTTCACCGTCGCCGGCCGCCGGGAGTTCGACCGGCGCGGCCCGGTGCGCTGGATCATCTCCCACCAGCGGCGCAACCCGTGGCACCTGGCGGGCTTCCTGCTCGGCTCCGTGCTCATGGTGGTGCTCAACTCCGCCATCCCGGGGCAGGTGGGCGAGGCCTTCGACATCGTGCTGGGCGACGCGCCGGACCGCTCGCGGGCGCTGACCACCGTCGCCGTCACGTTGCTGGTCATCGTGGTGGGTCGGTCGGTGCTCGACTTCGTCGCTCGCTTGTGCACCGAGGTGCTGGCCAAGCGGATGGAACGCGACGCCCGCGACGAGCTGTACGTCAGCCTGCTCGGCAAGAGCCAGACGTTCCACAACCGGCAGCGCGTGGGCGACCTCATGGCCCGCGGCGCGGGCGACGTGCGGCAGCTGGGCACCATGTTCAGCCCGGGTATCGACCTGCTGGTCGATTCACTGAGCCAGGGCATCGTGCCCATCGTCTTCATCGCCTTCCTCGAACCGCGGCTGCTGGTAGCGCCGCTGCTGTTCGCCGTCGCGTTCGTTCTGTCCATCCGGTGGTTCATGCGCCGGCTGTCACCGGTGTCGGCGCGGTTGCGGGAGAACTACGGCACCCTCAACGCCGGGCTGAACGAGGCCATCCGGGGCATCGAGGTGGTCAAGGCCACCGGTCAGGAGCATCAGGAAGAGCGGCGCTTCGCCCGTAACGCCCGCCGCTACCGCGACGCATTCGTCCAGCAGGGGCTCATCCAGGCGCGCTACCTGCCGACATTGCTGCTGTCGGTCTCGATGGCCGGCGGCCTCCTGCACGGGCTGTGGCTGCTCGACGCCGGCGAGCTGACGCTCGGCCAGCTGATCACGTTCATCGGGCTGATGGGGCTGCTCGGGTTCCCCGCGTTCATCTCCATCTTCTCCTTCTCGCTGGTGCAGAACGGCATCGCCAGCGCCAACCGGCTGCTCACGCTGATGCGTGAGGAAACCGAGCTCGACCACAACCGGCACGGCCACGTCTCGCCCATGCGCGGCGCCATCCGGTTCGAGAACGTCACCTTCGGCTACGGCGGCCAGCCGGTGCTGCGCGACCTGTCGTTCCAGATCGAACCGGGCCAGACGGTCGCCGTCGTCGGCGAGACCGGCGCCGGCAAGTCCACGCTGACGAAGCTGGTCAACCGCATCTACGACGTCAGCAACGGGCGCATCCTGGTCGACGGCACCGACGTGCGCGACTGGAACCTCGACTCCCTGCGCTCGCAGATCTCCACCATCGAGCAGGACATCGTGCTGTTCTCCCGCCCGGTGGCCGAGAACATCGGGTTCAGCCTCGGCCAGCAGGTGGACCGCGACGACATCGTCCGGGCCGCGAAGGACGCACAGGCGCACGAGTTCATCACCGCGCTCGACGACGGCTACGACACCGTCATCGGCGAGCGCGGCGTCACGCTCTCCGGCGGCCAGCGGCAACGGCTTGCCATCGCCCGGGCACTGCTGACCGACCCCGCCATCCTGGTGCTCGACGACTCGACCAGCGCGATCGACAGCGCCACGGAGGATCAGATCCAGCGCGCCATCCAGCGCATCCTCGAGGGACGCACCACCCTGCTCATCACCCACCGGCTGTCGCAGATTCGCTGGGCCGACAAGGTGCTGCTCCTGCAGGGCGGCCGGCTGGTCGACGAAGGCAGCCACGACGAGCTGCTCGCCCGGTGCGCGCTGTACCGGCGCATCTTCGCGCCACACCGTCCGCGTGACGCCGCCACCGGACCCGACACCGGCTCGCACGACGTGGAGGTGACCGGCTGATGGCGTTCATCATGGACGGCCTCGACGCCGAGCAGTACGACCGCACCTACGGCGACCGTGAGCTGTTGCGCCGCATCGTGCGGTATTTCCGGCCCAAGCGGGCCACCATGGCGCTGATCGCCTTCGGCATCGTCGCGCACTCGCTCATGCAGGCGGCGCTGCCGGTGGTGCTCAGCGTCGGGCTGGACCGGGTGGTGCGCGACCGCTCCACCGGGCTCGTAGTGGGACTCGTCGCCGCGGTGCTCGTCACCGGCGTCCTCGGCTGGGTGTTCAACTTCATCCAGCGCTGGTTCACCGCAAAGGTCGTCGGCGACGTCGTCCTCGAACTGCGCGAGGACGCCTTCGCCGCCGTCCTCGCCCGTGACATGTCCTTCTACGACGACAACCCGTCCGGCAAGGTCGTCAGCCGGGTCACCTCCGACACCGAGGACTTCTCCACCGTCGTGACCCTGACCTTGAACGTCGTCAGTCAGGTGCTCATGGTCGGTCTCGTCACGGTGCTGCTGTTCTCCCGCAACGTCGAGCTGGCGCTGATGGTGATGGCCGTCGTCCCGATCATCGTGGCCATGGCACTGGGGTTCCGGCGCATCGCCCGCGACACCACCCGGCACCAACAGCGGTCACTCGCGCGGGTCAACGCCACGCTGCAGGAGACCATGGGCGGCATCTCGGTGGCGAAGAACTTCCGCCAGGAACAGACGGTCTACGACGAGTTCCGTCCCATCAACGCGCAGAACTACCGGGTCACGCTCAAACAGGGCTTCGTCTTCGGCGCCATCTTCCCGGCGCTGTTCGCGGTGGCCGGGTTCGCCACCGTCCTGCTGGTCTATCTGGGCGGGCGGCGGGTGCTCGACGGCGCCATCTCCCCCGGCGACTGGTACCTGTTCCTGCAGAGTGTCGGCATGTTCTGGCTGCCGCTGACGTCGATCGCATCGTTCTGGTCGCAGTTCCAGCAGGGCCTGTCGGCGTCGGAGCGGGTGTTCGCGCTCATCGACGCCGAGCCACTGGTGGTGCAGCGCGATCCGCGGCCGGTGGGCCGGCTGGCCGGACGGGTCGAGTTCCGCGATGTCACGTTCGGCTACACCCCCGACCACCCCGTGCTCCAGCACTTCGATCTCACCATCGAGGCCGGCGAGACCATCGCCCTGGTCGGGCACACCGGTGCCGGCAAGTCCACCATCGGGCGGCTACTGGTGCGCTTCTACGAGTTCGGCGGCGGCCGGATCCTCGTCGACGGCACCGATCTGCGCACCGTCGACCTCCCCGGCTACCGCCATCAGCTCGGCGTGGTGCCGCAGACACCATTCCTGTTCTCCGGCACGGTGGCCGACAACATCCGCTACCCGCGCCCGGACGCCACCGACGACGCCGTCCGGGCCGTGGCCGCCCAGGTGGCCGACGGTGACTGGATCGCCGCGCTACCCGACGGCCTGGACACCGAGGTCGGCGAGCACGGCTCGGCGCTGTCGATGGGCCAACGCCAGCTGGTGGCGCTGGCCAGATTGCTGCTCCAGGACCCCGCCATCGTCATCCTCGACGAGGCGACCGCGAGCGTCGACCCGCTCACCGAGGCGCAGATCTCCGAAGGCCTCGACGTCGTCCTGGCCGGCCGTACGTCCATCGTGATCGCTCACCGGCTGTCCACCATCGAGCACGTCGACCGCATCATCGTCATGCGCGAGGGCGCCATCGTCGAGGAAGGCACCCACGAGTCGTTGCTGCGTTCCGGCGGCGCCTACTGCGACGTGTACAACACGTACTTCCGGCACCAGTCCCCCGACTACCAGCCCGGTTCCGGCTTCGTCGACGTCCGCGTGACTTAGGCGGGTACGGCAGCCCGGACGACATCGCGCAACGTGTCATCGATCGGCGTGGAACAGCGCCGGGTTCGGTCGCCTCGGGGCTGGAGGAGTCCGCTCTGCTCGGCGTCGTAGAGCTCCGCGAGTTCGGCCGCCAGCGCCGCTGGCATGCCGGCGTCGGTCAACGCGGCGATCCACCCCGGCCGCGGTACGGTCACCACACGCAGGTCGGCACCGAGCAGCGCACCGAGCCTCCGCGCGACCTGCCGTTCGGTGTACTGCGGGGCGTCCAGGTCGACGACCTCGCTGTCGGCGGGCGGCGTGAGGAGGCTCTGCGCGACTGCGGCACCGACGTCGCGGGTGGCGACCATGGGGGTCGGCACATCGGCGCTGTCGCCGAACACCGGGTACACCCCAGCGCCGACGGCGGCTTCCAGCACCGTCTCGACCTTCTCCTGGAAATGCGGCGAACGGATCGCCGTCACGGTCGCGCCGGTGTCGCGGAGCCGGTTCTCCAGGTGGTGCAGCCAGCGCACCGGCCCGGTGCCGGCGGGCAGGTCGGCCCCGACCGACGACAGCGCCGCCACGTGGACGGGCCGGCCGCCGGAGACCCTGGTGGCCGAGACGGCGGCGGCGGTCGTGTCGGCGAGGCGGCGCTGTTCCTCGTCCGTCGTCGCCGGACCGAACGGAAGCATGGCGAAGATGCCGCGGCAGCCGTCGAACGCGGCGGCCAGCGCATCGGCGTCGGCAAGGTCCGCGACGGCCACCTCGGCGCCGTGCGCGATCCAGTCCCGGCCTTTGGCCTCGTCGCGGACCACGACCCGGACGGGTGCGCCGGTGGCGAGCAGGTCACGGGCGGCCGCGCCGCCGACGTGCCCGGTGGCTCCGATGATCGCGTACATGGGGCTCTCCTTCCTGAGATCCACTGATCGGATGACCCCAGTGAAGCCTGCGCGATCGAGACGATCCATATCCGTCCGGCTCGGTTCCATGTCAGGGCGTCTACACTAACCTGGCGTGGATGCGCTCGCCGACCTGCTCGACGGCGTCCGCGCGCGTAGCGCCGCCTTCTGCCGGGTCGTCCTGGAGCCGCCGTGGGCACTGCGGATCGCCGACGGTGCGCCGCTCGCCCTGGCCGCGGCACTGCGGGGACACGCGTGGATCGTGCCCGACGACGCCGAACCGCTGCTCCTGCGCACCGGCGACGTCGCCATCGTCAAGGGACCACAGCCCTACACCGTCGGCGACGACCCCCGCACCGCGCCGGACATCGTCGTGCACGCAGGCAACCGCCTGACTACGACCGACGGCCGTGACGTCACCGCGGAGCTGCGCCTGGGCCCGAACACCAGCGGGCACGGACCGGACGGTTCCGCCATCATCGCCAGCGGCACCTACCAGGTCGACGGTGACGTCGGCGCCCGGCTGCTCAGTGCGCTGCCGCCGCTCGTGCACGTGCCGTGTGCCGCTGCCCCGGCACCCGTCCTGGACCTGCTGGAGCGAGAGGTGGCCGCGGACGAGCCGGGGCAGCGGGCGGTTCTGGACCGGCTACTCGATCTCTCGCTGATCTCGACGCTGCGCTCGTGGTTCGCCCGGCCGGACGCCGCCACGCCCGGCTGGTATCGAGCGCACGGCGACCCACTGATCGGACCGGCGCTCCAGCGGATCCACGCCGACCCGGCCCACCCCTGGACGGTCGCCGGGCTCGCGGCCGCCGCCGGAGCGTCCCGGGCCGCATTCGCCCGCCGGTTCACCACCCTGGTCGGCGAGCCGCCCATGGCCTACATCACCGGCTGGCGCATCACCCTCGCCGCCGACCTGCTGCGCGGCACCGACGCGACCATCGACGCCATCGCCCGGCGGGTCGGCTACGCCAACGCCTTCGCCCTCAGCGTCGCGTTCAAGCGCGTCCGCGGCATCACACCTCGGCAGCATCGCGACCGGCCGGCGACGACCGCGGCCGCCTTCGGACTGTGACGAACGACCGGAATACGCTGATCGCGGCGGGGCCAGATAGCCTCGACTCACCGATGTCGCCAGTGTCGCCGACGTCGTCATGGCTTGCGGCCTGGAGCCGCCCGGCTCGATGACCTCATTCGCACTGGAGGGTGACGGCGTGCCCGAACTCGATGAGAAGCTCCACGACATCTACGGCGAAGTGCTGCGCCGCAACCCCGGTGAGCAGGAGTTCCATCAGGCGGTGCGGGAGGTCCTCGCCGACCTCGGACCGGTCGTCGTGAAGCATCCCGAGTACGCCGACGCGGCGGTGATCCGTCGGCTGTGCGAGCCTGAGCGGCAGATCATCTTCCGGGTGCCGTGGGTCGACGACGCCGGCCAGGTCCAGCTCAACCGCGCGTTCCGGGTTCAGTTCAATTCCGCGCTCGGGCCGTTCAAGGGCGGCCTGCGGTTCCACCCGAGCGTCAACCTCGGCATCGTCAAGTTCCTCGGCTTCGAGCAGACGTTCAAGAACGCCCTCACCGGCATGCCGATCGGCGGCGGGAAGGGCGGCTCCGACTTCGACCCCAAGGGCCGTTCCGACGCCGAGGTCATGCGCTTCTGCCAGGCGCTGATGACCGAGCTGTGCCAACACATCGGCGAGTACGTCGATGTGCCCGCCGGCGACATCGGCGTCGGCGGCCGCGAGATCGGCTACCTGTTCGGCCAGTACAAGCGGCTGACCAACCGCTACGAGTCGGGCGTCCTCACCGGCAAGGGCCTGACGTGGGGCGGGTCGCAGGTCCGCAAGGAAGCGACCGGCTACGGCACCGTGTTCTTCGTCAACGAGATGCTCAAGGCGCGTGGCGAGTCCTTCGATGGCCGGCGCGTGGTCGTCTCCGGTTCCGGCAACGTCGCGACCTACGCGATCGAGAAGGTCCACGAGCTCGGCGGCATCGTCGTCGCGTGCTCGGACTCCGATGGCTACGTCGTCGACGAGAAGGGCATCGACATCGCGTTGCTCAAGGAGGTCAAGGAGGTGCGCCGCGGCCGGGTCCGCGACTACGCCGACGCACGCGGCGCCGTGGCCGACTACGTGTCCGGCGGAACGATCTGGGACGTCCCCTGCGACATCGCGCTGCCATCCGCGACCCAGAACGAGCTCGATGACGCAGGCGCGCTCACCCTGATCAGGAACGGCTGCCGCGTCGTGGGCGAAGGCGCCAACATGCCGGCCACACCCGCCGCGATCAGGCACTTCACCGAGGCAGGCGTCGGGTTCGCGCCGGGGAAGGCCGCCAACGCCGGCGGCGTCGCCACGAGCGCTCTGGAGATGCAGCAGAATGCATCCCGCGACACGTGGAGCTTCGAGCACACCGAGGAACGGCTCGCGGAGATCATGCGCGCCATCCACGACCGGTGTGCCGAGACCGCCGACGAGTACGGCAGCCCCGGCAACTACGTCGCCGGCGCCAATATCGCGGGCTTCATCCGGGTGGCCGACGCCATGCTCGCCCTCGGCGTCATCTGAACCGCTGGCGCACGGCACGCCCACCGCGGCCGGAATCGAATACGGTGTGTGCCGTGCCAGGAAACGACGACGCTCAGGCCGAACTCCACCGCAAGTTCGAGGCCGCCATCTCCGGGATGGAGCTCTCCGACCTGCGCCAGCTCACCGGCGACCTGTCCCTGGTCGACGGCAGGATCGCTCATCACAGGACGCGTCCGGAACTACGCCGTCCACCGCGCGACGACGTCGCGACCTACCGGATCCGGGTCGACCTCGATCACGCTGAGCCACCGATCTGGCGCCGGCTGGATCTCCGCTCGGACCTTTCGCTGGATGTCGTGCATCAGGTGCTGCAGGTCGCCTTCGACTGGACCGACTCCCACCTGCACCGGTTCTCCCTCGGCGGGCACCCGTTCGACCGGACCAGCCAACTGTTCCTCTGCTCCTACGACGTCGAGAACGGCGAGGACGAGGACGACGGCGGCATCCCCGCCGGCGACGTACGCCTCGACGAGACGCTGCAGGAACCCGGCGACGTCCTGCACTACCTCTACGACTACGGGGACAACTGGGACGTGACCATCCAGCTCGAGAAGGTGCTGCCGGCGGAGCCGGGCGCTCCCGCGGCGAGCGCGATCGACGGCCGCCGGGCAGCGCCCCCGGAGGATTCCGGCGGCGGCACCGACTTGGCCAGCGTCGCGATGGTCGTCGATGACCCGGCCCACTTCGACCTCGACCAGCTCAACCGGGCCCTGCGGGGCCCGCACCTCGTGATCCTCGAGTCCGGCATCGACCAGCGGCTTGTCGACCTGGTCGGCCGGCTTCGGCACACGCCTGTCGGTGACGACCTGGCCGAGCGAATGGTGATGCTGGGCTCGCAGCCGACCGAGCCGGACCACGACGAACTGGTCGCGTCGCTCGCGGCGCACCGCTGGTTCCTCGACCGCGCCGTGGACGGCGGTATCGAGCTGACCTCAGCCGGGTATCTGAAGCCTCCCGACGTCGAAGCCGCGTCCGCCGTGGTGCCCACGATGCGCGACTGGATCGGGAAGAACAACCGAGAGATCAACACGGTGCCACTGCTGCAGTTCCGCGAATCTCTGCAGTCCATGGGCCTACTACGCAAGTACAAGGGCGCGTTGCTGTTGACCCGAGCGGGAGCCGCGGCCCAGCGTGATCCGTCGATCCTGTGGCGGCACCTGGCCGAGCGGCTGATCCCCGCCAAGGCCGGCGACTTCGAGACCGCCGCCACGCTGCTCCTGCTCGCCTATGCGGGCACCTCACCGGACGCCACCATCCCGCGCGGGCCAGTGACCGCCGCGCTGTCGGAACTAGGGTGGCGTCACCGCGACGGGCGTGCGCTGGACGGCCGTGAGCTGAGCCGCCTCGGCGTGTTCGACATCCTCGTCAACGTCGGGGACCGGCGCGCAACGCCGGACGATCGCGGCCGCCTGAGCCCGGCTGCCGCCACCCTGGCACGCGCCGCGCTCCGTACCGCCCGCTGAGAGGGCTCATAGCCCCCTGCGGCGGCTCACGCCCCGGGCCGGGTTGTCGTCGACGGCAGGGGTGACGAGGACGCCAACCGTTGGCACTGCCGTCCACCCGGGATCATCGTCGACGGGCCCACGGGGCTATGCCCACATCCGCAACGGAACGGGGTTCCTGGAAGGAGAGATCAGGTCCCTGAAAGCTCTTCGGGCCCGGGAAATCCTGATTCCCGGGCCCGATTCGTAGCGGGGGCAGGATTTGAACCTGCGGCCTCTGGGTTATGAGCCCAGCGAGCTACCGAGCTGCTCCACCCCGCGTCGCCGACTCCGACTAGTGCAGAGCCATCGCGAAACCCCTGGTCAGAACCGATTTCATCGACCCGGCCGTGGTTCGCGCCGCGCCAACGATAGCGCATCTCGTCCGGCTGGGTCGAACCGCCGTGGGCCGGTTCGGGCACCAACCCGAACCGGCCCAGGGTCAGGCTGTCAGAACCGGGGGTTGCCGATGGACGGCCCCGCCGGCGGGATGTCGAGGTAGCGGCTGCCGTCGACGGCGTCGATCTCGCCGCTGGCGAGCGCCTCGAGCGTCACACCCATGCCGATCAGCGACTGCTGGATGAGCATGCCCATCGACTTCTGCGCCGCCGAGCGCGTCTCGTACAGCATGATCCCAGCGCCGTTGAGCGCGTACGAGCCCAGCGCGGTACCCGGCAGCTCGACGTCCGGATAGCGGGTGATGCCGCCGTACGGCGACTCGCCCCGCGTCCGCAGCGCGTCCCACACCAGTACGTTGAGCCGGAAGCTGAGGTCGCGCACCGCCGGGTCCAGCGGGAACTCCGGGGTCCCCTCCGTGACCAGGCCGATCACCTGCAGCGTCGTGAGCTGGTTGTCCGTCTCCGACTGCACGTTGCTGCCGCGGTGGTGGTGGTCGATGAAGACGTCGGGCCGCAACCGCTGGAAGACCGCCGCGGACGTCCGCGCCTCCGGTGTCACGAAGAACCCGGGCAGCGCCGACGCACCGGGCAGCAGCGCCTCGTCGCCCGGGCCGAGCCGGAAGGTCAGGTCCGGGTGGAAGTCGCGGTTGATGTCGTAGCCGGAGACCCGGCCCGGCTGTAGCAGCGAGCGCGGCAGGTACCAGGGCGCCTCGGTGTCCGGGGCCAGCCCCCACTCCTGCGGTGTCCAGGCCTGGGTGTTCTGCCGGCGCTGGACCAGGAACCCGGTGTCGTCGCGGAAGTCCGCGCCGTCCATGTTGAGCCGCGGGATGAACCAGACTGTGAGCCGGTCGAGGATCTCCCGGACCGCGGGGTGAGAGCTGGTGGCGAGCGTCTGCATCAGCCGCAACACCACCTCCGTGCCCAGCGGCTCGCCGCCGTGGATCTGGGTCTGGATGAGCACCGGCAGCTTCCCTGCCGTCGGCTCGCCGAAGCGGACCAGGTGGATGGGCCAGCCGGTCGCGGAGCGCCCCGCGATCTCCACGGCCATGCGGCCCTTCGACCGGGCCGCGATGCTCTCCAGTTTCGGGCCCAGATCGACGTTGGCGGTCAGGGCCGCCTTCTGGACGGTCTGTTCCGGCTGGATCCACGGCCCGTTCGGCCGTGACTGCGGCCGGGCGTACGCGGTGGAGGCGAGTGCGGGCGGAGCCACCAGGGCTCCCGCTCCGAGACCAGCCACCCCAGCGAGGAACGTGCGTCGTCGCATGCGAACTCCTTCGGTCGATGGACTTCTCGCTCTGGTGATCGCCGCGACGACGCAAAAGGGTACGGACATTTCGATCTATCTCTGGCTCGCTGAGACGTCACCCAGCGGGCCTCAGGTATCGGGCGAACCAGTCGACGATGCTCCAGACGGTGCGGTCGATGACAGCCGCGTCGTCGTAGTACTGCAGGTGCCGGGTGTCGCCCTCCCAGAGAAGCTTCTTGTCCGGTGTCGGCACGACGGCGAAGTGCCGGCGCGCGGCATCGGGCACGGCGCACTGGTCGCTGTGGATCATGAGTTGCGGCGTGGTCATCCGCGCGGCGGCGCTGAGTGATTCGTACGCGAGCAGAGCGGCGTCGCTCATGACGGCATACCGGTTCTCCCACAACCCGCGGTCGGCCCATAGCTGGTACCAGCTCCACACCAGTCGGCCCGGCATTCCGACGTCGGTACGGTCGGCGTCGACGGCGGGCACCTCGTCGGCCTCGCCGGTCGCCACGTACGTCGCCTGTGCCTCCTGACCTCGGGCCAGGCGCTCGGCGACGGCCTGGTCGCTGCCGAGCCAGGTGACGTCGGAGGCGTGGTCACGATAGTGCCCGGCGACGGTGGCCACTGCGCGGACCAGCGGGTCCTCGGCCGCCACCGGCAGCGCGTGTGACGCGCCCATGCAGATGCCCAGGACGGCCAGCCTGTCCGCGTCGACGTCCGGACGCTCGGCGAGGTACCGCAGGGCCGCGCGCAGGTCCTGGATCTTCGCCGTCGGGCTCTCGTAGCAGCGCGGCTCGCCACCGCTCTCGCCACGGAATCGGGTGTCGAACGTCAGCGTCGAGAAGCCCAACTGGGCCAGCCGAGCCGCGTACAACGCGGGCGCTTGCTCCTTCTGGTAGGTCATCGGGCCGAGGACGGCGACCGCCGGCGACCGGCCGGTGCCGAACGCCGCGGGGAAGAACCGGCCCGCGATGCGAACGCCCTCACTCTGGAACGTCACCGGCTCTCCCACCGATGCCGTGGCGGACTCGTGATCCACGTGCGCTACTCCCTTCAGACAGCCGGCCACGACGGCGCCGCCGGCTCGTATCCGCCGCCCCATGGCGGGTCGCGTTCCGGATCGCGCGCACAGGCTAGGCAGCCGAGACACCGAAGGTCTTTCACAATCTTGCGCACGGCATCGACAACGGGGATCGGTCCGTGGTCGTCGCCGACTCGCAGCCGCTCCATCTCGTCCGGACCTGAACGTGTCCAGGACATGCGAAAGCCCCCTGGCGAGCCAGGGGGCTTTCCGTTGGTAGCGGGGGCAGGATTTGAACCTGCGACCTCTGGGTTATGAGCCCAGCGAGCTACCGAGCTGCTCCACCCCGCGTCGCGAGAACTAGGTTACCTGGCGCGGCCGTCCGGGCCAAATCGAGCCGCGCCACAATGACGGGCATGACGGACTTCAACGTGCGCACCGCTGAGCCGGCCGACCTCGCCGCGGTCGGGCACCTCACGGTCGAGGCCTACGACGCCGACGGGTTCCTGGAGGACGACGACGACTACGCCGCCGAACTGGCCGATGCCGCGAGCAGAGCCGAGAAGGCGACACTGCTCGTGGCCGCCGACCCCGACGGCACGGTCATCGGCACCGCCACGTTCTGCCGGCCCGGCAGCCCCTACACCGAGATCTCGCGGCCAGGTGAGGCGGAGTTCCGGATGCTCGCGGTGGCCCCGTCCGCCCGTGGCCGCGGTGTCGGCCTCGCCCTGGTGCGGGAATGCATCGAGCTCGGGCGACAGCACGGCGACGCCGCGCTCGTGCTCTCGTCGCTGCCGCAGATGCGCACCGCGCACCGGCTCTACGAGCGGCTCGGCTTCGTCCGGCTGCCCGAGCGGGATCACGAGCCCGTGCCCGGCATCCGGCTCATCGCCTACCGGCTCGCTCTCTAACAGCGACAAGAGGCCGCCAGCCGGATGTGGCTGGCGGCCTCTGGGCCGTTCTGGCGGGTGGTTACGGCGTCTCGGTAGCCGCCTCGCCCGACAGTTGCTCGGCGCGCGCGATCGCCGCCTCCATCCGCTCGAGCGCGGCGGCCTGGTCGGCGTACCGACCCTCGGCCTGCGCCTGGCGGGCTTCCTGCCAGGCCTGCCCGATCTCGGCGATGGCCGCGTCGAGGTCACTCTGGTCTGCCGGCGGCGTCGTCGGCTCGTCGGTAGGTGTTGGCTCCTCCTCCGCCGGCGGGGTCTCCTCCTCACCACCCGGAGGCGGTACGTCGACGATGCCGCCCTCCTCGTCGGTGTCCGCGCCGGACTCACCCTGGAAGATCTGGTCGAGCGAGCCCTGGAGAGTGTCGTCGAAGCCGATGTTGTCGCCGAACTGCACCAACACGCGGCGCAGCAGCGGGTAGGCGGCTTCGCCGGAGGCGCGGACCACGTAGACCGGCTGGACGTACAGCAGGCCACCACCGACCGGCAGCGTCAGCAGGTTGCCCAGCTGTGTCACCGCATCGCCGGAGCGCAGCAGCGTCAACTCCTGCGCGACGGTGGCGTTGCTCTCGAAGTCGTTGGCCACCTGGCTGGGACCGTCGATCTGGGTGTTGCCGGGTAGCCGCAGAATCTGCAGCTGCCCGTACTCGTCGCTGCGCGCGTCGGCGTTGACCGCCATGAACGCCACCAGGTTCTGTCTGCCTCGCGGTGTGTACGTCGTCGTCAACGAGAACATGGCGTCCTCGCTGCCAGGCATCTGGATGGTCTGGTAGTACGGCGGCTGATCGACGTCGACGTCGACCGACGGGTCGGCCGGAACCTGCCAGCGGTCCTGACCGCCGTAGAACGTCGACGGCTCGGTGACGTGGTACTCCTGCAGCAGGTTGCGCTGCAGCTTGAAGAGGTCCTCGGGGTAACGCAGGTGGTCCATCAGCGGCTCGGGGATCTCCGAGCGCGGCTGAACGGTGTCCGGGAACGCGCCCATCCACGCCTCCAGAACCGGGTCCTCGTCGTCCCAGGCGTACAGCGTGACGGTGCCGTCGTAGGCGTCGACCGTGGCCTTCACGGAGTTGCGCACGTAGTTGATGTAGTCGTCCGGTTGCGCTGCCAGGGCCGGCCGGACCGTACGCGAGTCGCTGGTGGCGTCGCTGAGCGACACCCGCTCGCCGTACGGGAACGAGTTGAGTGTCGTGTAGCCGTCGAGGATCCAGACCACGCGGCCGTCGACCACAGCGGGGAACGGGTTGGCGTCGACCGTCAGCCAGGGCGCGACCTTCTCGACCCGATCCCGGGGGTCGCGGTCGTACAGCAGCCGCGATTCCTCGTTGAGGCGGTCGGACAGCAGGAAGTTGGCCTCCTGGAACCGGGTGGCGTAGAGGAGCCGGTTGAAGAACGAGCCGAGAGGCACGCCGCCGCTGCCGTCGTACGTGTTCCGGCGCTCCTCACCGGTCTCCGGGTCCTCCGGGATGTCGTACTCCACCGGGTCGGTTCCTTCGGGCGCACCGACGATGGAGTAGCTGGGCGAGTTCTCACCGAAGTAGATGCGCGGCTCGTACTCACCGAGCACACCCTGCGTGGGGATGTCCTCCTCGGCGAACGCCGGCGCGCCGTCGGTCTCCCGGGTGTTGCCGAACGCGGCCACCACACCGAAGCCGTGCGTGTAGACGGTGTGCTCGTTGATCCAGTTGCGCTGCTCGGCCGGGATGCCGTCGGAATCGACCTCGCGCACCGCCACCACCATGTCGCGCTCGGTGGGCTGGCCGGTCTCAGGGTCCTCGACCAGGTATCGGTCGACGTCGAGCGGGTCGCTGAAGGAGTAGAAGCCACGCACCTGCTGCAACTGCTGGAATGCCGGCGGGATGACGCTCGGGTCCATCAGCCGGATTCCAGGGATGGTGGCGGAGTCCTCGGCGAGCTGACCCGCGGAGACCTGGGTCGTGGCGGCGTACTCCTCGGTCTGGACGTCGTCGATGCCATAGGCGTCCCGGGTCGCCTCGATGTTGCGCTCGATGTACGGCGCCTCGCGGCTGGCCTCGCTCGGCCGCACCTGGAACTGCTGGACCAGGAACGGCCAGAGCCCGCCGAGCAGCACGGCCGACAGCACCAGCAGGCCCAGCCCGATGCCCGGCAGCATCCAGTTGCGCTGCCAGACGTTGACAAAGAACAGCACTGCGCAGATGGCCGCGACGAACACCAGGATGGTCTTGGCCGGCATGACCGCGTTGATGTCGGTGTAGCCCGCCCCGGTGAAACGGTCCTCCGGGGCGCCCTCGATGACCAGGGCGTATCGGTCCAGCCAGTATGCGACCGCTTTGAGCAGCACGAACAGGCCGATCAGCACCGACAGGTGGGCCTGCGTGGCCGGACTGACCTTCTGGCCGGCCGTCTGCAGCCGGATACCGCCGTAGACGTAGTGGGTGACAGCGGCGACCACCAGGCCGAGCACCACCACGGCGAAGCCGTAGCTGACGACGTAACGCCACCACGGGTAGTCGAACGCGAAGAACCCGATGTCGATGCCGAACTGGGCGTCGTCCTGGCCGAACTCGCCGCCGTTGCGCCACGCCAGGAACGTCTGCCACTGACCGGCGGCACTGGCGCCGGCCATGATGGCCAGCAGCACGGCGACGGCGCCGAGGACCCAGGTCCGGACCGGGTCGATGGCGTCGCGGTAGCGGTCGAGACTCTGCTGTTCCACGCTCATCGGCCGGTACCGCGGCCGCAGCCGGTAGGCGACGATGCCGTTGACGACGACGGACGCCGCCATCAGCAGCCCGAAGACGACGAACATCCCGCCCCGGGTGAGGAGCTGGGTGGTGAACACGTCGACGAAGTTCAGCGACTGATACCAGAGCCGGTCGGTCCAGAAGGTCACGACCAGGATGTATGCGACGACGAGCACGCCCAGGACCACCAACGTCGGCAGCAGTGCCCGGGAACGTCGTGGATTACTGGGCCCGCGGAACGGGCTGGCGGGTCGGGGCATGTCCTGGCTCACCCCTGAAAAACTATCTCACTGCCCCGCCGGGTTCCGACCCGCGGTGGACCCGCGGTCGAATCGTGACCTTGCCGTGGCCGTCACCCGGCGCGTGCCCAGGGCCGACGCCGGACGGTGACCGGATGGCGGGTTTTCCGCGCGGCGGCCGGGCGTGCGACGATGCGGGCATGAGCGCGGACGAGCAGCACTCGGCACTCCAACAGGCGCTGGCGGAGATCGAGCGACACGTGCGAGACGGCGGATGGGACCAACCGGCCCGGCTGTACGCGCTCGCGCTCACCGGCGAGCTGCTCGCGCGGGAGCCGGCGCTGGCCGAGCGCATCGGCATCACCGGCGAACCGGGCCCCGACACCCTCACGCCGATCGAGCAGGACGTTCCCAACCGGCCCATCGAGGACCTCCTCGCCACCATCACGTGGCCGGAGACGGTCGCCGGGTGCGCGCTGGTGATGGAGCGCATCGTGCTGCCGCCCGGCGCCGAGGACGAGATGCCCGAGGACGACGCCGCGGCCACCACGTGGGCACAGCAGCACCCGGCCCGCTCGGACGTACGGGTCGTCGTCGGCGTCATGCGTGACGGCCGCCGCGAGTCCGTCATGCGCGTGCGTGGCCACGAGGCGGACAACGAGCTCATCCGCGGCGCGGAACTCTCGCCCGAGCTGGGCAACGCACTGGCCGAGACGTTTCGCTGACGTCCTACGCTGGTGATCATCAAGATCTGTTCCGGTCAGTGCCGTGACAAGTCTTGATGATCATGGGCTACGTCGGGCAGGCCGCCAGGTCGCCGGTGTCGCCGTCCGTGAACGACTCGATGGTCGCGATGGCATCGTCGAGGGTCTCGACCGGCACCACCAGCATGTCGCCGTTGTTGCCGCCCACCGCCTCGTCGCAGTTGGCCGCCGGAGCGAGGAACAGCTCGGCGCCGTCGTGGTTGGCCGCGGCGATCTTCTGCTGGATGCCGCCGATCGGGCCGACCTCGCCGTCCGGGCTGATCTCACCGGTGCCGGCGATGTGCTGGCCGGCGAGTAGCGCCTCCGGCGTCAGCGTGTCGTAGATGGCGACGGCGAAGATCATGCCCGCGCTCGGCCCGCCGATACGTTCGTCGATGGTGATGTCGATCTCGATCGGGAGGTCGAATCCGGCCACCGGCTGGAAGCCGACCAGAGCCCGTCCGTCCTCCTCCGCCTCGGTGGTCTCGATGCGCTGGACCAGCGTCGCGCCGTCACGCTCGATGACGAACTCGACCGTCTCGCCCGGCTCGTGCTCGGTGACGGCGTCGACGACGTCTTGCGGCGTCGACACGTCCACGCCGTCGACGGAGACGACGACGTCGCCGGGCTCCAGCACGCCGTCGGCGGGAGCGCCCTCGACGACGGCGTCGACGAGGACCCGCTCGGTGACCTCGTAGTCCAGCTGTCGTAGCGCCGCGACCTTGGCGTTCTGCTGCGAGTCGGCCAGCATGGCGGCGTTGAGCTGCCGCGACTGCTCGGCCGTCGTGCCCTCGGGGTAGACGACCTCGCGCGGGATGACGGCGCGGTCCGGGTCGGCCCAGGCCCGCAGCGCCGTCAGCAGGTCGAGTTCGGCGTCGGCCGAGGTGACGCCGACCGTCGTCAGGTCCAGTTCACCGTCGGTGGAGTACGTCTCGGCACCCTCGATCTGCACGACCGGCTCGCCGTTCCACTCCCCCAGCGTGTCCTCGACCGGGCCGGGCGAATAGACGACGTAGGGCAGGTTGAGCATGGACGCCACCGCGACGAGCGCGACGATCAGGGCACCGGCGACGGCCAGCGTCGCGGATCGGCGGGTCATCGGTGTCGGCGGTCCTCACGGTGAACGGATCGGGTCATCGTAAGCGTACGCGGCGGGCCAGGGCATCACGGAGCGCCGACCCACTCCTCGCCGCCGTCGTCGAAACGCTGGTGCTTCCAGATCGGGACTTCGCGCTTGAGGTCGTCGATGAGCCGCCGGCACGCCTCGAAGGCCTCCTGGCGGTGAGCCGCGGCCACGGCGACCACGACGGCGATGTCGCCGATCTCGAGGTGCCCCACCCGGTGCGTCGCCGCCAGCGCCCGCACCGGCACGTCGGCGGTCACCTTCTCCGCGACCGCCCGTAGCGTGTCGGTGACCGTCGGGTGCGCCTCGTAGTCGAGGCTGGTGACGCCGCGCCCGCCGTCCTCCTCGCGGACGGTGCCGACGAACACGCAGGTACCGCCGGCACCGCGGTCGGACACCGCCGTCATGACCTCGTCGACGGACAGCGGCTCGTCCCGCACGTCCAGCAGTCGGATGATCTGCATCGCCTCTACCCCCGCTTCCTGCGCCGCGCCTTGCGCACCACCACGGCGGTACCCAGGATGGCGACGGTGGCACCTGCCGCCCCGATGGTGGCCGCCGTCGCCGTCTCGCGCTTTCCGATGCGCCGCGACGCCAGCGCGTGCCGGCCGCTGACCTCGTCCATCAGGGCACGCAGGGCGTCGGCGTTGTCGTACTCGGGCCGCCAGCCGGCAGCACGCAGCCGCTCGACGGAGACCACCCACGGCCGGGTCACGAAGTGCAACTCACTGGCCGGCGCCGGTGTGACGCCCAGCCGGTGCAACCGCTGCGCCGTGCCGAACGCGAAGGACGCCGGCAGCTCGATGCGGCTGCGCCCGGTCAGATCCTCGACGCGCTGCTGATCCAGATGACCTTCGCTGGCGACCGTGACCGGGCCCGCGAGGCCGTGCAGCACGACGAACTCCAGCGCGGAAGCGAGGTCGTCGACGTGGCAGAACTGCCAGGCCGGATCGCTGCCGCGCACCACCAGCAGCCGGGGCGCCTCGAAGTGCCGCGTGAGGACGGTGTCGACGCCCGGGCCGACCACGGCGGCCGGCCGCGCCACCGTCACCGCCGTACCCGGGTGCGAGCGCGGCGCCCGGGCGCACAGGTCCTCGATCTCGAGCAGGTCGCTGATGACCGAGCCGTCCGGCTCGGCCCGCAGGGGCGCGTCCTCGTCCAGCGGCACCGGATTGTCCGGCTCGGCGCCGTAGACCATCGCGCTGGTGACGACCACGACGTGTCGCACCCCCGCCGCCGCGGACGCCGTCAGCACCGTCTGCGCGCCACGGACGTTGCGGTGCGAGCGAACCGCCGGATCGTCGGTGATGCCGATGTCGACGGCCGTGTGCACCACGGCGTCGACGCCCGCCAGCCGCGTCACGATGGCCGGGTCGGTGAGGTCGATCACGCGCCAGGTGACCCCGTCGACATCGCCGCGCACGTCGTCGAGCCCGATGACCTCGGCGACGTCCTCGCTGGCGACCAGCCGCGACGCCAGCGATCGGCCCACGCCGGACGACGCGCCCGTGACGGCGACCACCAGGCCGTCGCCGTTGCGCCCAGCGCGAACCCGCCGCGACTGTCTGCCCACGACTACCCTTTCTACGACTACCGTGGAACGCATGAGGCGCTCCGCGAACGCTTCCATCCTGCCTGAGGCGCTGCCATGAGTGATGTCCCGTTCGGTTTCCGTTCTTCCGACGACCCCGAAGAGCCCGACCAGAACCGGCCCGACAAGCGTGACGCCGGGGGCTCTGGGGCCGGGGGCTCCGGGGCCGGGGGCTCCGGGGCCGGAGGGCCCGGGCCGGGCGTTCCGGGTGGCGGCAACCCCAACGACCCGTTGAGCGGGCTGTTCGGCATGTTCGGCGCAGGTGCGCCCGGCGCCGGCGGCCCGGGCGGCCCCGACCTCGGCGCGCTCTTCCAGCAGCTCGGCCGCATGTTCTCGTGGTCCGGCGGGCCGGTGAACTGGGACCTCGCCGGCCAGGCCGCGCGTGAGGTCGTCGCCGCCGCCGGCGACCGCTCCGTCAGCGGCACCGACCGGCGCGAGGTCGACGAAGCCTTCCGGCTGGCCGACACCTGGCTCGACTCCGCCACCACGTTCCCGTCCACCGGCGGATCCCCTCGCACCTGGAGCCGTGCGGAGTGGGTCGAGGGCACCCAGGAAGCCTGGCGTGACCTGGTCGAGCCGCTGGCCGGCCGCGTGTCGGAGGCCATGAGCTCCTCGCTGCCGCCGGAGATGGCGCAGGCCGCGGGCCCACTCGTCGGCATGCTGCAGCAGGTGGGCGTGTCCATGTGGGGCGCCCAGGTGGGTCAGAGCATCGGCAAGCTCGCCGGCGAGGTCTGCGGCTCGGCTGACATCGGCGTCCCCCTGGCAGCCGGCCACCCGGCCCTGCTGCCGGCCAACGTCCGCGCCTTCGGTGAGGGTCTGGGCGTCGACGCCCGCGACGTCACCCTGTACCTGGCGCTGCGCGAGGCCGCCTACGTCCGCCTCTACGGGCACGCGCCGTGGCTGCGCTCGCACATCGTCTCGCTGGTCGAGGAGTACGCCCGGCACGTCAGCGTCGACACCAGCGCCATCGAGTCGAAGATGCGCGAGATCGACCCGGAACGCCCCGAAGCCCTGCAGGAGGCGCTGGAGGGCGGCCTGTTCGACCTGCCCACCACACCGCAGCAACAGGCCGCGCTCGACCGGCTCGAGCTCGCGTTGGCGCTGGTCGAGGGGTGGGTCGACGACGTCGTCACACAGGCCACCGCCGACCGGTTGCCGTCCGCGGGCGCGCTGCGCGAGACGGTCCGCCGTCGCCGCGCCACCGGCGGCCCGGCCGAGCAGACGTTCGCCACCCTGGTCGGGCTCCAGCTGCGGCCACGCCGGCTGCGCGAGGCATCGGCGTTCTGGGCCGCGGTGCGCGAGGCCCGCGGCGGCGACGGCCGCGACGCCGTCTGGGCGCATCCCGACCTCATTCCGAGCGCCGACGACATCGCCGACCCGAAGGCGTTCCTCAGCCGCGACGAGCTCGACATGTCCGGCCTCGACGACACCCCCGCCCCGCCCGAGGACGAGCAGGGCGGCAGCCCGTCGTGATCCGCCGATCTCCAAATGATCACGTTCGGCATGGGTACTCCCGCTCCACCAGGAATGTATGCCCCGGAGGGACGGGCGAGACCGGTGCTGGGACGCAGGCCGGAGGCCTCCTCCCTGCGCCGGTGCGGGATGCAGGTGACGGTCGCCGTGGTCGGGGCTTGCCCGGCCCGACGATCGCGTGACCGGTGAGGCGGGAGAACGCCTGGTGACGGCCCCGTCCCGGCCGTCGGGCGCGCCCAGTTCCGTCGCGGGCGAGCACGCCGCCGCCGTCGCGACCCTCTCGTCCTGGACGCCGCCGTCGCCGCCCCAGGAACGGCTGCGGCAGCAGTATCTCGACGTCCTCGCAGCTTCCCCCGACGCGGTGTGGCGCACGTGTGTGCCGGCGCATCTCACCGGCAGTGCGCTGATCGTCGACCCGGAGCGGGCGCGGGTGCTGTTGCTGCTGCACGCCAAGGCCGGGTTGTGGCTGCAGGCCGGTGGGCATTGCGAGCCCGGCGACGGATCACTGGCCGGCACCGCGCTGCGCGAGGCGACCGAAGAGAGCGGCATCGACGGGCTGAGGCTGGGCGCCGCGGGTCAACCGATCAAGCTGGACCGGCATCCCGCGCCGTGCCGGCCGGGCGTGGTGGAGGACCACCTCGACGTGCAGTTCGTGGCGCTGGCCGAGGCGGACGCCGTGCCGGCGCTCAGCGAGGAATCGCACGACCTCGGTTGGTTCGGCTACGACGACCTGCCGTCTCCCCTGGGCGACGGCGTGGTGGAGCTGATCGCGGCCGCCCGGGCGGCTCTGTGAATGTCAGTCGGCCGCGCCGGTTTCGCCGGTGACGAGGTCGTCCGCGACGGAATCGACGTCGGATTCGTCGTCGGTGTCGCCGTCTGAGTCGCTGGGCCGACCGGCGGCGTGGCTGTACCCGTCGAGGAAGCCGCGCGCCCGCTCGGTGCGCGGGTACCGCCCCACGAGGTCCCAGAAGGCCGGGCCGTGGTCGCTGACCAGCAGATGCGCCAGCTCGTGAACGAGCACGTAGTCGGTGACCCAGGTCGGCAGGCCGCGTAGCCGGTCGGACAGCCGGATGGAGCCGTCGCTGGGTGTACAGGACCCCCAGCGCGCCCGCTGCGCCGAACTCCACCGGACACTGGATGGCGTGGCGCGACCGTCCAGGTAGCGGCGGGACAGCTCCCGTGCCCGGCTGAGGAGCTCGTCGTCGCTGGGCCGGCGGCGGCGTTCCTGCGCTGCCAGCCGGTCGAGCATGACCTGAACCCAGCGACGTTCCTCGGCCTTGCTGAGCCGAGATGGCAGACACACGACGACGCGGCCGTTCTCGCGGAACGCCGTCACCGTGCGGCGACGCCGCAGCGAACGCCGAATCTCGACGTCAGATGCCTCCATGCATGAACCGTAGCTCCCAACCCCGTCAACCACGTGGAAGCAATGTGGATAACTGGTCGCGAATGCCGACCTCAGGCGTGAATGTCCGGCTCGGCCGGGGCTGACCTCGGCGTGTCTGCGACTTTTCTTCGTGCACACCCGGTGGACGACGTCACCGCAGGTCAAGGAGGTGCATCTCTGATCCGGCGCGGGTCGTCAACAGCCTGCGCACCGGCGGTCCACAAGCTGTGCCGGACTACTGCACAGGTCGTCCACAGACTTATCCACAGGCTTGGGACAGTCTCTGCGCGTTCTCGTTGCCGTCACCGCCCGATCGCCGTAGGTTCAGTGACATGTCCGGCGGTTCGGATCCCTGCACACCACACATCGCTCGGACCGCCTGAACGTCCGGCGGGGTCTCGGAAAACGATGACGCCGGCGTGCCTACGGGGAAGACGCACGCCACGTCAGCGGAACTGGGGCCCCGCCGCGCGCGCATCCAGCACGGGCGGAGTTCCGCGAGGTCGGTCCAGAATGCCGCGCCGTCCCGTACCCTGACTCGCTACCGATCAGTACGGGGGAAGGAGATCAACCCGATGGACACCTACACCGGCGAGTTCTACTGCGTGAAGTGCAAGGAGAAGCGCGAGGCCACCGGCGACGTCGTCGTCAACGACAAGGGCACCCGGATGGCGAAAGCCACCTGCCCGGTCTGTTCGACCAACCTCAACCGCATCCTCGGCAAGGCCTGACGCGACCACGCGGGGCGCGGTCCGGACGGCCTGCGCCCCGCCTGTGGACAGCCGAACGCACCGCGGCGCGAATCGAGGCAGGATGCCGGGGTGCGTCCCCTGCTGCATCCCGCGTTGAGCCACACCTGGCGTGACGAGTCCACCCTGCAGGTGGGCGTCACGCCCGGGCTGGCGGTGGTGCTGGGTGGCCTCCGCGAGCCCGAGCGCGCCGTCCTGCGCGGTATGACCGGTGCGCTCGACCTGGCCGCGCTGCACCAGCTCGGCACCGAAGTCGGTGCCGCTCCCGCCAGCGTCGATCGGCTGGTCGAGGTGCTGTTCTCCGCCGGAGCCGCCGTCGACGCCGACCATCTCACCGGCAGCCCCGGCGACGACCGTCGCGCCCCGGACCGCTCGAGCGCCGGTCTGCAGCAGCACGATGCCGACGGCGGTACGGCCGTGCTCGACGCCCGCGCCCGGCAGCGGGTCGACGTCCATGGCGCCGGTCGCGTGGGCATCCAGGTCGCCCGGCTGCTGGCGGCGGCCGGGGTCGGCGACGTGGTGGTCGCCGACCCGGGCGTGGTGCGCTCCGCCGACGTCACACCCGGCGGCTACGGGGTTGCCGACGTCGGTCTGCCGCGCCAGCGGGCCGCCGGCCGACTGCTGGCCGACGACATCACCGCAGCCCCGCCTGCAGGCCACAGCACTGACGACGACGGTGCCGGCCCGCGGTTCGCCGTGCTCGCACCCACCGAAGGCACCGGCCGCGACGACGCCGCCGGCCTGCTCCGGCTCGGCGTTCCACACCTGATGGTCCAGGTCATGGAGCTGACCGGTGTGATCGGTCCGCTCGTGATCCCGGGCCGGTCGTCGTGCCTGCGCTGTCACGATCTGCATCGCACCGACCGCGACCCGCACTGGCCCCTGCTGCTCGACCAGGCGATGCGCCGGCCTCCGTCGCGTCCAGCCTGCGACACCGCGCTGGCTGCCGCGGTCGCCGGCCTCGCGGCCACACAGGTGCTGGCACACCTCGACGGTTTCGCCGCGTCCGCCGTCGACGGCACCATCGAGATGAGCCTGCCGTCCGGGTTGCCACGACGGCGGAGCTGGGCCCGGCACCCCAGTTGCGGGTGCGGGTGGGGCGATGCGGCCGCCGGGGTTGCACAATGGGTACTGTGAGCGATCCGCCTCGCAACTCGGTCAACCGGGCCTTCAAGCTCGCCACCCTGCCCATCGGGCTGGCGGGCCGCGCCACCATGGGCCTGGGCCGGCGGCTGAGCGGCACGTCCGCGCAGGACGTGACGGCCGACGTGCAGCAGCGCACCGCCGAGCACATCTTCCGCGTGCTCGGCGAGCTCAAGGGCGGCGCCATGAAGTTCGGGCAGACGCTTTCGGTCATCGAGGCGGGCATCCCCGAGGAACTGGCGGCGCCATTCCGGGCCACCCTCACGAAACTGCAGGAAGCCGCGCCGCCGATGAAAGCGGCCACCGTGCACGGGGTGCTCGCCGCCGATCTCGGCGCCGACTGGCGCGAGCAGTTCCGTTCCTTCGACGACGCCCCGGCCGCGGCCGCGTCGATCGGCCAGGTGCACAAGGCGGTGTGGCACGACGGCCGTGAGGTCGCGGTCAAGATCCAGTACCCAGGCGCGGGCGACGCGCTGCGGTCCGACCTACGCCAGGTCGCCCGGCTGGGCCGCTCGATCGGCGCGCTGGTACCGGGGATGGATGCGAAGGCCCTGGTGGAGGAGCTGCACGACCGCATGGTCGAGGAGCTCGACTACCGCATGGAGGCCGACGCACAGGACGGGTTCGCGCTGGCCTACGCCGACGACCCGGAGTTCGCGGTGCCCCAGCTCATCGAGGGCACCGAACACGTGCTGATCTCGGAATGGCTCGACGGTCGGCCGCTGTCGCAGATCATCGCCGACGGCACCCAGGAGGAACGCGACCACGCCGGGCTGCTGTACGTTCGGTTCCTCTTCTCCGGCCCGGCGCGGGCCGGGCTCCTTCATGCCGACCCGCACCCGGGCAACTACCGCATCACTCCCGACGGCCGGCTCGGGGTCCTCGACTACGGCGCGGTGGCCCGGTTGCCGGAAGGGCTGCCGCCGTCAGTCGGCCAACTGATGCGGCGCGCTCTCGACGGTGCCGCCGACGAGATGCTGGACGGGCTGCGCGACGAAGGCTTCATCAAGCCGCACATCGACATCGAGGCCGACGCGCTCTACGACTACCTGGCGCCGTTCCTGGAGCCGGCCACCACCGACACGTTCCATTTCAGCCGGCCGTGGATGCGTGAGCAGTTCGCCCGTATCAACGACCCCCGCCGGCCCGGGTACTCCATCGGGCTCAAGCTGAACCTGCCGCCGTCGTACCTGCTGATCCACCGGGTGTGGATCGGCGGCATCGGGGTGCTGTCCCAGCTGGACTGCGAGGCGCCGTTCCGGGCCGAGCTGGAGCGCTGGCTGCCCGGCTTCGCCGATTGACCGACGGCCACCCCAGGCGTTCTCCCGCTCCACCAGTCACGCGATCGGCGGGCTGGACGCGGACGTCAGCCGCCACCGCGGGCGAAGACATGGGCGCCGCCCGGCGATGGCGACTGGCGGTTCGGATGAGCGTGTCCGGCGCGGCGGCGTCGCCCACGACCCGGCACCACGCAGCGACACGGTATGGTCCCGGAGCCTCGCGGCGTGCGCCGCCGGGTGGCGGGAGTGCCGCCTGGGTGTCCACCTGATCGTCGATGTGTCACCTGATCGGGCCTGCGGCGACGATCAGGTGACGACAGCACGCGGGGTCGCCGCGGAGCGTGCATCTGATCGCCTCCAGCATGTGGACACGAAACGATCAGGCGACCTCGACACGATGATCCGGCGCGATAAGTCACCTGATCGTCCCCGTCCGGCTGACAGCCCGGCATCACCAGGGATGTGTTCGCGTCACCAGGCAAGCATTCCTGGTGACGGGGGAACACCCATGGACAACGTGATCATTTCCGGAGCGGAGCGTGGTGCCCGGTGCGGGGTCACCACCAGGCCGGGTCCAGCCTCGCTTCGATCGCGCGCAGGTTGTCGCGCGAGCAGGTGTCGCAGTAGTACACCAGGACACCGCGTTCGATGCTGCTGGACCAGGTCACCGGTGGCTCGTCGGCCACCAGCCCGCAATGCGCGCACGTCACCGTCTCGGTCACGTGCCCTCACCCCCCGTCGTCGCGTGGTCGGCGTTCCCGCCGCCTGCTCAGATTCCACGCTACGCCCGTTCGACGGCTCCGTCGTGAAGACGACCCCGCGCCGTCCCCGTGTCGCCCCGGGCCCGTGGGCCAGGAGGTCGACACCGGGCGGCGCGGGGTCGCCGGACGTGTCGTGCGGGTGATCACGGCGACCTCGCGGGAGGCCCGACATCACCGGCTCGATCAGTACGCGCGGGTGCGCAGCACGACGGCGGCCGACGCCAGTCGGCGCGCTCGCTGAGCGGCGCGAGCGGCTCGCCGGTCCATCCGGCGCACCGCCATGATGCGTCGTACTCGTTGCTCGCGCATGGCCTGCTCGAGCTGCTCGGTACAGTGCGCACGCGCGAGGGCTTCGTTCATGAGATGCATCTGAATGCTCCTGAAGTCTGGTGCGTAAGTCGTTCGGGACAGGTCCGCCGTCGCGGCGGCAGTGGTCACTTCGTTGGTGATCGCATCGGTGGTCGTCATCTCGGTCCGTCCATCGGGGTCATCGGTCCTCGGCTCGCGCCGTTCGTCTTGCGCCGTGCTGTTCGGGCGGTGTGTCTCGCCATTCGTGCTGCTGCAGGTCGTGCGGTCAGGCCACCAGTTCGGACTTGCGGGGCCGGCCGCGGGGACGCTTGCGCGCCACGACGGTGCCGGACACGAACAGCTCTCCGCCCCACACCCCCCAGGGCTCACCACGGTCCATGGCGCCGGCCAGGCACTGAGCCCGCACCGGGCACTCGCGGCAGAGCTCCTTGGCATGTTCGACGTCAGCCGGCGATTCGGCGAACCACAGCTCCGGGTCCTTCCGACAGGGGATGGACTCCTCGGCGGTGTCGAGCTGGTCGAGAACGCTGGTCAGCATCATGAGATCGGTCACCTCCCTTCCTGGTCTCGTTTCGGGCAAACAAAAAGGCCGCGGATCCCGGGTGTGGGGGTCCGCGGCCTGGAAGGCGCCGGTCGTGGTGATGACTAGACCGGTGGACTCCAGGAGCGGACACGCACGCCGCGCTTGACCCCATCGACGAAGTGAGCCTGCTGGGCATCGACTGCCTGCGGACGCACTTCACCCGTCGTCGGAGCAACGACGGGCGCGACACGGCGCACCCCAGCGGTGACGGAGACATCACGGAAGGAGCGCGCGGACGCGTAGCCGACGCCGCACATGGACGGGTTGAGAGTTGTGTTCTTCATCAGTGCGTCCCTCCTTCCGGTGTCAATCCCGGGCCGGGCCATCCGGCTCGTGGGCACAAGGCGTTGCCTGGTGCTCGGTCATCGTAAACCTGCCTCAATGTAAGGGGCAACCTATTTTTTAGGTCATTCACCCTCAACATCGCGACACAGATCGAGCACGTCCTCACCGTAGCGTTCGAGCTTGGTGCTGCCGACGCCGGGGATGGCGGCCAGTGCGGTGGTGTCCCCGGGCCGCGCTTCGGCGATGGCGGTCAGCGTGGCATCGGTGAACACGACATACGCAGGGACCTTCTGCTCCTGCGCCCGCTCCAACCGCCAGGTGCGCAACCGCTCGAACAGCGCCTCGTCCATGGACGACGGGCAGCTTCCGCACCGGCCGAGCTTCCGGTCGACCGCCTCGACCAGGGTCGCGCCGCACACCCGGCACCGAGCTGGTGCGCTCGTGCGCCGGCCCCGTCCACCGGCCTGGGCGCCGCGCTCGCCGCGGCGGTCGGCGCGAGCCATGCCGCCTGGACGGACCCCGTCCAGAAACCGGCTCGGCCGGCGGTTGCCACGGCCTCCCGGCTGCCGCGCCAGCGACCACGAGATGGACAGGTGCTCACGAGCCCGGGTGACGCCGACGTAGAGCAGCCGGCGTTCCTCCTCGATCTGCGCGGGGGTCTCGGCGTAGCTGAGCGGCAAGGTGCCTTCGTGGCAGCCGACGACGAACACCGCGTCCCACTCCAGACCCTTCGCCGAGTGCAGCGACGCGAGCGTGACGCCGTCGGCGACGGGGGCATGCTGCGCGGTCGCCCGGGCCTCGAGCTCGGTGACGACGTCGGCAAGCGTGGCATCGGGCCGGCCGGCCACCACGTCGCCGGCGAGCGAGACGACGGCAGCCAGCGACTCCCAGCGCTCCCGGACCGCGCCGCCGCCGGCCGGTGGCGAGTGCGACCAGCCCGCCGAACTGAGCACGGCCGCCGTCGCCGCCGCGGCATCCGGTGCGTCCGGCGCGCTGTCGGCCGACCGGGCGGCCGCACGCAACAGCATGGCCGCCTGGCGGACCTCGGGCCGGTCGAAGAACCGTTCGGCGCCTCGCACGACGTAGGCGATGCCGGCGTCGGCGAGCGCCTGTTCGTACGCCTCGGACTGGGCGTTCACCCGGAACAGCACCGCGATCTCGCGTTGCTGGGTGCCGTTGGCGACCAGCTTCGCGATCTGGTCGGCCACCCAGGCCGCCTCGGCGAGCTCGTCGGCGTGCTCGACGTACGACGGCTTGGGGCCGGGCGGGCGCTGTGCCTCGAGGACGACGCCGGCACGCGCGGTGCTGCCGCCGCGCAGAACCGCGTTGGCGACGTCGACGACCTGGGGCGTGGAACGGTAGTCGCGGAACAGCCGCACGACCGTGGCGTCGGTGTGCCGTTTCGGGAAGTCGACGAGGTAGTCGGGCTGGGCGCCGGCGAAGGAGTAGATGGTCTGCGCCGGGTCGCCGACGACGCACACGTCGTCACGGTCGCCGAGCCACAGCTCCAGCAGCCGCTGCTGGACCGGCGAGACGTCCTGGTACTCGTCGACGACGAAATGGTGGTACTGCGCCCGGATGGCCTCGGCCACCCCCGGCTGCCCGGCGAGCAGCCCGACCGCCGCGAGCAGGATGTCTTCCATGTCGAGGACGTTGCGGTCGGTCTTGAGGTCCTCGTACGCGGCGTAGACCTTGGCGACGTTCTCGGGGTCGATACCGCCGACCTCGCGGTGCGCCACCCGGGCGGCCTCGATGTACGACTCGGCCCTGACGTTGCTCACCTTGGCCCACTCGATCTCGGACGCGAGGTCGCGCAGGATGGTCCGGTCGGTGGGCACCCGGCAACGCGCCGCGGCGGAGCCCACCAGCGGCAGCTTGCTCTGGGAGATCTCGGGCAGCTCGGCGCCGGTGATCTGCGGCCAGAAGTACCGTGCCTGCCGCAGCGCCGCGGAATGGAACGTGCGCGCCTGGACGCCGTCCACGCCGAGCGTGCGCAGCCGGCCGCGCATCTCACCCGCGGCACGGGTGGTGAACGTGACGGCGAGCGTGCGGCGAGGATCGAACGCGCCGGTCAGCACGCCGTGCGCGATGCGGTGTGTGATGGCGCGGGTCTTCCCGGTGCCCGCACCGGCGATGACGCAGACCGGGCCGCTCAGCGCGGTGGCGACCGCTCGCTGCTCTGGGTCGAGACCGGCGAGGACGTCGGGTGCGCGCATCGGACCATCCTCGCAGCCGGCACCGACAGGATGCCAGCGCGCCGCCCTCGCCCCCATGATCATCAAGGGTTGACCCGGTGATGGCCGGGTCAAGTCCTGATGATCATGGGGAAGACGTGGCCCGCCGTCCGGGTTGTACCGGATGACATGAACGCGAACCGAGGATCAGGAGAGTCGATGTCGGGGTTCACCATGTACAGCACTGCCTGGTGCGGCTACTGCCATCGGCTCAAGAGCGCCCTGAACCGCGAGGGCATCACGTTCGACGTGGTCGACATCGAAGCCGACCCGGCCTCGGCCGACCTCGTCATGAGCCTCAACGGCGGCAACGCCGTCGTGCCCACGCTGGTGTTCGCCGACGGCAGCTCCCTCACGAACCCCAGCCCGGCCGAAGTGAAGGCCAAGCTGGCCGCCGCCTGACGCCTCGATCAGCCACGGTCACTCGCGGCCGGCCACCGGCAACGGGCCACCGAACCATCCCTCGACCAGTCGGCGGGCGATCGACACGCCGCTGGGTGGGATGACCTCGCCGGCACTTGTCGCTCGCGCCAGCTCGTCCCGGCTGAACCAGCGCGCTTCGACGATCTCGTCGCCGTCCGGGGTGGGCTCCTCGCCGTCGGCCGTGCCGTAGTACCCCAGCATCAGGCTGGACGGGAACGGCCAGGGTTGCGCGCCGGCGTACCGGCACGACGTCACCCGCACCCCGACCTCCTCGTACAGCTCCCGGACGACGGCGTGCTCAGGCGTCTCCCCCGGCTCGACGAATCCGGCCAGGGTCGAGAAGCGCCGGCCCGGCCAGGCCGGCGACCGGCCCAGCAGGCACCGCTCCGCGTCGTCGACCACGAGGACGATCACCGCGGGGTCGGTGCGTGGGAAGTGCTGCGAGCCGTCGGCCCGGCAGACCCGCACATGGCCGCCGGCGTCGGGGTCGGTCGGCGCACCGCAGCGCGGGCAGTGCCGGTGGGTGGCGTGCCAGTTCGCCAGCGCGATGGCGTGCACCGCCAGGCCGGCGTCGCGGTCGCCGAGAACCGTGCCCACCTCCCGCAGCGTGGCGCCGTCGTCGGGTTTCCGCTCGACGTGCACGGCGAAGTAGGTGACGCCGTCCTCGACACCGAGGAGGAACCGCTCACCGTCGGGGGCATCGGCCGGCGACACGAACCGCAGGCCGGCACCGTCGACGGCGACCGCCCCGTCCCCCACCTGCAGCACCCGCGACGCGGGGTCGGCCCATGCCGCTGCGACCCATGCGGGGTCGGTACGCCGGTCGGCGGCGCGGTCGACGGTCGATCGGGCGAGGGCGAGCGGTCCGGGCAACACGTAGGCCTCGTGCACGACCCACGACCCTACGCCGGATACCGTTGCCCCTCGTGAGCACCCACATTTCTGCCGCTCAGGGCGAGATCGCCGAGACCGTCCTGTTGCCGGGCGACCCACTCCGCGCCGAGTGGATCGCGACCACCTACCTCGACGACGTCACCTGCTACAGCAAGGTCCGCAACATGCTGGGCTTCACCGGGACGTACAAGGGCCAGCGGGTGTCGGTCCAGGGCACCGGGATGGGCCAACCGTCGATGTCCATCTACGTCCACGAGCTGCTTGCCGAGTACGGCGCCCGCACGCTCGTGCGGGTGGGCTCGTGCGGCGGGCTGCTCGACCGGGTGGCCATCCGCGACCTCGTCGTCGGAATCTCCGCGGCGACCGACTCGTCCATGAACGCGCTGCGGTTCGAGGGCTTCCACTACGCCCCGACGGCCGACTTCTCGCTGGTGCGCGCGTACGTGGAGCGGGCCGAGGCGGCCGGCGCCCGCTACCACGTCGGGCAGCTGTTCAGCACCGATTCCTTCTACCACGCCCGTCCCGAGCTGCGGGACCGCCTGACGGAGTACGGCGTGCTGGCCGTCGAGATGGAGGCAGCGGCGCTCTACACGCTGGCCGCGAAGTTCGACGCCCGCGCCGTCGCCGTATGCACGGTCAGCGACAACCTGGTCACCGGCGAGGAGACGTCCGCGGACGAGCGGGAGCGCACCTTCGCCGACATGGTGGAGCTGGCCCTGGACGCCGTCACGGCGTGAGCCGCCGCCCGGCGTGGCTGACGCTGACCGCGCTGCTTTCAGCGCTGGTCGCAGTGGTCGTGGTGTGGCCGCAGGCGCTCGGCCTGGCCGGTCGCTTCGGCCCTGCCCAGGTGGTGGCGATGCGCGGGTTGGGCGTCGCCGTCGGCGGAGCGCTGCTGCTCGTGCTGGTGGTGGCGGCCGTCGTCGTCGCGCGGGCCCGGCCGTACGTCGTCACCGTCGCCGTCGTGGCGGGGCTGGCGACGGCGTTCTCGGCCGGCGTGGTCCTGTGGCGCGGCCTGGGCGGGCCGGACGCCGAAGAGACGGGTGGCGGCATGCGGGTGCTGGCTTTCAACACCCTGCACGACGGTGTCGCGGCCGCCGACCTCGCGGCCCTGGTGACGTCCACCGGCGCGGACATCGTGGTGCTGACCGAGACCTCACAGGCGACGACGCACAAGGTGGCGGCACTGGCCGGCGGGGGCTTCCAGGTGTTCCACCACCAGGTCGACGCCGGCGTCACCTCCGCCACCGGGCTGCTTGTTGCGGGCTCCGTCGGCCAGTACGGGACACCGCAACCGGACCCCGGCAGCGGGCTCGGCACGTTCACGGTCCGCTCGCCGACGCCCGGGGCACCGCCGATCACCGCCGTCCATGCGTACCCGCCGACGCGCCAGACCATGGACGCCTGGCGCGCGGACACCTCCGAGGCAGTGCGCCGGTGCCGGGACCTGGACGGGGCCATCGCCGCCGGGGACTTCAACGCGACACTCGACCACCCGGTCCTGCGGTCCCTGGGGCCGTGCGTCGACGCGGCCACGCAGCGCGGCGCCGGCTCCGTCGGAACCTGGCCGGCCGGCTGGCCGGCCTGGGCGGGGGCGCCCATCGACCACGTGCTCGCCGACGGGCGCACCTGGGACGTGACGGGGTTCTCGGTGCTCGACCCCGTCGGCGGCAGCGATCACCGGCCGGTCGTGGCCGTTCTCCGCAGAGCTTCTTGAAGAGTGAGATCACCGCTGGCGGTTCGAACAGGTGTGCGATAGCCTCGCCGGCATGATCGCCCCCGCAGATCAACCCGGTGCGGCCTGGCGCGCGCTACCGCCCGGCACGGTCCTCAACGCCGTCATCGAGACCCTCGACCTGGGCGCGCTACCCCGGCGCGAACTCGTCGACGCGGTCCGGGCGGCGCAGCGGCAGGTGGCCCACCTCGACGCCCTGCGCGCCCGGGTCGTCGCCGAGCTGGCCCGCCGGGCCGATCCACCCGGTGGTCCGGCCACGGCCGCCACCGTCGCCGCGGCCCTGTCACTCGAGACGGACGAGGCGGAAGAGCTGGTCGGCCTCGCCGTCGAACTGGTGCAAAGCCTGCCGGCCACGGTGACCGCGCTCGACGAAGGGCGCATCACGGCCGAGAAGGCTCGCATCATCGCCACCCACACCCGCCGGCTCGCGCCGTCCACCCGCGCCACGGTCGAGGCAGTGGCGCTGGCCCGGGCGCCGGAGCTCACCGAGGCCCAGCTGCGGACCTGGCTGCACGACGCCATGTCCTGCGGCCAGGGCCACTGCGCCTCGTCGTAGCGGAGGTCGCGACGATGGCCTCGGTCCGGGGCCGGTCTCTGCGGGCCGGAACCGCCGCGCCGGGCCCCGATGCGGCGCCGAGCACGGCTACAGGTCGCCGAGCCCGCCCCACGACGGCACCCGTCACGCGATCGCGCGCAGCGCCTCGCTGGTCACCGCCGTCAGCGGCAACGTGCGCACGTCCGCGGGGTCGAACCACCGCGACCCCACCGTCGAGCCGCCCACGTCGGCCAGTCTCACCTCGGCCGGCTCGTCCACCACCACCTCGTAGTAGGGCCGTACGCCGTGCCAGTCGATGGCGAAGCCCTCCGGGCCCACCTGCTCCGGCTCACGGTGGCTGGCCACGCCCAGCAGCCGCCGCACCCGGCCCAACTGGCCGGTCTCCTCGTGCAGCTCACGCAGCAGTGCCTGGGCCGGCTGCTCGCCGAAGTCCGTGCCGCCGCCGGGCAGATGCCAGCACCCGGCGTCCGGGTAGCCGGCGGCCACCTGGGTCAGCAGGATCCGGCCGCGCGGGTCACGTACCAGCCCATAGGCGGCGAAGCGCTGCACGGTGTGCCGGCCGTCGGGCGCTTGCTGGATGTGGAAACCCGGCAGCTCCGGCATCTCCTCCGGCGGCAGGTCCACCGTGGACAACGGCAGCTTGAGCACCTGCGACGCGAACGGCCGCAACTGCAGCGTGGCGGCCTCCTCGAGGCTCACCCAGCCGACCTCGTCGACCATTGGCGACAACGGCTCCGGCTCGCCGCTGATGACCTCGGCCTCGAACAGGATGCGATCGGTGTGCAGGGTGATCTGGCGGTGCGGCCGGGCCCGCGTGTCCGCCACGACGTCGATGGGCGCGACGGCCCGGAGCAGGAGGCCGGACTCGGCGGCCGCCTCGCGCACCACGGCGTCCCGCGGGTGCTCACCGTGCAGGACACTGCCGCCCGGCAGCGTCCACACGCCCGGGGTGCCGGATCGCATCGACTCGCGGATGAGCAGCACACGCCCTGCCTGGTCCAGGCAGACGGCATACGCGGCGATGCGGCGTAGGGGCTGGAGCGCGGGGGTCACGAGACAGGAGTGTCCCGCGCTGCGCCACAACGATCAAGTGGCATCTCCGGGACCGAGACAACGAGTCATTTTCACTGCCAAACCGTCATCGACCAGGTACTATTCGCACCTCCGTCAACTACCCTGCCCCGAGCGATCGCGGCCAGCCTCCAGCGGCCCTCCTCATGAGCGCTCTCCCGCTCCACCCACAGACGTGTCCCGCCATGATCATCGACCGCTAGGTGCGTTATCACGCCGCCAACCGTTGATGATCATGCCCCTGCCTGGTAGAGCGGGAAGACCCATGGTGGACGTGATCATTTCCGGGGAGAGTCGGTCGAGGCCGGCAACGCGGAGATGACGTTGTGCAGATCGGCCTCGTCGAGGAGGTCCGCGGGCCGCACGGTGAGGTTGTCGCGCACGTGGTGGAACGCCGCACCGACCCGCTCCAACGGCAGGTCGTACAGGCGCGCGAACGCCAGCCGGTATGCGGCGAGCTGCACGGTCCGCGCCGCGGCGTCGGCCTCCCCGACCGCCGGCCGGCCGGTCTTCCAGTCCACGACCTCGATGCCGCCGCCGTCCGTGGTGAACACCGCATCAACCCGGCCGCGCAGCAGGACCCCCGCCACGAGCAGCTCGAACGGCGCCTCCACCTCGACCGGTGTGCGAGCGGCCCAGTCGGACGCGAGGAACGCCTCCTGCAGCGCCGCCAGCTCACGGTCCGGCGCCCCGCCGTCGTCGGCGGAGCCGGGCAGCTCGTCGACGTCCACCAGCCGGGGCGCCCCCCATCGCGACTCCAGCCACGTGTGGAACAGAGTGCCCCGGCGAGCCAGCGGAGCGGGCGCCCGCGGCACCGGCCTGCGCAGCGACCGCGCCAGCTCGTCCGGGTTCTCACGCAGCGCCACCAGCTGCGACACCGACAGATGCGCGGGAAGCGGCACCTCCACCGGCCGGTACGAGCCGTACCGCTCGCGCTCGGCGAGCAGCCGGTCGATCTCGGCGTCCCACTCGGTGACCGGCTCCTCGGGGTCGAACAGCACGCCGTCGACGGCAGCCTGTGCCTCACGGACCAACGCGGCGCCGGCCTCCAGCAGGGTGCGGCGTTCGCCGAGCGGATCGAAGGGCCAGCGCAGTTCCGGCACGTCCTGCGTGAGCGGGTTGACGTCGTCATCGTCCGGAGCATCGACCCACACGCCGACCTCTCCCGCGCCGGCCTCGCAGGCGGCGCGGATCTCGTGCAGGAACGGCGAGAGTTCCCGCGGCCGGGTGGCGTCGTCCCAGCGGTAGCCGCTGCACACGAGCAGCGAGCGGGCCCGGGTGACCGCGACATAGGCCAGCCGGCGTTCCTCGAGCCGGGCGGCCGCCGCCGCGTCCCCGTAGAAGCGGTCGACGGCATCGCGGGCACCCACCTGGTCCGCGGCCCCGTCCAGATCGAGCGGCGGCAGCGCGCCGGCATCGCCGCGCAGCGCGTACGGCAACTCGCCGGGGTCCCCCAGCCACGCCCGCTGCCGCTCACCACCGGACGGGAAGACCTTGTCGACCAGGCCCGTCACGAACACCGCGTCCCACTCCAAGCCCTTGGCGCCGTGCACCGTCAGCACCTGGACGCGGTCGCCGGACACCTCGACCTCACCCGGGGCCAGACCGCGTTCGGCGGTCTCGGCGGCGTCCAGGTACGCCAGGAAGCCCGACAAGCCGTGCGACTGCCCGTTGGCCTCGAACTCCGCGGCGACGTCGAGAAAGCGCTCGAGGTTGGCCCGTCCGCCCGGGCCGCGCCGGGCGGCCAGTTCGACGTCGAGCCCGAGAGTGCGCTGTACGTCGTGGACCAGCTCGGTCAGTGCCTGACCGGTCCGCGTGCGCAGCTCCCGCAACTCCGCGGACAGCGCCCGCAACCGGCGGTCGCCCTCCGGGGAGAACCAGTCGCCGCCCTGCGGGAGCGCGTCGAGCGCGTCGACGATGCTCAGTTCGTCGACCTCGTCCAGGACGACGAGGTCCGGGCCGGCCGGGCCGGCGCCACTCGCGCCCGCGCCACTCGCGCCCGCAGCACCGTCCGGGCCGGCGCTCTGCGGCGCTCTCCGGTCCGGGACACCTGCCGAGCCCCCGCCTGGCGGTTGATCCCCCGGTCGCCCGAGCCGACGGGCCCACCGCGCCAGTGCGTCGAGGTCTCGCGGCCCGATGCGCCACCGAGATCCGGTCAGCAGGCGCATCAGCGCGTCGCCGCGAGAGGGATCGTTGACCACCCGCAGCGTGGCGACGACGTCACCGACCTCGGCCGTGGCGAGCAGCCCGCCGACGCCGACAACCTCGACCGGGAGGTCCACCGCACGCAGCGCCGCCTCCAGGCGCGGGATCTGGCTGCGGGTGCGGACCAGCACGGCGACCGTCCGGCCCTCGCCGGAGGCATCCCAGAAGGCGCGCGCCCGGCGGGCGACGTCGGCGGCTTCGTCGTCGGCGGTCAGGTGCAGCGACGCGACGACGGTGCTGGGCGGCAGCCCCGGGAAGGCGGTGAGCTCCGGGACGTCGAGACCTTCGGCGCGCAGGGGCTGCGACAGCCGGTTCGCCACCTGGAGGACCTCGGCACCGTTGCGGAAACTGGTGGTGAGCGAGTCGAGCCGGGCCGGCGCGGCGTCGTCGCCCCCGGGCCGGAACTCGCGGCGGAACGACGTCAGCGTGCCGGCGCTCGCGCCCCGCCAGCCGTAGATGGACTGACACGGGTCGCCGACCGCCGTCACCGGATGCCCACCGCCGAACAGCGAGCGCAGCAGCACCAGCTGGGCGTGGCTGGTGTCCTGGTACTCGTCGAGCAGCACCACCCGGTAGCTCGCCCGTTCGGCCTCGCCGACTTCCGGGAAACCTGCGGCGAGGGTGGCGGCCAGCTCGGCCTGGTCGGCGAAGTCGAGGACTTCGTCGTCGCGTTTGCGGGCCCGGAACTCCTCGACGACGGGCAGCAGCGCCACCCGGGCGTCCTGGACCGCCAGGCCCTTCGCGACGTCGGCGTACATGTGGTCCTTGGTGCGCTGCGCCTTGGCCTTCGGCAACGACTCGACCCGGGCGCGCAGGCCGGCGGTGAACTCGCGCACCCGCTCCGGGGTCACGAGGTGGCCGGCCAACTCGCCGTGCAGGTCCAGCACCTTCTGCACGACGGTGGACGGCGCGTACCCGACGGCCTCCATGTCGCCGTCGTACGACGACACCACCCGCTGGGCGTACTGCCAGGCCACGGCCTCGGTGATGAGCCGGGCGCCGGGTTCGCGGCCCAACCGCAACGCGTGCTCGGCGACGATGCGCCCGGCGTACGCGTCGTAGGTGAGCACCGTCGGTTCGCCGTCGAGGACGTCGGCGGCGACCAGACCCCGCGCGGCCAGCTGCGACAACCGCCGCCGGATGCGCGCGGCCAGTTCGCGGGCGGCCTTGCGGGTGAACGTGAGGCCGAGCACCTGCTCCGGACGCACCAGCCCGGCCGCCACCAGCCACAGCACCCGGGAGGCCATCGTCTCGGTCTTGCCGGAACCTGCCCCGGCGACCACGACGCCCGGCTCCAGCGGGGCGGCGATGGCTGCGGCCTGCTCCGGGGTCGGATCCGGCTGACCGAGCCGCCGGGCCAGCTCCTGCGGCGTGACGACCGGGGAATTCATGGGACCACCTGCTCGCCCTCGGGCCACACCGGGCAGGACGGCCGGGCCGGGCAGAAGCCACACCAGCCGCCCTTCTCGGCCCGGAACGTCGGCTGCCGCATGCCCTCGGCGGTGCGTTCGAGCATGTCGTGCGCCCAGCCCGGCTGCTCGGCCTCGCCGAGCGGTGGCTGCACCTGCTCGCGGGCCTCGCCCCGGGACGGCTTGCCGAGCTGGACCAGGCCGGCTCCCCCGCTGCGCCGCTCGCCGCCGGTGGTGTCGTCGAAGGCGCCGTGTTCGACCGCGAGCTGGTAGGTGGCCAGCTGGGCGTGCTCGGCAACCTCGGCAGTGCTGGGCGCGCTGACGCCGGTCTTGTAGTCGACGACGACGAGCCGGCCGTCGGTGTCGGCGTCGAGCCGGTCGACCCGCCCGACCAACCGGGCGGACCCGATGCGCACGTCGAAGCCGAGCTCGGCGCCGACCAGGGTGCGCGGGTTGGCCCGCAGCCAGCGCCCCAGCCGCTGCACCATGTCACGGACCCGGGTGTACTCGCGTGCGGCCACCCAGCCCTCGCCGGCGTCGATGGATGGCCAGGAGTTGTCCAGCTCGGTGAGCAGTTTGTCGTCGGACCACCCCTCGGTGGCGGCCCGCTCGGCCAGGTCGTGCACCAGCGAACCGACGCCGGCGCGACGCAGGTCGGAGTCGGTGGCACCGCAGGCCTTGAGCAGCCAGCGCAGCTCACAGCGGTTGAACTCCTCGACCTTCGACGGGGAGACCCGCACCGGCTGGTCCGGCTGCCCCAGCGGTTCGGGCACGGACAGCTCGCGCATGCCGTACCAGTCGTCCGGGCCGGCTTGTGGCACCCCGGCCGCGGCCAGCCGGGCCAGCTGGTGTGCGGCGCCACGGCGGCGCTGTTCGGGCTGGGTGGGGTCGCAGACGACGCCACGCAGCTCGGCGACGACGGCGGGGAGGTTGAGCCCGCGGCCGGGACGCTGCACCTCGCGCTCGGGTTCGGCACCGGCCGGGAGCGGGTCGACGTCGTCGAGAAAGCGGGACGGCTGGGACTCCTCGTCGGAGACGGCCGTGATGTAGAGGCGTGTCCGCGCGCGGGTGACCGCCACGTAGAACAGCCGCCGCTCCTCGGCGAGCCGGGCACTGGCCCGGGTGATGGCGGAGCCGTCGCGCTGGGCGACGACGTCGACCAGCGACTCGGTGCCCAGCAGGCTGCCCCGTTCGCGCAGGTCTGGCCAGACACCCTCCTGCACTCCGGCGACGGCGACGACGTCCCACTCCAAGCCCTTGGAGGCGTGCGCGGTGAGGATGCTGACGGTGGCCGACGCGGACGTCGTGGGCCGGTAGGTGTCGGCTGGGAGCTGCTGGTCGCGCAGGTGCTCGACGAACCCTTCCGGGCGGGCGCCGGGCATCCGGTCGACGTAGCGGGCGACGGCGTCGAACAGGGCGACGACGGCGTCGAGGTCGGCATCGGCGGCCGGAGCGGACCGTCCGCCGCTCAGCGCCGCCCGCGACCAGCGCGTCTCCAGCCCGGACCGGCTCCACACCGCCCACAGGACGTTCTCGGCGGTGGCGTCCTCGGCCTCGGCGGCGGTGCGCGCGGCCGCGATGAGACCGGACACCCGGGCCGCCGGCTCGACCGCGCGGTCGTCGAGGAACTCCAGCACGGACGGGTCCGTGATGGCCTCGACCAGCAACTCGCCAGAGGCCCTTCCGCCGCCGGAGGTGAGCTCGTGTGCGCGCAGCTCCTGCCGCAGCCGCCGGACGGCCAGCGCGTCGGCCCCGCCGAGCGGACCGGTGACGAGCTCGAGAGCTGTCTCGACGTCGAGCTCGCGCAGGCCGGTGGCCAGCTCGAGCACCGTCAGCAGCGCTCGGACCGGTGGTTGGTCGACCAGCGGCACGTCGTCGAGCCGGACACTGACCGGCACCCCCGCACCGGCCAGGGCGCGGCGCAGCACCGGGATGGCGCCGGCGCCGCGCACCAACACTGCCATGGACTCCCACGGCACGTCGTCGAGCAGGTGCGCCGCGCGCAGCCGGCCGGCGATGAACGCTGCCTCCTGGCTGGCGCTGGGCAGCAGATGCACCGTCGCCCGGTCGGCGCGGGCGTCACCGGCCTCCGGCTCGGCGCCCGGTGCGGCCGAGCGCAGGTCGCGGTGCGCCCGCGGACCGCCCAACCGAACTGCCACCCGCCGCGACGCGGTGAGCAGCCCCGGCCCGGAACGCCTGGACACCGTCAGCGCCAGCACCGTCCCCGGCGAGCCGTCCGCGGTGAGGAAGCGGTCGGTGAAGCGCCGGATGCCCTCGGGCTCCGCGCCCCGGAACCCGTAGATGGACTGGTCGGGGTCGCCGACGACGAGCAGCTCGCGGCCGCCGCCGGACAGCAGCCGCAACAGCTCCTCCTGCGCCGGATCGGAGTCCTGGTACTCGTCGACGACGACGAACGCCCGGGCCTGCCGTTCGCGGGCCAGGAGCGCCGGTTCGTCGCGCAGCAGCCCGGCGGCGGCCCGGACCAGCTCGGCTTGGTCGTACGTGGGCGGATCGCGGAACGCGGTGACACCGCCGTACTGCTGGAAGAACCGCGCGGCGGCCGTCCAGTCGTCGCGGCCGTGAGCGCGGCCCAGGGCGGCGAGGTCGTCGACGCCGATGCCGCGCTCGACCGCCCGCATCAGGAAGTCGCGTAGCTCCGCCGCGAAGCCCCGCGTCAGCAGCGCCGGACGGAGCCGGTCGGGCCAGTAGCCGGCGCCGAGCTCCTCGACGTCGCCGCGCAGCAGTTCACGGATGAGGACGTCCTGCTCGGCCCCGCCCAGCAGGCGCGGTGTCGGCTCGCCGCGCTCGACCGCTTCCCGTCGCAGCAGCCCGAACGCATAGGAGTGGAAGGTGCGCGCCAGCGGCTCGCGGATGGTGCGGCCCAGCCGCCGGGCGATGCGTTCGCGCAGCTCGGCCGCGGCCCGCCGGCTGAACGTCAGGACCAGCACCTGCTGCGGGTCGAGGCCGTCGTGCTCGATGCGGTGCGCCACCGCCTCGACCAGAGTGGTCGTCTTGCCGGTACCCGGGCCGGCCAGCACCAGCAGCGGACCACCGCGGTGCTCGACCGCGCGCCGCTGCGAGTCGTCGAGACGGACCGGCTGGGACGCGGGCCGAGCAGTGTGGACCAGCCGCACGGCTGAGCGATCGACGGGGCGCCTCACCGGTGTGCTGCTCCCTTCGGACGACGACGTACTGGGCGACGGGTCCCATCCCACCACGCTCCACCGACAGGGTCGCGGTCCCGCACCGCCCCGCCTCCTGCCCCCGGGTTGATCTTGGAGTAATCGCGGAATCAACCGGACAATTCGCCCCCCATTCCGCGATTACTCCAAGATCAACGGGGCGGGCGGTCGAAACCCGGGTGCCAGGCCGCTCGGCGCAGGTCGACACGGGCGCCGTCGGCGGTCAGCGGGGTGCCCTCGGCGGCGAACTCGCGTAGCGCCCGGACCTCGTGCCCGCGCGGTGGCCGGCCGGCCGCCGTCACCACGCGCCACCACGCCACCGTGCCGCCGACGGTGGACATGACCGTGCCGACCTGGCGCGGCCCGCCCCGGCCCAGGGCCTCGCCGACCACGTCAGCGATCGCGCCGTACGACATCGCCCGGCCCGACGGGATCCGCTCGACGAGGCTGAGCACCGCTTCGGTGTACTCGTCGTCCATCCGGACATCGTGCCCCAGCCGCCAGAGTGTCCCGCGCCACGTTGCCCGGGTCGGCATGTCCGGGCCACCTGGCCAGGGTGGCACGTGCGACGATGCTGCTCCGATGACCGAGCACGTGGACCCACCCGAGCCGCCGGCCGGCGAGATCGTTGTGGACGAGCCGCCGCTGCCTCCGCGTACCCGCCGGCCGGCCGACGTGTTCTCGCTGCTGGTGGTGACGGCGGCGATGACGGGCCTGGTGGCCATGTCCATCATCGCCGAACGGACGATGACGGCCATCACCGCCGACCTGGCCGACCTGAACTCCCGGGTGCCGGGCAGCGTGGTCGGCATCGTCGACTTCACCGCCGACCTCGCCAGCGTGGTGATTCCGCCGGTACTGGTCGCCGTCCTCATGATCCGCGGCCGGGTCCGCACCACGGTCGAGCTGCTGGTGGCGGGCGTGCTGGCCGCGGTCTCCGCCGCGCTGGCATCGGAGTGGCTGACCAGCGGCCAGCTGCCGCGGCGGCTTCACGACACCCTGGTACCGACGGGGGACGGCGGCGACCCCGCGGCCGTCGCCGCCTACCCGGCGCTTCTGGTCGCCGTCGTGACCGTGGTGCAGCCGCTGGACGTGAAGCGCTTCCGGCAGGTGGCCATCTTCGCCATCGCCGGCGGTTTCGCCGTGCAGTTGCTGCGTGGCGAGGCGACGGTCGGCGGCATCCTCATCGCGGTCGGCATCGGGCTGGCGGCCGGGCTGCTCGTCCGCATCGTCGGTGGGCAGCCGTCGCTGGCGCCCAGCGGCCAGAAGATCGCCCAGACACTGGAGGCCAACGGCTTCCGGGTCAGCGCTCTTCGCGCCGACCCGGCCGGCGAGGACCGTCATCTCACGGCGGAGACGCCGGACGGCAAGCTCAGCGTCCTGGTCCTCGACCGCAACCACGAAGGGGCCGGCACCTTCGCCCGTTTCGTCGACCGTCTGCGCACGCGTGAAGAGGTACTGCCGCGGCACACGGTCACCATGCGCGACGCGCTCGACCGCATCACGCTGCAGTCGCTGGCGGTCAGCCGGGCCGGGGCCCGCACCCCGTCGCTGCGCACCGTGCTGCGCGTCGACGGTGACTCCGCCGCCGTCGTCTACGACCACGTCCCCGGCCGGCCGCTGGCCGACATGAAGGCCGACGACGTCAGCGACGAGATGCTGAGCGACCTGTGGCGGCAGCTGGGCCAACTGCGCCGGAACCACGTCGCGCACCGGCGGCTGTCCGTCCGCACGATCATGGTGGACGACGACGGCGCTGTGTGGCTGCACTCGCCCTCGGGCGGGGAGGTGGCCGCCGCCGACGTCGCCATCCGGGCCGACCTCGCCCAGGCGCTCACCGCCGCGAGCATCGTCGTCGGCGCCGACCGTGCCGTCGACACCGCCCTCGACGTGCTCGGCCCGGACGTGGTCCGCTCCGCCGTCCCGCTGCTGCAGCCGCTGGCGCTGACCCCGGGCACCCGGGAACACGTCAAGGGGCACCGCGAGGTGCTGATCGAACTGCGCGACCGCCTGGTCGAGCGCACCGGTGAGTCGCCCGAGCCGGCGCGGTTGCAGCGGGTCCGGCCGCTGTCCCTGCTCACCGGCGTGGGCACGGTCGTGGCCGTCTACCTGGTCGGAACCCAACTGTCCGACGTGTCGTTCGGCGAGCTGTGGGAGCGCACCGACTGGCGCTGGATCATCGTCGCCGTCGCGTTCATGCTCCTGAACTTCCTGGCCATGGCCCTGGGCATGCTGGGCTTCGTCCCCGAACGGGTGCCGTACTGGCGCGTCGTCGGCGCCCAAGTGTGCATCAGCTTCCTGCGCCTGCTGGCGCCGACCACCGTCAGCAACGTCGCCATGAACATCCGGTTGCTGACGAAGTCCGGGGTCGCCGGGCCGCTGGCCGCGGCGAGTGTGGCGGCCAACCAGGTCGCCCAGGTGGCGGTGACGTTCCCGCTGCTGGCGGTGCTGGCCGTCATCTCCGGCTACACAGCAGTGCCCGGGCTGCCGTCGGCGGGCACGCTGATGCTGGTGATCGGGCTGCTGCTGGCAGCGTCGGTCGTGGCGCTCATACCGCCGGTGCGGTCCCGGCTCAGCGACCTGTGGCGCGACTTCGCCGAGCGTGGCCTGCCCCGGCTGCTCGACGTGTTCACGAACCCGCGGAAGCTGGCCATGGCCGTCGCCGGCATCCTCGGCCAGTCCGTCAGCCTGATCCTGTGCTTCTACGCGTGCCTGCGGGCGGTCGGCGAGCACGTGAGCATCACCGCGCTGGGCGTGGTCCAGGTGGTCGGCAACACCCTCGGCACCGCGGTGCCGACCCCGGGTGGCCTGGGCGCCGTCGAGGCGGCGCTGACCGCGGGCGTCAGCACCCTGGGAGTCACGACGTCCGCGGCGGTGACCGCGGTGCTGGTCTTCCGGTTGGTGTCGTTCTGGCTGCCGATCCTGCCCGGATGGGTGCTGTGGACCCAGATGCGCAAGCGCGACCTCCTGTGATCCCGGTCGCCGGCAGGCGTGCGTCGCGGGTCGCGGCACCGTGACGAGCCTCGTCGTGCGACGATCGGTGAGCGATGACCGAGACGACCGAGGCGAGGCCGACGCGGGGTAGGTCGACCGGGAAGATCGTGGTCGACGAGCCACCGCTGCCCAGGCGTACCCGGCGCCCGATCGACGGCCTGCGGCTGCTGTTCGTGCTGACCGCCATGACGGCGCTGGCCGCGCTCGCCGTCGTCGCCGAACGGACGCTCACCGGGCTCACCGCCGACCTTGCCAGCTTCAACCGGAACGTGCCGCGCGGGCCGGTGGACGTCGTCGCGCTCGCGTCGCAGCTGGCCAGCCTGATCCTGCCGCCGGCGCTGGTGTTCATCCTGATGGTGCGCGGCCGCATGCGCACCACCGTCGAGCTGCTGGTGGCCGGCGCGCTGGCGTCGCTCGCCGCGGCGCTGGTCTCCACCTGGCTGGCCGGACCCGCGCCGCAGCGGCTGCACGACACCTTCGTCCCGACCGTGGCCGGTCTCGACGGCACCGCCGTGCCGGCCATGCCGACGCTGCTGGTGGCCATCGTCACCGTCGTGTCCCGCCTGGCGCTCAAGCGGATCCGGCAGATCACCGCGTTCGCCGTCGCCGGCAGCTTCGCGGTCTGGCTGTTCCGCGGCGACGTGACCGTCGGGGGCATGCTGCTGTCGCTGGGCATCGGCTGGGCGGTCGGGCTGCTGGTCCGGCTGGTCAGCGGGCAGCCGTCGCTGGCGCCGAACGGGCACAAGGTGGCTGCCGTCCTGCGCGCCAACGGCTACGACGTGTCGTCGATGCGAGCCGACCCGGTCGACAAGTACCGCCGCTACATCGCCGAGAGCTCGCAGGGCCCGCTCGGTGTGCTGGTGCTCGACCGCGACGACGACGGCGCCGGCGCGGTCGCCCGGGCGGCGAACCAGATCCGCACCCGCGAAGAGGTGCTGCCCCGGCAGATGGTGACCATGCGCAGCGCGGTGAACCAGATCACCCTGCAGTCGCTGGCCGTCTCGCGGGCCGGAGCCCGGACCCCCAAACTGCGCAACGTGCTGCGCATCGGCGGCGACGCCGCGGCCATCGTCTACGACCACGTGCCCGGCCGCGTGCTGGCGAACATGACCGCCGACGAGGTCACCGACGCCATGCTCGAGGACCTGTGGCGGCAGCTGAGCCGGTTGCGTCGCAACCAGGTCGCGCACCGCCGCATCTCCGGCCGCACCATCCTGGTCTCCGACGCCGGCAAGGTGTGGCTGCTGGACCCCTCCGGCGGCGAGGTGGCCGCGCCCGACCTCGCCGTCCGGGCCGACCTGGCCCAAGCCCTGGTCGGCTGTGCCCTGGTGGTGGGCGTGGAGCGCACCATCGACACCGCCATCGGAGTGCTCGGCCGCGACGTCGTCGCCGGCGCCATCCCGCTGCTGCAGCCGGTGGCGCTGGCCCGCTCGACCCGGCGCGACCTCAAGGGCCGCCGCGACATCCTCTCCAAGTTGCGCGACGGGCTGGTCAGCGGCACCGGCGGCGAACCCGACCAGCCGGTGCGCCTGCGGCGGCTGCGGCCGCTGTCGTTGCTCACCGGCGTGGGCGCGGTGTTCGCCGTCTACCTCGTCGGCACCCAGCTGTCCGACGTGTCGTTCAGCCAACTGTGGTCGCAGATCGACTGGCGCTGGCTGTTCGTCGCGGTCGTGCTCATGTTCACGAGCTTCGTCGGCGCGACGTTCGCCCTGATGGGCTTTGTGCCCGAGAAGGTCGGCTTCTGGCGGATCATGGGCGCGCAGGTGTCGCTGGGCTTCCTGCGCCTGGTCGCGCCGTCCACCGTCGGCATCGTCGCCGTCAACATCCGGGTGCTGACCAAGGCCGGGGTCGCCGCGCCGCTGGCCGCCGCGAGCGTCGCCGCCAACCAGGTCGGCAACGTCGCCATCACGTTCCCCACCATCGGCATCCTCGGCGTGGTCACCGGTTCGTCCGCGGCCCCCGACATCGACCCGTCGGTGAACACGCTGATCATCGTGCTCGTGGTGCTGGCGGCGGCGGCCATCCTGGCGCTGCTGCCACCGGTCCGGATGCGGCTGCGGGCGCTGTGGAGCGACTTCGCCGAGCGCGGCCTGCCGCGGCTGCTGGACGTGCTGAGCAATCCGCGCAAGCTGCTGGTGGCGCTCGGCGGCATCCTGCTGCAGTCGGCCAGTCTGATCATGTGCTTTTACACCTGCCTGCTGGCCGTCGGCGGCGCCGCGAACCTGGCCGCGATGGCGGTCGTACAGCTGGTCGGCAACACGCTGGGGATGGCGGTCCCCACGCCGGGTGGCCTGGGTGCCGTGGAGGCGGCGCTGACCGCGGGCGTCAGCACCCTCGGCGTCGGGGCGACGACCGCGGTGACGGCCGTGCTGGTCTTCCGACTGGTGTCGTTCTGGCTGCCGGTGCTGCCCGGCTGGATCATGTGGACCCAGATGCAGAAGCGCGACCTTCTCTGACCCGGCCGGAAATGATCACGTGGCCTATGGGTGTACCCGCTTCACCAGGCATGCTTGCCGCGTGAAGCGGGAGCACCCATAGGCCACGTGATCATTTCCGGACCGCGGCGGATGAGCTGAGAACCTCAGTACGACGGCTGCGAGGGGTCGATCTGGTTGACCCAGGCCGCTACCCCGCCGCCGACGTGCACGGCGTCGGCCATACCCGCGCCCTTGACGACGGCGAGCGCCTCGGCCGAGCGCATCCCGGACTTGCAGTGCAGCACGATCTGCTTGTCCTGCGGCAGCTTCTCCAGCGCCTCGCCGGTCAGGAACTCGTTCTTGGGGATGAGCACCGCACTCGGGATGCGGTTGATCTCCCACTCGTTGGGCTCACGCACGTCGACCAGGTAGAAGTCACGCTCGCCGCGGTCGCGCTCGTCCATCCAGCTCTTCAGCTTCACCACCGAGATGGTGGCGTCGGCGGCGGCTTCGGCGGCCTCGTCGCTGAGGGTTCCGCAGAACGCCTCGTAGTCGATGAGCTCGGTGATGGGCTCCGCGGTCGGGTCCTTGCGCACCTTGACGGTGTTGTAGGTCATCTCGAGCGCGTCGTAGATCATCAGCCGGCCCACCAGCGTGTCGCCCACGCCGGTGATCAGCTTGATCGCCTCGGTGACCATGATGGAGCCGATCGACGAGCACAACACACCCAGCACGCCGCCCTCGGCGCACGACGGCACCATGCCCGGCGGCGGGGGCTCGGGGTAGAGGTCGCGGTAGTTGGGGCCGTGCTCGTTCCAGAAGACGCTGACCTGGCCCTCGAACCGGTAGATGGAGCCCCACACGTACGGCTTGCCCAGCAGCACGGCGGCGTCGTTCACCAGGTAGCGGGTGGCGAAGTTGTCGGTGCCGTCGAGGATGAGGTCGTACCCGGCGAAGATGTCCAGGACGTTGTCGTTGTCGAGCCGGGTCTCGTGCAGCACGACATCGACGTACGGGTTGACCTCCTTGACGGAGTCCCGCGCCGACTGCGCCTTGGACCGGCCGACGTCGGACTGGCCGTGGATGATCTGGCGCTGCAGGTTGGACTCGTCGACCTCGTCGAAGTCGACGATGCCCAGCGTTCCGACACCGGCCGCGGCCAGATAGAGCAGCGCCGGGGAGCCGAGGCCGCCGGCGCCCACCACGAGCACCTTGGCGTTCTTGAGCCGCTTCTGGCCCGCCATCCCGACGTCCGGGATGATCAGGTGCCGCGAGTAGCGGCGTACCTCGTCGACAGTGAGCTCCGCGGCGGGCTCCACCAGTGGGGGCAGGGACACGATCGGCTCCGTCAGTTCGTGGCGTTCGTTCTCTCCTTCGCCAACGGTGCCACGTCCGTCGTCATTCCCGGACCCACCGTTCGCCTACTGGACAGATTCGTCCGCATGATGGACACGCCGGTGGCGTCGCGGAAGAAGTCGCGCATCAGGTCCGCCACGGCGCGCGGGTGCTCCATCATCGCGACGTGCCCGGTGTTCGGCATGAACACCAGCCGGGCGCGCCGCACGGTGCGCCGCCAGCGGGCCCGCGCCCACGGACCCACCAGACTGTCCTTGCTGCCCATGATCACCAGTGTGGGACGCAGGAGGTGCCCGGCCGCCCGCCACGCCGAGCGCCGTCGCGGTCGCAGGTACTGGACCACGATGGAGCGCAGCGCCGCGAGCAGCACCGTCTGCGAATGCGGCTGGCTCGTCCAACGGAAGCGCTGTTCGGCCGCGAACTCCAACTCGGCCACCGGTATGGCCGACCAGTCGGCGAACATGACGGAGGCCAACTGCTCGGCCTGCTTGTCCTGTGGTACCCCGTTGACGCGGGTCAGGATGCGCTCGCCCAGCCACGGAAGCGCGAGGAACGCCGTCGCACGGGCCGCCCATGGCAGCCGGTACTGCGGCATCGCCGGCGACACCAGGGTGAGTGTGCGGGCCAGGTCGGGGCGGCGGGCGGCCGCGTACACGCAGATCATTCCGCCGAGCGAGTTCGCAACCAGGTGCACCGGCTCGTCGAAGCGCTCGAGGAAGGCGATGACGTCGGCGACGTACTCGTCGACGGTGTGCCGGCCACCACGCGGGGACTCGCCGAAACCCGGCAGGTCCGGCGCCCACTGTTCGGCATCGTCACGCAGCTCGCGCATGAGCGCAGTCCAGTTGGTGGCGGACCCGCCCAGGCCGTGGATGTAGACGATGCGGGTGGTGGCGGTGCCCGACGACGGCGCCGCATGCCTGACGAAGACACGGCGACCGGTCGCGAGCGTGATCAGCTCGCCCGGCCAGCCCTCGATCCGTTCCACCCTCTCGATGTTGGCACACGAAGGGCTGTGACGATCCTGAACGGGTACGGTCGGGACAGACGAGCCCACGGCGAGCCGGAGGTGCACGGTGGTCGAACGCAGACGGGACGAGAACCCTCTCGCCGCGGAAGGCGACCTGACGGAGCAGGAACGCGCCGTCGTCGGCGACGCCGACGAGCCGGCTGATCCCGCCGTCCCCGACGGCGTCGACCCGGCCGATGCGCACGAGCAGCAGCAGGCCGTCGAGTACGACGAGGACGACTACCGCTGAGCCCCCGGGTGCCGGGAAGGATACGATCTGCGCAGTCGCCCCACACCGAGGAGAGCTGTGTCCACCATGCCCGCCGTGCCGTCGCGCGGCGTCCGCATGCCCCGTGACCAGCGCCGGATCCAGCTGCTGGGCGCCGCCCGCGAGGTCTTCGTCACCCAGGGCTACCACGCGGCGGCCATGGACGACATCGCCGTGCGCGCGGGCGTCAGCAAGCCGGTGCTGTACCAGCACTTCCCCGGCAAGCTCGAGCTGTACATCGCACTGCTCGACGCCAGCAAGAACGAACTGCTCGAGCGGCTGCACCGGGCGCTGGCCTCGACCGACGACAACAAGCAGCGCGTCATCGCCACCGTCAACGCCTACTTCGAGTTCGTCGACAACGACTCCGGCGGCTACCGGCTGCTGTTCGAGTCCGACCTGCCCAACGAGCCGGCCGTGCGCGAACGCCTCGAGCACCTGACCGAGCTGTGCGCGCAGGAGGTCAGCAACATCATCGCCGAGGACACGGGGCTGCCCCCGGAGGAGTCCACCCTGCTCGCGGTGGGCCTCGTCGGCATCGCGCAGGTGACCGCGCGGTACTGGCTGTCGTCGGCGGGCACCATTCCGCGGCAGGCCGCGGCCGAGCTCGTCGCCACCCTCGGCTGGCGCGGCATCCGCGGTTTCCCGAAGATCGACGGAGCATCCACGACCGCGTGATTACGCTCGCGGCGCACACCCGCCCGGCCGCGGAATCGGCTCGACTAGCCTGAGGTTCACCACACCGAGAACCGGTGCGTACGCGAGGGGAGAGAGAGGGTGGCCGTGGAGGTCAAGATCGGCGTGCACAACGCCACACGGGAGCTGGTGCTGGAGAGCGCGCAGTCGCCCGAGGAGATCGAGAACACGGTCCGCGCGGCGCTCGCCGACGCGAACGGGCTGCTCGACCTCGCCGACGAACGCGGCCGACGGTTGCTGGTGCGCACCGAGCACCTCACCTACGTCGAGATCGGTGAGCCGGTCGAGCGGCGGGTGGGTTTCGGCACCGTCTGAGCCAGTGACGTCCGGAGGGGCCGGGTCGCCGTGGGCGGCCCGGCCCTTCGTCGCCCCCGCGCGACGCGCTCACGCTAGGCGTTCTATCGCCACACCATGCATGCATTCCTGGTGGAGCGGGCGCACCCATGCCGGACGTGATCATTTCCACCCGCGTCGACGGGGCGGCGTCAGGCGGACAGCCCGAGCTTCGTCATCCGGTCGGAGTGCTTCTTCGTGATGCGGGCGAACAGTTGCCCCATCTCGGCGAGGTCCATGCCCGCCCGGCCGTCGTCGCCCCCGACGATCACCGACAGCAGCGCGTCGCGGTCCACCGCCACCCGCTGCGCCTGCGCCAGGGCCTCGCCCACCAGCCGCCGCGCCCACAGCGCCAGGCGGCCGGCCACCTTCGGGTCGGCCGCGATGGCGTCGCGGACCCGCTCGATGGCGAAGTCGCCGTGCCCGGCTTCGGCCAGGACCTCGCGGACCAGCCCGCGGGTGGCAGGGTCGACCCGCTCGGCCACCTCGCGGTAGAAGTCGGCCGCGATGCCGTCGCCGACGTACGCCTTGACCAGCCCTTCCAGCCAGTCCGACGGCGCGGTGTTGGCGTGGAACTGCTCGTAGGCGTCGCGGAACGGCGCCATCGCCTCGTCGACGGAGGCGCCCAGCTCGTCCAGCCGGTCGCGGATCAGTTCGAAGTGATGGAACTCGGTGACGGCCATGCCGGCCAGCGCGGCCTTGTCGGCCAGGGTGGGAGCCAGCCCGGCGTCGGCGGCCATCCGCTCGAATCCGGTCAGCTCACCGAGCCCGAGCACGCCCAGCAGGTCGACGATGCCGTCGCGGTAGACGGGGTCGTCGAAGGCGCCGGAGGAGCTCACGAGCATCAACGATAACGGTCCCCGGCGCGTCCCGGATGACGGTGAACAGCGGATGGAACCGACTTGCCGTTACACTGGCTGGTGGTATAGATGGCGTCCGGGCGAAAACGGGCGCCCCCTGGGGACGAACCGGACGTCCGTGCGCTCCACAGACGCTGCTGGCCCGCTGGCACGAATCGCCGGCGCGCGGCCTAGTGGCGCACGAAGCGCCGATCGGCTCAAACCTCGGGGTCCCAGCGACGAATGAGGCGAGACGCCCTGACAACCTTCACCGACTTGGGTGTGTTCCCACCCATCGCCGAAGCGCTCGAGCGCGTCGGCATCACCGAGGCCTTCCCCATCCAGGAAATGGCCATCCCGGTCGCCCTCACCGGCAACGACCTCATCGGTCAGGCCCGAACCGGCACCGGCAAGACGCTCGCGTTCGGCATCCCACTGCTGCAGCGCATCGTCGCCCCCGACGACCGCGACTACGCCGAGGCCACCGTGCCCGGCAAGCCGCAGGCTCTCGTCGTCGCTCCGACGCGTGAGCTCGCCGTGCAGGTCGCCAACGACTTCGCCACCGCTTCCACGGTGCGCCGGGCCCGGGTCGTCACCCTCTACGGTGGCCGCGCCTACGAGCCCCAGGTCAACGCGCTGAAGAAGGGCGTCGACGTGGTCGTCGGCACGCCCGGACGGCTGCTGGACCTGGCCGGGCAGGGCCACCTCGACCTCGGCCACGTCAAGGTCCTCGTGCTCGACGAGGCCGACGAGATGCTCGACCTCGGGTTCCTGCCCGACGTCGAGAAGCTCATCTCGCAGACACCGGAGCTGCGGCAGACGATGCTGTTCTCGGCCACCATGCCGGGCGCCATCGTCAGTCTCGCCCGTCGGTACATGCGGCACCCGGTCAACATCCGCGCGGAGTCCCCGGACGAAACGCAGACGGTCCCGACCACCGCGCAGTTCGTCTACCGGGCTCACAACCTGGACAAGCAGGAGATGATCGCCCGGCTGTTGCAAGCCGAGAACCGCGGGCTTGCCATCATCTTCAGCCAGACGAAGCGAGCCGCCCAGCGGATGGCCGACGACCTGCGCGACCGCGGGTTCGCCGCGGCGGCCGTACACGGCGATCTCGGCCAGGGCGCCCGCGAGCAGGCACTTCGGGCGTTCCGTAGCGGCAAGGTCGACGTCCTGGTGGCCACCGACGTCGCCGCCCGCGGCATCGACGTCGAAGGCGTCACGCACGTGGTGAACCTCAGCTGCCCCGAGGACGAGAAGACCTATCTGCACCGCATCGGCCGCACCGGCCGGGCCGGTGCGTCGGGCGTCGCCATCACGTTCGTCGACTGGGACGACCTCGCCCGCTGGAAGATGATCAACGAGGCACTCGACCTGCCGTACCCGGAGCCGGCCGAGACGTACTCCAGCAGCGAGCACTTCTTCCACGACCTCGGCATCCCGCCGGGCACCAAGGGCACACTGCCCCGCTCCGAACGTACTCGCGCCGGCCTCGACGCCGAGCAGGTGGAAGACCTCGGCGAGACCGGCCGCAACCGCAGCCGCTCCTCGTCCTCGTCGTCTTCGTCCTCGTCCTCGCGGTCGTCGCGAGGCGGTCGCCGGCGCACCCGCCGAGGCGAGCCGGCCGCCGCGGCCACCGGCCAGCAGCGAGCTGAGCACGGCGACACCGAAGCGCGGCCGCGCCGGCAGCGTTCCCGGCGCCGCACCCGTGGCGGCAAGCCGGTCGAGCAGGATGCGCAGCCGACCACCGACTGACCATCACGCACGAGAATCGGCGTTCGACTCCGGTGCTACCGGGGTCGAACGCCGATTCTCGTCGGGCGAGAGAGGTGTGTCCTCCCGGTGACCTTCGACGAAGGGGTGGTGTACCTCGGGGTGGAGGGTGCCGTCGGTCACCGGGAGGAAGCCCGGGCGGCAAAGCAGGCGCCCCCCACGTCGCCGATGCCGGGCTCGGGAGTCCGGACGTAAGCACCAGCCCGCCGTCTTCCCGGCCTGTCGGGGCCGGCGAACCGGCCCCACAAGCTGTGCATCACGCTACGGATCGGTAGCCACCGACGGCATCCGTAGTCGCTACGCAAATTTGTTCGCCGGGAATGTCGGTGATCATGGTCATCTGCCTCTACCGTTTCCGTGCATGCACGCCACTCACATGCCGGGACCGTGGCCCCTCGTCGGACGTGCGGAGGAGTACGCGTCCGCGCTCGAGGTCCTGACCGCGACCGATTCCCGCGCGCCGCACGGTGTGCTGCTGGTCGGCGAGAGCGGCGTCGGCAAGTCGGCCCTGGCCGCGAAGCTGGAACAGGCGGTCACCGTGGCCGCACATGTCGTCACGGTCACCTCGCCGAGCCGGGCCCAGCCGGTGATGCTCGCCGCGTTGGCGCCGTTGCTGGCCGATGTCCCCGCGCACGACGGCGCGAGCCCCATCTCGGTGTTCCGCGCGGCCGCCGAGCGGTTGCGGCGCGACTCGGCGGGCCGGCCGGTGGTGCTGCGGGTGGAAGACGGCCACCTGCTCGACGGTGCCAGCGCCGGCGTGCTGCGGATGCTGGCGACGTCGCGGGAGGCCCGGCTGCTGGTGACCAGCCGGCCGAATCCGGGCCTGCCCGACGACCTCCTCGCACTGTGGAAGGACGGCTACCTGCGCTGGATCGACGTAGAACCGCTCGACCGCGCGACGACGAGCGAGCTGCTGCGCACCGCGCTCGGCGGCGTCGCCGGCAGGGACACCGAGCGGCGGATGTGGGAGGCCTGCCGCGGCAACCCGCTCTACCTGCGCGAGCTGGTGCGCACCGCCATCAGCCGCGACGAGCTGCGGCAGGACCACGGGGTGTGGACGTGGTCCGGGCCGGTGGTGCCGGGCCGGCTGATCGGTCTGGTCACGTCGGAGCTGAGCCGGCGGTCCGCGGGCGAGCGCGAGGTGCTGGAGATCGTCTCGCTCGCCGAGTCGCTACCGTTGCCGCTGCTGTTCGAGCTGGCCGACACGGCCGCCGTGGACGCCCTCGTCCAGGCCGGCATGCTGGTCGTCGACGTGGACGCGAACCCGCCGACCGCGCAGCTGTCCCACCCGGTGTACGGCGAGGCCATCCGCAGCCTGGTCCCGCCCGGGCGGCGCCGAGTGCTGCGCGAGCGGGTGGTGCGGCACCTCCCGGAACCCCACGACGCGTCGCTGCCGGACCTGCTGCGGTGGGTCTCGTGGGCTCTCGAAGCCGGGTCGGTGCCTGACGCGGAGCTCCTCGTGGCGGCCGCCGCGCACGCCAACCAGCTGCAGCAGCCCGCCGACGCTCGCCGGTTCGCGGACCTGGCGCTGCTGGCCGACCCCGATCTCGTCGTGGTCGCCGGCGCGCTGGCGCAACGGGCCCGTGCCCATCGGGTGCTCGGCTCGGCCGAACGCGCTCAGGCCGACCTCGACCAGCTCCACACACTGCCACCGCACGCCGTGAGCACCACCCTGGTGGTACATGCCGCGGTCACCGGAGCCGACGTCCTCTTCCACGGCCGAGCCGATCCCGACGCCGCCGTCCGGCTGCTCGAGGAGGTGCTGCCCGAGGTCGAGGACGCGTCGGAGTCCGCTGCCGTGCTGCGGGGACACCGCCTGACGCTGCTCATGACGGCCGGCCACAGCGGCGGCGTGCTGGACGAGGCAGTGGCGTTCCTCGCCGACGCCTCGTTGCCCCTGCTGGCCCGCATCCAGCTGGTGCCACCCGTGCAGCTGGCGCTGGCACGATCCGGTCGGATCAGCGAGTCGCTGCGGCTCGGCGAGCGCTACCTGGCCGCGGCCCGCGAGTCGCTCTCCGAGGCCACCGCCTTCCTGACCTCCCTGCGCGCGGCCTGCGTCGTCATCCGGTTGTTCGCCGGCGACGTCGACGGTGCCGAGCGCATGCACGCCGACGAGTCGGACCTGGGCATCGGCCCGCTGCCGCAGCACCGCACCATTCCCGGGCTGGTCGACGGCCAGATCGCGATGGCGCGCGGCCGCTGGTCCGAAGCGATCGGGCACCTGCGTGCCGCCATCGCCTCACTGCGCGACCGTGATCCTCGCGGCATGCTGCCGGCGACGCTCGCGCTGGCCGCGGAGGCGTCGGTGTGGGTCGGCGACACCGAGGAGGCCTGCCGGCTGCGCGAGGAATCCCTGCGCGAGCCCGTGCACCAGGACGCCACCATCCACGGACGCCGCCGCCGGACCCTGCTGTGGGTGGGGCTCGCCCGGCGCGAGGCGGACGCCGTCGTGCACGCCCTCGACGCCGCCGATGCCGCCGCCGGCGCGGACCTCGCCCCGGCCGAGCTGGACTCGCTCTACATCGCACTGCTGGGCATCGCCGACGGCCTGCCGACGGCCGGCGACCTGACCCTCGACGACGTCGCCGAACGGATGGCCGTGGTCGCCAAGCGCTGCGACGGCATGTGGCGGGCCGACGCGATGGTCGGCTACGCGCGCGCCGTCGCCGCCGGAGACACCGAGATGATGGCCGCGACCGAGGTGACCCTGGCCGGCCACGGCGTCTGGACGAACCCGCCGCGGCAGCAGGCGGTGGCGCTGACCCGGCGGGAACAGGAGATCGCGCCGCTGGCCGCCGCGGGCATCTCGTCGCGCGACATCGGCCGCCGGCTCAGCATCTCCACCCGCACCGTCGAGAGCCACCTGGCCCGCATCTACGCCAAGCTCGGCATCACCAGCCGGGCCGAGCTCCCGGCCGCCCTGAGCGGCCGCTGAGCCGGGCCCGCCGGACCCACTTCTGGCGTGGATCAGGTGCGGACGACGACGATCGGGGTGCCGACCGGAGCGTGCTCCCAGAGCGCGACGGCGTCCTCGAGATCCTGCCGGATGCAGCCGTCGGACAGTGGCGTGCCCAGCTGGGACAGTGTCTGCACCTCGTTGCCCGAGGCGGTGTCGACCGGGATGTCGTGGAAGCCGATGTTGGAGTTCTCGCCCCGGAAGAAGCGGACCATGTACTCCATGGTCTCGGTGCCGTGCCAGCTCACGGTGTTACGTGAGGCGGAGAAGACCTCGAAGGTGCCGGTGGGCAGTTGGTCGAAGCGGCTGCCGGACACCATGTACGTGCGCACGACGGTGTCGGACTCGTCTACCAGCCAGACCTGCTGGCCGGTGATGTCGAAGACCACCCGGTGCCCGCTGCCGCTGCCGGCCGGGAGCGGCGCGGTGGCGGCGGGCTTGGCGTTCGGGTCGGGTGCCGGCTCCTCGGTCGGCGCCGGGCGAGTGGTCACCTTCACGAAGGCGGAGCGCATCAGCTTGGCCGGGACCGTGTCGCGGTCACCACGCGAGACGTCGTCGCCGACCCGGTCGGCCAGGGGCAGGGCACCGGTCTCGACCGGTGCCTCTGGGGCGGTGGCCGTGCCGGCCAGCCCGAACAGGCCCGCGACGAGCAGCGTCGAACCGCTGAACGCCGTCACGCGCAGGCCGCGCAGGCGGCGCGACCGCCGGGCGGCATGCCGGTGACCCGCTCGGGACGAGACGCCGTAGCGTCCGGACATCCGCGCTCCTTCACGTCAGTACGAACTCGACCTTCACCCTAGCCGCCCCGAACGATGTCCGGGGCGGCCTCCGGGGTGATCATGTGCCGGAACGGGCCGCGGTAAACGTGCGCTAGGCGACAAATCACCTCATGTCGGCTCGAGCCCGGCCCAGGAGGCCCGCGCCGGGACGGCTGCCCGGCCCTCCGGGCAGTGCTGGGCGAAGTCGCACCATCCGCACAGCGATGACGGCCGGGGCGGGAACAGCTCGTCGCCGGTGCGGCCGGCCTTGTACTCGGTATCGGCCTGTGCGCACTCGGCGGCGATGCCGTCGGCCCGGTCGAGGTGCCGGCGCAGAGTCCGCTCGTCGTGTTCCCAGACCGCGACGGTGCCGCTGGGCAGGTGGTGCAGCTCGACCCGGCGGCAGGGCGTGCGCAGCGTGCGGCTGGCCGCCGCGGCGTAGACCGCCAGTGCCAACGACGAGCGGGCGTCGTCGGTGGTCAGCACATGCCGCCCGGTCTTGTAGTCGACGACCACGAGTTCCTCGCCACGTTGGTCGACCCGGTCGATGCGGCCGGTGAGCGACGTGCCGCCGTGGATCAGCGCGACCGTGCGCTCGACGCCGCGGGGCTCCTCGGCCGGGTCGAGGGCCGCGACATAGCCGACCACCATCTCGCGGGCCCGCTTCCGCCACTGCCCGGCCTGGTCGGCGTCGCGGAAGCCCTCCGACAGCCAGTACTCGTCGACCAACGAGCCGGCCCGTTCGGGAGTGCGCGCGTCCAGCGGCAGCCGCCACCAGCCGGCCAGCGCGTTGTGCACCACCGCGCCGAGGGTGTTGTGCGCCCACGGCGGCCCCTTGGGCGGCTGCGGCCGCTCGAGGTAGGCGAAGCGGTAGCGGCGCGGGCAGTCGAGCCAGGTGTTCAACCGGGTCGGGGTGGCGCCGTACAGCCGCCGGGGCATGCCGTCGAGGATGGGCTGGCTCACCCGCCTCATTCTCCCCCACGCCACCGACATCGACGGCCGGGCGCGTCCGGCCACGACCAAGATCATGTTCCCTAGCGGCTCCGTAGCGACCGCCAGGGAACATGATCAAGGAGGACGGCTCAGCCGGCGCCCTCGATGAACGCCCGGACGGCGTCGGCGACCAGTTGGACCGCGATGGCCGACAGCAACAACCCGGCGATCCGGGTGACCAGCAGGATCCCGGACTCCTTGAGCACCCGCAGCAGCAACACGCTGAACCGCATCGACGCCCAGAGGCACAACAGCACCACCACGATGCCCAACGCCAGCGCCAGGAAGTCCAGCCCGCCGTCGGATCCCTGCACGAACACCATGGTGGCGACGATCGCACCCGGCCCCGCCAGCAGCGGCGTGCCCAGCGGAACCATCGCGACGTTGCCGGTGGTGGACTCCGGTTGATCGGCCTTCCCCGTCAGCAACTCCAGCGCTACCAGCAGCAACAGCAAGCCACCGGCGGCCTGCAACGCCGGCAGGCTGATGTGCATGTAATCGAGGATGGTGCGGCCGAAGATCGCGAACACCGTGATGACGCCGGCCGCGACGGCCACGGCCTGCCATGCCGCCCGCTTGCGCTCGGCCGGCCGGCGGTTGCCGGTGAGCGCGAGGAAGACCGGGACGGTGCCCGGCGGGTCCATGATCACGAAGAGCGTCACGACCACCTCGCCGAACAGCTGCCAGTTCATCAGCCTCCCCGGGCGTCCTTGGCCAGTGACCGCAGCCGCTCCCACTCCTGCGGCGCCGTGGTGTTCACGCCCAGCTCGTGGTCGGCCTTACCGGTGCCGTGGTAGTCGCTGGAGCCGGTGATGACAAGGCCGAGTTCACCCGCCAGCCCCCGCAGCGCCCGGCGGGCGGCGGGATTGTGGTCCTGGTGGTCGACCTCGATGCCGTCCAGGCCGTGGTCGCGCAGCGCCTCGATGGACGACGGCCCCAGCGCTCGGCGCGCGCCCTCACGTCCCCACGGGTGGGCCAGCACGCAGACCCCACCGGCGGCGTGCACGAGGTCGATGGCCTCGCCGATGGGTGGCGCGTACTTCGACGCGTAGCCCGGCCGGCCGACCGAGAGCCACCAGGCGAACGCCTCCTCGCGGTCGTGGACATACCCCTTCGCGATCATGGCGTCGGCGACGTGCGGCCGCCCGACGGTGGCGGCGTCCGGCGACCCGGTCAGGATGTCGGCGACGTCGAGCGGCATCCCCGCGGCGGTGAGGGCGGCGGCGATCCGGGCCAGCCGGGTGCGGCGGTCGGCGCGGACCCGGGCCAGCTCGTCGGCCAGCGCCCGATCGGCCGGGTCGACCAGGTAGCCGAGCAGGTGGACGCCGTGACCGCGCAGTTCGGTGGAGATCTCGACGCCGGGAACGACCTCGACGCCGGTCTCCTCACCGGCGGCCAGGGCGGCGGACCAGCCCTCGAAGGTGTCGTGGTCGGTCAGCGCGACGACGTCGAGCCCGGCGGTTTTGGCCCGCCTGACCAGCACGTCCGGCCGGTCGGTCCCGTCGGAGACGCTGCTGTGGGTGTGCAGATCGATGCGCAACCGGCAACCTCGCAAGGGGACTGGACCGCGGATGACCTCACTGATCGTAGCTGTGCGCCAACCACGGCGGCGGTGTTCCGTACGGCAACAGGTCCGCCTCGTGGCCGAGATCACGCAGATCGACCACCGCGACGTCCTCCAGCATCAGCACACCGGCGGACTGCGGGTACAGGATCGCCCACAACCAGCTGCCGCTCCACTGCCCGACGTAGACCGCGCGGTCGGCCGGGCCCTCGACGAACCACAACGGCACCGTCCGCCCACCCGCATACACCTTGGCCTGGGGTTCCCCCTCGACCGCCTTGCCCGGGTCGGGACCGGCCAGCCCGGCCAGGCCCGCGCCGAGCCCGACGCCGGGTTCCTCGGCCACCAGCAGCAGGTCGCCCGGACCGCCCATGGGGTTCGGTCCGCTGATGCCCACACCCACCGCGCGCACGCCCGAGGCGTCGTCACCGGCGTGGATGACGGTGCCGACGACCCACCCCCGCAGCAACGGCCACGGCAGCCACAGCGGCACGGCCGACGTGTCGCCGAGCTGATGGATCAGCCGCGCGCTGGGCGCCACCAGCGGGGCCAGCGGGTAGATCTCGCCGTGTATCGCGCAGAGCCACCGGCTGGACCACGCGCCCGGTGGCCGGGCGACCGCGCCGCACCGGGGACAGGTTCGTTCGCCTTTCACGACCCCGACGCTGTCGTGTCGTGTCCCGGCCCGTCAAGCCACGGCCTCCCGCACCGTCCAAATGATCACGTTAGGCATGGTTCTGTCCGCTCCCCCAGGGATGCTTGCCCGCTGACGCGGTAGGACGCCTCGGAGCGCCGCCGCCCGGACGGTGATCGAGGATCAGGCGTTCCAGCGCACGACCGCCGGCGTCTCACGCTCCCAGCCGAGGACGGACACCGTCGCCGTCTCCAGCCGCAGGTGGACGCCGTCGGCGGCGGGCAGGCCGAGCCAGCGCACCGCCAGCACCCGCAGGATGTGCCCGTGCGCGAAGATCAGGACGCGCTCCGCGGAGTCGCCACGCACCCGGGCGACGACGCGGTCCGTGCGCGCCGCGACCTCGCCGGGCGACTCACCGCCAGGGGCCCCGTCCGTCCACAGCGACCAGTCCGGATCGGTCTCGCGGATCTGCGGCGTGGTGATGCCTTCGTAGTCGCCGTACCGCCATTCGTGCAGGTCGTCGTCGATCGTCGGGTCGGCGAATCCCGCCAGGACCGCTGTCGTCCGGGCCCGGGTCAGCGGGCTGGACAGCACCAGGCCGAAGGACGTGGTGGCAAGCCGGTCGGTCAGCGAGCGTGCAGCCCGCTCGCCCTCGGGCGTCAGCGGCAGGTCGGTGCGGCTGGTGTGCCGCCCGTCGCGGCTCCACTCCGTCTGACCGTGGCGGACCAGCCACACTTCTGGCCGGGTCATCGCGGCCCATGCCCGGCGAAGCGGTGAGCCTGCCGATTCCGGCGCCGGAACGTGGTCATGCTGGTAACGCTATCGCCGCCGCGCTGGCTGCGGTGACGCTTCTGCGAGGAGGAACCGTGACGGTCCCGGATTGGGCGCTGTACCGGGCGGGACGCCGGCAGGACGGAGTCAGCTACGCGGAAGCGGTCGCTGCGGCCCGCTCCGGCGACGGCTTCGTATGGCTGGGCCTGCACGAACCGGACGAGGAACGGCTGCGACGGGCCGTCCTGGAGTTCGGGCTGGATCCGCTCCTCGTCGACGACGCCATCGGCCCCGAGCCGGTGCCGAAGGTCAGTCACGTCGACGACGCCGTCTCGATGGTGTTGCGGACGGTGCGCTACGTCCGGCACGCCAGGCCGGAGCACAACGAGATGGTGGACGACGGTGCGCTGACCGTGATCGCCGGCACCCATGTCGTCGTCACTGTCACCCGCGGCACGGCCGACGCACTGGACACCGCGCTGCGGCGGCTGGACGAACAGCCTCATCTGCTCGCCCAGGGACCGGCCGCGCTGCTGTACGCGGCCGCCGACGTCACCGTCGACGGCTTCCTCGACGCGTCGGAGGAGTTCGAGCAGGACCTCAGCGAGATCGAGGCCGCGGTTTCACCGACACCCGCGGCAACCAGGCCGAGCGCATCCACCGCGCGAAGCGCGAACTGCTGACGCTGCGCCGGGCCATCCTGCCGCTGGGCCCACCCATACGCGCCCTGTCGCAGCCCGGCCCGGACCTGGTGACGCGGAAGACGCAGGCCTATTTCCGCGACGTCAGCAGCCACCTGGACCGAGTCCACGCGCAGTTGACCGGCCACGACGAGACCATCGCGTCGATGCTCCAGGCCAACCTGGCGCAGCTCTCGGTGGCGCAGAACGACGACATGCGCAAGATCACGTCCTGGGCGGCGATCGTCGCGGTACCGACGGCCATCGCCGGCATCTACGGCATGAACTTCCGGCACATGCCCGAGCTGCGGTGGGAGCTCGGTTACCCCGGAGTCATGCTCCTCATGGCGGGGCTGTGCCTGACGCTGTACTGGAACTTCAAGCGCCGCGGCTGGCTCTAGCGCCAGGGGTGTCTCGTGGAGACTCCCTAGGGCTGCGACGTGGTGCCGGACTGCAGCGACAGCTTGGCCAGCAGGTTGCGGGCGTCCTCGGCGTGTTGGTGCTGGCAGTAGATCTCGTACCGGCCGGCGATGGTGACGCTCTGCGACGTGAAGTCGCGCCTACCGCCGGTGAACGCGTAGCCGACCACGCCGAAGATCATCATGAAGATGGCGCCCCACAGCACGCTGAGCAGGATGATCGCCAGCCATCCCTCGTCGGTGAACAGGCCGAGCAGCAACCCGACGAACAGGCCGAGCCAGGCGCCCGCCGCCAGACCGCCAAGCGCGGCCTTGCCGTACGTGAGCCGGCCGGTGACCCGCTCGACCTGGCGCAGGTCACTGCCCACGATGGCCAGGTTCTCGACCGCGAACTTCTGGTCGGCCAGGTAGTCGACCGCCTTCTGTGCTGCGGGGTAGTCGTCGTACGTGCCGACCACGAGTCCGGTCGGCAGACCGGGAACAGGACTCACCATGGCACACCTCCTACCGGCCGACAGTACTCGCGCGAGCGATCATCGGTCGGCTCATTCGGGTCGGACATCACGAGGATTTCCCCCGCTCCACCAGGCGAGCACCCATACTCACCATGATCATTTCACGACGGTGGCAAGGTGCGGTTCACGACGGTGGCGCGGTGGCGTCCGTGCCTGGGCATCACAGCTAGCCGGTGGCGGCGAGCAGCCAGTCCGGGAGCCCCTCGGCCGCGGTGACGCCCAGCGCGAGCACGAGGGCCCGGTGCGCCTTCGGCTCGAACGGTTCGACCAGCAGCCGCATACCCGCCTCGGCCGGGGTGCGGTCGGCCTTGACCTGGTTGCACCGGACACACGCGGCGACGGTGTTGAGCCAGCTGCGGACGGCGCCACCGCGCGACGTCGGGACGATGTGGTCGATGGACGCGGCTCGGCCGGCGCAATAGGCGCAGCGCCGGCCGTCACGCTCGAGCACGCCGCTGCGTGACCACGGGACCTTACGACGGTAAGGCACCCGCACGAACCGCAACAGCCGCACGACCAGAGGCGTCGGCAGCTCGCGGGTGGCCGAGCGGATGAGCTTGCCGGCGTCGGCGTGCTCGACCACGGCTTTCTCGGTGAGGATGAGGATGACGGCGCGACGCACCGAGACCACGGCCAGCGGTTCGTAGGAGGCGTTCAGAACGAGGGTGTTCACGCGCCGCGCCTCCTCTCCGAGCCCAGGTCAGGGCTCGACGCTCCGACTCTAGTGTGGCCCATCCGTTCCGCAGGGAACAGAGAAGCAAAATCTGGACCAATCGCGGGTCACGCCCGCGGCGGCGGATCCGTCTCTACAGTGCATCGACACGTCGGCGTTCACAATGGCTTTTCCCGCTGGTCCAGATCGACGTCGGGAACCGCGTTGCCCGAGACCACCCGCCACACGTCGGTGACGCGGTCCTGGATGACCTCGACGACGTCGCGCAGCGGCAGCCCGGCGAACTCGTCCGGGAGCACCGGCCGGCCCACCCGCAGGCGCACCGTGGGCCGCCGGACGATGGAGGTCAACGCCCCGCCGAGGCTGCGCGCCACCGACCCGGAGCCGATGCGGCGGGCGTCGTGGTGAGCGATCGGCACCACCGGGACCTTGGCGTCGGCGGCCAGCCGGCCGACCCCGAAGCGGAACTTGCGTGGCGAGCCGTCGAGCGTGGCCGAGACATCGCCCTCGGGGTAGATGCCGACGACCTCACCGCGGTCGAGTGCCTCGTAGGCCGCCTTGAGCGCGGCCGCGCCCGCCTGCCGACCACCGACCTCGATCATGCCGGCCTGCCGGGCCAGGGGGCCGATGAAGGGGTTGGCGAACACCAGCGACGACGCCATGAAACGCACGTGACCGTGGTCGATGCCGCAGCCGTCGCGCTGACAGGGCACGCTGGGGCGCAGCCCGGCGTGGTAGAGCGTGGACAGCACCGGCGGGACGTCGGCGATGGTGGTGTGGTTGACGGCGACGATGGCCGGCCCGCGTACCGGAAGGTGGCTCAGCCCTTCCGGCTCAACACGGCCGAACAGCCTGGTCAGGCCGGTGGCGATGGCGCCGACGAGTTCCACGGAGGAAGACTAACCCACCGCACCGACACGGCTGCGGGGGTGCTGCCCTGCCGGCGGCTGGTGCGGCGTCACTGTGCCGGGATCTTGGTGAGGTCGACGACGGCGTCCTCGGCCGGCGGCGTGACCGCGACCTCCGTGCCGTAGTCGCTGAAGGTGATGACACCGGCGCCGGCGGAAGCGCCCTTCTCCTCCAGCCGCAGCGGCAGCGGTTCGCCGGTGGCCGCCACCCAGAGCGTGCCGCCCGTCTCCGGGAACAACAGGCCGACCGCGGCCTGGCCGTCGACCTCGGTGACGTCGGTCATGTCCGACGGCGCTTCGGCGCCCAGCACGGCACTGGCGAAGGCGGAGCCGTCGGCGAAGATGGCGAACCCCGATGCGGCCTCGGCTGAGATGAGCAGCCACTTCCCGGCGATGGTGGTGTCGACGTCCGCGCCCACCTGCGCGGCCAGGCTGGCGGTGTCGCCGGTGACGTAGACGCCGCCGGCCGTGGCGACCAGCTGGACGGTGTTCTGCGATCCGACGGTGCCGGCCGAGCCGACGCCGTCCTGGAAGGCGATGTCGATGGTGTTGCCGCCGACGGTGGTGCCGGTGACGCGGTAGGTGCCGGCGGCGCGCATCGCGGCGATGGCCCGTTCCAGGACCTCCGGCGGCGCCAGCTGGTCGATGCCGTTCTGCGCCGTCGTCTGCTCGTCGATGCTGATCTGGGCCAGGGGTGCGACCGACGGGTGTTCGGGGCCGGACGAGCACGCCGTCGCGGCCACGGCCAGCCCGGCGGCGACACCGGCTGCAGCCAGTCGGCGAACGACCAGGTGCATCTGCGGCGGACCTCTCCTCACCTGCGGTTCGGGCGGGTGCCCGGGGCGGCTCCGGGCGGAGCGCCTCATGGAGCATACCCACGGTTCGTCCCGGTCGTCACCGAAACGTTACCCACCTCTCGCCCGCTGGTCATCTCACCAGGGGCATCGCCGCAGTTCACGGCGTCGGGGCGAATCGGGTGTAATCTCGTTCACGAGACAACTTCATACCCACGACAGGGGAGCGCTGCAGCGCTGAGAGTGCGGGACCGACCCGCAGACCCTCGAACCTGATCCGGGTAATGCCGGCGCAGGAAGTCGACACCTCGACAGCGGCAGCGCGTCTTGGCGGGCTTGGTGGCCCGCGAAGGCGCGCTGACTCATGTCCGGTTCCCTGTCGTACCCCGTGCGAGAGGAGCCCCCTGATGAGCCAGTCCAGCAGCGACCTCCGGGCCGACGAGACCCGCCGGCACCGCTGGCGCACCGTCGACATCGTCGTCGCGTCGGTGCTCGGCGTCACGTTCGGCCTGTTGTTCGCGATCTGGAACAACTTCATCTACGCCACCGTGGCCGGGCCGCTGAGCGGCACGCCGGCCGCCCCGCTGGTGGCCGGAGTCTGGCTGCTGCCGGCGGTGGTCGGCGGCCTGGTGATCCGCAAGGCCGGCGCCGCCCTGTACACCGAGGTGGTGGCTGCCACGGTGTCGATGTTCGCCGGCTCGGCCTGGGGCCTGTCGGTGTTCATGTCCGGGCTCTGGCAGGGCCTGGGCGCGGAACTGGTCTTCGCGCTGTTCTTCTACCGCCGCTGGGGCCTGTGGGCCGCGGTGCTCGCCGGTGGCGGTGCCGGCCTGGCGATGGGCCTCTACGAGAGCATCGTGTCCGTCGCCGAGTTCTCTGCCGACTGGAAGCTGATCTATGTCCTCTGCGCGGTGGCCACCGGGCTGGTCATCGCCGGAGTGCTGGGCTACCTGTTGGTCCGTGCGTTGGCCCGCACCGGGGTACTGGCGTCGTTCGCGTCCGGCCGCGTGCAGAGCGAGATCTGATGCCGGCTGCCACGATCAGCCTGCGCGGCTGGGGCTGGCGTTACGCGGGCCGCAAGGCATGGGCCTGCCGTGGCGTCGACCTGGAGATCGCCGCCGGCGAGCGGCTCCTGCTGGTCGGCCCGTCCGGCGCCGGCAAGTCGACGCTGCTGCGTGGTGTGGCCGGTCTGCTGGACCCGCAGACCGCGGCCGAGCACGAGGGCGAGGTCCTGGTGGACGGCCGGCCCGCGGCGACCACCCGCGACCGCGTCGGCATGCTGTTCCAGGACCCGGAGGCGTCGCTGGTGATGTCGCGCTCCGGCGACGACGTCGCGTTCGGCCTGGAGAACGCCGGCGTCCCGGCGAAAGAGATCTGGCCTCGGGTTGATGCGGCGCTGCGCCAGGTCGGGTTCGGGTACGGCCGCGACCGGCCGACGACGGCGCTGTCCGGCGGCGAGCAGCAACGCCTCGCCCTGGCCGGCGCACTGGTGCGACAGCCGGCCGTCCTGGTCCTGGACGAACCGACGGCCAACCTCGACCCGGCGGGAGCGGCGACGGTGCTGGGCGCGGTGACCGCGACGGTGGGGTCGCCCGACCGTGCCCCCGGGGACACCACGCTGCTGGTCGTGGAGCACCGGGTCGACGACGTCGTCGGCCTGGTCGACCGGGTAGTGGTGCTCGAGCCCGGCGGCGGAGTCGTCGACGACGGCCCGCCCGCCGCCGTGTTCGGGCGGCGCGCCGCCGCCCTGGCGGCGGCCGGCGTGTGGGTGCCGGCGCCGTGGGGGCCGCCGCCACCGCCGCACCGGCCCGGCCCGGGGGGCTCGCCGATGCTGGCTGCCCACGATCTCGCGCTGACCTATCCGCGCACCTCGGCGCCCGCCCTGGCCGCGGCCGACCTCACCGTCGACCGCGGCGAGGCCACTGCCGTCACCGGACCGAACGGCAGCGGCAAGTCCACTCTGGCGATGCTGCTGGCCGGGTTGCTCCCGCCCGACGACGGCACCGTCGAACTGGTCGACTCCCCCGGGCGGCCGCTGCACCGCTGGCGGCCCCGCGACCTCTGCCGGCGCGTCGGAACCGTGTTCCAGGACCCCGAGCACCAGTTCGTCGCCCGGACCGTCCGCGAGGAGCTCACTGTCGGTCCGCGCCGGGCCGGCCTGGATGCCGCGGCCTCCGTGCGGCGGTGCGACGAACTGCTGGCCCGGCTGCGGCTGGACCGGCTGGCCGGCGCCAACCCGTTCGCGCTGTCCGGCGGTGAGAAGCGCCGGCTGTCCGTGGCCGCAGTGCTGGCGACGGAGCCCGATCTGCTGGTGATGGACGAGCCGACCTTCGGCCAGGACGCACAGACCTGGACCGAGCTGCTCGACCTGTGTGTGGGCCTACGCGCCGCCGGGACCGCCATCGTCGCCGTCACCCACGACGAGGCGTTCGCGACCGCGCTGGCCGACCATCGGGTCCGGGTCGACGCCGGCCGCCTCACCACGGAGGTGGCCGCGTGACGCTGGTCCAGGCGCACATCTCCGCCGACCCCGCCGCGCTGCTGGCCAGGCGCAACCCCGTCGCCAAGCTCGTCGCCGCGATGCTGCCGGCACTGGTGCTGCTCGTCAGTGTCGACCCGGTGACGTCGACACTGCTGCTGGCGGCCACACTGGCGAGTGTCCCGGCGTGGGGGCTGCGCTGGCGCGGCCTGGTGCGCCGGCTGTGGCCGCTCGGGCTGGCCATCGTGACCATCTCGCTGGGCAACGCCGTCTTCACCGACCGCAAGGGCGGCGCGTCGCTGCTCGATCTCGGACCACTGCTGATCACCACCGAGAGCTTGGCCACCGGTGGAACCGCTGGGCTGCGGGTGGCGGCGATCGCGCTGCCCGGCGTGCTCGCCGTGCTCACCATCGACCCGGTCGACCTCGCCGACGCGCTGGTCCAGCAGCTGCGAGTGCCGCCCCGATTCGCCTACGGGTCGCTGGCCGCGTTCCGGCTGGCCCCGCTGACCGCCGCGGAGTGGGAGGTGCTCGGCCGAGCCCGCCGGGCCCGCGGGCTGGGCGGCGACCGCAACCCGTTCGCCGCCCTGCCCGTCCTGGCCGGCCGGCTGTTCGCACTGCTGGTCGGCGCGGTGCGACGCGGCACCCAGCTGGCGGCGGCGATGGACGCGCGGGGCTTCAACTCCGCGGCACGCCGGACGTCGGCGCGGCGGCAGGCGTTCACGTCCGCCGATGCCGCGCTGCTGGCGGGGTCCGCCGCACTCGCCGCGGGCGCCGTCGCCCTCGCCGTCGTCACCGGAACCTGGAACCCCGTCCTGTCATGACGTCCGACGGCGCCGGCCGACACCCCACCGCCGGACGCCCCCCAAATGATCACGTCCACCATGGGTGTGTTCGCTCCCCCAGGCATGCTTGCCTGATGAGGCGGGTGTACGCATGGTGGACGTGATCATTTCCGAGCCTCAGCCCCGGCCGACGTCGCTGGCGAGCGCGGCTCGCAGGATGTCGCGCCGTTCCCGCGCGGAGATCAGCGCCGCCGCCTCCGGCCGGTCCAGGACCTCACCGACGTGCCGGACGAACTCGGCGTGGTCGGGCCACTCCGCGTCGTCCAGGATCAGGTCGCCGACGGTGCAGCCGTCGTCGAGCACCCGGTTCGGCACCCCGCTGTCGACGTCGCCGACGACGACCGTCGCGCGCTGGTCCGGCGACGGGCAGGCCGGCGGCTCGACGTCGGGGTTCACCGCGAAGTGGTCGAAGCCGACCTCGACCGGGGAGGTCTGCCCGCGGCCCTGGTGCAGCGGACCGAACCCGCCGTTGGTGATGGCGCTGTTCTGCACCGGTTCCGGCAGCTCGGTCCAGCTGACGCCGTCGACGCTGACCCAGCCGGTGAACATGTCGCCCGACTTCTGCAGCCGGAACCACCATTCGTCCCCCGGGTTGGCCGGTGCCGGCTGGAGGTGCGGTTGCACCGGCGACGGCACGTCGTTCGTCTCCGACCGCAGCTCCACCCGCAGCGCACGCTCCTCGCCGGGCAGGTTGTCCGCCACCAGGTCCAGCTTCACGTAGGTGCCGTCGTCCTGGTAGTACTGCAGGCCGACCTGCTGGTAGCGCTGCTCCAGGGGCGCGTGCACCTTCGTCTCGATCAGCCAGTCCTCGTCCGGGTCGACGGTCTGCAGGAACTGGTTCTGCACCGGCGGGGTGTTGTTGGCGCCGTAGTTGCCGCCGGAGGTGGTGTTCACCCACAACCGTCCGTCGGCGACCCGGTAGTCGTCCTCGGCCGGCCGGATGATGCGGTTCCAGGGGCAGGCGCCGAGGGAGTCGCCGTCGAACTCGTCGTCGCGGACCTCGCACGGCACCGGCGGCTCGGCGACGCCCGGCCCGTGGAAGTCCAGCCAGTCGACGGAGAGCAGGTCCGGGCCGCTCGCGGTGTACCCGTCCCTCGCCTGGAACACCATGAACAGTTCGAACGACTCCCCCGGGTCGCTGAGCGGCACCGTCAGCTCCTGGACGGTCTCCCAGTTGCCGGTGCTGAGCACCTCGACGCTGCCCAGCAGCTCACCGTCGGGGGCGTCGCGCCGCAGCTCGATCACGCCGCCCTGGCCGCCGGAGGACGCCCCGACGGTCACCGAGTCGATGCCGAGGAAGTTGACCGGGTCGTACGACACCCAGTCCCCGGGCCGGATCTCGCCCAGCCGGACCCCGGCGCTCGCGCCGGAGCGGGCCAGCGGGGTGACGCCGCTGTTGCCGTCGTAGTACTCCGCCTCGGTGAACTTGGTTCGCAGCTCGACGTCCGTGGCGCCGGTGAGTGTGCCGACGCCGTCGCCGCCGCCGTCCACGTACACGCCCTTCAGGACGTAGTAGAGGTTGACGTCACCGCCGTGACCTCCGTCGGTCATGGTCGGCGCCGCGCCCTCGCAGCCCTGGAACTCCTCCAGCGGGTGGGCGTGCTCGTCGTGCCCCAGCAGCGTCTGCAACACCACGTCCTCGCAGGCCACGCCGCCGTCGGCGATCGATCCGTCCTCGGCGTCGGTCACCTCGAACCGGTATGGCACCGTGTCACCGAACTCGAAGAACCCGCCGCCCGGCGGATACGCCGCCGTCACGACCGGCCGGGTGTTGCCCACCACGATCGGCACCACGGCCCGCGCTGTGCGGCCTTCCTCGTCGGTGACGGTGAGCCGGGCCGTGTACTCGCCGTTGGCCGTGTACGTGTGCGCCGGGTTCGGCTCGGTGGAGGTCGCACCGTCGCCGAAGTCCCAGTGGAAGGTGACCGGCAGACCGAGCGGGTGACCGCTGCCCTCGCTGGAGAACTGCACCGCCAGCGGCGCCTGCCCGTCGCCCGGGTCGGCCGACGCGTGTGCCGTCGGCGGCCGGTCCCCGGCCACGTAGTCGATGCGGTAGATGCCGGAGTCGTCGTTGGGTTCACCGCGCAGGGCGCCACCGAAGTTGCTGCCCCACTTGATGACGTACAGCGAACCGTCCGGGCCGAAGTCCATGTCCATCGGCCGGATCCAGGTCTGGTCGATGCCCCAGGGGTCGACGGAGTAGACGTCGCCGGTCGCCGCCGACGGGTAGCGGTCACCTTGGTGGTCCTCCCGCAGCACCGAGACGGTCTTGATCCAGCGCCGGTCCCATTCGGAGATGAACCACTTGCCGTCGTAGAACTCGGGGAACTTCGTGTCGGAGTCCAGCTCAGGGTCGTAGTCGTAGACGGGGCCGCCGTGCGGTGCGATGCCGCCGGTGCCGAACTCCGGCCACTCCGGCGTCGCACCGTAGTTCTGGAACATGGTCGCGCCCTGCACCGGCGGGAGCTCGCGCAGGCCGGTGTTGTTCGGCGAGTCGTTGACCGGCGCGGCACAGTCGAAGGCGGCGCCCGCGGCACCGGCGGCGAAGTCGTAGTCGTGGAACGGCCGGTTCGGACCGATGCAGTACGGCCAGCCGTAGTTGCCGGCTTCGGTGATGAGGTTCCATTCGCCGTGTGCCTGCGGGCCGCGGGTTGCGCTGTTGTTGCGCGCGTCCGGCGAGTGCTCCCCCAGCATGACGTGACCGGTGGCGTCGTCGACGCGGAACCGGAACGGGTTGCGGAAGCCCATGGCGTAGATCTCCGGGCGGGCTTGCGCGGGGTCGTGCGTCGCGGGATCGAAGAGGTTGCCGTCCGGGACCGTGTAGCCGCCGTCGTCGGTGGGCGTGATCCGGATCAGCTTGCCGCGCAGGTCGGCCGTGTTGGCCGACGTCGACTGCGCGTCGAAGTGGGCGCGGCCGGGCCGCTCGTCGATGGGCGTGTAGCCACTGGACTCGAACGGGTCGATGTTGTCGCCGATCGCGACATACAGGTTGCCGGCCGCGTCGAAGTCCATGGCGCCGCCCATGTGCACGCCGGCGCGGTTCATGCCGCGGTAGGTCGGGATCTCCACCAGCACCTGTTCGGACGCCTTGTCCAGCACGTTGTCCTCGGTGACGGTGAAGCGGGAGATCTGGATCTTCGCCTCGGTGGCGTGCGAGTAGGTGAGGTAGATCCAGCGGTTGGTGGCGAAGTCCGGGTCGACGGCGACGCCGAGCAGCCCGTCGGAGTCCGGCGTGTAGACGTCGACGGTGCCGGCGGTGGTGACGTCGAGCGTCGTCTGGTCGATGACCTTCACCGCGCCGCCACGCTCGACGAAGACGACCTCGTCGGCGGAGAGGAAACCAAGGGCCATCGGGTCGGCCGGGTTTCCGGCGATCTGGACCTTGTCGAAGCTGGCCTCGACGGTGCCGCCGCAGTCGCCCTCGGCCGCGCCCGCGGCCCATTCGATGCCGCCGCGCAGGTGCTCGACGAACTCGGCGTCCTCGAACGCCGCGGGCGAGTGGCCGCCGGCGGTGTACCAGGAGCGGCCGCCGTCGTAGACCTGGCACCAGGAGAACGGGTGGTTCGGTCCCTCGGTCAGCCCCGCGATGCCGACCTTGGTGTCGACCCAGGTCAGCACATGCACGTCACCGACGACGCGCTGGTTCCAGTTGTACCACTCCTCCTCGAACTCCCAGAGCTCCGGAAGGTTCGCCGTCGACGGATGCACCCGATCGGTGACCTTGACCCGCCCGTTGATCGTCCCGTCGGGGTTCTGGCCCGGCGGGTGGTTCGTGAAGATCGACCCCACCAGGCCCTCGTACCACGCCCAGTCCCGCTCGGCCGCGGTCGCCGCATGCAGGCCGGTGAACCCGCCGCCGGCCTGGATGTAGCGCTGGAACGCGGCCCGCTGGTCGGCGTTGAGCAGGTCGCCGCTCTGCGGGGTCGAGTTGGTGTTATTGAAGATCACGACGTCGAAGGTGGCCAGGTCGGCGTCGTTGAAGATCGCGGAGTCGTCCGTGGTGACGACCTCGAAGTCGTGCTCGGCGCCGAGCTGCTCGATCAGCGCCTGTCCGGCCGGGATCGACTGGTGGTAGAAGTTCGTGACCTTGGAGAACACGAGCGCCCGGAACCGTGGTTCACCTGGTTCCTCCTGCGCGACCGCGCTGGTCCCACCGATGAGCGCGGTGAGCCACAGCGCCATCGCCGCGGCGACGGCGAGAAGACGGCTGCGATGACGGGGACGGTGGCGACGGCGATGGCTCATCGGGCCTCCTTGACCGGAAAGCGCCTTCCAACCGGCTGGAGAACGCCAGGCGGACGGGTGGGTAAAGGCTTTCCGCCGAAGCTAGAGATCATGCCCGCCGATGTCAATAGGCACGATGTGCCCGAGATGTCAGGCTCACGGCGCTTTGCGCCAGGCCAGGCCCCAGGCGTTCTCCCGCTGCCCTAGGCAAGCATTCGTGGTGGAGCGGGAACACCCATGCCGGACGTGATCATTTGGGGGCCGGTGGAGGACGGCGTCACGCCTCGATGCGGCGCAGGAGCGACGTGAGCATGGCCAGCTCCTGCTCGTCGAAGCGCCCGACGACGTACTCGTGGACGCCGCGCAGGTGAGTGCCGCTGGCATCGCGCAGCCGCTCGTAGCCGGTCTCGGTGAGCACGGCGTAGAACCCGCGGCCGTCGCCTTCGGCGGGCGTCCGGGACACCAGGCCCTCGTCCACCATCCGGTCCACCAGCCGAGTCAGGCCGCTGGGCGAGAGCATCACCCGGTCGGCCAGTTCGCTCATGCGCAGCCGGCGCTCGTCGGCCTCCAGCAGCCGGACCAGGACGTCGTACCAGGCCAGCGGCAGGTTGTGATGCTCGAGCAGGTCGGCTTCGAGCTTCCTCAGCACCCGGGACTGCACCCGGATGAACTGGCGCCACACCTCGAACTGCTCGGGCGTGACCCATTGGTCGGTGTCCTTGCTGGCCGTCATGTCGTCCAGATAGTAGGCGCCCGCCGGGCGGACGTCGCGCAGAAGCGCGGGACACGCTCCGTGCGCTTCGCGGGACGGACGTAGCATCGGCATATGAGCGCGCTCCCAACCGTCGAGGACGTCACCGCGGCCCTGGCCACCGTCAAGGACCCAGAGATCAAGCGGCCCATCACCGAGCTGAAGATGGTGAAGTCGGTCGACGTGGCGCCCGACGGCCGGGTCACCGTCGAGATCTACCTCACCGTCTCCGGCTGTCCACTGCGCGAGACGATCATCCGTGACGTCACCGCCGCGGTCATGGCGCTGCAGGGAACCACGTCCGCTGACGTCGTGCTCGACGTCATGTCGCAGGAGCAGCGCGCGGAGCTGTCGAAGCAGTTGCGCGGCGGCCAGCCGGAGCGGGAGATCCCGTTCGTCAAGCCCGGCTCGCTCACCCGGGTCTATGCCGTCGCGTCGGGCAAGGGCGGCGTCGGCAAGTCGTCGGTGACGGCCAACCTGGCCGCCGCGATGGCCGCCGACGGTGTCCGCGTCGGCCTGGTGGACGCCGACATCTACGGCCACTCGATCCCGCGGATGTTCGGTGTCGAGGGCTCGCAGCCCACCGTCGTCGAGAAGATGATCATGCCGGTGCCGGCGCACGGGGTGAAGCTCATCTCCACCGAGATGTTCAAGCCCGACCGCGACATCCCGGTCGCCTGGCGCGGCCCCATGCTGCACCGGGCGCTGCAACAGTTCCTGACCGACGTCTACTGGGGCGACCTCGACGTCCTGCTGCTCGACCTGCCGCCGGGCACCGGCGACGTCGCCATCTCGCTGGCGCAGCTGCTGCCCAACGCCGAGATCCTCGTCGTGACGACGCCGCAGCTCGCCGCCGCGGAGGTCGCCGAGCGGGCTGGGTCCATCGCCATCCAGACGCACCAGCAGGTGGCCGGCGTCATCGAGAACATGTCCTTCCTGCCGTGTCCGCACTGCGGCCCGGCGCACCGGCTCGAGGTGTTCGGCAGCGGCGGCGGCCAGCGGGTCGCCGACGGCCTGTCGCGCCGCCTGGGCACCGCGGTCCCGCTGCTGGGCGAGATCCCGCTCGACACCCGGCTGCGCGAGGGCGGCGACTCCGGTCACCCGCTCGTGCTCGGCGAGCCGGACGTCCCGGGCGCGCAGGCGCTGCGCGAGATCGCCCGGCGGCTGTCGCACCGGCAGCGCGGGCTCGCCGGCATGTCGTTGAGCCTCTCCCCCGCGGGCTGACGGCGGCCCTGCGGTATGCGCGCGGCCGTCGTTCCGGCTCTGCTGGTCGTCGTGGCGCTGACGACGGCGTGTGGCGGCGGCTCCGCGCAGCATCACACCGGCGCCGACGAGGGCGGCGGTGGCAGGAGCGGCGGTGGCGGCACACCGACGGGTGAGCCGCCCGGCACGCCGATCACCACGCAGCTGTCGACGCCGCCGGGCACGCTGCTGCTCGAAACGCCGTTCGGGTACGCCGACGCACCGGGTGGTGCGGTCGCCGGGGTCGACGCCCTGTTGCTGGTGACCGGCGACCCGGTCGCGGCGTTCGCCGGCCTCGTCGGGCAGCTGTCGGCGGCCGGCCTGGAGCCGCTCGCCTACCACCCGGACGAGGACGCCGACCCGGCGTTCTGCGAGGTCGCCGACGTCACCTACCCGGACGCGGTGGGTGATCGGTGGCCGCTGGGCTCACCGGACGTGCCCGCGGACGGGTCGCTGTCGCTGGAGTGTGCGGCGCACGCCTTCGGCCCGGACGGGCACCGGCTGGACCTGCGCCTCGTCGTCAGCGAACACGCCGACCCGTACCTGTCGTTCGTCCAGGTGACGGAGGTCCACGACACTCCGTCGTCGCCGCTGCCCGACCTGGAGGCACCGGCGCCGCCACCGGACGCGGAGTCGCCGGTGACCCCGCCGCCACTACCCCAGCTGCCCGCCGCGGGCGATCCGATCGGCGAGCCGTTCGCGCCCAGCGGCGAGGAGTACCGGCTGCTGGACGGGTTCGCGCTGGTAGCACCAGCGGTGATGTCCACCTGCGCCACCGGTGGGTTCGTCGCCGTCGTGCGCATCACCGACCGTGCGGACCTCGACACCGCCGTCGACGCCTATGTCGAGCATCTGGCCGAGGCGGCGTTCGCCGAAGCGCCGGCGCCGGACAGCGACGTCACCACCGACATCGACGGCGTCCCGGCCCGGCGGGTCGTCCTCAGCGGCGCCGGGGCAGGCACCGTCACTGTCACCGGGGCCGGCGAGCACCTGCTCCTGGACCGCTGCAACGACTGACTCCGGACCGTGATTATTGGCGTTTCGCCCGGCTCACCCCAGGCGTTCTCCCGCTGCACCAGGCAGGCATTCCTGGTGCAGCGAACACACCCATGCCGAACGTGATCATTCCGGGGCGCGAGTGGCGAGCACGCCGGAGGAGTCGACGTCCACGAGCCGGTCGCCGATGCGCAGGCCGAGGAGCCGGGCATCGGGGTCCACCGCGGCCAGCCGCGACTCCACCGACACCGTCCCGTCGACGGCCGGGCGCACGCCGAAGAACCCCTCGACCACCAGTGCCGACCAGGCGCCCGCGGACGAGCACGCCCAGTCGATCAGGTACGGGAACTGCGGCGGCGACTTCACCGCGCCCCCGTTCACTGGCGTCCCCGCCTCCTCGACGAAGTGCGCCTGGCCGGGCGGACCCTGGTTGGCGGTGCGGGCCAGCCCAGGCAGCCAGGCGGCGGCGACGTCGGCGTGGCCGAGCTCGATGAGCGACCGGGCGGCGTCGGCGGGCCAGGCCGGGTAGGCGCCGTTCCACTGGTGGTCGGGGCGCAGGCTGAAGCTGGCGTCGTCGTCGTACGGCGACAGCGCGCGCATCCAGGCGGGCGTGCGCAGTTCGCGGACGAAGAACTCGGCCATCTCGGCGCGCTGCCGCTCGGGCAAGTCAGCGGCGATGGTCATGCCGACGGTGGTGAAGTCGTAGCAGTGCCGCACCGGAACCATCCGGCCGTCGGGCTGCCGGGCGTGCCAGAATCCCTGACCCTCGACGTAGAGCTCACGCACGTGCGGCACCAGGGCATCGGCACGGGCGCGCAGGTCCGCCGCGGTGCCGTCGTCACCACGCACCGAGGCGATCTCGGCCGCGGCCCGCATGCACCACACATTGGCGGCGTTGAGGCTGGCCACTTCGTGGATATACGAGCTGACGCACTCCATGAGGTTGTCGATCTCGCCGTAGTCGGCCAGCGGGTGCGAGGTGCGGAGCTGCTCCCACGCGGTGGCCCAGTCGGCGACGTGGTCGGCGACCGGCCGCGCCGGGCCGTCGTGCGCGGCCAGCTTCACGTCGAGGAAGTCCGGTGCGCCGTTCCAGCGCACGTAGTCGCGGACCAGCCGGGTCATGGCGTAGTCGTTGACGGAGTACCAGTAGCCGGCCGGTCCGCCGGTCTGCCATTCGGTGCCGAAGTGCCGGTGGATGTCCAGCGCGATCCAGTGCTCGATCTGCCGGCGCATCGGCTCGGGGTCGAGCAGCGCGTGGATCATCGAGCTGAGGCTGAAGTCCCAGATGAACGTGGTGCTCTGCCAGTACCGCGGCATCAGCGTGTCGTAGACGCGGCCCAGCACGCTGGCGGGGGTGTCGCGGCGGAACCAGATGACGCCCAGGACGCCCCACCAGTACAGCCGGCGCAGCGCGTCGTTGGACGTCTCCAGGCTCGGCACGTGACCGCTGAACTCGGAGTTGCCGGGGGTGAAGCCGGCCTGCAGGGTGGCGTTCCACGAGTCGCGGGCCGCGGCGACGACGCCCGGCACGTCGGCGACGAGACCGTCGTACGCCGCCAGCACCTCCTGCTCGGCAACGCCGATGACGTGCGCGTAGCCGAACCGGTAGGTCGCTCCGGGCGCGAGCGTCGCATCGACCTCGACCGAGCGGTCCCGGACCCACGCGCCGCCGGCGTCGATCCCCTGGATGCTCACCGCCGCCGACGACGATGCCCGGCCCAGCAGCGCGGACCGGCCGGCCACCGGCTCCAGGGTGTTCGGCTCCGACGGCGGCTCCGGTACGCGCCACGGCCCGGCCTGCGTGACCGTCGACGCCACCGAGAGGCCCAGCCGGACCGTCTGCTCCACGTCGGAGCTGTTCGTAACCTCGATGTCCACGACCACCCCAGGGACGCCCGGCGGGGCCGCCGTCGTCGTCGTGATCGCGAGGTCGCCGAGCCGGGCCGAGCGCAGCACGCGGTCCGGGCGCCACTGCACCGAGACCGGCACGCCGAAGGACCGGAAGAGCCGGCCGTCAACCGACAGCGCCGCCGTGACGGTGTCACCGTGCGAAACCGGCGCGAAGTTCACGCTGCGCACGGCGGTGACGTCATGGTCGACCTGGACGGCGCCGAGGAAGTTCGTCAGTCCCGGCGGGTTGAACATGTCGTCGAACCGCTGGGTGACGGTGTCGGCGGTGAAGTCGTCGACGGTGGGAACGAGCCGCACGGAGGACACAACCCTTCTCAGGAGGCGAGGTCGACGGGACCGGTGACCGCGGGGTCGGCCCAGCTGGTGTTCGGCAGCAGCGGGTACCAGCCTGGCCGGCCGGGATCGCGGTCGTACGGGTAGCCGCCCAGCTCCCGGTAGAGCTCGGCGTACTCGGCCACCTTGTCCCGGTCGAGGGTGACGCCGAGGCCCGGCGCGTCGGGCACGTCGATGGCGCCGTCGCGGTAGGTGAACGGCCCGCCGGTGATGACGTCGCCGGTCAGGTGGTGGTAGTGGGCGTCGGCCGAGAACGACAGGTTCGGCACGACGGCGCCCAGGTGCAGCATCGTCGCCAGCTGGATGCCCAGCTCGCCGGACGAGTGCACGGCGACGCCGAGCTGGAACGTCTCGCACACGCCGGCGGCCTTGACGCATGCGCGGATGCCGCCCCAGAACGTGGTGTCCAGCAGGACGACGTCGACGGCGGGGTCGCGGACGTTCGCGGCCAGCTGCTCGAAGTTGACCACGACCGTGTTGGTGGCGATCGGGATGGTGGTGCGTTCGCGGACCCGGCGCAGTCCGTTCATGCCGAACGTCGGGTCCTCGAAGTAGTCGTTGTCGAGGTCCTCGATGGCGCGGGCGAACCGGATGGCCTCCTCCGCCGACAGCGCGCCGTTCGGGTCGTGGCGCAGCCGGTCGCCGGGGAACGCCTCCGCCAGCGCCCGGTAGCACTCCAGCTCGTAGTCGGGCGGGAAGACGCCGCCCTTGAGCTTGTGCACCGTGAAGCCGTGACTGGCCTTGAGCTGGCGGGCCTGCTCGACCAGCTGCTCCGGCGTGCGGACCTCGCCGCTGCCGTCGGCGCCCGGGTAGCGGAAGAACAGGTAGCTGGCGAACGGCACCCGCTCGCGCACCTTGCCGCCGAGCAGCTGGTGCACGGGTACCCCCAGCTGCTTGCCCTGAAGGTCAAGGCAGGCGAACTCGACGGCGGCCAGCAACTGGGTGCGGTTGTTGTACAGGCTGGCGGTCGGGTTGGCCAGCATCCACCGCAGCGCTTCGGTGCGTGCCGGGTCGTGACCGACGAGGTATTCGCGCAGGCCGCGCACCGCTTCCTCGGCACTCTGCCCGCCGCCGCCCATCTCGCCCAGGCCGATGAGGCCGTTGTCGGCCTCGACCTCGACGATGGTGCGGACGAACCGTCCCCAGTGCGCCCCGTTGCTGTGCCGCAGCGGTGCTTCGAGCGGCACCGTGACGGTGGTCGCTCGGACGTCCACGATGTGCATCAGGTCAGTTCTCTCCTGTCGGTTCCGGCAGCGCGACCCCCAGCGCCGCCATGACGCCGCCGTCGACCACCAGATCGGTGCCGGTCACGAAACTCGCCTGCGGGCTGGCCAGGTACGCGATCGCGTCCGCGATCTCGGCGGGCCGGGCCACCCGGCCCAGGGGGTGGGTGCGGCCCCACTCGGCGACGACGTCGTCGGCCGGGCGACCGTCGCTGAACAGGTCCGCGGCCCAGCGCAGCATCGGGGTGTCGACGGAGCCCGGGCAGACGGCGTTGACCCGGACCCCGTCGGCTGCGTGGTCGACGGCCATGGACCGCACCAGCGCCAGCAGTGCGCCCTTGGTGGTGGCGTACGCGGCCACCCGGGCCTGCGAGGCGTAGGCCTGGTTCGACGACACGACGACGACGGACCCGCCGCCGTCGGCGCGCAGCAGCGGCATCAGAAAGTGGCAGGCCGCGAAGACGCCCCGCAGGTTGACGCCGATGACCTCGTCGAACAGCTCCATGCTGGTCTCTTCGACGGTGCCGTAGCGCTGGATGCCGGCCGCGCAGACCAGAGTGTCGATGCTCTCGAACTCCGTGGCCAGCTCGGTGGCGAAGCGTTCGACGGCGTCGTCGTCGGCGATGTCCACCTGCCGGGTGCGGACGGTCCAGCCGGCGCCGGCGGCCTTCTCGGCGAGATCGGCGAGCGCCCGCTCGTCACGGTCGAGCGCGACGACCAGCTCGCCGTCGTTCGCCAGCCGCTCGACGGCGGCCCGGCCGATGCCCGCGCCACCACCGGTGACAACGGCAACCCTCATGGGCCACTCCCCCCTAGAACTGGCCGAGGTTGAGACCCCGGCTGAAGATGCGTTGGGTGGCCAGGAACAGCACCACGGTCGGCAGTGACGCCAGCAGGCCGGCGGCCAGCACCGCCGTCAGCTGCAGGCCGCCATAGGTGTCCTGCAGGCCGGCCACCGCGGTCATGAGCGGGCGCACGTCGCTGGACCGGCTCAGCGACAGGCCGAGCAGCAGGTCGTTCCAGACGAACGTGGCCTGCAGGATGAACACCGCCACCAGGGCGCTGGAGGACATCGGCAGGTAGATGCGCCAGAAGATCCGCCAGGTCGTCGCGCCGTCGACGACCGCGGCCTCGAACACCTGGTGCGCGATGCCGCCGAGGAAGTTGCGCATGACCAGCGCGGCGAACGGCACCGTGATCGCGGTGTAGATGGCGATCATGCCGAGCCGGGTGTCGTGGATGCCGGCCTCGACGTAGCCGACGAACAGCGGCATCAGGATCATCTGCAGCGGGAACACCGTCCCGCCGAAGACCAGCACGAACCAGAAGAACCCGTGCCGCAGCCGTAGCGCGACGATGCCGAAGCCGATGGCCGCGCCGAACAGCACCGCCAGTCCCGGCGCGACGACGCTGTACAGGGCGGTGCTGGTGACCGCGTCGCCCAGGCTGCCGATCTCCCAGGCCTCGCGGAAGTTGTCGATCAGCGCGAACTCGCTGATCGGGCGCCACACCTGGTCCGCGGCGTACTCGGCCGCGGGCTTCGACGCGTTGACGAGCAGCAGGTACACCGGCGCCAGCCAGATCAGGCCGAGGATCACCAGGACGGCGGGACGCAGCACGCGAGCGGTCATCGTCACACCGCCCGCTCGGTCGACAGCTGGCGGCGCAGGTAGGTGATGGCGGCGATGAACGTCACGACGCTCAGGAACACCGCCACCGCCGAGCCGGAGCCGTAGGCGCTGGTCACGAAGGTCTCCTCATACATGGTGACCGCGAGTGTCTCGGAGTTGCGGCCGGGCCCGCCCTTCGTCATCACCCAGACGATGTCGAACGCCTTGAGGCTCGCCACCAGCGACAACCCGACCACGACCGTCGTCAGCGGGCGCAGCATCGGCCAGTGCATGTGCCGGAACATCCGCCAGCCCGACGCGCCGTCGAGCTTGGCCGCCTCGATCGGCTCCCGCGGGATCGACTGCAGCCCGATGACGAACAGCAACGCGTTCACGCCGGTCTGCTGCCAGGCGGCGGCGCCGATCATCACCAACGTGTTCACCGGAGCATCCACCAGCCAGCGGGTGTCGGCGCCGGGCAGGCCCAGCGCCTCCAGCGCCTGGCTCAGCCCGCCGCCGTTCTGCAGCACGAACCGCCACACGACGCCGACGGCCACGCCGGAGATCGCGTACGGGATGAGGAACGGCAGCCGGAACCAGCCGCCGAAGCGCATCCCGTGCGACAGCGACGCGATGAGCAGACCCAGGCCGACCGGCACCGTGATGCCGCCGACGACCCAGATCAGCGTGTTGCGCAGCGACGTGGTGAAGTTCGCGTCCGCGAACATGTCGCGGTAGTTGTCCAGGCCGACCCACGACGGTGAGCCCAGCCCGTTGTACTCGGTGAAGCTGATCCACGTCGTCCACAGGAACGGCAGGTACAGCAACACCGCAACGACGAGGACGGCCGGCAGGCTGAAACCCCGCGCGGACCATCGGTACGACCCGCCGCGGCGGCGGCGCGACCGCGCCGACGGGTGCTCGGGGGTGTGCTCAGGCGCGGCCACAGCCAGCCCGGACATCGGTCAACTCCTCACGTTGCCTCGTGCGCCGTCCCGCGTGGGGCGCTGGGTCCGGCCCAGGCCGGCCCAGCGCCCGCTGGGGTCAGCCCTGGCTGCTCCAGTAGGCGTCCGCCTCGGCCTGGATGGTCTCCAGGATCGGCATCGGGTCGCCCGGGGTGCTGACGAAAGCACTGAAGCCGTCCAGCGCCGCGGACAGCACCGGCACGGGTGTCGCCTCGAAGTAGCGCTCCAGGAGCAGATGGCCCTCGGTGCCGGCCTGCTCGTTGAGCGCGGCCAGCTGCTCGTCGTTGACCATCGCCTTCGGGTTGAAGGAGACGTCGCCGCGGGCGTTGGCCCAGGACGTCTGCGCCTCTTCGCTCATCCACCAGTCGGCGTACTGCAAGGCGGTGTCGCGGTTCTCGGCCTCCTCGGCCGTGCACATCGGACCGGTCTCGAAGATCAGCGATGTCTCGTCCAGGTCCGGGTTGACGTTGGGGATCACGAAGAAGTCGTAGTCGGTTCCGGAGACCATGTCGACGCTGTTCAACTGGCCGCTGAGGAACGTCCCGAAGTTGATCATCGCGACGGTGCCGCTCTTCAGCTGGTCCTGGGGCGCGGTCTGGTCGCCCGGGTCGCCGAAGTAGCCGGCCTCGAGCATCTGCCGCCACTGCTCCATGACGGCGACGACACCCGGATCGGTGTAGCTGGCCTCACCGCTGGACAGCGCGTTGTACAGCTCCGGGTCGGTACCGGCCAGCAGGGTCTGGAACCAGACGAACGAGAACAGGATGTTGGTCTCGTAGAACGGCGTGACGCCGGCCGCCACGAGCGTGTCGGCGATGTTGATCAGTTCGGCCCAGCTGGTCGGCTCGGTCAGGCCGTGCTGGTCGAAGATCGCCTTGTTGTAGTACATGACCCAGTACGCGGCGTTCATCGGGACGCAGTACTGCTCACCGTCGACGGTGAAGTACTCGCGCATCGCCTCGGGGACATCACCGTTGTCGATCGCGGCCTGCCAGATGTCCGTGGTCGAGGCCACGAGGCCCTCCGCGACCAGGTCCTCCAGCTCGCTGCCGGTGTGCCAGGTGAACAGCTCCGGCTTCTCGTCCGTCCGGAACGACTGCCGGATGAACGCCGAGTACTGATCGGCGTCGGCGTACCCGGTGAAGTCCAGGCTCAGCCCGAGACTGCTCTCCGACACATCCGACACCTCGAGGAACTGCGGTTCCCACGCGGCCTTGTCGGTGTAGAAGGCCACGGCGCCGGGCGCCTCGGCCGCGCTGTCGTCGTCACCGCCGCATGCAGCCAGGACCAGCGACGACGCTGCCAGTGCAGCGACCGCTCCGCTGTAACGGAGTCTCACGTTCGACCACCTCGTTGAATCTGGTATATGACTTCGGATATAACCGATCGGCACGCGATCGTGACACGCCAGTATGTCCGACAGGTGCTCACTGGTCGGAATCGAGGTGGCGGGCCCTTATCACGTCGATGACATTGGACAGATGCTCGCTGGTCACCCGATATGCCTCGTCCGCGCTCCCGGCGAGGACCGCCTCCACGATTCCTTGGTGCTCGGCGAAGTCCTCGGGCTCGTCGCCGTGCAGCCGCAGGATCTCGCGCTGCTCCTGCGCGTGGACCAGCACGATGGAGTCGACCACCTCGGACAGCACCGTGTTCCCGGACGCCTCCGCCAGCGCCCGGTGGAACTCGAGATTGACGATCCAGAGCCGCTCGTCGCCGTGGCGCAGGCACCGCTCGGCCTCGTCGAGCGTCTCGGAGAGCCTGGCGACGCCGGCAGGATCGCGGACCGTGGCCGCCATAGCGGCGATCGGCGGCTCGATGGCGCGCCGCGCCTCGAGCAGGTCGATCAGCCGCTCCCCCGTGAGCAGCGGGCTGTGCGGATTCGGCAGCACCGAACGGCGCACGTTCTCACCCACGTAGACCCCGGACCCGTGCCGCAACACCACCAGGCCCATCGCCTCCAGCCGCCGCAGCGCCTCCCGCATGGTCGGCACGGCGACGGAGAACCTGGCGGCGAGTGTCCGCACGGTGTCCAGTTGGCCACCGGGCTCCAGTTGCTGCTCACGGATCAGCTCCACCACGCCGGTGGCCAGTTCGTCCGCCAGCGTGCGGCGGCTCACCTCTCCGACGTTCATCGGCGGCCTCCTGTGAGCGGACGTGGCGTCCGTCGCGGTCAGTTCGCCGGGCGCCTGGAGCGAGCGTCGACGGACGCCCGGCGTGAAGTGATTAGATCACTAGGTGATTTCTCGCGTCGAGGCCTCGTAACCCAATCGCAACAATCCAGGCTTCGGTGGTGCAGAGTGACGCCGGCGAGGGGCGCTACGGCGCCCCATCGCTCATGATCATCAACCGGTGGGGTCGCGATCACAGGCCCCATCGTTGATGATCATGGGGAAGCGGCGCCCCGCGCTCACGCCCGCCGCTGGGCGCCGACCACGGGGCGTCGTAGGCGGAATGGCAGCGCGGATCAGGTGGTGTCAGGGTCGAAGCGCGGCGTCGAGTCGGCGCGGCCGGCACCGGCCGGAACACCGTCGCCGGAACCGGCGTCGGCGTCGGAGGTGACGCTCGAGTCGGTGTCGGCGGCCGCGCGCGGCTCGACCGGAGGCCCGGCAGCGGGGCTGTCGTCGAGTGGCGGGGGCGGGGTCGATGTCTCCGGAGCCGAGGCCTCGGCGGAGTCACCCGCGGCCGCGTCCTCGGTGTTGCCCGTCTCCGCGGGCGCCGGGTCGGACGGCGATTGGTCCTGCGACGTCGAGGCGGCCCGGGCGGAGGAGCTGCGCGAACTCGTGCTGGTCCCGTTGCCGTTGCGGGCGGTGCCGTTGCGGCGCGTGCCGTTGGCGGGCTCGTCGTCCAGGCCGAGGTCGTCGAGACCGAGATCGACGCCGTCGAGGACCTTGCTGCGCACGAACGACTTCGGGTTGCGCAGGTCGGACAACGTCTTCAGGTCGTCCTTGTCGATGCCCAGGTCACCGACGCTGCCGGACAGGTCGCTGCGCGCGTTGGAGACCATGGTGCGCAGGTCGCGAACGAACGATGCGGCCTGTTTCGCCATTTCCGGCAGCTTGTCGGGGCCGAAAACGAGCAGGGCCACGACGAGCAGCACGAACACCTCGCCGATACCTATGTCGAACACTGCCGGCTCCCACGTCGTGACATACGTGCATCCGTCCGCCCCAGACTACGTTGTGCGTCAACCCACAGCGGAGTCCAGGGTGACCGTCACCTCGACGGTCTCGCCGTCGCGTTCGAGCCGCAGCGCGACCTCGTCGCCGGGCTCGTGCGCCCGCAGTCGCACGATCAACTCCGCCGGAGTCCGGATCTGGGTGTCGTCGATCTGGACGATCACGTCGCCGGAGCGGATACCGACCAGGTCGGCCGGGCCGCCCGGGGTGACGCCGGGCCCGTTCTCGCCGTCCTGCGCCACCCGGGCGCCCGGCCCGGCGAAGCTGTTGTCCAGCAGCACGCCCATGATCGGATAGACGGCCTCACCGTCGCGGATGAGCTGCTCGGCGGTGCGCTGCACCTGCTCGATCGGGATGGCGAAGCCAAGGCCGATGGAGCCGGCCTCGCCCCCCATGCCGAGACTGGCGATGGCGGAGTTCACACCGATGACCCGGCCGGCGCTGTCGACCAGCGGCCCGCCGGAGTTGCCCGGGTTGATGGCTGCGTCGGTCTGCAGCGCGTTGATGTACGACTGGCCGGCCGGCTCGCCGCCGGCGCTGACCGGGCGCTCCAGTGCGGACAGGATGCCGCTGGTGACGGTGGCGTCCAGGCCGAGCGGGCTGCCGATGGCCACGACCGGGTCACCGACGGCCACGGAGCCGGAGTCGCCGAACACCACCGGCTGCAGGTCCTCGGCATCGATGGACAGGACCGCGACGTCGTAGCTGGGGCTGGCGCCGACGAGCTCGGCCTCGAGCCGGCGCCCGTCGAACAGCGCCAGCTCGATGGCGCCGCCCTCGGCGGCAGCGGCGATGACGTGGTTGTTGGTCAGCACGTAACCGTCCTCGGAGATGATGAAGCCCGAGCCGGTGGCGTCCGCCGCGCTGACCGAGACGACACTGGGCAGCACGCTGGCCGCCACCCCGGCGATGGACTCCGGCGGCCGCTCGACCAGCCCGGCCGGGTCGGCTCCGATGACGGTGACCGTGCCGGGCGCGCCGGTGTCCTCGTCGAGGGATTCCGCGACCACGCCGCCGGTGCCGCCGGCGACGAGCGCCAGCAGCACGACCCCGACGGTGGCCAGCCCACGGCGCCGCTTGGGCGCGCGACGGTGCCCCGTGCCTGCGGGCTCACCGTCGGTACCGGGGTCGCTGGACGAGGACTGCGCCCCGAACGACGGCTGCGCGTCAGGCGAGGTCAGCGTGTCGGACGAGGTCTGCGCCGTCGGCGCCGGCTGGTTGTCCGGTGCCACGCCGGGCGCGGGTCGCGGCGCCGGCTGGCCGGTCCGTTCGGTGTACCGCCAGGCCCCGCCGGCCCACGGCGCACCACCGGCGCCGTCCGGGGAGGTCGGCTGCCCGAGACTCGTCCACCCTGCCTTCATGGAGTCATCCTCCCAGCCGATGGCGTGAGACGCACGGTCCGGTCGGCCCGGCGTCAGTCGAACGGGTTCAGCCACGAGCCGACACGTTCGGCACCGCGCCCGATGCGGTCGAGGAAGCCGGCTTTCTCTTCCTTCGGCTGCGGGGCCGGTTTCGGTGGTAGCGCATCGAGCAACTCGGTGACGGCGTCGAGTGGGGCCTCCGCGACGACCGTGATGACGCGGTCGCCGCTGGACCAGGTCAGCCGCGCCGGCGGCCCCGGACGCGTGTAGACGATGCCGTCGCCGTACGGGGAGGTCTGATAGCCCTCGAGCTTCTCCGGGTCGAGCCAGCCGACCTGTTCGAACACCGAGATCGTCATGACGCCGTCGGAGTAGCTGAGGTGGATGGCGTCGCCGACCCGGCGTGCCTCGTAGAGCACCATGCCGCCCGGCAGCTCGTCCGGGCAATGCCAGCCGTCGTCGCGCAGCTGGTCGATGTCGTCCCATCGCAGCATGGATTCGTCGGTGTCACGGGTGTCGACCTCGTCGACGGTGGTCTTGCCACCGATGGTCTTGTCGCCGCTCTTGCAGCAGTGTCCGGCCGAGCCGATGCTGACCTCGACGAAGGCGCTGGCGCTGAGCGGGTACCCGTCCTCGGCGAACGCCTCCCGGCGCAGCGCGAGCGCGGTGGCGCGGTCCAGCCACAACCGGGCCGCCACCGAGCCGTCGCTACGCCGGGCCTCGACGACGTCGGTGTGCCGGCCGGCCACCCAGTCCTCACCGGCCAGCCGGACGTCGTAGGCGCCCAGCAGGAGGTCGGCCGGGCCGTCGCCGGCCAGCCAGCGGGTGGCGGCGCGACCGTCCAGGATGGCCGTCTGGCGGTCGTGCAGGCTGATCTCGGTGGACCCGCCGGCTTGATGCCGCACCTGCACCACGGCGCTGGTGGATGCCGCCGACTTGACCAGCGCCGACCAGGTGGAGACGTACTGGGTGCCGGCGTAGGAGATCTGCTGCGCGGCGCTCGCCGACTGCCGCAGCAGCTCGACGGCGCGTGGGTCGTCGCCGGCGTCGCGCGACGAGGCCGCCGGGGCCTGGACGAAGACCGCCAGTGCGCTGACGAGCAAGGGCACGGCGAGGACCGGCATGACGAGGGCGGCGAACCCGCCTGTCACACCGGAACCTGCGCGGTGGCCGAAGCTCACCAGCCGTCTCCGGCGGGGGGGTCGGGGGTGACCAGCAACGAGGCGGGCTCGGCGAAGGGCAGCCCACCGGTGGAGCGAGCGTGCTCGACGGTGAACCGCTCCAGCGGCGGGACCACGCTGACCGGGGCGTCGGGCGTGCTGGGCGAGTCGGACGGACCGCCCAGCGACGCCAGCAGCACCAGCATGGCTCCGCTGGTGCACATGCCCAGGGCGACCGCCCGGACCGCACGCACCCGACGGCGGGACCGGTCGGTCCCGCGGCCCGGCCCGGCGGGTGGGCGGGTGTCGCGCGGACGCCACGCCGCCACCGGCGCCGGGTGTGCGTCCGGCGGCGGTGGGGGCAGCGGCTCACCCGGCTCGGCCAGCCGCAGCAACTTCTGGACCAACTGCTCCGACGGTTCCACACCGGGGAGGGACCGCAGCGCGTTCTTGGCGTGCCGCTCCAGCTCGACGGCCTCACGGCAGTGTGCGCACACCGTCAGGTGTACGAGGGCGCGGTCGCGTTCGTCGTGTTCGAGGCGGTCGTCGACGAGATCGCTGATCCGCTCGTCGAGGTGTTTCATGCCGGCTCTCCGTGTTCGCGTGGCGCGTCGGCCCCGCGCTGCTCGGTCTCGAGCGCGCTGGCGTCGTCGGGGGCACGATGGTCCAGCGCGGCCCGCAGCTGCGCGCGGCCGCGGTGGATCCGGCTGCGGACCGTGCCCAGTTTGATGCCCAGGGTCGCCGCGATCTCTTCGTACGACAGGCCCTCGATGTCGCACAGCACCACCGCGGCGCGGAAGTCCGGCGGCAGTGCCTCGAGGGCACGCTGGATGTCCGCGTCGAGCATCCGGTCGGCGATCACGCGTTCGGGCGTGGGCTCGCGTCCGTGCAGGCGCTCGGCGGCATCGTCGGCCAGGGCGTCGAACCGGATGCGCTGCTTGCGACGCACCGAGTCCAGGAACAAGTTGGTGGTGATGCGGTGCAGCCAGCCCTCGAACGTTCCCGGGGTGTAGGACGACAGCGAGCGGAAGACCCGGACGAACACGTCCTGCGTGAGGTCTTCGGCGTCGTGGGCGTTGCCGGTCAGCCGGTAGGCGAGCCGGTACACGCGCGCCGAGTGCTCTCGGACGATTTCGTCCCAGCTCGGCGGCGTCCAGGTCTCAGCGTCAGCCACCTCGGGACCTCCCTCGACACGGCTCGCCGGTGCGAGCACTACGTCCATGGTCACCCATTGCCCCTTTCGTGGCCAATCAGGGAAGCCCCCCATCTATTCCCGACGTTCCCTGTCCCCAGGAACGATTCGGGCCGGTCCGGGGGTTCCGGGTCCACCGTCCGGAGTGCCGGACGCTCTAAGCTCTGCACTGACAGTTGGCTGGACCGGCAGGAGGCCGTCATGCCCACGGGCAGCAACACAGCGATCAGCCCGGAGTCGTGGGCCCATGCGGAGGCCTACCTCGACGAGGACCACACAGTCGGCCGTGCGCGCCAGCGTGCCGCCGAGGTCGGCGCCACGCCGATCGGTCCCGGCGGTGGTGCGGCGCTGCGGCTGCTGGCCGCCGCGCTGGGCGCACGCACCGTCGTCGAGGTCGGCACCGGCGCCGGCGTTTCCGCGCTCTATCTGCTCTCCGGCATGCGCGCCGACGGGGTTCTCACCAGCGTCGACATCGAGTCCGAACACCAGCGGCTGGCGCGCGAGGCGTTCGCGGAGGCGAACATCGCCGCCAACCGCACCCGGCTCATCGCCGGCGCGGCGCTGGAGGTGCTGCCGCGGCTCACCGACGGCGCCTACGACCTCGTGTTCTGCGACGGCGACAAGACGGAGTACGGCGAATACCTGCAGCAGGCGCTGCGGCTGCTGCGCCCCGGCGGCGCCGTCGCGTTCGACAACGCGCTGTGGCACAACCGGGTCGCCGATTCCGCCCAGCGCGACCCCGAGACCATCGCCATCCGCGAACTCGGCCGGCTGGTTCGCGAGAACGACGAGCTGGTGCCGGCCCTGCTGCCGGTCGGCGACGGCCTGCTGGCCGCGGTCAAGCGCCCGGACTGACCTCCCGGTTATTCCGCCGATTCGGGGATCTCGTCGATTGAGCCGGCCCGATCGGGGCACGATGGACCTCGTGCCCGAACTCGTCCGCCCCACCGTCGACGTCCACGAGTCCTGGCTCGAGGCCGTCAGCGAGCCCGGCTACGAGCCGCGCTGGGCCGACGATCTCCAACTGGCCGACATGACGCACCCGGAGGGTTTCGCCATCTACGTCCGCCGCCAGCTGCAGGACGAGCACGAAGACGCTCCGCGTTCCCGCGGCATGGTCCCGTCCACGCATCTCTGGTACGTCGACGGAGCGCACTTCATCGGCCGGTTGTCCATCCGGCACCGCCTGACCCCATGGCTGCGCGACTACGGCGGCCACATCGGCTACGACGTGCGCCCGTCGGCCCGCAAGCAGGGCCACGCGTCGGCGATGTTGCGCCAGGCGCTGCCGTGGGCGGCGAAGCTCGGCATCGACCCGGTCCTCGTCACCTGCGATGTCGGCAACGTCCCCTCCCGCAAGGTCATCGAGCGGGCCGGCGGCGAGTTCGAGGACGAGCGGCACGGCAAGCTGCGCTACTGGGTTCCCGCCACCTGACGTCCGCGGGCCGGACGATCGGTCAGCGGCCGACGCGGATCCGGTCGGGATGGCTGTACACGTTCATACCGCCGCCGCGCACGAAGCCCACCAGCGTCAGGCCGCACTCGTCGGCGAGGTCGACGGCCAGGCTGGACGGCGCTGACACCGCGGCGAGCACCGGAACGCCGGCCGCGGCCGCCTTCTGTACCAGCTCGAACGAGGCCCGCCCGCTGACCTGCAGGACGTGCCCGGCCAGCGGGAGCCGCCCGGCCAGCAGCGCCGAGCCGATGACCTTGTCGACCGCGTTGTGCCGGCCGATGTCCTCGCGCACAGCCACGACGGCGCCCGACGACGTGAAGAGCCCGGCCGCGTGCAGGCCGCCGGTGTGGTCGAACACCCGCTGTTCCGAGCGCATCAGGTCGGGCAGCGCGACCAGGACGGCGACGTCGATCCGGGTGGGATCCTCCTGCAGCTTCCACCGCAGCGACGATGTGACGTCGACGATGCGGTCGGAACCGCACACTCCGCACGCGCTGCTGGTCTCGAACGCGCGCTGCCGGGGCGGTTCAACCCCTGGAGCCAGCGCCACCTCGATGGTGTTGTCCTCGGTGAGGCATTCCTTCATGCCGGCGATGTCGGGCTCGTCGCGCACCGCGCCCTCGCCGACGAGCCAGCCGGCGACGAGGTCGAAGTCGTGGCCCGGCGTGCGCATGGTGGACGTGAGGACGCGCTCGCCCACCCGAACCAGCAGGGGCTCCTCGACCGCGAGTGTGTCCGGCCGTCGCGCCGCGCGGCCGGGACGTAGCCGGAGAACCGGCCGCCGCGTGGTCATCTGCCCCATGTCTTCCATCTTCCCTCTTTTGCCGGGCTCACGCAGCACTTGGCCGACGCCTGCTCACTGATGCTGGAACAAGGACTACCGTCGGACTATGACCACGCAAGCGCCCCGCGACGACCACGACGAGTCCGGCGTCCGGGTCGGCTCGCCGAAGGAGACCGCGGCCGGTCTCCCCGGCGTCGTGCACGGTCTGAAGTCGGTGCTCGAGCAGGCCGGGGTGCGGCGCGGGACGCGGACGTTGCGGCTGGTCAACCAGCACCGCGGGTTCGACTGCCCGGGTTGCGCGTGGCCGGAGCCGGGCAAGCCGCACCTGGCCGAGTTCTGTGAGAACGGCGCCAAGGCCGTCGCCGAGGAGGCCACCGTCCGGCGGGTCGACGCCGCCTTCTTCGCCGCGCACCCGATCGAGGAGCTGGCCGGGCGCACCGACCACTGGCTCGGCCAGCAGGGCCGGCTCACCGAGCCGGTGTTCCGCGACGACGGCGACACCCACTACCGGCCCATCGGCTGGGACGAAGCGCTCGACCTCATCGCCGAGTCACTGCGCGGGCTGGCCAGCCCGGACGACGCGGCCTTCTACACCTCGGGCCGCACCAGCAACGAGGCGGCTTTCCTGTACCAGCTGTTCGCCCGCGCGTTCGGCACCAACAACCTGCCCGATTGCTCGAACATGTGCCACGAGTCCTCCGGCGCCGCGCTGACGGAGACCATCGGCGTCGGTAAAGGCAGCGTGTCGCTCACCGACATCACCGACCACGCCGAGCTCATCGTCATCGTCGGGCAGAACCCGGGCACCAACCACCCGCGCATGCTCACCGCCCTGGAGCACGCCAAGCGGCGCGGCGCGCGCATCGTGTCGATCAACCCGCTGCCGGAGGCGGGCCTGCAGACGTTCAAGAACCCGCAGACCGTCCGCGGTGTCGTGGGAACCGGGACGCTGCTGTCCGACCTGTACCTGCAGGTGCGTGTCGGCGGCGACCTCGCGTTCTTCCAGGCGGTCAACCGGATGCTGGTCGACGCCGACACCGCCGACGGCGACGTGCTCGACCACGAATTCATCGCCACCCACACGACCGGTTTCGACGCCGCCGCGGCGGCCTGGCGCGCCCTCGACTGGGACGACATCGCCACCGCCACCGGCCTGCCCCGGGAGGCGCTGGAGGCGTTCCTCGACGAGGTCCGCGGCGCCGAGAGCGTCGTCGTCTGCTGGGCCATGGGGCTCACCCAGCACAAGAAGGCCGTGCCCACGATCCGCGAGATCGTGAACTTCCTGCTGCTGCGCGGCAACATCGGCCGGCCCGGCGCGGGCGCGTGCCCGGTGCGAGGTCACAGCAATGTGCAGGGCGACCGCACCATGGGCATCTGGGAGAAGCCGCCGGCGTCCTTCCTCGACGCGCTGGAGGCGGAGTTCGGCATCACCGCGCCGCGCCGGCCCGGACACGACACCGTCGACACCATCCGTGCCATGCGCGACGGCCGCATCGGTGTGTTCATGGCGATGGGCGGCAACTTCGCCTCGGCCACCCCCGACAGCGACGTCGTGGCGGCGGCGCTGCGTGCCGTCCCGCTGACCGTGCACGTGTCCACCAAGCTCAACCGGTCGCACGCGCTGGCCGGACGGCGCTCGATCATCCTGCCCTGCCTGGGCCGCACCGAGCGCGACCTGCAGGCCGGCGGCGAGCAGTTCGTCACCGTCGAGGACTCCATGAGCACCGTGCACACCTCCCGCGGCACGCTGCGGCCAGCCTCGCCGCGGTTGCGCAGCGAGGTGGCCATCGTCTGCGGGCTGGCCCGGCGGGTGCTCGGCCCGCACGACCCGACACCATGGGAGGCTTTCGCGGCGGACTACTCCACGGTGCGCTCCAGCATCTCCCGGGTGATCCCGGGGTTCGGCGACTTCGAGGCCAGGGTGAGCGTGCCGGGCGGGTTCGTGCTGCCGCACCCGCCGCGTGACTCACTGACCTTCCCCACCGCCAGCGGCCGGGCCCAGTTCAGCGTCAACGACCTCGAGGTGCTGCGCACCGCGCCGGGCCGGCTGATCCTGCAGACCATCCGCTCGCACGACCAGTTCAACACCACCATCTACGGCCTGGACGACCGCTACCGCGGCATCCGCGGCGGCCGCCGGGTGGTCTTCGTCAACCCGGCCGACCTGGATGCGCTCGGAGTCGCCGACGGCGCCATGGTCGACCTCGTCAGCGAGTGGTCCGACGGCGACCGCCGCGCCGCGTCGTTCCGGGTCGTCGCCTACCCCACCGCGCCGGGCTGCGCGGCCGCCTACTTCCCGGAGACCAATGTGCTGGTGCCGCTCGACCACACCGCCGAGGTCAGCAACACCCCCGCGTCCAAGTCGGTCATCGTCCGCCTGGAGCCCGCAGAATCCGGCCTGCCGCGTTGATCTTGGAGTAACTGCGGAATCCATCGGACATTTCGCCCCGTGATTCTGCGGTTACTCCAAGATCAACGAGAGGGAGCGGTGGCAGGCCGGGCGGGGGCGTCGACGAGGCGCTGGAGGGTGTCCACGTCTCCCGTGACGTCCAGGCGGCCGGCGCCGACGGCGTCGGCCAGCGTCTCGCGCCGGTTCAGCACCGCCTGCCACGCGGCCTTGGTGGTGCGCACGACGACGTCGGCGGCAGCCTCCGGCGCACCGCGGCCCAGGTCGGCCAGCCGGCCGTCCACGACCCGCACCCGGTACACGTCGCGGTCGAGCCAGATCTCGTAGGTAGCGCTCCACGGCTCGGGGCCGACGTCGTCATCGGCGGCCGTGAAGAACGTGCGCAGGCCGAGCATGACGGAGTCGGCGCTGACGTCGCCGGTCAGCGGAACCACCGGCGAGCGGACCCCCCAGCGGGCCAGCGACTGGAACACCGGCTCCAGCTCCGCGCCCCACTCGGTCAGCTCGTACACCCGGGCGGCCGCGGGCGGCGGCAGCTCGCGACGGCGCAGTACGCCGTACTCCTCGAGTTCCTTGAGCCGCTTCGACAGCATGGCCGGTGTGATGCCGGGCAGCGCTTCCTGCAGGTCGCGGTAGCGACGCGGGCCGAGCCGCAGCTCGCGCACGACGAGAAGGGCCCAGCGCTCGCCCACGATGTCGAGCGAGAGGGCGATCGGACAGCCTTCGCCGTAGGTCCGGGTCACTTGCGCCTCCGTTCAAGCTATGAGAAGAATAGTACTCGATATATTTTCCATAGCGAGGAGTGGACGATGACCGAGCGGATGATCCCGGCCGGAGACGCCCGGCTGTGCGCCGAGGCGTTCGGGTCACCGGCCGACCCGGCGATCCTGCTGATCGGCGGCGCGGCGGCCTCGATGGACTACTGGGAGGACGAGTTCTGCGAGCGGGTCGCGGCGGCCGGGCGGTTCGTCATCCGGTATGACTTCCGCGATACCGGGCGGTCCACCGCCTATCCGGCCGGTTCACCCGGTTACACCGGCGCCGACCTGACGACCGACGCGCTGGCGGTGCTCGACGGATACGGCCTGCCGGCGGCGCACCTCTACGGCGTCTCGATGGGCGGCGGCATCGCACAGGAGCTCGCCGTGGTCCATCCGTCGCGGGTGCTGACGCTGACCCTGCAGTCGACCAGCCCCGCGGGTCCCGGCGGGCCGGACCGTCCCGACCTGCCGCCGATGGAGCCGCAGGTGGCCGCGTTGTTCGCGACGGAGCCGCCGCAGCCGGACTGGTCCGACCGCGACGCCGCCATCGAGGCGCTGCTCACCGGCCTGCGCCCGTTCGACGGCACCATCCCGCCCGACCTCGAGCGGGAGCGCGCCGTGGTGACCCGCATGTACGACCGCACCACGGACGTCGCGGCCAGCCAGACCAACCACTGGATCCTGGAGGACGGCGGGCTCGACCGCGGCAAGCTGGCCGAGATCACCGCGCCGACGCTGGTGCTGCACGGCACCGCCGATCCGCTGCTGCCGCTCCCGCACGGCGAGGCGCTGGCTCGCGAGATCCCCGGTGCGCGACTGGTGGCGCTGCCCGGCATGGGCCACCAGTACCCGCCGGCGCCGGTGTGGGACCTGGTCATCGACGAGCTCGTGGCGCACACCGCGCCGCGGCCGCCCTCGTCCCCGCCATTCGGTTGATCTTGGAGTTCTGTCGGCATCTATCGGACAATTCGCCCGGTGATTCCGCGGTTACTCCAAGATCAATGGAAGGATCGGTCCGGGCGGGGGCGGGATGCGAAGGGTCAGGTGGGGCCGGGGCCGGACGCGAATCCGGACTGGCCCTCCGCCACCGCCACCACGTCGAACGTCTCCTGCAGCACCGGCGACGATCCGATGATGCTCGAGCCCGGCGACTCCGCCGCGGTCTTTGCGAACGAGGCCGCGAACTCGTCGCGGGCCGCGGCGGTCGCGAAGACGTAGGTGCCCTCGAACCACTCGCCCGGCCGGGTGCGCCAGGTCTTGAACCGCAGCCCGTCCATGGCCTCGAACCGCGCCAGCGACGTCCCGTGCACGTAGTCGCGCAGTGTCTCGTCCACCCCGGCGGGGGCGTCGGCCAGCGACCAGCGAACCGAAAGTCCGTACATCGTGTCCTCCAGCGTCAGGTTCGAGACGGGCCGGCTGGCGCGCCGGCCTCGAGCCAGTACAGCAGGGCTCGCACCCCGAACGCGGTACCGCCCTTGACCACCTCGTTCTTGTCGGCGTCCGCACGCGCCGGGCCGGCGATGTCGAGGTGCGCCCAGGGCACGTCGCGGGCGAAGCGCTGCAGGAACAGCGCCGCGGTGATGGAACCGCCGCCCAGCTTGGTGGTCTCGATGTGCGCGACGTCGGCGATCGCCGAGTCCAGTGCCATCCGGTAGTCGTCGACCAGCGGCATCCGCCACAGCCGCTCCCCGGCCGCCTCGCCGGCGTCGCGCAGGGCCGCGGAGAGGTCGTCGTCGGCGGAGAACAACGCCGCGATGCCGCGGCCGAGTGCCGTCGTCGCCGCACCGGTCAGCGTGGCGACGTCGACGATGACCGTCGGCTCGAGCTCCGCGACCGCGTAGCCGATGGCGTCGGCCAGCACCAGCCGGCCTTCGGCGTCGGTGTTCAGCACCTCGACCGTCGTGCCGTCGTACTGCGTGATGACGTCGCTGGGCCGCTGGGCCGCGGCGCCGGGCATGTTCTCGGCGGCCGCGACGAGGCCGGTCACCCGGACGTCGACACCCAGCTCACGCACCGCCGCCAGCACGCCCATGACGACCGCTCCGCCGGTCATGTCGGTCTTCATGGGCACCATGCCCTCGCGCGGCTTGAGCGACAGACCACCGGTGTCGTACGTGATGCCCTTGCCGACCAGGACGACGTGCGGCGTGTGCCGGCCGGCCTTCGGCGGCTCGTAGCGCAGGGCGATCAGCCGCGGCGGCCGGACCGACCCCATGCCGACCGCGATGAGGCCGCCGAAGCCCTCGTCGGCCAGCGCCTTCTCGTCGCGCACGCGCACGTCGAGCCGGTGCGCGGCCCCGATCTCGCGAGCCCGCCCGGCCAGCCACTCCGGGTCCTTGACGTTGGACGGCGTCTGGGCGAGGTCGCGGGCGATCCAGGTGCCCCGGGCGATGGTGGCCGCGCGGGCGGCCACGTCGTCGCGGCCGCCGTCACCGGCCAGCACCAGTGTTCCCAGCGGCAGCCGGGCGGCGTCCACGGCCGTGCTGCGGAACCCCCCGAGTGCGTAGGTGGCGAGCACGACGCCTTCGACGAAGGCCCGCAGCGCGGTGTCGTCGGAGGCCAGCGTTACCGCGCTGGCGATCCGGTCCACCCCGCGGGCGGCCCGGGCGAGGGCCGCGCCGGCTCGCCGATGGGCCGCGGGCGACCCGTCGCCGAGTCCGACCAACAGCACCCGGGTGACGTCGACCTCGCCGTCGACGCTGGCAGCGCCGCGGCCCTCGCCGAACACCGGCACCGAGACGACTTCGCCCGCTTTGCCGGTGGCGCGTTCCCGCTCCAGCGCCGCGAACAGGTCGAGCCCCAGGGACTCGCTGACCTCGGCTCCACCCGGCCCGATCCACGGAGCGGTGCCGCGGTCCTCGGTCTCGCCGCCTTCGTCACCGTCACCGACGGCGTCGTCGGCCCGCCGCTCGTCCTGCCGCGGCCCGCCGGACTCCGGCCACACGGCCAGCGCCACCACGCCGCACTCGGCGTCCAGCAGCGGCCGGGCGTCCGTCACGACCTCTGTCGGCCGGATTGTGCTCTCACCTGACACGCGAACTCCTCGTCACCCGTCACCCGGTACCCATCTGGGCAGAGTAGTGCCCTCGTCCGGCACCTCACGGCGCCGGACGAGGGCACCTATGTAATGCTCACGGCAACGACACGTCAGCCGACAACATCCTTCAACGCATCACCCAGCGCGCCGGCCTCGTCAGCAGTGAGCTCGACGACCAGACGACCGCCACCCTCGATCGGGACACGCATCACGATTCCGCGCCCCTCCTTGGTGACCTCGAGCGGCCCATCGCCAGTCCGCGGCTTCATCGCCGCCATCCGCGCACCCCTTCCTTCTTCAGGCGCACACGAACCCCCTGATTTGCCAGGGAGGCACGACCGTGTGCGTCACGATGGAGGTCATTATCCCGCATGTTGGTCGCGGCGGGGATACCGCCGTCGGTTTGTCCCGACACCGTTCACTCTCGGAGCCTGTCGTACCGGCCTGGCAGGATGGGGAACTGTGAACGCCAGATCAGCGCTGTTCGACCTCTACGGCGATCACCTGCGCGCTCGCGGCGGCCGGGCGCGGGTCGCGGCGCTGGTCAGGCTGCTCGCTCCGCTGGGTATCGCCGCGCCCGCGGTCCGCACCGCGGTGTCGCGCATGGTCAAGCAGGGGTGGCTGTGCCCGGTCCGCATCCACGCCGCGTCCGGCTACGCCCTCACCGAACGGGCCGCCCGCCGTCTGGAAGAGGCCGCCTCCCGCATCTACCGCACCGACGGCCACGGCACGTGGGACGGCCGCTGGCATGTCGTCGTCCCGGAGCGCTCGGCCCAGCGGGCGGTGCGCGAGCGGCTGCGCAACGGGCTTGCCTATCTGGGGTATGCGCCGGTCGGCGACGGCACCTGGATCGCCGCGCGCCCCTCGCCGGAGCTGGTGTCGCTGCTCGAGGCCGAAGGCATCCACGCCGAGCGGTTCAGCGCACGGCACCAGGGTGACGACGCCGAGCTGGTCCGGCGGGCCTGGGACCTCGACGCGGTCGGCCGCTCCTACCTGCGCTGGCTGACCGACGCCCGCGCGTTGTTGTCGTCGGTGCCGGCCCAGCCGAGCGACGAGCAGGCCTTCGCGGTGCGCAGCCGGCTGGTGCACGAATGGCGCAAGTTCCTGTTCACCGATCCCGGCCTGCCGCGCGAACTGCTGCCGCAGGTGTGGCCCGGCGACGACGCCGCCTCGTTCTTCGACCAGCACGCCGCGCGGTTGCAGCCCGCCGCCGCCCGGTTCGTGAACACCTGCCTGGCCGTCAGTTCGACGAAGGAGGCCGCCCTGTGACGCCGGTCCGTGCCGAGCCCGTCCGTTACGAGGTCGACGACGGCGTCGGTCTCATCACGCTGAACCGGCCCGAGGCCATGAACAGCCTCGACACCGCCACGAAGGAAGCGCTGCGCGACACCATCGTGGCCGCCGCCGGTAACCCCGCTGTCCGGGCGGTGGTGCTCACCGGCGAGGGCAAGGCGTTCTGTGTCGGGCAGGACCTCAAGGAGCACGCGGCCGCACTGGAAGCGGGTGATTCCGGGCTGGCCACCACCGTCCGCGAGCACTACAACCCCACCGTTCGTGCGCTGCTGACCATGCCGAAACCGGTCGTCGCGGCGGTCAACGGCGTGGCCGCGGGGGCCGGAGCGTCGTACGCGTTCGCCTGCGACCTGCGCATCGTCGCCGACTCCGCCGGGTTCAACCTCGCCTTCGCCGCCATCGGGCTGTCGTCCGACACCGGATCTTCGTGGACGCTGCCGCGGCTGGTCGGCTGGGCGAAGGCCCGCGAGCTGCTGTTCCTCCCCCGCACGGTACCGGCCGCCGAGGCGCTGCGGCTCGGGCTGGCCACCGAGGTCGTCCCCGCGGCCGACGTACTGCCACGTGCGCTGGAGCTGGCCGGGCAGTTGGCCGCCGGCCCGACGCTGGCGTACGCGGCGCTGCGCCAGGCCCTGGAGGTGTCGGCCACGCACGATCTCGACGAGTCCTTGGAGCACGAGGCCCAGATGATGCAACGCACCGGTGAGTCCGCCGACCACCTCGACGCCGTCCGGGCGTTCCTGGCCAAGCAGAAGCCGGTGTTCCGTGGCCGCTGAATCGGTCGCCGGGCCCGACGGCCGGCTGCGCTGCCCGTGGGGCGTTAGCACCCCCGACTACCTCGCCTACCACGACGACGAGTGGGGTCGTCCGGTACACGGCGATGCCGCGCTGTTCGAGCGGCTCACCCTCGAGGGCTTCCAGTCCGGGCTCTCGTGGCTGACCATCCTGCGCAAACGCGAAGGTTTCCGGACGGCGTTCGCTCAGTTCGACGCCGCCACCGTCGCCGGCTACGACGACGCCGACATCGAACGGCTGATGCAGGACACCGGCATCATCCGCAACCGCGCCAAGATCACCGCTGCCATCACGAACGCCACCGCGCTCGTGGCACTGCGCGACGCCGAGGGCGACGGCGCCCTCGACCGGCTGATCTGGTCGTTCGCACCCGACCCCGACGGTCGCGCCGCACCGGCCACACTGGCCGATGTTCCCGCCACCACGCCGGAATCGGTGGCACTGGCCAAGGCGCTGAAGAAGCGCGGCTTCGTGTTCGTCGGGCCCACCACCGCCTACGCCACCATGCAGGCCGCCGGGCTGGTCAACGACCACCTCGCCAGCTGCGTCGCCCGCTGACCCGTCCCCGTACGCCGCGTGGTGCGCGCTCCGGACCGGTGCGGCGGCGCGAATCTGCGTCCTCAGCTGAGGAACGCGCCCTCTCGGCCGGTCCAAGGTGATCAACCACGGCTCTCCCGTCCCGTTCCATCGGTGGGCACCGTGCGGTCGCGGTGGTGCTCGCGGGGCGATTCCGTACTCGAATATCTTGCAGATGCGCGCGGAATGCGGGCGGTATGGGCAAGAAATTCGAGTACGAGCCACCGATTCGAGTACGAGCCAGCGGGGTGGGGGTGCAACAGACCAGCCGCGACACGCAGGAATGCCCGGACCTGCGGCTCGTTCCCGAGCACGGGTGGCATGGGGAGAACCGCGCCGGACACGCCTCGGCCGAGCGGCCAGCCCCGATGGGCACGAGGGAGGCTCCTGTCGTCGCTCCCGGCGGCGGGCACTGAGAGGTACCGGCCGGCCGCGTGCAGGTTTGAGAGCAGGCGCGCCCTCAGCGATCGCGCTGCCGACGAACCCGGCGCGCACCGAGCTGCGCCCGAACGCTCAGCCCGCCCGCGAGCCGCACCCGCCCGCCGCCCGCGCCCCTCGGACCCACCTCGGCATCGAACCTGGTCACCAGCGTGTGACCGGCCGATCACGAGCGCCCACGAACTGAACGCGCACACGCCCTCAAACCTGCACGCAGCCGACAAGTACACGAAAGGGCTGCCCGTGAGCGGGCCACCAGGGAGGCATCCGCGGACTGCCGCCGTGCCGCACCCTCTAGTGGCGCACGGCGTACGAGGCGAACCGGCGCAGCGCCATCGCCAGCCCAGCCCGCACGAACGGTCGCGCCACGGGCCAGCCCGCCCGGCCGAGCCGGCCCAGCGGTAGGTCCAGGTGCTCCTTCCAGGTCACGGCCGTGTGGCGCGCGCCCAGCGCGGTGACGGCGAAGATCCCTGGACCGCGAACGACCCGGCCGGTGTGGAGCACCTCGCAGCGGGTCGGCGGCTCCCACGCCGTCACCACCATGGTGTCGAGGAAACCGACCCGGCCCACTCCGGTCCATGCCTCGATCTGGGCGCCGACCTCGTGGCCGGAGCTGTCGCCCACCGTCCGCACCCTGGTCAGCGGCATCCAGTCGGTCTGTGCCGGCCAGTCCGTGAGGACCCGCCACACATGCTCGGCCGGGGCCGGGACGGTCCGCGTCACCGCGACGACGGCGCTCACCGGCCCGGGCCGTTCACTCGCCCGGAGCGGCCGGAGCGCCCGCGGTGCCGGGAGTGGCCGGAGCGTCGGTAGCGGTCGGAGCGCCGGGCGTTCCCGGACGCCGTCGCGGCAGCGTCATCCCGCTCGGCGCGGAGCGGTCAGCTGGGCGGACGCCCGGCAGCCGGGACTCCAGCTCGGCGATCCGCCGGTCACGCTCGGCGAGCGCGCCTTCGAGCTGATCGAGGATGGTGTCGACCTGGTCCATGCGGTACCCCCGCGGAACCACCGCGAACCGCACGCCTTGGACGTCGTCGGCGTCGACCTCGCCGTCCGGCAGCAACCGTTCGGCGCCCAGCGGGACCTCCGGCTCCAGGAGGTCGCCTCGGCCGAGCACCACCACGACGGCGCCGAACAGCACGGCGGCGGCCAGGATCACGAACACGACGACCATGACATCCGATCGTGCCACGCGCGAAGCCCGCCTCCACGTCACCCCGGCCACTGACACGTGCGAGGCTTACCCCGTGGGGTCCCTTCGCCTGGGCAGGTCGACGTTCGAGGTCGGCCGGTTCGCCGTCATGGCCATCGTCAACCGCACCCCCGACTCCTTCTACGACCAGGGCGCGACGTTCGCGTTCGAGCGCGCCTGGGACCGGGTCGAGCAGGTGGTCGCCGAGGGCGCCGACATCATCGACGTCGGCGGGGTCAAAGCAGGCGCGGGCGAACCGGTCAGCGAGGCCGAGGAGATCGCCCGCACCGGTGGCCTGGTCGCCGCCATCCGCGAGACGTATCCGCACGTCGCGGTCAGCGTCGACACGTTCCGCGCCGGCACCGCGGACGCGCTGTGCCGCGCCGGCGCGGACCTCGTCAACGACACCTGGGCCGGCTCGGACCCGGAGGTCGCCGCCGTCGCCGCGCAGCACGGCACCGGCCTGGTCTGCAGTCACACCGGCGGCATGCGGCCGCGGACCCTGCCGCATCGAGTGCGTTACGACGACGTGGTGGCCGACGTCGTCGCCAGCACCGTCGCGCTGGCCGAGCGGGCCGTCGGCCTGGGCGTGCCGCGCGAGAGCATCCTCATCGACCCGACCCACGACTTCGGCAAGAACACGTACCACTCACTGGAGCTGACCCGCCGCCTCGACGAACTGGTCGCGACGGACTGGCCGGTGCTGGTGAGCCTGTCGCGCAAGGACTTCGTCGGCGAGACGCTGGGCCTGCCGGTCGACGAGCGCCTGCCGGGGACGCTGGCCGCCACCGCCGTCTCCGCCTGGCACGGTGCCCGGGTGTTCCGGGTTCACGACGTCGCCGCCACCCGCCAGGTACTCGACATGGTCGCCGCCATCCAGGGGAACCGGCCCCCCATCGCGCCGCGGCGCGGGCTGACCTGAGGTACCTGAGCCACCCTTAGGCCCGGACGCCACTCGCTCAGGGCGACGTAAGGCCCCTCTCAGCAGCGAAGACGAGGCAGTCGCCGCATGTGGCGACCACCCCTTACGGACCAGACTCGTCAGTGTCGGAAGAACACGGGTTCACGAAAGAGGTCCGGTCATGAGCAGCGACTACATCGCTCAGATGATGCACGACGAGCGTGGGACGCAGCTGCGAGCCGAGGCAGCCGCCGACCGGCTGGCCCGGACCGCGCTGCGCGCCGCGAAGCGAACCGCCGCCGAGCGATCCACTACCCAGGCCACGCCGAAGCGGCCGTTCAGCCTGCTGCGGACGTCTCTTCGGCGGCAGCGAGGCCGCCACGCAGTGTGACAGCACACGTCCAGGAGGACCCGGCGCCGACGAGGCGCCGGGTCCTCTTGACGTTCCCCGTGTGTGGCCAGCGCCGTCCGCGTAGCAGGATGGACCCGTGAGGTCGGCAGCCACCAGTCCCGTCATGGTCGGTCGGACGGTCCAGCTCGTTCAGCTGCGGACCGCGTTCGACACCGCCGTCGACGGGGCCCCGGCCACCGTCCTGCTGGGCGGCGAGGCCGGTGTCGGCAAGACCAGGCTGGTCACCGAGTTCGCCGCCGACGCGGTCGCGCGGGGCGCCCGCGTCGTCGTCGGCCAATGTGTCGACGTCGCCGGAGACGGCCTGTCCTACGCACCGGTCGCCGGCGCGCTGCGTGACCTGGCCGCGCAGCTCGGCGCCGCTCGCCTGATGGAGGTCGCCGGACCCGGACGCTCCGCGCTCGCCGGCCTCCTGCCCGAGCTGGGCGTCGAACCCAACGACGTCGCCGCTGGTCAGGGCCGGCTGTTCGAGACCGTCACCGGCCTATTGGAACAGGCCGCGACCGACCAGCCGCTGGTGGTGATCATCGAGGACCTGCACTGGGCCGACAGGTCCACCCGCCAGCTGCTGCAGTTCGTCGTCCGGGCGCTGAACAGCGCTCGCGTCCTGCTGGTCGGCACCTATCGCACCGACGAGATGGTGCGCACGCACCCGCTGCGCACCCTGCTGGCCGAACTGGAGCGGATCCGGACGGTGCGCCGGGTCGAGGTGCCGCGGCTCACCGAGGAAGAGGTCGGCGAACAGCTGGCCGGGCTGATCGGCGAGACCCCCGACCGCGGCATCGTCCGACGCGTGCATGCCCGCAGCGAGGGCGTGCCGTTCCTGGTCGAGCAGCTGGCGGGGCTCGATGCCGGCGCCGACCTACCCGAGTCACTGCGTGACCTGCTGCTCGTCCGGGTCGAACGACTCTCCCCCGACGCCCAGCAGCTGGTCCGGCTGCTGGCCGTCGGCCGCACCCGCGTCGGCCACGATCTCCTCGCCGCCGTCGCCGACCGCGACGCCGACACTCTGGACGCAAGCCTGCGGGAGGCGGTCTCGGCGAACCTCCTGCGGGTCGACGGCGACGGCTACGCCTTCCGGCACGCTCTGGTACGCGAAGTCGTCCACGACGACCTGCTGCCGGGCGAGCACGCCCGGCTGCACTCCCGCTATGCCGCAACGCTGGAGGAGCGTGCGGCCTCCGGTGACCCTGCCGGCCGCGGGGTGATGGCCGAGGTCGCGCACCACTGGTCGTGCGCGCACGAGCAGGAGAAGTCGTTCGTCGCCTCGCTGCGCGCCGCCACCGAGGCCCGGGCCACCGCCGCGCACGCGGAGACGCAGCACAACCTGGAGCGGGCGCTGGAACTGTGGGACCGGATACGCGACCCTGAGCAGCAGGCCGGCGTCGACCATGTCGAGCTGCTGGCGCGGGCCGGTTCGGCCGCCAACAACGCCGGCGAGATGGAACGGGCTCTGGCGCTCGTCGACGCCGCGGTCGAGGAGGCGCAGGCCACCCCGAGCGTCGGCGCCCAGCGGCTGGCCAGGTTGCTGGCGTTCCAGGGCAACCTGCTCGGCGAGCTTGGCCGTCCCGGCGCCGGTGAGCTCATCCGGCGTGGGCTCGACCTCCTTCCCGCCGAACCGCCGACCCCCATGCGTGCCCGGCTGATGCAGAAGCTGGGAGCCAGGATGATGATGGAGGGGCGCCTCGAGGAGGCCGTCGAGGTGTCCCAACAGGCGCGGGCGCTGGCACAGGCCACAGGCGAGGCGGAGGCGGAGTTCCGCTCGCACGTCATCCTCGGGCCCTCGCAGGTGCAGCTCGGCCAGGTCGACGACGGTCTGGCAACCCTGCGGACCGCGGGTGAGCTGGCCGCCGGCAGGCCGGAATGGCTGGTCAACTACCACATCAACCTTTCCGACGCGCTCCATCTGCTGGGCCGCTACAGCGAGGCCGTCGACGTTGCCCGCTCCGGCATCGACCACACACGCCGGATCGGTCTGGTCCGCACGCTGGGCGCCATGCTCACCGGCAACACCATCGAGCCGCTACTGGCGTTGGGCGACTGGGATACAGCCGGCCGATTGATCGCGCGCGGCATCGAGCTCGACCCGCCGGGCCGGCACGGCTGGCAGATACTGCGGCTGCAGGCCTGGCTCGCCCTGTGGCGCGGCGACGTCGCGGCGGCCACGCGTACGGCCGACGAGATCCGCCACCGCGAAACCGGCCGCCACCCGGGTCCGCAGTATGTCCTGGCACTGGCGCAGACGTGGTCGGAGGTCGCCATCGTCCGGGGTGAGCCGGACCGAGCCTGGGCCGAGATCATCGCCGCCGTCGACGCGTCGCCGCGCCCCCAACCCGGTTACGACCTGCCGCTACTGGCGACGGCCGCCTGGGCGTTGGAGTTGCGCGGCGGCCTGGGAGACAACGGCGCCGTGGACGACGCCGCCCGGGCGGACGCCGCGGGGCTGCGTGCCCGGCTGGACGCGATCGGCGACTGGGGGCCGGCGGCGTTGTGGCGCGGTCTCGCCGACGCCCACCTGGCCGGGCTCGACGGTCCCGCCCCGGACGCGTGGACGCGGGTGCTGGACGAGGTCGACGCTGCCGGCGGACCGGCCCACCTGCGTCCGTACGCGGGATACCGACTGGCTCAGGCGCAGGTGACGCTCGGCGACCGGGAGGCAGCCGCGGCGACCCTGCGGCAGGCGGCCGACGACGCCGACCGGCTCGGCGCCGGGCTGGTGTCAGGCTGGATCGCCGACCTCGGCAGGCGGGCTCGGCTGGGGTCGCCCGCCACCGCCGGGCCGGACAGAGACGGCCCGCTCTCCGCGCTCACCGACCGCGAGCGCGAAGTACTCAGGCTGGTGGCGGCCGGGCGCAGCAACCGCCAGATCGGTGCAGAGCTGTTCATCAGCGCCAAGACCGCCAGCGTGCACGTGTCGAACATCCTGGCCAAACTGGGGGTGTCCGGACGCGGCGAGGCCGCCGCCGTCGCCCACCGAGCCGGCCTCGTCGACGCCGGCTGAACGCCGCTGCGTCACGGCGCCCAGTTCACCGTGGTAGCCCGGAAATGATCACATTCGGCATGGGTGTGCCCGCTCCACCAGGCAAGCATTCCTGGTGGACCAGGAAGACCCATGCCGAACGTGATCATTTCCGGGGCGTCACTCGAAGACGGTGTACGCGGTGACGGCCGGCGGTTCGACGTCCAGCGCACCGGGGTCGCCGGTCAGGAGCTCCTCGTAGCCGAGCAGCCGTCCCGAGTCGGGATCGATCAGCAGCACGTACCGGCGTTCGAGGCCGGAGTCGTCGCTATCCGTGCCGAACGCGACCGCCGCACGGCCGTGCCGGTCGGTGGTCTCGCCCAGAGCCATCACGTCGGGTTCGCGAGCCAGCATGGCCAGTGTGGCCGCCTGGACGTCCGCGGTGACGACCCGTTCGCCGTGCACCTCGCGGATGGCTTGGAACAGGGCCGCGGCGGGATCCTCCGCCTCCGGCCACACCGCCAGCAACTGCTCGCGCAGCCGCAGCGGGTCGGCGGCGAGCGGCTCCGGGTAGGCCGAAGGCAGCTCGCCCGCGGCGAACGTCTGGTCGACCAGTACCTCGCCGGGCTCGGTGGGGAAGTCGGATTCGTCCCATTCCTCGTTCGGGAACCGCGGCTGGCCGTGCTCCTCGCGCAGATGCACCGAGCCGTCCGCGCGGAACGTGCGCTCGCTGACGACCGGCACGACCGCCGACGTGACGACCTCCGAACCGGTCTCCGCGCCGCCGCTGAGGCTGATCACGGCGCCTTCGGCGGGGGCGTCCGCGGGGGCGCCGGCGGCCTCGCCGATGGTCGCCTCCGCACCCTCGCCGGCGTCCTGTGCCCCGCCGTCGACGGTGACGGCGAGCAGCCAACTCTCGGTGCGCACGGTCGCGTCTTCGGCCGGGACGCCCGGCTCGCTCGCTCTCGCGGCCAGTGCGCTGAGCTGCTGCCCGGCCGGCTGACCGACGCCCAGCTCCACGGCCAGGACCGGCGGGGTGGCGGCGTGGACGACCTCGCCACCAGGAGTGCCCGGGTCGGCGACCACGAACACCGCCGCGGCCGCCGCCGACGCCGCCACGATGCCCACCGCCGGCCAGAACACCTGGCGGACGCGCGTACTGCGCTGCCGGGCCGGCGCCACCCCGCGGGCGACGGTCTCCTCCAGCAGCCGCCGGATCGCGTCCTGCCGGTCGGGCGGGAGCTCGCGCCGCGGCGGCACGTCGAAGGCGAGGTCGGTACTCGTCGGACTCATCGGTGGCGCGCCCCCTCGGTTCTGGAGCCAGGTCGTGTCTCGGTACCGCGCGTCTTCGCGGCGGCGGCCTCGGTGAGCCGCTCCATGTGCGCGCGGGCACGGGCCAGCCGCGACCGCACGGTGCCGACGGGTATGCCCAGCGCGACGGCTGCTTCGGCATAGGTGCGCTCGCCCCAAACGCAGAGGGCGAGCACTTCCTGCTCCTGCTTGGGCAGCCGCCGGAACACCCGCAGGATCTGCTTCATCCGCCGCTCTGAATCCGTGGCGTCGGCGTCGTCCGCGTCGGCGCCGTCCGGGGAGGCGGCACCGTCGAGCGATCCGGCGCCGACGAGGACACCCTCCCGTGCCGTGCTTCCCGACGGGACGCCGTCCGCGTCGGTGGGCAGGCCGTCGGCGCCGGCGGACACGCCGTCGGGCTCGGCCGGGGCACCGTCCGGGCCGGGACGGACGTCGTCGTCGGCGCCGCCGGCGATCACCGCCGGTGGCAGCTTCGCCAGCAGCCGGCGGTGCCGCCGCACCGCCCGGGTACTGTTGCGAGCCACCTTGGAGGCGAGGCCGAGCAGCCAGGGAACGAACGTGCCGCCCTCGACGGTGACGTCCTCCCGCCGCCGCCAGGCCTCCAGGAACACCACCGAGGTGAGGTCCTCCGCCGTCTTCCAGCTGCCGGTGAGCCGGAAGCAGTAGTTGTAGACCACCGTGGAGTGCCGGGTGAACAGCTCACCGAACGCGGCGGGGTCGCCCCCGCGTGCCCGCGACCACAGATGGTCGTCGGGCGGTGCGTCCAGGGTGCTCATGATCGCTTCGTGTCCACCTGATGCCGGTCGGAGTGGTCTGTCGGTCCGCTCGGCTAGCGTTGCCGCCATGAGCCAGCCCTCGCCGATCGCCACCTGGCACGCACTCTGCCTGGACGCGAGTGACCAGCCCCGGCTTGCCGAGTTCTGGTCCGCGGCCATCGACCGCCGACCAGACCCTGTTGATCCTACGCACCTGGTGGGGGAAGCAGAAGCCGCACAGGTCTGGGTCGACGCCGTGCCCGAGCCGAAGACCGCGAAGAACAGGGTGCATCTGGACGTCGACGTCGGCGACATCGACGGCCTGCTGTCCATGGGGGCGCGGGTGCTGCGCGAGCCCGACGGCGACATTTCCTGGTACATCATGGCCGACCCGGGCGGAGGCGAGTTCTGCGCGTTCGTCCGGCCCGATCGGGCGTCGCTGCCCGGCCGGTTGTACGAAGTCGTCGTCGACTGCGCCGACCCGTACGCCCAGGCCGACTGGTGGGGCGAGCTGTTCGGGCTGGTCCCCGAGCGAGAGCCGAAGGAGCATTTCGCGGCACTGGAGGGTGGCGGCCGCCTGCCGTTCGACTATCTCTGCTTCGTCCCGGTCCCCGAGCCGAAGACGGTGAAGAACCGGGTGCACTGGGACGTCACGGTGGCCGACGTCGCGCTGCTCACCGAGCGGGGCGCCCGGGTGCTGCGCGAGCCGGACGACGACATCTCCTGGCACGTCATGGCCGACCCCGAGGGCAACGAGTTCTGCGCCTTCACCGCTCGCCCGTAGGCTCTCCCGCGTGGCACCACACCTCGATCTCGACCTGTCCGCGCCGGAACTCACAGCGGCCTTGTGCGACCTCGCCTCCCCCAGCGGTCAGGAGGGAGCGCTTGCCGACGCCGTCGAGTCCGCCCTGCGCTCGTTCCCCCACCTGACGGTCGACCGCGACGGTGATGCCGTCGTCGCCCGCACCACGCTGGGCCGGGCCTCGCGCGTCGTCGTCGCCGGGCACATCGACACCGTCCCGCCGGCCGGCAACCTGCCCACCAGGCTCGACGGCGGCACCCTGTGGGGCCGCGGCACCGTCGACATGAAGGGCGGCGTCGCGGTGGCGCTGCGGCTGGCCGCCCACCTCGCCGACCCGGCCAGCGACGTCACCTACGTCTTCTACGACAACGAAGAGGTCGAGGCCGAGCGCAACGGCCTCGGCCGGGTCGCCACCAACCGCCCCGACCTGCTTGCGGCCGACTTCGCGGTGCTCATGGAGCCCACCTCGGCTGCGGTCGAGGGCGGATGCAACGGCACCCTGCGGGTGGAGATCACCCTGAGCGGCACCGCCGCGCACAGCGCCCGCTGGTGGCGGGGCAGTAACGCCATCCACGCCGCCGCACCGGTGTTGCAGCGGCTGGCCGAGTACCAGCCGGCCACGGTCGACGTCGACGGCCTGGCCTACCGCGAAGGACTCAGCGCCGTGGGCATCACCGGCGGCATCGCCGGCAACATCATTCCGGACCGCTGTGTGGTCACCGTCAACTACCGGTTCGCGCCCAGCGCCACCGAGAAGGAGGCGTTCGAGCACGTCGCCGAGGTGTTCGACGGCTACGACCTACGGCTGGCCGACTCCGCGCCAGGCGCCCGGCCCGGCCTCGGCCGCCCGGTCGCGGCGGCGTTCGTGGCGGCCGTCGGCGGCGAACCCCAGGCCAAGGTGGGCTGGACCGACGTCGCCCGGTTCGACGCCCTCGGAGTGCCGGCGGTCAACTACGGTCCCGGCGACCCGCAACTCGCCCACGCCGACGACGAACGGGTCGACGTCGCCGAGATCGATCTGTGCGAGCAGCGCATGCGCACCTGGCTGCGCGGCTGACCAGCACCCCACTACCCTGGCCGCGTGACCCGACACGAGGAGTTCGACCGGCCGGAGTGGCCGGCCGACGGACACGCCCAGCCGCGGGCGGGCGAACAGCACAGCGGACCCGTCATCAAGCGAGGAGCCCAGTACGACGTGACCACCACCGACCAGCGGCTGCTCGACGAGGTGGGACCGTCCGACTGGGTGCACACCGACCCCTGGCGGGTGCTGCGCATCCAGTCCGAGTTCGTCGAGGGCTTCGGCGCACTGGCCGAGATCGGCCGGGCCATCAGCGTCTTCGGGTCCGCCCGCACCCGCCCGGACGACCCTCAGTACCAGCAGGCTGTCGACCTGGGCGGCCGGCTGGCCGACGCCGGCTACGCCGTCATCACCGGTGGTGGCCCGGGCATCATGGAAGCGGCCAACAAGGGTGCCCGCGACGCCAGCGGACTCTCCGTCGGGCTCGGCATCGAGCTGCCCTTCGAGCAGGGCATCAACGCCTACGTCGACCTCGGCGTGAACTTCCGCTACTTCTTCGCCCGCAAGACCATGTTCGTCAAGTACGCACAGGGGTTCGTGGTCTTTCCCGGCGGATATGGCACCCTCGACGAACTGTTCGAAGCCATGACATTGGTCCAGACCCACAAGGTGACCGCGTTTCCCATCATCCTGATCGGCACCGAGTACTGGAAGGGCCTTGTCGACTGGCTGCGTGACACGTTGGTCGCGGAGAAGAAGATCTCCGCCGTCGACATCGACCTGCTCACCGTCACAGACGACCTCGGCGAGGCCATGGACGTGCTGGCCAAGGCCGGGCAGGCCCGGAATTCGGCCGGTCGCGGCTGAACACCGACATTCCGGCGGCACTGATTCCGGCCGTCGTGACAACGCACATGCTTGCGCGTCACACCCTCCAGGCGGTAGACCAAGGCCACTGAATGGAGGCGTCACATGTCGGATGCACCCGCACAGATCACCGGTGAGCGGCCGAACCAGCCGAACGAACAGCCCAGTCTGAAAAGGGTCATGGGCCCCAGCCTGCTCCTGCTGTTCATCGTCGGGGACATTCTCGGCACCGGCGTCTACGCGCTCACCGGCCAGGTCGCCGCGGAGGTCGGCGGCGCGGCCTGGCTGCCGTTCCTGGTCGCGTTCCTCGTCGCCATCCTGACCGCGTTCAGCTACCTGGAGCTGGTGACGAAGTACCCCCAGGCCGCCGGTGCCGCGCTGTACACTCACAAGGCGTTCGGCATCCACTTCGTCACGTTCATCGTGGCGTTCACGGTCATGTGCTCGGGCATCACGTCCGCCTCCACCGCCTCGCGCGCGTTCGCCGCCAACCTGGCCGAGGCGTTCGACCTCGAGCTGAGCACCGGCGCCGGCATCACCATCGTCGCCGTGCTGTTCATGGTCCTCGTCGCGGCCGTCAACTTCCGCGGCGTCGGCGAGAGCGTCAAGGCCAACGTCGTGCTCACCTGCGTCGAGCTGAGCGGCCTGCTCATCATCATCATGATCGGCCTGTGGGCCATCGGCGGCGGCGACGCCGACATGTCCCGCGTCACCGAGTTCGACACGCAGGGCCAGGGCGTGTTCGGCGCGGTCACCGCCGCCACCGCGCTGGCGTTCTTCGCGATGGTCGGGTTCGAGGACTCGGTCAACATGGCCGAGGAGTGCAAGGAACCGGTGCGGATCTTCCCCAAGGTCATGCTCGCCGGCCTCGTCATCACCGGCACCATCTACGTGCTCGTGGCCATCTCCTCGGTCGCGCTCGTCCCGGTCGACCAACTCGGCGAGGGCGACACACCGTTGTTGCAGGTCGTCCAGGCCGGGGCGCCAGGCTTTCCGCTCGAGATCTTCGCGTTCATCACGATGTTCGCGGTCGCCAACTCGGCGCTGATCAACATGCTGATGGCCAGCCGGCTGGTCTACGGCATGAGTCGCGAACGCGTCCTGCCAGGCCCCCTCGGCCGGGTGCATCCAGGCCGGCGCACGCCATGGGTGGCGATCCTGTTCACCACCGCGCTCGCGCTCGCGCTGATCACGTTCGTCGGTGAGGTCCCGGCACTCGGCGGCACCACCTCGCTGCTGCTGCTGGCCGTGTTCGCGGTGGTCAACGTCGCAGTGCTGGTGCTGCGCCGCAACCCCGTCGAGCACAAGCACTTCCGCTCGCCCACGATCATCCCGATCATCGGCGCCATCACCTGCGCCTACCTCGCCACCCCGCTCGCCGGCCGCCCCGACGAGCAGTACCGCATCGCCGGCGTCCTGCTGGCCATCGGCGTGGCCCTCTGGGTGGTCACCTGGCAGGTCAACCGCCGGATGCAGCGCCCGCCCGGCGACCTGGGAGACCCGGAGAACCTGGGCGTCGGAGGCCCGGTCAACTGACACCCGCCGCCGTCGGCCATGATGGCGTTCTAATGCTCCACCAAGGTCTCTACCACCCCGACCGAGTTGATCTTGGAGTAGTCGCGGAATCAATCGGACATATCGCCCAGCATTGCTGCGGAAACTCCAAGATCAACCAGTCGGGGCCGAGAGAACCACCTCAGGTGCAGGTCCAGTAGCTCATCCGGTTGTCGTAACCCGAGCCCACATACGAACTGCTCGCACCGGGGTTCATCGTCCACAGCCGGGTGCCGCCCCGAGAGTCGTACGCGGCCACCTTCCTGGACGACGAACGGTTCGACCACGACGATGTCGCGTTGTCGAAACCGTACGAGCTGGCATAGCCCGAACACGTACTGGAGAACTGATACCGAGCGCCGTTGTAGCTCGACGACGTGTAGAAGCAGTAATAGCCCACCGGGCACGACGTCGAACTCCCACGCACCGCCAGATCCGACGGCCCATCCGCCAGCGCCGGGCCGGTCAGATCGGCCAAGCCCAGCTGCGCCACCACGTCCTCGCGCACACCGGCCCCGAGCCCCAACGGAGCCGCCGCATCCCCCGGATCCGGCCAGACGGCGACAACCTCACCGCCACCCCAGGTGATCGCGTTGTCCGACACCTGGACGCCGCCCGGCCACTGCTCGAGCGCCTCGGCCAACTCCGCGGCCAGCGGGCCGGTCGGCGCGGCTGGGTCGTGAGCCCCACCGGGCACCTCAGCTCGCGCCGCGGACGCACCCGCGGACACCGCCGTCACCGCGACCACCGCACCCGCCACCGCCGTCGCCAGGCTCGTCACCGTCCACCGTCGCGCCATCCAGTTCTCCCTCCACTCAACCATCACGTCGCCGCACGTCACCGCCGGCCTCGTCCCTCACCCGACCACTGCGTTCACTCACCTCGTCGCCGTTCCGTAGGCTGATCCCCATGACCGACGCGCGTTCGGCCTGGGGATTCGGGCTGGCAACAATCGCCACAGATGGAACGATCTTGGACGTTTGGTACCCATCTCCGGCGCTCGGCAAACCGCCGACGTACTCTGACGACGCCCTCGTCGAGCTGCGCGACCTCGAAGGAGAAGACCGCGACCGCGAGGTCCGGCAGGCCATCGTCGAGACCGAGGCACAGCTCGACAACCCGCCCACGGACGCCTACGACGCGTACCTCCGGCTCCACCTGCTGTCGCACCGCCTGGTGGCGCCGCGCGAACAGAACCTCGACGGCATCTTCGGCGTGCTCAGCAACGTCGTGTGGACCAACCACGGCCCGTGCCGGGTCGACGGGTTCGAGCGCACCCGGCTCCGGCTGCGGCGGCGCGGGCCGGTCACCGTCTACGGCATCGACAAGTTCCCCCGCATGGTCGACTACGTCGTGCCGTCCGGGGTGCGCATCGCCGACGCCGACCGGGTGCGGCTCGGCGCCCACCTGGCCGACGGCACCACCGTCATGCACGAGGGCTTCGTCAACTACAACGCCGGCACGCTCGGCAGCTCCATGGTCGAAGGGCGCATCTCCGCAGGCGTCGTCGTCGGCGACGGATCCGACGTGGGCGGCGGCGCCTCGATCATGGGGACGCTGTCCGGCGGCGGCAAGGAAACCATCACCGTGGGTTCCGGCTGCCTGATCGGGGCGAACGCCGGCATCGGCATCTCGCTCGGCGACGGCTGCATCGTCGAGGCCGGCTGCTACATCACGGCCGGCACCAAGGTCAGCCTGCCCGACGACCGCGTCGTGAAAGCCGCCGAGCTCTCCGGACGTGACGGCCTGCTGTTCCGCCGCAACAGCCTGACCGGTGCCGTCGAGGCACTGCCCCGCTCCGGAGCCTGGGGCGGCCTCAACGCGGCCCTGCACGCCAACTGACGCCGCGTCCCCCGCACACCGGAACCACCGGCCGAGTCGAAGACGTTCTCACTACCTCATGAGTCGCGCTGCCCGCCTGATGGCCACCCTCGGCACCCTCGTCGCCCTCGGCGGGTGCATCGCCGCGCTGCTCATCTGGTGGGTCGGCCGCGACGGCGGACCGTTCGGCACGCACGCGGAGTGCCGGGCCACCGTCGACGGCCGCACCGTCCAGCTGACACCGGAACAGGCCCGGCATGCGGCCACCATCGCCGCCGTCGGGGTGGAACGCGGCCTGCCCGCGCGCGCCGTCACCATCGCGCTTGCCACCGCGTACCAGGAATCCGACATCTACAACCTCAGCTACGGCGACCGCGACTCCCTGGGCCTGTTCCAGCAGCGGCCGTCACAGGGCTGGGGCACACCGGAGCAGATCCGCGACCCCGTCTACTCCGCCGGCGCCTTCTACGACGCCCTCGTCCAGGTACCCGACTACCGGGCCATGGAGGTCACGGTGGCCGCGCAGGAGGTCCAGCGCAGCGCCTTCCCCAACGCCTATGCCGACCACGAGGACGACGCCCGCATCCTGGCGTCCGCGCTGACCGGCAATTCCGAGGCGGCGTTCCACTGCCAGTTCTCCCCGGGCGATCACGCCACCCAAGCCGAAGGCGAAGACGGCCTCACCGACCGCGCCCGCGCCGTCCGCGATCAGCTGGTCACCACTTTCGGCGATCTCGACATCGGCGGGTTCCAGCCCGGCGGGGTCGACTCCGGGCACGTCGAGGGCTCGGCACACTACGACGGGCGCGCGCTCGACGTCATGCTCCGCCCGCACGACGACGCCGACGTCAACCGGCGCGGCTGGGCGCTGGCGCACTGGGTCACCGCCTTTGCCGACGACCTCGGCGTCGCCACCGTCATCTACGACGACAAGATATGGTCGGCGCGCCGGTCCGACGAAGGATGGCGCGACTACACGCACCCGTCAGGCAACACCGAGGACGTGACGCTGCGCCACCTGGACCACGTCCACATCGACGTCGTCGAAGGGTCATGACGCCACGATGCCGAGCAGCTCCGGCGGGGTGGTCGCCACCCCGCACACCCTGAGTGCGCGCGCCGGTGCCGAGATCCTGCAGGCCGGCGGCAACGCCGTCGACGCGGCCATCGCCGCCTGCGCCGTCCAAGGAGTCGTGGCGCCGGAGACGTGTGGCGTCGGCGGCGACCTGTTCGCACTGGTCCACCAGCCCGGGGCGGCGACGCCGCTCGCGCTCAACGCATCCGGCCGGGCCGGCGCGGGCGTCGACGCCGCGTCGCTGCGCGCGGCCGGCCACCGCGAGATCCCGCGCAGCCACCCCGGCGCCATCCCGGTGCCCGGCTGCGTCGACGGGTGGGTTGCACTGTCGTCACGGCTGGGCGCGCTGCCGCTGGCGAGCGTGCTCGCGCCCGCGATCCGGCTGGCTACGGACGGTTTCCCGGCCAGCGACGAACTGGTCCTGGCGTTCCAGGGCTCGCGGGAGCTGCTGGCTGACCAGGAGGCAGCCGCGCCGATGTTCGCCGCGACGTCGGTGGGGTCGCCCGTCGTCCGGGCGCAGTTGGCGCGGACGCTACGTGCCGTGGCCGACGGCGGCCGCGAGGCGTTCTACGGCGGCGCGGCCGGACGAGCGATCATCGACGCCGTCGGCGGCGTCATCACCGCCGACGATCTGCGACGCGACCAGGCCGACTGGGTCGAGGCCCTGTCGGTGGACGCGTGGGGCGCCACCGGGTGGACGGTGCCGCCGAACTCCCAGGGTTACCTCGGCATCGGCGCCTGCGTGGTCCTGGAACGCCTCGGCTGGGGCGCGGACCCCGCCGATCCGCGCGACTGGCACCTGATGATCGAGGCGCACCGGGCCCTGGCCGCCGAGCGCGACGGCGTCGTCGTCGACCCGTCGCTGGTCCCGGTGGACCTGCAGCGGCTGCTCGACCCAGCCCGCATGGACGCCGTCGCCGCGAGCGTCGACCCCGGTCGGGCGCGGGATCGTCACCCACCCGCCCTGGCCGCCGGCGGCACCGCGTACCTGTGCGTCCTGGACGCGTCCGGCCTCGGGGTCTCGCTCATCCAGTCCAACTTCTCCGGCCTCGGGTCCGGCGTCGGTGCCGGGGCGGCGGGTTTCCTGCTGCACGACCGCGGCCGCGGCTTCAACCTGGCCGCGGGGCATCCCGGGGAGCTGGCACCCGGCCGGCGGCCGATGCACACGCTGTCGCCGACGCTGTGGACCCGCGACGACGACCTCGCGCTGCTGCTCGGCACCCGCGGCGGTCACGTGCAGCCGCAGCTGATCCTGCAACTGGCCGCCTGGGTGCTCGGTGCTGGGCTCGACCCCGACGTGGCACAGGTCAGGGGCCGGTGGACGGTCGCGTTGCCGGCGCAGCGGCCAAGCGGGTCGCACGTGCGAGTGGAGCCGGACGTCCCCGCCCGAGTGGTCGACGGGCTGCGGCGGCTCGGCCACGAGGTCGAGCCCGTCGACGGGCCGCAGTCCGGCTGGGGACCGGTGTCGCTGATCCGGGTCGACGACGACGGGACGAGGCTGTCCGCGCGCGACCCCCGGGTGGAGACCACGGCGGTGATTACGGCATGACCCAAGCGGCGGACCGTCCGGCTACGGTGGAGGGATCATGAGCAGCACGTCCCCGCCGCCTCCGCCGCCGTCCACGCCGTCGTCGTCTACGCCGCCAGCCGCGCCGTCGCCGGGCGGGTCCGGCACCACGGTGTGGAAGGTGGCCACGGCGCTCGCGCTCGCCGTCGGGCTCATCCTGGCCGGCGTGGTGTACCTGCTCATGGATCGCCAGGTCGACGACCTGCGGGCCGAACGCGACGCCGCACGCGACGAGCTGGCCGCGGCGCGGGAGGAGTCGTCGGGCACCGGCGGCCTGGAGGACCTGCTCGGCGGCTTCGGCGGCCTCGAGGACCTGCTCGGCGGCGACGGCTCCGGGCTCGAGGACCTGCTCGGCGGCATGGAGGGCATGGGCGACCTCGACCCCATCCTGTTCCAGTGCCTCGGCAGCGGCGGCCTCGGGTTCGGTGGCGACGGTGGTTCCATCCCCGACGCCGACGTCGAGACCCAGGTGGCCGCGATCCAGCAGATCGTCGCCGAGGAGCGTGGGCTGCCGGCCACCGACGGGCTCGACATCGAGTTCGTCAGCATCGACGAGGTCCAGCGCCGCGCCGTCGAGCTGACCTCGGAAGAGCTCGACGCCGAGCAGGCCGCGGTCGACTCCCGGCTGCTGGCCGCGCTGGGCGCCGTCGAACCCGGTACCGACCTCGTCCAGTCCCAGCTCGACGCGCTCGACGCCGGCGTCGGCGGCTTCTACGACCCCGAGACTCAGGAGCTGGTCATCGGCTCGGAGGAGATGGACGCGCTCGGCACGTTCGTCACCGCGCACGAGCTGGTGCACGCCCAGGCCGACGCGGCGCTCGGGCTGCCCGATCAGGAGGCCATCGCGGCCGAGTCCGGGTCCGACGCCGCCTATGCCGCGCTCAACGCCATCGAGGGCGACGCCTCGCTGTACAGCCAGCAGTTCATCGGCGCCCACCTGCCGCTGGACCAGCTGCTCTCGCTGCAGACGCAGTCCGGGCAGACCACCGCCGACCTCGACGAGCTGCCGCACTTCGTCGCCCGGCAGCTGGAGTTCCCCTACGTCGAGGGCATGACCTTCAGCTGCGACGTCTTCCTCGACGGCGGCTGGGAGGCCATCGACGCCACCTACGCCACGCTGCCGACCACCACCGCGCAGATCCTGTTCCCCGACCGCTACCGCGACGGCGAAGCGGCGCTCGACGTGCGCGACCCCGCCGGCCCGGCCGGGTGGGACATGCCGCGCACCGACACCTTCGGCGCCGCTGACCTGCTGTTCCTCCTCGAAGCCCCCGGCGACGACGAGGACGCGGCACTCTCCGACCCCCGCGACCGGGTGGCGGCCTGGGCCGGTGGCGAGGTCACCGTGTGGGGCCAGGGCGAACAGACCGCACTGACCCTCGTGCTGGCCGACCGCGGCGGCGCCACCCCGCTGTGCGAGACCATCACCGACTTCTACGCCGCCGCCTTCCCCGACGCGACGGCTTCAGGGTCGGCCGACCAAGCCGGCGGCACCACGTTCGCCGGAGCGGAGCAGTCCGCCGTCGTCACCTGTACGGGCGACGAGGTGACGCTGGGCATCGGCCCGGACGCCCAGACCGCCGCGGCCGCCGCCTCATAACCAGTCCCCCAAATGATCTGTGAGTGTCGTATCGGTGCTCCGGGTGGGAGTGCTGCCAGGCTCGGTGTCGGTCATCTGGTGTGACTCGCAAATGATCTGGCCGTCTGTGGGCGTGCCCTGCGCTTGACCTGTCCACTGGGTGGCCGGCACCGGCCTGGCCCACCTGCTGGCCTGATCAGAAGCCTGTCCGCCTTGCTCGGCGTGACCCGTCACAGATGTGCCGCTCGGTGATCCCATCCAGGCCGGTGCCGACGTGACCCGCGCCCAGAAAGGACTCCAGGCCAGTGCCAAGTGTGGCAGACCTCGTCGATGCCGTCGTTGGCGTCGACACCCACCGTGACACCCATGACGTCGAGATCGCGCTCCCCACCGGAGCGCCGATCGCGACGATCAGCATCAGCAACGACACCAGGATCGAGCGGCTGCCCACCCCACGCGCCGATGGGGACCGGGAAGCACTGCGAATCCTGCTCGGCGCCCGGCACGACCTCACCACCACGCAGACCGCGCAGACCAACCGACTCCGGGCGCTGCTGCTCGCCGGCGACGACCGTGATCGGGCGGCCGCGCGCGGCTCGCTCACCGACACCACCTTGACCACGCTCGCGCGCCGACGCAGTCCAGCAGAGGCCAGTCGTGAGCAGGCGATCCGGCAGGGCGAGATCCGGCGCCTGGCCCTCGCCCTACGCGCCTCCCGCGAGCAGCTCAAGGACAACCGTCACCAACTGCAGAAGATCGTCGATGACCTCGCACCCGGGCTCACCGACCGGCACGGCATCGGCCCTGTCAGCGCGGCACAGGCAGTCGTGAGCTTCTCCCACCCCGGACGGTGCCGCAGCGAGGCAGCGTTCGCGACCCTCGCCGGGGCCAGCCCGCTCCAGGCCAGCAGCGGCCGCACCGTCCGGCACCGTCTCAACCACGGAGGCGACCGCGCCCTGAACCGAGCTCTGCACACCATCGCGCTGACCCGCATGCGCAGCTGCGAACGCACCCGCGCCTACACCGCCCGCCGCACCGCCGAAGGACTATCCACCCGCGAGATCCGCCGATGCCTCAAGCGCTACATCGCCCGCGAGCTCTACCGCACACTCACCGCGACCATGTCCACCCCACAACCGCTTGACAACACATAGAAGCGTCACGTGGACCATGCGTGTACCCGCTCCACCAGGAATGCTTGCCTGTGGGTGCGGGAGGACGCCTGCTGTGCCGCTGGCGGGCGGCGGGAGTCAGCCGGCGGAGAGGCGCTTGGCGGCGGCGTCGATGCGCTCGTCGGTGGCCGTGAGCGCCACCCGTACGTGCGAGCCGCCGCCCGCGCCGTAGAAGCTGCCGGGCGCCACCAGGATCCCGCGCTCCGCGAGCCAACCGACGGTGTCCCAGCAGGGCTCGTCGCGGGTGGCCCACAGGTACAGCCCGGCTTCGGAGTGGTCGATGCGGAATCCCGCTCCCACCAGGGCCGGCCGCAGCACGTCACGCCGGCGCCGGTAGCGCTCGCGCTGCTGGTCCACGTGGGCGTCGTCCTCGAGGGCCGCGGTCATGGCCGCCTGGACGGGCGCCGGGACCATCAAACCGGCGTGCTTGCGCACGTCCAGCACGCGCTTGACCAACGCCGGATCGCCGGTGACGAAGCCGGCCCGGTAGCCGGCCAGGTTAGAGCGTTTGGACAGCGAGTGAACGGCGAGCACACCGTCCAACGACCCACCGTTGACGGCGGGGTCGAGCACGGACACCGGAGCCGCGTCCCAGCCCAGTTCGAGGTAGCACTCGTCGGAGGCAACCACTGCGCCGCGCTCCCGCGCCCAGGCGACCACCTTCGCCAGATGCGCCGCCGGCAGCACCCGGCCGTGTGGGTTGGCCGGCGAGTTGACCCAGATCAGGCCGACCCGGCGCGGGCCGAGCGCGGTGACGGAGTCGCTGGCGACGGGGTCGGCGCCGGCCAGCCGGGCGCCGATGTCGTAGGTCGGGTACGCCAGTTCCGGGAAAACGACGGCGTCGCCCGCGCCCAGTCCGAGCAGGGTCGGCAGCCACGCCACCAGTTCCTTCGAACCGACGGTGGGAACGACGGCGCCGGGGTCGAGCCCCGGCGCCCCTGCCCGTCGCCCGAGCCAGCGCACCGCCGCCTCGCGCAGCGCCGCCGTCCCGAGCGTCGTCGGGTACCCCGGGGCATCGGCCGCCGCGGACAAAGCGTGCTGGACGACGTCGGGCGTCGGGTCGACCGGGGTCCCGACGGACAGGTCGACGACGCCGTCAGGGTGCTGCCGGGCCCGTTCCCCGAAGGGCACCAGCGAGTCCCACGGGAAATCGGGCAACCGTGGCACGTGCTCAGTGCTCCCCGGTCTCCTGCGGCGGCAGGGCGGCGACGAGCGGGTGGTCCTTGGCGATGGCGCCCAGCTTGGCGGCCCCACCGGGCGAGCCGAGGTCGTCGAAGAACTCGACGTTCGCTGTGTAGTAGTCCTTCCACTCCCCAGGCACGTCGTCCTCGTAGAAGATCGCCTCCACCGGGCAGACCGGCTCGCAGGCCCCACAGTCGACGCACTCATCCGGGTGGATGTAGAGCATCCGCTCGCCCTCGTAGATGCAGTCGACCGGGCATTCCTCGACGCACGCGAGGTCCTTGAGATCGACGCAAGGCTGCGCGATGACGTACGTCACGGCGATGTCCTCCTATCGAAAGCCGGCGACTGAGCCGGCTGAACAGTCACGCGGGTCCCGCACCTAGTATCGCGGTGCCCCTCGTCCATCGTGCACCAAGGTCAGCCTATGAGACAGCCCAGGGTTCATCCCGACGCATCCGCGCTGGTAGGACGGCGCGTCGTGGTCCGCTACCGGCTGCATGACGACGTCTTCGGCGCGACCGACGTGCTCGGGACGCTCGAGTCGTGGTCCGACGGCGTTCTGCGGATCCGGCCCGACCGCGGCAGCGACCGGCTGGAGGTCGCCGAGCCCGACGTCGTCGCCGTCAAGGCGGTGCCGGCGCGGACCGTCACCCGCCGCGACGTTCGCGACCTGGAGAGCGCCGCGGTGCACGGCTGGCAGGCGCTGGAAACCGAGTGGCTCGGCGGCTGGCTGCTGCGGGCCGCCGGTGGGTTCACCGGCCGGGCCAACTCGTGCATGCCGCTGGACGACCCGGGCCGGCCGCTGTCGGAAGCCGTCGCCCACGTCGAGCGGTGGTACCGCGACCGCGGCCTGATACCGGCGTTCCAGGTGCCCGAGCCGCTGGGTGTGGCGTTGGGTCCGGTGCTCGACGCTCGCGGCTGGCCGCCTGTGGAGCACCGGACGCTGGTCATGACGGCGACGATCGACGACGCTCGGGGCGCGGCCCGCGACGGGTTGCCGCCGGTCCGCGTCGACGCACGGCCCGACGATGCGTGGCTGGCCGGGTACCACTACCGAGGCGGCGACCTGCCCGCGCATGCGGTCGACGTCCTGGTCAACGCGAGGTCCGTGGGGTTCGCGTCGGTCGACGAGGCCGGCACCCGGGTCGCGATCGCCCGGGGCGCCGTCAGCGACGCCCCGAGCGGGCGGCGCTGGCTGGGCGTCACCGCCGTCGAGGTGGCGCCGTCCGCACGGCGGCGGGGGCTCGGCAGCCACATCGTCGCCGGCCTGGCCGAGTGGGCCGCCGGCCTCGGCGCCCAGGAGGCGTACCTCCAGGTCGCGGAGCCCAACACCCCTGCGCAGGCCGCGTACCGCCGGGTGGGCTTCGCCGAGCACCACGCGTACCACTACCGGCGGCTGCGCGCCTGACCCATGATCAGGTGAGTTCCTCCGCGGCATGGCACGGAAGAACTCACACGAACTCAGTCGCCGCCCTGACCTGGCTCCGGCCCGCAGATGACCCGGTGGTTGGGGTTGTAGGTCCAAGGGTCGGCCTCGTCCTTCACCAGGGTGCCGTCGGGACCCCACACCTGGCGGTACGAGGTGACGTCGAAACCCTGGCTGCCGCCCTGCGCCTGGCAGTTGGACGAGGTGTCGTAGATGGTCTGGGGGGAGGTGAAGTTGGATCGCTCCGACACCGACGTCTCGACCCGGTAGTGCTGCGTGCTCCAGATGCGCACCGTGAGCGAGCCCTGGTTGCCCGGGGTGCTCGCCGTGAAACTGGTGTCGACGACGACGCCGTACGGGGTGTCGTTGCCGAACCGCATGTCCTTCGCGCCCCACGCGACGGTGGCCTCCTGACCCAGCGGGTAGCGGTCGAAGTAGATCGAGTGCGGCCAGTGTTCGACGTCGTCGAGGCCGGCGAGGAAGGCCGCATGGAACGTCGTGGTGGCCACCTGGGACACCCCGCCGCCCAGCGACTCTTCCAGCCGTCCGCCGTTGATGATGGTGCCGGAGGTGAACCCGTTCGCCTCGGTCCGCTCGCCGACGATGCCGTTGAGGCTGAACTCCTCACCCGGCAGGATCAGCGTGTTGTCGATGCGCTCGGCGGCGGTGCCGATGTTGACGTTGCGGTACTCGGCGTGTGGGAAGCGCGTGGTGAATTCCGCGACGACCTCGGTGACGCCGAGCTCCTCGGCCGCCGCCGTGGTGAGCTCCGGGTCGACCTCGGTCAGCTCCACCGGCGCCTGGCGGGCGTCACCCTGCTCGGTCAACGCAGGTAGGACCGCGGCACTCAACGCGTCTGGCGCGATGCCCTGACCCATCTCGGCGGGCACCACGACCGGTGCGCCGTTCTCGATGGTGATGGTGGCGTTGCGGCCCTCCTGTCCGATTTCGGCGAGTTCGTCACGCGCGATATCGGTGAGAGCGGCCCCGTCGAGCGCGGGCTGCAGCGTCCCGGCGTCGTCGGGCGTCAACGTGAGCGCCTGCCCGATCAGCTCCGGCGACAGGTCGACGCTCTGCTCGCCGGCCACGACGGTGACCGGCGCGGACATGGCCGGCTCGGCGAACTCCGCGACGGCGCGCTGCACCTCTTCGGCGCTGACGGCAGGCTGGACCTCGGCGACGACCAGCGGGACGTCGCCGACCGGCAGCGTGGCCCCGTCGCCGAAGAACGCCGCCCGCAGTTGCTCACTGGTTGCCTCGACGTCGACGGCCCGGCCGATCTGTGGCTCGCTGGTGACCACCGCGCCGCCGTCGAACGCGACCGCTCCGTTGACCGGCTCGGTGTTGGCCTGCTCGGCGATCTCGGTCAGGGTCGCCTCCAGCGCGGCCTGGTCGACCGACGGCACCGGGTCGGTCTCCCCGGCGCCGAGCAGCGCCTGGAACAGCGAGACCGGGTTGGCGCTGCCGCCCGGGATGTCGCCGACCGTGGCGGGCACATCCACCGTGAGTCCGGCAGCGGACGGCACGATCTCGTACGTCGTCTCACCGTCGCCGAGAACCAGGTGGATCGGCTGGTCGACGACCTCGGGCAGCTGCTCGGTCAGGGCGGCCTCGGCCTCCTCCGGCGTCATGCCGCCGACCTCGATGCCCGCGACGGTGGCGCCCCGGGCGAGCGAGTCGCCGGCCACGGCATACGCGACGCCGTAGGCGATGCCGAGCACGACGACGACCGCCGCCAGCGCGATGACCACCGCCTTGCCGCGACGCGACGACCCGGTGTCGTCCCCACTGGTGTCGTCACCACTGGGGCCGTCTCCACCGGTCGCGCCGCCGCCCGTGCCCGCGCCGCTCTGCGCGTCGCCGCTCTGCGCGTCGGGGCCGCGGACGGCGGTGGCGCTGACGGTAGTAGCGCTGACGGTGGTGGCGGCAGCGGCCGGCGCCGAGGCACCCGCAGCGGCAGGCGCAGCCGCTGCGGACAGCGGCGAACCGGCCGCCGCGGCAGCAGCGCCGGCACCCGCTCCGGTGGCCGCAGTGGCGGTCCTGGGGCGGCGATCGGCCGCACCCTGCCGCCTGGCAGGTGCGATGGGTGCCTCGGCGCGGTCCACCGGGGCAGCCGACGCATCGGCGCCGTCCACCGGAGCAGCCGCCGCATCGGAGCCGCCCGCCGACGCGGCGCTGCGGTCCATCGGAGCTGCGGCGCCGTCCACCGGAGGGGTCGACGCTGCGGAGCCGCCGCCGGGTGGAGTGGTCGGCGGTTCCGAGGCGCTGCCGTTGGTCGCGCCCTCGGATTCGGCGCGCGTGAGCGCTGCCGTCACGGCCGCCACGAAGGTGGCGGTGTCTTCGGGCGAGTCGTTCCGCCCTTCAGCGCCGGGCACGGAACGGCCATCGCCGGCGTTGCCGACGGAATCGGCCGCCGCGCCGTCGGCCGGGCTGGGGGCGGCGTCGTCACCGTCACGGTCCGCCGCGGCGGCCTCGGCTGTGTCGGCTGTGTCGTTCGTCTCACTCGAGGGGTCGGCGTCGGTCGCGTCGGCCGCAGAGGTAAAGTCTGCGGCGAGCGCAGCGTCCTCCACGGTGGCGTCGACAGCCGCGCCCGGGTCTGCAGAACCCGCAGCAGCGTCGCCGCGGCTGGATGGCTTATCGGTCACGCTCGGACACCTATCGGTTGAATATGCGCAATGCGTCAATGGTCAAGTCTTGCCTCGCGCATCCTACGTGACGCGTCGAGTCGATCTCGCCTCGACGCCCCGTCCCAGCGCGATGGCCAGGCTCATCGTCCCGCCGAAAAGGAACACCAGGCCGGCTTCGTCGCCGCCGACGATGCGGTCCTCGCCAGCCGGACCCTGAGCCAGCGCGAGCACTGGCGCCAACCACAGCAGGGCGACCACCCCGAGTCCGATCCGGCTTCGGGCACACACCCGGGCCAGGACAGCCAGGCCGATGACACCGCCCAGCGCCAGCAGCAACCCCACTGGGCTGGCCCAACGGTGCACGAACGCGCCCGACACCGCGACGACGACCGCGATCGGCGCCAGCCCGACCAGGCCGGCGAGCGACCACCAGTGCACGCGCGACCGCCGGGCGCGCCCCCGAACCGACATCGGAGCCGCGCTCAGACGTCGAGGCCGGCGAACAGGTCGGTCTCGTACCCCGTCCGCGGGTCGGCCGGGCCCGCGACACCGGCGGCGAGCCGGAAGTACTCCTGCGCCCAGATGGGCTGGCCGACGCGGTCGGAGAGCGCGAAGTACGGCCAGTGCACGTCGATCTGAGTGGCGTGCGCCCGCATGGCGGCCATCTTCGCGTCGATGTGGTCCGAGCCGTCCACGACGGCGGTGATGTCGGCGTCGTCGACAACGAAGCCGAGGTCGTCCGCGGAGGTGACGCCGTCGAACAGGGTGTCCCCGCGGTCGCGGGCGGCCTCGAGGGCGCCCTGGAGAACCGAGCGTGGGGTGGCCGACCAGTACACCTTGGCCACCTGCCAGGCCGGGCCGAGGTCGGTGCGGTAGGTCGGCACGGCCGCCAGCGCCGCGGCGTAGGTGGCGACGCGGTGCGCCTGGATGTGGTCGGGGTGGCCGTAGCCGCCGTTCTCGTCGTAGGTGACCAGCACCTGCGGGCGGATCTCACGCAGGACCTCGACCAGGTGGTCGGACGCCTCGCGCAGGTCGGCCGCCCAGAAGCTGCGCGGGTCGATCTGCTCGGGCGCCACCGCGCGGCGGCCCTCGTCGCCCCAGACCATGCCGGAGTCGCGGTAGCGCCCGGGCCCGCCGAGGAAGCGGTAGTCGGTGACCTTCAGCTCCGCCATCGCGTCGGCCAGCTCACCGGCACGGTGCAGGCCGAGGGTGTCGTCGTGCTCGGGCGCCAGGTGCGCCAGCTCCGGGACCAGGATCTCGCCCTGTTCGCCCTGCGTGCAGGTGACCAGCGTGACGTGGGCACCTTCGGCGACGTACCGGGCCATGGTGGCGGCGGTGCCGATGGATTCGTCGTCGGGGTGGGCGTGCACCAGCAGGAGGCGGCGGCGGGGGAGCTCGACAGGCATGGTTGCCAGCCTAATCAGGTCCTCCAACAGGGTCGGAGGATCATCGCCTTCGTGCTCGCCGGATGTCCTTTGCACCTAGGCTATGCGTGTCAGCGGCCACCTCCCCGGGAGGAGCGACATGCCCCGAGTCTCGCTTGCGCTCCCGCACGGCGTCGATCCGGTCACCCGGTGGCGCGTCACGGCGCGGGCACACGAGTCGTTCCTGCGCGCCGAGGCCGGCACCAGCACCGAGGTGCGTCCGCTGGTCCTCGACTCGTGGCGGCGTTCGGCTGCCCTGCAGGTCGACCCGGACCGCACGGCCTCCCCCGTCGTCCTGCACGACGACGCGCTGGACGAGGCACGTGCCGCCCACCCGCTGAACCAGGTCATGCCCGTCGTCCGCAAGCTCCTGGTCGACGACGCCGACGACACCGGAGTGCTGGTCATCGTCGCCGACACGCACGGGCGCATCCTGTGGTCCGAAGGCGACGCCGACCTGCGCCGCCGGGCCGAGCGCATCCGGCTCATGGCCGGGACGGCCTGGGGCGAGGGCGACATCGGCACCAACGCCATCGGGACCGCGCTGACGGTCGGCGAGACCGTCCAGGTTTTCGGCAGCGAGCATTTCACCCGCACCGTGCAGCCCTGGAGTTGCACCGCCTCGCCCATCCGCGACCCGCATACCGGCGCCCTCCTCGGTGTGCTCGACATCACCGGCGGCCCGTCGGTGGTCGAGCCGCAGTCGGCGATCCTGGTCCGGTCGGTGGTGGCGGTCATGGAATCCGAGCTGCGTCTGCTCACCGGCGCCGGCGCGGGCGCCGACGCGCCGCGCGCCGCCGGCCGCCTGGAGGTGCTCGGCCGCGACCGTGGCCTGCTGGTCCTCGGCGGCCGCCCGGTGGAGCTGAGCCTGCGGCACACCGAGCTGTTGCTCCTGCTCGCGGCCAATCCCGACGGACTGTCGGCCAGCGAACTGGCGTGGCAGCTGTACGAACACGACGCCGCCGAGGTCACCGTCCGGGCGGAGATGTCGCGGCTGCGCAAGGCCGTGCCGGAGCTCGTCTCCCCGGCCGGCAGCTACCGGCTGCGCACCGAGCTGCGGACCGATGCGGACGACGTCGCCGACCGGTTGTCCGACGGCGACCATCGCGACGCGGTCCGGCTGTACCGCGGCGAGCTGCTGCCTCGGTCGTCCGCGCCCGGTGTCGTGACCATGCGGTACCGCCTGCACGGCTGGCTGCGCAACATGCTGCTGCAGCACGCCGACACCGAGACCCTACGGCAGTATGCGCAGTCGCCGGCCGGCCGCGAGGACGCGCAGATCTGGCGGGCCGTCCTCGACCGGCTCTCCCCCACGTCGCCGCATCGGGCCGAAGCGGCCGCCGTCGTCGCCGACTTGGACGAAACCCTCGGTCACGTCGGCTGAGACCACGGCCAGGGTGCCGGTCATGATCATGGCGCGGTTCATGTCGCTACCGCGGTACGAAGGGCGCCATGATCAAGCAGGGGCCCGGTGACGGCCGCTCGCAACGCTGCTGCAACGTCTGGTCGCCTACCCTCATCTCACGACCGGGCGGGCCGCCCATCAAACCCAGCCCGCCCATAGCCCGCCCGGTCGAACTGCCTTGGCGGGCTCTTCTCGTGTCGATCAGGTGACTCATCCGCGGAACACGGCCGCGTTAGGTCACCTGATCGTTTGCTGTCCGCATCCCGGAGGCGATCAGGCGACCCGCTCGGGCCGCAGCGGCGGCCATGTGCACCTGATCGCTCCGCGCGGAACGATCAGGTGACACATCGGAGATCAGGTGACCTGGGCGCCGATCAGTGGTGGACGACGACGTCCTCGCGCACGGCCGCGTAGTGGCACGCCGACGGGTGGTCGCTGCCGGGCCGGACCACCAGCTCGGGGGTCTCTTCGGCGCACTTCTCGGTGGCCTTCCAGCAGCGGGTGCGGAACCGGCACCCGCTGGGCGGATTGGCCGGGCTGGGTACGTCGCCGCTCAGGATGATCTGCTGCCGCTGCCCGCGCACGGACGGGTCCGGCACCGGCACCGCGGACAGCAGCGCCTGCGTGTACGGGTGGGTGGGCTTCTCGTAGATCTCCGCGTCGGTGCCGATCTCGGCAATACGGCCCAGGTACATGACCGCGACCCGGTCGGAGATGTGCCGCACCACCGAGAGGTCGTGCGCGATGAAGATGTACGAGAGGCCGAACTCGTCTTGCAGGCTCTCGAGCAGGTTCACCACCTGCGCCTGCACCGACACGTCCAGCGCCGACACCGGCTCGTCGCAGATGATGATCTCCGGCCGCAGCGCGAGCCCGCGGGCGATCCCGATGCGTTGCCGCTGGCCGCCGGAGAACTGGTGCGGGTAGCGGTTGATGTGCTCGGGGCTGAGGCCCACGACCTCGAGCAGCTCCTGCACCCGGCGACGACGCTCGCCCCGCGGCGCCACCTCGGGGTGGATGTCGAATGGCTCGCCGACGATGTCGCCGACGGTCATCCGCGGGTTGAGCGACGCGTACGGGTCCTGGAACACGATCTGGATGTTGCGGCGCAGTTCGCGCAGTGCCTTGCCCTGCAGGTCGTAGATGTTGCTGCCCTTGTACAGCGCCTTGCCGGCGGTCGGTTCCTCCAACCGCATGAGCAGCTTCGCCAGAGTGGACTTGCCGCAGCCGGACTCGCCGACGATGCCCAGCGTCTCACCCTTGTGCAACTGCAACGAGACACCGTCGACCGCCTTGACGGCGCCGACCTGGCGTTTGAGGACGATGCCCGTGGTCAGTGGGAAGTGCTTGACGAGGCCCTGGACATCGAGCACCACTTCATCTTGTCCGGTCATGCCAGAACCGCCTGTTCATCGAGCTCCCACGCCACGACATCTCGACCGCTCGTGGAGGCATCCAACACCCGCTCACACTCGGCCTGGCATTCCCCTCCGGGCACCACTTCATCACTGCTGGACGGGTTCGATGTCACCCTCGAGCACCTCCTGAGCGAAGTGACACGCGCTGAACCGGCCGGGCACGACCTCGAGCAGCGCCGGACGGCTGTCCTCACAGATCTGCCGGGCGTACGGGCACCGGGGACGGAACTCGCAACCTGCCGGGATCCTGGTGAGGTTGGGCGGCAGGCCCTTGATGGCCGCCAGTTCCTGGCCCTTCAGGTCGACCCGCGGGATCGACTCGAGCAGACCCTTGGTGTACGGGTGGGCCGGGCTGGCATAGATGTCGAAGACCGGCGCCTGCTCCATGATCCGGCCGGAGTACATCACCTCGATCTTGTCCGCGACGTCGGCGACCACGCCGAGGTCGTGGGTGATGAGGATGAGGCCCATGTTCCGCTCACGCTGCAGGTCGCGCAGTAGCTGCATGATCTGCGCCTGGACCGTGACGTCGAGCGCCGTCGTCGGCTCGTCGGCGATGAGCACGTCCGGGTCGAGCGCGATCGACATGGCGATCATGATGCGCTGGCGCATACCGCCGGAGAACTGGTGCGGGTAGTCGTTGACGCGATCCTTCGCCGCCGGGATGCGCACCTGGTCCATCAGGTCGATGGCCCGTTTACGGGCATCGCGCTTGGACAGGCCCTCGTGCACCCGGAACATCTCGGCGATCTGCCAGCCCACGGGGAATACCGGGTTCAACGCCGAGAGCGCGTCCTGGAAGATCATCGAGATGCTGCGGCCACGGTAGGCGCGCCGCTCGTCCTCGGGCAGGGTCAGCAGGTCCTGCCCGCGATAGCGGACCTCGCCGGCGGTGACGAACCCGGGTGGCGTGTCCAGGATGCCCATGATGGCCTGCGCCGTGACGCTCTTGCCGGACCCGGACTCGCCCAGGACGGCCAGTGTCTCGCCCTCGTGGAGGGTGTAGGACACCCCGTTGACGGCCTTGGCCACGCCGTCGCGGGTACGGAACTCCACGTGGAGGTCGTCGACCTCCAGCAACGGAGTCGTCCCCGCCGCGTCCGGCCGTGGCCCGGGCTCGACTTCGGTGGTCGCCACTCTTTGCCCTCCTCGCGGTTTCTCGCCGTCAGCGCAGCTTGGGATCGAACGCGTCGCGGACCGCGTCACCGAGCATGATGAACGCCAGCACCGTCACTGACAGGAACGCACTCGGGAACAACAGCATATGCGGCGACTGCCGGACATATGTCTGAGCCTGGTCGATGGCGATCCCCCAGGAGATGACCGGCGCCTGCAGCCCGATGCCGAGGAACGACAGCGTGGCCTCCAGCGCGACGAACACGCCCAGGACGATCGTGGAGTACACGATGACCGGCGCGACGGCGTTGGGCAGGATGTGCCGCAGCAGAATCCGGCGCGATCCGCCACCCAGCGCCTTGGCGGCCTGGACGTAGTCGGCGTGCTTGATCTGGATGACGGTCGAGCGCATGATGCGCGCGACGCTGGTCCAGCCGAGCACGCTCAGCGCCATCACCACCTTGCCGATGGTCTGCCAAGCCGGCGTGCCCACGGTCGACGGGAACGTGGCCAGCACGATGATGGCGCCCAGCAGCAGCGGGATGCCGAAGAAGATGTCGGTGAGCCGCGACAGCAGAGAGTCCGCCCAGCCACCGTGGTAGCCAGCGAGCATGCCGATGATGCCGCCCAGGACGGCAACGCCGATGGTGGTGAAGACACCGACCAGGATGGACGCCCGGGCGCCGTAGACGGTGCGCGCGTAGACGTCGCAGCCCTGCAGGTCGTAACCGAACCACGCCTGGGCGCTGGGCCCGCCGCGGGAGTTCTCCAGCAGGCAGCGGTTCGGGTCGGCGTTGGTGAACAGACTCGGCACCACCGCCATCACCACCAGGATCGCGATGATGACGGCGGAGATCAGGAAGATCGGGCTGCGGCGAAGGTCTCGCCAGGCGTCGCCGGCGAGGGACCGGGCCTTCTCGCCGGTGTCCTCCGGCGTACCGTGCCGCTCGGTGTCCAGTTCTTCGTCGGGCAGCGGCACGCCGCCCGACGACTCCGAGGTGGAGCCGGCCGGTGTGAGGGGACTAGTCATAGCGAATCCTCGGGTCGAGCACTGCGTACAGCAGATCGACGAGCAGGTTCACGAGCAGGAACACCAGCACCAGAACCGTCACCGCCGCTGTCACCGTGGCGCCCTCGTGCTGGTTGATACCACGGAAGATCATGTTGCCGACGCCCGGGACGTTGAAGATGCCCTCGGTGACGATGGCACCGCCGAGCAGTGCCCCGAAGTCGGCCCCGATGAACGTGATCACCGGGATCAGCGAGTTGCGTAGCGCGTGGACACCGATGACCCGCTTGCGCGGCATGCCCTTGGCGGTGGCGGTGCGCACGTAGTCCGCCCGCAGGTTCTCGACCAGGTTGGTGCGCATCAGCCGGGCGACGAACGCCAGTGACAGGCTGCCCAGCACGAAACCCGGCAACAGCAGTGAGTAGAACGTGCCGTCGGACGTGACCGGGAACCAGCCGAGCTGGACGCCGAAGGTGATCTGCGCCAGCAGGCCGATGACGAAGACCGGAATGGACACCACGATGAGCGTGCTGACCAGCACCAGGTTGTCGACGAAGCCGCCGCGGCGCAGCGCGGCGAGCACGCCCGCGGTGATGCCGATGAGGACCTCGACGCCGATGGCGATCAGCGCGAGCTGCGCCGTCGTCGGGTACCGGCTGATGAGCTCGTCGGCGATGTCGACGCCGGAGAACGTCTGGCCGAAGTCGCCGGTGAGGATGTTCGCCATGTACTTGGCGTACTGGATGAACAGCGGATCGTCGAGGTTGTACTCGTTGGTCATCCGCTCGATGTACGCGGGCGGGCACGGCCGGTCGCCGCACTTGGCGGCGAACGGGTCGCCCGGCAACGACCACACCAGCGTAAAGATCAGGAACGTGGTTCCGATGACCACCGGCACCATCTGCAACAGGCGCCGGATGACGTAGCGACCCATGGTCCTTCCTTCACCCGATCGGCGGCGCGCCGGACCCCACTGTACGGCGAACCGCGTCGAGCTGCGTCGTCGGGAAGTAGTGCTGACGGGGCACAGCCGGCCTGCCGACACGGGGTCGGCAGGCCGGCTGCGCTGACCGTCAGCTGGTCGTGGTCACTCCGAGCATGTCGATCGTGCCGAACGGCGTGATCTGCACGTTCTCGACGTTGGTCGACCAACCTGCGACGACGCGGTTGTGCCACAGGGGCACGGCCGGCATGTCCGCGGCGAGCATCGCCTCGGCCTCGTTGTACTTGGCCTGGGCCTCCTCGTCCTGCAGGGTGGCGGCCTCCTGGACGGCGGCGTCGAACTCCGGGTTGCTGTAGTCGCCGTCGTTGGACGACGCGCCGGTCGAGTACAGCGGGACCAGGAAGTTCTCGGCCGATGGGTAGTCCATCTGCCAGCCGGTGCGGAAGATGCCCGTCATCTCGCGGGCGTTGATCTGCGACCGGAAGGTGGCGAAGTCCACGACGCCCTGGCCGACGCACTCGATGCCCAGGGTCTGGCTGATGCTGTTGCACACGGCGTCGACCCAGCCCTGGTGGTCGGCGTCGGCGTTGTACGACAGCGTCAGCGTGCCGGTGTAGCCGCCGGCCTCGTCGAGCAGCTCCTGCGCCCGGTCGGGGTTGAACTCGCAGTACTCACCGCAGGCACCGGCCTCGTAGCCGGCGACCACCGGGGAGACCCAGCCGGTGGCCGGCTCGCGGGTGCCGGAGAAGATCTGCTCGACGATGGTGTCGCGGTCGATCGCCATCGAGATGGCCTGCCGCAGCGTCGGGTTGGCCAGCGACGGGTCGACAGCCTCCGGCGCGAAGGTCATCGACTGGTAGACGCCGACGGCGCGGTCGTTCCACCGGTCGCCGAGGTCGTTCTGGTAGGTGTCGCCCGCCAGTGCGGAGGTCGGCAGCTCCTGCATGATGTCGAGCTGGTCGGCCTGCAGGTCGTTGTAGGCGGCGTCGAAGTTCTCGTAGATCCGGAACGTGACCTCGTCGATCGACGGCTGCCGCTCGCCCGGGTAGTCCTCGTAGGCCGACAGCCGGATCTCGACGTTCGGCTCCCACGACTCGAACTGGAACGGGCCGGAGCCGATGGGCGCCTCACCGAACGCCTCCGGGTCGGCGAAGAAGGCCTCCGGCATCGGCGCGTAGGCGGTGTAGCCGAGGCGCAGCGGGAACGACGACTGCGGCGACACCAGGGTGGCGGTGAAGGTGAGGTCGTCGACGACCTGGAGGCCGGACATGGTCTCGGCGGTGGCCGAACCCTCGATGTAGGCGCCGGCGTCGTCGACCTGGCCCGCCACCTCCGTGTAGCCCACGATGGGCTCGAAGAAGTACGAGTTCAGGTTGCCGTTGGGGCCGTAGGCGCCGTAGTTCCACGCGTCGACGAAGCTCTGCGCGGTGATCGGGGTGCCGTCGTGGAAGGTCCAGCCGTCGTTCAGCGTGATGGTCCACGTCACGTTGTCTTCGGACTCGATGGACTCCGCGATCTCGTTGGACGGCTCCGCCGTCTCCGGGTCGTACCGCACGAGCTTCGAGAAGAGCTGGTCGAGAACGTCGCCGCCGCAGGTCTCGTTGGTGTTGACCGGGACGAGCGGGTTCTCCGGGTTACAGCCGCGAACGGTGACCGAGCCGCCGCCGTCGCCACTCGCCGCGCCGTCATCGCCGCCGTCGTCGTCACCGCCGCACGCGCTGAGCGCGAGCGCCAGCGCCGCGGCACCGACCAGCGCAGTCTTGCGAGCAGAGACTCGCATGGATGCCTCCTGGGGTCTTCCTGAGGTAAGGACACACGACAACACCGGTCGATGCGTCGCCGCACCGGCGGTGCCCTGGATGGGGCACGGTCAGTCCGGTGCGACCTTCTTTCTATGTGCGAGACCCCGCCGCGGCAAGACTTTGCGCCAGGACATGACGGTTCCGCAACCAGAATGTGACCTGCCTGGCAGATGCCCGTGATGCTCCTGTCTACCAGGGCTGATGACGGGAAAATCCACACATGGCCGGGCCGCACTCAAGGGCGCCCGCGGCGAGGCCAGGACCGCGCCGCGGGCTTCCTCAGCCGGCGTTCTGGGCGGCGTGCTTGCGCCGCGCGGCCGTCCGGCCACGGGTGGCGGCGTCCAGCACGACCTTGCGCAGCCGGACCGCGTTGGGTGTCACCTCGACGCACTCGTCGTCGCGGCAGAACTCCAGCGCCTGCTCGAGCGACAGCTTCCGCGGCGGGATCAGGCGCTCCAGTTCGTCGGCCGTGGACGAGCGGACGTTGGTGAGCTTCTTCTCCTTGGTGATGTTGACGTCCATGTCGTCCGAGCGCGAGTTCTCGCCCACGATCATGCCCTCGTACACCTCGGTGGTCGGCTCCACGAATAGGGTGCCGCGCTCCTGCAGGTTGAACATCGCGTACGACGTGGCCACGCCGGAGCGGTCGGCCACCAGCGACCCGGTCGGGCGAGTGCGCAGGTCGCCGGCCCACGGCTCGTAGCTCTCGAACACATGGTGGGCCAACCCGGTGCCGCGGGTCTCGGTGAGGAAGTCGGTGCGGAACCCGATGAGCCCCCGGGCCGGCACCACGAACTCCATCCGGATCCAGCCGGTCCCGTGGTTCGTCATGTGCTCCATGCGGCCCTTGCGGAGGGCGAGCAGCTGGGTGATGGCACCGAGGTACTCCTCCGGGCAGTCGACGGTGAGCCGTTCGAACGGCTCCTGCACCTTGCCGTCGACCTCACGGGTGACCACCTGCGGCTTGCCGACGGTGAGCTCGTACCCTTCCCGGCGCATGGTCTCGACCAGGACGGCCAGCGCCAGCTCGCCGCGGCCCTGCACCTCCCAGGCGTCCGGCCGTTCGGTGGGCAGCACCCGCAGTGACACGTTGCCGATGAGCTCGGACTCCAGCCGGTCCTTGACCAGCCGGGCGGTCACCTTTGACCCGCCGGACCGGCCGGCCAGCGGCGACGTGTTGGCGCCGATGGTCATGGACAGCGCCGGCTCGTCGACGGTGATGAGCGGCAGCGGCCGGGGGTCGTCGACATCGGCGAGGGTCTCACCGATGGTGATCTCCGGAATGCCGGCGACGGCGATGATGTCGCCGGGCCCGGCCTTCTCGGCCGGCACCCGCTCCAGGGCCTCCGTGACCAGCAGCTCGGTGATCTTCACCCGCTCGATGCTGCCGTCCCTACGGCACCACGCGACCTGCGAGCCCTTGGTGATCTCGCCCTCGCGCACCCGGCACAACGCCAGCCGGCCGAGGAACGGGGACGCGTCGAGGTTGGTGACGTGCGCCTGCAGCGGGCTGCCCGGCGTGTAGACGGGCGCCGGGATGGTCTGCATGATGGTCTCGACCAGCGGCCGCAGGTCCGCGGAGTCCGGCGCGGTGCCGTCCTCGGGCCGCTCCAGCGACGCCTTGCCGTCGCGGGCGCAGGCGTAGACGATCGGGAAGTCCAGCGCCCCCTGGTCGGCATTGTCGTCGATGAGGTCGAGGAACAACTCGTACGTCTCGTCGACCACCTCGGCGATGCGCGCGTCCGGCCGGTCGGTCTTGTTCACGACGACGACGATGGGCAGCCGGCCCTGCAGGGCCTTGCGCAGCACGAACCGCGTCTGCGGCAACGGGCCCTCGGACGCGTCGACCAGCAGCACCACGCCGTCGACCATGGACAGCCCGCGCTCGACCTCGCCGCCGAAGTCGGCGTGACCGGGGGTGTCGATGATGTTGATGATGTTGTCTTCCCACCGCACGGCCGTGTTCTTGGCCAGGATGGTGATGCCCTTCTCGCGCTCCAGATCACCCGAGTCCATGACCCGGTCGGCCACGTCCTGATTGACCCGGAAGGCGCCGGACTGCCACAGCAGCGCGTCGACGAGGGTGGTCTTGCCGTGGTCGACGTGGGCGACGATGGCGACGTTACGGAGGTCGTCGCGGCTGCGCACGGACATGCGAAGGTCTCGTTCCTGGCTGGGGGAGATGACACCCCATCTTACGGTGCGGGTTCGCTGTCGCTGCGACGACAGTGAACCCGCACCGTACAGAACCGGCCCCGATCAGTTCTTGCTCCGGCGCCGGCGGTGCCAGCGACCTCCCGCACCGTCGACCGGGGCGCCGTCGTCCGGCGCCCCGCTGACACCCTCCAAAGCGCGGTCGATGCGATCGTCGACCTGCTCACCGAAGTGCTCGTCGAAGTTCCCGGTGAGGTCGTCGGTGACGTGCTCCTGGATCTGGCGGCGCAGCTCTTCCCGGCGCTGGCGCCGCTGGGCGGCCTGCAGCACCCGGTGCTCCGCCTTCAGCGCCCGGTAGGTCGCCACCATCATCAGGATCATCACCACGCTGAACGGCAGTGCGGTGACGATGGCGCCGGTCTGCAGCGCGGCCAGGCCACCTGCCAGCAGCAGCGCCACGGCGATGGCACCTTCGAGGACGGCGAACAGGACCCGGCTCCACGTTGGCGGATCGGGATCGCCGCCGGAGGCCAGCATGTCGACCACCAGCGAACCGGAGTCGGACGACGTCACGAAGAAGATCGCCACCAGGAGCACGACGACGACGCTCAGGATGCCGCCGAGCGGCAGGTCACCCACCAGGTCGAACAGGACGTTCTCGGAGACGACCCGGTCGAACATCGCGTCCTGGGACTGATCGACCAGGCCACCCTCGCCGAAGAGCTGCCGGTGCAGGGCGCTGCCGCCGAGCACGGCGAACCAGAGGAAGGTGACCGTCGTCGGGACGATCAGGACTCCGGCGACGAACTCCCGGATGGTGCGCCCGCGCGAGATCCGGGCGATGAACACGCCGACGAACGGCGCCCACGAGATCCACCAGCCCCAGTAGAACGTGGTCCACACGCCCTGCCAGGCCTGACCGTCATCACCGGTGAAGGTGCTGGTGTGGAACGTCATCGGGAGGACGTTCTGCAGGTAGACGCCGATGGACTGGACGGACTCACGCAGCAGGAAGACCGTCGGGCCGACGATCAACATGAACACCAGGAAGATGGCCGCGAGCCCGAGGTTGGCGTTGGACAGCCACTTGATGCCCTTCCCGACTCCGGTGACCACGGAGACGGTGGCGATGGCCGTGATGACGATGATCAGGGTGACGAGGGTGCCGTCCCCGGCGTCGTCGATGACACCCATCGACACCAGGCCGGCCGCGATCTGGCTCACCCCGAGGCCGAGTGACGTCGCCACGCCGAACAGGGTGCCGATCACCGCGACGGTGTCGATGACGTCGCCGATCCACCCGCGGACCCGATCGCCGAACAGTGGTTCCAGGGCCCAGCGGATCGACACCGGGCGGCCCTTCCGGTGGATCGCATAGGCCAGCGCCAAGCCCACGACGACGTAGATGCCCCACGCGTGGAAGCCCCAGTGCAGGAACGTCTGGGCCATCGCCTGCTGCGCGAGATCGGCGCCGTCGGCGCCGATGCCCTCCATGCCGTGGCCGTCGCCGTCGACGGCGCCGCCACCGTTGGTGCCGGGCCTGGGCGTGTCGTAGTGGATCAGCGGCTCGGCAGCGCCCCAGAAGACCAGTCCGATGCCCATGCCGGCCGCGAACAGCATCGCGAACCAGGCGACGAGGCTGAACTCCGGCTCCTCGTCGTCCTTGCTGAGCTTGATGTCTCCGAATCGGCTGACGCCCATCCAGATCGCGAAGATCACGAAGGCCGCCACGACCAGCACGTAGTACCAACCGAAGCCGCCGACGATGTCCGTCTGGATCTCGCTCAGCGCTGATCCGATGTCGTCGGGGAAGGCGATGGTCACGATGACCGCCAGCCCGACGATGACCATCGCGGGGTAGAACACTCCGGGCGCGACACCGCCGCGGGTTGTCCGCAGCGGCGGCGGGGAGGACCCGCGATCGGAACGGTCGGAGATTCGGCTCATGACGCCTCTCTCGTGTCGGGAACGCGAACACGCCAGGCACCACGCCGTACCGGGCAGCGTCCACCGTGTCGCGTCCCTTGACCGGCCGTCAACTGGACATGCGATCCACTGCGGAACTTCAAGATTTCGGTGCGCGCACCTCGACGGTACCGATCGTCGGGTTCACTTCGGCGAAATGGCAGGCCACCGGATGCCCGTTACCGCGGTCGACCAGCGCCGGCTCGTCGGTGGCGCAGATGTCCTGCGCCTTCCAGCACCGGGTGCGGAACCGGCAGCCGCTCGGCGGGTCGATCGGGCTGGGCACGTCGCCGGCCAGGATGATGCGCTCGCGCCGGCGCTCCTCACGCGGGTCGGCCGTCGGCGCGGCCGACAGCAACGCCTGGCTGTACGGATGCGCGGGCCGAGCGTAGATGTCCGCTTTGTCGCCGATCTCGACAATCTTGCCCAGGTACATGACCGCGACCCGGTCGGAGATGTGCCGCACCACCGACAGGTCATGCGCGATGAACAGGTAGGCCAGCCCCAGCTCGTCCTGCAGGTCCTCCAGCAGGTTGACGACACCGGCCTGTACCGAGACGTCGAGAGCGGAGACCGGCTCGTCGAGAACCAGCAGCTTGGGGTTCAGCGCCAGCGCCCGGGCGATGCCGACGCGCTGCCGCTGCCCGCCGGAGAACTCGTGCGGGTAGCGGTTGCCGTGCTCCGGGTTGAGGCCGACGATCTCCAGCAGCTCGGCGACGCGCGCGGGACCGCCGCCGCCGTTCCACCTGCCGTGCACCTTCAGGGGCTCGGCGATGATGTCGTTGACCGGCATCTTCGGGTTCAGCGACGCAAACGGGTCCTGGAAGACGATCTGCATCTCGCGGCGCAGCTCACGCAGCTGCTTCGTGGACAGCGTCGTCAGCTCCCGGCCCTCGAACCGGACCGACCCGCTGGTGGGCCGGTGCAGTTGCAGGATCGCCCGGCCGGTGGTGGACTTCCCGCAGCCGGACTCGCCCACGATGCCGAGCGTCTCGCCGGAATCCAGGTGCAGCGACACGCCGCTGACGGCGTGCACGTGGCCCACCAGGCGGCGCAGCAGCCCTTCGCTGCGCACCGGGAACTCCATGACCAGGTTCTCGACATCGAGCAGGTGGCCGCCGGGCCCGCCGCTCGACGCGGCGCCCTGGCGCTCGTCGGTGACCGTCATCGCGAGGCCTCACTCTCGGCACGGAAGAACGCCGTCGGGTCGTCGACCGCGGCCAGCTGGTCCCAGTGGTGGCAGGCGGCGAGATGGCCCATCGAGTCGGTGGCCAGCAGCGCCGGCTCCTCCTCGCGGCACACGTCGGTGGCCAATGGGCAACGCGGCGAGAACGGGCAGCCTCGCGGCAGGTTGATCAGCGAGGGCGGGGCGCCCTTGATCGGCCGCAGCCGGCCGTTGTCGCCCGACTCCAGCGTCGGGATGGACCCGAGCAGGCCGGCCGTGTAGGGCATCCGGGCGTTGTAGAACACGTCGTCGGTCTCGCCGAGCTCGACCGGGCGACCGGCGTACATGACCAGGACGCGGTGTGCCATGCCCGCGACCACCCCGAGGTCATGGGTGATCAGCACGATCGCCGCACCGACCGCGTCCTTGACCTCGACCAGTTTCTCCAGGATCTGCGCCTGGACCGTGACGTCGAGCGCCGTCGTCGGTTCGTCGGCGATGATGACGTCGGGGTTGTTGATGATCGCCATCGCGATCATGGCCCGCTGCCGCATGCCGCCGGAGAACTCGTGCGGATAGCTGCGCAGCCGGGTCTTCGGCTGCGGGATACCCACGAGGGCCAGCGCCTCCTCGGCGCGCGCCATCGCCTGCTTGCGCGGCATGAGCTCGTGCGACAGCACCGCCTCGGCCAGCTGGTCGCCGATCGTGTGCACCGGGTTCATGGCCGTCATCGGGTCCTGGAAGATCATCGCGATGCGCCGGCCGCGCAGACTCCGCTGAGCCGCCAGCGACATGCTCAACACGTCGTCGCCGCGGTAGCGGATGGAGCCGCGGATGCGCGCGCTCTTCGGCAGCAGCCCCAGGACCGCCATCGAGGACACCGACTTACCGGAGCCGGACTCCCCCACGATGCCGAGCACCTCGCCGACGTTCAGGCTGTACGAGACACCGCGGACGGCGTGCACGACACCGTCGTCGGTGGGGAAGTCGACATGCAGGTCCTCGACTCGCAGCAGCTCCTCAGTGCCGACCGCGGACACGCCGAGGTGGCCGACGTGGGCCCGCTCGTCCGAACGCTCTTGCTCGGTGCGGGCGGCCTTCGGCACGTCGAGCGGGTCGGAGCCGGCCGACCCCATGGACCGCGGGTCGCGGAACGGGTCGTCAGAAGTAGGCGTCGTCATGTCAGCTCCGCACCTTGTTCTGTCGAGGGTCGAACGCGTCGCGCAGGCCGTCGCCGATGAAGTTGACGGTCAAGGCGATCAGCACGATGAACGCGCCCGGCCAGAAGAACAGCCAGGGCCGGCTGCCGAAGGCGGACTGGTAGTCGCTGATGAGCCGGCCGAGCGAGGTGTCCGGGGGCTTCACGCCGAAGCCGAGATACGACAACGCGGTCTCGAGCAGCACCGCACTCGCGATGCTCAGCGTGGCGCTCACGATGATCACGCCGATGGTGTTGGGCAGGATGTGCTTGCGGATGATGCGCCACGCCGGTGTGCCGGCAGCACGCGCGGCCTCGATGAACTCCTTCTCCCGCAGGGACAGGAACTCGCCGCGCACGATACGTGCCAGCCCGGTCCAGGTGAACAGCGCGATGACCACGGCCAGCCAGAACGGCCCGGCGTTGCCGACCCGGTTGGCGATCACCGCGACGATGGCCAGCAGCGGCAGCACGATGATGATGTCGGTGAGCCGCATCAGGATGGTCTCGGTCCAGCCGCGGAAGAACCCGGCCGCGGCACCGATCACCACGGCGATCAGGGTGCCGAGCGCGCCGACGATGAACGCGATCATGATCGAGATCTGGGTGCCGCGCATGGTCAGCGCGAAGTAGTCGATGCCCTTGTTGTCCTGGCCGAACGGATGCTCACCGAGGTGTATGCCGTCGCCGCCGAGGAACGTGGGCACCACCGACAGGGTCGGCCGGCCGCCGTCGACGACTGAGGCAACGGTGGTGTAGTCGTGCTTCCACCAGCCCGGGATGGGGCCGATGCCGGTGGCACTGAACGACAACAGCAACACCAGCACGAACAGCACCAGCGAGATCATCGCGGCCCGGTGCCGGAAGAAGCGCCGTCGCACCAGCTGCGCCTGGGTGCGCGCGACGATGGTCATGCCCTGCGCGTCGGCGGCTGGTGCCGCCGCGCCGCCCGGTGTGGTCACGGGATCTCCTCCTCCGAGCGCGCTCACGACAGCCGGATCCGTGGGTCGAGGTAGGCGTACGCGATATCGGCCAGCATGTTGAACACGACAGCCGTTATGCCGGTGACCAGGAAGAACGCCATCGCCGGGTTGGGGTCGACGTTGCGGAGGGCCTGCACGAACATGAAGCCCATGCCCTGCCAGGCGAACACCGTCTCGGTGATGACTGCGCCGCCCATGAGACCGGCGACGTCGAAGGCCATCAGCGTGGTGATGGGGATCAGGCCGTTGCGGAACGCGTGCCGGACGATGACGGTCCGTTCGGTCAGCCCCTTCGAGCGGGCCGTGCGCACGTAGTCCTGGTTCATCACCTCGAGCATGCTGGCCCGGGTGTATCGGCTGTACGTGGCGATGGAGACGAGCATCAGCGCGATGGTCGGCAACATCAGGTGGGTGGCGGTGTCCAGCAGATTGCCCCAGGTCCCGCCGTCGTAGTTGGGCGTCCGGGAGCCGAACGTGGCCACCACCCGGCCGCCGACCGCCTCGTAGTAGTTGTCCCAGGCGCTGAGGACCTTGTCGATGAGCACGGTCACCGACATGATGAGCGCGACGCCGATGGACGTCTGGATCGCCTGTTTTCGCTGCAGGCCACCCAGCAGGTACCCGATGCCGCCGGCGATGGCGATCGCCAACAGCAACAGTCCGAACAGCGTCAGGTAGCCCGGGTCGCGCAGCACCGGGTCGAGCGCGAAGTACAGGACGATGCCGACCGCGGCGGTGGCCGATGCGGCGTAGAGGACGTGGCGGTAGCGGAACCCCGCCAGCAGTGCCGTCAGTCCGAGCGCGGAAGCCGCGCCGACGACGATGACGACGACCGGACCGAGGCCGGGGCTGGCGAACCACCCGGTGGCCGAGAGCACCAGCAGTGCACCGGCGGTGGCGGCGAAGGCGATACCGAACGACGTCCAGACCCGCCGGCGGTCCCCGCCGATGGCCGACGCCCAGATGAGCCCGCTGATGACGCCGACGACGGCCGCGGCGGGCAGCGACACCGTCGGGTCGGCCAGCCAGTCGTTCAGGTCGATCGCAACGTACTGCTTGAGCAGCACGGCGAACCAGAACAGCGGCAGCGAGACGAAGAAGAACGACGCCAGCGTGGTGGCGTAGTCGAGCCGGGAGTACTGCCGCAGCGCGGTGACGATGCCGATGATGACGCCGAGCAGCATGGCCGAGAACGTGGCCACGGTGATGAGCTGCAGCGTCGCGGTGACGGCGTTGCTGAGCAGGAACGTGACGTCCTGCCCCTGTACGGACTGGCCGAGGTCGCACTGCGCGGCGAACGGGACGAGGCACTTCGACGCGGCCCCGAGCCACTGCAGGTAGCGCAGCGGCACGGGAGTGTCGAGGTTGAGGCGGTCGGAGAGATCCGCCATGCGGTCCTCAGCGCCGGGCGAATTGTCCTCACGCAGCCGCGCCAGCGGGTCACCGGACAGCGCGACGAGGACATAGGCCAGGAAGGTACCGGCCAAGAGCACGCCCGCGGAGACGACCAACCTGCGCACGATGAAGGCGAGCACGTCGTACCTGCTCCTTTACGAAAGGTCGCTGCACACCGTACCCGACGCCGGCCGGTCGGGCCGCGGTCAGAGGTCCTGGGCAGCGGACGAGGGGCCGGCCGGGCGTTCTTCTCCTGCCGACCCCTCGTCTACCTCGAGGGTCATACGTTCCGGACGATCAGGACTGTGCCGGAACCCACTCGTCCATGTTGAACGTCACACCGGTCTGGGCGGCGTTGACCTCGACGCCCTCGATGCCCGCGGCGACTGCCACGACGTTCGCATTGGTGTACAGCGGGATGCTGAACACGTCGTTCCAGAGCTCCGTCTCCATCTCGACGAGCAGTTCGCGCGCGGCCTCCCGGTCGGCACTGCTGACGACCTGGTCCCAGAGCTCGTCGACCCGCGGGTTCGAGTAGCCGTACGGGTTCTGGTCGCCGTCGCTGACGTACAGGGACTGACCGGAGGCGATGTTGCCGGAGCCTGCCCAGCCGAACATGACCGCGTCGTAGGAGCCGACGTCGGCGGTGATGCGCTGACCCCAGTCCGGCGGGGTGAAGTCGACGACGTTGAAGCCGGCCTGGTCGCAGGCGTCCTTCGTCAGCGCGGCGAGGTCGTTGCGGACCGGGTCGTCGGCGTGCATCAGGACGACCTCCAGCGGCTGCGTGACGCCGGCCTGGGTCAGCAGCTCCTGCGCGCCGGCGATGTCCTGCTCGCCGTACATGTCGGCCGGGAAGGCAGCTTCACGGGCGGCCTCGTAGTCCTCGTCGACCGGGAAGAACTCACGCAGGTCCTGCACGACCGCGTCCGGGTTGGCCGGACGGACCAGGTTCTCGACGATGAGCTCCCGAGGCACGCACTTGGCGAACGCCTGCCGGACCTCCAGCTGCTCGAAAGGCCGGCCCGGGCCCATCTGGAAGTCGATGTGGCTCCAGGTCAGGTTGCCGCCTGTGATCAGTTCGATCTGGTCACCCATGCTCTCGAGCTGGGACATCGTGTCCACGGTCGGGTTGCTCGGGTTGATGACGTCGACCTCGCCGTTCTGCAGCGCGGCGACCTGCTGGGCGCCGTCCAGGACACGCAGCACGATGGTCTCGGTGGGCGGCGGCGGGCCGTAGAAGTCGGGGTTGGCCGTCAGGGTGATCGACTGACCGGCCACCCAATCGGTGAGCAGGTACGGCCCCGACGACGGGATCAGCGTCGGGTCCGGCAGTTCGCCGGGGTTGAACTGCCAGCCGTTGTTCCAGAACTCGGCGACCGGCGTGAGCGCCGCGATGTCGTCGTTCTGGATGGCCGTGATGAGTTCTTCCTCGGTGAGCCCGCCCTGCTGCGCCGCTATGTGCGCGGGGTTCGAACCGCCCTGGAAGATCAGCTCCCAGTCGATGTACGGCTGGGAGTAGACCGCGGTGAACTCCTTGTCACCGGCGGCGCACTCCGGCTTCTCGATCAGCTCGTAGCCGTTGTTCGAGGCGGAGTTGAAGATGTTCTCGCCCGCGGCGTCCACCATGGTGCCGGACAACGCAGCCCACTCGAGCAGGATGTCGTCGCAGTCGATCGGCGTGCCGTCGGACCAGACGGCCTCGTCGTTGATCGTGTACTCGACGGTGAGCGGGTCCTCGCTCACCAGCTCGTACGTCCCGAAGTCCTCTTCGCGCACCACGCTGCCGTCGGCACCGTAGGACCAGAAGTCCAGCTTGATGCCGTTGTTGATCAGCGTGTTCCACGTACCGTTGCCGGTGGCGGTGTCGTCGTTGTAGGCCGTGTAGTCCTCGTTGACGGCGACGGTGATGGTGCTACCGGGAATGGTGCCTTCGGACTGCGCCGGCTCTTCGGACTCGGAACGGTTGGCCCCGGGCTCCTCGCCGTCGTCGTCGCTGCCACACGCGGCCAGCGTGAGCGCGCCGGCGGCGAGGACAGCGAAGAACGCCGTACCCCTGCGCTTGGTGGTCAAGGTCTGACTCCTAGTGTGTCGGATCGCAAGGATCGCAGAATGAATGTGGCTAAGACCATCACCGCTACTTGCGAAGACACAAGGTCGGCACGCTTGCTGTTACTGACCTGAAACCCAATTCCGGCCGCAGGCTACGGAATCACAACGGATCGGACACGAACCTCCCCGGAAATCCTTCGGTTCAAAGGCGCTCGGGCAGGACGACTAGCGACCTGTGGAATATCAGCCCGGTCAACGCGATGCCCACCGCACCAACGAGCAACGGCAAGCGCAGATCCACTCGGCCCAGCAACCCGCCGGCCAGCGTCCCGAGCGGCATCAGACCCCAGCCGAGCGAGCGCCAGGCGCCGTGCACCGGCCCAGCAGCCGACCCGGCACGAGTTCCTGCCGCAGCGTGACCACCACGACGTTCCACGCCGCCACTCCCGCGCCCACCAGCAGGAAGCCCAGCGCGGCGACGGCGACGTGCGGCGCCAGCCCGCACAGCGCGTAGCTCGACGCGGTGAGGGCGACCGAGCCGATGAGCATGCGGCGTCGGCGTCGGCGTCGGCGTCGGCGTCGGCGAGCACGCTGGCGGAGCGGGCCGCCGACACCGGCAGCGGAAGCCGGAGCGGAATTACATAACAAGATCGTTCAGAAAATCCTAGAGCTTGGTCGTGTGAAGTAGGTCGCATCGCCCGCAACCCCTGGATTCGGTGGGCGAGCCGTGCCAGGCTGCGCCCTATCGCGACCGCCGACGCTCGCGGGAGGCAGCACATGGGAGTACCCGAGAGCCGGGCCGCAGTGGCCGAGGCCCTGTCCGCCCTGGAAACCGCGGTGGAGACGCTGCGCCGGTACTACGGCGACACCCTGGGGGTGCGCCGGCTGGTCAGCGATGTGGCCAGGCTCGGTGACGACCTCGCCGAGCTCGGCGACCCCCTGCCCGGACACCGGCCGGAGCCGGTCCGCCAGCTGGAGATCGTCCCCGACGAGCCGTACGACCCGAGCATGTGGGCGGGCGCGGAAGACGAGGGGCTCGGAGCCCCGGACCGGCGGGCGCCGTGACCGTCGTCCGCTCCTCCCGCGCCAGACCCGTCCGGACCGTGCACGTCCGGTCGGTGCCTGCCAGCACGTCGCCCCCGTAGCCGCGATCCACCGCCGCATCGGGGTACGCCCCAGAACACACACGTCCGCCCCGTCCAGTCCTGCCGAAAGAGCGCATAGATGGCCGCCCCCACGGGAACCCAATCTCCGACCCGGGCCCGCATCGCCGCACGCACCCTGCGCACCGATCGCTGGTGGGTCTACCCCACCGTGACCGCGCTGGTGCTGCTCGCCTTCGTCGCCTATGCGACGTTCCGGGCCTTCTCCGGCGATCACTACTTCGCCGAGCCGTACCTGACGCCGTTCTACTCGCCGTGCATCACCACCGAATGCGTGGAGGGCTCGGCTCACCTGGGCACCTGGGTGGGCGACTGGTGGCCGCTCTCGCCGGCGGTGCTGATCCTCGTCATCCCGCTGAGCCTGCGGCTGACCTGCTATTACTACCGCAAGGCGTACTACCGCTCGTTCTGGATGTCGCCCCCGGCCTGCGCCGTGGCCGAGCCGCACCGCGGCTACACCGGTGAGACCCGGTTGCCGCTGATCCTGCAGAACGTCCACCGGTACGCGCTCTACATCGCGTTGGCGTACAACGTGCTGCTGACCTACGACGCGGTGATGAGCTTCAAATCGCCGGAGGGCGAGTGGGGCCACATGGGCTTGGGATCACTCATCCTGGTCGTCAACGCGGTGTTGCTCGCGCTCTACAGCCTGTCGTGCCACTCGTGCCGGCACATCATCGGCGGGCGGTTGCGCAACTTCTCCAAGCATCCGGTGCGCTATCGCGCCTGGGGCATGGTGTCGGTGCTCAACGGCCGGCACGCCCAGATCGCGTGGGCGTCGCTGCTGTGGGTGGCGTTCACCGACTTCTACATCTGGATGGTCGCCTCCGGCACCTGGTCCGACCCGCGGTTCTTCTGAGGAGCATGAGCACCACCATGACTGAGATCGAACGTCACAGCTTCGACGTCCTCGTCGTCGGCGCCGGCGGTGCGGGGCTGCGTGCGGCCATCGCCGCCCACGACGCCGGAGCCAAGGTCGGCATCGTCTGCAAGTCGCTGCTCGGCAAGGCGCACACCGTCATGGCCGAGGGCGGCATCGCCGCGGCCATGGCCAACGTGTGGCAGGAGGACAACTGGAAGGTGCACTTCCGCGACACCATGCGTGGCGGGAAGATGCTCAACCACTGGCGCATGGCTCAACTGCACGCGCAGGAGGCACCCGACCGCGTCCGCGAGCTCGAGGAATGGGGCGCGCTGTTCGACCGCACGCCCGACGGCCTCATCTCGCAGCGCGACTTCGGCGGCCACCGCTACGCCCGGCTGGCACACGTCGGCGACCGCACCGGCCTCGAGCTCATCCGCACGCTGCAGCAGCGCGCCGTGGCCCTCGGCATCGAGGTGTTCATGGAGTGCACCGTCACCGAGCTGTTCAAGGAGGATGGACGGATCTCCGGCGCGTTCGGCTACTGGCGCGAGTCCGGCCGGTTCATCCTGTTCGAGGCGCCGTCGGTCGTGCTGGCCACGGGCGGCATCGGCAAGTCGTACAAGGTGACGTCGAACTCGTGGGAGTACACCGGCGACGGCCACGCGCTCGCTCTGCAGGCCGGCGCCAGCCTGGTGAACATGGAGTTCGTGCAGTTCCACCCGACCGGCATGGTGTGGCCGCCGTCGGTGAAGGGGATCCTGGTCACCGAGTCGGTCCGCGGCGACGGCGGCGTGCTGCGCAACAGCGAGGGCCGCCGGTTCATGTTCGACTACATCCCCGAGTTCTTCAAGGCCGAGACGGCGGACTCCGAGGAGGAGGCCGACCGCTGGTACGAGGACAAGACGAACAACCGCCGGCCGCCGGAACTGCTGCCCCGTGACGAGGTGGCGCGGGCCATCAACTCCGAGGTCAAGGCCGGTCGCGGGTCACCGCACGGCGGTGTCTTCCTCGACATCGCGTCGCGCCGCTCCCAGGAGTACATCCAGCGTCGGCTGCCGTCGATGTACCACCAGTTCAAGGAACTGGCCGACGTCGACATCACCGCCGAGCCGATGGAGGTCGGGCCCACCTGCCATTACGTCATGGGCGGCGTGGCGGTCGACCCGGACACGGGTGAGTCGTCCGTGCCGGGCCTCTATGCGGCCGGCGAGGTGGCCGGCGGCATGCACGGCGCGAACCGCCTGGGCGGCAACTCGCTGTCCGATCTGTTGGTGTTCGGCCGGCGCACCGGCCTCAACGCCGCCTACGCCGCGGCCCGGCGGAGCTCTCGCCCGTCCATCAGCGACGACGACGTCCGCGCGGCGTCCGAGGCGGCGCTGGCGCCATTCGGCGTCGAGGGCGGCGAGAACCCGTATGCCGTGCAGCAGGACCTGCAGGAGGTCATGCACAACCTCGTCGGCATCATCCGCCGCTCGGACGAGATGGAGCAGGCGCTGAGTGAGCTGACGAAGTTCAAAGAGCGCATCGGGCGGCTCAGCGTCGAGGGCCACCGCCAGTACAACCCCGGCTGGCACCTGGCCCTCGACCTGCACAACATGCTGCGGGTGTCCGAGTGCATCGCCCGTGCCGCGCTCGAACGGACCGAGAGCCGCGGCGGGCACACTCGCGACGACTTCCCGGCCACCGACGACACCTGGGGATCCATCAACCTGCACTGCCGGCTGACCCCCGAGGACGCAGCCGGTGACGGTTTCCGGGTCACAGTCACCAGGGAGCCGCTGCCGCAGATGCCCGACGACCTGCGCGAGCTGTTCGGCTGAGCGCAGCGGAACGACAACCACGCATGACCGCCGAGGAGGCGTGAATGGGATACGACCTGGACATGAAGGTCTGGCGCGGCGACGCCAGCGGCGGTGAGCTGGTCGATTTCACCGTCGAGGTCGAGGAAGGCGAGGTGGTCCTCGACGCCCTCCACCGCATCCAGGCGACGCAGGCCGGCGACCTCGCGGTGCGGTGGAACTGCAAGGCCGGCAAGTGCGGCTCGTGCAGCACGGAGATCAACGGCAAGCCGCGGTTGGCCTGCATGACCCGCCTCTCGACGTTCGAGCAGGGCGAGACGGTGACGGTGACGCCGCTGCGGACGTTCCCGGTGGTGCGCGACCTCGTCACGGACGTGTCGTACAACTACAAGGTCGCCGAGACGGTGCCGCCCTTCGCGCCGGAGCCGCGGCCCGCTGACGGCGCCTACCGCATGCAGCAGGTGGACGTGGAGCGCGGCCAGGAGTTCCGCAAGTGCATCGAGTGTTTCCTGTGCCAGACGGTGTGCCACGTCATCCGCGACCACGAGGAGAACAAACCGGCGTTTTCCGGTCCCCGGTTCTTCCTGCGCTACGCCGAGCTGGACATGCACCCGCTGGACACCAACGACCGTCGTGAGCTGGCCCGCGAGCAGGCCGGTATCGGCCTGTGCAACATCACGAAGTGCTGCACCGAGGTCTGCCCCGAGGGCATCAAGATCACCGACAACGCGATCATCCCGATGAAGGAGCGCGTGGTAGACCGGTCCTACGACCCGATCACCTGGCTGGGCCGCAAGATCTTCCGCCGCGACCAGCTCCCCGAGGCCCAGGTCCCCCGCGCACCTGGAGATTGATCAGGTGCGGCATGCACGATCGGAGGCTCACCCCCATGGCTCTACTTGACGACGACGGCGTCCGGCTGGCGCTGGCCGGGCTGCCGCACTGGTCCGGCGACACGTCGTCCATCAGCCGCACGGTCCATGCGCCGGACTTCATGACCGGCATCCGGATCGTCGACGACGTCGCGGCTGCGGCGGAGGCGGCGGATCACCACCCGGACATCGACATCCGCTGGCGTGATGTCACGTTCACGCTGGCCACGCACTCCGAGGGCGGCGTCACCGGGAAGGACATCGAGCTGGCCGGCACCATCGACGAGATCGTGACCCGCAACCACGCGGCGTGATCGACAGGGCGTTCGCACCCCTGTGGGGGTAGCTCCTGCCTGTCGATCACGAGCGGTCAGCCGTCGCCGTCGGCGATCAGTACCTTCACGCCGGCCGCTTCCAGCGCCCGGGACAGATCCTGTGACGGCGCGGAGTCGGTGACGAGGTAATCGGCCCGGCCCAGCTCGGCGACCTGGGCGAACAGCCGCCGGTCGAACTTGGAACGGTCGGCCAGGACCGCCACCCGGGAGGCGCGGTCCATCATCTCCGCCATCATGGCGGCCTCGGAGAAGTTGCTGGTGGTGTAGCCGCTCTCGCCGTCCACAGCGCCGACGGCGATCAGCGCGAGGTCGCACTGGATCTGGACGTCGTCGCGGGCGGACATGCGCTGGAAGCTGACCGGCCCGACGGTGGCCTGCGATACGTGGCGCACCTGTCCCCCGAACACGTAGAGGTCCCGGTAGGCGTCGGGGGAGATCTCGGCCGGGATGCGCAGGCTGTTGGTGGCGACGGTGAGTTCGCGATGTTCGCGCAGGTGCCGGACCAGCGCGAGCGTGGTGGTACCGCCGTTGACCACGATGGCGGCGCCGTCGGTGACCAGGCTGGCAGCCAGGGCGCCGATCTTCTCCTTGGCCGAGGTCTGCATCCGTAGGCGGATGTCAAGCCCGGTCTCGGGCCGGGGGACGGCGGAAGGGCTGACGGCGCCGCCGTGGGTGCGGATGAGCACACCTTCGGAGTCGAGCTGGTCGAGGTCGCGCCGGATGGTGTCCGGCGAGACGTCGAAGCGCTCGGCGAGCTGGGCGACGGTGACCTGCCCGAGCTCGGTCACGTACGCCGCCAGCGCGGCCTTGCGCCCGGCGGGTAGTCGGCGGGGCTGACCGTTCGCGTCATTCCCTGCGGTTGTCTGCGCGGCCATGCGAGTTTTCTAGCACATAACCGCACCGAGTGGGTGACCACGGCGGTGAGGAACGGTGCGATCCCGCGTCAGCGACGCGGATGAGGTCAGCCAGCCACGGACAAACCCGCGTGATCACGCATCATGCCGCAGGTACTGGCAGCCGCCCTTCGGGGCGGCGGGCGAGCGCATTCCTAGCCATGCCGGTATCGGTTCGGCCCGAATCTCAACATCATCGCAGGTAGAGAACCCCTCGCGCGCCCGCCCGATTCAGCGGGCCGCCGACGCGTGCGCGGCCCGTCCACACCTTGACGCGCCCCGAACCGGGGACTACAGTCCCCACACCAAGCAGAAAGTTGCAGTAAGTCGCACTATCTCGCATACAGAGCTCGAAGGAGAGTGACGAGATGAGCAACGGCGCCATCGCGAGACGGCGGGCACTCGCCGTCCTCGGTGCATCGGCCCTCGCGCTGACCGCGGCGTGTGGCGGCGGCTCCGGGGACGATGCGGCGAGCGGTGAGGTGACCCTCGAGTTCAGCCAGTGGTGGGAGCCCGAGCTGCCCGAAGGCTCGCTGCGCGCCCTCATGGACGAGTTCGAGGAGCAGAATCCCGGCATCACCGTCGAACTGATCAGCGGCCCGTACGCGTCGACGAAGGAGCAGGTCGTGGCCGGCGCCGCCGCCGGCACCATGTCCGACGTCGTCGGCCTCGACGGAGCCTGGGTCAGCGACTTCGTCAACCAGGGGTCCATCGCGAGCCTGAGCGACCTGATGGACGAGGCCGGCTTCGACGACAGCGTCCTGGCCTCGCAGGTCGAGCTCGAGGGCTCCACCTACATGCTCCCGGTCGTCAACTTCGTCTACCCGCTCTTCACCAACGACGACCTGCTCGCCCAGGCCGGCATCACCGCACCGCCCACCAACCGCACCGAGTTCGCCGCGGCCGCGACCGCGCTGAGCGGCCTGGGTGACAACGTGAGCGGCTGGGCGCTCCCGCTGTCGCTGGAGACACCGAACGGCATCCAGAACGACGTCATGTCCTGGGTGTGGGCCTCCGGTGGCAGCATGCTCGCCGACGGCCAGCCCGACCTCACCAATGACGAGGTCACGAGCGCCGCGGAGTACGTCAAGAGCCTGTGGGACGACGGCGCCATCGCGCCGGGCGCTTTCACGATGAAGGAACAGGACAAGGTCGAGGAGTTCACGAACGGCCGGGTCGGCATGGCGATCAGCTCGCTCGCGCACGTGAACACGATCCGTGAGGCAAACCCGGACCTGAACTTCAGCATCTCCGCCATCCCCGCCGAGGACTCCTACACCGACGCGCGCGGCATCCCCTACGCGTCCTGGGGCATCGGCGTGGCCGAGAACAGCGAGCACAAGGCCGAGGCCTGGAAGCTGGTCGAGTTCCTCTTCGGGGAGGACGTCAACGCCGAGCTCTCGACACTCGCCAACGCGTTCCCGGGCAACACGTCGTCGGTGCCGGACTTCGTGGAGGGCGACGAACTGTTCTCCGCCGCCTTCGAGATCTACCAGAGCGGCTACCCGGCCAACGAGTTCACCGGGCTGCCGGTTGCCGAGGAACTGATGCGCATGTTCGGCGAGGAGTTCCAGCGTGCACTCGACGGCGACCAGTCCGTCGACGACGCGCTGCAAACTGCCCAGGACCGCTGGCTCGAAGAGTTCTGACGCCACGCAGGCACGGCGGGCGCCGGGTCCGTGACCACGCACCGGACCCGGCGCCTGGCCGACACCCCAGGAGACGGTTTCCTTGTCCCAGCTGACGACGCGAAGACCACCCACTGACGACGGGCCGGCCGAAACTCGCCGTCCCGCCGCCCGCCGCGGCCGGTTCCGGCGCCTGCTGACGCCCTACCTGTACCTGTTGCCGACCGCCGTGTTGCTGGTCGTGCTCATGGTCGTGCCGATCGTGATGGTCATCGGCTACTCGCTGATGGACAACGTCATAACGAACCAGAACCCGCAGTCGGTCGGGCTGTCGAACTACGTCGACGTCATCACCGACCCGGTGTTCCACACCGCGGTGCGCAACACCCTGTACTTCACCTGCGTGAGCGTGCTGGCGCACCTGATCCTGGGGTTGGCCTTCGCACTGTTGCTGAACAGCGCGTTCGTGGGACGGCGCACCAGGGCGCTGTTCCGCGCGGTCTACGTGCTGCCCTGGCTGTTCACCATCGCCGTCGTGGCCGTGCTGTGGCGGCTGATCATGAACCCGAACGGCGTCCTCAACTATCTGCTCGACGTCACCGGCTTCATCGATTCCAACGTCGAGTGGCTGGCCAACCCGGACACGGCGCTGCACGCGGTCACGTTCATCAACATCTGGTGCGGCTATCCGTTCTTCATGATCAGCATCCTGGCCGGATTGCAGGGCATCCCGAAGGATCTCTACGAGGCGGCCAGGGTCGACGGCGCGAACGCGGTCAAGCAGTTCTGGAACGTCACGATCCCCCAACTGAAACCCATCATCATCAGCATGGCCCTGCTGGACTTCATCTGGACGACGCAACAGTTCGCACTCATCTGGATGACCACCGGCGGCGGGCCGATCAACGTCACGGAAATGCTCAGCACGTTCACGTACAAGTTGGCTTTCAGCCGGTACGAGTTCTCGATGGCGTCCACCAGCGCCGTCGTGATCCTCGTCCTGTCGATGATCCTGGCCTTCTTCTACGTCCGGCATCAGAGAGCGCGGGATTGACATGGACCTGCCCAATGTGCGCCACCGCGGCCTGAAGCGGACCGGGGTCATCGCCGCTCTCGTCGTCGGCGCGATGTTCGCCGGCCTGCCGGTCCTCTGGATGGCACTGAGCTCGTTCAAGTCCAACAGCGAGATCTTCGAGTACCCGCCGCGCCTGCTCACCGACAACTTCTCGCTGGACGCCTACACGACCATCCTGACCGATCCGACCAAGCTGCGGTTCTTCCTGAACAGTTACGTCATCGGCCTGTCGGTGGCAGCGTTGACGCTTGTGGTGGCGATCTTCGCCGCGTACGCGTTCAGCCGGTACGACTTCCCGCTCAAGCGGGTGCTCAACGTGGTCGTCATCAGCGTGCAGGCGGTGCCGCCGATCACCCTGCTGATCCCGTACTTCGGCCTCATGGTCACGCTCGGGCTGTACAACACCTATCCGGGTCTCATCCTCACCTACATGGTGTTCACACTGCCCTACGCGATCATCATGATGACGGGGTACTTCAACACGCTGCCGAGGGAACTGGACGAGGCGGTCAAGGTCGACGGCGCCGGCCCGCTCACGGCTCTGTGGCGCATTCTCGTACCCATTTCGGTGCCGGGGCTGGTATCGGTGGGCCTCTACACCTTCATGATCGCGTGGAACGAATTCCTGTTCGCGCTGACGCTGACCCGCACCGAGAACATGCGCACCGTCCCCATCGGCATTCAGCTGCTCATGGGACAGCACTCGTACGAATGGAACGAGATGATGGCCATGAGCGTGCTGGGGTGCATCCCGATCCTGATTCTCTTCCTGTTCTTCCAGCGTTTCTTCATCGGAGGGATGAGTGCTGGTGCCGTAAAGATCTGAGCCTTTTTCGACGACCGCCCTCATACCCCCCAGGAACAAGGAGACCAAGACATGCTGGTGAACGGCCGAGAGCTGCTGTCCGTGGCGCACGAGAACAATTTCGCCGTGCCGGCGTTCAACATCAGCGACTACGCCATGTTGAACGGCGTCGTCGAGATCAGCGAGGAGAAGGACGCTCCGCTGATCATCGCGATCCACCCGGACGAGCTACGCCACACCGGCGTCGACATCATGGAGTCGATCATCGCACGCTCGCACCGTGCCTCGGTGCCGGTCGCGGTCCACTTCGACCACGGCGCGACGTTCGAGCAGATCCTGCTGGCCATCCAGACCGGGTTCACCTCGGTGATGATCGACGGCTCGATGCTGCCGTTCGCCGAGAACGTCGCCATCACCAGGAAGGTCGTCGAAGCCGCGCACGCTGTGGGCGTCTCCGTCGAGGGCGAGCTCGGCACGATCGGCCGTACCGACGACGAAGCCGAGGACGGTGCGGCCTCCATCATCTACACCGAACCGGACGACGCGGTGACCTTCGTCGCGGACACCGGCGTCGACTCGCTGGCCATCGCCATCGGCACCAGCCACGGCATCTACCCGGCGCACATGAAGCCGGAGCTGAAGCTCGATCTGTTGCAGCGGATCACGGCGAAGGTCAGCCTGCCGCTGGTGCTGCACGGCGGCTCCGGCAACCCCGACGACGAGATCGGCCAGTCGGTGAAGCTGGGCATCAACAAGATCAACATCTCGTCCGACATCAAGGTGGCCTACCACCAGAAGATGCGCGAGGTCCTGGCGGATACCTCCCTGCGGGAGCCGAACTCGATTCAGCCGCCGTGTATCGAGGCCATGAAGGTCGTCGCGGCGCACAAGATCGACCTGTTCGACGCCGCCGGCAAAGCGTCGCTCTACTAGGATCCCGCCGATGAACGAACGGGTGGTGCTGGGCCTGGGCGGGACCGTCGACTACGAGATCGCCTGGGACGGCCCCACCATCGAGCGGCTGGTGCTCGAGCACGACATCCGTGCTGGCGAGTTGTCGACATCGGTCCCGATCGACAGCGAGCGGTCGCTGCTGATCACGTTGCTGGCCTTCGTTCGCGACGGTGTCGGCGGGGAGCGTTTCGTCGCGTCCTCCGACATCGTCACCGCGCTCGCGGACCGGTTCGACACCAGGGTCACCCTGGGCGGCACGTGTGTGCGGGCCGCGCTGGCGATGGCCACCATCGGCGTCGGCAGCACGGTGCACCTGGTGAGCATCGACGACCACGTGCGCCGGCTGCTGCCGCCGGACATCTCCTACCTGTGCAGCGCCGCGAAGGACTCCCTCGACCCGCACCTGATCGTGCAGTTCCCGGCCGGTGCCCGCGTCCGGGCGAACGGCCTGGATCTGTGTGCTCCGCACTCGAACCGCCTGATCTACGTCCACGACCCGCCCAACCGCGACCTGCGCCTGCATTCCGGCCTGGGCGACGCGCTGGCCCGTGCCGACGCGTTCCTGATCTCGGGGCTCAACTCGATCCAGGACCCGGCGGTCCTGACCGAACGGCTACGGGAGCTGCGCGGATTCGCCGGCCGGCTACCGGCAGGGGCGCTGACGTTCTACGAGGACGCCGGGTACCACGTCCCGGAGATCGCCGCCGCCGCGCGCGACGGCGTCCTCGGCCTGGTCGACGTGTACTCGATGAACGAGGACGAGCTGCAGGAGCGGATCGGCCGGACCGTCGACCTGCTGGACCCGGCCCAGGTGGTCCGGGCGGCGAAGGAGCTGAGCGCCGCCGTGCCGGCGCCGGTGGTCGTCGTGCACACCAAGTACTGGTCCATCGCACTGGGGCCGGACGCCGGACGGTTCGAGGACGCGCTACGCGGCGGCATCGCGCTGGCCAGCGCGCGCTACCTAGCCGGCGACGACCTGACCGCGGCCGACTACCGGGCTGTCGCGCACCGGCCGCCGCACCCGGGCGGCGCCGCCGTCGTCGAGGCCGTGCACGCGGCGTTCGGTGCGTCCGCCCGCGGCGTACCGGCGTACGTCCTGGACACCGCGCACCCAACGAACATCGGCTTGGGCGACACGTTCGTGGGCGGCTTCCTCGCGGCGCTGACGACACCCGACGCGGCGCCGCACGCCGGCCCGGCGGTGCCGCGGGCCGAACCCGTCGTGCTGCCCGCCAACCAGCCGGCCGACCGGTTCTACCGTGGCGGCGAGCGCATCGCGCGGTTCCGCGGCAGTGCGCCCGGTGCCGGCCGGGAGCCGGAGGACTGGGTCGCGTCCACCACCGCGGTCTTCGGCCAGGGCGACGTCGGTCTGACCCGGCTGCCGGACGGAGACCTGCTGGCCGAGGCGGTCCGCCGCGATCCGCGGTGGTGGCTGGGTCCACGGCACGTCACGACCCGCGGCGCGGACACCGCGCTGCTGGTCAAGTTGCTCGACGCCGGCGAACGGTTGCCCGTGCACGTGCACCCGGACGTCCCGTTCGCGCACGAGCACCTGGGGCTCGGCCACGGGAAGACGGAGGCGTGGGTGATGCTCGAGCCCGCCGAGGTGCGGCTGGGCTGGAACCGCGACGTCGACGCCGCCGAGCTGGCCGGATGGGTGGAGCGCCAGGACGTCGACGCGATGCTGGCCGCGATGCACACGCTGCGGCTGGAGCGCGGTGACGCGGTGTTCGTGCCGGCCGGCCTGCCGCACGCGATCGGCGCCGGCGCGTTCCTGGTGGAGCTGCAGGAGCCGACCGACCTGTCGGTGCTGCTGGAGTGGGACGGCTTCGCCATCGACGGGCCCCGTGACGGTCACCTGGGCATCGGCTACCCGGCTGCGCTGGGCGCGGTCGAACGCGCCGGCCGCAGCCGCGCGGAGGTCGAGGCGCTGCGGACGGCGCGCGACTCCACCGTCGGTGACCTGATCCCGGCCGCTTCGGAGTTCTTCCGGGTCGAACGTCGGCGCGGCGAGGTGTCCTGGGCGGCGGGCTTCGCCGTCCTCGTCGTCGTCGCCGGGAGCGCGGAGCTGGTGACCGGCAGCGGAGCGCGGCTGCCGGTCACCCCCGGGCAGTCGGTGCTGCTGCCGTACGCCGCCGGGGCGTGCTCCCTGGAGCGGGCGGCCGGCCTGGAGGTGCTGTTGTGCCGCCCGCCGGTATGACGGTCAGCGGTGTCGCAGGACGGTGACGGCGAAGTCGGCGTCGTCGTGCCAGGCGCGCAGGTCCCAGGTCGCGAACCGGTGCTCCACCCGCAGGCCGGCGTCGTCGACGTACCGGTCGAAGTCGGCCAGCGACAGGTGCCGGTTCACGTGGAAGCCGACGAGGATCGGGCCGTCCGGTCGCACGTGACCGGACACCCGGCGCAGCACCTCGGTCTCGGTCCCGGGCGCCAGGAAGACCATGACGTTGCCGGCCAGTAGGGCGGCGTCGAACTGTTCGCCCAGGTCCAGCTCGGCCAGGTCGGCGACGACGAACCGCGGGCCTGGGTGGTCGTGTGCGGCCGCCGCGATCAGCTCCGGGTCCGCATCGACGCCGACGACGGTGTGCCCGCGCTCGTGCAGTACCGCCGATGTCCTACCGGTGCCGCAGCCCGCGTCGAGCACCCGGGAGGCGGGCGCCACCATCGCGTCGACGAGCCGCGCCTCGCCGCCGAGGTCGGCGCCCTCGGCGGCCATGGTGCGGAAGCGGTCGATGTACCACTGGGAGTGGCCGGGCTTCGTGTCGGTCACCCAGCGTGTCGGTTTCGCTGCCACACGCCCACTCTACGGACGGCACCATGTGTCCTCCCGCTTCACCGGTCAAGCATTCCTGGTGGAGCGGGAGGACACATGGTGGACGTGATCATTTCGGGATGGCGGCAAGGGAGATGAGGTCGGGGCTGAACCGGACGCCGCTGGAGTCGGTGTGCTTGTCGACCACGGTGAACCGGACGGTGTGCGCGCCCCGGCCCAGCCGCAGCCGGCCCAGCGGTTCCGTGCGGAACGCCCGCACCGACACCGTGGACGTGTCCATCGGCCCGCCCAGCCGCTCGCCGTCCACGTCCACCGTCACGACGCCGCCGTTCGGCAGGTGCCGGAACCGCGCGAACACGTCGAAGGTCTCGGCCCGGGTGACCTCGATGGTCGCCTCCAGGTAATGGCCGTAGTCGGTGGCGGCCACCTCGACCCGCCGCCCGCCGCTCGCGGCCGGGTCGGACACCGTCGACACTCCAACTCCGCTGGTGGCGGTGAACGGCAGGTCCTCGACCTCGAAGCCGAACCGGGTCTGCGGACCGCGCCGGCCGGTGTCCACCCCCGAGGTCAGCCAGGCCAGGTCGAACACCGCGAAGACGACGTCGCGGGAGAAGCTCGTGGTGACGCCGGGCGCGTGCTCGCGGCCGTACAGGACGCCGACCTTCCCGTCCGGAAGCGCGACCGTGTCGGAGTACGACGCCGGGCCCTCGGTGAGCACCCGGCTGTACGGCCAGGTCATGCCTTCGTCGTACGAGATCGACACGGTCATGTTGCGGCGTGTCGGCGAGTCGACCCGGGAGAACACGATCCGGCTGGTGTCGTCGGAGCCCTGCCCGGGCAGCCGGACCAGCCCGGTGTCGATGGCGTTCACCGGGCGGGCCGACGCGTCCAGCACCGGCGGCGACCAGGTCATCCCGCGGTCGGTACTGACCGACACGATGCGCGGATGGGTGCCGCCGGAGGCGTACCGGCCCAGCACCACAAGGGAGCCGTCCGGCCGCTCGATCAGCCTGGCCTCGTTCAGCGGGTACGCGCCGTCCAGCGGCACCCCGCCACCGGCCTGCCAGGTCGCGCCGCCGTCGTCGCTGATGATCACGGTCACGCCGTAGCGCCGCTGCGCCACCGGGAAGGCGATGGCCCGCCGGTGCCAGACCTGCAGCACCAGTCGGCCGTCGGCGAGCTGGATGCCGTGGCCGGGGCCCGGCATGTGCAGCGTCTGCTCGTGCGGGTCGCCGTCGAACAGGTGCGTGAGTTCCACCGGGTCCGACCACGTCTCGCCGTCGTCGTCGCTGGTCACGACGTAGAACCGGGACCTGTCCGGCGACCCGCCGGTGTTGCCGGGGTCGCGGAAGCACTCGGAGTGGAACAGGTGGATCCGGCCGGAGGCGCGGTCGACCACCGGTGTCGGGTTGACGAACGACTGGACGCCGTCGGACCGGCGCGCGTACCGCAGCGGTTCCCAGGTCCGGCCGCCGTCGCGGCTGCGGCGCACGGCCAGGTGGTGCGGGTCCGCGTCGTGCGCGGTGATCCTGGCCTCAGCGAACGCCAGCACCGAGCCGGCCACCGTCGTCGTCAGGCCGAAGACGTGGAACACCTCGAGGTCGTCGTCACCGGCCTGGAAGACCAGCGACTCGTGGAACTCGCCGGCATCCGCGGCCGCGGACCGGGTCGAGGCGGCGGCGGGCGCGGACGCGAGGGCGCTGATGGTGGCGGTACCGGCCGCGGTCGCGGCGGTTCCCAGGACGAGGGTGCGGCGGCTGATCGGAGTGTGGTCCACGGTTCTCTCCTTCGAGATCGGGCAGATTCCCCGCGACCCGCCGCCTGACGGCTTCGTCCGCCCCAGCCCCGTTGATCTTGGAGTTTCCGCGGAATCAATGGGACATTTCCCCCGGTGATTCCGCGCTTACTCCAAGATCAACGGGGCTGGGCGGTGGAGCAGAGCCGGACAGTGGAACGGCAGGCGACGGATTCCAGGACGATCAGGGGCGAGCGATCAGGTGTTCCTCCAGCGGGGCGAGCAGGTCGAGCAGAGCGGCACGTTCCGCCGCCGAGCACGGGGCGAGCGGCGCGGCGACGTGCGGTGGGCACAGCCCGCGCGCGTCCAGCACTGCTTTCACGGCCGGGACCCCGGGCCGCACGGTGTGCAGCGCGAGCAGTGTGTCCACGGTCTCCTGGGCGGTGTCGGCGGCGACGACCCGTCCGTCGCGGTAGGCGGCGTACAGTTCGGTGCACAACCGGGGGGCGAGGTTCGCCACTCCGGGCACGATGCCGTCGGCGCCGCCTTCCAGGCCGGCCACCAGCTGGGTCTCACTACCCTGGCTGACACCGACGTCCCGGCGGCGGCGCGCGGCCGCGACGAGCAGCCCGAACAGCGCGAGGTCGCCGGAGCTGTCCTTGACGCCGACGACGTGCGGCATCGCCAGCACCTCGTCGATGAGCTCCGGGGTGAACGGGTTGCTGTAACGGGGCACGTTGTAGGCCACGACCGGCACCGGCTGCGCCGCGAACGCCGCGTAGTGGGCGACGAGTTCGTCGGTGCGGTGCCGGTAGTAGATGGGTGGGCTGACGACGACGGCGTCCGGCCCGGCATCGGCGACGGCTGACACCCGCTCCAGCGCCTCGGCGGTACCGGCCGCGGTGACGTTGACCAGTACGGGGCCGTCCCCGGTCAGCGACCGCCAGCGGGCTGCCACCTCGGCGCAGAACACTCCCAGCGCCGACGTCGGCAGCAGCGGACCCTCGCCGTTGCTGCCGAACAGCATCAGGCTGCGCACCCCCGCCGCGGCCAGCGACTCCAACAACGGCGGCGCCGCCGCGGCGGACGGGACGCCCGGCCGTTCCATCGGCGTCACCAGCGGCGCCATCACGCCGCTCAGCAACGCCCGACCATCGACACCCATACGATCAGTACCCCTTGATCTCGGGCCAGGCCAGCTCGACGCCGTCGGCGGCCAGCTCGTCCTGGAAGGCGGTCAGCCGGGCGGCGTCGCCGTGCACCTGCTGCGGCTCCAGCCCACCGTCCAGGCAGTGCGCGGCGAGGGCGCCGGCCACCTCGCCGATGTTCCATTCGACCGGGTGCAGGCGGTAGCAGCCGTTGGTGATGTGGGTGGTGCCGATGTTCTTCGCCGCCGGCAGCAGGTTGCGCAGTCGAACCGGCACCAGCGCGCCGAGCGGGATCTGGAACGGGCTGCTGGCCACGTCGATGTAAGTGTCGCCGCCGGTGGACGGGTGCAGGTCGATGCGGTACATGCCGACGCCGACGCTGTCGGGGTACTGGACGGCCCCGTCGGCTCCCCGCACAGCCAGCGACAGGTCCTGCTCGACCACACGCCGGCGCGCGACGATGCGCCGCGACTCACGGATGTACGGCGCCATCGCCAGGCCGTCGGTGGTGCCCATGACGTCGCCGCGCAGGCGCAGCCCGGGCCAGCCGGTGCCGCCGTCGGGCCGCGGGGCCTCGGTCTGCAGCCAGTACAGCATCGACATGCTCAGTTCCCGGGCGCCGGCCAGATGCTTGTCGCGTTCGGCGTCGCTGACCCCGATGAGCGGCCCCGGCAGGTAGTCGATCATCGGCCAGTTGACGACGGTGACGTCGCTGGCCGCGAAGCCGGGCCGGAACACCGACCGGGCCACGATGCGCCGGAACGCCCACAGCTCGCGGTCGCCGGGGTCCTTGCTCTGGTCGGCGACGACGGGGCCGGAGTCGCCGTTGGGGATGAAGGCCCGTTCGAACGGCTCCAGCGTGCGCGGGTCCGGTGCACGCAGGCTGATCAGCGGGTTCGGCCACTTCGGCGGCTGGTAGGCCCGCCAGGCGGCGTACCCGGCCGGCCGGTCGATGGTGTGGTCCTCACCGTCGCGGTGGTCGACGGCGAACACCCAGGAGAACGCCTGCATGTTGTCCGGCTGCGCGACGTCCGGCGCGCTCGGTTCGCCGGTGTCGTGCCGCGACTCGAAGCCGGTGACGTGCTCGGCATCGGTCAGCGGGAGCAGGTCCCCGAGCTCTGTCGCGTCGAGCACGTACCGAGCGCTGACCTCGAGGCGATGCCCGTCGGGACCCTCGACCACGACGCCGCTCACCCGGTCGCCGTCGACGGCGGCGGCCACCGGGCGGTGCCGGTACAGGATGGAGAGGCGGCCGGCCGCCACCCAGGGCGCCACCATCGCCTCCAGCACGGCGGCGCCGACGCGCGGCTCGTGGCACAGCCGGCTGACCCGGCCCTGGCCGGGGTTGAGGTCGCGGGCGGTGCGGGCCTCCTCGGTCAGCGGGTACCAGGTGCGGTAGTAGGCGCGGATGTTCTCGCGCAGTTCACGGTAGGTGCGAGTGCTGCCGAACTGCTCGATCCAGGCGTGCTCGTCCGGTGGGACACCCTGACTGGTCAGCTGCCCGCCGATCCAGTCGGTCTCCTCGGTGAGCAGGACCGACCTGCCTCGCCGCAGTGCCGCCAGGGCCGCGGCAACACCGCCGAGTCCGCCGCCGACCACGAGGATGTCGGTCGATACTGCCGTCTCACTGCTCACGCGATGGTTCCCTCTCTGTCTGTCTGCACACGCCGGGTTCCGCCGTCGACGGTGACGGTGACAGGTGCCCGGTCGGCGCCGGGCGAGGTGATGAGGATGTCGCCGACGCCGCTGACGGCCATCCGGACCACGTCGCCGGTCCGCTCGTAGCCGCTGACGACGACCCCGGGCGCCGCGTCGAGCAGGACCCTGCCGTCCAGCGAGACCACCAGCCGGCCGGCGGCGGTCACGCTGAGCCGGCCCTCGCCGAGCGGCAGGTTCGCCAGCTCGGCCGGGCGGCCGGGATGGGCGAAGCGCCAGCCGTCCGGCCGGGCCTCGGCCAGCTCGCCGAAAGCCAGGTGGGCCAGCAGCCCGCCCCACGCCATGAGCCCGTCGGAGCGTTGCTGGAACCCGGTCAGGTTCTCACCGGCGTGCGCCGGGTAGTTCTCGCGCACATGGCTGTGCGTCTCCCACTCGGCCAGGAACAGCTCCAGCAGCGCCGCGCTGACGGCGCGGCTGTGCTCGGTCAGACCGTAGCGGCGCAGCCCCTGGACCGCGAGGTAGGCCATCGGCGCCCAGATCCGGCCACGCCAGTAGGTGGCGGCGAAGCCGGGGTCGTCGCGGGCGACGCTGGGCATTGGGCGCTCGCCGCCGAGGACGTCCGGGCGCAGCATGGCGTCGGCCACGGCCTGTGCCGTCGCGGCGTCTGGGAACCCGGCCACCAGCGGGTACAGCAGCGTCGGCGAGACGTGCGGGTCGTGGGAGCCGTCGGCACGCAGGTTCCGGTAGCCGCCGTGGTCGGCGGACCAGAACTGCTTCGCCGCGGCCTCCCGGGCGGCGCCGGCCTCGGTGGCCAGCCGGGTCGCCGTCGCGTCGTCGCCCACCCGCGACGCGATGGCGGCCAGCGCCTCGGCGTCGGCGACGTGCAGGGCGTTCAGGCCGGCGTCGGCGACGTCCATGGTGTGCGTCGCGGGGTCGTAGCTGGCCTCGTCGTACATCGGCGAGTCGTCCAGGCCGGACTCCCGCTTGGTGCGGTCCAGCGTCGCGGACTCCGGGTCACCCTCGACGGGGTCGGAACCCCAGGCGAGCAGGCCGTGCGGCCCGGTGCGGTGCGCCGGCCACCAGTCGTGCCAGGCCAGCAGCGCCGGATAGGTCTCCTCCAACAGCCGCCGGTCGCGGGTGGCGTCGGTGAGACCGCCGGCCAGGTAGGCGTTCAGGACGGTGAGCGCACCGACGGGAGGTTGCGACCTGTCGTCGGTGCGGCCGCGTTCGTCGCTGACCCGGTTCGGGATCATGCCGGCGGCGTCGGCGAACGGCAGGATCTGACCGAGGATGCCGCGGGCGTAGTCGCGGTCGATGACCCCGGCGACCAGCCCGGTGAAGAACGTGTCCCAGGCATGCAGCGCCCAGCTGCCGTAGAACCCCTGGCGCTCCACGGAGACGAAGTCGCGGGAGGTCGGCGTCAGGACGCGGCCGAGGTCCGGCGCGTGGATCGTGTTCCACGTGACGGCGCGGGTGAGCGCGTCCGCGGCGTCGCGGAACCAGCCGCCGGAACGTGGCCGTGCCGCCTCGGCCGCGGCCCGCCGGGTCTCGACGACGACGGCGGCGTCGGCCGCCGTGGCGCTCGACCCGGCCGGGGCGACCAGGAAGTCGTCGCCGGAACGGTCCAGCCGCCAGTCCCCCGGTGTCGCGTCCGGCCACGGTTGCGCGTCGGCGTCCCACCCGGTGGCGACGTCGGCGACGACGGTCCCGGCCGACTCAGCGCGCACGTACAGTTCGTCGCCCGGCCCGCCGGCCATGGCCAGCCGCAGCTCGACGCCGTCGACCTCGACGCTCACCTCCGCGAAGGAACCGTCGACGGTGTGGTGGCCGAGCCGCACCAGGCCGTGGCGCCAGGTGAAGCCGTCCAGCACCGGGCCGCCGTCCGCACCGAGCAGGCCGAAGCGCACCCGCAGCCCGGAGGGCAGGTGCGCCATACCGGTGTGGGTGCGCACGTCCCAGGTGTTCCAGCCGGTGGCGGCGGGCACGCTCGGTCCTGGGGTCGTCATGCGGGCACCTGCTCACCGTCGGCGTCGTCGAGATCGAGCGCCGCGTCGAGCAGCGCCTTCGTGTACTCGTGTCGCGGAGCGCCGAGCACGTCGCCGGCCGGGCCCTCCTCGACCAGCTGGCCACGGCGCATCACCGCGACCCGGTCGGCGATCTGGTGCACCACGCCGAGGTCGTGCGTGATGAACAGCATCGCCAGGTGGTGGGTTCGGCGCAGGTCGGCCAGCAGCCGCAGGATCTGCGCCTGCACCGACACGTCCAGCGCGGACACGGCCTCGTCGCACACCAACAGGCGCGGACGGACCGCCAGCGCCCGGGCGATGCTGACCCGCTGGCACTGCCCACCGGACAGGTCACCGGCACGTCGGTCCGCGACCTCCGCGTCCAGCCCGACGTCGGCCAGCAGTGCGTGCAGCGCCGCGGTCCGGTCGCCGGACGGTGCGGCCGCCGGGTGGGTGCGCCACGCCTCGCCGATGACCGACGCGACGCTCATCCGCGGGTTCAGCGACGAGCGCGGGTCCTGGAACACCATCTGCACCGCGCGCTGCAACTCGGCCGGGCGGCGCCCGACCCGCTCGAGCCGCTGGCCCTCGAACGTCACGGTGCCGACGTCGGGCCGGATGAGCCCGGCGACGCACCGCGCCACCGTCGTCTTGCCGGACCCGGACTCGCCGACCAGCCCGAGCGTCTCCTCCGCGCCGACTGTGAGACTCACCCCGTCGACGGCGACGAAGCCGGCCCGCCGGCGGCTGCCGCCGAACGTCACCCGCAGGTCCCGTACCTCCAGCAGTGGGTCCGTCACGGCGTGCACCCCCACTCCCCCTCACCGTTGATCTTGGAGTTTTCGCGGAATCTTCCGGACATTTCGCCCCGCGATTCCGCCGTTACTCCAAGATCAACAAGGGATGGGCGGGCGACCCGGGCCGAGCGGGATGGGCGGGCGACGCGGCTCATGGGGCGAGCACCTCTTCGGCGAAGTGGCAGGCGCTGAACCGGCCGGGCGCGACCTCGCGCACCGGCGGCACATCCACCCGGCAGCGGTCCTGAGCGATCGGGCAGCGCGGGTGGAACGGGCACCCTGCCGGCCGGTTCGCCGGCGTGGCCGGAGCTCCCGGCAGCGGATCGGCCAGCGCCGTCTTCGTGCGCACCGCCGGCACGCTGCGGACCAGCGCCCGAGTGTAGGGGTGCGCGGGCCGGCGCAGCACCTGGCGGGCCGGGCCGCGTTCGGCGACCCGCCCGGCGTACATCACGACCACCTGCGCCGCCACGTTGGCGACCACCCGCAGGTCGTGGCTGACCAGCAGCATCGCCAAGCCCTCGTCCTGCTGGATCGAGCGCAGCAGCGCGAGGATGCGCGCCTGGACCGTGACGTCCAGGGCCGTGGTCGGCTCGTCGGCCAGCAGGAGCGCGGGGTTGCCGGCCAGTGCCAGCGCGATCATCGCCCGTTGCCGCAGCCCACCGGAGAACTCGTGCGGGTAGTTGTCGGCGCGCCGCTCGGGGTCCGGGATGCCGGCCCGATCCAGCAGTTCGACGACCCGGCGCCGTAGCTCCGTTCGTCCGACGCCGTCGCGGCGCAGGATCTCACCCACCTGCCGGCCGATGCGCTGCGTGGGGTTGAGCGCGGCCAGCGGGTCCTGGAAGATCATCGAGATCTCGTGCCCGCGGGCCTTGCGACGGCGGACGGTGTCGGCCTGGAGCAGGTCTTCCCCGCGCCACAGCAACCGGCCACCGGTGACGGCACCCTCGGGCAGCAGCCCGATGATCGCCTGCGCGGTCATCGTCTTGCCGCTGCCCGACTCGCCGATCAGCCCGACGGTGGTGCCGGCCTCGACGTCGAACGACACCCCGTCGACGACGCGGACGTCGCCGCGTGTCCCCGGCAGGTCGACGGTTAATCCGTCCACCCGCAGCAGCGCGCCCTCCCCGGCCGGCGGCGCCGTAGCACCGCCGGCCGTCGTCTGGCCGGTCCGAACCGTCCGCACCTCGCTCACGACCCCGAGACCGTCACCGTCGAGAAGTCCGGCAGGCCGCTGGCATCGGGGGTGAAGCCCTCGAGGTCGCTGTTCCACGCGTAGGCGATGCTGACCGCCATCGGGTACATGCCGACCGCGTCACGCCAGATGATCTCGCTGGCCTGGCCGTACAGTTCGGTCCGCTCGGCCTCGTCGGCAGTGGCGCCGGCCGCGGCCAGCAGGCTGTCCAGCTCGGCGTTGCAGTAGCCGTTGCGGCCGGCCGCGCACGGGTAGAGCCGGCCCAGGTTGCTCGCCGCGTCGTAGGTCGGCGTGGCGAGCTGCTGGAAGTTGATGTCCCAGTTCAGCGCCAGCAGGTCCTCGGTGAAGACGGCCTGCTCCTTCTCCAGCGGCTCGACCTGGACGCCGACCTCCGCGAGGTCCGAGACGACAGCCTGGACGAACGAGCGGAACTCGGCGTTGGCGAACTGCAGCCGCAGGGTCTGGGTGAAGTCGAACCCGGCCGCGTCCAGGGCGGCCCGGGCGGCATCCGGGTCGTAGCCGACCGGCTCCTGCGGCGAGTAGCCGAGCACCAGCGGCGACACCGGCGCCTCGGACAGTTCGCCGGTCTCCGGGTAGAGGGTGGAGATGATCGTCTCGAAGTCGACGGCCTGCCACAGCGCCCGCCGGACCTCCGGCGTCGCCAGCGCCGGGATGGAGGAGTTGAACCACATCGTGTAGACGGCGGTGCTGGGCACGGTCTCGACCGTCAGCGCGTCCTCGCCCTGCAGCGCGGCGAGCTGGTCGTCGGGGATGCCCCAGACGACGTCGATCTCACCGGTGCGCAGCGCGGTCAGCCGGGCCGACAGCTCCGGAATGTTCCGCAGCGTCACGCTGTCCATCTGCGGTACGTCACCCCAGTAGGTGTCGTTCGGCACCAGCTCAAGCGCTTCGCCCGGCGTGAACGACTCGACGGTGAACGGGCCGGAACCGACCGGGTCGGCGAAGAAGGCGGTGTCGTCCGGCGCCACCTCGGCCGGCAGCACGTAGAAGATGAGCAGCTTGCCCGGGACCGACGCGTCCGGCGCCGGCATGCTGATGGTCACTTCGGTGTCCGACGTGACGGCCATCGTGTACTCGGGGAAGTTGCCGGCGTTCGGGCCGTCGAGGGTGATCATGCGCTCGAACGACGCGACGACGTCCTCGGCCGTCACCGGCTCGCCGTCGGAGAAGGTGGCATCGTCGCGCAGCGTGAACGTCCACTCCGACACGTCGGCGTTGGGCTCCCACGACTCGGCCAGGTCGCCGACGAGCGAGCCGTCCGGCGCCGGCCGCACCAGGCGGCTGAAGATGGCCTGGCCGGCGAACTGGGTGCCGGTGGATGCACCCTGGGCACCGTGCGGGTCGAGGCTCTCGATCGGGTACGTGCCGGCCGCGGTGATGTCGCCGCCGGCGGTGCCCTCGGGGTCGGCCTGGGCGCCGTCGTCGTCGCTGCCGGACGTCGTGGAGCAGGCGGCGAGCAGTAGGGTCGCCGCGGCGGCGACCGTGGTCAGGCGCCTGATGCCGCGCCCACGGATGTCTGTCATGGATGCTCCTGTTCGATGAGGTCTACGAGACCCGGCGCCCCCGCCCGTAGCGGGCGGTGAGCTGGTCGCCGAGGATGCCGACGTTGATGATCAGCAGGGACAAGGCGATGCCCGGGAGAGTGGAGATCCACCACGCCGTCTCCAGGTACGTCTTGCCATTGGCGATGGTCTGCCCCCACGAGACCGTGGACGTGGGCAGCCCGATGCCGAGGAAGCTCAGCCCGGCCTCGGCGAGGACGACGAGGGCGAACTCCAGCGTTGCCAGGGCCACGATCGGGCCGGCGGTGAACGGCAGGACGTGCCTCAGCAGGATGGACCGGCCGGGCACGCCCAGCACCCGGGCCGCGTCGACCCAGGCCCGTTCCCGCAGCGACAGCGCGACGCTGCGGGTGACGCGGGCGAACGAGATCCACGCCGTCGCCGACAACGCGACCACGACCAGCAGGACACTGCGGTCGAACGCGCCGGCGATGACGATGGCCAGCAGGATGGCCGGGAACGCCAGCAGGACGTCGAAGATCCGGGCGAGGACGGCGTCCAGCCAGCCCCGCACGAACCCGGCGACGGCGCCGAGCGCGACGCCGACCACCGTCGCCACCCCGACGGTCGCCGCTCCGATGAGCACCGACGTGCGGGCGCCGTAGACGATCTGGGCGAGGATGTCGCGCCCGAGGTCGTCCGTACCGAGCCAGGCGGTGCCGCCGTCGGCCGTCGTGGAGCCCGGCGCGAGCAGCCGGTCCTCCAGCGGCGTGCGCACCGGGTCGTAGTCGATGAGCAGCGGCCCCACCAGGGCGACGAGCAGGTAGATCCCGATGACGACGTACGGGACCCGGCCGAGGAACCGGCCGGGACCGCGGCGGCGCGGCCCGGGTAGCGGGCCCGGAACCGTGGCCGGCTCGGGCAGGGTCGCGAGATCGGTCACGACGCACCCTCCATCCGGATGCGCGGGTCCAGCTGTGTGTACAGCAGGTCCGCGACGAGGTTGAGCACCATGACGATGGCCGCGATGAGCAACGTCACGGCCTGGACGACGGCGTAGTCGCGGTTGGCGACCGCGTCGACGACGAGTGAGCCGAGCCCGGGCCAGGCGAAGACGTTCTCCACGATGACCGCGCCGCCCATCAGCGCACCCATCTGGAGCCCGACGATGGTCACCACCGGGATCAGCGAGTTGCGCAGCGCGTGCCCGAGCAGGACCTGCGGCTCGGTGAGGCCCTTGGAGCGCGCGGTCTGTACGTATGGCTCGCGCATCGCCTCCGCGACGCTGCTGCGGGTCAGCCGCGCGACGATGGCGGTGAACGGCAACGACAGCGTGACCGCGGGCAGCACCATGTGCGCCGGTGTGCCGACTCCGGCGCTGGGCAGCAGACGCAGACCCAGCGCGAACACCAAGATCAGCATGATGCCGACCCAGAACGTCGGGAACGACTGCAGCGCGATGGTGCCGGCCGACACGACTCGGTCGACCAGGCCGCCGGGACGCCCACCGGCCAGCAGGCCCAGAGCCAACCCGGCGACGACGGCGATGGCGGTGGCCGCCAGCGTCAGTTCGATGGTGGCTGGCAGCCGGTCGAACACCGCGTCCATGGCCGGCCGGCCCAGCCGGTGGGAGTCGCCGAAGTCGAGCCGGACGACGTCGCCGAGGAAGCTGAAGTACTGCGCGAGCATCGACCGGTCCAGGCCGAGGGTCTCGCGCAGCCGGGCGACCTGCTCGGGGTCGGCGTCCGGGCCGAGCATGACGGTGGCCGGGTCGCCCGGTGCCACCCGGACGATCACGAAGATCAGCGAGGCGGCGCCCCAGATGACGAACAGGCCGATGAGCAGCCGGCGCAGGATGATCTTGATCACGGCAGCTCCTCCCGCACGGGTGCCGGGCCGACGGAGTCGCCGGGCACATACGTGCAGGGAACGGTGAGCTGCCGCGACGTCGGCTGAGGCTCCCCCAGCAGGTCGACGAGCATGCGCACCGCCTCACGGGCCATCTGCGAGCGCGGCAGGGAGAACCGGGTCCAGTCGCGCTGCTCCGGCGTCCACGACGGCGGGTCACCGAGCAGCGCGATGGAGCAGTCTTCCGGGAACCGGACCCGCTCGCCGTCGGTCATCGCCGTGAGCGCGTCGACCAGCCGGTTGTCCTCGGTCGGCTCGACCAGGATGGCGGTCACGCCGTAGACACCGATCCAGTGCTCGACGTGCTCGGCGGACAGTTCGGCGGGGTCGTCGAGGCCCTGGATCAGCGATTCGTCGACTTCGAGGCCGGCGGCGGCGAGGCCCTCGCGGTAGCCCTGTTCACGGTCGCGGGTGGGCTCGGTGTCCTCGATGGCCCGCAGGTACAGGATGCGCCGGTGGCCCAGGCGGGTCAGCTCGCCGACGACGTCGCTGGTGGCGGCCACGTAGTCGGCGCCGACATAGGACAGCTGGCCTTCCTCGACCTCGCGGCGGCCGATGAAGACGAACGGGAAGTCCTCCTGCACGAGCGCGGCCAGCTCTTCTCGGCGCACGTTGCGGCCGAGCAGGACGCACCCGTCGGCCAGCTTGAGCCGGTTGCCGCCGCCGGCGTAGATGGACCGGTCGGCCGCCGACGAGACGGAGCTGAACAGCAGTAGGTCGTACCCCTGGGCGGCGGTCTCTTCCTCGACCCCGAGCAGGAACGGGTAGTAGAAGTCGCGCTGGTCGGTCGGGAACACCGGCTCGAACGTGTAGAGCCCGAGCAGGTGGTTGCGGCCGCCCTTGAGGCTGCGCGCGGCGACGTTCGCGGCGTACCCGAGCTCGGCAGCGGCGGCCAGGACGGCCTGCCGGGTGGGCTCGGCGATCTGGTCCGCGGCCGCGCCACCGCTGATGACCAGCGAGACCGTGGCCTGGGAGACGCCGGCGCGCCGGGCGATGTCCACCTGGGTGGGCCGCCGGCGTCGTCCGCTACCGCTCACGGGGCGCTCCTTCTAATACGTATAAAGTCGAACGATGGTTGACTGTAACGGCGACGTTTCGGGGACGTCAAGCGGAACTCGTCACGGAGTCCGCGCCCCTCCGACCCCGTTGATCTTGGAGAAACCGCGGAATCCATCGGACATTTCGCCCCGCGATTCCGCCGTTACTCCAAGATCAACCCCCGGCGCGGCGGGGCCGGGGCGCGTGGAACGCGCGGGTCAGCGCGCGGACACCGACCAGCCCAGAACCACCGTGGCGTCCTCGTCGGTGGAGTCCGCGCCCAGCACGATGAGCTGATCCCCCAATGCGGCGGCGGCGACGGCGCTCTGGTCGCCCTCGGCGAGCAGGCTGCGGTCGGCGGGAACCAGCTCACCATCGCGCTCCACCGCGATCAGGGGGTCAGTGCCCGCGCCGAGCCGGTGCCAGTGGCCGACGAGGACCGTCGCGGCGGATGAGTCAACTGCCACTCGGACCGACGGGCGGTGCCGGAAGCGCCGGTCGGAGACCTCCCAGCCGTCGTCGGCCTGCCGGGCGAGCGCGGACCCGAACACAGGTCCGTCGACATTCGGCAGGTCGAGCGTCGACCCACTGGTACCCAGCGCCGCGAACCCGCCGTCCAACCGCGCGGCCGCATACAGCTCGCCGAAGTCCACCTCGCCGAACGGCTGGGGCAGTGCCGTCCAGGTCTGCCCGTCGGCGGACTCGACGGCGTACGGCTCCGGGCTGTACCGGAAGCCGCCGCCGTCGTCGTCCTCGGCGTCGCCCGCGTGGCCCACCGCGACGACGGCACCGTCCTCACGCACGCCGATACCGGACAGCACCTCGACGTTCCGCGCCCGGAACGGCGCTTCGGCGGTCGGCACGGCGGCCCAGGTCGCGCCGGCGTCGGTGGAACGCCAGATGCCCACGTCGCGGTAGTCGCGTCCCTCCGGCTCGCTGGTGCCGACGGCGACCAGGGCGTCACCCGCCGGCGCGACCCCGTACGCGATGGCGCCCGCGAACTCGGAGCCCGTGAGATCGACGCGCTGCCACGCCGTGCCGTCCGGAGAGGTCCAGACACCGAGCCGGTCGCCGTCATCGTCGTCGGGGTCGGCGCCGCTCACGTCGCCGACAGCGACGATGGCACCGTCGGTCGTCGTGGTCGCGGCCCGGATCTCGCCGGGCAGGTCGGCCAGCGCGGGCGCGTCGACCGGCGTCCAGGCTGCCCCGTCCGCGGAGGTCCAGGCCGCCGGTGTGGACACGTCGCCGGACTCGACCGCACCGAGGGCGAGCAGCCCGTCCCCGACGGCCAGCAGAGCGTTGACGGTCACGTCGCCGGTGAAGCCCGACACCTCGAGCGGCGCGACGGTCACCGGGGGCTCGACGGCGTCGGCAGCCTCCACGGAGACGATCCAGCTGGCGCCGTGCATGGCCAGCGACACCTGTGGATCCTCCGCCTCCTCCTCCAACGGCGAGCGCTGATCGGTGCCGATCACCACGGCCTGCTCGCCGAGCGCCACGAGCCCGACCGCCAGCTGGCGACCGGAGCCGGTCAGGGCGGCGTCGTCGAGCTGACGGTGCCAGGTCGCCAGATCCGGCGTCAGCCACAGCTCCAGCTGACCGGGCCGCCGCCCGTTGCGGGCCTCGCCCTCGGTGACGCCGGCGACGACGAGCGCGCCGGAGCCGAGGGTGAGCGCGGCGTCGACGGACTGCCGGCCACCGCCACCGAAGACCCAGGGGTCGGTCTCGATCCGGCTGAAGCCGGCGCCGACGTCGCCACTACGCCACACGGTGGCGTCGTCACCGCCGCGGGTGAACGCGAGCAGGGTGTCGCCGTGGCTGTGCAGCAGGTCCAGCGCCTGCCCGTCGAAGAGGTCCGCCGCCGTGCCCAGCGCGGTCCAGTCCTCACCGTCCGGGCCGGCGGACCACAGGGTGGTGGTGACACCGTCCGCGCCGGGCACCGCCACGGACAGCACCGGCGCACCGTCATGGAGGACGAGGCCGATCTCACCGGGCCGGCCCTGCTCGATGACCGCGGCACCCGTGTCCACGACGCGCAGGTCCTCCGGAAGGGTCAGCGCCGTCCACGAGGCGCCGGCGTCGTCGGAGAACAGCACCGACAGCGCGGCGACGGCCGAGCCGGGATCGTCGGTACCTTCCAACCCGACCCCGGCGACGAAAACCCGCTCCCCCGTGGCGGCCACCGCCCGCACGCCCGCCGGCCTGCCGCTGCCGCCCGGGTCGGGGAAGGCCAGCTCGACCGGTTCGGCGCCGCCGTCGCTGTAACGGGCGGCCACGGGCGCGCCGGCCTCGGTGTCACCGACCACCAGTACGGCGTCGGCCACCGCCGTCGCGGCCGTGATCGTCCCGGCGGCCAGGTCGCCCGGCAGCTCGACGTCGGCCCATTCCCTCCCATCGGCAGAGCGCAGCAGCACCGCGCCCTGAGCGGATCCGTCGGCGCCGTGGCGCGCACCCGCCGCGACGATCTCGCCGCCGGCCGCCGCCACCGCCGCCAGCTCCAGCCGCTGGTCACCGTCGCCGGGCACCAGCGGACTGCTAACGTCCGGCAACACTCGCTCGACGGTCGCGGACAGCGCGGCCGGGACCGCGGGCGTCACCGCGTCGGAGGAATCGTCCTGGCCGTCACCGTCACCACCACCGCCCCCACAGGCGGCCAGTGCGATGACGAATCCGACGACGACGGGCGGGGCGAGGGCACGCATGGTCACAGATCTTGTCAGGAGCCACCGTGCCCGGTGCGGCGTGTCACCGCCATGACATGATTCGCCATGCGCGTGCACGGTGGAGCCATGGCCGCGGCGGGGCCGGTCGACGCACGATCGACCTGGCAGCACAACCCGCGCCGCACCCACACGGAAAGGGGCCGACCATGACCCTCGCAACCGCCTCGGCACAAGTGAGCGGAAGCCTCGCCGACCGCTACGACCAGGATGGATACGTCATTCTGGAGAACGTGCTCGACCGCTCCGAGCTGGACGCGCTACTCGCCGAGACGGTCCGGATCTGCCGCGGCGAACTCGGCGAGATCGACGGTGCCGTGCCGTCGTCCCCCGCCGACACCGACGACGAGGTCATCCGCCGGTTCCTGTGCGTCCACTACCCGCACAAGCTGTCCGACCTGATGCTCGCCACGATGCGCCATCCCGTCGTCGTCGACGCCCTCACCCAGGTGATCGGGCCGAACGTCAAGGCGATGCAGTCGATGCTGTTCGTGAAGGCCGAGGGCAAGCCCGGCCAGGCCTGGCACCAGGACGAGATGTTCATCCCCACCCGCGACCGCTCGCTGACCGCCGCCTGGATCGCCCTCGACGACGCCACCGTCGAGAACGGCTGCCTGTGGGTGCTGCCCGGGTCGCACCGCCCCGGCATCATCTACCCCAACCGCGAGCACGACGACCCTCGCTACGACTGCACCGTCGAGTCCTACGACTTCCCGTACTCCGACACCGACGCCGTCCCGGTCCAGCTCAGCGCCGGGTCGGTGCTGCTGTTCAACGGCTACCTGCTGCACAAGTCGCTGCCCAACACCGGCCGGCACGGCTACCGGCGAGCACTCGCCAACCACTACATGAGCGCCGAATCGCTGCTGCCGTGGACGCTGCCCGACGAGGGGACGACGATGGCACAGGCCGACTTCCGCGACGTCGTCCTGGTGGCCGGCCGCGATCCGTACGCGTACAAGGGCACCGAGGAGCGCCGCCGGCCGCGCATTCGCCCCGACCGCGAGGGCGGCTGCGACCGGTGACTCGAACGGCGGGCTCGCTGGACGTGGACGGTGCCGGTGGCGTCGCCGCCGGTGCCGGTGGCGACGCCGTCGGTGGCGGTGGTGGCGACGACGTCGGTGCCGACCTGCGGGTCCAGCTCGTTCCGCGGCTCGGGCCCGCCGTCGCCGACTACCCACCCGGTTCCACGTTCGGGCCGCGGCTCGCGCAGACCTACGAGTTCGTCTGGCTGCTCAGCGGCAGCGCCACCTGGCACTGGGACGACATGACGGTGCCGCTGACGCCGGGCACGCTGCTGCTGGTCCGGCCCGGCATGCGCGACTCCTTCCACTGGGACCCGCGCCGCCCGACCCGGCACGCCTACGTCCACTTCCGGCTCTCCGGGCCCGCGGCCGACTCCGTCACCTGGCCCGTCGTGCGTGACCTCACCGGCCGGCCGGAACCGATGGGTGCGTTGTGCCAGTACCTGCTCTGGCTGAGCTCGTCCTGCCCGCCGGCCTGGCGCCGGCACGCCTGCGAGACGCTGCGGCTGCTGGTGCTCACGTTCGCCGCCCCGCCACCACCGGCCGGCCGCGGCACCGGACCGGCCGCCCTGCCGGAACCGATCGTGGCCGCCATGGAGGCCGTGCGACGGGCGTGGTCCGGCGGCGTGGCCCGCCCGGTCGCCTTGGAGGACCTCGCCGACGCCGCCGGCGTCTCCGTCAGCACCCTGTGCCGCCTGTTCCGGCGCCAGTTCGGCATCGGCCCGGTGGGTGCGCTGGAACGGCTGCGGCTGGCTCGCGCCGAACCCCTGCTCTGGACGAGCAACCTCTCGCTGAACGCGATCGCGGCACAGTGTGGCTTCGCCGACGCCTACCACTTCTCGCGTCGCTTCCGCGCCGTGTACGGCGTGGCGCCCAGCGCGTTCCGGTCGGCCGCTCCCGAGGCGGCGCCGCCGTCGCCGCTGGACAACGGCGGCCTCGCCGCCCTCCTCATGATCATCAAGGGTTGACCCGGTCATAGCCGGGCAAACTCTTGATGGTCATGGCGAGTCATGGGAGTCCGGCGCCGTGACATGGACGTAGTCGTGGTGCGGCTTGATCTCCTCGTTCACGTACGCGCCCATGCTGTCGGCGACCAGAAGGGCGTCGACGTCCAACTGGTCGACGTCGAAGTACCGGTAGATCTGGCCGGAGGCGAACTCGACCTCGAGCGTCCGCGATCGCGGCTCGTAGCCGACCGACCGCAGCGCCGACGACGAGACCGGCCACCGCCTGATGTCGTCCATCACCGATGATCGTCGCGGTGCCGGCGGGCCGCGGTCAAGGTCCACCGCCACGACCACCGATAATGCGTTGCCGCCCGTCGGCGCCACGGTTAAGCTCCTGCGTCTTGTGCGGCGCTTTCCCGAACCAGATCCCGGCACACCCGACCGCCTCACACCCGGCCACTACCTCCTCTGGCTGACCCGCCAGCAATCCGGTGTGGTCCTGCTCGGTGCGTTCTACGGCTGCCTCTGGCCGCTGGCGCAGGCGCTGGTGCCCTACGCCGTCGGGCGCGCCATCGACGACGGCCTGGCCGCCCGCGACCGCCACAGCCTCATGCTCTGGGGCGGCGCAGTCCTCGCCCTCGGCCTGATCCAAGCGGCGTCCGGCATCCTGCAGGACCGCTGTGCGCTGGCCAACTCCCTCAGCGCGCGGTACCGGACGCTACAACTGGTGACCCGCCAGGCCGCCCGGCTCGGGGCCACGTTGCCGCGCCGGGTGTCCGCCGGCGAGGTCATGAACGTGGGCGTGGCCGACGTGACGCAGATCGGCCGCGCGCTGGACATCTCCTCCCGTGCCATCGGGGCGGCCGTCACGATCGTCGTCATCGCCGCCATCATGCTCGACGCGTCGCGGCAGCTGGGGCTGGTCGTGCTGACCGGCGTTCCCGTCATGCTGTGGGTCTTGTCGCTCCTGCTGCGCCCGCTGATCGACCGGCAGACCAGGTTGCGCGACCAGCAGGCCGAGCTGACGGCGCGAGCGGTCGACATCGTCGGCGGGCTGCGGGTGCTACGCGGCATCGGGGGCGAGGAGATGTTCGCCGCGCGTTACCGCGACGACTCGCAGCAGGTTCGGAAGGCCGGGGTGCGGGTGGCGCGCGTCGAGACGGTTCTGGAGAGCGCGCGGATGCTGCTGCCCGGCCTGCTGGTCGCGCTCGTGGTCTACCTCGGTGCGCGATCCGTGCTCGCCGGCGAGCTCACCGGCGGCCAACTGGTCGCGTTCTACGGCTACGCGGTGTACCTCGCACTTCCGGTCCGGCGCATCACCCTCGCCGCCGGCATCGTGATGAAGGCGTTCGTAGCGGCCCGGCGAGTCGTCGGTCTGCTGGCGCTGGAGCCGGAGCTCACCTCCGGCCAGGCGCGGCTGGGCGAGCCGGTGTCGCACCTGCACGACCCGGCGTCGGGCCTGGTCGTCGACGGTGGTCGGTTCACCGCCGTGGCCTGCACCCACCCGGCTGACGCCGATGCCGTCGCCGATCGCCTGGGCCGTTACCACGACTCCGACGTCACCTACGACGGCCGAGCGCTCCGGCACGCCGACCTCGACGACGTCCGGCGGCGCATCCTCGTGGTCGGCAACGACGCCCGGCTGTTCTCCGGCGTCCTGCGCGACGAACTGGACCCGGGCGGCACCGGCGACGACCACCGGGTGGAGCGGGCCGTCCACGTCGCGGCCGCCGCCGACATCGTCGAGGCTCTGCCCGACGGACTGAACACCGTGATCGAACAGTCCGGCCGGGAGTTCTCCGGCGGCCAGCAGCAGCGGCTGCGGCTGGTCCGGGCGCTGACAGTCGACCCCGACGTGCTCGTCCTGGTCGAGCCCACGAGCGCCGTCGACGCGCACACCGAAGCCCGGATCGCCGCTCAGCTGGCCACCGAGAGGGCCGGGCGCACCACCGTCGTCTTCAGCACCAGCCCGATCATGCTGGACCACGCCGACCGGGTGGTGCTCGTCGAGGACGGCGTCGCCGTCGCCGCCGGAACCCACGCGGAGCTGATGGGCGACCACCGCTACCGGGCGCTGGTCGCCCGCGAGGAGGACGAGGCGTGAACGACCTGCCGGTGGCCTCGATGCGCGACGTGCGGGCCCGGGCGCGCCGCTTGGCCCGGTCCTACCCGGGCGAGCTCGCCCTCGTCGTCGGCCTGTACAGCCTGGCGGCGGCATCCGGGCTGGCCGGGCCCTGGCTGCTGGGCCAGGTGGTCGAGGACGTCACTCGCGGCATCGACGACGTGACTCGGCTGACGGCGCTCATCTGCACGTTCATCGTCGCTCAGGCAGTACTGACCGGCCTGGCGATGTATGCGGCAGCCCGGCTGGGCGAGAAGGTCCTGGCCCGGCTGCGCGAGGAGTTCGTCGACGGCGCCCTGCGGCTCCCCCTGGGGACGGTCGAGCAGGCCGGCACCGGTGACCTCATCACCCGCACCACCCGCGACGTCGACCTGCTCGCCAGCGCGGTCCGCTACGCCATCCCGGAAACCCTCGTCAGCGCGGTCACGATCATCCTGACACTGGGCGGCCTCGTGCTGCTCGGGCCGCTGCTGGCGCTGCCGTGCCTGGTCGCGGTGCCGAGCCTGTGGGCGGCGACCCGCTGGTACCTGGCCCGCGCACACGCCGGCTACCTGCGTGAGAACGCGTCGTACTCGCGGATCGCCCAGGGCCTGTCCGAGACGGTCGACGGCGCCCGGACGGTCGACGCGCTGAGGCTCGGCGACCGGCGGTTCGAGCGGATCAACGGCGACATCGCCGGCTCCTACGCGGCCGAGCGATACACCCTGCGCCTGCGGACGGTGTACCTGCCCACCATCGACACCTCGTTCGTGCTCCCGATCGTCGCCACCCTGGTCATCGGCGGGCTGCTGTACCTGGAGGGCATGGTCTCCCTGGCCGCCGTGACCGCGGCGACGCTGTACACGCAACAGCTGATCGCGCCGGTCGACCTGCTGCTGTTCTGGCTGAACGAGCTGCAGATCGGCGGGGCGGCGATGGCCCGGCTGCGCGGGGTGAGCCGGGAACCGGACGACGGCGAGCCCGCCGGTGCTGAGCCGGACCATCCGCGAGCCGAGCCCGTCAGCGGTGATCCGGCACGCGGGATCGACGTGCGCGGGATCGACGTGCGCGGTGTGAGCTACGCCTACCGCGACGGCCGGGACGTGCTGCATGACGTCGACCTGACCATCACGCCTGGTGAGCGGCTGGCGATCGTCGGGCCGTCCGGCGCCGGCAAGTCCACGCTGGGGAAGCTGCTGGCCGGCGTTCACCCGCCGCGGGCCGGCTCCATCACCGTCGACGGCGTCCCGGTCGGGCGGCTGCCGCTGGCACGGCTGCGCTCGTCGATCGCACTGGTCACCCAGGAGCACCACGTGTTCCGCGGCACATTGCGCGACAACGTGGTGCTCGGCCGCCCGGACGCCGGCGACGACGCCGTCGAACAGGCATTGCGGGCGGTCGACGCGTGGGGCTGGGCGTCGGCGCTCGGGCTCGGGACCGTGCTGGGAACCGGTGCGGTCGAGCTGACGCCGGCGCAGGCGCAACAGCTCGCGCTGGCTCGGCTGGTGCTGGTAGACCCGCACACCTTGGTGCTCGACGAGGCGACGTCACTGCTGGATCCGCGGGCGGCCCGGCATCTCGAACGCTCGCTGGGCGCGGTGCTGACCGGGCGGACCGTCATCGCGATCGCACACCGTCTGCACACCGCCCACGACGCGGACCGGGTGGCCGTCATGGACGGCGGCCGGATCGTGGAGCTGGGCTCGCACGACGAACTGGTGGCGGCCGGCGGGGCGTACGCCGCGCTGTGGCTGTCGTGGCACGGCGAGCACCCCGGCTGAGCCCTGGGCGTCGTCGCTGTCAGCCGCCGGGGCCGGATTGGGCCGAGCAATCGCGGCGGTCGAGGTTGCGTGCGAGGGCGCTGCTCCGTGCTGTGGATCTGCTCGTGGTGGGCGATCCGGCTGCGCAACCGCAGCAGCTCGTTCAGGGTCCGGCCTGCTCGGCGATGTCCTTCAGCTTCTGCACGTAGGCGGCCCACCACTGGGCGTCGTGGTCGGGCAGGTTGGTGTTGGTCTCCCGCATGCCGATGCGGCCGTCGAGCGTCTCGCGGAGGATGTCGGCGTGGCCGGCGTGCCGCTGCGTCTCGGCGATCATGTGCACGAGGATCGTGTGCAGGGTGACGTCCTTGCGGTCGGGCGACCACCACGGCACGCTGCCCGGCGCGTCGAGGTCGAGTGCCTCGATGGTGGCGTCGGCGTGCGCGCAGGCACGACCGTAGAAGTCGACGACCCACTCGCGGGACTGCTCGGCCGTCGCCCACAGGTCGGCGTTGTCCTCGGCGCCGTCCTCGAGCCACGGCATCGGCTCGGGTTTCGGCCGGCCGAACACCAGGCCGAAGTAGTCGTATTCCATGCTGCCGACGTGTTTGACCAGGCCGAGCAGGTTGGTGCCGGTCGGGGTCAACGGCCACCGGGCGTCACGTTCGCTCAACCCGTCGAGCTTCCACAGCAGCGCTTCGCGTCCGGCGCGCAGGTATCTGGTGAGCGTGTCCTTCTCGTCCGGCATGCGGCTCAGGCTAGTCGGCGGCTCCGACAGCCGGGACCGCCGCGACCGCCTCGATCTCCACCAGCGCTCCGGGCACCGCGAGCCCGGACACGAACGCGGAGGTGATGACCGGCGGGTCGGGCCGCATGCCCCACTCCTGACCGAACGCGGCGAAGCCCTCCTCCAACGACTCCCCCTCGCGGATGAGGATGGTCCACTTCACCACGTGCTCGGGACCCGCGCCCGCAGCGGCCAGGCAGGTGCGCAGGTTGGCCAGGGCCTGCCGGGTCTGGCTCGCGAGGTCCGGCCCGACGACGACGCCCGCGGAGTCCACGCCGTTCTGGCCGCCGACGTAGACGAGGTCTGCCGTCGTCGAGACCCGCACGACCTGGGTGAACGCTGGGCTGGAGTGCAGCGTTTCGGGATTGATGTGTGTCACGATCGTCATGCGAAGACTGTAACCAGTTAAAATGGTTTCATGCAACGACGTGCTGACCTCCCGCCGGACGTGCGGCGGCGGTTCCTCAGCGGACGGGTGTCACTGGACTTCACCCACACCGGAGGCGAAGGCGAGTACGCGGTGTGGGAGATCCTGCATGGCCAGGCCGATCTGTCCCGCTGGCTCGGCGTCATCCTCGAGGTGGACGGCATCCCCGTCGGCTCGGCGGCAGACCTGGACACGGCACGTGCCCTGCGAGCCGCGATCACCCGAGCCGCCCGCACGCTCGCGGCCGGCGGCTCGCTCAACACGGCCGACGTCGACGTCATCAACGCTGCCGCAGCGGGCCCACCGCTGATTCCGCGGCTGCGCGCGGACGGCACACGTGACGTGGCGGCGCCGGACGTCGCCGGCGCTCTGTCCACCCTGGCCCGGGACGCGATCGAGCTGTTCGGCGGGCCGCTGGCCGCGCGGGTCAGGGTCTGCGCGTCACCGACCTGCGGCCTGCTCCTCGTCGACACCTCCCGGCCCGGCCGGCGCCGCTGGTGCTCGATGCAGCGCTGCGGCAACCTCGCCAAGGTCCGCGGGCACCGCGCCCGGGCGAATGAGCAGGCCTGAGTCTTGATCATGGCGGGTTTTGTGCTGCTCTGACGACACAAACCCCGCCATGATCAACGTAGGTGGACACCGAACGGCCTCATCCATCCGCCGGCACACTCTGGAATCCTCGAGTCAAGGAGGCACCGGATGCTGGACGAAACGGAACTGTGGCGCCAGTTGAAGCGCCACTGGGAGTTCGCGCGCGAACGCATTTACATCATGGAAGCGTGGGACGCCGCCGAATGGCGGGCTCCGTGGCGCTCTCCGACGCTCGCAGACCCTGTTCCACCGGCACCCTCGTCACTGTCGCCTGATGCACAGGCCTCGCCTGGTGCGCAGGACTGAACCGGTCTCGGTTCACGACCCCGAGGCGTCAGCTTCTGGGTGGGGGGTTGAGGTCGTAACGCGCGATGACGTCGCCGAACCAGGGTGGGTTCTCGAAAACCAGCCCGTGCCTCTCGGCGAGGGCCATGACGTCCTCCGGTGCGGGACCTCCGAGCTCCATGAGTCCGCCGAGCGCCCAGAAGAAGTGTTCGAAACCAGCAGGGCTCATGATCTCGATCATGCGCGCGGGTTTGCTCCCGGCATTCCACATGGCGTGGGTTTCCCCGCGCGGCTTGATGATGTAGCCGCCAGCCGCAAGGACGACCTCATTGTCCTCGGACCGGAAGCCGATCTCGCCTTCGGTCACGATGGAGTACTCGTCCTCACGAGTGTGACGGTGAGGCAGCACGCAGGCACCGACGGGGAATGGGTGTTCGACGATTGAGAGCTGGCCGTTGGTCTGTTCACCGAAGAGCTTGAAGACGACCCCGATGCTTCCGAGATCGCGCTGCACTCCTTCACCCGGCGCCACGACAGTGAGTTCCGGAGCCTCGCCAGGTTCCATGACAACCTCGCCCATTCCAAGTGCAATGCTGTCTGGCCAAACGTACACCGCCACGCCGAAGCGATGCCGCCTCGTGTCAGGGAGTACCACGCCGCGACGGAACGGCAATGGCTCAGGGACGTGATCGAGTGGCGCCGGGAGAAGCTCGACGCGCGGTCCTCGACCTACCAAGGGCAGGGGACACCCGAAACAGGCACTGGCCAGCCTCTTAAACGTTGAAGCGGAACTCGACCGCGTTCCAGCACGGAGAACCATCTGAGTGATCGGGCCTGGCTAGGTGAGCCGCACCGATCACGTCCGCCTCCCCCAGACTCACCTCAGGAGACCGCCGAACGGACGCAGCTAGAGTTTCCACACCTGAGAGGAAGGCAGAGAGACATGGCAACAATCGCTGACCACGACTCCTACATCGCCGCTGCGCCGGAGGCGTTCCGCCCGGTTCTCGACCACCTCCGGGACCTCCTGCGTAAGGCTCTCCCGGATGCAGAGGAGATGACGGCGTACAACATGCCGGGGTTCAGGATTCGTGGCACGGTCGTTGCGAGCTACGCGGCGTTCAGCAAGCAGGTCGGGCTGTACGTTCTCGCACCTGCGATCTCAGATCATGCCGAAGAGATCGCAGAAGCGGGCCTCAGAGCGAGCAAGACCGGCATCACCTTCCCGCCGCGCAAGCCGGTCCCGGATGATCTCGTGATACGGCTCGCACGAGCATCACGCAAGCATGTTGACGGCTGAGGACCTCTGCCGCAGATTCGCGTGGCTCGGGCGCGGCGGGGTCGCTACACGTTGAACCGGAACTCGACGACGTCGCCGTCGGCCATGACATAGTCCTTGCCCTCCATGCGGACCAGGCCCTTGGACCGGGCCTCGGCCATGGAGCCGGTGGCTACAAGATCGTCGAACGACACCACCTCGGCCTTGATGAAGCCCTTCTGGAAGTCGGTGTGGATGACGCCGGCGGCCTCGGGCGCGGTGGCGCCCTTGGGGATGGTCCAGGCGCGGGCCTCCTTGGGCCCGGCGGTCAGGTAGGTCTGCAGGCCGAGGGTGTCGAACCCGACCCTGGCCAGCATGTCCAGGCCGGACTCGTCCTGCCCCATGGACTGCAGCAGCTCCAGCCCCTCGGCCTCGTCCAGTTCGGCCAGCTCGGCCTCGATCTGGGCGTCCAGGAAGATCGCCTCGGCGGGCGCCACCAGCTCGCGCAGCTCGGCCTTGAGTGCGTCGTCGGACAGTTCCTCGTCGTCCATGTTGAACACGTACAGGAACGGCTTCGCGGTGAGCAGGTGCAGCTCGCGCAGCGGCTCGGGGTCGAGCCCGGCGGCGAACACCGTCCGGCCGCTGTCGAGGACCGCCTTGGCCTCCTCGACGGCGGCGACGACCTCCTGCTTCTCCTTGGCCATCCGGGCCTCTTTGACCAGGCGCGGCAGCGCGTTCTCGATGGTCTGCAGGTCGGCCAGGATCAGTTCGGTGTTGATGGTCTCGATGTCGGCCTTGGGCTCGATGCGACCGTCGACGTGCACGACATCGGGGTCGTTGAACACCCGGATGACCTGGCAGATCGCGTCGGCTTCGCGGATATTGGCGAGGAACTTGTTGCCCAGCCCCTGGCCCTCGGAGGCGCCCTTCACGATGCCGGCGATGTCGACGAAGCTCACCGTGGCCGGGATCTGCTTGGCCGAGGCGAAGATCTCGGCGAGCGTGCCCAGCCGGGAGTCGGGCACCCCGACGACGCCGACGTTCGGCTCGATGGTGGCGAACGGGTAGTTCGCCGCCAGGACGTCGTTCTTCGTCAGCGCGTTGAAGAGCGTGGACTTGCCGACGTTGGGCAAGCCGACGATCCCGATGGTGAGGGACAAACCGATGATCCTTCGCTGTCAGAGCCGACCGCGCGGCGCCGTCCGGCGCGAACGGGGAGCCCACCGAGTGTATGACGGCAGACGCGGTGCGGGGAAAACGCTGCGGTGGATCGGACCGCAGCGCCCACGCCGATCACGAATCTGGACGAAATGGCTGATCCGGACCGCTGATCGCCGCGCCTTCCCGACTTTGTCGGACCCGCCCGGCAAGCTGGTCCCATGAACGGCACCGGCATCCTCCTGGCCCTCCTCGCCCTCCTCCTCGGAGTGGTGGTCGGCGCGCTGCTCGTCCGTGTCCGCTCCGCCGCGCACATCGCGACGGTGGTGGCCGAACGCGATGCGGCGCGAGCCGAACGCGACACCGCCCGGCAGGAGCGGCAGCAGCTGGTGTCCGAGCGCGAGGTCGACCGCGAGAAGCTGCTCGACGCCCAGGCCGCGCAGACCCGTCTGGAGACGGAGCTGGCGCATGCCCGCACCGACGGTGAGGAGAAGCTGGCCCTGCTGCGTGCCGAGCAGGAGCGGCTGACTCAGGAGTTCCAGCGGCTGTCCAACGACGCGCTCAAGCAGAACCGCACCGAGTTCCTCGAACTGGCGGCCGAGCGGTTCAAGGGCTCCGAGGACCGCGTCAAGACCGAGCTCGAACACCGCCGGCAGGCCGTCGAAGCCCTGGTCAAGCCGCTGAACGACCAGCTGGCCAAGGTCACCGACCATGCCAACCAACTGGAGAAGGCCCGTGCCGCCGCCTACGGCGAGCTGCGCGCCCAGCTGGAGACCATGGGCAAGAGTTCCGACCTGCTGCGGCAGGAGACCCAGCAGCTGGTGACGGCGCTACGTGCGCCCCAGGTTCGCGGCCGCTGGGGCGAGCTGCAGCTGCGCCGGGTGGTCGAGGCCGCCGGCATGCTGGAGCACGTCGACTTCGTCGAGCAGGCCACGGCCGACACCGCGGACGGCAAACTCCGCCCCGACCTGCTGGTCAAGCTCGCCGGCGACAAGTGCGTGATCGTCGACGCCAAGGTGGCGTTCAACGGCTATCTGGAGGCGCAGGAGGCCCGCGACGAGGCCACCCGCGACGCCCGGCTCGCCGCGCACGCCCGGCATCTGAAGACCCACATCGACTCCCTGGCCGCCAAGCAGTACTGGGAGCAGTTCGCGCCCACGCCGGAGTTCGTGGTCATGTTCGTCCCGTCCGACGTGTTCCTCAACGCGGCACTGGAGCAGGACCCGACGCTGTTCGAGCACGCCTTCGAGCGCAACGTCGTCATCGCCACCCCGGCCACCCTGGTCGCGCTGCTGCGCACGGTCGGCTACACCTGGCGGCAGGAAGCGCTGGCCGAGAACGCCCAGCAGGTGCTGTCGCTGGGGCGTGAGCTGCACTCCCGGCTGGCCACCATGGGCGGTCACATCAGCAAGCTGGGCCGTCAGCTCGACGGCGCCGTCCGCGCCTACAACGACAGCGTCAGCTCGCTGGAGAGCCGTGTCCTCGTCAGCGCCCGCAAGCTGTCCGACCTCAAGGTCGTCGACGCCGAGCTGGAGGCACCCGCGCAGATCGAGCGCGCCGCCCGGCAGGTCCAGGCGCCAGAACTGGTCGACGACGCCCTCATCGCGCTCGAGGAGATCCAGGTCGATCCGCGGTTCGGGCTCGCCCCGGCACCCGAGGCCGCCAAGTCCCGCCGTCGGCGCAGCGGCACCGACGGCTGACGCGCCTGGGCCCACCCCGCGGTCGTATCCTTGCTCGCACGACAGGCTAGCCCCGGGAACAGCCACGGGCCAGGGTTCGAGCAGCCGAGGAGGACGGCATGACCGACCGGCCGGCTCGGCGTGACGACCAGCGCGCCGGCGACACCGACCGCGACCTGGTCGCCGGTGATCTGCGCGACGCCTTCAGCGAGGGCCGCCTGGACGCCGACGAGTACGAGCGCCGCCTCGACGCGGTGTGGAAGTCACGCACCTACGGCGAACTCGACCGGCTGACCGCCGACCTGCCGCAGCCGCTGCAGCGAGAACGCGCCCGCGCGGAAGAGGAGCGGCAGAAGGCCCTGGCCGAGCGCAAGAAGCGGGAGACGCGCGAATACCTGGGCGAGTGGCAGGCGTGGCTGGGCGGCGCCGTCATCATGATCGGCATCTGGGGCGTCACGAGTCTGGCCAACGGCGAGTTCAACAACTTCTGGCCCGCCATCCCGCTGGGCATCTGGGCGGTCATCCTGCTGGTCAGCGCCTTCGGCCGCGGCGACGACACATAGCCGGCCAAGCAAGCACGACCGCCGAGCGGCCGGGCCGGTTCAGTCCGACGACGCGGTGGCCTTGAGGTCACGGCGCAGCTCACGCGGCAGCGAGAAGATCAGCGACTCCTCGGTGGTGCGGTGCTCCTCGACGGTGGGGAAGCCGCGCTCCCCCAGCCACGACACCACGCCCGCCACGAGGTCCTCCGGCACCGAGGCGCCACTGGTGACGCCGACCGTGGTGACGCCGTCGAGCCATGCCTCGTCGATCTCGGAGGCATTGTCGATCCGGTACGACGCATCGGCACCGGCGTCGAGCGCGACCTCGACGAGGCGCACCGAGTTGGACGAGTTGGCCGAGCCGACCACCAGGACGAGCTCCGACTCCACTGCGATCTCCTTGACCGCGACCTGACGGTTCTGGGTGGCGTAGCAGATGTCGTCGCTGGGCGGGCTGATCAGGGCCGGGAACCGCTGGCGCAACCGGTCGACCGTCTCGTAGGTCTCGTCGACCGACAGCGTGGTCTGCGACAGCCACACCACCCGGGACGGGTCGCGGACCTGCACGTTGGCGACGTCGTCGGGGCTTTCGACCAGCTGGATGTGCTCCGGCGCCTCACCGGAGGTGCCTTCGACCTCCTCGTGGCCGGCGTGGCCGATGAGCACGATGTCGAGGTCGTCCTTGGCGAACCGGCGCGCCTCGTTGTGCACCTTCGTGACCAGCGGGCAGGTCGCGTCGATGGTTCGCAGCCCGCGGTCGGCGGCCTCGGCGTGCACCATGGGCGCCACCCCGTGCGCGGAGAACACCACCAGCGCGCCTTCGGGAACCTCGGAGAGCTCCTCGACGAAGATGGCCCCGCGCTGCTCGAGCGTTTCCACGACGTGCTTGTTGTGGACGATCTGCTTGCGGACATAAACCGGCGGGCCGTAGTGGTCAAGTGCCTTCTCCACGGTGACGACGGCACGGTCCACGCCCGCGCAGTAGCCTCGCGGCGCCGCCAGCAGTACGCGTCCCTCAGCAGTCATGCTCCCCATGGTAGGTGCCATGGCCGTCAGTCCCAGCCGGTACGGTGCCCATCGTGGCCTTGGACACATCCCCGGAGAAGCCGGCACCCGTACGGGTCATCTCTCAGCTGATCGGCCAGTGGATCAGCCGGCTCGGTCCGGTGTGGGTCGAAGGCCAGGTCGCGCAGTTCTCCCGCCGCCCGGGCACGCAGACCGCATTCCTCACGTTGCGCGACCCGCACGCCGAGGTGTCGCTCACCGTCACCTGCCCGGTGGGGTTGCTCGACGCGCTGGAGGCGCCGCTCACCGACGGCGCCCGCGTCGTCGTGCACGCCAAACCGTCGTGGTACTACACCCGCGGCACACTGTCGCTGGCCGCCGACGACGTCCGCCCGGTCGGCCTGGGCGACCTGCTCGCACGCATCGAGCGGCTGCGGAAGATCCTCGCCGCGGAGGGAGTGTTCGCGGCCGAGCGCAAGCGCCCGCTGCCGTTCCTGCCCACCGTCGTCGGGCTCATCTGCGGTCGCGACTCCAAGGCCGAGCATGACGTGCTCGAGAACGCCCGGCGGCGCTGGCCCGGTGTCCGTTTCCGAATCGAGCCGGTCGCGGTGCAGGGGCTCAACGCCGTGAGCCAGGTCATGGACGCGCTGCGGGTGCTCGACCGCGACCCGGAGGTCGACGTCGTCATCATCGCCCGTGGCGGCGGCTCGGTCGAGGACCTGCTGCCGTTCTCCGACGAGGCGCTGGTGCGGGCCGTGTCCGCCGCACGCACCCCCGTCGTCAGCGCCATCGGGCACGAGGCCGACACGCCGCTGCTGGACCTGGTCGCCGACGTGCGCGCGTCCACCCCGACCGACGCGGCGAAGCGCGTCGTGCCCGATGTCACCGAGGAGATCGAGCGGGTGGCGCGGGCCCGCGAACGCATCCGGTCCGCCGTCCGGCACCGGCTCGACCGCGAGCGGCACGGCCTCGCGTCGCTGCGGTCCCGGCCGGTGCTCGCCGACCCGCACCATGGTGTGCGGCTGCGCGCCGACGAGGTCGCCGCGTTGGTGCAGCGGGCGCGGCGCAGCGTCCGGCACCAGCTCGACCGCGCCGCCGTCGACGTCGACCACACCAGGGCCCGCATCCGCGCGTTGTCGCCGGCCGCCACGTTGGAACGCGGGTACGCCGTCGTCCAGAAGGCCGATTCCACCGTCGTGCGCGCCCCGGACGACGTCAGCCCCGGCGAGCACGTGCGCCTGCTGGTGGCCGGCGGCGAGATCGCCGCCACCATCGACTCGCCGGCCGCCGGTGCCGGGCCCGATGCCGCGGAACAAACCATCGACGGTGATCGCTGAAGCGAGCATGTCCTCCTTCAACGAGAAGATCATCGAAGAGTTCCGGCAGAATGCCGGCCGCGTCGCGGGGCCGTTCGCCGGGGTGGAACTGCTCCTCCTGACCACCACCGGTCGGCACAGCGGCCAGCCACGCATCGCGCCGCTCGCCTACACGGCCGACGGCGACGACCTCGTGGTCGCGGCATCCAACGGCGGCTCCGACCGGCACCCCGACTGGTACTACAACATCCAGGACGACGCGACGGTGACGGTCGAGGTCGGCGAGCGCTCCTATCCGGCGACCGCGGTCATCCCCGACGGACCCGAACGGGACCGGCTGTGGGCCGCGCACGTGGCCGCGATGCCGAACTTCGCCGACTACGAGACGGTGACCGACCGTCCCATCCCCGTCGTCGTGCTCCGGCCGGCGAGCTGACGCCGGCTGGTAGGTTGGCTGGCCATGCAGCCCGCCGAACCCACCTACGAAGAGGCCCGCGACGAGCTGGTCCAGATCGTCGCGAAGCTGGAGGCCGGCGGCACCACGCTCGAGGAGTCGCTGGCCCTCTGGCAGCGCGGCGAGGAGCTGGCGAAGCTCTGCGAGACCTACCTCGACGGTGCCCGGCAGCGCCTCGACGCCGCCGAGAACCCCGGCACGCCGGACACGCCTGAGTGATTGTCCTCGCCCCACCTGTTGATCTTGGAGTTCTTGCGGAATCTATCGGACATTTCGCCCGGCGATTCGCCCATCTCTCCAAGATCGACGGGTGAGGGGCGTCAGCGCAGGAGGCTCACGAACTCCTCCAGCTGCTCGTAGCCGACGGTGCCGCGCACGATGGTGATGACGCCGCCGGACTCGCGGACCAACGCCCGGTCGGGGGCGTCGTCGCGCTCGACGAGGCGTTCCCAGGTAGCGCCGCCGACGGTGCTCTCACCGTCGGGGTCGAAATCGGCCAGCCGGTCGTCGCGGTAGCTCTGGATCTCGCCGTCGGACTGTTCGATGCCGATGTGCTTGTCGTCGTCGATGAGGAACCCGAGCCGCCAGCGGTCGCCGCCGCCGTCCTGCGAGACGTCGATGCTGGTGGCCCGCCAGTTGTCGGGCACCGGCTCCGGCGCGAGCACGTCGTAGCCGTAGTCGGCGCGCGCCATCGCCAGCGCGTCCCGGTACTCGACGGGTTCGGGCAGCCGCGGTTCCTGGTCGTTGAGGAGGTTGAACACCAGCGCCACCAAAGCCAGCACGCCGGCCAGCGCCGCCATGCTGCGCATGATGTCGCCCAGCGACGGGTTACCGCGAGTCGAGGTTGCCACGACAGCATCGTCGCACCCTCCCCATGATCATCAAGGATTGGCCCGCCTATGACCGGGTCAACCCTTGATGATCATGGGGAGCGGTCAGGCGGGGTAGACGCTGACCTCGGTGGCCTTGACCGACGCCCACACCCGGCGGCCCGGTTCCAGCCGCAGGTCGGCGACGGCGAGCGGTGTCACGTCCGCCAGGACCGGCACCGCGCCGTCCGCGGTCACCCGTACCAGGTCGCCGTGCGCCTCCAGGTCCGTGATCACCAGCTCCCAGGCGTTGCGCGCCGATCCCTCCGGCCGGCGCGGGCTCAGGGTCACCGCGGCCGGCGGGAAGGCGACGTGCACCGGACCGCTCGCCTCGTGCGCCAACGCCACCGTGGCGCCGGTCGGCAGCTCCGCGACCAGGCCCCGGGCCACACCGCGCAGCAGGTTCAAACCGACCAGCCGGGCGACGTAGTCGGTGCGCGGCCGGCGGGCGACGTCGGCCGGCCGGCCTTCCTGCACGACGGTGCCGCGTTCCAGCACGACGACGCGGTCGCCCAGCACCATCGCCTCCAGCGGGTCGTGGGTGACGACGAGCGTGCAGCCGTCGTACCCGGCGAGGTGCCGGCGCAGTTCGGCCCGGACCACCGGGCGGGTGCCGGCGTCGAGTGCGGCCAGCGGCTCGTCCAGCAGCAACAGCCGCGGCTCCACGATCAGCGCCCGGGCCAGCGCCACCCGCTGGGCCTGGCCACCGGAGAGTTCGCGCGGACGCCGTCGCTCGTACCCGGCCAGCCCCACCCGCGCCAACCACTCGCCCGCCCGCTGCCGGGCCCGTTCCCGAGGCACGCCCCTCGAGCGCGGACCGAACGCGACGTTCTCCAGCACGCTCATCGTCGGGAACAGCAGGTAGTCCTGGACCACCATGCCCACGCCGCGCTCGCGCGGCCGCACGTGCACGCCGGTGTCGGCGTCGTCGAGGATCGTCCCGTCCAGCTCGACCCGGCCGCCGTCCGGGCGCAATGTCCCGGCAAGCAGCTGCAGTAGCGTCGACTTGCCGGCGCCGTTCGGGCCGAGCAGCGCAACCACCTCACCGGCGGCGACGGTGAGGCCGGCGGCCAGCCGCAGGTCGCCCCGGCTGAGCGTCAATCGCGCGGTCAGGCTCATGCGGTACCGATCCAGCGCTCACGCAGCCCGACCAGGATGGCCACCGAGACGACGATCATGAGCAGGCTCAGTACGACGGCCACGTCGCTGTCACCGGCACCGATGGCCACGTATGCCTCGATCGGCAGGGTCCGGGTGGTGCCCGGGAGGCTGCCGGCGAACGTCACCGTCGCGCCGAACTCGCCCAGCGCCCGGGCCCAGCACAGCACCGCCCCGGCCAGCACGCCGGGGGCGACCGCAGGCAGGGTCACCCGCCGGAACGTCGTCCACGAACCGGCGCCGAGCGTCGCGGCGACGTCCTCGTACCGGCTGTCGGTGGTGCGCAGCGCTCCCTCGACCGCGACGATGAGGAACGGCATCGCCACGAACACCTGCGCCACCACCACCGCGGCCGTGGTGAACGGCAGACTCACCCCGAACGTCTCGTCCAGCCAGCTGCCGATGACGCCGCGGCGGCCGAACACCATGAGCAGCGCCACCCCGCCGATGACCGGCGGCAGCACCAGGGGCACGGTCACCAGGCCCCGCAGCAGCGCCCGGCCCGGCAGCGCGGTGCGGGCCAGCAGCCAGGCCACCGGGACCCCGCACGCCAGCGCCACCAGAGTGGCGACCGTCGCCGTCGTCAACGACAGCCGCAGCGCCGTCAGGACCTCCTGCGAAACCAGGATCGACGGCAGGTCACGCCAGGGCGCCCGCAGCAGCAGCCCCAGCATCGGCAGCACCAGGATGGCGACGCCGATCAGCGACGGGATCAGCAGAGCGACCGGAACCCGCAGGTCGTCGGCGCGGCGAGGGCGGCTCACGGCTCCAGGAAACCTGCCTCGGCGAGGATCGACCGACCGAGCTCACCGGTGATGGCCGCCACCACCGCCCGGGCGCCCGCCGGGTTGGGGGCGTCGGCGAGGACCGCGACCGGGTAGTCGTTGACGACCGCATCCGAGTCCGGCGCCGGGACGGTCTCGACGGCGTCGCCCTCGGCCACGGCGTCGGTGCGGTAGATCAGCGCCGCGTCCGCCTCGCCCAGAGCGACCAGTGCTGCGGCCTCCTTGACGTCGGTGGTCAGGGTGTCCGGCGCCGCCACCACGCCGGCCGCGTCGAGCAGGCGTCCGGCCGCCGTGCCGCACGGCACCTGCGGCTCGCAGATGGCGACCAGCAGGTCCTCGCGAGCCAGGTCGGCCAGACCGGTGACGCCGCCGGGGTTGGCGGCCGGGACCACCAGGGCGAGGGTGTTGCGGGCGAACACTGCCGGCTCGCCGTCGACGACACCCGCGGCGACGGCGTTGTCCATGGTCCCGGTATCGGCGGTGGCGAGCACGTCGGCCGGAGCACCGGAGACGACCTGCTCGACCAGGCCGGAGCTGGGCCCGAAGGAGAACACGACCTCGAGGTCCGGGTACTCCTCGCCGAGCCGGTCGGCCAGCCGTTCGAACGGCTCCGTCAGCGAGGCCGCGGCCAGGACGGTGACGGTGCCGCCCGGCGCGTCGCCGCTGGCCGGAGCGGTGGCGGAGCCGCCGCAGGCCGCGCCGACCAGCGCGGTGGCCGCCGTCACTGCGACGACGCCGCCCCGTCCGGCGCCGCGGTTCATGCCCGGCCCGCCGGCAGGTCGACGACGACGTTCGTGGCCTTCACCGACGCGATGGCCGCGACGCCCACCTCGAGCCCGAGTTCGTCGGCGGCCTCCCGGCTCATCAGCGACACCACCCGGTGCGGGCCGGCCTGGATCTCCACCTGCGCCATGACGCCGTCCTTGCGCACCGAGATCACGATGCCGGGGAAGTGGTTGCGCGCAGACTCGCGCGGCGTGGGCAGGGCGGCTTCGCCGGGGACGATCTCGCGGGCCACGCGCGCCAGCTCGACGCCGTCGACGACCATGCGGCCGGCGTCGTCGCGGTCGACCCGCAGCCGGCCGCCATCGGCCCACCGGCGTAGGGAGTCGTCGCTCATCCCGAGCAACCGGGCGGCGTCAGCAATCCGAAACTGCGGCACGAATCAAAGTATAGAACCGCATCCGCGGTTTCGCGGTGGGTCGGGCGGCAGCGCCGCCGGCGCCCCTCCCATGTCAGCGGCGGCGAGACACCAGCCGGCGAAGCAAGATCGCGGCCACGATCACCAGCGCCAGCCACCCGAACGCGGCCCAGATGACCCGCGACGGACCCCAGCCCCAGCCAGGATCATTGTCGTCGCCGTCGTCCGCGGCCGTCACGGCCGGCGGCGGCACGACCGATGTTCGCCCGGACACCATCGGCCCGACCTGCGGCGGGACAGGGCGGATGTGGGCCGGAAGCCTCGGCGCGCCTCGATCGGCGGAGAGCGACGCCACCGGGACAGCCGCGCCGCCCGGGGGTTCGGCAACGGCCGCCGAGGCAGCGCCCGCAGTAGTGAGCACTGCGCCGGCGAGCACAATGCTCACGCTGCGCGCCGGTCCCCCGCGCAACACCATCACGGCAGTGTCGCCTGCTGCGGTGAATCCACGGTTGCTCCCTCGTGCACGTTCGGCCTGCGCACGGTGTCCGCGCCCGCTCCGCCACGGGGGGACGAATCGGCGAGGGGGACGCTCACGCCGACAGTTGGCATCAGCATCCCTCCCCCGAGGTCCGACACGCTGCGCGCCGCCCGGAGCGCTCAATGGCCGAGCAGGGACCGGCGCCGTTCCTTCGGCGGACGGACGGTGAGCTCACCGAGCACCACGAAGCCGCGCACGTGGTAGACCGGGCTGCCGGGGGTGACCTCGGACTTCAGCTTCATCTTCCGCTCACCGAGGATGTTCGCGCCCTCCTCGATCCGCACGTCGATACCCTCAGGGACGATCAGGGTGACGCTGCCGAGGACGATGCCGACGTGGATGTCGATCTCGCGGGAACGGACGATGGCCTCGGTGAAGTCGAGCTCCACCTCGCCCAGCACGGACGTGAGGTCGATGCGGGCCGGCACCTCCCAGCGACCCTTGCGCTTCTCGGTGCTCAGCACGCTGGTGATGCGTTCGGAGGCGCGGACCGGCCCGTCCGTCGGCGGCCGCGGCACGGGTGCGACGCCGGCCGCCGACGTGGCCGGTCCGGTGCTGGCGGCCGGTGCTGCGGGCCGGCCCTGCTGCCACGTCGCGGTGGACGTGCCACCGGGCAGCGGATAGGGTCCCTGCGGCAGGTCGCGGGTGATGGGCTGCAGGTCGCCATAGGTACGCGCGTTGAACGTCGCCTCCAGCCGCTCCTCCAGTTCGGACAGCGTCAACCGGCCGTCGCCGGCGGCCTGCCGCAGCGCCTCCGCGACCCGCTCGCGGTCGACGTCGGAGCAGCGCAGGTCAGCGGCGCTGCGCACGTCGGGGACGCCCACCGGCGCAGGCTGCGGCGACGGACCGGGGTCGGCGGGCGGCCTGGGCACGTCGGGGACTTCGCTCATGCCTCACCTATCGACTTGCGTTGGACGTTGACGCCGCCGAACACGGCCTTGCCGGTGACCCGGACGACCGGCGCACCCGCACCGGGCTGGCGACGATGGCTGGCGTCGTCGTTGAAGGCGCCGAAGACACCGGTTCCGTCGACCAGGACACGGACGTCGTCGGGCACGACGATGTTCACTCCGCCGAAGACGGCCCTGATGTCGATCTCGACCTCGTCGCTCTCGAGACTCGCCTCGCGCAGGTCGAGGTCGGCGCCGCCGAAGACGGCCTTGACGTGGAAGCGGCTGGGCACCACCCACTCGCCGCGCCGCTGGAGGCCGCTGAACACGACCTTGGCCGATCGCGACACCGGCCGGCCACCGATCCGGCCCGACGTGACCGGCGCCGGTGACGGAGCCGGTCGTACCGCGGGTGGCCTCGTGACCGGCGGCAGCGGGACGTCGCCGGGCAGATCCCGCACCACCGGTTCGAAATCGGCATACGTCTTGGCGGCGTACAGCGCCTCGATACGCTCGTCCAGCTCGGTCAGGCTCAGCCGGCCGTCGGAGGCCGCCTGCCTCAGGACGTCGGCGACGCGCTCACGGTCGGCGTCGGACGCCCGCATCGAACGCTGGTCGCGTGTCTCGTCCACAACCCATGACCTTAGCAATGACCACGCCGTCCAGAAGGATGAGCCGACCTGCGATTCCTGCCCCCGCAGGAGGAGTCAGGACCCCTGATCTCCGCTTCGTCAGCTGATCGTTCTCGCGGACGGTCGCCGCCGGCGGGATGGGGATGCCGGCAGGGGTAGGCTCGGGCGTCCGAGCGAGGAGCGAGCGAGGCGGGCGGGGGCGGCGTCCCCATCCCACCGGCGGACGGTCACGGCGGACCACCCGCGCCGTTGCCGTCCGACGCCGACCCGGAGCCGGCCCGCGCCCCGACGGTGAGGTTCTCCCCCGTCTCCGGGTCGAAGACGTGGACCTTGCGCAGGTCGAGCCAGAGCTTGGCGCCCGTGCCCTCCGGGATGCGGCTGGTGGCGTCGAGCGACACGACGAGCTGAGTACGCAACGCCTCGCTGTCGAGCTCACGCTCCAGCTCCGCCAACTGCTTGCGGATGTCGTCGGGCGCCTCGTACGGCACGTAGGCGTACTGCTCGTTGCCGAGCCATTCGATGACGTCGATGGTGGCGTCGAACTCCACGCCGTGATCGCGGATGGTGTCGGAAACCACCGCGGCGTCCTCGAACGCCTCCGGCCGGGCACCGAGCAGGACGACGTCGCGGCCGCTGAGGTCGAGCGCCGGCGACGGCAACGTCCACTCGCCGAACGGAGTGTGCAGCCGGTCGCCGGCCACCGTCGCGGAGATGAAGTTCATCGGCGGCGACCCGATGAACCCGGCGACGAACAGGTTGACCGGGTTCTCGTACAGCTCGCGTGGCGAGGCGACCTGCTGGACGACGCCGCGGCGCAGCACGACGACACGGTCGCCGAGCGTCATGGCCTCGACCTGGTCGTGCGTGACGTACACCGTGGTGATGCCGAGCCGCTTCTGCAGCCGGGAGATCTCGGTGCGCATCTGGCCGCGCAGTTTGGCGTCGAGGTTGGACAGTGGCTCGTCGAAGAGGAACGCCTGCGCCTCGCGGACGATCGCGCGACCCATCGCGACCCGCTGCCGCTGCCCACCGGACAGATTGGCCGGTTTGCGATCCAGGTGCTCGGTCAGTTCGAGCAGGTCGGCGGCCCGGCGCACCCGCTCGTCGATCTCCTTGTCCGGCGCCTTGTGCAGCCGGAGCGGGAAGGCGATGTTCTCGTACACCGTCAGGTGCGGGTAGAGCGCGTAGTTCTGGAAGACCATTGACAGGTTGCGGTCGCGCGGCGCCTTCTCGTTGACCCGCTGCCCACCGATCTGCATCTCGCCGCTGGTGATGTCCTCCAGCCCGACGATCATGCGCAGCAGCGTCGACTTCCCGCACCCGGACGGGCCGACCAGGATGACGAACTCGCCGTCGGCGATGTCGAGGTTGACGTCCTTGACCGCGTGGAAGCCGTCGCCGTACCGCTTGTTGATGTCCTTCAGCGTGATGGCAGCCATGGGGTTTCTCCTCCAGTTACTGCTGGGTCAGCCCTTGACGGCGCCCTGGGTCAGGCCGGAAACGATCCGGCGTTGGAACAGCAGGACGAGGATGACGACGGGGATGGTGACGACGACGGCGGCCGCCGCGATCGCGCCCGTCGGTTCCTCGAACTGCGAGGCACCGGTGAAGAACGCCAGTGCCGCCGGAACCGGGCGCGCTGCCTCCGTCGACGTCAGCGAGATGCCGTAGACGAAGTCGTTCCACGCGATGAAGAACGAGATGATGGCGGTGGTGAACACGCCAGGTGTGGCCAGCGGGACGATGACCTTGCGGAACGCCTGCCAGGTGGTGGCGCCGTCGACCTGGGCGGCCTGCTCCAGCTCCCACGGGATCTGCCGGAAGAACGCCGACAACGTCCAGATCGAGATGGGCAGCGTCAGCGACAGGTACGGGATGATCAGGCCCGGCCAGGTGTCGTACAGCCCGATGTTGCGCCACAGGTTGAACAGGGGCGTGACGATGGAGATGACCGGGAAGATGGCCACCGCGAGCGCCGTGGTCAGGATCAGCCGCTTGCCGGGGAAGTCGAGGCGGGCGATGGCGTAGGCCGCGAACGTCGCCAGCACCACGGAGATGAACGTCGCGATCAGCGAGATGCCGATGGAGTTGCGCAGCGCGGACAGGAACAGCTCCTGCGCGCCGCCGGCCAGGATGTTGTCGTAGTTGCTCCAGACCCACTCGGTGGGGAGGAACTGGCCCGTCCCGAGATCACTGGGGGTCTTGAACGACAGCGAGACGATCCACGCGACCGGGAACAGCGCGTAGACGATGACGACGACACCGGCGACCCACCACCACGCCTTGGTGCCGCGCGAGAGCTGACCCTCGTCCATCACCGCTCACCCCTCGCACTGGCCAGGTCGACCTTGAAAAGCCTGATGAACAGGAAACTGATCAGGACGACGCACAGGAACAGCAGCACCGACACCGCCGACCCGAGGCCGATCTCCAACCGGCTGATCGTCTGTCTGTACGCCAGGAAGGACACGACCTCGGTGTTGTTCGCGCCCTGGGTCATGATGAAGACGTTGTCGAAGATGCGGAACGCGTCGAGGGTCCGGAACAGCAGCGCGACCATGATGGCCGCCTTCATGTTCGGGATGGTGACCTTGTACATCCGCTGCCACCAGGTGGCGCCGTCGACCTTCGCCGCCTCCTGCAGTTCGTCCGGCACCTGCGCCAGCCCGGCCAGCAACAGCAGCGAGATGAACGGCGTCGTCTTCCAGATCTCCGACGCGATGATGACCGTCACCGAGGTGCTGAACTCACCGAACCAGTTGGTGTTCTCGCTGATGCCGGGCACCCAGCTGAACCACGAGTTCACGAACCCGGAGTTGATGTCGAAGGCGTAGAACCAGGCGAACGCCGAGACGACGGTGATGATGGCGTACGGGACCAGGATGGCCGTGCGCAGGATGGGCCGCAGCGTCGTGAGCGCCCGGTGCATCACCAGCGCCAGCGCGAAACCCAGCACCGCCTCGATGGCCACCGTGATGACCGTGATCAGCACGGTGACGCCGACCGCCCGCCACCACACGCCGTCGGACAGCACGACCAGGTAGTTGCCGAGCCCGCTGAACTCGCGCGCGTCGGGGTCGGTGAGCCGGTACTTGAACAGCGACTCGTAGAACGCCTGGGCGATGGGATACGCCGTGACCAGCAGCATCACGACGAACGCGGGGCCGGCGAGGTACCAGCCGAGCCGCCGCTCCGCGCGGGCGCGGTCGCTGGCGGGAGGGGGTGGCCCGGCGTCCGCACCGACGGTGTCCGGGGCCTGTGTCACGCTCATAGCAGCCTCTCCCCCTTCAGCACCTCGGTTATCAGCGTCGTGGCCTCCTCAGGCGAGGAGTCCGGCGTCACCGAGCTCGGCGGATGCCAGGTCGACTGCAGCCCGGACGACACCTCGTTGTAGTACGGCGTCTGCGGCCGCGGCGCCGCCGCCTCGAGCGACTCCCGGATCAGGTCGGCCATGGGGAAGCTCTCGCGTACCTCCGGGTCGTCGTAGGCCTCGGTGTTGGACGCCGGATTGCCGTTGGTGACCATGTAGTACGCCTGGTTCTCGGGCGTGACGATGCACTGGGCGGCCTCAAGTGCGAGGTCGGTGTGCGCGCTGAAGGCGCCGATGCCGAGGTTGATGCCGCCGTAGGGCGGCCGGGACTCCTCGCCCTCGGCGACCGCCGGGTAGAGCGCCCAGCCGATGTCGTCGACCAGCGCCTGGTCGAGGTTGCCGCCCTCGACACCCGCGAGCGTCGCGGCCCACACGAACGGCCAGTTGACCATGAACGAGCCCCGGTCGCCCTGGAACTGCAGCATGGCGCCGTTCTCGTCCTGGTTGCCCAGCCCGGGACCGCCCAGGCCGTTGCGGGCGATCTCTTCGATGACCTGGGCGGCGGCCGCGCCGGCCTCGCTCTCCAGGCCGAGCTGGACCTCGTCGGCCGGGGCCTCGGGGTTCTCCAGGATCTCGCCGCCGGCGGACGTCACCAGCGCGTTGATCCACACCGTCAGCGCCTCGGCGCGGATTCCCTGCACGCCGAGGTACTTGTCCTGCGACTGCGCGGCCTCGATGAGCTGCTGCCAGGTGACCGGCTCGTTCTCCGGGTCCAGACCGGCGGCCTCCGCGACCGACCGGCGGTACCACAGCAGCTGGGTGTTGGCCCAGAACGGGACGGCGACGATCTCGTCGCGCCAGGTGGCGCCGTCGATGGCGCCTTGCACGACGTTCTCGGTGACGGCGTCGGCGATGTCGTCGGGGATCTGCGCCAGGAAGCCCGCCTCGGCGAACTCCGGGATGAACGGCGGGTCGAGACTGATGATGTCGATGGACGAGTCGTTGGCTGCCAGCCGGCGGGCCAGCTGCTCGCGCTGCGCGGACGCCTCGCGGGGCAGCAGCGACGTCTCGATGCGGTAGGCGCCGTCGGCGGCCTCGGTGCATCTTCGCGCGAGCTCGGCCTGTCCTCCGTCGTCGGGGTTGATGTACCAGGTCAAGGTCGGAGTGCCGTCGTCGCCGCCGCACGCGGCCAGCCCGAGGACCATGGTGGCGGCCGCTGCAACGCTGACTGTTCTCCTGCCCACATCGCCTCCCTGGAGCACACACAGCGCGCTCCAGTGACCGCTTCGTCATCGGAGCGTTGAAGTGTGAGTCGACGTTACGACATCGAGTGCGACTGGTCGAGGACATACGGTGAACCTGTGGATGACCTTCCGCGCACACTGGTCCGGCGCGACGGCATCGGCGGTGAAGTCGTGGTCCGCAGCCGGTTCGCCGCCGACGAGACGATCTACGAACTCATCGTCAACGGAACGTTCCTCATGGACACCGCCGAGACGTCCACCGAGCGGCTGCTCGCCGGTGTCCTGCTCGAACGTCATCCCGTCCCCGAACGGGTCCTGGTGGCCGGCCTCGGCTTCGGTTTCACGGTCGCGGAACTGCTGGGCGACCCGCGGGTCCAGGCAGTCGACGTCGTCGAGCTCGAACCGATCCTGGTGGAGGTGCTGCGCGATGGCGTCGTGCCCGGTGTCGGGGCCGTCGTCGGCGACCCGCGGGTCCGGGTGCTGGTCGACGACGTCCGCGAGCTGCTGCCGGGCGTCGCCCCGTCCACGTACGACGGCATCCTGCTCGACGTCGACAACGGCCCGGACATGCTGGTGCACGCGGCGAACGCGCAGGTGTACGAGCGGCCGCTGTTGACGCAGGCGGCCCGGGCACTGCGCCCCGGCGGCCTGCTCGCCGTCTGGTCAGCGGCACCGTCGACGGCGTTGGGCGCCGCCTTGGCCGACGCCGTCGGCGATGTCGACGAGGTGGTGCGCACCGTGCGCCGCGAGGGCCGCGACATCCAGTACCACCTGTATTTCGCCGCCCGCCGCGACCCGGAATGATCACGTGGACCATGGGTGCACCCGCTCCACCAGGAATGCTTGCCTGGTGGAGCGGCAGATCACCTCGGAGCGAAGCGAGCCGGGCCGATCAGGCCGGGACGCCGCGCACGTCGAGCGCGTTCTCCACGATGCGCAGCCCGGCCAGGCCCGGCATCTTGCTGATGTGATCGTCGATGCTGCGCGCGGCCTGCCGCCCGTCAGGGCCGCTCATGAGGTGATGCAGCACATGGCGCACCTCGGACTCGGCCATGACTCCCGTGCCCACCGGTCCCCAGTACTTGCGCAGCGCGAACCGGGCGATCTTCTGCGCCTTCTTGCTGCGTGCCAGCCGATCCCGCGCCTGGGTGGCGTAGAACGCGACGTGGCGGGCCTCCTGTTTGGCGATGCGCTTGAGCAGCTCTGCCAGCACCGGGTGCTTCTCCAGCGCAGCCAGCCGGTTGTACGCGGTGATGGCCGACCATTCGTTGGCCGCGCCCCAGATCATGTGGACGGCGACGAAGTCCTGGCCGACGATGTTGGCCAGCATCGACTGCTTGATCGGGTCGAACTTGTCGCGCCAGCCCATCTTCAGGCGGACGGCCTTGAGGTGGTCGTAGTCGACACTGAGGCCGTGCATGCCGAGCACCTCGGCAAGTGCCTCACCGTGCCAGAACTCCTCCATGTTCCACATCGTCATGAATGCCGTGACCTGCGGGTCTTTGTGCGATGGCGTGACCAGCATGTCCCGTAGGTAGCAGACGGTGTGGTACTCGACGTCGCACATGTAGCGAAGGCTGCGCAGTGTTTCGGGCGGCAGTGGATTCGTACGGAACTCCTCGAACGGCAGATCCTGCCACTTCACCGCTGCGGATGTTCGGGTGTATTCGCGGATGTCAAATGCCATAAGTGTGTCGAGGCGAGCACCCTGGATCAGGCCTTGCGCCCCGTACCTCCCTGCGACGCCACCAAAACGAAGGCTCATTCTTTTATGGAAGAAGTATGCCGGTATCGGTGTGCGCTGGGCAATATGCCGTAGATCACGCTTGTCGGCCGGCAAGCAGGTTCGACCCCGGCGGCAGATCGTCCCCCGGGCACGCCATGATGGTCACCATGAGCGACCTTGAGTACCGGATCGAACAGGACACCATGGGCGAGGTACGGGTCCCGGCCGCGGCGAAGTACCGCGCCCAGACCCAGCGGGCAGTCGAGAACTTCCCCGTCTCCGGCACGCGCATCGAGCGCTCGCTCATCCAGGCGCTGGCCACCATCAAGAGCGCGGCCGCACGCGTCAACGCCGACCTCGGGGTCGTCGACGCCGACCTGGCGAAGGGCATCCACGAGGCCGCCGTGGAGGTCGCCCGGGGCGATTTCGACGAGCACTTCCCCATCGACGTCTTCCAGACCGGTTCCGGCACGTCGAGCAACATGAACACCAACGAGGTCCTCGCCACCCTGGCCTCGGAGCGCACTGGCCAGCAGGTCCACCCCAACGACCACGTCAACGCCTCGCAGTCCAGCAACGACGTGTTCCCGACGGCCATCCACGTCGCCGCCACGGGCGCCGTCATCGGCGAGCTGATCCCCGCACTGCAGCACCTCGAGCGGGAGTTGTCGCGCAAGGCGGCCGAGTTCGCGGGAGTCGTCAAGAGCGGCCGCACGCACCTCATGGACGCCACCCCCGTCACGCTCGGGCAGGAGTTCGGCGGCTACGCCGCGCAGGTGGCCTACGGTGTCGAACGGCTGCAGGCGGTACTGCCGCGCGTGGCCGAGGTCCCGCTGGGTGGCACCGCCGTCGGCACCGGAATCAACACCCCGCCCGGCTTCGCCGCCGCCGTCATCGAGCGCATCGCCGCCGACACGGGGCTGCCCATCACCGAGGCCCGCAACCACTTCGAGGCGCAGGGCGCCCGCGACGGGCTGGTCGAGCTGTCCGGCCAGCTGCGCACGATCGCCGTCTCGCTGTACAAGATCTCCAACGACGTGCGCTGGATGGGCTCCGGACCGCGCGCCGGACTGGCCGAGATCGCACTGCCGGACCTTCAGCCCGGCTCGTCCATCATGCCCGGCAAGGTCAACCCGGTGATCCCCGAGGCGCTGTGCATGGTGAGCGCTCAGGTGGTCGGCAACGACGCCGCGGTGGCGTTCGCCGGGGCGGCCGGCAACTTCGAGCTCAACGTGATGCTGCCGGTCATCGTCCGCAACCTGCTGGAGTCGATCCGGCTGCTCTCGAACATCTCGCGACTGTTCGCCGACCGCTGTGTCGCGGGCATCGAGGCCAACGAGGACCGCTGCCGCGAGTACGCGGAGTCGTCGCCGTCCATCGTGACGCCGCTCAACCGCTACATCGGCTACGAGGAGGCGGCGAAGGTCGCCAAGCAGGCACTGGCCGAGCGCAAGACGATCCGGCAGGTCGTCGTCGAGCGCGGCTACCTCGACACCGGCCAGCTCACCGAGGAGCAGCTCGACGAGGCCCTCGACGTACTGAGCATGACGCGGCCCCCGTCGGCCGGCTGACGGATCCCGCGGGGCCGGTTGGGCCCTGTGGTCTCTGCAACGCAGAACCGCGGATGGTGCCCTGATCAGGGCCCATCCGCGGTTCTGGCATGCGATGCCTGCTCAGAGGCGCCAGCGGCGCCGGGCCGTCAGTACCAGCCGACGGCTTCGGAGTGCCCCCACGCCTCGCACGGCGTGCCGTAGCGGTCGTCGATGTACCAGAGACCCCACTCGATCTGGGTGATCGGGTTGGTCCGGTAGTCGTCACCGAAGCGGGACATCTTGCTCGCGGGCAGCGACTGGGGGATGCCGTAGGCGCCGGACGACGGGTTCTCCGCCGTGTGCCGCCAGTTCGATTCCCGGGTCCAGAGCCGGTCGAGGCACGAGAACTGGTCGTCGCCCCAGCCGTAGTCGGCCATGAGGGCGCGGGCGGCGGACTTGGGGTCCTCGGCGGCGCGCTCCAGCGACCGGGCCGCCTCCTCCGCGGCCGCCTGCCGTTCGGCCTCGGCGCGGGCGGCCGCCTCGGCTTCGGCCTTGGCCTTCGCCTCCGCTTCAGCCTTGGCCTTCGCTTCGGCCTCTGCCTTGGCCTTTGCTTCGGCTTCAGCCTTGGCCCGGGCCGCCTCGGCCGCGACCTGAGCCTCGGCCGCTTCGGCGAGCTGCCGCTCCAGCGATGGCTGCGGTGTGACCTGAGCCTTGGAGTTCACCTGGGGCAGCGCCCCCGAATCCATGCTGGCCACCGCATTGGGCGGTGCCGCCGAGTCGACGACCCACCCCGTGACGAGGGTGGCCAGAACGATGATCGATGTGATGAATCCGAGCCCGAGACCGAGCCGGCGCAGATGTCTGCGTCTGCGATGCACGAGGTGGGAACCTTCCTGTAGGGCTCCACCACACTGCAATGAAATCGTGACCTTTGCCAACTCGATGGCGTGTGACCTCGCCCACCGTGAAACCGGCGAACCGCCCACAGCCGGGCAATCGGCCGTCCCGGCGCGGCGCCCGGGAGCGCTCTAGAAACCGCCCTCACCAGGGCTTCTCCCGCTTCACCAGGCCTACATTCCCGGTGAAGCGGGAGCACCCATAGTCCACGTGATCATTTGGGGAAAATCAGCCGGACATGTTCTCCAGCATCTCGGTGACGAGCGCCGCGATGGGCGAACGCTCCGAGCGGGTCAGGGTCACGTGCGCGAACAGCGGGTGGCCCTTGAGCTTCTCGGCCACCGCGACGACGCCGTCGTGCCGGCCGACGCGGAGGTTGTCGCGCTGGCCGACATCGTGGGTCAGCACGACCCGGGAGTTGCTGCCCACCCGCGACAGCACCGTGAGCAGGACGTTGCGCTCCAGCGACTGGGCCTCGTCGACGATGACGAAGGCGTCGTGCAGCGAGCGGCCGCGGATGTGGGTCAGCGGCAGCACCTCGAGCATGCCGCGGGCCACGACCTCGTCGATGACGTCCTGCGTGGTCAGGGCGCCGAGGGTGTCGTAGACCGCCTGGGCCCAGGGGTTCATCTTCTCGGACTCGTTGCCCGGCAGGTAGCCGAGGTCCTGGCCGCCGACTGCGTACAGCGGCCGGAACACGACCACCTTCTTGTGCACGCGGCGCTCCATGACCGCCTCGAGCCCGGCGCACAGGGCCAGCGCCGACTTCCCGGTACCGGCCCGGCCGCCCAGCGACACGATGCCGACCTCGTCGTCGAGCAGCAGGTCCAACGCGATGCGCTGCTCGGCCGACCGGCCGTGCAGCCCGAACGCCTCGCGGTCGCCGCGCACCAGGCGGATGCGCTTGTCCGCGGTCATCCGCCCCAGGCCGCTGCCGCGTTCGCTGTGCAGCACCAGCCCGGTGTGGCAGGGCAGCTCGCGCGCCTCCTCGTAGTCGGCGGAGCCGGACTCGTACAGCTCGTCGAGCAAGCTGCCAGGGACCTCGAGCTCGGCCATACCGGTCCAGCCGGACTCGATGACGGTCTCGGCGCGGTACTCCTCGGCGTGCAGGCCGACCGACGATGCCTTGACGCGCATCGGCAGGTCCTTCGACACCAGCGTGACGTCGGCGCCCTCGGCGGCCAGGTTGCGGGCCACGGCGAGGATGCGGGAGTCGTTGTCGCCCAGCCGGAAACCGGCCGGCAACACTTCCGGATCGGTGTGGTTGAGCTCGACGCGGACCGTACCGTCGTCGTCGCCGACCGGCAACGGAACATCGAGGCGACCGTGTTCGACGCGTAGCTCGTCGAGCAGGCGCAACGCGGAGCGGGCGAAGTACCCGAGCTCCGGGTGATGGCGCTTGGCCTCGAGTTCGGTGATCACCACGATCGGCAGGACGACCTCGTGCTCGGCGAAGCGCAAGATCGCGTATGGGTCGGCCAGCAGCACGCTCGTGTCGAGCACGTAGGTGCGGCGAGCCGGCTCAGGCCGGGTGGTGCGACGACGGGTCTGGTTCCTGGAAGCGGCCACGTCCGTCTCCCTCACGCCTGAGTGCACCCTGACGGCTCAGGCGTCTGTGTCGCGCGGAGTGCCGGGACCGAGCCCACTGGGCCGGGTGCCGGCCCTCCGTTCGCGCCATGGTGTCAGCACGTAGGACGGGCCTCCCGGACGGCCGGCTACTCACCAACCGCCACGACCAGATTAGCGCCGCGCCGGTCCGCCGCGATAGGACACGCCTTGACGACGACGTGAACGATCGGTTTCGCGTTCCGTTGATCTTGGAGTCTCCGCGGAATCTATCGGGCATTTCGGGCTGCGATTCTGCGAGAACTCCAAGATCAACGCGGGGCGGGCCGAGTGAGGGGTCGCAGCGTGCGGGCGGGTGCGGTCAGCCGGCGGTGGGCTCGCGCTTCGCGGCGCTCTCGCGCTCGAGCTTGTACGCCTCCCAGTCGGCGTACATCTTCTGGTGGTACGTCTCGAGCCACTCGAAGTAGTCGTACATGTTCTCCATGCGCTTGCGGATGACCTCGTCCTCCGGCTCCAGCGCGGCCAGGACAGACGTGGCGAGGCGCCGGCGAGTGGCGAAGTACCGGTGCTCGGTGGCGAGGAAGGCGCCCCAGACGTCTTCGTCGGCGCGGAAGAAGTGGCCGCGTGAGCCGGGCACGGACACCTTCCGGATGAATCCGGGCTCGGACAGCGCACGCGTGGCGGTCGAGATGGAACCCGCGCTGGCGTTGAGCTCCCGCTTGAGCTCGGCGGTGGAGACGTAGGGTGCCGTGCTGAGCATCAGGTAGCCGAGGACTCTGCCGTTCATGCGTCCTTGGCCCATCTCCTCGAAGAGCAACCCCAGCTCTTCGACGAAGAACTCCAGCTTCGCCCCGTCGTCTGCCATGACACCTCCAAGACCCACATGGTGGGCCATCGCCCTGCGCGCTGACCAGCATCCGCGTGCCCGAATTCGCCACCGCACGCCTGCGGTTCGATCAGTTAAGTCTCAGTAACTTCTGAAACTTCAGCTAAATAGTGGCTTGCTTGAAAGTTCAGCGTGTCACTAGATTCACTCTCCATCAAGTGAGCGGGCACAGCGAAACCTGCCCCTGGCACACCGGAAGGTGACCATGCGTACGTGGCAACGGCTCTCAGCACTCGCTGTCGGTGCTGCACTCCTGACCGTCACCGCATGCGGCGGCGGCTCCGACGACAGCACCGACACGGGCGACGGCGGCGGCACCGGCGGGACGTTCTCCGTCGGCATCGACGAGCCGGACTCCCTGATCCCCGGCCGTGCCCAGGGCGCGTTCGACGAGATGCACGCGCTCTTCTCCGGGCTGGTGAAGTTCGGCGACCAGAGCGAGCCGCAGATGCTGCACGCGGAGTCGATCGAGAGCGACGACAACATCGTCTGGACCATCACGATCAAGCCGGACTGGACGTTCCACAACGGCGAGCCGGTGACGGCGCAGAGCTACGCCGACGCGTGGAACGCCACCGCGTACGGCCCCAACGCCTGGGTCAACAACGCCCTGTTCGCGCAGGTGGTCGGGTACGACGAGCTCAACCCCGCGCAGGGTGAGCCGACCGCGCAGACGCTGTCCGGCGTCGAGGTCGTCGACGACACCACGCTGCGGGTCACGCTGAAGGCAGCGGACAGCCAGTTCCCGTACAAGCTGGGCAACCCTGGCTTCTACCCGCTGCCGACGGTGGCGTTCGAGGACTTCGACGCGTTCAACGAGGCGCCCATCGGCAACGGCCCTTACCAGATGGACGGCACCTGGGAGCACGACGTCCAGCTGTCCGTCACCCGGTACGAGGACTACCAGGGGCCGGAGACCAACGCCGACAGCATCACGTTCCGCATCTACAGCGACACCACCACCGCGTACACCGACGCCATCGGCGGGTCGGTCGACATCGTGTCGGTGCCCCAGGAGAAGTACAAGCAGGTCGACTCCGACTTCGCCGACAACTTCGTCGCGTTCGAGGCGGTCCGGCTGGACTGGCTGGGTTTCCCGCTGTGGGACCCGCGCTTCCAGGATCCGCGCATCCGGCAGGCCGTCTCGATGGCCATCGACCGGGACGCGGTGAACGAGGCCATCTTCGGCGGGCTCTACACCCCGGCCACGTCGCTGCACGGGCCGACCACCATCGGCGGCGGCACGGAGGGCCTGTGCGGCGAGTTCTGCGAGTTCGACCCGGACGCCGCGAAGCAGCTGCTGGCCGAGGCCGGCGGCTGGGAGGGCCCGATGGAGATCTGGTTCCCGGGCGGCGTGGGATACGACCAGACCTTCGAGGCGCTGGCGAACCAGATCCGGCAGAACCTCGGCATCGCGGAGGTCACGCTGCAGAGCCAGCCCGGCTTCGTGCAGTTCCTCGACGCGCTGCGGACCCAGCAGGCCTCCGGGCCGTTCCGCGGTGGCTGGGGCTCGCTGTACCCGAGCATGCAGAACCAGCTGACGGCCGTGTTCAGCTCCAGCGGCGACGGCCGTGAGGGCGCCGGCGGCTACACCAACGCCGAGGTCGACGCGCTGATCGCGCAGGCCGACGGGGCGCCGACGCCGGAAGAGGCGGTCGAGCTGTACAAGCAGGCCGAGGAGCAGATCATGGCCGACTTCCCGGTGGTGCCGCTCTTCTACGCCAAGTACGTCTACGCACACAGCGACAACGTGTCCAACGTGATCATCGGTTTCGACCAGATCGAGCTCAACGACGTCGTCGTCGAGAACTGACAAGCCCCGGCCCGGCGCCGTCGCGAACCGGCGGCGCCGGGCCGGCACCACGTTCACCACCGTCGCCGCCGACCGGCGACGCCGGATCGCGCGAGGAGAGACCGCCGAGTGACAACCCCGACGACGTCCCACCTGGTCGACGAGGCACTGCGCACGCTGCCGGAGGCCGACGTGTTCCCCAGCGTCGACGACCTGGTCGCCGGTCTCCGGCGGGTCCATGCCGCGCACCCGGACGTGACCAGCATGCGCCGCATCGGCACGTCCCGGCTGGGCGAGCCGATCGAGGAGATCGTCATCGGCGACGCCGACCGGCACGCCGTCGTCTTCGGCGGGGTGCACCCGAACGAGCCGATCGGCAACATCACCGCGCTGCACCTGGTCCAGAACCTCACCGAGGACCGCGACCTGCTGGACCGGCTGGGCTACACGTGGCACGTCATCCCGTGCATCGACCCGGACGGGATGCGGCTCAACGAGGGTTGGTTCACCGGTCCGCTGACCCGCGAGCACTACGGCCGGCAGTTCTACCGTCCGGCACCGGACGAGCAGGTCGAGTGGACGTTCCCGTTCAGTTACAAACGTGCCTACTTCGACCGGATGATGCCGGAGACGGTGGCGCTGATGCGGCTCATCGACGACACCGAGCCGGCGTTCATGTGCTCGCTGCACAACGGCGAGTACGGCGGCGTGTACTACTACCTGTCCCGGCCGGAGCCGGAGCTCTACGGCGCCCTGCACGACATCGCCGCGGCGGTCGACCTGCCGCTGGACACCGGCGAGCCCGAGGCGCCGTACGTCGAGCAGTACGCGCCGGCGATCTTCGGGATGATCCGCAGCGAGGACCAGTACGACTTCACCGAGGCCGCCGGCCTGGACCCCACCGAACGGCTGTCCGGGGCGTCCAGCGCCGCGTATGCCGCGAAGTACGGCACGCTCACACTGGTCACCGAGGTGCCGTACTGGACGCACCCGGACGCGGACGACACCACCACGCTCGACCAGACCTACGCCGACGTGTTGCGTGAGCAGGCGGCCGGCCTCCGCGAGACCCACCTCCAGCTCGACCGGATCCTCAGCGCCGCCCGTCCGGAGCTCACGGTCCGCTCCCCGTTCTTGCGCTCGTCCGAGGCGTTCGTGCCGATGCTGGCCAAGGCCGCGAAGCAGAGCGAGCACCGGGCCGGCCAGCCGGACGCGCAACGGCCGGCGACGGTGGGCGAACGGTTCGGCTGCCTCGACGTCGTGCACATGTTCCGGCTGCGCTGGGGCGGGACGTTGCTGCGCGCACTGGACGGCGAGATCGCCATCGGCAACGGCACCCCACTGATCCGGGAGCAGCGCGCGGCCATGGAGTCCACCTACCGGACGTGGGCCGGCGAAGCAGCCGATGTTACCCCCGCGGACCCCATCCCGTACGGCAAGCTGGCCGCCGTGCAGTACGCGTCGATCATCGTCACGGCCGCCCACGCCGCGGGCGCCTGAACGACATGGGGAGGCCAGTGTGACCGGCGGCATGGGCAAGTACGTCGTCGCGCGCCTGCTGCAACTGGTGCTCGTCTTCTTCGGCGTCACGCTGCTGATCTACCTGGCCGTCTACGCCCTGCCCGGCGACCCGATCCGGGCGCTGGGCGGCGACCGGCAGCTGCCCGAAAGCGTCGTGAACGCCATGCGCGAGCAGTTCAACCTCGACGACCCGGTCCTCCTCCAGTACGCGAAGTACCTGGCCAGCCTGTTCAGCGGCGACCTCGGCACCGACTTCAACGGCCGCCCGGTGGCCGACCTGATGGGGCAGCGCTGGCCGGTGACGATCCGGCTGGCCGTCACCGCCTGGGTCATCCAGGTGGTCGTGGGAGTCACGCTCGGGGTGGTGACCGCGCTGCGCAAGGGCCGCTGGCTGGACCACGTGACGCTGTTCTTCACCGTCGGCGTCATCTCGATCCCGGTCTTCGTGCTGGCGTACACCGCGCAGATCGTCTTCGGCGTCCGGCTCGGCATCGTCCCGGTGTCCGGCGTGGGGGACGGCTGGCCGGTCAGCTACCTGCTGCCGTCGATCCTCCTGGCGATCTTCGGGCTGGCGTCGGTGGCCCGGCTGGTGCGGGCCAGCGTGCTGGAGAACCTGCGCGCCGACTACGTCAAGACGGCGACGGCGAAAGGCCTCACCCGCCGCCGGGTCATCTTTCGGCACGTCCTGCGCAACTCACTGATCCCCGCCGTCACGTTCCTCGGCATCGATCTCGGTTACCTGCTCGGCGGCACCGTGATCATCGAGGGGGTCTTCAACCTGCCGGGCGTCGGTCAGCTGCTGTTCTCGTCCATCTCCGCGCAGCAGGGCCCGGTGGTCGTGGGCGTGGCGACCGTGCTCGTGCTGATCTTCCTGATCGCGAACCTCGTCGTGGATCTGCTCTACGGCGTGCTGGACCCGAGGATTCGCCATGAGTGACCCGACCACCGCCACGGCCGACGCGGGCACGCCCGCGCCGGAGCCCACGCCCGCGCCGGAGAAGCCGACGACGCTGCTCGGCGACGCCTGGGCCGATTTGCGCCGCCGGCCGCTGTTCATCGTCAGCGCCCTGTGCGTGGTGCTGCTGATTCTCATGGCGGCGTTCCCGCAGCTGTTCGCCGGCTGGTTCGGCAACGGGGACCCGCGGGTCTGCGACCTCGCCCGCAGCACCGACGGCCCCAGCGCCGGCCACCCGTTCGGCTTCGACAAGCAGGGCTGCGACGTGTACGCCAACGTCGTCCACGGTGCCCGGGCGTCGATCAGCGTGGGCATCCTGGTCACCTCGCTCACGCTGGTGCTCGCGCTGGTGCTGGGCAGCCTGGCCGGTTTCTTCGGCAGGGTCGTGGATGCCGTGGTCTCGCGGTTCGCCGACGTGTTCTTCGGCTTCCCGTTCCTGCTGGGCGCCCTGGTGGTGCTGACCAGCTTCGACGCCCGCAGCATCTGGGTGGTGGCCCTGGTGCTGGCGATGTTCCGCTGGCCGTCGATGACCCGGGTGATGCGCTCCAGCGTCATGTCGGTCCGGGACATGGACTACGTACGCGCCTCCGTGGGCCTGGGCGCGACGAAGCTGCGGTTGCTGCGCCGGCACGTGCTGCCGAACGCGATCACGCCGATCATGGTGCTGGTGACGCTGGACATCGGCACGGTCATCGTCGTGGAGTCGACGCTGACGTTCCTGGGCGTCGGCCTGCAGTCACCGGCGATCTCGTGGGGCCTGCAGCTGTCGAACGCCTCGACCGACTTCGCCTCCGCGCCGCACCTGCTGATCTTCCCGTCGATCTTCCTCAGCCTGACCGTGCTGAGCTTCATCGTGCTGGGCGACATGATCCGCGACGCTCTGGACCCGCGGCAGCGCTGAGCCCTGCCGCCGCCTGGCCCCCGCCTGCCCGGGCCGGGGTCAGCCCGCCCACGCACCCCTGGCGGCAGCCGCGGCGGCGTACTCGGCGAACACCGTGGGCGCCCGGCCGGCGACCCGCCGGACGACATCGGTGGGTTCGCCGTCGCCCTGCTCACGCAGCGCCGCGAACCCCGCCAACGCTGGTTCGGCCGAGGCCCGGGGCACCCCGATCGCCTCCTGTGCGGCCAGGTACTCCTCCGGCGAGCCGCGGTACCGGACGGTGCGCCCGGCGGCGCTGCCGATGATCTCGGCCGCCGCACCGAACGACAGTGCCTCCGGCCCGGTGACCTCGTAGCTCTGCCCGCCGTGGCCGTCTTCGGTGAGCGCGGCCACCGCCACCGCCGCGATGTCGTCGGCGTCGATGAAGACCTGCCGGACATCGCCGAGCGGCATGGCGAACTCACCGGCCATGACCGCCGGCCGGAAGAAGCCCTCGTCGAAGTTCTGGTTGAACCAGTCGGGCCGGACGATGGTCCACTCCGCCCCTGAACCGCGCACAGTGCTCTCGGCGGCCAGCAGTCGACGGTCGTCCATGACCTCGATAGCGCGGCTGGACAGCAGCACGATACGGCGCACCCCGGCGCCGACTGCGACGTCGACGAAGGCCGGGTCGACGGGAAGCTCGTGCGGCGCCATCAGGTACATGGCCGTGGCTCCGGCGACCGCCGGCTCCCACGTGCGTGGCTCGGACCAGTCGAACGGCACCTCGCCGCTACGCGAGGCGGCGCGCACCGGAACCCCGCGCGAGCGCAGCTGACCGGCGACCCGCCGGCCGGTGGACCCCGTTGAGCCCAGGACGAGAACAGTCGAATCCGCCATGCCGCCATTCAATCGGCCGGCACCGACAAGGTCCGGCGAGATCCGATGAGTTCCGTCCGCCTTGGCGGTCTATCCAACGACACACCGACACCGACCCCGGCCGCAGCGCCGGGTGAAGGAGGAACACATGAGCGCAGCAACCCTCGGCAGCATGCTGCTGTCCAGCACCGACCCGGACCGCCTCGGCGCCTGGTACGCGGCCGCGTTCACGCCCGCCGACGACGCCCGCGTCGAGACATACCGCATCCTGAAGTTCGGCGACTTCTACCTGATGATCGATTCCCGCGACGACGTCGGCGCGTCCAATCCCGAGCCCGGCCGGATGATCCTGAACTTCGACGTCGACGACGCCCGCGCGGTCGCCGCCCGCCTGGACGAGATGGGAGCGACCTGGCTGGCCCCGTTGGAGGACCGCGACGGCAGCCTGTTCGCCACCGCCGTGGACCCCGACGGCAACTACGTGCAGCTCGTCCAGATCAGCCCGGAGCATCAGGCGGAGATGGCCGCGTCGACACAGCTCGGATGACGGCCCAGGCGGCGTAGGGTCGGAACGGACCGAGGGAGGCAATGGTGCAGACCACCACCGAGACCATGGGCGACTTCCAGCAGCTCGCCCATCCTTACCGGCGGGAGTTGCTGGCGCACTGCTACCGGATGCTCGGCTCCGTTCACGACGCCGAGGATCTCGTCCAGGAGACGTACCTGCGCGCCTGGCGGGCCTACGACCGGTTCGAGGGGCGCTCGTCGTTGCGGACGTGGCTGTACCGCATCGCCACCACGGCGTGCCTGACCGCGATCGAGAGCCGCGGCCGCCGGCCCATGCCGACCGGCCTCGGCGGCCCGAGCACGGAACCCACCGGCGACCTGCTCGAACGCACCGAGGTGCCGTGGCTGGAGCCGCTGCCGGACGTGACCGTCGGCGCCGACAGCACCGACGGCGTCGACCCCGCCACCGTCGTCACGTCGCGCGAGAGCGTCCGGCTGGCGCTGATCGCCGCCCTGCAGCACCTGCCGCCGCGGCAGCGGGCGGTCCTGGTGCTGCGCGACGTGCTGCGCTGGAAGGCGGCGGAGGTGGCGGACCTGCTGGAGACCTCCACCGCGGCGGTCAACAGCATGTTGCAGCGGGCGCACGCCCAGCTGGAACGGGTCTCTCCGTCGCAGGACGACGCCGTCGAGACGCTGACCCCGCAGCTACAGGAGCAGCTGAACCGCTACGCGGCCGCCTTCGAGGCGTACGACGTCGACGCCATCGTGCGCGAGGTGACCGCGGACGCCGTCTGGGAGATGCCGCCGTACGCCGCATGGTTCCGCGGCCCGGCCGACATCGGCACCCTCATCGCCACGGCATGCCCGGCGAAGGCTGCCGGCGACCTCCGCCTCGTGCCCACCACGGCCAATGGGCAGCCGGCGCTGGCGCAGTACCTGCGCGATGCCGACGGCGTACACCGGCCGTTCGCCGTCCAGGTTGTCACGATGACCCCGGCCGGCATCTCGCACATCGCGCAGTTCTTCGACGTGAGCCTGTTCCCGCTCTTCGGGCTGCCGGACGTGCTGCCGGCCTCGCCGGTCCGATGAGCGGGCCGGCGGCCGGCCCGGACGCGGCCGGCCTCGCCGGCGGGGTCGAGCTGCTGGACCGGGCCGTCGCCTACGCGCTCGGCAGCCTGAGCGTGGTCGGGCCGGCGGCGCTGGCGCGGGCCACCCCGTGCGCCGGGTGGGACCTGCGGACGTTGCTCTGGCACGTCGACGAGTCGCTGACCACGCTGGTCGAGGCCGCGGACACCGCGGCCGTCGCCGTCGGCGTCCAGCCCGCGCAGGGAGCCCCCACGGACGACCCGGTTTCGGCGATCAAGGCCAGCGCCTGCCGCCTGCTCGCCCGGTGCGCGGCCTCCGGCGGCCCGGGCACCGTCGCTGTCGGCGGGCATCGGCTCGACGTCGACGTCGTCGCCGGCACCGGGGCGCTGGAGATCGCGGTGCACGGCTGGGACGTGGCCCGCGCGTGCGGGCACGACCGGCCGCTGCCACCGTCGTTCGCGACCGATCTCCTGGGCCTGGCGCAGCTGCTGGTGGGCGACGCCGACCGGCCGGTTCGCTTCGCCGCGCCCGTCCCCGTCGGGGCCGGCGGGCACCCTGGTGACCGGCTGCTGGGGTTCCTCGGCCGGGTGCCCTGACGTCGTTCAGCGGCCGTAGCGGCGTTCGCGCTCGCTGTAGGAACGCAACGCCCGCAGGAAGTCGACGCGCCGGAAATCCGGCCACATCGCCTCACAGAAGTAGAACTCGGAATTGGCGCTCTGCCACAGCATGAATCCGGACAGCCGCTGCTCGCCGCTGGCCCGGATGACGAGGTCGGGGTCGGGCTGGCCCTTCGTGTACAGGTGCGCCGCGATGCCCTCGACGGTGACCACCTCGGCCACCTCCTCCAGCGACGCCCCCTTGGACGCGTGCTCCTGCAACAGTGCCCGGACGGCGTCGGCGATCTCGCGCCGCCCGCCGTAGCCGACCGCCACGTTCACGTGCATGCCGGACAGGTCGCGGGTGCGGTCGGCCGCCTCCTTGATGACGGCGGCGGTGCGGTCGGGCAGTAGGTCCAGCGCGCCCATCGGGTAGACGCGCCAGCGGCCGGTGGCGGCGATGTCGTCGATGAGGTTCTCGATGATGCCCAGCAGCGGCACCAGCTCGTCCTCGGGCCGGTTGAGGTTGTCGGTCGACAGCATCCACAAGGTGACGACGCGAACGTTCAGCTCGTCGCACCAGCCGAGGAACTCGCGGGCCTTCTCGGCTCCGGCCTGATGGCCACTGGAGGTCGGTGCGCCGAACGCCCGGGCCCACCGTCGGTTGCCGTCCATGAGGACCGCCACGTGACGCGGCGTCCGCTGCGGATCCAGCCGTCGCTGGATGCGCTTCTCGTAAAGCCGATAGACCAGGTCGGAAAGACCCATCGACCGCCGCTCCTCCACCATCGTGGCCCGCCGCCGGGACGTCCTTCTCAGCCGAGAGACTACTCTCACCCTGCGCGGGCGCCCGAATTCGCAGGTACCGTGGCAATCATGGCGTTCGACGAGCAGATGCGTGAGGCGGTCGCGGCCGTCAAGCCCAAGCTGCGGGGCTGGCTGCACGCGGGGACGTTCCCGGTGGCGGTGCTCGCCGGCCTGCTCCTCGTCGTGGTGGCGCCGTCCACCGAGGTGCGGGTCAGCGCCGCCATCTACACGCTCACCGCGGCGTTGCTGTTCGGCATCAGTGCCATCTACCACCGCGGACGGTGGTCGCCGCGCACCCAGGCGGCGCTGCGCCGGCTGGACCACGCGAACATCTTCCTGATCATCGCCGGCACCTACACGCCGTTCACCCTGCTGCTGTTGCCGGCGGGGCAGGCGCGGATCCTGCTGTCGCTGGTGTGGATCGGCGCGCTGCTGGGCGTCGGGTTCCGGGTGCTGTGGGTCGGAGCGCCGCGCTGGCTGTACGTGCCCATCTACGTGGCGCTGGGCTGGGCGGCGGTGTTCTGGCTGCCGCAGTTCGCCAGCAACGGCGGCGCCGCGGTGGTGACACTGATCATCGTCGGCGGGCTCATGTACACCGCCGGAGCCATCGTGTACGGCATGAAGAAGCCGAACCCGTCGCCGCAGTGGTTCGGGTTCCACGAGGTCTTCCATGCGTTCACGCTGGCCGGGTTCGCCAGCCACCACGTCGGCATCTGGCTGGCGGCCTTCAGCGCCGGCGCCGTCGCCACCAGCTGACCGCCGGCCCGTGGACCCCTACCGACTGGCGGCGCTGCTCATCCTGTTCGTCCTGCCGTTGACGGTGCTGGTGACCGTTGCGGTCGTCCTGGTCGCCCTGACCGGCCGCATCATCCGGGCGGTCGCGGCGCGGCGCTGGACCGATCTCCTCGTGCCGCGGGTGTTCGCTCAGGTGTCCGCCCTCGCGCTCGGTGCGGGCGTGCTCGTCTACTACATCGGCTGGTTCCAGATGCCGTGGTTCGACATCGACGACTTTTGCGCGGCCGGCAACGCGTACACGACGACGGCCCAGCCCTTCCGGCTGAGCGCCACGTGCACCGACGGCATCTCGACCGTCCAGTACGTGTCCGGCTGGGTCAACCCGGCCACGATCGCGCTGACGGTGCTGGCCGCCGGGGCCGCAGTGGCCGCGTTCGTCCTGAGACGCCGCCGAGCCCCCATGATCATCAAGAGTTGATCCGGCCCGGACCGGGTCAACTCTTGATGATCACGGGACGGGGCCGCCGGAGCGGACCTCCTCGACGTGGGCCAGCGCCTGGCGCAGGTCGGCCAGCCAGGTGTCGGCGTTCGAACCCACGAGCTTGACGCACCAGGCCAATGCCTCGGACCGGGAGCGTGCGACCCCGGCGTCGACCAGGGTGTCCAGGACCTGCCGCTCGGGCTGGCGAAGCCGCGTCATGACCGGAGCGGCCAGCCGGGTGAACAGCTCACGCCGGTCGCCGCACCGCACACCCCAGGCGACCTTGCGGCCACTGACGTGCTCCAGTTCTCGGGCGATCTCGATGCGTCGCTCGCGCGTGGTCTCGCGGAACGCGCCGATGCGGCCGGACAGGGCCGCTTCTCGCTCGACGTCGGACACGTCGGCGTCCATCGCCGGCGCCGGGATGCGGCCGACGACGGTGATCTCCTCGCGGTCGAGGGTGACCTCGACCGGCTCGTCGAACCAGTCGTCCGGGAGCCGGCCGGTGAGCCAGCCGCGGACCTTCTCCACCTGCTCGTTGCTCATGTAGCAATGATTACATCATTACACGCATCCGCCTAGGGTCGTCCGCTCTCGGCATAGCCGACTCCAGTAGCTCGGCAGCCAGCCGCCGCCACCGGGGCCGGAAGGCGTAGACACCCGCCAGCCGCACCCGGGCCGCCCACGCGTAGGCGGGCACCCGGCGCGACGTCCGCGCGTCGAGAGCCGCGCCGTCCAGGAACGCCGCCCGGGCCAGCGCGGAACGGCGCGCCGTGAGCAGCCCCTGCGCGACCCGCAGATCCAGATGGACCAGCAGGTTCGCGACGTCCAGCGCCCGCTCGCCGACGGCCAGGGTGTCCAGGTCGAGCAAGCCGAGACCATCAGGAGAGAGGACCAGCTGCTTGTCGTGCAGGTCGCGGTGCAGGACGCCCTCCGGCCCAGGCGGGGAACTCACCAGCGGCGATGTCCCGTCCAGTGCATCGGCGACGGCCGCCGCCGGCAGCAGTCCGAAGTCCGCGGCGGCCGTCGCCCAGCGGGCCGACACGGTCACCTCGTCGGCGGCGTCGTGACGCGCTCCGGGCACCGGGCCGCCGGCCCCGTCCTGCAGATGCCGCAGCGCCTCGCCCGCCGACCGCCACGCCGCAGTCACGTCCCGACCCGGCTCGGCACCGGCCTCGTGCAGCGTGGGGCCGGGCAGCTCGGACAGCACGACGACGCCGTCGTCCGGACGGTGGTCGAGGACGCGGGGCACGGCGAACGGTCCCCCGCCGAGGGTTCCCAGCCGTTCGGCCAGGTCCGCGGAGCGTCCGGGGCGCACCACCTTCGCATAGGCGACCTCGCCGTCCCACCGGAGCCGGACGACGGCCCGCCGTTCCGGCCGATGGACCAGCAGCCGGCTTCCCGGCCGTCGCACCAGCTCCGCCAGCACCGGGAGCCGCCGGTCCGCGCCGCCCGGCTGCAGCACGACACCGTCGTCCGGCAGGTCGACAGCGCCGGGCGTGGCCGCGGCCACCGACGCCCGGCGGTCCGGATCGGCGAACCACTGCCCGGCGCACCGTGAGCCGTCAGCGCCGCCCAGGTCGAGCAGCACGTGTCCGGCGCCGCGCGGCCAGGCCCGCCGCACCGTCAGCGTCGCGGTGGTCCGCGGGTGCCGGAGCCGGTCCGGCGGCCTCATCGGGCCACCGCCAGCCGGCCGGCCCGCACGACGTGCTCGGCCACCAACTCCGGCCAGCCACCGAGCCGGCCGCGGAACGGCTCGGTGGCCCGCCGCAGCAGGGCGGCCGCGGTCAACGCGTCCAGCCGGGCCAGCATCGACGGGGCCGGCCGGTACCCGTCGAGCAGCGGCCCCAGGACGTCGACGGCGCGCGCGTCCGTCGCCGCCCGGCCGGCGACGATCTCCGCGGCGGCCCAGCCGGCCAGGTCGGTCGCCGGGTCGTCGACGGCGAGCCGGTCCAGGTCGATCACCGCCAGCCCTTCCGCGCCGGCGACCACCTGGTCGGCGGAGAAGTCTCCGTGGACCAGCGTCCGGGGCCGGTGGGATCCGGTCAGCACGGCCGCCACGATGCGCGCCACTGCCTGCGCGTCCGGTCGCAGCGCGGGTTGGACGGCGCCGACCGCACGCACCGCGCCGGCCAGCCCGGACGGCGTGACCGGGCCGGGCGGGGTGATCATGCCGCCCGGACCCACGTCCATGCCGTGCAGCCGGCGCAGCAGCTCACCCGCCGCGACCAGCCGCTCGGGTGCCGCAGGCAGGCGGTCCAGCGGTTCGCCGTCGACCCAGCGGTAGGTCAGCAGCCCGGCCCGCGGCCGCACCGTCAGCAGCTCCGGCACCGGCAAGCCGGCCGCCACCAGCACCCGATGCTGGTCGGTGACGGTGTCGGCGAGCGGTGGCCGGTGGACCTTCACCACCTGCCCAGGGGCCAGCCCCACCCAGCGCCGCTCCGGCTTGTACCGCAATGTCACCGGCTCGCCGGCCTGGCCGGTCAGCAGGCCGCGCAGCGCCGGCAGCCGCCGGTCACGGCCGGCGTCGGCGTATCCGAGAAGCAGCTCGTGGTCGGCCAAGGGCAGCTTGGCCAGCTTCGGCGCGGCCCGCGACGCCACCGCCTTCACCAGCCCGGGCCGCCGCCCGGTGGGCCAGTGCAGCTCCACCCCTGCCACCATGCCGGTGCCCGGCTTGTACCGCACATAGCGGACGACGACGGCCTGGGGCGGCGGCCGGTCACCCGAGTGCCCCGCCGCCCAGTGCCCGGCCAGCCACGCCGTGAGGGCGTCGGGATCCAGCAGCACCGGCAGCCCGGGGATGACGCCGTCGCGGTCGGCGAGTTCACGGTCAGCCGCGGTGAGCACCGGCCACCTCGCTTCGCCGCGGGTAGGTGTTGGTCCGCACGTCGATCACCCGGCCCGCTTCCAGCCGCACGACGATGTCGCAGTCGGCCACCTCGTCGGGGAGGTGGGAGATGACGAACGTGGTGCGGCCGCGGGTGAGCTCGCGGATCGCGTCGAGGACGGCCGCGGAGTTCTCCTGGTCCAGGCCGGTGGCCGCCTCGTCGAGCACCACGATGCGGGCGTCGCGGAGCATGGCCCGGGCGATGGCGATGCGCTGCCGCTGCCCACCGGAGAGGCCCCCGCCGCGTTCGCCGAGCACCGTCTCGTACCCGTGTTCCAGCCGCTCGATGAACTCGTGTGCGTTGGCCGCGCGGGCGGCCGCCTCGACGTCGTCGTCGCCGGCGTCCGGGCGCCCGTAGCGGATGTTCTCACGCACCGTCGTCGCGAACAGGACACTCTCCTGCAGCACGACGGCGACCTGGCGGCGCACCGACGCAACGGTCAGGTCGCGCAGGTCGTGCCCGTCGATGCTGACGATGCCGCCGGTCGGGTCGTACAGCCGCAGCACCAGCGCCGCCAGGGTGGACTTGCCGGAGCCCGACGGCCCCACCAGCCCGACCCGGCACCCGCCCGGGATGCGCAGCGACACGTCCCGCAACGCGCGCTCGCCCGAGCCGTAGTCGAGATCGACGTGGTTGAAGCGCACCTCGCCGTAGAACCGCGGCGCCGGACGGGCCCGCGGGCCGTCGGCGATGTCAGGCTCGGTGGCCAGCAGGTCGAGGATGCGTTCCCCGGACGCGGCCGCCTTCGACAGCCGGCCGGTGTACTTGGCCAGGTCACGCATCGGCTTGAAGGCGCCTTTGAGGTAGCTGACGAACACCACCAGCTCCCCCGGCGTCAGCGCGCCGTCGAGAACCCGCATCCCGCCGACCAGCAGCACCGCGGCCGTCGCGACCCCGACCAGCAGGTCGGTCTTGCGCTCCAGCCCGGCGGCCAGCCGGGAGGCCCGGACGCCGTCACGCAGCGCCCGGTTGTTGTCCGCGCCGAACACCCGCTGCAGGACGCCCTCCAGCGAGTACGCCTGGACGACGGCGATGGCGCCGAGCGTCTCCCCGGCGGTGCCGGCCAGTTCGCCCTCGCGGCGGCGCTGCAGCCGGGCCGCGGACGTGATCCGCTTGCTCTGGCGTGAGCTCGACAGCACGAAGACGGGGAACGCGGCGACGACGATCAGCGCCAGCCGCCAGTCCAGGATCAGCATCACCACGGTCATGCCGAGCAGTGCCACGACGTTCCCGACCAGCGGCAGCGCGGCCGTGACGGCGACCTCCTGCAGCCGGCCGACGTCGCCCACCAGCCGGGTCAGCAGGTCGCCGGTCTTCGTGGCGCCGTGGAAGCGCAGCGACAACCGCTGCACGTGCGCGAACACATCGGCGCGTACCGCCGTCATGGCGCGGGTTCCGGCCAGCGCGAAGCACACCGTCGTCAGGTATGCCATCAGCGCACGCAGCCCGGCAGCCGCCACCAGCGCGAGCGCACACAGCACCAACAGCTGGATCACCCCGGGCGGGGTCCCGGTGCTGGGCACGGTTCCGCTGCCCGCCGGGCGCACGACCGCGTCGATGACGAACTTCAGCGGCCAGGGCTCGATCAGCCGGAACGCGACCTCGGCGAGTAGGCATGCGAACCCGGCCACCAGCAGCCGGCGCTCCGGCCGCAGGTGCGGGCGCAGGTAGGTGAGGGTGCGTTTCAACCCCGGCAGAGCGCTGCGGAGGTTCCCGGCCGCGGCCGCCATCACGCCACCGCCGGCACCGGCAGTTCCACGCCCGCCGCCGCGAGGGTCCGGCCGACCACGGCCTGCCAGGTGTGGTGCCGCTCGGCCGTTGCGCGGGCGGCCCGGGCCAGCCGCAGCCGCCGGCCGGGGTCGTGTCGCAGCCGGATCAGTTCCCGGGCAAGCGCGGCCGGGTCACCGGGCGGCACCAGGACGCCGTCGACGCCGTCGCGCAGGATCGACGGCAGCTGACCGGTCCTGCTGGCGACCACGGGCAGCGCGGCGGCCAGGTACTCGTAGACCTTCAACGGTGAGAAGTACTGGCTGGCGCCGGCCGGGTAGGGCGCGGTGGCGACGTCCATCCGGTGCAGCAGCGCCGGGACGGCGTCGGGTTCGACCGCGCCGGTGAACTCGACGGCACCGTCCAGGCCCGCCTGCCGGACGCCGGCGCGCAATGCCGGTGCTTCCGGCCCGTCGCCGACCACCAGCAGCCGGGCATCCGGACACTCGTGCGCGAGCATCGCGAACGCGGCCACCAGCACGTCGACGCCGTGCCAGGGCTTGAGCGTCCCGACGAAGCCGACGGTGTACGGGCGCCGGCCGCGGCCGAGCCCTGGGCGGACCCGCTCGACGTCCACCCCGTTGGGTTGCACCACCACCGGGGCGGCGGGCCCCGCGACCGAGCGCACCCAGTCGGCCACCGGTTCGGACACGCACGCCACCACGGACGAGCACATCGCGGCGGCCCGCAGCACCGTGAGCGCCTCGTCGCGGTGGACCAGGCCGCGGTGCTCGGCCTGCTCGTCCACCAGCGGCGCGTTGACCTCGAGGACGGCTGGGACGCCGGCCGTCCGCGCCCACGACATGGCGGCCGCGTCCCACAGCGAGTAGCGCTCGTAGACGAGGTCGAAGGCACCGGCCGCGGCCAGCATCCGCTCGACGTCCCGCCCCTGGGCCAGCATCTCCAGCTCCCGGCCGGCGACGTCACGGCTGGCGACCGCGGGTAGGCGGTGAACGCGGACGCCGGCCAGGTCGGGCGGTGGCAGACCGCCGGTGCGCCGGCAGAACAGGTCCACCCGGGCGCCGCCGGCGACGAGCACCCGCAGCACTTCCCGCACGTGTACCGACGCGCCTTTGGTACCGAACACCGGCACGCCGGGGTCGGCGCAGACGTAGGCCACCTTCATCGGATCACCCCCGGCTGTGCCAGCAGGTCGTCCAGCTCGCGGGCCTGCCGGACCGCGTCGAACTCCTTCTCGACCAGGTCGCGCGCGGCCGCGGCCAGCCGGGCGCGCAGGGCGCCGTCGTCGAGCAGGCGGGCCATCGCCGCGGCCAGCGCCTCGGGGTCGCGCTGCGGGACGAGCAGGCCGGTCTCGTCGTCGCGGACGACCTCGCCGATCCCGCTCACGTCCGTCGACACACACGGCGTTCCCAGCGCCATCGCCTCGAGGAGCACCGTCGGCAGCCCGTCCTGGTTGCCGTCGGAGGCGACGACGCACGGAGCGGCCAGCAGCGCGGCCTCCCGCACCACCTCGCGGACCCGCGGCTGCGACAGTGGGCCGGTCAGCTCGACCAGGTCGCGCAGGCCGAGCCGGGCCACCTGGTCACGCAGGTCGTCGGCGAGCGGGCCGGTGCCGACGAGCCTGCAGCGGAACGTCCGGCCGTCGTCCGCGAGCAGCCGGCAGGCGTCCAGCAGGACGTCGAAGCCCTTCTTCTCCACCAGCCGTCCGACGGCGGCGATCACGGGCGGGCGCTCCGCCGCCGTGGAGTCGTACGTGAACGCATCCAGGTCCAGGCCGTTGTAGACGCGCCGCACCCGGGCGGAGTCCGGCCCGAAGGTGCCGGCGAGGTAGCCGGCGTTGTAGTCGCTGACGGTCACGACGTGGTGGGCGGCGGTCAGCTTGCGCCGCAGGTCCGCCGGGTCGACCGACTCGTGGAAGATGTCCTTGGCGTGCGCGGTGAACGAGAACGGCACTGCGGTGAGCAGCGACGCGAGCCGGGCCACGGTCGTCGCGACCGACCCGAAGTGCGCGTGCACGTGGGTCACCCCGCCGGCGGTGATCCGCAGCGCGAGGTCGACGGCCTGGCCGGCGTCCTCGGCGTCGGCCGTCAGCAGCTCCGGCAGCACCTCCGGGAGCCTGGGCAGCCGGCCGGCCGCGGCCGCCAGGATCGACCACAACTGCTCCGGACGGCGGATGCGCGGTAGGTACGTGACCGGCGCGGCGACCCGGGCGAGCGTGTCGTGGAACCGGCTGTCGTCGGGCGGGCGCAGCGAGAAGATCTCGATCTCGGTGCCGCGAGCCTCCCGGGCCAGGATCTCGGAGACGACGAAGGTCTCGGAGAACCGCGGGTACATCTTCAGCACGTAGCCGACGCGCGGTGTGGTCCGGGCATCAGGCGACATCGTGGGCCTCCTCGTGGTCACGGTCCGGCGCGGCGCCGATGAGGGCCGTGGCCAGCGCGGGGAGCCGGGCCAGGCCATCCAGGTCGATCTCGGAACCCGACACGGCGGGCCGGTCGACGGCGGCGGCCAGCCAGCCGCCCAGCTCGGCCGCGCCGAGCCGGTCCGGGTGCAGCACGTCGAGCAGCCCGGCGCCGGCCAGCCGCTCGGCGCGCACCAGCTGTTCGCTCCGGGGCCGGGTGCGCGGCACCACCAGCAGCGGGGCGCCGCAGGCCAGCACCTCGCAGACGGTGTTGTAGCCGCCCATCGCGACGACGGCCCCCGCGTCGTCGAGCCAGGCGTCGATCTGGTCGACGAACTCGAAGACCCGCAGCTCCGGCCGGGCGCGGGCGATGGCGTGCAGCTCGGCCCGCTGGGCGTGCGGCATCCGCGGTCCGGTGACCAGCACGCCGAGGTGCCCGACCGGCATCGGCGCGGACGCGAACGCGCGTGCCAGTGCCCAGCCGTCGGCGCCTCCCCCGACCAGCCCGAGCACGTAGCGCTTCTCGACCGGCCGCCCGGGCCCCGTGTGCTGGCGCCGGTGCCGGCCGCGCGCGAGGTACCCCGTCGGGACCACCATGCCGGGCGGGAGGTCCAGCTCGGTGGTGGCGTCGTGCACGCGCGGGTCGCCGTAGTACCAGACCTGGTGATACCACCGGCGGACCGCCAGATCGGCGCGGTCGTCGATCCACTCCTGCCGGGCCCGGGCCGGCTCGTCCAGCACGTCGCGCAGCCCGAGCACCACGCGGGTGCGCTCGGCCAGTGACTCCAGCACCGGTTCCAGTTCGCCGCGGAAGCCCCAGGGGTGGCGGTCGACCACCAGCAGGTCCGGGTCGAATGCCCGCAGCGCCGCGTCGATGGTGGCCGCCCGCAGCCGGACCAGCTCGCTCACCGGGACCGACAGGTGCCGGGCGCGATACCGGCCGCCCTGGTCCTTGGCCATGCCAGGCAGCCCGACGATGTCACACCCCGGCGGGCGAGGAAGGGCCGAGGCCTCCGGTGCGCCGGTGAGCAGCAGGATGTCCGGGCTCGGACTCATGTGGGAGAGCGCGCCCGCCACGGCCAGGTTGCGGCGCACGTGCCCGAGCCCCTGGGCGTCGTGGGAGTACAGAGCGATACGTCTCCGTCCACGGGCGGGCAGCGATCTCACCGTCATGGGCACGCCTTTCACCGACGTCCTGAGGAACCGTTCGATGGCCAGCGTCCAAGCCCAGCGTGGCGTGCGCATGAACCGGTGATGAGCGTGTTCTCATCAACCGGGTGTTGTGGGCGCCACCGCACCCGTCTTCCCTGGTCAGCCTCGTGTTGCGGGGCGCTTTGCGATGAGCACCAATACGCACCACCTACCCGGCGGGAAGGGGACGTGAGATCGCTGCCTGGAACGATGGGGCGTTGCTGTCCTTTGGCGACAGTGTTGTCACATCGTGGCGAGCAGCGATCTCACACCGTTCCCGGTGGCGGCTGGCAGGCAGGTGGCCGCGCCTACTGTGCACCCTTTCGGGTCACGTCACTCGCCACGCGGTCGGACTCTGGCGTTGTCGCCGTCGGATACGGCCCCGAGACGAGTGACGTGACCCGCAGGCCCGCTACGTGACCCCCGGCGACGAGCCACGGGGGCGGGGGCGACCGGCGGCCGCGGACTCCCGCAGGCCTACTCCCGCCCCACCAGGCAAGCATCCATGGCGCGGCGGGAACACCCATGCCGAACGTGATCAATTCTGACTGTTGGAGCAAGCGTCCCGGAAGATCTCCTGCTCGGGGGCGCTGACGGCCGTCGACCAGAACCGTCCGGCCGGATGCGTCGTTCCCACGCGCCGGTTCGGCCCGACCCACCAGGATGTGCCTTGATCATGTGCGTTCGCGGTCGCTGACGCGCCGCGCGCGAACATGATCATCCGAGACACGTCCTAGTCGGCCTGAGCGGTGGGGAGGCGCGCGGCCAATTGCTCGGGGTCGGTGACCGGGAGGTCACAGACGAAGTTGCGGCAGACGTACGCGGCGGGCACGCCGCCCACGACGTCCCGGCCGCGGAGCAACGGAATCGCACCGGCCGCGGGATCGACGGGGTCGCCGGCCACCACGACCGCGCCGGGCGAGGTCCCGCGCAGCGCGGTGGCGTGCAGCGCGGCTGTCCGTTCGTCGCTGGCCGGGCCGACCACGGCCACCTCGACAGGGCCTGCCAGCAGCGCCTCCGCGACCGCCAGCCCCCACCCGCCGAACCGGGGCGCCCGGGCGGCCAGCGCGTCGTAGATATTCAGGGCGCTCTCGGCGGCCTCCCGGTGGCGGGACGAACCGGTGTAGGCGGCGAAGGCCAGCAGGGCTCCGGCCGCCGCGGACCAGCCCGACGGGGTGGCGTTGTCGGTCGGGTCCTGCGGCCGGCGCAGTCCGGCCAGCCGTGCGTCGGTGACGTCGGCGCCGGTGTCGAAGAACCCGCCGGCCGGGTCGGTGAACGACGTCAGCACCACCTCGAGCAGCTGCTCGGCCAGCGACAGCCAGGCAGGGTCGCCGGTCACGGCGAGCAATGCCAGGAAGCCCTCGGCGAGGTCGGCATAGTCCTCCAGCACTCCCGGATGTCCGCCGGCGACGCCGTCGCGCGAGACCCGCCGCACCCGCCCGGCGTCGTCGAGGTGCACCCGGACCAGCAGGTCGGCGCAGGCGGTCGCCGCGTCGATCCAGGCGGGCTCGTCCAGCAGCGCGCCGGCCTCGGCGAGCGCCGCGATGGTCAGCCCGTTCCAGGCCGCGACCACCTTGTCGTCGCGGCCGGGCGCGGGACGGCGACGACGGGCCTCGAACAGGGCGGCCCGCACCCGGCCCCACCGGGTGGCGTCGCCGGGAGCGGCGGGATCCGCTGGTAGTTGGAGGGTGGACGCTCCGTGCTCGAACGTGCCCTCCGCCGTGACCCCGAGCAGCTCTGCCGCCCACGCGCCGTCCTCGTCACCGAGTTCGGCGCGCAGCTGCGCGGGGGTCCACACGTAGTAGGCGCCTTCCACCGGGTGGGCACCGGGCTCCGGTGGCGAGTCCGCATCGAGCGAACTGGCGAAGCCGCCCTCCGCGGTGCGCAGGTCGCGCAGCAGGAAAGCGGCGGTCTCCCGCACCACCCGCTCGGCCAGGGCGGACCCCGTCGCCCGCCACAGATGGGCGTACACCCGCAGCAGCAACGCGTTGTCGTACAGCATCTTCTCGAAGTGCGGAACCACCCAGGATGCGTCGACGCTGTAGCGGGCGAACCCGCCGCCGAGCTGGTCGTACAGGCCGCCGCGGGCCATCCGCTCGGCGGTCAGCTCGACCGCGCCGAGCGCCGCATGCTCGCCGGTGCGGGCGTGGTGACGCAGCAGGAACTCCAGCACCATGGACGGCGGGAACTTGGGCGCGCCGCCGAACCCGCCGTTGACCGGGTCGAGCTCAGCCTCCAACCGGCCGACCGCGGCGTCGAGCCGGGTGGCCGACGGTGGTCCGTCGCCACTGGCCAGCCGGGCGCCCCCACCCAGGGCTTCGGCGATCCGCTCCGCCGACGCCGCGACGTCGCCGCGTCGCTGCGTCCACGCCTCGTCGACAGCCTGAAGCACCTGACGGAACGACGGCATACCGTGCCGCGGCGACGGCGGGAAGTAGGTGCCGGCATAGAACGGCCGGCCGTCGGGCGTGAGGAAGGCCGTCATGGGCCAGCCGCCCTGCCCGGTCAGGGCCTGCACCGACTCCATGTAGACCGCGTCGACGTCCGGCCGTTCCTCGCGGTCCACCTTGACCGGGACGAAGTGCTCGTTGAGGTAGCGCGCGACCTTCTCGTCCTCGAAGGACTCGTGCGCCATGACGTGGCACCAGTGGCAGGCGGCGTATCCGACGCTGAGCAGCACCGGCACGTCCCGCCGGCGTGCCTCCTCGAACGCGTCGTCGCCCCACTCCCACCAGTCGACCGGATTGTCGGCATGCTGCAGCAGGTACGGGCTTGTCGCCTTGGCGAGACGGTTGGCCATTCCCAGACTCCTGACGAGTGGCACCTGTATCGCTGCCGATGCATGTGACGCACGGGGTGATGCGGAAGCAGCTCTCGCGGACCCGCCGTTCGAGCCCACCCCTCCAGCCTAGGAGCAACACCGATGCCCCTCACACAAGACCACCGGTGCCGTCGGCGACGAGGTGCAAGCTCGAATTCGCGTTCGTACAGGTCGCGCTGCTTGGCAAGGCGCATCGCCGATCGTCGCTCGGGTCCGCTCACTCGGGCCGCGTCAGCACGTTCAGGAACTCATGGTTCACGAAGAGGAGCTCCCTGCCGACCTTGACATCGCGGACGAGCCCTGTGTCCACCAGGGCGTGCAGCCACGACGACGCGGTCTGACGCGAGACGTGGCATCGGTCGGCGACAGTGTTGATGCGACAGTAGGGCTGCTCGAACAGGACGGCCAAGAACTGTGCGTTCCGTCCACCCGGAGTGGCACCGCGCGCCCGCTCCGCAATGCCCTCCTGACACGTGCGGATGGCGGCAATCTTCCGCGTCATCGATGCCGCAGAGTCGCGAACGACGTCGAGCATGTAGAGGACCCATTCGATCCAGGCGTTATCGGCTGTCACCGCTCGCAGGAGTCGGTAGTAGTCGTTCTTGCGGGCGATGATCGCGCGTGAGAGGTAGAGGATCGGGTCGTGCAGCAGGCCCGCCTCGATCAGCATCAGGATGTTGATGACGCGGCCGGTGCGCCCGTTGCCATCGTGGAATGGGCGGATCGCTTCGAACTGGTAGTGCGCCACCGCCATGCGCACCAGCGGATCAAGGTCGTCCTCAGCGTGGACGAAGCGCTCCCAGGCCGAGAGCTTCTCGCGAATGAGGTCGGCCCCTTCGGGTGGGGCGTAAACAACCTGCCGTGTGGTCGGGTTCGCGATGCGCGTACCAGGCACCGCACGAACTGTCATCTCCCGGCCCTGCAGTTCGGAGCAGATCTGGGCAGCGGTCGCGGACGTGAGCGGCCGGTTCCTGATCGATTCGACCCCTGCGAACAGCGCACTCCGGTAACGCAGCGCCTCCATGGTAGCGCGGTCTCCCCCGCCCGAGTCGGCGTGCTTGAACAGCTCATCGGCCGTGGTCACGATGTTCTCGATCTCGGAGCTGGCCTGCGCCTCGAGCAGCGGGACCGCGTGGATCAGGATGTTGGGGTTCGGCAGCAGCTGGCCAGCCTGGGCGAGTGTCGCCAGCGCCGTTCGGGCTTCGACGGTGGCCTTGAGCACGGGCTTGGGCTCGAGGTCGAGGCCGGACGGTGGCAGCGGTGGCAGATCGTTGAAGGGGACTTCGGGGCTCCAGGACACGTGTCAGCTCCTTCAACGCATCCGCACTACGTGTTAAAGATTCTCGGTAAACCTAACACGTTATCCGGATGAGTCAGGAGACTCGACACGTCTACATCGACAGCGACCGGTCCAGAACGCTCACCATGCGCCGGGCGGCATCCTTGCTGGCGCTACGGCACGAAGCGGCCACCGCGCACACGCAACCACCCACGCGTCACCTCGACGCGGCTCGCATCTGTCGCGTTCCGCCTGACCGGCACCTTGAGCGGCCTGGTTCGCATCCCATTCCGCGCAGCTCTAACCCTGGGATGCGCAATTCATCAATGTGAGCGTGCCAAGACGCCCTTCGGCATCGAACCCGGAGAACATCGGGCGAAACCCGATGACGGACTCGACACCGAAGGGCGAGTGCCCCCCGGCTCTTGGTTACTCAGCACCAATGGAATTGGCAGCCAGACCATCGAATTGACTGCATGGGTGATCTGACGCTGCCGACTATGCACCATGCATCGGGGCATGTCAACGCGGCCCCAGGGTGCAAATCAAGGCCCGGGAACGTGACGGACGATGTGACGGAGATTCAATTCGCCATCACAATTCCCGGGCGCTGACAGCGTCCCTCAACCGACCCGCAGCAATGCTCCCGGGCCGAATACCGGCGCGGTCACGTAGAGCTTTCCATGCCGCCCCACATCGACACCGCCGGGCAGGATGAACGAGCCAGGGGCGATCTCTGACTTCGAGCCACCGGGCCGCACCTTGATCAGTCCGCCGACCGGCGGGTCGGCCAGGCCGAGCTCCCATTGCAGCCAGCTCTGCTGGACCAACTGCACCGCATAGATGGTGCCGTGCGAGCCGCCGGCCAGGTCCACCACGGACGTCAGGCCGTCGGCGAAGCGGCGGCAGTGTCCGCTGTTCGGTCGCTCCGGGTCACAGACGGCGTCGACGCTGCCCGGCTTGATGCGCCAGATCTGCGACGTCCCCGGCGTGGCCGGGAAGCCGCGCAGCTCGCCGACGTACCAGTAGCCGTCGGAGCCGACCGTGATCGACGTTGGGACGGACTCGGCGGGTATCGGCGTGCCGGCTGGCGGCAGCGGCTCGCCGTCGAACTCGTCGGGCAGTTCCTCCGGAACTTCGACCACCCGTGGCTTGAACCGGGCGACCGTGACGACGTCGCCGTTCGGGTGGACACGCAGCAGGTCGTTACCGGCCGCGTCGGCCACGAGCACGCTCCCGTCCTTCAGCGCCGCGACGCCGAACGGGTTGGACTCCGTCGGGTTGTCCTCGAGGTCGTACGGGTCCGGATCCGTCTGCTGATAGGCGGCGATGTCGGCGATCGCCTTCGCAGCGCGGCCCGGCCGCACCTGGTAGAGCGTGGCGGCCCCGGTGCCCGGCTCGCCCGCGGTCGTCAAGGCGAACACCCGATTGCCCCGGGCGACGGCCACGGCTGGGGCGATGAACCCAGCCGGTACCGACCCGAGCTCGTGCACCTTGGGATTGCGGCCGCGATCGATGACGCGGCTGATGGTGCCGTCGGCCTCGCTGACGACGATGCGGCCGGCGTGATCGACGGCGACGCCGCGTGGTCCGTCCAACTCGACGACCGGCGTCGGCTCGCGCCACCCGCCACCCGAAGCGGATGCGGCGTTCGCGGCCGATGCTGCTCCAGCCAGCATGCCGCTGGCAACGACCACCCCGGTCGCGACTGCTGCAGCGGCCCGCGCATGCGGAAAACGCACCATGACCTTCCCCCTGTTCCCCCCGAAAGCCAACGCCCCCTGTGCGAGGCCGAGCCTCATGGCGCAAGCCCGCCCAGGCTTAACACTGTGATCAAGGAGCGTCAAGGGAGGTCCGGCCCGCCCGGACCCGGGCTGAAGTCAGGGCGCGCCAGACTCGAACGCCTCGGACATGGCCTTCTGGTCGAGTGCCTTGTCGTTGAGCTCGTTGAGGCTGTACCAGTTACCGGAGTTGTCGCGGAAGACCGCCTCGACGCCGTACGGCCGGTCGACCGGCTCCTGGATGAACTCCACTCCGCGCGCCGAATACTCGTCGAAGGTCCGGCGGCAGTCGTCGGTGTTCCACGCGCCCCCGCTCAACGTGCCTTTGGCCATCAGCGCCCGCAGCGTCGCCGCCGTCTCCTCGTCGTGCATCGGCGGACCCGGGACGCTCAGCGCGAGCTGGAACTCGGGGCTCGCCGACGGGCCGACCGTCAGCCACCGGTAACCGTTCTCCATGCGCACGTCGGAACGCAGCTGGAAGCCCAGCTTGTCGATGAAGAACGCCAGTGCTTCGTCGTAGTCGTTCACGTAGACGCTGGCGACACCCAACTTGGTGATCACGGCAGTACTCCTGTCGATTCGGCATCGTGTGCCATCGACGTTAGGGCCCGCCGGGCGGGTCGAGCTTCTCCGTCGTTGCTGTCTTCGCTGCCGGGCGCGGGCCGGCGCACATCAGGATGTAACAGCCGGGGATGAGCGGCGGGCCGGAAGCGTGCGCCGCGCGTTGGAACTGCGACGGCGGCACCCCGACCAGCTCGGTGAAGAGGCTGCTGAACGAGCCCAGGCTGGAGAAGCCGACCAGATGGCAGATCTCCGTGACACTGAGGTCGGCGACCCGCAGCAGCTCCTGCGCCCGCTCGACCCGCCGACGGGTGAGGTAGCGGCCGGGCGTCTCACCGTACGCGGCCCGGAACGCGCGGACCAGGTGGAAGCGGGAATACCCGGCCGCGGCGGCGATGCCGGCCAGGTCGATGGGGTCGGCGTAGCAGCGGTCGATGTGATCGCGCGCCCGGCGCATCGCGACCAGGGTCTCGACCGCGCCGCTACCGGCACCGACGCGCGCCGGACTGAGCTCACGGGCCGCAGCGGCCCGTCCGGACCTCGGCGCCGCCGTCACGTCTGGGTCAGTCCGATGTCTCGTGGTGCCCACGCATCCGTTCGGCGTCGGAGCGGCCCTCGGCGTCGAAGTCGACCCTGCGGATCTGCTTGCGCAGGCTGCGGTAGAGCACCAGCAACGCCACCAGCAGGAACATGATGACCAGGAACCCGATCAGCCCAGGGCCCACGCCGGTGGTCTCGGCCTCAGCGGCAGCCGCAATCAGATGCACGGCGCCCATCTCCTCGTCGTCACGCCTGTTCCTTCATTATCGCACCGTTCGTCGCCGCCGGTCAGCGCAGGCCCGCGAAGAGGTCGTCCTCGGGCAGCTCCGTGGGGACGTGCGACGTGACCAGCTCGTAGTCTTCCGTCGGCCAGGCGGCCTGGTGCACCTCGAGCGGGACGGCGAACCACGGCCCGTCCGGGTCGATCTGGGTGGCGTGGGCCAGCAGCGCGCGGTCGCGGACCGGGAAGTACTGGGCGCACTGGACCCTGGTGGTCACGCGGTCGTCCCAGGCGGTGTCGGTCCAGTCCTCGAGCCGCTCGGCGTACGGCGACGGCAGCCCACGCCGCTGCATCTCCTCGTGGAGCGCGAGCATGCGGCCACGGCTGAACGCGTGGTGGTAATAGAGCTTGCGCGGCTGCCACGCCTCACCGGTGCCCGGGTACTGTCCGGCGTCGCCCGCGGCGTCGAACGCGGCCACGGTGATCTTGTGACACATGATGTGGTCGGGGTGCGGGTAGCCGCCGTTCTCGTCGTACGTGGTGACGACGTGCGGCCGGAACCGCCGCATGACCTCGACCAGCGGTTCCGCGGCCTTCTCGACCGGCATCAGCCCGAAGCTGCCCTCTGGGAGCGGCGGGAGGGGATCGCCTTCGGGAAGGCCGGAGTCGACGAAGCCGAGCCACTCCTGCCGGACGCCGAGGATGCTGCGTGCGGCGTCCATCTCCTGCCGGCGGATCGAGGACATGTTCTCGAGCACGTCGGGACGGTCCATCTTCGGGTTGAGGATGGAGCCGCGCTCGCCCCCGGTGCAGGTGACCACCAGGACGTCGACGCCCTCCGCGACGTACCGAGCCGTGGACGCTGCGCCCTTGCTGGACTCGTCGTCGGGATGAGCATGTACGTGCATCAGCCGCAGCGGCTCGTTCACCAGGACCCCATTGTTCGCCTCGACTCCTGTACACGGCCATGTCCGGGCCACGGTGGCCCCACGGAACCGTCCACGGGATAATGGTGCCGCACCACACCGACAACCCATCCGCCAGCCCCTGGGACGCATCCTGATGGCCGACCACCGGACCGAGTCGCCCGAACTCATGGCCGAGCGCTACGGGCGTAGCGGTCCAGGGCGCGATAAGCCCGGGCGTGGCCTGCTCATCGCCGTCTCCGCGGCGTTCCTGGTGCTGGTGGCGGTGGCCACGTGGTTCATCGTCCGCACCGTGACCGCCCCGCTGGACGCCAGCGTGCATTCCTGGGACCCTCCGCGCGGTGACGTGCTGCCGGTGACGGTCGAGATCCGCCGTGACGCCGGCCTCGCTGTCACCTGCGACCTGGTGGCCGTCGACCTGCGGCAGATCGTCGTCGGGCAGTTGGAGCTGGAGGTCCCGGCAGGGCCCGAGGAACACCTGCGGGTCGACGCCGAAATTCCGCTCCAGGGCGACGGCATCGCTCCCGAGCTGACCGGTTGCCGGCCGGCCGACTAGCCCTGCTGACCTGGGATAATCGTCGCGTCACCGCAAATCTTGTATCCTTGTGGATTCCCCGTCACCATTCTCCGGGCGGCTGGCCCGGCGGTGGAGCACACCCATGAGTCGTGCACATCGAACCCGATAGATACCCGAGGAGCAGTTGCCGTGACCGCTACTAGCGATAACGTCGCCTGGCTCACCCAGGATGCCTACGACCGCCTCAAGGAGGAGCTGGAGCACCTGATGGGCCCGGCCCGCCTCGAGATCGCGAGGCGGATCGAGGAGGCGCGAGCCGAGGGCGACCTGTCGGAGAACGGCGGGTATCACGCTGCCAAGGAGGAGCAGGGCAAGCAGGAGGCCCGCATCCACCAGCTGCAGCAGCTCCTGCAGCGCGCCCAGGTCGGCGACCCGCCTGACGACGGCGTCGTCGAGCCCGGCATGATCATCGAGATCCGCTTCCAGGGCGACGACGAGGTCGAGCGCTTCCTGCTCGGCTCGCGCGAGCTCGCGTCCCTGGACGACTCCGTCGACATCGACGTCTACTCGCTGAAGTCGCCGCTCGGCGCTGCCATCAGCGGCAAGAAGGTCGGCGAGAAGGCGTCCTACCAGGCGCCCAACGGCAACACCATCACCGTCGAGGTGGTCAGCGCCAAGCCGTACGGCGCCTGACCCCCAGCCCCATTGATCGACAGGGCGCTGCTACCCCACTGGCGGTAGCAGCGCCCTGTCGATCACAGGTATTACTTGCTGGCGGCCGCTTTGTACTTGCGGATCGCCAGGGGTGCGAAGACGGCGATGATCAGCAGGCACCACAGCACCGCAGCCAAGACGGGGTTCTGCATCGGCCAAGCGTCGGAATCGATGATGCCCTGGTTGCCGAACAGGTCACGCGCACCGGCCACCATGGCGCTGACGGGGTTCCACTCGGCGATGGCCTGAACCACGGACGGCATGGTCGACGGCGGCACGAACGCGTTGGACATGAACACGACGGGGAACAGCCAGATCAGCCCGGCGGACGCGGCCACCTGCGGGTTGCCGACCGACAGACCGATCAAGGCGCCGACCCAGAGCATCGCGAACGCGAACAGCATCATCAGCCCGACGGCCGCGATGAACTGGGCGATACCGTTGTGGAACGTCCAGCCGACGATGAACCCGCAGATGATCATGATGACCAGCACGATGAACTGGTTCGCCAGGTCGGCCACGACGCGGCCGGAGATGACCGCGGAGCGGGCCATCGGCAGTGAGCGGAACCGGTCGATGAGGCCCTTCTGCATGTCGTCGGCCAGACCGACGCTGGCCGGCGCACACGCGAACGCCATGGTCTGCACGAAGATGCCGGCCATCAGATACTCGGTGTAGTCGACACCGGGCGCCTGGATCGCGCCGCCGAACACGTAGGCGAACAGCAGCACGAACATGATCGGCTGGATGAACATGTAGATCTGGTTGTCCGGCACCCGCCAGCCGCCACGGATGTTCCGCCACGTGATGGTCATGGCGTCGGTGAACGCCTGGCTGAGACCCACCCGGCTACTGCTCGGCATGAGGTCGGTGGTGGTCACGATGCCCTCCCCGCCGGCTCGCCGGCCGGCTGCTGTTCTTCGGCGTGCCGCCCGGTGAGCTTGACGAAGACGTCGTCGAGCGTGGGGCGGCGCAGTGCGATGTCGTCGATGGACACACCGGCCTCGTCGAGCTCTCGGATGACCTGGATCAGGCCCTTCGAGCCGGTGTGGGTGGGAACGGTGAGCCTGCGGGTGTGGTCGTCGCGCACGCACTGCCCGCCGCTGCCGAGGTTGAGCACCTGCTCGGCGGTGTCGAGCGCATGGGCGTCGCTGACCACGACCTCGATGCGCTCGCCGCCGATCTGAGCCTTGAGCTGGTCGGCCGTGCCCTGGGCGATGACGCGGCCGTGGTCGATGACCACGATGTTGTCGGCCAGCGCGTCGGCTTCCTCGAGGTACTGGGTGGTCAGCAGGATGGTCGCGCCCTCGGCGACCCGCTCGCGGATGACATCCCACAGGTCGAGGCGGCTGGCCGGGTCCAGCCCGGTGGTCGGCTCATCCAGGAAGAGGATCTTCGGGTGCACGATCAGACTGCCGGCGAGGTCGAGGCGCCGGCGCATTCCGCCGGAGTAGGTCTTGAGCGTCCGGTCCGCGGCGTCGGTGAGGTTGAACTGCTCGAGCAGCTCCTCGGCCCGCTGGGACGCCTGCTTGCGGGACAGCTGGTACAGGCGGCCGAAGAGCCAGAGGTTCTCGCGGCCGGTGAGGGTCTCGTCGACGGCCGCGTACTGCCCGGAGAGGCCGATTTTGGACCGGACCGCCTGCGGCTCCTTGACGACGTCGTGACCTGCGACGATCGCTCTACCAGCGTCGGGAGCGAGCAGCGTGGTGAGCATCCGGACCGTTGTGGTCTTGCCTGCGCCGTTCGGGCCGAGCAGGCCGACCACGGTGCCTTCGGGCACGACCAGGTCGACTCCCCCGACGGCCTTGACGGCCTTCTCCCCGGAGCCGAAGGTCTTGACCAGACCCTCGGCGGTGATGGCGTTCACGGTGGTGTCCTCTCGTGAGTTGGTGTGGGCATGGTGGCAGGCGGCTCCGACAAGGTCGGCCGGCGCGCACCCCACCCCGGGCAGGCCCTCGGCATCCGCCAGAATGCCCGCCTACACTTATATAAGTCAATCCTGATTTACGGCGTTCGCCGTCAGCTCAAGAGCGTGGTCGCTTCATCGAGATCCAGCTCACCGGCGGCCAACCGGCGCAACACGGCTTCTCGGTCCACGGCGTGGTCCGGACGCACGCCCGACCCCGCCGCCTCCTCCAATCCGAGTCGCTCGAGCAGTTCGGCGAACCGCTGCCTGGCGGTCGGGTAACTCACCCCCAGCTCCCGTGCCAGGTCCTTCATATTGCCCCGAGAGACCAGGAACGTGCTCAGGATTTTCCGGTCCTGCGCTCCGAGCGCGCAGTACGGGCACGACGCGAAGCGTCCGGACAGCTCCGTGCCGCAGGAGTCGCAACCCAGCCTGGTGACATGCAGCTCCACGCCGCAGACCGGGCAGTCGGCAGGCGCCTGATGATGTGCGTGCGGGGTTCCGTGCGTCATCGGCCAGCACCCCCCGGCAGAATGATGGTGACGTCGCCCATGACGACCTCGGCGTCGATCTCGGCGGCGCCGGTGCCGATGACGACGTCGCGGTCACGGTCGCGCCCTACGCGGTCGGGCACGGTGCGCAGCCGGCCGAGCTGCACGTCCGAGCGAACCCGCACGTCCGAGCCTTCCAGCAGGGTGAGCTGCAGAGACCCGGATTCGCATCGCATCCGGGAGTGACCGGCCAGCTGGCGGGTCTCGACCTGCGCCGAACCTGCCTGGACCAGCAGGTCGACCGAACTCTCCAGGTCGCGCACCCGCAGCGACCCGGCCGTAACCCGAATGTGTTCGAGCACCGGAACGCCACTGACCTGGAGCGACCCGGCGATGGCTTCCGCGGTGACCGCGAGCTCCGGGTTCACCCGGACCCGTAGATCGAGCATCTGGCCGGCGTTCTGGAACCGCGCCGCGACGTCACGCCAGCGGCCACCGGCCAGCAGCGTGAACGCACCCTCGGTGGGCACCAGCTCGGTCTCACCGGTGATGTGCAGGGTGGTGCCGTCGCGACGGACCGTGTGCTGACCGTCGACGGCGACGGTGGAGACGCTCGGGTCACCGGTGACGACGAGGCGCCGGGAGGTGGCCCGGACCTGGATGCGCTCGATGGTGGGCGGAGCGACGTCCCGGCCCGCGCCGGCGCGCGCGCCCCCGCCGGCCCCTGCGCCCCCGCCGCCCGCCGCGGAGCCGCCGCGGGCGTCGTCGTCGCCAAGAGTGCCGAGCGGAGCTTCGGCGGCGCCGTCGGCCTGATCGAGCAGGACGGCCGCCCGAGTGGGATCGAGCCTGCCGTCGGCCACCTGCTCGAGGATCTCACGCACGCTGAGGGTGTTCATGCTCCACATAGTGGAGCGCGAACTACTAAATCGTCAAGTCCGATTGCCATATCCGAAACTCAGGCACCAGGAATGTCAACCGAGTACCCCGACTCGTGCAGCTTGGCCAGCACCCGGTCGCAGTGTTCGGGGCCTCGGGTCTCCAGCTGCAGGGCGATCTCGACCTCCTCTATCGACAGGCTCGAGCCGGTGCGTTCGTGCACCACGTCCAGGACGTTGGCGTCGACGGCGGCAAGCTCCGAGAGCAGCCGTGCCAGCCCGCCCGGCGCGTCGGGAACCCGGACCCGCAGCGACAGGTACCGTCCCGCCGAGGCCATGCCGTGCCGGATGACCCGAAGCAGCAACAGCGGGTCGATGTTGCCGCCGGAGAGCACCGCCACCACCGGCGCCTCGTAGGCCCGCGGATCGTCGAGCAGCGCGGCCACGGCTGCCGCTCCGGCCGGTTCGACCACCAGTTTGGCCCGTTCCAGCAGCAGCACCAGCGCCCGGGAGAGCGACTCCTCCGACACGGTGACGATGGAGTCGACGAACTCCTGGATCATGCCGAACGGCACGTCGCCCGGGCAGCCCACCGCGATGCCGTCGGCCATGGTTCTCATCCGCTCCAGCGGCAGCGGCTGGCCGGCCGCGAGCGAGCTGGGGTAAGCGGCGGCGCCCTCGGCCTGCACGCCCACCACCCGGATCCCCGGCTTCAGGTGCTGCACCGCCAGCGCGATGCCGGCGGTGAGCCCGCCCCCGCCGGTGCCCACCACGATGGTGCGTACGTCCGGGCACTGCTCCAGGATCTCCATGCCGACGGTGGCCTGGCCGGCGACGATGTCGGGATGGTCGAAGGGGTGGATGAGTACCGCGCCGGTCTCGGCTGCGAACGCGCGGGCGGCCAGGAGCGCGTCGTCGATGCTGGCTCCGGCGAAGCGCACGTCCGCGCCGTACGCGCGGGTGGCCTTCTCCTTCACGATGGCCGCGCCTTCCGGCATGAAGACGGTGGCCTTGGTGTCGAGCATGCTGGCCGCGAGCGCGACCCCTTGCGCGTGGTTTCCGGCGCTGGCGGCGACGACGCCGTTGGCCCGCTCCCCGGCGGACAGCCTGGCGATGCGCACGTAGGCGCCGCGGATCTTGAACGAGCCGGCGCGCTGCAGGTTCTCGCATTTCAAGTGCACCGGTCCGCCGACGCGCCCGGCCAGCCACCGGGAGTCCTCCAGCGGTGTGGGCCGCACGACGTCGCGCAGCAGTTCGCGAGCGGCTTCGACGTCAGCCATCGAGACGGTACTCATGCCCCGATCCTGTCACCCGTGGCGCAGTGCCCGTGCCCGGGCCGCGCCGTGCTCGTAGAGTTGCCAGCGTGAAGCTTGCCTGGTTGTGCAGTCATGAGTCCTATCAGCCCGAGGTACTCCTCGAACACGCCGTCCTCGCCGAGCAGTCCGGCTTCGACGTCGTCACCGGCGCCGATCACTTCCATCCCTGGGTCGACGACGTCTCCGCGTCCAGCTTCGTCTGGACGTGGTTCGGCGCCGTCGCGCAGGCCACGTCACGCGTGGAGCTCGCCACCAGCGTGACCGCCCCGCTGTACCGCTACCACCCGGGTCTGATCGCGCAGGCCGCCGCCACGGTCGACCGGTTGTCGGGCGGCCGGTTCGTCCTGGGCGTCGGCACCGGCGAGGCCATCAACGAGGCGCCGCTCGGTTACGAGTTCCCCGGCTATGCCGAGCGCATCGCCCGCATGCGCGAGGCGCTGACCATCATCCACGGCCTGCTGGCCGGCGAGAAGCTCGACGTCGACGGCGAGTACTACACGGCCCGTACCGCCAAGCTCTACAGCCCGCCGGTGGGGCGGGTCCCGGTGTGGATGGCCGCCGGCGGCCCGAAGTCCGCGACGTTCGCCGGCGAGCATGCCGAGGGCCTCATCACCAGCGTGAAGGACCCGGCCGAGACGGTGGCGAACGTCATCGGGCCGTATCGGGATGCCGCGGCCGCCCGTGGCGCCGACACCACGGTGATGGCCACCCGCTGGGTCGTGCTGGCAGGCTCCGACGACGAAGCCTGGGAGGCGCTGGCCTCGATGCGGGGGCTGCGGGCTCCCGGGCGGCTCGAGGTGGCCGATCCCGCGGTGCTGCGCGAACGCGCCGACGAGATGGACCGGCAGGAGATCTTGAGCAAGTACACGATCGTCCGCGACCTGGAGCAGCTGGCCGAGGCCTACCGTCCGCTCGTGCACGACGTCGGCGCCGACTACGTGGCCATCCAGGTGGCCAGCGCCGACCCGGCCGACACCATCCAGAAGGTGGGCGCCGAGGTGCTGCCGGCCCTGCGCGACTGGGCGGCCTGACCAGCACCCGTATCCCTTGATCATGTTCTCTCGCGGTCCGTCAGTGACCGCGAGAGAACATGATCAAGGGGGTCAGCCCAGGGCCTGACGCAGGTCGGCGAGGATGTCGTCGACGGTCTCGATGCCGACCGACAGCCGCACCAGGTCGGCCGGGACCTCCAGCGCGCTGCCGGCGGCGCTGGCGTGGGTCATGCGGCCGGGGTGCTCGATGAGCGACTCGATGCCGCCGAGGGACTCCCCCAGCGTGAACAGGCGGGTCCGGTTGCAGACGTCGACCGCGGCCTGCTCGCCGGCGGCCATCCGGAACGACACCATGCCGCCGAACCGGTTCATCTGCTTGACCGCGACGTCGTGGCCGGGGTGGCCGGCCAGCCCGGGGTAGAGCACGTGCGACACCCCAGGGTGCTGCTGGAGGAGCTGGACGACGCGCTCGGCGTTGTCGCAGTGCCGGTCCATGCGCACGGCCAGCGTCTTGAGCCCGCGCAACACCAGCCAGGCGTCGAACGGCCCGGCGATGGCGCCCATCGCGTTCTGGTGGTACGCCAGCTCGTCACCGAGCCCGTCGTCGGCCACCACGAGCACGCCGCCGACGACGTCGGAGTGGCCGCCGCAGTACTTGGTGGTGGAGTGGACGACGACGTCGGCGCCGAGCGCGAGCGGCTGCTGCAGGTACGGCGTGGCGAAGGTGTTGTCGACGACGAGCAGCGCGCCTGCGTCGCGGGCGACCGCCGAGATGCCGGCGATGTCCGCGACGCTCAGCAGCGGGTTGGTGGGCGTCTCGACCCAGATGACCTTCGTCTCCGGACGGACCGCGGCTCGCACCGCGGCGACATCGGTGACGGGGGCCGGCGTCCAGTCCACGCCCCAACGTTCGGCCACCTTGCTGACGAGGCGGAAGGTGCCACCGTAGGCGTCGTCGGGAATGACGATGTGGTCGCCGGGCCGCAGCACGGCACGCAGCAGGGTGTCCTCGGCCGCCATGCCGCTGGCGAACGCCAGGCCCCGGGTACCGCCTTCGAGCGCGGCCACGCACTCCTCCAGCGCGCTCCGCGTGGGATTGGCGGTACGGCTGTACTCGTACCCCTCCCGCAGTCCGCCGACGCCGTCCTGGGCGTACGTGCTGGTGGCGTAGATGGGCGGGATGACGGCCCCGGTACGGGGGTCGGGGTCCTGCCCGGCGTGGATGGCTCGCGTCTCGAATCCGTGCACGAGATGCGACTCTACGTCGCGGGCGGCACCGGGGCGACGGGAACCGGCGCACGCACCTCGAACCGCGGCAACAGGATGTGCACCAGCGGGCCGATCGCGAGCGCATACACCACGGTCCCGACGCCGACGGTGCCGCCGAGCAGCCAGCCGGTGGCCAGTACGGTGACCTCGATGCTGGTCCGGACCACCCGGACGGACCGGCCGGTGCGGGCGACCAGGCCGGTCATCAACCCGTCGCGCGGGCCCGGCCCGAGCCGCGCCCCGATGTACGCGGCCGTGGCGACGGCGTTGAGCGTCACGCCGCCGGCCAGGAACGCGATCCGGACCGCGAGCACGTCCGGCGACGGCAACGCCCAGATGGCTGCGTCGACGGCCAGGCCGATCACGATGACGTTGCTGATGGTGCCGAGGCCGGGACGCTGCCGCAGCGGAATCCAGGCCAGCAGCACGAGCGCGCCGACGGCGATGGTGACCATCCCGATGGTCAACGACGTGCGCTCGGCCACCCCCTGATGCAGGACGTCCCAGGGGTCCAGGCCGAGCCCGGCCTCGACGAGGAGCGCCATGCTGAAGCCGTACAGGACCAGGCCGGCATAGAGCTGGAAAAGGCGTCGAACCATCACGGCGCACCATCATCCTGGATTCTGGCCTTCGAATCCATAGCCACTTGTGCAACAGTGGCCTGGTGCGGAGTCTCAGCGGAACCCAATTGGCCCGGCAGCTGGGCGACTGGTCTCGAACGACGCCGGGCGAGGGCGGGCCGGCCTATACCCGGGTCGCGGGAGCGATCCGGCTGCTCATCCTCGACGGCCGGGTCCCTCTCGACGCCCGGCTGCCCGGCGAACGCGATCTGGCCGCCGCACTCGGGGTCAGCCGCACCACCGTCACGGCCGCGTACGACGCGCTACGCGCAGGGGGATACGCCGTCAGCCGGCAGGGCTCGGGCACCCGGGCGGCACTGCCACCGTCGCGGTCCATCGGATCGGCCACCGGCGGCAGTTGGGCACCGTTCGGACCGGAGGGCTCGGACCTGCTCGACCTGGCGCACGCCGCACCCGAGGCACCCGCCCACGCGCTCCGGCAGGCCTACGACGCCGCTTTGGAGCAGCTCCCGCGGCACCTGCCCACCTGCGGCTACGACCTGTACGGACTGCCGGACCTGCGCGCGGCCATTGCGGCCCGCTACACGGCCCGCGGGCTGCCCACCACCGCCGGCCAGATCCTCGTCACGTCTGGGGCGCAGCACGCGTTCTCACTGGTGCTGTCGCTGGTGACGGCGCCCAACGATCGCGTGTTGGTCGAGCAGCCGACCTACCCCAACGCCCTGGACGCGATCCGCCGGCAGGGCGCCCGAGCCGTGCCGGTCCCGCTGACCGCCGGCGGCTGGGAGGTCGACGCCGTCGCCGCCGCCGTCCGCCAGACCGCGCCCCGGCTGGCCTACCTCGTCCCCGACTTCCACAACCCGACCGGGCTGCTGGCCTCCGACGACGAGCGGCGCGGGCTGGCGACCAGCCTGGGACGCAGCCGCACACTCACCGTCGTCGACGAGTCGCTCGTGGAACTCACCCTGGCCGGTCCGCCCCCGCCGCCGCTGGCGACGTACCTGCCGGCGGACCTCAGCGTCACCATCGGCAGCGTGAGCAAGACGCTGTGGGGTGGGCTGCGAGTCGGCTGGCTACGGGCGGAGCCGTCCCTGATCCGCCGGCTGGCCGCGGTACGGGCGAGCGTCGACATCTCCTCGGCCGTGGTGGAACAGCTCGCGACGACGGCGCTGCTCGCCTCGCTCGACGAGCTGCTTCCCGGCCGTCTGACCGAGCTGCGCTCCCGCCGCGACGCGCTGGCCGGCGCCCTGGCGCGGCGGCTGCCGGGGTGGCGGGTCCGGCTGCCCGACGGCGGCCTGGTGCTCTGGTGCGACATGGGCCAGCCGGTGTCGAGCCGGCTGGTCGCGGCCGCCGAGCACCACGGCATCCGGCTGGCCGCCGGGCCGCGTTTCGGCGTCGAGGGCGCCTTCGAACAGCGCCTCCGACTGCCCTACACCTACCCCGCCGAGGTCCTGGAGCGGGCAACCGAGCAGTTGGCCCAGGCGTTCGCGACGGTGACGGCGGGCAGCGGGCACAGCGAACCCATGGTCGACGCGTTCGCGTAGCCCTTCCCCATGATCATCAAGACTTGGCCCGGTCCTGGTCGGGTCAAGTCTTGATGATCAACGGGAAGGGAGGACGGCGGCTCGGTGTTGACGCAGACGGAGGTGCGCCATGTCGCTGTTCGATCGCTTGGTCAAGACGAAGATGGTCACGCCCGAGGAGGCACTGCCCGGCCGGGAGACGCGGCCGTTCGGGCTGAGCGGGACGCACACCGTCCTGGGTACCCCGATCGAGGGCGAGCCGCCCGCGGGGCACCAGGAGGCCGTCTTCGGGATGGGCTGCTTCTGGGGCGCCGAGCGGATCTTCTGGCGGTTGCCCGGCGTGTGGACGACGGCTGTCGGCTACGCCGGCGGGTTCACCCCGAACCCCACGTACGAAGAGGTGTGCACCGGCCGCACCGGGCATGCCGAGGTGGTGCGGGTGGTCTTCGACCCGGCCGTGATCAGCTTCGCCGGCCTGCTCAAGGCGTTCTGGGAGGAGCACGACCCCACCCAGGGGCTGCGCCAGGGCAACGACATCGGCTCGCAGTACCGCTCTGCGGTGTACACGACGACGCCGGCGCAGCTCGAGGCCGCCGCGGCGTCCCGGGACACCTACACCGCCAAGCTGCGGACCGCCGGCCATGGCGACATCACCACCGAGATCGAGCCCCTGCGGCAGTTCTACTACGCCGAGGACTACCACCAGCAGTACCTGAGCGACGCCAAGAACCCGAACGGTTACTGCGGTCTCGCCGGCACTGGTGTGTCCTGCCCGATCGGCACCGGCACCTCGTTCTAGGTTCCGCTGTGCCCCTTCGTCGCCGCTGCCCACGGACGGTTCACCGGCATCGGCAACCTGATGGCCCGATCACATTATTACCGCTAGTGTGACCGGGGGATCGATTCAATCAGACTTGACTGATTGGCACGTCTTCCGCAGGGCGGCCGTCGCGAGGGGGCGAACGGCGTGGCTATTCGGGTGCTGCTCGGTTACCGAGGTGCGCTGGTGCGTGAGGCACTGAGTTCCGTCCTCGCCCGCGAACCCGATCTGGAAGTCGTGGACGAGCTGGCCCGGGTGGACGACGTGCTCCCCGCCGCCCTGCGCCGGCAAGCCCAGGTCGCCGTGCTCGACGCTCTGCTGCCCGGCACGGTCGACGTGCGCGTGCTGTGCCAGAAGTTGCCCAGGCTCGGCATCCTGATGCTGCTGGATCGATACTCGTCCGGGATCGACAGCCTGTCGCTCGCCCGGCTGGCACCTCGGGTGGGACTCATCGCCACCGACGCGTCGCTGGCCAACCTGGTCGATGCCATACGGCACCTGGTGCGCGGAGAAGCCGTGATGGACGCCGAGTTGGCCGTGGCCGCCCTCACCGCGGACGCCAGTCCGCTGACCAACCGGGAGCGCGATGTCCTGCGACTGGCCATGACCGGCGCGCCGCCCCAGGAGATCGCCGCGACGCTGTTCCTGAGCCCCGGCACGGTCCGCAACTACCTGTCGCACATCCTCGTCAAGACCGGGGCGCGCACCCGCATCGAAGCGATCCGCATCGCTCAGGACGCCGGCTGGATCTGACCGGCGCCTTCCGCTGCGGTGGCGCTCCAATGCCCCAGGAGGTCCCGGTACAGCGGTGACGCGAGTTGCAGCTCCTCGTGTTGTCCGACCGTCGCGGACGCGCCGTCGAGCACGAGGATGCGCCGGGCATGCAGGGCCGAGCTGATCCGGTGGGCGATGACGATCAGGGTGCCGGCACGACGGGCGAAGGCCGCCTCGGCCAGCCGCTCTGCCACCGGATCCAGGTGACAGGTGGCCTCATCGAGGACCGCCAGCGGCGCCGGCGACAGGTAGGCGCGCACGAGTGCGAGCAGCTGGCGTTCGCCCGCGGAGAGCTGGTTCGGGCGCACGAGTGCGGTGAGTCCCCCGAGCCGGCCCAGGAGCGCCTCGGCACCGACGACCTCGACCGCGGCACGGATCTCGGCGGCCGTGGCGCCGGGCCGCAGGTACGCGAGGTTGTCGCGGACCGTCCCCTCGAAAACGTAGGCCTCCTGGGGGATCAGAACCCGGGTGGCCGCCAGCCGCTGTGCCGGCAGGTCGGCGGCGGGCGCACCACCCAGCAGCACTCGCCCCTCGTCCGGCCGGAGCAGCCCGCACATCAGCGCCGCGAGCGTGGACTTCCCGATCCCGCTCGGGCCGACGATGGCCAGGTGGTCACCGTCGTCGACGACGAGATCGAGGTCCCGTACCACGGGTTCGGCGTGGGGTCCGTAGGCGAAGGTCGCCGCATCGACGGCGACGATGTGCCCGCTGGGTGCCGCCGTAAGGCGCGGCAGGCGAACCGCGGGGATCGTGGTGGCGTCGAGGATCCGGCCCAGGGTCACGACGAACCGCAGGCCGCTGCCACTGAGAGCACCCATGACCGTGTCGAGCGCCGGGTGCAGCCCGACCAGAACGTACGTCAACCCTCCCATGAGGGCTCCGGCGCTCACCCCTCGCTCGACCAGCCACGGCCCGGCGGCCAGCAGGATCACCAGCGGTAGCCAGCCACCGAGGGCGAAGCAGAGGGTGCGCAGCGCTCCGACCCGGGCCAGTGCCCGTTCCGCGGCCGCGTGCTCGCCGATCGGTCCAGCCACCAAAGCAGTCGCGTACCCCTCGGCGCCACGCGCGACCACGTCCCGGGTGCCGGCGACCACCGCTCCTGCCGCGGTGGCGGCACGCTCGTCCGCGCGCACCGACGCGCGCACACGAGCCGCGGCCAGGCCGAGCGTCAGCACGGCGACGGCGAACCCGAGCAGGAACGGCGGCAGCACGAGGACGACGATGACCGGCGCGATGGCGAGCAGGCCGGCCACGACGCCGACGACCCTCACCACGAAGTCGCGGGCCACGACGATGAGCCCGGCGTACGTGTCCCGGACGATCTCCACCTGGCGGGTCAGCCGCGCGACGGCGCCGTCGTCGGGACGGCCTGCCACGCCCTGCCGCAACGCGGCCGCCACCACCCGGCGCACGAGGTCGTCCCGGAACGGCTCGACCAGGTCGCCGAGGCGGCGGAACACCTGACGCGACCCGACGCCGCCGACGCAGGCCGCCCCGACGAGGACGGCCAGCCAGGCCAGGCCCACTCCCGGACGACCGGCCAGGAAGCCGTCGTCGACGGCACGAGCGATCGCCAGCCCGTAGATCGCGGTGGGCACCGCATCAGGCAGCGACCACGCCGCGAGCTCGAGCAGCGGCCGGCGACGCAGCGACGCGACGCCGAATCGCAGTTCCCGCCTCATCCGAAGACCTCCCGGTAGGCCAGGTCGTCCCACAGCCGCGCATGGGGACCGCAGGCCCGCACTCGCCCGTCCTCCAGCCACACGACCAGGTCGGCCCGCGCGGCCGTGGCGACCCGGTGGGTGACGATCAGGCGGGTGCGCCTGCCCAAATCGCCGGTGAGGGTGCGGCTGATCTGCATCTCGGTGACGGTGTCGAGGCTGGACGTGGCGTCGTCGAGCACGAGCAGCCGGCCAGCATGCCACGCCCGGGCCAGGCCCATCCGCTGTCGCTCACCGCCGGACATGGGGGCCTGGTGCAGCGGGGTGTCGAAGCCCTCGGGTAGCCGGCTGACGAACTCGTACGCGTGGGTGGCGCGTGCGGCGGCCACCACCAGATCGCGCTCCAGCCCGAGCCCGATGGCATCACCGGCGGTCGCGCCGAGTAGCTCCGGCCGCTCGAAGGCGCAGCCGACCGCGGCCCGCAGTGAGTCGTGGCCGACCTCGTGCAGAGGCACCCCGTCCAGCAGCACCTGGCCCTCGTCCGGGTCGCGCAACCGGGCCGCGACCGCGGCGAGGACGGACTTGCCCGCACCGGACCGGCCGACGACGGCGACCGCCGCCTCACCTGGCACGACGAGGTCGACCCCGTCGAGCAGCACCGCGTCGTCATCGCGGACGGTGACACCGCGGAACTCCAGCCGCCCCGGACCGGGCGGAAGCTCGCGCCGCCCGTACCAGATCGGTGGCACGCCGAACACCTCGGCGGCGCGTTGGACGCCGGCTCGCGCCCGTGCCAACTCCGCGAACACGCTGGTCAACGAGCCCAGGCCGGCGCCCATCACCGCATACTGGCTGGCCGCGAACAGCTCGCCCGGGGTGATCCGGCCGTCCACCAGTTGGAGTCCTCCCGCCGCCAGAACCGCCACCAGCACGATCGGCCCGACGACGGCGGCCTGCGCGCTCGACCGGGCCAGCACGTTCCAGGTCCGCATCCCATGGTCGTGGAGCTCGGGCAGTGGTTCGAGCACGCGCTCGTCCTCCCGCTCCACGGTTCCGGCCGCGGCAATGGTGCGGATTCCGGTCAGCGACTCGGTGAGCCGGGCGGCTATGCGGCCCTGCGCCTGCTGGTATGCCAGGGCCGCCTCGGCGGTCCGCCGGGCGAAGGCCAGCAGGACGAGGGCCACCAGCGCCACCCCTCCCACGAAGGCCACAGCGAGCCACACATCGATGTAGGCGAGCAGCACCAGACTGCCCACCGGAGGCAGCGCCGCCGCTGCGACCGTCACCGCGCTCGGACCGGCTTGGGCAGCGTCCACGGCGTTGCTGGAGACTCGGCTGACCAGGTCTCCCGTGGTGAACCGGTGAGTGCCCACGGGGCCGATGGCGAGCACGTGCCGGATCAGGCGGTGGCGCAGCCAGGCGGTCGTGCTTGCGATGCAGGCGGCGTCGGCGAACGTGTCGACGAGATCGCACACGATTCCGACCACGATCAGCCCGATGGCCACGAGCAGCCAGCGGTTGACGTCCCCGTCCCCGACGATGGCGTCCACGGTGCGGCCGAACACGAACGGCAGCGCCAGCATGGCGAGGCTGTCGGCCAGGGCCGCGATCCCGATCAGCGGAAGCCAGCGGCCACCGTGCCGGACGACAGCGCCGAACGTGATGCCTCGTCCCCTCGGCCGGGAGCGCTCGTGCTGGCCACGCAGCGTCATGCCCCGCCACCTCCCGCGAGATCGAGCCCGGTCTGGGCCGCGACGAAGGCGAGGATGTCCGCGGCGAGCGAGACGCCTCGGGTGGAGGCCGAGTCCGCGTGGCCGGCCTCGTCCTCCAGGCGCATCAGGATCGGACGCGAGCCCGCCGTCGCCCACTGCAGGGCCGCGCACATCTTCCGGGCGTGCAGAGGATCCACTCGCGAGTCGTTGCCGAAGGCGGTGAACAGCACGGCGGGATAGTCGACGCCCGCGCGGACGTGGTGATAGGGCGAATACCCGAGCAGCCACCGGAGCTGGTCCGGGTCGTCGGCGCTGCCGTACTCGGCTCGCCACGCCGGACCGAGACCGAAGTTCTCGTACCGCACCATGTCGAGCACCGGAGCCGAGCACACCGCGGCGGCGAACAGCTCCGGTCGCTGCGTCAGCGCCGCACCGACGACGAGGCCGCCGTTCGACTCGCCGCACACACCGAGCTGATCGGCGCTGGTCCAGCCCTCCGAGATCAGCGTCTCGGCCGCCGCGACGAAGTCGTCGACGGCGTTCTGCTTGCGCTCACGTGTGCCGGCGCGATGCCACTGCTCGCCCTCCTCTCCGCCGCCCCTCAGGTGGGCGATCGCGAAGACGCCGCCCGACTCGACCCAGGCCAGGGTGAAGCTCGAATAGGCCGGCGTCATCGGCACGCCGAAGCCGCCGTAGCCATAGAGGATGGCCGGCCGTGGACCGGCCTCGCCGGTGGGCCGGGCCAGGACCACCATGCGCACCGGCGTGCCGTCCGCCGAGGCGTAGACGATCTGGCGGCCCAGCGTTTCGGGAACGACTGCGGAACCGGGCGACCGGGCCCATGGCGTGGTCTCGCCGGTGCGAGCGTCGTACCGGAACACGGCTCCCGGGGTGGCGCTGTCGGTATAGGTGAACCAGGTCTCGTGCGCGCCGGTGAGGCGCCTTGTCAGTGGGCCGATCGACCCGGGTCCGGGAAGCGGCACCTGGCCCAGCCGCTCGCCCGTGGCGAGGTCGTGCACGCTGACCTCGCTCAGGGCATGCCGCGTCCAGCCGACGAGCAGGACGGCCCGCTGGAGATCGGGACCGTCCAGAATGACGAAATCGCTGAGCACCGCCTCCGGATCGGCGGGAACGAGGTCGAGCCAGGACTCGGGGTCCGGGCGTGCTGGGTCACCGACGCACAGCCGGCCGCGAGGCGCTCCGAGCGTCGTGACGACGTACATCCGCCCGTCGGTGCCGACGTCCAACGCCGTCCGGGCGTCCACGCCCTCATGTACGACCCGCAGAGCCGGATCCGCCCACGTCGACGCGGAGAGATCGGCGAGCCAGACATCATTCGAGCTCGCGGTGCCCCGGGATTCCGAGATCGCCAGCCAGCGACCGTCGGGACTGATCCCGAGACCGAACGAGGAACCCTCGTCCCGGTCCGGCTCGGTGACCGGAACGTGGATCGGGATGTCGTCCTCGGCCGGCGTCCCGAGCCGGTGGAGGTAGACGCGCCGGGCGCCGGCCGGTGACCCGGGGACGGCACGGACATAGAAGAAGGCCGTGCCGCCGGGTAGCCAGGCCACCGGGGAGTACCGGCAGCGGTCGATCGGCCCGTCGACCACGTCGCGCGACGCGACGTCCATGACGTAGAGCTGCGCCCACTCGCTCCCGTACCGCGACAGCTGGAAGGCCAACAGCCGGCCGTCGAGGTCCGGCTGCCAGTGATCGAGCGTCGTCGCACCGGACGGATCGATGGTCATCGGATCCACCAGGACGCGCTCGTGGTCGTCCGGCCCGGCGGTGTAGAGCACCGGGTGCTCCTGCTGGGCGGTCTGCCGCAGGCCGAAGCGGCGGTCTCCGCGCCACATCGGGGCGGTGATCACTCCCACGTCCGACAGTTCGGCAACGCGGGCCTGCAGCCGCTCCCGGCCGAGGAGCGAGGCACGGAAACGCCGCCACAGATCGTCCTGGGCGGCCTGCCATTCCCGCGTCTGCGGGCTCGACGCGTCCTCCAGCCACCGATACGGATCGCGCACGACGTGCCCGTGAAGCCGGTCGGCGATCGCCTGACGCGCTGCCGTCGGATAGACGACGACGGGCATCCGATCCGTCGAAGACACCGGCCCTCCCTTCCGGCCGTACGGGTCCTGGGCGAGGTTCGGCCGTCGCCCAGGACCCGGGATCGCTCAGTGACACAAGGCGACACTGAGGTTGCTCGGCTTGACCGAGCCACAGGTCAGTACGGTCAGCGTGCTGCCGCCGCCACCGCCCTTGCGGCCAGGAGCCTCCATTCCCTGAAGGTCGAGGAGAACCATCGTCTACACCTCCTTCCATAGCTCGTGGGGTCAAGACGGCGTAGTGGTCGAGTGCGCCTCCTCCCGGACGTCGTCCGCGAGCGCCAGCTCGGCCTCGCGCGGGGTGGATGAGGTGGCCGTGGTCGCAACCGGCCCGGCCGGCTCGAGGAACGGCAGGAACACCGGCCGGTCGTGGAGCGCCGATCCGAGCGCCAGGAGGACCCCGGCCGTTCCGGTGGCCAGGTCCATCGAGAGACGTAGCAACTGGTCGCCGGGGAACGCGAGCCCGCCGTCATAGGGCAGCGCGTGCCAGCTCAGCCAGCGGGTCAGCTCGGACAGCTCCGACGGCTCGGCCGGCCCGGCGCCGGCGCGCCCCAGCATGCCGGCCCCGGCGATGATGCCGGCGCGCCCGGTGAACAGGCCCGGCTGCACGAAGTAGCCGGCCCGCGCCACCCGCCGCAAGGCGTCGAGCGCCCCCGCGAACGCCTCGTCCTGGCGGTGCGTCAGGTAGCGGGCGAGGACCAACGCGATCCCCATCGAACCCTCGTCGAGGTAGGGCAGCGTTCGCCATCCTTGGGTGACCTGCATCGTCCCGTCCTCGTCCTGGGCACACCGGCGCAGGTCCTGCCGCAGCGCCGTCGCAGCCAGGTCGAGCAGCGCCGCGTCACCGGTCCGCTCGTAGGCGCGGATGAACAGCAGGGCCGGCCCGGACGAGCCGAACATCAGTCCGGCACGTGGGTTGTCGCCGCCGCTGACGTCGGGCACGTCCTCAGGTCCGCCGAGGCGGTCGGCGACGGCGTCGATCACGGCGGCCGCCTCGGTGACGAACTCTCGCTCACCAGTGCATTCGCTGAAGTGCAGGAGGTTGAGGCCGATCCCGGCGAGCCCGGAGTACAGGCCGAGTTCCAGAGACCGCCAGTCGCCGGCCAGGCACAACTGCATCGTGTCGAGCGCGTCCTGCCGGTGCCCGAGATCCTCCAGCACGTGCGCCACGCCGTGCAGGCCGTCGTAGAAGCCGACGCCCGTTCCGCGTGGTGGCGCTGCGGCGCGAGCGCACAGCCAGTCCTCGTACTCCGGGAACCTGCCGGCGTCGGTCCGAGCCAGCGCGTACAGCACGCCAGCCGCCCCGTGTGCGACGTTGATGCCCCCGCCGGCCTCGAACTGGGCGATGTCGCCGGGGAAGAGCCGGTCCTCGCGCTCAGGGGTGGCGCTGGCGACGATGGCCCGGCACATCGACGCCCGAACGTGCTCCCAGCTCGCGACCCCGGGCATCGGCAACGCACGCATCGTGGTGGGGGCGGCGTCGCCGGCCGGTCCGAGGATCGTCCGGACCACGTCCTGCACCGTCGCGGCGGGCACGGGGAAGATCTGCGTCACGAGTTCAGCCACGTGGACGGCCTTGGCCGGATGCAGAGGCAGCATGATCGTCGTCTGGGGTGCGAACAGCCCGAAGAACAGGCAAGCCAGCGCATACCGATCGACCTCGATGCCGTGCCGGTCGGGCGGCGCGCCGTATCCCGGGTGCGCCAACGCGGATCGGCCACCTGACTCGGCGAAGGACGACACCTCGAAGTCGACGAGGACGAGGCGGCCGTCGCCGGCCACCAGGATGTTGTCCGGATGCAGATCGCCGAAGACCACGCCGCGCTCGTGGACGGCATCCATCGCCTGGCCGACTCGCGCGAGCATCCCGAGCGCCCACTCCGTGTATGCGGTCACGGTCTCCGACGACGGATCCGGATGCGTGAGCGGATACCGGTCCACGACGAGACGCTGCAGCGGGTTGCCGTCGACGAACTCCATGACCAGGAAGTGGTGCCCGCCGAGGGTGAAATAGTCGCGCACTGCGGGCACGGCAGACAGCCCGGACAGGCGCCCCAGGATGTCCCGCTCGTGCGACACCCGGGCCACCGCGTCCCGGCCGGCGACGTCGAGCCCCGCGAGCGGACGGCCCTCCTTCAGCACCACCCGCTCCCCGGTGCTCCGGATCCGCCCGAGATACACGCCGCCGCCATTGGAGAACTGCACGACGCTCTCGATGTCGTAGGGCAGGCCCGCGACCGTCACGGCGTTCCTGGCCTCCAGGTGAGGCTCGAGGAACTCGGGCAGGCCGACCCAGGGCGGACAGGCGAAGACCGGCCCGCGTACGTCGGGAACGAGCCGTCCCTGATCATCCTCGATCGCCAGAACCCGCTCACCGCTCGCGTTCACGCAATGACGTTCCGCGAAGGCCCCGTACCGGACGAAGAGCGGGCCGTCGCCGTACCGCAGGTCGCTGAGAATGTAAGGACCGTTGATGCCGCGCAGCGCGCCGTCCAGCTCCTTCAGGACGAGCTCCAACTGGTCGGCATCGGCCGGATAGATGGTCACGAGCTTGCCGCTCGATCCGCGAAAGGCGGACTTGGAGTTGAACATCACCATGACCGGTCGGCTGCGGAGGAACTTGAAGGCCAGTCCGCGGGGGACGCAGTAGTCCCAAACGGCGTCCAGTACGCGGTCGGCGTCCTCCAGGTCGGACGAGACGTGGATCTTCCAGCCCTGCGACGGGAGCGACTGCTCACGCGGTGCGTAGTTCAACCAGACGTCCGTCGCCTGGTGTTCCCAGCCATCCGGGACCGGCCGCGCCGCGATGGTGAAGTCCGGGCCACCGGCGTCCGTGTTGGCGGGCGCGTCGTAAAAGGCCTGGTCAGCCAGGCAGTAGAGCTCATACTGGTCGATCACCGGACACTCCCGTGATCGAACCGGGCACGATCGTCAGACCAGGAACCGGCGGCATAGGCCGAGGTCCGTGTCGAGTGTCGCCGCGCCGCCCAGCGGAGCCGGTCGCCGGGTCCGGCGTGGTATCCCGGGTCGTCAGGCACCAGCTACGCCGGCGGTCGGCCGAGGCCCAGAACAGGACACTGGTCGTACAGAACGCCTCATTCTGGTCCTCCATCCTGGACACCTCCGACGCACTGGTTGCGTCCACATCCTCCGCCCAGGCCGGAGTCGGCCCCAGTAGTGAACGTCACGAAATCGTTATGAATGACTCACTCCATGCCCGTGAGGGAATCACCGGCGAGTAAGGATGAATCACCGGCGGTCGGTGGATGCGACCTGATCGCTCGCGAACGTGCGCCGAGCACCTCTTTCCTCGGCGGCCGGCATTGATTCGGCGGAGTTTTTGAAAGAAGATTGTCTATGTCGGATCAGCTCGGCGCCGACGGCCGTTCCCGCTCGTGCGAGACGTGCCGGCGGTGTCCGACCCGGCACCTCGCGGATCCAACGCCTGGTCATCACCAGCCGCTCCACCGGCCTTCTAGGGAAGGGGAACGATCACGTGAGCAACGACCGCGCCATCACCATGCTGGGAACGGGACTGATCGGCGGGTTCTACGCCGCGGCGCTGCACGGGCAGCGCAGCCGGGACAGAATCCGCGTCGTCTACTCGCGCACCGGCGAACGTGCTGAGGCGTTCGCAGCCGACTGGAACATCCCTGAGTCGACGACCAGCCTCGAGGCGGCGATCCGGCATCCGGAGACCGACGTCGTGGTGGTCGGCCTCCCGAACCACCTGCACGAAGAGGCCATCGCACTGTGCGCCGACGCCGGCAAGGCCGTGTTGTGCACCAAGCCGCTGGGACGCAACGGCGAGGAAGCCAAGCGGATGCTCGACCTCGTCGAGAAGGCGGGCATCTTCGCCGGCTACCTCGAGGACCTGTGCTACACGCCGAAGACGCTCAAGGCGCTGTCCAGCGTGGCCGCGGGCGCGGTCGGGGACGTGACGTGGGTGCGGTCCCGGGAGTCGCATCCCGGCCCGCACTCGGCTTGGTTCTGGGATGGCCGCCTCACCGGCGGCGGCGCGATCATCGACCTCGGCTGCCACTGCATCGAGATCATCCGCAGCTTCATGGGGAAGGGCAACCGCCCGGTCGAGGTCATGTGCTGGACGGACACCTTCGTCCACCCGATCGAGGACGAGGACAACGCGATCGCGCTGATCCGCTTCGAGTCCGGAGCGGTTGGTCAGTTCGAGGTCAGCTGGACCTTCCGCGGCGGCTTGGACCTGCGGGACGAGGTCTCCGGCACCGAAGGGACGCTCAGGCTCGATCACTTCCCGCGGGTGGGCTTCGAGATGTTCACCACCGGGCGAAGCGGCGGGTACGTCGCCGAGAAGGCGGAAACGGACTCCGGCTGGCTGTTCCCCGTCGGCGACGAGGTGGTCGAACTCGGCTATGTCGACATGTTCACGGACATGCTGTCCGCGCTGGAGGAGGGCCGGGCGCCGCGTGAGACGTTCTATGACGGCTACGTCGTCAACTCGATCATGGATGCGTGTTATCGGTCGGCTCGGTCGAAGCGGTGGGAACCGATCGAGATCGACTGGCGTGGCGGCACGACACCGCGCATCAGCCGGGAGGCCGAGAAGCACGACGGCCTCACGGTCGTGAAGTCCGAGGTGCTGCCGGACGGGCAGCGGCGGATGATCCTGAAGGACGAGGACACGGGCGATTTCGTCGACCGCGTGATGACGTCGCCGACGTCAGCTCGGTGATTTGACGCTGGGTGCCGTGTACGGGTCCAGCAGACGCTGCTGGGCGTCGGTGAGGGCCAGGCGCACGGCACCCAGCGCGACGGCGTCGTCGCCGAGGCGGGACAGTTCGATGGGGGGCGCCACCAGCACGCGCCTGGCGAGATGCCGCCGCAGCGCGTCGAGGACGGCGTCACCGGCCAGGATGATCTCGCCGCCGACGATGACGAGTTCCGGGTCGATCGCCATCACGAAGGCCGCGAGCCCGCGCGCCATGAGTGCGCAGGCCTCGTCGAGCACCTGGAGAGCTCGTGCGTCGCCTTCACCCGCTGCGATGAGGACGGCCGCGGCATCCTGACTCTCGTCGTCGCCGAGGTGGCGGGCCCGGCGGAGCATCGACGCGGTGCCGACCGCGGACTCGAGCGGGCCGTGTCCGTAAGCCTGCACGCCCTGCGGTTGCTCCTCGAGATCCACGAACCCGATCTCGCCGGCCGCCCCGTGGGCACCGGGGTGCAGTTGCCCCCGTACCAGCACGGCGGCGCCCACCCGGGATCCCCACTGCACGAGGAGCAGGTCGTCGGCTTGGCTGCCGGCACCACGCCACCGCTCGGCCATGACGGCGAGGTTGACGTCGTTCTCGACGTGCACGGGGCAGTTGACGCTGTCGCGCAGCAGGCTGCCGAGTTCGAGAGAATCCCAGCCCGGCACGGACGGCGCCCGCACGACCGTGCCGCGGCGGGGGTCGACGATGCCTGGTGTCCCGACGCCTACGGCCGCGAGCGCGGACGGTGGAACCGCGGCCTCCGCGAGCACGTCGCGCATGGTCGCCTCGACACGTTCGAGCAGTTTGGTGCGCGCACCCGCTGTCGCGACGTCGCGCCGCCCGCTGGCGACGACGGTGCCGTTGAGGTCGGCCACCGTGCAGAGGACCCGGTTCGGGCCGACGTCGATACCGAGCACGTATCGTGCCTCGGCGCGGAACCTCAGCACGCGCGGCGGCCGGCCCATCCGGGGCTGGTCGAGTTCCAGTGCCTCGGCTTCCTCGACCAGTCCGTCCTCGACGAGGGTCGAGACCGCCGCGGTGACCGTGGGGCGGGACAGGCCGGTCGCTCGCATCAGTTCCGTCACGCGCGCCGTCCCGGCGTCCCTGATGGCGGACAACACTGCGGCGCAGTTCATCAACCGCAGCATCTGCGGCCCGCCACTTGGTCCGGGTTGGGTCATGGCATCCCCCTTGGCGGCACTTGTCCGGAATTAGTGACGATAGTTTCTTTACTAAGTGTAGGTAGTGCGGCCCGCGCATCTGGTGACCTCTGAATGACAACACACCGAAGAAGATGAGCCGCCGGCCGGCTCCGGGGCGACGACGACGCAGCGCCCGACGACGGCCCACGTGAGCCACCGCGGCCGGCCGGCCCGGACGGCGACCGCTGCCCGGGCGAGGCAGCGGTCGACATTCCCTAGTCCCGGGTTCGGGTGACGGCCGCGTAGAGCCAGGCGAGGCCGAGCACGATGAGGCCGAAGATCACCTGTTTGAACGCCTGAGGCGTGTCAAGGAACGTCAGCATGCTGGACAGCACACTGAGAATGAGCGCGCCGAGGATGGTCCCCGAGTAGCTGCCGCGACCGCCGAAAATGGACGTGCCGCCGATGACCGCCGCGGCGATGGACGGCAGCAGGAGTTCCTGGGCCAGTTGCAGGTCGATGGCGCCGGTCTGGCCCGCGATGAGGATCCCGGCCAACGCCGCGAACAGTCCGGAGAGGGCGTACGTGGCGATAAGCACCTGCCAGGTGCGCACGCCGGCCAGCCTGGTGGCGACGGGGTTGTCGCCGACGGCGTAGAGCATCCGGCCGAACCCGGTGCGGCGCAGCCCGACGATGATGATCGTGGCCAGGCCGGCCCAGATGAGTGCGTTCCAGGGGATCAGATCGCCGGCGAAGGTGCCGACGCCGAGAGTGCGCACGAAATCCGGTGTCGACGTGGCGTCGACGAAGACCGACTGCGCCAGCTGCGTGAGTACGCCCAGCAGGATGGTCGACATGGCCAGCGTCATGATCAGGGGATGGACCTGGAAGATCCCGACCCCCGCTCCGTTGACCGCGCCAGCGGCCGCGCCGACCAGCAGGCCGAGCACGATGGCCACGGCGAGGCTGCCGCCGGCCTGGGCGCCGACGACGTACGCCGCGGCCGTGGCGATCATGGCGACGGACAGGTCGATGCCGCGGGTGAGCATCAGCAGCGTCTGTCCGGCCGCCATGATCCCGAGCGGAGCGGCCAGCAGCAGGGTGTTCCGCAACCCGCGCAGACTGAGGTAGTTGGGTTCGATCACGCCGGTGGCCAGGACCAGGACGACCAGTACGCCGCCCAGGACCAGCAGCGGGTGGTCCACCAGAGCCCGTCGCAGCGACCGGCGCGGTGCCGAGCCCGCCGGTTCGGCTGCGGCCGCATGCTTCGGCGGGGCTGTGGTTGCTTGTCGGTCGGTCATGTGCGCCTCCGTCGACGCCATTCGAGGAGCCCGGCGGCCATCATCACGGCGACGATGAGCGCTCCGCGCACGATCTGCGCGGTGTTCGGGTCGATGCCCATGGCGGTGAGGACCGGGTTGAGCGTGAACAGCATGATGCCCGCGGCCGTCGCGCCGATGACCGAGCCCACGCCGCCGCCGAGCAGGACGCCGCCGAGCACCACAGCGGCCAGACTGTTGAGGGTGCCGTTCAGGGCGTTGACGAACCGCGGGTCGCCGGAGTTGGAGATCGCCACCAACGCGACACCGGCCAGTCCCGCGAACGCGCCGCCTACCGCGTAGGACCTGATCTTCGCCCGCCCGACGTCGATCCCGGACAGGAAGGCGGCGCTGGTGTCGCTGCCGATCGCGTACAGCGCGAGTCCCCGCCTGGTCCGCGTGAGCCACCAGGACAGGATGATCGCCGGAATCGCCAACGCCAGCAACGACGGCACATAGTTGGAACCCACCCCCGTCTCCGAGCCGGTGAACATCAGGCGCAGGCCGGGGCTGGTGCCGCCCCCGGGCGAGGAGAGCACGAGGAGAGCCAGGCCGGTGAAGATGAACAGCGTGGCCAGGGTGACGACGACGTCGGGCACCCCGGACCGCACGATGGTCCAGCCCACCAGGCCGTTGAGCAACGCCGATCCGACGACGACGCCGAGCCCGATGGCGACGGTCACCACGAAGGGCTGGCCTTCCATGAGCCTGGCCGCCACCGAGTTGGCCAGCACCATCAGCGCGCCGATGCCGACGTCGATGCCGCCGGCGATCACGATGACGGCCTGAGCGAGGGCGAGGAAGACGGTCGGGAGGCTGTTCTTGGCGATCGACGTGAGCTGGAAGTCCCCGAACTGCGGGATCAGCGTCGCGTACCAGACCAGCATGACCACCAGCAGCAGCCACACTCCCACCGTCCAGCCGTGCCGGCGAGCCTGCCGGCGGGCCACCGACCGGGCACGGTCGGCGCGCGTCCTCTCCGTGGTCGGGGCCGTCATAGCGTCGCCTTCCCCAGGCCATGGGCTGCGGCCAGCATGCTCGCCTCGTCGGCCGTGGGCTCGAGCTCGTCGACGATGCGGCCGTCGTACATGACCAGCACCCGGTCGCAGACCTGCGGGACCTCGACGAACTCGCTGGTGTAGTACAGCACCGCCGCACCGGCGTCGGCGAGCTCACGTAGCAGCCGGTAGAGCTGCTCCTTGGTGCGGACGTCGATGCCGCGGGTCGGGTCGAAACACAGCAGCGTGCCGAAGCCCGCGGCCAGCCAGCGGCCCACCGCGACCTTCTGCTGGTTCCCGCCGGAGAGCTGGCGCACCTCACGCTGTCCGCGGTCGTCGATCTGCAGCCGTTCGGTCGCCTCGGCGACTCGGTGCCGCTCGTCGCCGACCAGCCGGAACCACCGTGCGACCCGGTTGTACAGCGCCGAGGACAGGTTCTCGTGGAGCGAGCGTTGCGGCAGCAGCGCGTGCAGCCGGTCCGCGGGGACGAGCACCACTCCCCGGCGGACCATGTCGTACGGTGACCGCGGCCGCACCACTTCCCCGTCGACGACCACTTGTCCGCCGTCAGCGGGGAGGTCTCCCGACAGCACCTCGAACAGCCGGTCCTGGCCCTGCCCCTCCAGCGCGACCAGCCCCAGCACCTCACCCGCGGATACCGTGAACGACACCCCCTTCAGGTAGTCCAGCGAACTCAGTTCCCGCGCCTCGAACACCGCGCGGGCCGCCCCACTGGGACGGGACCGGGCTTCGGCGACGGCGCGCGTCGGCGCCGCCTCGCCGAGCATCGCCTGGACGAGGTCCTGTTCGGTGCCTTCGGCCGGCACCAGTGTCGCGACACGACGCCCGTCGCGCAGCACCGTCGCCTGGTCGCACATCCGCTGCAGCTCGCGCAGCCGATGGGTGATGAACAACACCGACCGGCCCCGTTCGCGCCACTGCGACATCAGCGCCAACACGAGTTCCACCTGGTCACCCGGAAGCGCTGCGGTGATCTCGTCCAGCAGCAGCAGTTGGGGATCGCGCGCCAACGCCCGCGCCAGATCGAACAGCCGCAGGACCGACAGCGGCACGTCCTTGGCCATTGCGGCCGGATCCAGCGTGCTGAGCCGCAGCTCCTCGAGCCATGGCCACACGTCGTCCGGGGTGAGCCCGACCAACGCCAGGTTCTGCCCCAGCGTCAGGTCGGGCACCACCGCCGGGTCCTGGAACACCGTCGCCAGGCCGGCGTCAGCCGCCTCCCTCGGGTTGCGCACCTCCACCGGCGAGCCGTGCACCTCCACCGTGCCGGCGTCGCGCCGGATCACGCCGGAGAGGATCTTGACCAGTGTGCTCTTGCCCGCTCCGTTGGCGCCCACCAGGCCGTGTATCTCACCCGGCCGAACCACCAGGTCGGCCGAGGAGAGGGCCACGACCCCGCCGTAGGCCTTCCTGACCTGGCGGACGCTCAACAGCGGCTGCCCGTCTACCGTCATCGCGTCAGTCCCCGGGACCGCGGCACTCGAGGACGTCCTCCTGGGTATAGGTGGTCCACGGCTCCAACTCCATCGTGGAGACGAACCCGGTCGGCAGGTCCGGCAGATGCAGCTCCTCGAGGGTGGCCAGGTCCTCGACGTTGTCGTGGACTTCGGGGGTCAGCAGGGTGTCCTGCGGGTGTTCCTCGGCACCGGTGAGCAGATCGACCGCTATCGCCGTCGCCACCCCACCAACCGGCGGCGGGTTCGTCACGGCCGCTCCGATCAGCCCTTCGTCCTTCAACTCGATCAGCTGCTCGATGAACCCGTTGTTGTCCGCGCCCACGATCGGCACGTAGGGGTGCCGGGCCGCCTCGAACTGCTCCACGACCGTGTAGTCGATGCCCGACGTCCAGATGCCGTCGACCTCGGCGGCCGACAGGATCTCCAGCGCCTGCTGCGCGCCCGTGGTCGGGTCCCAGCCGGTGTGCACCTCACGCACGACGTTGATGCCGGGATAGTCGGCGAGTGCGGCCTGGAACCCTTCATCCCTTGCCACGTCGGCCGGGTTGCCCTCGAACCCGCGCATGTACACCACGTCACCGGACCCGCCGAGCTGCTCGAACAGCCACCGGGCACCGAGCTCGGCATAGGCCACCTGGTCGTTCGTGACGTTGTAGGCAGCCTCCGCGGTGACCGCCTGATCCACCGAGATCACGATGATGCCCTGTTCGTCCGCCGCGGCGATCACGTCGTCCAGCGCCGTCCGATCGTGCGGGTTCACGATGATCGCGTCGACACCCTGGCCGATCAGTCCTTCGATGTCGGCGATCTGGCCAGAGGCATCGGTGTTCCGGTTGGCCAGGACCACCTTGTCCACGACACCGCTCGCCAGAGCCTGCGCCTGGATGGAACACACCATCTGCTCGCGCCACTGGTTACCCACCAAGGTGTTGCTCACGCCGATCGTGAAGGGGCCCTCGTCGGCGCCGCCGCCCTCCCCCTCCGCCGTGGCATCGCCACCGTCTCCACCGCATCCCACGAGCACGAGCGCCACGGCGGTGGCAAGGGTGGCGATGCTGAACGGTCGTCTGGTCGACATTGACCGTCTCCTTCCGTCGTTGTCGGGGTGGTCCGCGTCCTTCCGGGTCAGGTCCGCCAGCTCGGCGGCCGTCGCGGCCAGCCGGGGTTCCGGCTGGCCGGCGACGGACCGCTTCAGAGCAGGTGTGCGGACTTGATGTGCGGACCACCTCGGTTGTCCTTGCGACCGATGTCGCTCTGGCCTGCGGCACGGACGATCGCGCCGCGTTCTCGTTTGCTGATCACGCCGTCGGCCACCAGCTGGTCGGCCACCGCCTGAACGTGGCGGACGAACGCTCCGTGGTTCGCCCAGTCCCCGTCCTCGTCGATGCGGTCGTTGACGGTGCACCCGTCGTCGAGCGTGTAGTTGGGGACACCGCTGTCGACGTCACCGACCACGACGGTCTCGCGCTGGTCCGGCTCGGGGCACGGCCCCGCCTCGCCGATGGTGAACTCGACGGACTGCCAGTCCTCGACGTTGCCGGCCACGTCCACCGACCGGAACTCGATCGTGTGGGCTCCGACATCGGTCACGTTGATCGGGTCGTCGTAGACCGTCGGCTCTTCCGTGCCAGCCATCCGGTACTGGGTCTGCGCGACGCCGGACGTGGCGTCCCGCGCCTGCAGGGTCACCGTCACCGGACCGGTGAAGACGTCGCCGGCCTGCTCGCCCGCCAGGGACGCCGTGGTGGTCGCAGCCGTCTGATCGATCAGGAACTCGATCTCCTCGATCCCGGTCTCCACCGGCGGCTCACCACTGGACGGAGTCACCTCGAAGGTCGACACCATGCCGGCCCACGTCGTCGGATCGTTCGGATTCGGCCGGTTCGAATGCGGCGTGCAGTAGACGTAGAAGGTGCCCACGTCCGCCGCCTCGAAGTAGAACGGATCGTCCTCCCAGTCCGATCCCTCCGGACGAGACGCCAGGACCTGGCCGGTGTCGTCCGTGATCACCACATCGTGCGGGTAGCCGGGGACGTACTGGAACTTGATCGTGTCGCCTTGCCGGACGCTGAACTCGGTCTCGCTGAAACCGAATCCGCCCGCCCCGACGAGGATCTCCTTCTCGGCCGGTTCCCCGCCACCGTCGCCGGGCAGCACCGCCTTGTAGTCGATGTTGTAGACCCCGTCCGTGTCGAACGGCACCGGCTCGGTCCACGTCCGCCACTGGGACTCATCGGTCCTCGGGCGCCACTGCAGCACCGCGTCAGGGTTGTTCGACTCCAGGCTGAGCGTGACCGGTGAGACGTACCACCCGTTGGCGCCGTCGGGCTCGGCCGGCTCCACCGACGCGTCGACCGTCAGCTCCGGCACGCTCGTGAGGTCCTTGATCCAGACGTTGCGGAACTCCACGCTCTCGCCGGCGGCCTGACCTGCTGAGTGGTTCTGCAGGCCGACGTAGCCCTCGAGCGGCCGGCTGCCGTCACCGGTGTAGGTGGTGACCTCGGTGCCGTTGAGGATGACCCGGTACTCCTGGCCGATCACCTCGATCTCCATCGTGTTCCACTCGCCGATGGGGTTGGTGGCCAGCGGCTCGGCCGGCGCGAACTGGTAGACGGCGCCCGTCCGGCCCAGCGGGTTGTCGGTGGCCTCATAGATCTGGATCTCGTGGCCCTGATTCACCGGGTTCCACGGATCGCCTTCCGGGTCGGGGAAGCGGACGAACACGCCGGAGTTGTCGGCGGGGTCCTGGACCCGGAAGTCGACGCGCATGGTGTAGTCGCTGAACGTCTGCTGGTCGTACCAGAGCAGGCCCATGCCGCCGTGCGGCTGGAGCAGCCCGCACTCGTCGACCGCGAAGCCACCGGGGCCCGCCTGCGTCCATCCGTCGAGCGTCGCGCCGTCGTACAGCGGCACGTAGCCCGCGGGCGGTGTCTGCGGCTCCGGGCACCCGCCCAGCTCCTGGACCCAGATGTCGCGGAAGAACACGTTGTCCGACACCCGGTTGTTCTGCAGGCCGATGAATCCGGAGGCCAGGTCACGTCCCGAACCTTCCGGGTTCTCGTACTCGTTCACCAGCACGTCGTTGATCCACACCCGCACCATCGGGTCGTCGACCTCGATCTCCATCTCGTTCCACTCGCCGACGACGGCCGGGAACGAGGTCGGGCCCTGGAACGTGTAGATCGACCCGGTCTTGGAGCGGTCCGCGGCCCCGGGAGAGCCACCGGTGTCGTCGATCTGGATCTCGTAGCCCTGGCGCACTCCCACCCACGGGTCGTCACCGGGGTCGGGGAAGCCGAAGAACACGCCGGAGTTGTCGTCCTCGGCCACGGCCTTGAAGTCGACGTGCAGCCGATACGACTCGAACTCCTCCTCGTGCCAGAGCATCCCCAGCCCGGCTGGATCACCGATCGACTCCAGGGCACACGTACCCTCGCGGTCCCCGTCCGGGACAATCGCGAACCCACCCGGCCCGGCCTGGTTCCAGCCGGTCAGCGTGGACCCGTCCCACAACGCCCGGTAGCCCTCGTCGACCGGCTGTTCGGCGCACACCGGGTCTTCCGGGAGGCACAGCGAGAAGTCGCTGAACGTCGCCGTCAGCGGCGTCTCGATCGCGTTCGGGCCATGTGCGGCGAAGAAGCCGAACTGCGGGTTCTCGTACTGCGAGATCGGGGCTGCTCTCCCGACATTGACCCAGGTCGCGCCGTCGCGCGAGTACGCGGCGGACACGTCCTCACCGTTACTGGTGAGCCGGAGGTGGATCGTCGATGGCGCATTCGTGATGGTGGGGTTGTCGACGCCACTCTGATAGCGGATCTCCCCGTTCTGGTGGAACAGGTACTCGAACCGGCCATCGACCTGGCCGGCATACGCCGGGAAGAACGCCGCCTTGGTGAAGTTCTGGTCATCGCTGTAGATGATGAACCCGGCTTGATCGTGGCTGACCGGATTCGGCGGCAGCTCGAGCGTCACCTCGGCCACCCACCGACCGTCGGGGACCGGAGTCATGATCAGGTTCTGAGCCTCGGTGTTGATGTTGCCGCTCAGGTGATTGCTGATCATGTCGCCCTGGAGCATGTCGATCTCGAGGGCGCCGTCGACCTGCCGGTAACCCTCCGGGTTCTCGCGAACGATCGTCGACCACCTCTCACGGTCGAGTTCGGTCCCGGCGAAGTCGTCGCTCACGCATTCGCCGAGCGGCGGCTGGTCATCGTTGACGTAGTCGACCCGGTAGAGGCCCGCGTTCGGGCTGGCCCCGAAGGCACCGCCCTCGAGCACGTACAACGACCCGTCCGGCCCGAACTCGCCGTCCATGAGGCCGCGCCAGGTCTGACCGGGCATGAAATCGTCGATCGCGGTGATGGTCTCGTTCTCGTCGAGTTCGGCCGTCTTGATGTAACCGCGGTGGAACTCGAGGAGGAACCAGCGTCCGTCGTAGTGCTCGGGGAACTTGGTGTCGGACTCGAGGGTCTCGTCGTAGCGATACACGGGGCCCGACATCGGTCCACCAGCGCCGGACCCCATGTTCAGGAACGGCTCCGGAATCGGGTTGATCTCCTGAGCCGGCCATCCGACCCAGTTTTCCGGCCACCCCGCCCAACTCCTGGGGTAATAGATGGTCGCCGGCTTCACCGGCGGGAGCTGGTCGAGACCGGTGTTGTTCGGCGAGTCGTTGACCGGGCCGTTCTGGCAATCATAGAAATCGCCCATCGGCTCGTTCGTCTCGTAGTTCCACGGCCGATACGGGTAGTTGTTTCCGATACAGAACGGATACCCGAAGTTGGCCGCCTCCGACGTCGCCATGAACTGGTCGAAGCCCCACGGTCCGCGCTCGGTCCAGTCGCCCAGGCGGTCCGGGCCGTAGTTGCCGATGTGCAGCCGATCGGTCTCGGGGTCGATCGAGATCCGGAAGGGGTTGCGGAATCCCATCGCGAAGATCTCCGGCCGCGCCTTGCCGCCGCCGTCCTCGTCCCCGGTGAACAGGTTGCCTTCTGGAGTCGTGTACGTGCCGTCCGGCTGCGGCGTGATGCGCAGCACCTTCCCACGCAGGTCATTCGTGTTGCCCGACGTCCGGCGGTCGTCGTTGTACCAGTGCGTCGGCCGGCTGTCGAGCGGCGAGTACTGCTGGTTCAGGTCCGGCGGCGACTCGTCACCGGTGCTCAGGTACAGGTTGCCCGCGGAATCGAACTCCAGGTCGCCCGCCACGTGGCAGCAGTGCGTCTTGTTGTACGGCACCTTCAGCATGACGATTTCCGACGCCATGTCGAGTTCGTCGCCGACGACCTCGAACCGCGACAGGAAATGGTTGTTCTCGTCGCGGCTGGTGTAATACACGTACACCCAGCCGTTCGCCTCGAAGTCCGGATCCAGCGCCAGCCCCAGGAGACCTCCCTCCTGGTTCTTCGACCCTTCGAAATCAGGGTTGGGCGGCAGCGGATGGTCGTCGAACACGCTCAGCTCAGCCGCTACGGTCACCTCTTCGGTCTCCGGGTGATACACCCGGATCACACCATCGCGGCTGGTCATGAAGACCCGCCCGTCAGCGGCGATGTCCATCGACATCGGCTCCGGGACATCGGGAGTCAGCAGCACCTTCTCGAACTGGTCGTCAGCGGACAACTCCGCGAACGTCTGGTTCGTGTCCTCGTGGACGTCGGTCGTGTGCGCGGTGGCCGGTGCGCTGATCATGACTGACAACAGCAGGGCCGAGAACAGGAGTAACGATACGGATCGTTTTCCCAACACGTGTTCCTCCCGGGGTTGCCGGTTCTACGTGAATGGATCATCCGGACGGGTTGCGGGCACCCATCGCGTCGATCCCGGGACGGGTCGGACCGTCGTGATCGTCGGGCGGGGGCAGGCTGCCCCCGCAGGCTCGGGTACGTGGTGCCGAGCTGAGGGCGATCGGCAGGATCGTGCCCCTCAGGTCGTCGGTGTTGCCGGCGGTCCGCCGCGCGCAATGAGACTCGTGGCTGGGCCGCTCGTCAGGGGGAGTGCTGGTACCTCTCGAACGCGTGCGTGTGGTCGCCGGCCACGCTCACGAAGGCCGGCTTCGACAGCGGCAGTAACAGAAGCGGAGACGCAGATCGCTTGCCCAACATGAGCCCTCCCGGGGTTGCCCGGCTGCAGCTGACGTCACGTCCAAGACTTAGTAAAGAAACTATCGTCACTATCTGCGGGCGGCGTCAAGGGTTCTGATCAAATTAGTGCGAGTCGGACAGATCCCGCGCACTCCCGCTCGCGCCGACACCGCCGGCCCGGGCGCGACGTCAGTGTCCGCAGCGGGCTGGCCAACGATGCGACCCGCTGGCTCCTTCGGCCCACCCGGCCCGTCACGCGCACGCTGCCGGCGTGTCCGTCGCGCCGCCTTTTGCAATGAGCACCCATACGCACCATCTGTGCGCCGCCAGCTTCTCGGCCGTCGGCCGCCGCTCCGATGCCGAAGCGCCTGGTCTGCGAATCGGTCAGCTCGCTGTGGCCTGCCGCGCAACGCCGTGGCAAGCCCGTCCGCACGACGGGCTATCAGCGTGGTGCGTATGGGTGCTCATTGCAAAGGGCGGTAAAGGGTTACCTGACCTGCGGCGATGGCCGCGCCCCGAAGCGCGTGGCACCGCGGGCGACGCGCGCGTCGCCCTAGGGATCACGTCGCACTAGGGATACGGCCAGGAGTTCGGCAGACACCCGTCCAGCCCGTACGTCTGCTGCAGCATGACCGGCGCCACCTGGCCCGGGCCGGGGCACGGCACATGACCTTCGCCCAGCGCGTGTCCGACTTCGTGGTTGACCAGGTACTGCCGGTAGCCGGCGAGGTCACCGTCGTAGTGCGGAACGCCGAACGCCCACCGCATCGCGTTCAGGACCACGTTGTCGCCGTTGCGGCACGACACCTCCCCGTTGGTGCGCAGCGGGGCGCACAGGGCATCGGTGGTGTCGGGAGACGCGATCAGGATCCTGATGTCGCCGCCTGCCGGCACCCGCTCGAACGCGTGCCGTCCGCCGCTGATCCAGCTGCGGGGGTCCGCCAGCGTGGCGTCGACCGTGTCGGCCACCTCGATCGGGTCGAACGGCAGCCCGTCCTCGACCTCGACGGTGTAGCGCCGCAGGTCCGGACCGGCGCCCGCGCGTGCGCTCTGCCCGGGGGTGATGGTGAACGTGCCCGCACCGGCCTGCGGCACCTGCGGGGTGGGAGTCGGCGTAGGTGACGCCAGCGTCGACTCTGCAGACCAGGAAGCCGGGGGCGACGCGGCGAGCTTCACGACGGCCGGCGGTGGCTCCACACCGGCAGCGCCACCCGAGCCGCCGTCGTCGGGGACGATCGCCCAACCCGCACCGGCCAACGCGACGACCCCCAGGACGAACCCGGCCAGCCGCCAGGGCCGGCGTCCACGCAGCGCCGGAACCCGGCGCCTGCCCCGCTCCCGACGGCCGGCTCGACGGGCTGCGGGGACCATGCGGGTCATGATCTCACACGCGTTCTCAGAGAATTCTCAGCGCACAAGGGCCGCTTCGACAATGGACACAGGCGTGGCGGCAGTCAATAAACTGCGGCCATGCAATCGTTGTGGGACTGGCTCAGCGACCACGCGTGGGTGGTTGGCTGGGCCGGCACCGCATTGGTGCTCGGCACCATCGAGCTGACCACCCTCGACTTCGTGTTCCTCATGCTGGCCATCGGCGCCGCCAGTGGAGCGGTCAGCGCCGCGCTCGGCGCGGGATTCCTGGTCCAGCTGCTGGTCGGCGTCGGAGTCAGCGTGGCGCTGCTCGGCATCGTGCGCCCCATCGCCAAGCGTCGGCTGCTCAAGCCGACCCCGTCGGCGTTCGGAGCCGCCGCGCTGGTCGGCCGGAGCGGCGTCGTCATCGACAGGGTCGACGCCCACGGCGGGCGCATCAAGCTGGCCGGAGAGACCTGGACGGCACACAGCTACGACGGCCGGTCGGCCTTCGAATCCGGCGCCACGGTCACCGTGATGGAGATCCGCGGCGCCATCGCCCTCGTCCTGCACGAGAGTTGACGGTTCTCGCCTGCACAGCAGCGCAGTCAGCTCGCGGCGACGTAGCCCAGCAGGTCGGTCCGGGTGAGCACACCCACCGGCTTGCCGTCGTCGACCACCAGCAGCGCGTCGGCCGAGCGCAGCGTCTCGACCGCGGCACTGGCCGCCTCACCGGCGCCGAGCATGGGCAGCGCCTGCGACATGTGCTGCTCGACCTGGTCGTTGAGTGCGGCGGCGCCGGTGAACAGCGCGTGTAGGAGGTCGCGCTCTACCACGGCGCCGGCGACCTCCGCGGCCATGACCGGCGGCTCGGCCCGGACCACGGGCATCTGCGACACGCCGTACTCACGCAGGATGTGCACGGCGTCGGCCACGGTCTCACCCGGGTGGGTGTGCACCAGCGCCGGCATCGCGCCGGTCTTGCCGCGCAGCACGTCGCCCACGGTCACGCCCTCGACCGGCGGCAGGAAGCCGTACGACGTCATCCAGCCGTCGTCGAAGACCTTCGACAGGTAGCCGCGGCCGCCGTCGGGCAGCAGCACGACGACGACGTCGTCCGGCCCGGCCTGCTCGGCGGCTCGGATCGCGGCCACCACGGCGAGCCCGCACGAGCCGCCGACCAGCAGGCCCTCCTCGCGCGCGAGCCGGCGGGTCATCTCGAAGGACTCCTTGTCCGACACCGCGATGATCTCGTCGCAGACCCCGGTGTCGTAGGTGCTGGGCCAGAAGTCCTCGCCGACCCCCTCGACCAGGTACGGCCGGCCGGTGCCGCCGGAGTACACCGAGCCCTCCGGGTCGGCGCCGACGATGCGCACCCGGCCGCCGGAGACGTCCTTGAGATAGCGGCCGACACCGCTGATGGTGCCGCCGGTGCCGATACCGGCGACGAAGTGCGTGACGGCACCGTCGGTCTGCTTCCAGACCTCCGGGCCGGTGGTCTCGTAGTGCGACCGCGGGTTGGCCGGGTTGGCGTACTGGTCGGGTTTCCAGGCGCCGGGGATCTCGCGGACCAGCCGGTCGGAGACGGAGTAGTACGAGCCGGGGTCCTCCGGGGCGACCGCCGTCGGGCAGACGACCACCTCGGCGCCGTATGCGCGCAGGACGTTGCGCTTGTCCTCACTGACCTTGTCCGGGCAGACGAAGACGCACCGGTAGCCGCGCCGCTGCGCGACCAGGGCCAGACCGACGCCGGTGTTGCCGCTGGTGGGTTCGACGATGGTGCCACCGGGCCCGATGAGGCCGGCCTTCTCGGCGTCGTCGACCATGCGGGTGGCGATGCGGTCCTTCACCGAGCCGCCGGGGTTGAGGTACTCGACCTTCGCCAGCACGGTGGCCGGGACGTGACCGGCCACGGAACCGAGCCGGACCAACGGGGTGTCGCCGATCAGGTCGATGACGTTCTCGTAGTACTCCACGTCGCAGACTTTATCTCTCCCGCCGCCCGACCTCGTTGATCTTGGAGTTCTGGCGGCATCAAACGGACATATCGCCCGGAGTTTCCACGATTACTCCAAGATCAACGGGATGCGGGCAGGGGACGCCGCACGTTCGCTAGAGTCGGTGCGTGGCCGGCATGCTCAGCGCGCGAACCGCCCGTCGTATCGCCACCGCCGCCGCGTACGGCGGCGGTGGGCTCAGCGTCCTGGGGGCCAGTGTCTACGGCCTGCTCCGCCTGCAGGCATCGGTGGCGCGGCGCACCATCACCGGACGGCCGCTCGGTGGTCCACCGGACCCCGACGGCATCTACGGCACGGGCGAAGGCCCGCCCATCTCGTTCGTCGTCATCGGCGACTCCGCGGCCGCCGGCTACGGCGTCGAGTCCCCCGAGGAAACACCCGGTGCGCTGCTGGCCGCCGGACTGGCCGAGATCGCGCACCGTCCAGTCGCGCTGACCACGGTCGCCCAGGTCGGCGCGCAGACCACGGACCTGGCCGACCAGATCGACAAGGCGCTCGTCGCGGCACCCGATGTCGCGCTGATGATCGTCGGCGGCAACGACATCACTCACCAGGTCCGGCTCACCGACTCCGTGCGGCTGCTCGACGAGGCCGTCCGCAGGCTGCGCGACGCCGGCTGCGAGGTGGTGGCGGGCACCTGCCCCGACCTCGGGACCATCCGGCCCATCCGGCCGCCGTTGCGCTGGCTGGCCCGGCGCGCGAGCCGGCAGCTGGCCGCGGCCCAGACGGTCGCCGTCATCGAGGCCGGCGGGCGGACGGTGTCGCTCGGCTCCATCCTGGGACCGGAGTTCGAGGCCGCCCCCGGCGAACTGTTCAGCGAGGACCAGTTCCACCCGTCGTCGGCCGGCTACGCACACGCCGCCGCGGCCGCGCTTCCGTCGCTGGTCGGAGCGCTGGGACTGTGGGCGGCCGACGAGGACCGGCCGGAGCACGTCCGCGGCGACAGCGTGCTGCCGGTGTCGATCGCCGCGGTCGCCGCCGCAGACCACGCCGGCACCGAGGTCGCGGCCGCCACCGTCGCCGGGCACAGCCGCGGCCCACGCGGGCGCTGGGCACAGGTCCGCAACCGGCGCCGCCGGCCGCTGCCGGACGCCGCCGAGGCCCACCAGATGTAGGCCGGCGGCGTGTAGCCTGGAGTTACCAGCCGGTAACCCGTCCGAGGAGCCCGCCATGCCCGAGGCAGTCATCGTCGCCACCGCCCGCTCCCCCATCGGCCGGGCACTCAAGGGATCGCTGGTCGACGTGCGGCCCGACGACCTCGCAGTCGCCACCATCCAGGCCGCGCTCGACTCCGTCCCGGCGCTCGACCCCGCCACCCTCGACGACATCTACGTCGGCTGCGCCGAGCCCCGCGACGAGCACGGCGGCAACGTCGCCCGCCGCATCGCCGTCCAACTCGGGCTCGACGCCGTCCCAGCGGCCACGATCAACCGGTTCTGCGCGTCGTCGGTACAGACCGCCCGCATGGCGTACCACGCGATCAAGGCCGGCGAGGGCGACGCCTTCGTGTCCGCCGGCGTGGAGTGCGTGTCCCGCTACGCCGGCTTCGGCGGCGCCGGCGTCGACCCCGTCGAGACGCAGAACCCCGCGTTCGCCGAAGCTCAGGCCCGCACCGCCAGATACGCCGAGACCAACGAGACCTGGAGCGATCCGCGCGCCGACGGCCACCTGCCCGACATCTACGTCCAGATGGGCCAGACCGCGGAGAATGTCGCCACGTTGTGCGGAGTCAGCCGCGCCGACCAGGACGAGTTCGGCGTCCTGTCGCAGTCGCGTGCCGAGCAGGCCATCAAGGACGGGTTCTTCGCCCGCGAGATCGTGCCCATCACCCGGCCGGACGGACAGGTCGTCGACACCGACGACAGCCCCCGCCCCGGCACCACGCTGGAGAAGCTGTCCGGGCTCGACCCCGTCTTCCGGCCGGCCGGCACCGTCACAGCCGGCAACTGCACGCCGCTCAACGACGGCGCCGCTGCGGTGGTCATCATGTCGGACACCCGGGCCCGGGAGCTCGGCCTGACCCCGCTCGCCCGCATCGTGGCCACCGCGGCGTCGGCGCTCTCGCCGGAGATCATGGGGCTCGGCCCGGTCGAGGCGTCGCAGCGGGCGCTGGCGCGGGCGGGCATGACCATCGACGACGTCGACCTGGTCGAGATCAACGAGGCGTTCGCCGCCCAGGTGCTGCCCAGCGCCCGCCAGCTCGGCATCGACGTGAACAAGCTCAACGTGCACGGCGGCGCCATCGCGCTCGGCCACCCGTTCGGCTCCACCGGCGCACGCATCATGACGACGCTGATCAACGGCTTGCACAAGCGCGACGCCAGCATCGGACTGGAGACCATGTGCGTCGGCGGCGGCCAGGGCATGGCGATCATCCTCGAGCGGCTGTGATCGCCAGGGAGCCGCTACCCCACTGAGGGTGGTAGCCGGCTCTCGATCACTCCGGAGGTGGGCGCAGCGCCCCCAACGCCGCGTTGACGCCGTCCAGGTCCGCCGGCCGGCCGGCCCGGAGCAGGTCGAGCAGGTCCCGGCCGACAACAGCCACCTGGTCAGCCAGTGCGTGGTCGGCCAACCGCGGGACCGCCCGGCGCGGCGCGGCGGCCGCCCCGGCCGCCGCATCGGCAAGGGCCTGCGCGAGCCGGTGCGCCCGGTGGGCGACGGAGTCCGCGCCGGAACTCGCGACGGCGGCGGCAGCGTCGCCGGTGAGGCGCCGGTCGAGCCGGCGAAGGTCACGGACCACACGATCGAGTTCCCGTGCTAGCACCTCGACATCGTTGCTGATCACCACTGCCCGTCCGATCCGTAGATGGTCTTGACGAAGGGGGTTGTGCGGTATGGGCCTGTCAGGCACAGTCGAAGTACGGGAACCCTCACCCACGGAGGCAGCCATGAGCCTGAATCACTCCGACGAGACCCATCGCAATCTTCTCGCCCGGGTCCCAGGTGTCACCGGACGAGAACTTCCGGAGTGGTTCGAGGCCTTGGAGGCCGGACCGGCATTCCTACGGTTCGACGACCGCGTGAGGTGGCTGCGCGACGAGCACGGTCTGGCGCACGGCCACGCCACCGCCATCGTGCACGAGCACGACCTGCGCCGCGCAGCCCGCTTCTTCGGCTGAGGCGTCGCGGGGGGTCAGCGCCCGCCGTCGGCCTGCGCTGTCGTCGGGCACTAGGCGTGTGTTCGCCTCACTAGGCAAGCATTCCTGGTGGAGCGGGAACAACCATGCCGGACGTGATCATTTCCGAGGCGGTCGGCGGGGAACAACGAGATCGGCCCGCCTCGCGTAGTACACGAGGCGGGCCGAACGTGCGTCACCGTCACGACGGACGGTGCTGCGGTCATTCTCCGCGAAGGATGGCCAGCAGGCGCAGGATCTCGATGTAGAGCCAGACGAGCGTGACCGTGAGGCCGAACGCCGCCGTCCAGGCGAACTTGGCCGGGATACCGGCCTTGACGCCCTTCTCGATGAAGTCGAAGTCGAGGATCAGGACCAGCGACGCCAGGCCGACCGCGAACAGGCCGATCAGCGCGCCGAAGATGCCGTCGCGGAACCCGAACGCGCTGTCACCGCTGCCGAACACCATGAACAGCAGGTTGACCAGGCTGAACAGGGCGTAGCCCATCAGCGCGATCATGACGCCACGGCGGAACTTCGGCGTCACGCGGACCTTGCCGCTGCGGTAGACGAGCAGTGTGGCGGTGAAGACCGCCAGCGTGCCCAGGACCGCCTGCGCCACGATGCCGTCGAGGGGGCGGCCGCTGATGGCGTAGTTCTCGAAGATCTGGCTGATGCCACCGACGAACAGGCCCTCGAACGCGGCGTAGGCCAGGATCAGCGGCGGCGACGGGTTGCGCTTGAACGCGTTGACCAGGCCGAGCACCAGGCCGACGATCAACCCGACGAACGCGAGGCCCGGGTTGAACCAGCCCACGACGGCGCCGGCGAGCAGCACGGCGAACGTGATGCCCGTCTTCATGACGACGTCGTCATAGGTCATGCGCCCGGTCTGGACGGGGGTCGCAGACGGGGCGGCGTACATCTGCTGAAGTTCTTCAGCACTCGGCGCGGCAGCGTCGTAGGTCGCGTGCCGTCCGTTGAAGCCTTCAGCCCGATTGAAGATCGGGTTGTTCCCTTGCATCGCTCTCCTCCAACGCCCGTCACCGGGCGGATCAGATACGTGGGACAAGTCTACTGATCACCAGGCTCGACAGGGAGACTGGAGGCCGCCAAAGGCCTGGTGAACGAAAATGTCACATCGGCCCGCCGGGCGCATCCACCCGGACCGGATGAACGGGCCTGCGGCCGGCCTCACCGCCGAGCTGACGGAATGCCCCGTTCGCCGCTCTCGACTACCCTGAGCGGTCGAGCAGCCGAAGGTCTTGCCGAGGGGGTCACGCGATGTCTAGCACAGGTTCGCCCACGGGTCCTGACGATCCGGGCGGTCACGGTCCGGACGGTCGTGGCGGCGACGGTCCCCTCCCGCCGGTTCCCCCACCGCCGGCCCACGGCTCCACGCCCCCGCCGCCCCCGGGAGCCGTGCCCCCGCCGCCTCCGACGGGCCCCCAGCCGCGGCCCACCCGGCCGCTGGACCTCGGCGCGGTCACCGTCAGTTCCACGCCCGAGCAGCCCGAGCCCGGCAAGCGCCGCCGCGGCCTGGTCGCCGGCGTGCTGGCCGCGGCGGTCGTCGTCGTAGTTCCGGGCGCCGTGGTGGCGTGGCAGGCACTCGACGGCGGCGGGACGCAGCCGCACGACGTCCTGCCGGCCGATGCCCTCGGGTACGCGCGCATCGACCTTGACCCGTCGGCCGGGCAGAAGATCGACGCGTTCCGGTTCCTGCGTAAGTTCCCGCTGTTCACCGAGGCCACCGGCATCGAGGACGACCAAGCAGACTTGCGCGAACGGCTGGTCGACGCGTTCTCCGCGGCCACCGGCTGTGACGTGAGTTTCTCCGACGACGTGGAGCCGTGGATCGGCAACCGCCTCGGTATGGCCATGTTGCCGCCGGCCGGCGACGGCGACGAGCCCGGGTTCGCCCTGGCGCTGCAGACTGACGACCAGGACGCCGCCGAGGCCGCGATCGACAAGGTCCTCGAATGCGAGGCGTCCGGCGATGCGCAGATGGGCCGCGCGTTCCTCGACGGCTACCTGATCATGACCGACACGCAGGAGAACGCCGACCGGTACGCCGAGGCCGCCGCCGAGTCCTCGCTCGACGACAACGCCGAGTTCACCGAGACGATGGACCTGCTCGGCGACCCGGGCATCGCGTCGGCGTGGACGTCGGGCACGGCGCTGTTCGACTCCTTCGGCGGCGTGGACGCCTTCGCCGATCTGCCCGAGGGCGCCGGTGTCCCGTCGGGTGAGGAGATGCGGCAGCTGGTGGACGACTCGTACCGCAGCGCCGCGGTGGCGTTCCGGTTCGACGACTCGTACGCAGAGGTCGCGGCCGTCATGACCGGCGAGGTGTACCAGTCCGTCGACACCGACGGCGTGCGCGCCGATGTCCCCGACGACACCACGGCCTTCCTCGGCGTGGCGGGCGGCGGCCAGTACGCCGTCGACAACTGGGATGCGCTGATCGGGTCCTATCCGGGCGCCGACGACGAGCTGGGCTTCCTCGAGGAGCAGACGGGGATCACGCTGCCCGAGGACCTCGCCACCGTGTTCGGGGAGCACTTCGTCGTCGCGATGGGCGGCGGTGAGCTCGACCTCGGCGCCATCATGGAGGGCGACCTGTCCACGCTGGACGTCGGCGCGCGGGTCCAGACCGATCCGGACGCGTTCCAGGACTTCTGGGACCGCGTCCAGGGCTTGGCCGAGGACTCCGGTGCGTCGTTGGACGGCGTGCCGATGCAGATCATCGACGACGGCTACGTCATCGCCACCAACGACGACTACGCCGACACGCTGCTCGACGGCGGCGGGCTCGGTGACAGCGACGTGTACACCACCGCGGTCCGGGACGCGGACGACGCCAACACGGTGTTCTTCCTCAACTTCGATGCCATCGAGGACGACATCCTGGCGGCGGCCGAAAGCCAGGGCCTGAGCGACAGCGAGCTCGAGTCCATCCAGGCGCTGCGGGCGCTGGGCGCGTCGGCGCGGGTGCTGGACGGTCACACCGAGATGAGCCTGCGCGTCACCGCCGACTGATCGACTGTCGCCGTTCCCGTGGAGTGTGCCCGGTGACGGGGCCGGGGGTGGCTGCGCCCCGCCACCGGGCACGTGCGGTCAACCGGCGGTGCCGATCCGCCAGGCCCGGTCGATGCGCTGGCTGACGCTGTTGCCGTCGCCGTCGGTCGCCGACACCCGCACGGACGCGAAGCCGGCCCCGGCGGCAGGGATCTCAGCGCGGAACGTCCCGGCGCCGGACGCGGTCACCGGCACCTCCTGCCAGCTGGCGCCGTCGTCGAACGACACCTCGGCGGCGACGGTGAACCCGCCCGGCCCTGTCGCGCCCGGCTGATAGGCGGGCGTCACCACCAGCGGGTAGGTCTCGCCGGCGGGCACGTCGTTGTTCAGCCCGGCATCGAGCCCGTAGCCCAGCTGCACCAATGGCAGCACGTCGCGCGCATCCTCCGGCCGGCCGGACCGGAAGCCCCATGTCGTCTCCGTATGGGTGGACAGGTCGGAGAAGTGGCCCGGCCCGCTGGTCACCGACAGCGACAGCGCGAAGTCGGCCTCCTCAGCCGGGACCGTGAACTGCGCGTCCGACCACGTCGACGTGCCCACGACCTCGCCGTTGCGGCGCAGCACCAGCTCCGACCGGTCACCGGCCTGCTCGAAGATGGTGCCGTAGAGCGCCGGCCCGTACAGGTAGTGCGGAATCGAGATCCGGATGGCGTCGCGGAACCGGGCCACGGGAAGCCCGTACTCCTCCGCGCCGCTGAGTGCCGGTGTTCCCGGCGCGACCAGCGGGCCCCACCAGGTCCGCTGGGTGGTCGACCCGGTCTCGTACGGCCGGATCGCCGACCATGTCCAGTACAGGCCCGGGAACTCTTGGTGCGGCTGGCCGAAGCGCTGCCACTCGACACCCTCGCTGGTGATGTACTCGGTGCGGTGCACCGGCCCGTTGCGCGCGATCCGCAGCCCCGTGCCGAGCGTGGCCGAGCCGACATACGGCGCCCACAGCTCCTGCCGGTTCATGCGCTCCGACGCCTGCCGGTACTGCGTCTCGACGGTCGCCAGCGGTGTCTCGGTGACGTCGTAGGTGGTGCCGCCGGGGATGCCGTCGGTGTCGGTGAACGCCAGCTCGTAGTTGTAGGTGGAGTCGCGCAGCCCGACGACGTCGACGGTGCGGCCAGGGTCGGCGGCCAGGGCCGCCCGCAACCGGTCGCCGGTCTCACCGCTCACCGCGTAGGCGTGGTGCGGCGCGGACCAGAGGCTCTGCGACCACCCGCCGGGCCCGTCGTTGGCGATCAGCACCAGGGCTGCCCCGGCGTCGCGGGCGAGCTCGAGCTGTTCGCTCGTCGCATCCCCCGACTCGCGCCGGGTGACGAGCGCGACCGCTCCGTCGACGGCGTCGCCCGCAGCGGCGAACTCCGCCGCGGTCCCGGTGCCGACGTCCACCACGCGCAGCGCTCCCGCACCGACATACGGGTTGCGCTGCGAGATCAGCGCCGGATACGGGTCGAGCTGGAACCCGTCCGGGCCGGGCACGGTGGCGGTGAGCAGCGGCTCCACCAGCTGCCAGGTGGTGGAGAACTCGAACGTCCCGGTGCGCGGCCGATCGCTGGCGATCACATACACCTCGGGCTCGAACCAGTTCTGCGTGAGCATCCGGGTCATCGACTGCTCTGCGACCTGACGGTGCCAGGTGACGGTGACGTCCTCGACGTCGGCAGGGCGCGGGGTCACCACCTCGACCGGTTCGCCGTCGCGCGCGTCGTACCGCAGCGAGATGTCGTCGTCGACCAGCAGCTCCGGCTCACCGGCGATGGTCTCGCTGGTGGTGAGGATCCCGTCGCCCGGGGTCTCGATCGCGGTGACCAGCGTGTACCGGCCGGCCGGCACCTCGATGGCCTCGGTGCCGTCGCGCAGGAACCCCCGCGTCCATTCACCCGTCTCGGTGTTCCACAGGTCGACCGGCCCGGCCGCCGGCGCACCGTCGCGGTCGGTGGCGGTCACGGTGATCGTATGGACCGGCCGTTCGACGGTGAACGCGACGACGCTGTGCAGGTTGACGCCGCGGTTGCGGGGGTCGGTAGCGACGATCTGCCCGGTGTAGGTGCCGCCGGGGCTCGCGGAGGCGGCCACCTCGACCTGGGTGCTGGCCGTTCCGCGGGGCGGGATCGCCAGGACCCGGTCGCGCACCCGAAGCGCCGGAGTCACCTGACCGGAGCCCGGCCGGGTCACCTCGGCGGTGAGCCGCAGCGTGACCCGCCGGTCGGTCGGGTTGTGGTACGTCAACGTCCGGCTCACCGCGGGGTCCTCCATGCCGAGGTGGCCGAGGTCGACGACACCCTGGTCGACGCTGACCGCGTCGGCCGTCGCGGACGCGATGTCGAGCCGGCCGCCGCCCTGGAAGGTCAGCGGCTGCTCCGGCAGCGTGACACTGCTGGAGACCAGCCGCTCCTTGATCTGCTCGCCGTCCCAGTCGGCGTGCTGCTGCGCCACGATGGCAGCGGCGCCGGCGACGTGCGGGGTGGCCATCGACGTGCCGTTCATGGACGTGTAGTGCTCGTCGAGCAGGTTGCCCAGTGAGGTCCCGGCGGCCCGGGCGGCGACGATGCCGACTCCCGGTGCCACGATCTCCGGCTTCACCGCGCCGTCCCCGCGACGCGGGCCGCGGGAGGAGAACGCCGCCGGCTGGTCGGCCTTGTCGACCGCGCCGACCGTCAGCGCCGTCGTGGCCGCTCCCGGCGACGTGACGCTCCCGTCGTCCGGCCCGATGTTGCCGGCCGCGACGACGAACAGGGAGTCCGACGTCTCGCTGAGCCGGTCCACCGCCTGGCTGAGCGGGTCCGTGCCGTCGGTCGCGTAGTTGGTGCCGAGGCTCAGGTTGACCACGTCGGCGCCCTGCTCGACCGCCCATTCCATGCCTGCGATGATCCAGTCCTCGTAGCCGCTGCCGTTGGCGTCGAGGACCTTGCCGACCAGCAGGTCCGCGCCTGGCGCGACGCCCCGGGTGACGCCGTCCGACGCCGCTCCGGTACCGGCAATCGTGGCCGCGACGTGGGTGCCGTGACCGTGTCCGTCAAGGCCGGGCTGACCCTCCGGGTCGGTGTCCTCGGTGAAGTTCGCCGCCCCGGTCACCTGACCGGCCAGGTCCGGATGTCCCGGATCCCAGCCGGTGTCCAGCACGGCCACCGTGGCGCCGGTGCCGTCGAGGCCGGCCTCCCACGCGGCCGGTGCACCGACCTGCGGCACGCTCTCGTCCAGCGCCACCTCGACGCGGCCGTTGAGCCAGATCTGGCCGACGGCGCCGGACACCAGCTCCTGCCACACGTCGCGCACGTCGTCCTTCGGCGCGGCGACGACGACGGCGTCGAGGCTGTCGAGCTCACGCTCGGCCCGGATGCCCGGCGGAGCTTCGGGCACGCTGCGGATTCCGGGCCCGTCCGGCGCCGCCAGCAGTAATGGGAGTTCGGCCGTGGCGGCGTCGTGGTAGCCCTCCTGAGCCAGGTAGGTGACGTCGAACAGCCGCTCGTCGAGTGCACCGGACTCCAGATACGCCACCGCCTCGTCGGGCACCACGTGCACGTGTCCGTCCAGCTCGGCGATCCGGGGCTGCCGCTCGGTGGCCGACTCCTCGATCCACGCGGCCTGCCGCCCGTCCGGTGCGATGTGCAGCGCGACGACGTCTCCGGTGAGCAGCGTGACCTGGTAGGTCTGGCCGGCGCCCGAGGTGACGGCCGGGCCGGTGCCCACCGGCGCCGGCGCCGACGTGGCCGTGGGTGCCGCGGTCCCCAGCACGGTCAGGGCCGCGGCGGTCAGCATCGGTACCGGCAGTCTCGACCACCGGCTCTTCGGATCGCTCATCGTTCTCCCTCGCCTCGGTCGACGCCCGCCGGGCCCGGTCGGTGCGCTACGTCTCGGCTGTGCTGCCGACACCGCCACGATGCGGACGCCGGCGTCTCGCCAGGCAGGAACTCCCTGTGTGGCCACGGTCCCGCACCGCCGGAATGGTTGCGATTGTGCGGATCACCCATTTATCTCCGCATCGCAGCGCCGAGCCGCCGGGATGCGGGTGGCCCGCCTTTGCAATGGACACCTATACGCACCACCGGCGCCGACGGCCGCCGCGAACGGCGATGGCGGGTGGTTTGGTGGGGCCAGGGCGCCACCAAACCACCCGCCATCGACAGCACGACCCATCCGCTCACCTGGATCCGGCGCCCATTCCGACCCGGCGCGGAGGCGGGCGGCGGGTCGCGGTGGCGGGTCGCCGGTGGCCGGTGGTGGGTCCCAGGTGGCCGGTGGCCGGTGGCCGGTGGTGGGTCCCAGGTGGCCGGTGGCCGGTGGCCGGAATGATCAGGTGACCGTTCCCGCCGAATGGGTGTGTCGAGGTCATCTGATCGCGGCCGGTCCACATGCTGGAGCCGATCAGGTGACCTAGCCGCACCGATGCGCGTGCGGTCGTCACCTGATCGTCGTCACGAACCCGATCACGCGACACATCGACGATCAGGTGACAGCGCACCACGTCGGGCTGCGCCGCCACGAGAGGCCGCCCACCGCCAGAGTTGCGCCACAACGAGAACCCACGCCACCGCCGGGACCGTCTCGCCACGACAGCCCGCCCACCGCCAGGGCTGCGGCACGAGATGCCGCGCCACAGCCAGGACATCCCGCCACAGCCAGGACGCCCCGCCACGGCCAGGACGCCGCGCCATGGCCAGGGCCGCGTGGCGCTGCGTCCGGCGAGCGCGCACGGCACCTGCTGCGACGTCTATGCCGTCATCCGCGGTGGCGGGCAGGAGGGCGTCGGCACACCCGGGTGGTGCGTATAGGTGTCCATTGCAAAGGCGGTGGGACCTTTCCCAGCGGCACCAGTCTCAGAGCGGTTCCCAGCCGTCCCCGCCGCCGGCTCCGTCGTCGTCGGCGGGGGCGGGCTGCGGCTCCCAACACCCAGTCGGCTCGGCGGCGGGCTCGGCGCTGGGCTGTTCGTGCTCTCCCATGGAGCCACGATCAGCTTCGCAGGCGCCGCTCGCGAGTGGGCAGATCACCCAATCTTGGGGTCGGTGGCCGCCGCGTCGGCGGTGATGGCCACCGCCAGCGCCGTCCGCGACCTCACCGCCAGCTTCCGCATGGCGGCGCTCAGGTGCCGGTCGACGGTTCGTGGCGACAGGTAGAGCGACTCCGCGACCTGCCGGTTGGTGAGCCCCTGCGCGACCAGCCGGGCCACCTCGAGTTCCCGCGGCGACAGCCGGTCGCCGTAGCCGCGCCGGCCGCCGCGCCAGGCGCGGGCAACGTCGACACCCTGCCCGCGCATCAGCTGGGCCACCCGGTCGGCGTCCCACCGTGCGCCCAGTTCCCGCAGCCGCCGCTGGACCGAGGTGAGCAGGTCCAGCGCGGCGTCGCCGGCACTGCCTGCGGCCAGGAGGCTACGGGCGCGTCGTTCCCGGGCGAGCAGTTCCGCGTACGGACGGGGCAGCCGCGACCAGGCCTCGGCGGCCTGCCCGAACAGGTCCGCGGCCGTGGCGTCGTCGGCGGCCACCAGTCCCTGGCAGACCAGCAGCGCGGCCCGCGAGGCCGGCATGTCCCGGCCGGCCAGCCCGGCGGCGAACCGGTCCACCAGCTCACCGGCCTCGGCCAGGCGTCCCGCCCGCACCAGCCCTTCGACGTGTGCCGGCGCGAGGTCGGCGGCCCACAGCCAGAGCTCCTTGCGCACGATGGTCGCCATCGCCGGGCCGGTGACCTGCAGAGCGTCGTCGACGGCGTCGTCGGCGAGATACAGCCGGCCCAGCGCGCCGGTGGGGGCGGCGTGCACGTCGACCAGGCCGCGCCGCCCCGCCTCCGCGACGACGGTGCGCAGGTGCTCCTCCGCGTCCGCTCGCCGGCCGTCGGCGAGTCCGGCGAGGCCCAGCAGCATTCGCGCCTCGAGCAGCGCCTCGGGCAGGGTGTCGTCGCTGTCGGCCAGCTCACCGACCCGGTCTGCCAGGCCGTCCCAGGCACCGGCATGCCAGTCGACGAGCGCCCGGGTGATCAGGGCGGAGTTCATGAGGCGCTGGTAGCCGGTGGACGCGAGCAGCTCGATCGCCCGGTCGAGCTGCCGGCGGGCGTCGTCGTCGCGGCCCCAGCCGATGGCCGAGTGGCCGACGTTCATCAGGCCGCGCGCCAGTTGCCGCTGATCGAACAGGGTGGTGGCCTCGCCGGCCAACTCGGCCGCGGCCGACCAACCCGACTCCTCACCCATCATCAGCAGAGCGCTGGCGCGGTCGACGTCGAACCAGACGCGCTCGGCCTCGGGCAGGTGCGGCATGGCCCGGGTGGCGCGGCCCAGCCACTCCAGGTGCCGGCTGACCGGCCAGTCGTGGCCGCGCGGATAGGCAAGCGAGATCATCGCCCGGACCGCGAGTTCCGGCCGCTCGGCGAGGTCGGCCACCGCCGCCTCGACCTGCGAGATGCCGGCGTCGAAGTCGCCGAGTTGCAGCCACAGCCGGCCCAACAGCACCCGGATCTCCCCGCGCTGGGCGGCCGGCAGGTCGTAGCGCTCCAGGGCAGAGCTCAGCGTTTCGGCCACCTCCAGCGCCAGGTCGCCCAGGGCTGCGACGCCCCAGGTAGCGGCCTCGCCCAGGCTTCGCACCAGGCGGGCATGCCGGTCCGGCGGATGGTCGGCCGTGGTGAGCAGCTCATGAAGGACGACGACGGCGGCGCGGTCCTCGCCGGACTCCAGCGCCAGGTCCGCGGCCGCCTCGGCGTACCGGCTCCAGGCGGCGACGTCGCCGGCCTCACGGTAGTGCCGGCTGAGCCGGGCCACCGGCGCCGTCCCCGAGCCCTGTAGCGCCTCGGCGGCCTTGCGGTGCAGGTGCCGGCGTTCGGACGCCGGTGTGGCCTCCTCGATGGCCCGGGACGCCAGCGCGTGCCGGCACACGAACCGGCCCGCGGCGGCCTCGCGGACCAGCCCGGACGAGAGCGCCTCGGCCAGCCCGAACCGGGCGTCCTCTTCGTCCAGGCCGGCGACGGCGGCCAGGGTCGGCTCGTCGGCGGGATCCGTCAGCACGGCTGCCGCGGCCAGGATCCGCCGCGCCTCCGGTGCCAGCCGGGCCACCCGCTCGAGAACCGAGTCGCGCACCGTCGGCGGCACCTGCAGCTCGTCGAGTGCGCGCCGCGACCACTCGCCGCCGCGGCGGACGATGTCGCCACGGTCGCGCAGCAGTGAGACGCTCTCCTCGACCGCCAGCGGCACGCCTCCTGTGTGCCGGTGCAGGAACGAGACGAACTCCGCCGACACGTCGTCGGTGGCGAAGATGGACGCCACCAGCGCGGTGGTGGCGTCGACGCCGAGCGGTTGCAGCGTCAGGCTCAGCCTCCGCAGCCCGGCCGGTGGGCGCGACGTGAGCCGCAGCAGCGGCGACCCTGCCGGCACGTCGGTGGCGCGGTAGGTGACGACCAGGCTGAGGTCGCGGTCGCTGGAGGCGCACAGCATCGGCAGGAACTCCAAGGTGGCCGCGTCGGCCCAGTGCGCGTCCTCCAGGACCAGCACGTCGACGCCGGACCGTTCGACCAGCTCGACGAGGGCCCGGAACAGCCGGTGCCGGGTGGAGCTGGGATCCTCCAGCGGCTCCAGCGCCGGCGGCAGGTGCTCGGCCCACTCCGGGAACAGTGGCCGCAGCGCACCGGCCAGCGGGGTCAGCTCGACGCCGTCGATGGAGCGGCGGTGCAGGGCATCGACCAGGGGCCCTAGCGGGAACGGCTCGGCCATGGGCGGGCAGGCAGCGGCCAGCACGGTCAGCTCGTCGAGTCCGCGCAGGCTCTCCTGCAGCAGACGGGTCTTGCCGATGCCGGCCTCGCCCTCCACCAGCACCAGCGCCGGCCCGCCGGTGAGGGCTTCCGCGACGGCCGCCAGTTCGCGGTCGCGGCCGACGAAGGCGGGGCCGGTCGATTCGATCGGGCGGGCGGTGCGGGCAAGCTGACGTTCCACCTGACCTCCCGTCGCCGCCGCGCCACCGTGGCCGACCGGGTTCGCCCGCCGGGTCAACCGTCCGCCAGCTTAGGGGAGCCCGCATCGGGCGCGGCCATCAGCGATGCCGGTGTCGTCGCACGGAGTGGGTACGGTAGGCGATCGATGACTGTGAACGAGCCCGACGACGGCGCCGGTTTCGCCGATCTGGCGTTGCGACCGGAGTTGATCCGCGCCCTGTCGACACTGGGGTACGAGGAACCCACCCCTATCCAGCTCGCGGCGATCCCACCGCTGCTGGCCGATCGGGACCTCCTCGGCCAGGCCGCCACCGGTACCGGGAAGACGGCGGCGTTCGCGCTGCCGGTGTTGCAGCGGCTGTCCCCGGACGGCCGGGGCGCCGGCCCCGTCGCCCTGGTGCTCACGCCCACTCGCGAACTCGCCGAACAGGTCTCACAAGCGTTCCACCGCTACGGCCGCGAACTCGGGGTGCGGGTGCTCCCGGTCTACGGCGGGCAGCCCATCGGGCGGCAGCTGGCGGCGCTCGCGCGCGGGGTCGACGTCGTCGTCGCCACGCCCGGTCGCGCCCTGGACCACATCGCCCGGGGCACGCTGAACCTGGACGGCCTGGAGACGGTCGTGCTGGACGAGGCGGACGAGATGCTCGACATGGGCTTCGCCGAGGACATCGAGGCGATCCTGGAGCAGACCCCCACCGGCCGGCAGACCGTGCTGTTCTCGGCCACCATGCCGGCGCGGCTGGACCGGATCGCGCGCCGTCATCTGAGCGACCCGGTCCGGATCGAGATCGGTCTCATCCCGACGAGTGAGGGCAGCACGCCGCTGGTTCGGCAGAGCGCGTACATCGTCGCCCGGGCGCACAAGCCCGCCGTGCTCGGGCGGGTGCTGGACGTCGAGGCGCCCGCGGCGGCCATCGTGTTCTGCCGCACCCGGCAGGAGGTCGACGAGCTGACGGAAGCGCTGAACGGGCGCGGGTACCGGGCCGAGGCCCTGCACGGCGGGATGGACCAGGAGCAGCGGAACCGGGTGATGGGGCGGCTGCGTGCCGCCACGACAGAACTGGTCGTCGCCACCGACGTCGCCGCCCGGGGACTGGACATCGAGCAGCTCACGCACGTCGTGAACTACAACGTGCCCGCCGCGGCGGAGGCGTACGTCCACCGGATCGGCCGGGTCGGGCGTGCGGGGCGAGAAGGCGTGGCGATCACGCTCGCGGAGCCGCGTGAACACCGCATGCTCAAGGCGATCGAACGTCTGACGAAGCAACGCATCGCGGTTGAGAAGGTGCCCACCGTCGCCGAGCTGCGCACGCGCCGGCTCGACCTGACGCGTGCCGCGCTCCGGGAGATCCTGCTCACCGACGACCTGGCGCAGTTCCGCACCGTGATCGAGACCCTGACCGACGAGTTCGACATCGTCGACGTGGCCCTGGCCGGCGTGAAGCTGGCGCACGAGGCCACCACCGGCGGAACGGACGAGGAGGACATCCCCGAGGTCGCCCCCGTCTCCGCCGACGGGCGGAAGCAGCGGTCGGCGAAGGCCGGCCGGCAACGCGGCGGCGATCCGAACGCCGCCACCACGCGCATCTATCTGGGCGTCGGGCGGCGGGCCGGAATCCGGCCGCAGGACCTCGTCGGCGCGATCGCCGGGGAGTCCCGCCTGACCGGTCGCGACATCGGCGCGATCGAGATCGCTGACCGGTTCTCGCTCGTGGAGGTTCCGGAGGCGACGGCCGACGAGGTCATCGCGGCGATGCGGAGCACCACGATCAAGGGCCGGAAGGCGACCGTGCGTCGCGAGCGGTACCCGTCGAAACGGTCCGCGACCCGGTAGTGCGGACGCGAGAAGGGGCCGGCACCTGATGGTGCCGGCCCCTCGTCAGTCAGGTCCTCGGTAGGCGTTGCCTACCAGCGGATCAGACGGCGCGAACGCTCGTGGCCTGCGGACCCTTCGGGCCTTGCGCGAGCTCGAACTCGACGCGCTGGTCCTCCTCGAGGCTCCGGAAGCCGGCGCCGTCGATCTCGGAGTAGTGCACGAACACGTCCGGTCCGTCCTCGCGGGAGATGAAGCCGAAGCCCTTCTCCGCGTTGAACCACTTGACAGTTCCCTGAGTCATGAATGCTCCTCACAGGGCTGGATACGGGCACCGCACCGTGCGGTGGTCCCGGGCCGGTTCTAGACGACGCAACTTCTCCAGTGACCTGACGCCCGAGATGGTTCCTCGGACGGAAGAGCAATGAACGCAAGCAGCGCGCCCGCAACGAAAGTTCCGTGCGAGCGTGCGGAACACGACAACACAAAAACTACGACCGTCCCGTACAACCCATCCTCTCCCGAGTTCATTCCCGACCCGGGGTTCCGGTCCTGAGACGGACTCGGTCGAGCGGCCCGCGGCCGCTGGTGGTTTCATTCCACTCGAGGAGTACGGAGGTCCCGCATGGCCGATCACACGCATACCAGCGGCGCACTGGGCCGTACGGTGACCACGTCCGGCGGCGAAGCGCGCGAGTTCGCCGATGCGCTCATGGCGTTCCTCGCGACCGCCCGGCGCACCCGCGGCCGGCTGCAGCCCCTGTTCGACGACATCACCGTGCCACAGCTGGTGTTGCTCGACGCCATCGAGGAATGCGGCCGCGACGGCGTCGGTGCGGTTGCGCAGTTGACCGGGCTGACCCAGCCCACCGTCACCCGCAGTGCCGGTGCGCTGATCCGCGACGGCCTGGTCCGTCACGGCGACAACGGCGGCGACGGCCGGCGGCACGCCCTGGAACTGACCGAGCGGGGCACGGAACTGCTCGCGGCCAAACGCGACGTCGTAGCCGGGCACCTCGCGGGCGCCTGGGACGACCTCTCCCCGGCCGAGCGAGCGCTCGTCGTACCCCTGCTGCGGCACCTCTCCGACTTGGTGGAGCGCCTTTTCTGAGCCGAACGCAGGTCTGGGAACGATCCGAGCGTCCGGCAGACGAAAAGATCCGAAGGAAACCGGGGCGCAGTGTCGGATCGGGGCAGCGGCGTTCGTAGCAGGGGTAAGAGGTCGCCTGCGAGGGGCGCCGCGAGGACAAGGAAACCGCGATCATGAAACTGACGACCGTCACCAATGTCTCCGTCGACGGGGTGATGCAGGGACTCGGCGGGGCGGACGAAGACCGCCGGAACGGATTCGAGCGCGGCGGATGGGCCCTGCCGCTGTTCGAAGGCGAGGCCGAGACGTTCCTCGGTCAGGTCTACCAGCGCGCCGACGCGTTCCTGTTCGGCCGGCAGACCTACGAGATCTTCGCCGGCTCCTGGGGGACGTGGGCAGATCCGGGCGACAGCCCCATCTGGACGGCGTTGAACACGCGCCCCAAGTACGTGGCCTCGACGACGCTCACCGACCCGCAATGGGCGGAAACGACCGTCCTCTCCGGCGACGCCGCGGCCTCCGTGGGCGAGCTCAAAGCCAGCCCGGGCGGTGAGCTGCAGGTGCACGGCAGCGGCAGACTGGTCCGCTGGCTGCTCGACAACCACCTGGTCGATGAGATCATCCTGCTCACCTACCCCGTGGTCGTCGGCCAGGGCACCCGGTTGTTCCCCGACGCCGGCCCGGACGCGGCGCTCGATCTGGTCGACTCGCGAGCCTTCACCAGCGGCATCACAGCCCACACCTACCGGCCGGCCGGGCGCCCGCAGTACTCGGCCTGAACCACGTGACTCGAGGAGAGCACCATGACCGCTACCTACACGTTCGACGTCTTTTCCAGCCTCGACGGCTTCGGCGCCGCCACCGGCAACTGGACCGGCTACTGGGGCAAGCAAGGCCCCGAGCTGCTCGACCATCGCCTCGCCCTGTACCGCGACGAACAGCGGATGGTCTTCGGGGCCAACACGTACCGGGCGTTCGCGCAGATGCTGGCCTCCAGCACCGAGGACTCCGAGGTCCGCGACCCATGGGTCACCCGGATGAGGAACCTACCGGCAACGGTGGTGTCGACCACCCTGGAAGGGCCGCTCGACTGGCCCGACGCGACCGTCGCGAGCGGTGACGCCGTCGACGTCGTCGCCCGGCTCAAGGAGGAGTCCGAGGTGCCGTTGCGCTCACACGGCAGCCTGTCGATGAACCGCGCGCTGATGGCCGCCGGCCTGGTCGACCGCGTGCAGGTCACGCTCTTCCCGGTGATCACCGGCCAGACCGGAGCGGACCCGATCTTCCAGAACGCAGCCGACTTCGACCTCGAGCTCATCGAGCACCGAACACTCGACGGCCACATCCAGGAACTCGTCTACCGGCCCACCCTGCACGTCTGAGTGCATCCAGGCACCTGCCCGGAGATTCTCCCCGCGGCCTGGGAAGCGGTGTCGGCTCGGGGCCGCGATGTTCGCAGCAAGGATGAGAGGCTGCCCACGAGGGGCGCCCCGACCATAGGAGATGGTCTTCAGATGCAGTACCTCGTTTCCGTGATCGAGCAGTTCCTGCCGGGTGGCGTCCGAGCGGACGAGGCCGGCTCCGCCACTCCGGAGGAGCAGGCCGCGATCAACGCGTTCAACGACCGGCTCACTGCGGAGGGTCGCTGGGTCTTCGCCGGTGGCCTCGCGTCGCCCAACACGGCCACCATCGTCGACAACCGGGGCGGGGAGGCGATGTTCACCGACGGACCCTTCCTGGAGTCCAAGGAGCACCTCGGCGGCTTCTGGGTCATCGAGGCTCCCGATCTCGACGTGGCGCTCCAGCTCGCGGCCGAGGGCTCGAAGGCCTGCAACCGGAGGATCGAGGTGCGGCCGCTCCTGTGAGCATGGTCGACGTCCGGGAAGCGATCACCCGTGCCCACCACGAGGAATGGGCACGGGTGGTCGCCGGCCTGGCCAGGCGGTTCGGCGACCTCGACATCGCCGAGGAGGCCGCTGCCGACGCGTTCGCGACCGCCGTCGAGCGGTGGCCGGCCGACGGCGTACCGCCCAACCCGGGCGCCTGGCTGACCACCACCGCCAACCGCAAGGCCATCGACCGGATCCGGCGCGAGAACAAGCGCGACGACAAACAGAAGGAGGCTCGGATGCTGTACGACGACAACCCGGTCGAGCCTCTCGGCGCCATCGACGACGAGCGGCTCCGGCTGATCTTCACCTGCTGTCACCCGGCGCTCGCGATGGAGTCCCGCGTGGCGCTGACGCTGCGCATGGTCGGCGGTCTGACCGTGCCCGAGATCGCCCGCGCCTTCCTGGTGCAGGAGACCGCCATGGGCCAGCGGATCACCCGCGCGAAGGCCAAGATCAAGGCCGCTCGCATCCCCTACCGGGTACCGGGCGCGGACGACCTCCCGGCACGCGTCTCCGGCGTTCTCGCCGTCCTCTTCCTCGTCTTCAACGAGGGCTACCTAGCCAGCGGCCCGGACTCCGACCCCGTACGCCACGACCTGACCGCCGAGGCGATCCGGCTCACCCGCCTGGTCCGCGCCCTCCTGCCGCAGGACGGTGAGGTGGCCGGGCTGCTGGCTCTGATGCTGCTCACCGAGGCCCGCCGCACCGCCCGCGTGTCGGCCGGCGGCGAACTGGTCACCCTCGGCGAGCAGGACCGTGGGGCCTGGGACGCGGCGCTCATCGCCGAGGGCCACCGGCTGGTGCGCGAGCGCCTGGCCGCCGGGGTGGCTCCGGGTCGCTATCAGATCCTCGCCGCGATCAACGCCGTGCACACCTCCGCCCGCGACATGCGCGACACCGACTGGTCGCAGGTCGTCGCCCTCTACGACCAGCTCGTCCGGCTCGACCCGTCGCCGATCGTCGCCCTCAACCGGGCCATCGCCGTCGCCGAGCTGGACGGCCCCGAGGTGGCGCTTGCCGCCGTTGACCGGCTCGACGACACGTTGGCCGGCTATCACGCCTACCACGCGACCCGCGCCGACCTCCTGCGCAGGCTGGGCCGCGGCCGGCAGGCGCGCGCCGCGTACGACAGAGCCATCGAGCTGGCGGGCAACACCGCCGAGACCGCCTACCTGACCCGCCGCCGCGACCAGCTCGGGTAGCGCCCGCGCGGATGGATCTGCCCGGATCCGGCCAGGTCGGAGACCTCGACGCGCCATCGCTGGCGCGCTGCGGTGTTCCTGCTATATAAATCGACGTACTCTCGGTGGTGACGAACTGTTCACGGTGGGTATGTGGACAGCAAGTCGCCTGCAGCCGCAACGGAGCGGAGGTGAGCCACGTGAGCTATTGGTCGGCACACCTCGTGCACGCGATGTTCGACGGCCTGCGATATCTCATGTGGATGACGGTCAGCGGCTTTGCCGTCGTCGGCGCCGCCTTCTACGGCGGTTCCAGCGTCCACGCGATCTGGCAGAAGGCCGGACCACCCGCCCGACGGCGCCGTGACGCCGTCGCCCGCGAGGCCGAAGCCGGCATCGCGGAGATCGAGGCGTTCCTGGAGGCCAGGTCTCCGGGTACCGAGCCGGAGGCGCCGCCGGTCCAGCGCCATCAACGGCCCCCGGCCCCCGGCGACACCGCTTGATGCGACGATTCCGGCATGCCTGAGCCGTCCGCTCCGTACCGCTTCTACGGTGACCTGGCCTCTTGGTGGCCACTGATCTCGCCGCCGGACGAGTACGCCGACGAGGCCGCCTTCGCCGCCAGCGTGCTGAACTCCGCGCAGCGGCCGGTACGGGAGGTGCTGGAGCTGGGCAGCGGCGGCGGCCACAACGCCGTCCACCTGAAGCAGCACTTCGCGCTCACCCTGGTCGACCTGTCGCCGGAGATGCTCGACGTGTCGCGGCGGCTCAACCCCGAGTGCGAGCACCACCAGGCCGACATGCGCACGGTCCGGCTGGGCCGCGACTTCGACGCCGTGTTCGTCCACGACGCCGTCGACTACATGGTCACCGAGGACGATCTCGTCCAGTCCATCGCCACCGCGTTCGCGCACTGCCGGCCCGGCGGCGTCGCCGTCTTCGTCCCCGACCACACCGCCGAGACGTTCCAGGAGAGCACCGAGCACGGCGGCGAGGACGACACCGACGGCCGCGGTGCCCGGTTCCTCGGCTGGACCTGGGACCCGGACCCCGCCGACACCTGGGTGCGAACCGAGTACGTGCTGCTCCTACGCTCGGCCGACGGCAGGACCGAGTGCGTCCACGAAACCCACGACACCGGCCTGTTCAGCCGCGACGTGTGGTTCCGCCGGCTCACCGATGCCGGTTTCGAACCGATGGCGCTCAGCGAGCAGGTCGCCGACGGCGCGCACACCCCGCGCGACATCTTCCTCGGCCACCGCCCCTCCTCCCCTTGAGACCCCACTTCTGGAGACTTATCCACGCCAAAACTCTCCTCGTAGGGTGCGCAACTCTCCAGAAGTGGGATCGCGTCGGGCGCCGGCCGGGTCAGGTCGCGGGGGTGATGTTCTGGTTGAGGTGGAACACGTTCTCGGGGTCGTAGGCCGCCTTCAGGGTGCGCAGCCGTGCCAGCTTGGCCGGCCGGTACGCCCGCCGCACCCCCGCGCTGCCTTCGTCGCTGAGCGCGTTGACGTACGCGCCGCTGGCGAACGGTTCCATGGCCGCGGCCGACCGGCGGGCCAACGCCATCCGCTCGGTGTCCTCGGCCGGGTCGGCCCACTTCGCGGCCGCCACGTACTCGAACGCGGCGTCGCGCTGGCTGAACGCGGAGTCCTCGTCGGGGACGTCGGCGATCGTGCCCCCGTAGGCCTGCAGACTGACGCCCACCCCGTTCGCGGCGTGCTCGACCAGCGCGTCGACGGCGGCGTCGGGCAGGCCGTGCAGGTAGTGGCCCTTCCAGTACCGGCGCATCGAGTACCCCTCCGGGCTGTCCTCGCGCCGCTGCAGGTCCACGTAGGACAGTTCACCGACGTTCTCCGTCACCGGAGCGCCCAGCGCCCGCAGCTCCGGCACCAGCGACGACGCACCGTCGGGCCGGCCGACCCAGACTAAGCCGACGGTGGCGAGCCCGCCGCCCAGTGACACGGCGAACGTCGCCGCCCGCGGCGCCTGCGTACTGAGGTCGCGCCAGCCGCGCAGCACGGCGGCGGCCCGCTCCAGCGGATACGACAGTTCCGCGACGAACGCGCGGGTGCCCACCGGGTGCAGCTGGAACTCGAACGACGTGACGATGCCGAAGTTGCCGCCGCCGCCGCGCAGTCCCCAGAACAGGTCGGGGTTCTCGCTGCGGCTGGCGCGCACGACGTCACCGGCAGCCGTCACCACCTCGTACGAGACGACGTTGTCGCACGTCAGGCCGTACTGACGGGCCAGCCAGCCCATGCCGCCGCCGAGGGTGAGCCCACCCACCCCGGTGTGCGACACGTTGCCGGCGGTGGTGGCCAGGCCGTGCCGCTGCGCCGCGGCGTCGAGCGCGCCCAGCAGCGCACCGCCCTGGACGACGGCCCGCCGCCGCTCCGCGTCGACCCGCACGCCGTTCATCGGGGTCAGGTCGATCATCACGCCGTCCGCGGGCACCGCCAGCCCCAACACACCGTGCCCGCCGCACCGGACCCCGATCTCCAGGCCCAGCTCGCGGGCCGTGCGCACCGCCGCCACGACGTCGCCGACGCTCGCGCAGCGCACGATCATCCGCGGCCGGCGATCGACCATCGCGTTCCAGACCGTGCGGGCACGGTCGTAGTGTTCGTCGCCCGGCAGGACCAACTGGCCGTCGAGCTGCTCTCGGATCCGGGTGTACGTCGTCATGGCTTCGAGCCTGGCAGCGACCGGTACTCGCGATAAGGTCCAATGCCGTGGCGGGAAGCCGGACCAATTCGCCACCCGGCGGGCTGCTCGTGCAGCTCGACCGGGCCACTGCCGTGCCCCTCCACCGCCAGCTCGCGGCCGCGGTGCGCGACGGCGTCCGCTCCGGGCGGCTGCGGCTGGGCACCAGCCTGCCGCCGACCCGGACGCTGGCCGCCGATCTCGGCGTCTCACGTGGCGTCGTCGTCGAGGCGTACCAGCAGCTCGTCGCGGAGGGGTACCTCACCAGCCGGCCCGGCGGCTACACCGAGGTGGCCATCGGGCCGGTCGGTCAGCGGACCACCGCGGCGGCGGCGCCGCCACCGGCCCCACGCGTCGACTTCGGCTACGGCCGCTACGACGTGTCGAACTTCCCCCGCACCGCCTGGATGCGCTCGATCCGCCGCGCCTTCGCCGCGGCACCCAACGAACGGTTCGGCTACCTCAGCGGCCGCGGAGTGCCCGAGCTGCACGACGCCCTGACCGACTACCTCAACCGGGTTCGGGGCACCGCGGCCACGCCCGGCACCGTCGTCGTCTGCACCGGATACGCGCAGGGTGTCGCGCTGCTCGTGCAGGTGCTCGCCGCACGTGGCGCCCGGCGGCTCGTCGTCGAGGACCCGTCCGCCGACGACGACGTCCGCCCGCTCGCGGCGGCAGCCGGGCTGGAGGTCGTCGGGGTGCCGGTCGACGCCGACGGCATCCGCACCGACCTGCTGGACGCGACGCCCGCGGACGCCGTCGTGCTGACCCCGTCGCACCAGTGGCCCACCGGCGCGGTGCTGCCCGCCGAGCGCCGGGCCGCGGTACTGAGATGGGCCGAACGCAACGACGCCCTGGTCGTCGAGGACGACTACGACGCGGAGTACCGCTACGACCGCGCTCCGATCGGCGCGATGCAGGGCCTGGCGCCCGACCGCGTGGCCTACGCGGGCTCGGCCAGCAAGACCCTGGCGCCCGGGCTGCGGCTGGGGTGGCTGGTGCTGCCGCGGGGCCTCGTCGACGAAGTGGCGGCCGCCAAACTGGCCGTCGACCGCGGTTCGCCGGTCCTGGACCAGCTGGCCTTCGCCGACTTCGTCGCGCACGGGGAGTTCGACCGGCACCTGCGGCGGATGCGACCGGCGTACCGGCGCCGACGCGACGCCCTGCTGGCCGCGCTCGGTGCCCTGCTCCCCGACCTCGAACCCGCCGGCGTCTCCGCGGGCCTGCACCTGGTGGCGTGGCTGCCGCCGGGACTCGACGAGGACGATGTCGTGGCGGCGGCCGGGCGCCGCGGCGTCCGCGTTCACGGTGTCGGCCCGTACCGGCTGGGCGGGCCCGGACCCGGCGGGCTGATCTTCGGGTACTCGGCGTTGAGCGAACGCGCCGTGCGCGACGGCGTGGAGTTGCTGGCCGCCGCGATGGGCCAGCTGCGCGCGATGTGAAGCATCTCACCACTTAAGGATGCGCAACACCGTCACGGTGAGTTACAGTGGATTCACGTGGCCGCCCTGCCGTTTTGCCCCCCAAATTGGTAGGGCGGCCCTTTCATGTCCGCGCAGGCTGACCGAGCGGCCTGACCTGGCGCGTCAGCGCGAATCGTCACCCGCGGCCAGCCGGTTCGGCCCGGCGCCCAGCTCCGGCGACCGACGCCACCGCAGGCGGGTACTCTTCGCGCCTCACTGGCAAGCAACCAGAAAGTCATCGGCCACTACGCGCATTCCGGCCGCGGCCTGGCGATCAGGCGACCTTCCGGCGCTGAACGGCGCGTCGAGGTCACCTGATCGTTTCGGATCCACATGTTGGCGATGATCAGGTGGGCCACGCGCGCCGATGGTCGGCGTCCGGGACACCTGATCGTCCACACCGAGGCGATCAGGTGACACAACGACGATCAGGTGACACACCCTAGCGCCGGCCGCCCGCGGGTACCGGCCCGAGCTCTCAGCCGTCATGCCGATGATCGGCCTGGCTGATCGCTTGCGGTGCCGTCGGCCATCGTGGCGGACCGAAAAGTGCCCTTATTCGTGAACGCACGTTTCCTTCTCGTAACGATCCGGCGACGTCGCGCTTCCCGTTGATCAGGTCGTGGACGGCGGGCGCGGAGCGTGTCCGTCCTGCTCAGCAGGCCCAAAAGACTCCCCCAGTGCGCCGCGAATGATCTGTCGACGAATTCTCGATCAAGGAATCAGCAACTCAAGAGGTCCAACCTCTGGTTATGGTGTGCCCTCGAAAGAGGTTGGACCACTTGGGAGAAGCCGATGCAGAGACCAGGCGTGCGCTACCGGGGCTACCGCAGTTTCGACTACCTCGAACCGCACACCGACTTCCGCGTCTTCGACCTCGCCCCCGAGATCGGCCGCGTGCCCGCGTACGACCTCGGGCTGGACGAGGAGCAGACACGGCGAGTGACCGACATCCTGGGCCGCGAGCACGTGATCTCCCTGCACGAGCACCCGAAGATCCTCACCACGGACCCGTCCCTGCTGAAGGAGTACAACGGCACCGGGCGCAACGCGTTCGGGTTCGAGGGCATCGCGCGGTCGGGGATGACCGCGTTCTTCGACAACTTCATGAACGGCACCAACTGTGTGACGTCCGAACACGGCTGGAAGTGGAACGACGTCATCTTCGACCTTGGCCTGCGTTTCGCGGATGTCGCGCAGCAGGACCACGTCGTGCTCGCGCGCACCGTCGCCGACCTCGAGAAGGCCAAGGAGGAGGGCCGGATCGCGCTGGTCGCGGGGCTCGAAGCCGCCACGATGATCGAGAACGAGCTCGACCGGCTCGACATCCTCTACGGCCTCGGTGTGCGGCAGATGGGCATCGCGTACTCCATGGCCAACCAGCTCGGCGCCGGTCTCGCCGAGCCGCAGGACGGTGGGCTCACCATGTTCGGCGGCCGCGCCGTCGAGCGGATGAACGCCCTCGGCATCGCGATCGACATCTCGCACTCGTCCGACCGCACCAGCCGTGACGTCATCGAGCGCTCCGCCGTCCCGGTGTTCATCACCCACGCCGGCGCCCGGGCGGTCTGGCCCACCAACCGCATGAAGCCCGACGACGTCATCGTCGCCTGCGCCGAGCGCGGCGGGGTCATCGGCATCGAGGCAGCACCGCACACCACGCTCTCGGCCGAACACCCCGAACACTCGCTGGAGTCGGTCATGGACCACTTCCAGTACTGCGTCGACCTGGTCGGCATCGACCACGTCGCGTTCGGCCCGGACACCAACTTCGGCGATCACGTCGGGCTGCACGACTCCTTCACCGGTCATCTCACCATCGCCAGCGCGCACGGGCACGTGGACCATCCGCGGGTCCCGTACGTCGCCGGGGTGGAGAACCCGGCGGAGAACTTCACCAACATCGTCGGCTGGCTGGTCAAGCACGGCTGGTCCGACGAGGACATCAGCAAGGTGATCGGTCTCAACATCCTGCGCGTACTCAAGGAGGTCTGGTGAACGGGAAGATCACACGCGTCCGCGCGACGAGCGCGGCGCTGGTGGTCGCGGCCATGGTCGCGGTCACGGGATGCTCGCTCAACGAAGGCGGCGACACGAGTGAGGCCGGCAGCGGCTCGGGCGAGCAGTCGGCCCCGGCGACGCTGCGCATCGGCACCACGACGGACGTCGAGAACTACAACCCGCTGCAGTCGCTGTCCAAGACGGACAGCTGGATCCTGAACGCGACCTACCCGGCGCTCCTGCGCATCGACCGGGACGCACAGAAGGTGCCGGAGCTCGCCGAGGAGTACACGACGGAGGACGGCGGCAGCACCGTGGTCTTCCACCTGCGCGACGACTTCGAGTGGACCGACGGCACTCCGGTGACGGCCAACGACGTCGCGTTCACGGCCCAGGCGATCATGGACTACCAGCTGGGCAACGTAGCGGCGAAGCTGACCTGGGTCGAGAGCATCGAGGTCCGTGACGAGCAGACGGTCGCGTTCCACCTCACCGAGCCGTACGCGCCCTTCGCCGAGGGCGTCGGGTTCTGGATGCGCATCGTGCCCGAGCACATCTTCAGCGAGGCCGGCGACCTGTCGCAGTTCGCGAACGACTCCGACTGGGTCGGTGCCGGCGCATACATCCTGGACTCGGTGACTCCCGGTCAGCGCTACACCCTGAAGGCCAACGAGAACTACCCCTATGCCCCCGAGGGCGGCGCCGCGGTCGAGACGGTCGAGTACGTCGTCTACCCGGACATCAACACGATGATCCTGGCGCTGCGCAACGGCGACATCGACCTGATGGGCACTCCGGTGCCGATCTCCGCGGTGGCCTCGATCGAGAGTGACGAGAACATCGCCATCGAGTCGGTGGAGTCGCTCGGGTTCGCGCACCTCACGTACAACGTGCAGCACCCGGTGCTCGCGGACCAGGCGGTCCGGCAGGCGCTCTCGATGGTGGTCGACACCGAGTCGATCATCGCGACGATCCTGCAGGGCGACGGCCAGCAGATGACCGGTCCGATCTCGCCGATCTTCGCCGAGTACGACAACACCGAGCTCGAGCCGTACCCGTTCGACCCGGCCGCCGCGAGGACCCTGCTCGAGGAAGCCGGCTACACCGACGCCGACGGCGACGGCACGTTCGACGACCTCACGTTCGAGGTGGTGTGCGACCAGTCCAACGCGAACCTCACCCGCGTCGCGGAGGTCGTGCGTGACGACGCGGCCGAGGCCGGCATCCAGCTCGACCTGGCCTGCATCGAGCGGAACACGTTCCTCAGCCGGACCCGCAGCGGCGACTACGACATCGATCTGTCGCAGTGGGGCGTCTTCGACAACCCCATGGACCAGCTGCGCAGCACCTACCTGTCGAGCAACCCGGGCGGCATCAACTACAACCTCGTGCAGGACCCCGAGCTGGACGCCCTGGTGAACGACGCCGCGACGACGGACGACCACGACGCCTTCGTCGAGAAGATCAAGAACATCGACGCGTACGTGCACGACCAGGCGCTGCTCACCCCGCTGTACGTGGAGGACTTCCGCTTCGCGTACCGCGGCGACCGGTTCACCGGCTTCGACCCGTCGCCGTCCGACCTGCTCGGCATGGTGACCGGCTACTCGTTGTCCCAGGTCACGACAGTCGACTGAGACCGCTGAACGAGGCCCGCCGGGCGCTCACGTCATGTCCACGACACACCGGGAGGGTGGGTAGCACACCGTGTTGAGGTACGCCGCAAGTCGACTGCTGCGCGCGATTCTGACGATCTGGATCGCCGTGACGGTGACGTTCTTCCTGCTGCGGCTCCTGCCGGCGGATCCCACCCTCCTGGTCGTGGAGGGCGACATGACCCCGGAGATGCAGGAGGCGCTCCGGAGCCAGTACGGCCTCGACAAGCCCCTTCTCCAGCAGTACGGCCTGTACCTGGGCCAGCTCGTCCAGGGCAACCTCGGGGTCTCGTTCCGCCAGCTCGTCCCGGTCACCGACCTGCTGCTGTCGCGGCTGCCGTGGACGCTGCTGCTCGCCGGTTCGGCGTTCGTCCTGACGCTGCTGATCGGCATCCCGCTCGGCGTCTACGCCGCCGTCGGGCGGGGCGGCGCGGTGGACCGGAGCGTGCAGTTCTTCGGGATCACGTCGAACGCGCTGTTCATTCCGAGCGTCGCGATCCTGCTCCTGGTCGTCTTCGGCTCGAACCTGGGCTGGTTCCCGATCGGGCAGGCCATCGACCCGGACACCCGGGGGCTCGCGGCGTACGCCTCCCTCCTGCACCACCTGGCATTGCCGCTGTTCTCGCTGGTGCTGGTGCAGCTCGGCCCGTATGCCCTCACGCTGCGTACCAACATGGCCGAGGTGCTCGGTGAGGACTACATCACCAGTGCCCGCTCGCGCGGGCTCACCCCGCGGCGGGTCGTGTGGCGGCATGCGCTGCGCAACGCAGTCCTGCCGGCGCTGATGCTGATGGGTCTTCAGCTCGGGACGCTCATCGGCGGCGCGGTGCTGACCGAGACCGTCTTCGCCTACCCGGGCGTGGGCCGGCTGATCTTCGAGTCGGTGCAACAGTTGGACTTCCCCGTGCTGCAGGGGGCTTTCGTGGTGCTGGCCGTGACCGTCGTGCTGGCCAATCTGCTCACCGATCTGCTCTCGATGGTTCTCAACCCAAGGATCCGCACATGAGCACCGAGCCGCAGAATCTCACCGTCGACACGCCGACGGCCGCGATGACCACCAGGCGCCGGCGAACCGGGGGGTTCTTCTCCGCGCCGTCCGGGTGGCTGTCGGTCGGTGTGCTGGGCCTCTTCGTGGTCGTCGCGGTCTTCGGGCCGTTGTTCGTCGACTCGCCCAGCGGACTCGGGACCGACATCCTCCAGCCGCCGTCCACGTCCCACTGGTTCGGCACGGACGACCTAGGCCAGGACGTGTTCGCCCAGGTCGTGTGGGGCACCCGGATCAGTCTCCTGGTGGGCGCCGTCGCGTCGCTCATCGCGATCTGCATCGGCACCCTGCTCGGCCTGGCCGCCGCGTACGTGAAGCGGCTCGACCCGGTCGTGACGACGCTCACCGACGTCATGCTGTCGCTGCCGATGCTGCCGCTCATGATCCTGGTGACCGCGCTGGCCGGTCCGAGCGTGACCACGCTCATCACCGTGATCGGGCTGCTGTCCTGGCCGGAGGTGACCCGGATGATCCGGGCGAACGGTCTCGTCGTGGCGGCGATGCCGTACATCGACGGCGCGCGGGTGCTCGGGGCCGGTGCGACCCGGATCATCTCCCGCGAGATCCTGCCCGCCGTCATGCCGCTGGTCGTGGTCAACGTGCTGCTCACCGCCGCCCGCGCGGTGATCGCCGAGGCCGGCCTCTCGTTCCTCGGCATGGGCGACCCGTCGTCGTGGTCGTGGGGCCGCATCCTGCTCAACGCGCAGCGCTCCGGCACCATCGCCTCGGCCTGGTGGCAGACGCTCTTCCCGTCGCTCGCGATCCTGCTGCTCGTCCTGGCCGCGACGATCGCCGGCATCCGCTACAACGACTCGCGCGACCCGCGCACCCGAGGAGTGTGACGCCCCGATGCACCTGCCCGACTCGTTCTACCTGGGCACGCTCGACCGCGTGGTCGACCGGCTCGGCGCCGCCGGCTACGACGGGATCCTCGTCACGCATCCCGCCGACGTCGCGTACCTCGTGGGCTTCTGTTACGCCGTGACCGAGCGCCCCGTCTACCTGTGGATCGGCACCGACCGGGACCGGTTCGTGCTGGTGCCCGAGCTGGACCGCGAGTACGCCGCACAGCAGCGGATCCACGCACCGGTCGAGACGTACTTCGAGTACCCCGGCGTCACGAGCCCGGAGGAGCACCTCGCCGGTCTGCTGCGCTACCGCGGCCTCGGATCCGGCCGCATCGCGTACACGTCGTCGATCTCGGTGGGCACGTTCGGCACGCTGCACGCGGCGCTGCCGGACGTCACGTGGGAGGTCTCCGACGTCGTCGCCGGGCTGCGGCTGACCAAGGCACCGGAGGAGATCGAGCTGCACCGGCAGGCCGCCGACATCTGCGACTCCATGCTCGCGGCCGGGCGTGCGTACATCGAGGAGGCCCTCGCCGCGGGCGGCGAGCTCCCCCGTGAGGGCGAGATCGCCCGCCACGTCATCGGGCACGGTTCGGACCTGGTCTACCGGCGCTACGACCATGTGGTGTTCACGACGAAGCTCGCCGGCGGTCTCGTCTACGCGGGGCCCAACGCGGCAAACCCGCACGGACTGCCGAGCAGCCGGCGCGTCCAGGTCGGCGACACGCTGATCCTGTCGCTCGGCGCGGCCGTCCTGAGCCGCTTCGTCGAGAGCGAGCGGACTTTCGTCATCGGCGAGCCGAACGCGGACCAGCGCCGGTACTTCGAGACCGCCTGGACGGCCCAGCACGTCGGAACCGAGGCGATGCGCGTGGGCCGCACCTGCGCCGACGTCAACGCCGAATGCCTCGACGTGATCCGCGCCGCCGGCATGGGCGAGCACCTGCGCCACCGGCAGGGCCACGGCATCGGCGTCCAGCAGCACGAGGCGCCGTGGGTCGAGGACGGCGACCCCACCCCGCTGGCGGCCGGCATGGTGCTGTCGAGCGAGCCGGGCGTCTACGTGCCCGGGCACGGCGGCTACCGGATCTCCGACACCGTGCTCATCACCGACGACGGCCCGGAACGGCTCACCACCTACCCGCGCACCATCGAGGAGAACGTGATCCCGGTATGACGACCTCTCGCACATACACGGAGACGATCAACGGCGCACGCATCGTCATCGAGGAGCTCGGGCCCGTGGACGCGCCGGCCATCGTGGTCCACCACGGTGCCCCTGGCCTGGGGTCGCGGTCCGAGCCGCTGCGGTCGTTCGGCCCGTTCGCCGACGCGTACCGCATCGTCACCTTCGACGCCCGCGGCTCCGGTTCGTCGTCGGACGACGGCCCATTCAGCCACGAGCAGTGGGTCGCCGACATCGAGGAGATCCGCGACCGGCTCGACCTCGGCGACATCGTGATGGCCGGCGGCTCGTACGGCGGCTTCCTCGCGATGGAGTACACCCTCGCCCACCCCGGACGAGTCCGGGCGCTGGTGCTGCGCGACACGGCGGCGGACACCTCGCACGACCATCTCGCCGTGGAGCGGGCCCGCACGTTCGACGTCGTGCCCATCGACCCGTGGGCGATCGAGCGGATCGGCACCGGGAACTTCGCCGACAACGCCGAGTTCGAGCGGTACTGGCGGGCGATCCTCCCGCTCTACGACCACCACTACGACCCGGCCGCGGTCGAGCGCAAAGCCGCCAACACGCAGTACCACTACGCCACCCACAACCACGCGTTCGGCGTGAACATGCCGAAGTACGACCTCACCGGCCGGCTGCCCGAGATCACCTGTCCGGTCCTCGTCACCGTCGGCCGCCACGACTGGCGCACCCCGGTCCCGGCCTCGCAGCTCATCGCCGACCGGGTCGCCGACGGCCGGCTCGTCGTGTTCGAGCAGTCCGGCCACTCGCCGCAACTGGAAGAGCCGGAGCTGTTCCAGGCGACCTTGCGGGGGTTCCTCCGCGACGTCGGGGTCAGGCCCCATGGCTGAGACGACGGTCACCGCCCGGCGCCCTCCCGCCGAGGGTGCTCCGGTGCTGAGCGTGCGCGACCTGTGCGTGGAGTTCGACACCCGCGACGGTGTCCGCCCGGTGGTCCAGGACGTCAGCCTCGACGTCTATGCCGGCCGGACGCTGGCCGTGCTCGGCGAGTCGGGGTCGGGAAAGTCGGTGACCGCCCGGTCCGTCATGGGCCTCATCGACCCGCCCGGCCGGATCACCGGCGGCCAGGTGCTGTTCGAGGGCAGGGACCTCGTCCACGCCTCCGCCGAGGAGCGGCGGCTGATCAGCGGCGAACGCGTCGCGATCGTGTTCCAGGACGCGCTCTCCGCGCTCAACCCCGTCTTCTCCGTCGGCGAGCAGATCGCGGAGCTGCTGCGCACCCGCCGCGGCATGCGCCGGCGCGCGGCCGCGGCCCGCGCCGTCGAACTGATGGCCCGGGTCCGGATCCCGGCGCCGCAGCGGCGGGCGAAGGAGTACCCGCACCAGTTCTCCGGCGGCATGCGGCAGCGCGCGATGATCGCGATGGCGCTCGCCCTCGAACCGACCGTGCTCATCGCGGACGAGCCCACCACGGCCCTCGACGTCACTGTCCAGGCGCAGATCATGGACCTGCTCCTGGACCTGCAGGACGAAACCGGCATGGGGATGATCCTCATCACCCACGACCTCGGCGTGGTCGCCGAGACCGCCGACACGCTCGCCGTCATGTACGCCGGCCGGGTCGTGGAACGCGGCCGGGTCGACGACGTCTTCGCCCGGCCCGCGCACCCCTACACCCGCGGCCTGCTGCACTCGATCCCGCGCCTCGACCGCGACGACGACAGCCTGTGGGCCATTCCCGGCTCGCCGCCCACCGTCCTGAGCCGGGTGGCGGGGTGCGCGTTCGCGACGCGCTGCGACGTCGCCGTCGACGTGTGCTCCACGACCCGTCCGGACCTGGTCTCCCCGTCGCGGGCCGACGCACCGCTGGGTCCCACGGACCGCGCCAGCGCCTGCCACCGTCGAGAGGAGGTCCTCCATGGCCGTGTCTGAACCGGTGCTCTCGGTCGAGAACCTGACCCGGCACTTCGCCAGCCGCCGCGCGGTCCTCCCCGGCCGGCCGGCGCCCGTGGTCCGGGCCGTCGACGGCGTGAGCTTCGAGTTGCAGGCCGGCGAGACCCTCGGGATCGTGGGCGAGTCCGGCTGCGGCAAGTCCACCCTCGCCCGCATGATCGTCGGTTTGGAGACGCCGACGTCCGGCGTCGTCCGGTTCCGCGGCGCCGACGTGCACGCCGCGCGCGGCCGCCAGGTGAAAGAGTTGCGCCGCCGCGTGCAGATCGTGCTCCAGGACCCGTACACGTCGCTCAACCCGCGCCGGACGGTCCGGGAACTGCTCCGGCAGCCGTTCGAGATCCATCGCGACCTGGTGCCGCGCAAGCAGCAGAACGCGCGGATCGGCGAGCTGGTCGAGCTCGTGGGCCTCGACCCGGACCACCTCGACCGGTACCCGTTCCAGTTCTCCGGCGGGCAGCGTCAACGCATCGGGATCGCCCGGGCGCTCGCGCTCTCCCCCGACGTCATCGTCTGCGACGAGCCGGTCTCCGCGCTCGACGTGTCGATCCAGGCGCAGGTCGTCAACCTCTTCCAGCGCCTGCAGCGTGAACTGGGGCTGGCCTACGTCTTCATCGCGCACGACCTGTCGGTCGTCCGGCACATCTCCGACCGGGTCGGCGTGATGTACCTCGGCAAGCTGGCGGAACTGGGGTCGCGCCGCGACGTCTACGACAACCCCCGCCACCCGTACACGTCGGCGTTGCTGTCGGCGGTGCCCGTTCCCGACCCGCAGGTGCGCGGGCGGCGGACGCGGCGCCTGCTCGACGGCGATCCGCCGAGCCCGGTTGATCCGCCGTCCGGCTGCCGGTTCCGCACACGCTGCTGGAAGGCCACCGACGAGTGCGCGGCCGTCGAGCCGCAACTCGTCGGCGACGACCGGCACCGGCAGGCCTTCGCCTGCCACCACCCCATGCCCGTGCAAGCCGACCCCGCCACCGCATGACCCCGAGGAGCACAGTGACCATGACGTCCCCCGCGCCCGCGTACGACGGCTACCGCGCGTACTCGTACCTGAAGGCCGGCGTCGACTACCAGGAGTTCGAGCTCTCGGCCGAGCTCGGGCGGGTCCCCGGATACGACGGCGGCCTCACCCCGGACGAGCGGGCCCGGGTCGCCCGGCTGCTGGACGAGAACATCGTGATCTCGCTGCACGAGCACGCCGTCGTCCTGCCGGAGAACGCCGAGGACATCCGGCGCTACAACCGCACCGGCCGGCAGCGCACCGGCTACGAGGGCCTGGCCCACTCGGGGTTGACCGCGGTGGTCGACAACTTCATGGCCGGAGCATCGTGCGTCACCAGCCAGCACGGCTGGAAGTGGGACGACATGATCTACGCGCTCGGTTTCCGGCTGGCGGACCTGGCCAAGCAGGACTACGTCGTCCACGCCACCACGGTGCAGGAGATCCGGGACGCCAAGGCCGCGGGCAAGCTGGCGCTCATCGCGGGGCTCGAGTGCGCGACCATGATCGAGAACGAGCTCGACCGGATCGACATGCTCTACGGCTTCGGGGTCCGCCAGATGGGCATCGCGTACTCGCAGGCCAACCTGCTGGGCTCCGGGTTGTCCGAACGCTCCGACGCCGGCCTGACGCATTTCGGCCGTCGGGCCGTGGAGCGCATGAACAAACTCGGCATGGCCATCGACATCTCGCACTGTGGCGACCGCACCGGACTGGAGGTCATCGAGGAGTCGTCCGTCCCCGTGATGATCACTCACGCCGGCGCCAGGGCCGTCTGGCCCATCCCGCGGCTCAAGACGGACGAGACGATCATCGCCTGTGCCGAGCGAGGCGGGGTCATCGGCATCGAGGCGGCACCCCACACCACGCTGTCCGAGCAGCACCCGGAGCACTCGCTGGAGTCGTTCATGGACCACTTCCAGTACTGCGTCGACCTGGTCGGCGTCGACCACGTGACGTTCGGGCCCGACACGATGTTCGGCGACCACGTGGCGGTGCACCGTGTGTACGCGGGCAACTACGCCCACAAGGACGAGGGACGCCCGGAGCACCCGATGGTCGACTACGTCGACGGCGTCGAGAACCCGGGCGAGAGCTTCCATAACATCACCGGCTGGCTGGTGCGTCACGGTTACTCTGATGCAGACATCGCGAAGGTACTCGGTGGCAATACGCTGCGGGTCCTGGAGGCGGTGTGGCGGTCCACCGATGACGACCGATGATCTCGGACAAGGACGGTAGCCGAGCATGAGGCGGGACTCCGCGGCACAGAGCGCCCTGTTGCGGCTGCGTCACCTGATCGCGGCCCAGTTCAAGCCCGGCGACCGGTTACCGCCGGAGAAGGACCTCGCGGAGACGCTCGACGTGTCGAGGACGACGGTGCGGGAGGCGCTGGTCGTCCTCGCGGCGGAGGACATCGTCACCCGCCGGTGGGGGGCGGGGACGTTCGTCAGCGCGCCGCAGAAAGTGGCGTCGCTCAACATGTCGTCCATCGAGTCGTACCGCGAGCGGGTGGGAGCCGGCGGCCGGACCGTGACCCTGCTCGAGGCGTCGTGCGACCTCGTGACGCCGCCGGCGGCGTCCGCCGCGGCGCTGCAGGTCGAGGGCAGCGCCAAGGCCTGGCATGTGCGGCGGTTGTTCGCCGTCGACGGCTCACCGTCCGCGTTGATGAGCGAGATCATCCCCGCGCACCTCTTCGGGCGGCCGATCGACCCCAGTCCGATGCTCCAGATCGACACGTCCCTGTACGAGCTGCTGAACCAGCACTCCCCCGGCGCGGCCATGCATGCCTCGACCGAACTGGAAGCCGTCTGCATCCATGGGGACGACGCCCGTGCCCTCGACCTGGCCGACGAGGCACCGGTGCTGCGCGCCACCCAGACGACGTTCGCCCGCCGCGGCGAACCGGTCGCGCACGGCACGTCCTACCAGCGCACGGACCTGGTACGGATGCGGATCACCCGGTAACCGTCGCCGCCGGCTCGAGGACGACGACCGGGGTCTCGCGGGAGCGCAACCCGGCCAGCGCGTCTAGGTCGTCGGGATTCTTCGAGTAGCCGCGCCACGCCGCCCAGAGCCGTTCTCGCTCCGCGCCCTGGGCTTCGCGCGCGTGTACGGCACGTGCACCGTCGACCAGGTCGACGGTGGTATCGGGGTTGGCCAGCAGGTTCAGCCACCACGCCGGCGGCGGGTCGCCCCAGCCGTTCATCGCCAGCAGGACGAGGTCCGCGCCGTCCTCGAAGTAGGCGAGGATCACCGCACGTTCCATCCCGCTGCGCCGTCCGATCGTGCGCAGCCGCAGCAGACCGTACTTCCCGGGCTTCGGGCGGGACAGCCCGATGCGGCCACCCGTGGCGCGGTACAGCGACCGATGTCCCGCCCAGAAGGAGCGGACGAACCACCGCGGTGGGACACGCGGAGGCCGCTGACCGGTCGTGCCCATCGCTGCCGCCTTCGCTCGGGATGCCCGCCGACAGGGCAACCTATGCGTGCCGCCTCCGGCAGGTCAAGCCTGGACCCGCGCCAGGACGGCACCAGGCTGATGCGCTGTCTGCCCGGTGTCGTCGGCTCTCGGCGAGATGCTCGTGTCCGGTTACAACGGCATCCTGATGGGAGGCTCCGGCGGCGGATAGATGCCGACGTCGGGCCCGGGGCGGCCCGGGTCCACGATGATCGGCGGCTCGGGCGGCGGGAAGATCCCGTCGTCCGTCCCCGGGTACGCGGCCGCCGCGCCCGCGACGCCCAGAGCCAAGCCGCCGGCAAGGACCACGGACGCGATGCCACGCTTGAGCATCCTCTTCACTTGACTGTTCCTCTCCTTCGTGGCCGTCCCGTCGGTCTCGGCGCTTCGACGGCCGGTGTCACCGGACTCCACGATCGTCCGTGGGCAGACCGCCCGAGAGAACGAACCCGAACGATTCCGGACAGGGGTCTACGACGATCACCGCCGGACCACGCCTGTGGCATCCGGGGTAGGAAAAGTTATACCGTGGTGGCATGAAGACAGCGATCAGCCTCCCGGACCACGCGGCCATGCGCTTCGACCGCATCGCCCAGAAGCACGGGATGACGCGGTCGGAGTTCTACCGGCGCGCCGCCGAGCACTACGCCGACGAGCTCGACGGCGCGGAGCTGACCGCGCAGATCGACCACGCCATCGATGACGTCGGCCAGCCCGGCGACGAGAGCACCGAGTGGCGCAGAGCCGCGAACACCCACCTGGTCGAGGCGTCCGACGAGTGGTGATGCGACGCGGTGAGGTGTGCTGGGTCGACTTCGGCGAACCACGGGGCAGCGCGCCGGCCAAACGACGCCCCGCGATCGTGGTCCAGTCCGACCATTACAACAAGTCCCGCATCTCGACTGTCATCGTGCTTCCGGTGACCTCGAACACCGCCTTGGCGAGGCATCCCGGTAACGTCTTCGTGCCAGCACTCGCCTCTGGCCTGCCGAAGGACTCGGTCGTGAACGTCTCCCAGCCGATGACGGTCGACCGGGCGGTCATCGAACCGACTGGGACCAATCTCCCGGAGAATCTACTCAACGCGGTCGACGCCGGACTACGACGTGTCATCGACCTGTGATCCGACCCAGTCCGATCGGAACCCCCTTGCCGCCACCAACCAGCAAGCCAGCACGCCCAACGGGGTTCCGATGATGTCAGAGCTCACGATCACGATCCACCACCGGAACGACGAGGCGGCCCTGAGCGTGGTCCTTCCTGCCGATCACACAGCTGCACCAGGTCAGGGCTTGGGTGCATCCTGCGCGTGCCCCCGGTCGGGTTCGAACCGACACTGTTCGGATTTTAAGGCCGATGCCTCTGCCGATTGGGCTACGGGGGCTCATCCCCAGTATCCGGCACCGGTGACGGGGACGAACGGGCGCCGGGAACGGTAGCACGGCTCGGCGAACCGCGACATTGTGCTCGGTGCCCGTCGATCCCTTCGACATCGAATCCGTGCCTACAGATACGTCTGCCGTGGGTAGACGGCGTGCGCTCCGGCCACCCGGTCGAGGAAAAGGAACCCCGCGCAGTGGTCGATCTCGTGCTGCAGCGCCCGGGCTTCGAAGGCGTCGGTCTCGATGACGACCTCGTCGCCGCTGCCGGGCACGGTGCCACGCACGGTCAGCCGGGTGGCCCGCTTGACGTCGCCGGTGAGATCGGGGACGGACATGCAGCCCTCCCGGCCCTTCTCCTTCCGGCTGGCGTCGACGACCTCGGCGTTGCACAGCGCGAACGTGCCGTGCGACGTGCGGGTCTTGGGATGGGTGCTGACGTCGACGCAGAAGATGTTGGCGGCGACGCCGACCTGTACGGCGGCCAGGCCGACACAGCCGGGCGAGACGCGCATGGTTTCCACCAGGTCGGCGGCCAGCTGGACGACGGCCGGATCGGCCGGGTCCACCGGCGGCGACGGCGCCGACAGCACGGGGGCAGGTGCGCGGACGACGGGCAGCACGCGGCCAGCCACCCCGAGGTCCGCCTCGGTCCAGTCGGCGATGCTCACAGGACGTCGGTCTCCTGCGGTCGCAACGTCACCCCGACGCCGAGCTCGCCGCCGACCGCGCGCAGCGCCCCGGCGACGGCGGACTCGTCGGCTCCGGCGGGCAGGTCGACCTCGGCGACGACGACGTAGAGGTCGCCGGTGAGCCGGGTGGTGAGATCGGTGATGTTGCCGCCGGCCGCGGCGACGACGCGGGTGACCGCCGAGACGATGCCGGGCCGGTCGCCCCCGTGCACGGTGAGGACGTACGGGCGCGAGTCGCGGCCGTTCGGATCGCCCTCGTCGGGCACGGCACGCGCGGACACCATCAGCCGTCCGTCGGCGGCCAGCGGAGCCAGCGCGTCCTCGACGGCGGCCGGCGCGCTGTCGCCGCGGCAGATCAACATCATGGCGAAATGTCCGCGCAGCAGGGTCATGGTCGAGTCTTCGAGATTCAGGCCCAGACCGGCCAGGCCGGCGGTGGCGTCGGCGATGATGCCGGGTCGGTCGTGCCCGATGACGGTGACGGCGATGAGGCTCACAGGCTCCATCCAACCGGACGCGTCATCGGCATGTCGCTCCGCCCGTCCGGATAGGGCCGGACCGCCAGCATCTGGTCGACTCCGATACGCCCGGCGTCGAACGACACCGCCGACGCCGCCATGTACAGCCGCCACACCCGGGCCCGGCCCTCGCCGGCCACCTCGACCGCGCGATGCCAGCCCGCCTCCAGCCCGGCCACCCAGGCACGCAGCGTGCGGGCGTAGTGCTCGCGCAAGGCATGCACGTCGCGGACCTCGAAGCCGGCGACCTCCAGCCGGGTGACCACCTCACCAGCAGGGATGAGCTCGCCGTCGGGGAACACGTAGGCATCGATGAAGGTGCGACGGGGCCGGGCCATCCCGCCGGATCGCGGCCGGCCGGACCGGACGATCTGGTGGTTGAGCAACCGGCCGCCGGGCCGCAGCAGCTCATACAGCCGCTCGGCGTACGTCGGCCACGCCCCCGCGCCCAGGTGCTCGGCCATGCCGACGCTGGCGATGGCGTCGTACGGCCCGTCGGTGACGTCGCGCCAGTCCTGCAGGCGGACCTCGACGACGTCGGTGAGCCCGGCGTCGGCGACCCGCTGCTTGGCGTACTCGGCCTGCGGGGCGGACAGCGTGATGCCCACCGCCCGCACACCGTGCTCACGGGCGGCGTGCAGGACCAGCGAGCCCCAGCCGCAGCCGACGTCCAGCAGCCGCTGGCCCGGCCGGAGCCCGAGCTTCTGGCAGATGAGTTCGTTCTTGGCCCGCTGGGCGTCCTCGAGCGTGGCCGCGCCGTCGGCCCAGTAGGCACACGAGTAGACCATGGACGGACCCAGCACCACCGCGTAGAAGTCGTTGCCGACGTCGTAGTGGTGGCTGATGGCGGCACGGTCGCGACCGCGTGAGTGGCGGTCGCCGGCCAGCACGATCTCCTCCGGCGGCGGCTTCAGCGGCGGGCCGACCGCACCGAGCACCACCGCCAGCCCCACGACCTCGGCACGCTCGGCGGCGGTGAGCCGCGGCCGGACGGTGAGCTCACGCAGCATGTGGTCGAGCCGGGTGAGGGCGGTGTCGAGGTCGCCCTCGACGTCGAGCTCGCCCGCCACCCAGGCCCGGCCGAGTCCGATCTCGTCCGGCTGCCACAACAGGCGGCGCAACGCCCGGCGGGAGTTGACCACCACCGTCGGGCCACCGTCCGGGCCGGCACGGCTGCCGTCCCACGTCCGGATGGCCAGTGGCAACGGCTGACCCAGGAGCCGCTCGATCAAGCCGCTGATGCGCACGGCCGCACCGCCTGTGGACATGGCGACCTCCCCGTCCTCGCCATCACCAGCCACGCTATCGACCAGTACCGACAGCCGCCAGGGAGTTGCGGCTTGAGGCGGAACGTCAGGCGGAGCGGCGCTGCGACTCCTGCGATGGAGTGGCCGGCTTGCCGGGCACGCCCGGCTCCGCGGCCCGGCGGAAGTCCTCGCGCGGCATCCGCATCCGCCCGAGGGTGACGACCTCCCGCTTGAACAGCAACGCCATCGTCCAGTCCACGAGCACGCGGGCCTTGCGGTTGAACGTCGGCATCTTGCTCATGTGGTAGGTGCGGTGCATGAACCACGCCAGGAAGCCTCGCACCTTGACGCCGTACGTGTGCGCCACGCCCTTGTAGAGGCCGAGGCTGGCCACGGAGCCGATGTACTTGTGCTTGTAGGGCTCGGGGACCTTGCCTTCGAGGGTGTCGACGATGTTCTTCGACAGCAGCTTGGCCTGGCGCACCGCGTGCTGGGCGTTCGGCGCGGTCATGACGCCCGGCTGGTCGGCGGTGAGGTCCGGGATGGCGGCGTTGTCGCCGGCCGCCCACGCGTCCTCGACGCCGTCGATGCGCATCTCGGGCACGCACCGCACCCGGCCCCGCTCGTCCAGCGGCAGATCGCTCTGGGCGAGCACCGGGTTCGCCTTCACGCCGGCGGTCCACACGATGGTGTCGGACTCGAACGGCTTGCCCTTCGAGAGCACCACGTGGCCGTCGACGCACGACTCCAGCCTGGTCTCCAGCCGGATCTCGATGCCGCGCTTGCTCAGCTCCTGCACCGTGTAGACGCCCATCTCCGGCCCGACCTCGGGCAGGATGCGACCGGCCGCCTCGACCAGCACCCAGCGCATGTCGCGCGGGCTGAGCTGCGGGTAGTAACGCAGCGCGTACTGCGCCATGTTCTCCAGCTCGCCCAGTGCTTCGACACCGGCGAACCCGCCGCCGACGAAGACGAACGTGAGGGCCCGGCGCCGCACCGCTTCGTCGGTGGTGGACGCGGCGATGTCCAGCTTGTCCAGGACGTGGTTGCGCAGCGCGATGGCCTCTTCGACCTGCTTGAAGCCGATTCCGACATCAGCCAGGCCGGGGATCGGCAGCGTCCGCGACACCGCGCCCAGGGCGACGACGATGATGTCGTAACCGAGCTTGTACGGCTCACCACCCTCCGGGGTGACGTCCACCGTCCGCTCGGCGTGGTTGATGGAGGTGACCTCGCCGGTGATGACGTGGGAGCGCTTGAGCACTTTACGCAGCGGCACGACGACGTGCCGGGGCTCCAGCGAACCCGCCGCAGCCTCCGGGAGGAACGGCTGATAGGTCATGTAGGACCGCGGATCGATCACGGTGATCCGGGCCTGTCCCTTGCGTAGCCGGCGCTGCAGTCCGAGCGCCGTGTACATACCGACGTAGCCGCCGCCGACGATGAGGATGTGCGGCGGGCCGACCCGTCCAGCTATCCCGTTCATGTCTCCACACTAGGACCTTGTGAATGCGTTCACAAGTAGTTTGGCTGGTGTGCTCGCACACACCGGCGTCCGGACCCGATCCGACGGTGGCGCGGCGGTCAAACCCGCGGCGACCCCCGTCCCGTCCCCGGCCGGAGCAGCAGCTGCGCGAACTCGACCATCCAGCGGTGCGCCATCTCGGCGGTGAGCCCCGCGGCGCCCTGCGCGCGCTGGGTGCCGAGGCCGTCGGAGTAGGCCGCCAGCTTGAGCGCCACGCTCTCCGGATCGACCGATGCGAACACCGCGGTCCGGACGCCTCGCGCGATGATGCGCGCACAGCACGCTTCCCAGTGCCGGATGCGAGTGGCGTACGCGTCGGCCATCTCCGGGCGCCGGGCCACGACGGCCCAGTAGTCCGCCCAGATCCGCCAGTGGGCCTCGACCTCGGCGGAGTCGGCGAACAGCGGATCGATGAGGTGGTACAACGCCCGCCAGGGATCCGGTTCGGCATCGGCTGCGGCGACGATGTCGGCGTAGAACCGTTCGGACTCGGCGACGACGACGGCGCTGAGGATCTCGTCGACGCCGGAGAAGTGGTACGTGACGGTGCCGATCGACACGCCCGCGGCGGCGGCGATGTCGCGCAGCGAGGCGACGGCGAGGCCACGCTGCACGATGACCGAGCGGGCTGCGTCGACGATCTGCTGGCGACGGGCCGCCGGCGGGAACCGGCGCCTGGTCATGCCGAGGTCCGCGGGACGACGTCGCGGAACGTCCGCTCGGCGACGGTCTCCCGGACGCCGTCGTGCTCGGCCTCGGCACGCACATGGTTCTGGACGTAGAAGGCGTCGGCGTCGGCGGTGACGACCGAGCGGGTCTCGATGTCGGCCACCCAGCCGTGGTTGGACAGGCGGATCCGCCAGCGCGACTCCGCCCGCGGCGACGACGGATCGCCTTCACGCACCGCGTACATCTCCTCGGCGGACTCGAGGAAGCTCAACCCGTCCGGGTAGTGCCGGGTGCCGCCGTAAGCCGGGTCCACCTCGAGCACCGTCTCGCCGCGGGCCACGTCATGGCGTACCAGGCGCTCCGGCCGCGGGTCGTCCGCGCCGTCGGGCACGGCGATCTCGATCGGTCGCGCGTGCTCGGCCGGTTCGAAAGCGACCGGAGCGGCGGCGTCGGTGTCCACCAGCGGTACGGCGAGTGTGCTGGCGCCGAGGTCGACGTCCAGGGTGTCGTCGACGCCGTGCGGCCACACCCACGGCCAGTAGTGGTTGCTCAGCGCCACTCGGATACGGTGGCCGGGGTCGAACCGGTAGCCGGCCGAGACCAGCGGCACCTCGACGTCGACGTCCACACCGGGTTCGAGCGGCGTCCCCCGGTCCATGCCCGCGCGTTTGACCAGGTTGAGCACGCCCCGGGTGACCAGCGTCGACGAGCCGTCCGGCGCGACGTCGCACAGCCGCACGATGACGTGACCCCGGTCGTGGGTGGAGCGCAGCCGCAGCCGCGCCACCGGGTTGCCGAGCAGCTCGACGGGTGTGTCGTGCACCGGGAAGTCGACGCAGACCGACCGGCCGTCCTCCGCACGCTGATCCGGCGGCAGGTCCGCGGCGTTGCCGAAGGGGAAGAACCTGCCCGCGTCCTGACCGGTCGCCCACGGCGAGCGCACCGGCACCCGTCCGGCGCCCAGGGAGAACTCACGGTGCACGGGCTCGCCGCGCCAGGGCACCCCCACCCATCGGCCGGATCGGGTCTCGACGTACGTGGCGGGCGGTTCGGGGTCGTTGACCCAGGCGCGCAGGTCCGGCTCCGCCTCCACGCCGGTGTCGATGCCTTTGAGCCACCGGTCCCACCAGCGCAGCGTCTCCTGCAGGAACCCGATGCTCGGGCCTGGCGCCAGGCCGCGGTCCGGATACTGGTGCGACCACGGCCCGATGATGCCCTTCACCGGGGCGTCGAGGTTGCGCAGCAGCCGGAGCACGGTGTCGCGATACGGGTCGGACCATCCGCCGACGGCGAGGACCGCGGCGCGGATGCCGGCGTAGTTCTCGCAGACGCTCCCCCGGCACCAGTACGCGTCGCGCTCCTGGTGGCCGAGCCACACCGGCGCGAGCGGCCGCTGGTGTTCGAGGCGTTCGCGCCACTGCTGCACCCAGCCCTCACCGACGACCTCCGGGCGCGGCGGCCGGGCGGCGAAGGCGAGCATGGTGCCGGCCCACGCCGCCATGTCCACCCCGAGCACGGCGCCGCCGATGTAGTGGACGTCGTTGTCGTAGCGGTCGTCGGCGGAGCAGACGGTGACGACGGCCCGCAGCGCCTCCGGAGCCCGCTCGGCCACCTGCAGCGCGTTGAAGCCGCCCCACGAGATACCGAACATCCCGACGCCGCCCGAGCACCATGGCTGCGCGGCCAGCCACTCGACCACCGCGACGCCGTCGTCGAGCTCCGCCGGGGAGTACTCGTCGTCGAACAGCCCACCGGAGCTGCCAGTGCCGCGGACGTCGACCCGCACCGAGGCGTAGCCGTGCGCGGCGTAGTACGGGTGCCGCTCGCTGTCGCGGACGGAGGTCCAGTCGTCGAGCCGGTAGGGCAGGTACTCGAGCAACGCGGGAACCGGGTGCCGCTCGGCGTCCGCGGGCAACCACACCCGAGCCCGCAGCCGCACACCGTCGGGCATCGGGATCCAGAGGTCACGCACCTCGATCGCGGCGTCGATGTCGACCCTTCTCATGTGCTGGCGAGCACCCCTTCGTCGGCGCGGACCCGGTGACCTCCGCCCAGGTCGAGCAGCTGCGCGTGTGGGTCGATGACGATGGTCCGCGCGTCGGCGTCGCTGCCGGGCAGCTGCGCATGCCCGGGTTCGACGACGGCGTCCAGCAGGCTCCGGGTGTACGGATGCCGTGGGTCGCCGAACAGTTGCGCCGTCGGGGCGGTCTCGACGACGCGGCCGTCCTTCATGACCACGATCCGGTCGGCGACGCTGCGCACCACCGCCAGGTCGTGCCCGATGAACAGGCACGACAGCGACCGCGACCGGCGCAGCCCGTCGAGCAGCTCGAGCACCGCGGCCTGGACCGAGACGTCGAGCGCAGTAGTGATCTCGTCGGCGATGAGCAGCGTCGGCTCGGCGGCCAAGGCCCGCGCGATGCCGACCCGCTGGCGCTCCCCACCGGAGAGCTGGGACGGCAGTCGCCGCGCGTACTCCGGGCCGAGCCCCACCTCCCCGAGCAGCCGGTCAACGGTCTCCCGGGCGGCCTTCCGGCCGGAGCCGCGCCCGAAGACCTGGAGCGGCCGGGCGATCGCGTCACCCACCGTGCGGCGCGGGTTGAGGGCGAGGTCGGCGTTCTGGAACACCAGCTGGACCGAGCGGCGCACGTCGACGGCGCGCCTGTGCACCGGTGCCACGAGGTCGTGCCGGCCTCCGTCCGCGTCGAACAGCTCCGCGGTACCCCGTTCCACCCCGGTCAGGCCGGCGAGTGCGGTGGCCACGGTCGACTTGCCGCTGCCGGACTCCCCGACGATCGCGACAGTCTCGCCGCGGCGCACCTGCACCTCGAACCCGCTGACCGCCAGCCGCGGCGAGCGCGGGTACCGGATGTCCAGGCCGGCGCAGCGCAGGACGATGTCGTCGTCGTGCCGGCCGGCCGGCAGCTCGACGCCGTGGATGCGCGGCGCAGCGTCGATCAGGGCCTGGGTGTGCTCGTCGCGAGGCGACTCCAGAACCCGCCGCGTCGGGCCGTGCTCCACCTCCCGGCCGTCGCGCATGACGAGGACGTCGTCGGCGACGGCGGAGACCACGCCGAGGTCGTGGCTCACGATGAGCACCGCCATGCCCAGCTGCGCACGCAGGTCGTCGACGAGAGCGAGCACGGCCGCCTGGGTGATGACGTCGAGTGCCGTCGTCGGCTCGTCCAGCACGAGGATCTTCGGATCCGTCGCGACGGCCATCGCGATCGCGACCCGCTGCTGCTGCCCACCGGAGAGCTCGTGCGGGTAACGCCTGGCGAGCGCCTGCGGCGACGGCAGCCGCACCAGCGTCAGCAGCTCGGCGACGCGGTCGTCGCCGTGGGGCAGACCGTGCACCGCGAGCGCCTCGCGGATCTGGGCACCGACCCGCATCGACGGCGTCAGCGCCTGGCCGGCGTTCTGCGCGACGAGGGCCACCGTGCCACCACGCAACCGGCGCAGTTGCTGCGCGGGCAGCGCGAACACGTCGTCGTCGAACACCGTCACCGTGCCGGCGTCGACGGCCGCCCCCTCGCGCAGGTGGCCGAGCAGGGTGCGGGCGACGGTCGACTTCCCGCTGCCGGACTCGCCAACGACCCCGAGTGTGCGGCCGCGGTGCAGCGTGAAGGAGACGTCCTCGACCACCACGACCCGGCGGTCTCCGGCGCGGTAGGAGACCGTGAGGCCGTCGACCTGCGCCACCTGGCTCGGCTGCGTCATCAGAGGACTCCTCGTCGGGCGCGGTCCACACCGACGTGCTTGCCGAGGCCGTCGGCGGCGAGGTTGAGGCCCACGACGAGCAGCGCGAGCGCGACGATCGGCGCGAGCGTCCCGGCCGGTGCGACCGTCAGCGCGGTGCGGTTCTCCTGGATCATGAGGCCCCAGTCGGGGGTCGGCGGGTTCACACCGAACCCGAGGAAGGACAGCGTCGAGATCAGCAGCACCACCCAGGAGGCGCGCATCGCGAACTCGACGAGCACGGTGTCGAGGATGTTCGGGAGCACCTCGCGGCGAATGACCGCCAATGAACGTTCCCCCCGTGCCCGGGCCGCCGTCACGTACCCGGACGCCAGCACCGGACGGGCGGCGCCGCGCACCACCCGAGCGACCGCCGGGACGTAGACGATGCCGATGGCCAGCACCAGCACCGGGACGGCGTTGCCGAACACCGAGACGATGAGCAGCAGCGCGAGCACCGACGGCACGGCCAGGACGGCGTCGAGCACCCGGGTGATGCCGCCGTCGACCCAGCGGCCGTAGTACGCGGCGACGGTGCCGACGAGCGTCCCGACGACCACCGCGGCCGTGGTCGCGAGCGCGGACACCAGCAGCGCGAACCGGCCGCCCTCGAGGGTGCGCGACAGGATGTCGCGGCCGTACTGGTCGGTGCCCAGCCAGTGGCTCCAACTGGCGCCGGCGAGGGCGTTGTCGGCGTCGGTGGCCACCGGGTCGTGCGGCGCGATCCAGGGCGCCAGGACCGCCAGCAGCACCGTGAACCCGACCAGCGCGATGCCGAGGCGGGTGCCGGCGGAGAGCCCGGAGCCGAGACGGGTACGGGTGCTCATCGGGGCACCTCCTGCGCTGGGGCGGGCGCCTGGGCCGGTGTCCGGCGCCGGTGCCGCTGGTGCAGGGTGCGTTGCCGTGGATCGGCCACCAGCGCGAGGAGGTCGGCCACCAGGTTGACCGTGACGTACACGAGCGCGCTGAGCACGGCGATCGCCTGCAGCACCGGCAGGTCGCGGTTCGACACGGATTCGATCATGAGCGTACCGAGTCCCGGGTAGTTGAAGACCGACTCGACCACCACGACGCCGCCGAACAGCCATGCCACGTTGATCGAGATCACCGGCAGCACCGGGAGCACGGCGGTGGGCGCGACGTGGCGCCACAGCACCCGGCGGCGGGGCACGCCCTTGAGTGCCGCGGTGGTCGCGTACTCCGTCGTCAGGCCGTCGACTGTGGACGAGCGCATCGCGCGGATGACGTAGGCGGCCATGGCGATCACCAGCGTGGCCGCGGGCAGTACGACGGCGGGCAGCAGGTCTCCCACGGTGGCATCGGGTCCCCGCAGGACGACGGCCGGGAAGACGGGGATCGCGATGGCCAGTGTCAGCACGAGCACCGTCGCGACGACGAACTCCGGGATGCTCATCGCGACGAGCGCGAGCACCGACAACCCCGAGTCGGTCGCCGTACCGCGGCGCGCGCCGGTCAGGATCCCGATCAGCAGCGACAGGGTGATGCCCACGACGATCGCCGGGACCGCGATGAGCAGGGAGTGCGAGAACGCCGTCCAGACGATCGACGACACCGCCTCACCCGACACCAGGGAGGTCCCGAAGTCGCCGGTGAAAGCGGCGGCGATCCAGTTCAGGTACCGCGCCCAGACGTTGGTGTCCAGGTCGAGGGTGTCGCGCAGCGCTGCGACCGCCTCGGGAGTGGCGTTCTGCCCGAGCAGCTGTTCGGCGACGTCGCCGGGCAGCGCCTGCACGGCGAAGAAGACGAAGAACGAGGCGAGCAGGAGTGTGACGACGGAGGTCGCCAGCCGGACCGCGATCATGCGCAGCACGTGGATCAGCCCTCCGTCAGGCCGAGGGCCAGGTAGTCGAACTCGAAGCCGTACTCGTCGTAGTTGACGACGTCCTCCGACAGGCCGACGAGGCGGTCGCCGAAGACCGGCGTCATGGCGGCGCCGTCGTCGATGACGAGCCGTTGCGCGTCCTGGTACTTCTGGCGACGCGTCGCCTCGGTCGTGTCGGCACGCGCCGCGTCGAGCAGCTGGTCGAACTGCGGGTTCGACCACGCCGACTCGTTGTAGCTCGACCCGGAGCGGAAGATCTGGTTGAGCAGCTGGTCCACCGGGCGGCCGGTGAACCAGTAGCTCACCATGAGCGGCCGGGCCATCCAGATCTGCGTGTAGTAGGAGTCGGCGGCCTCGTTCGTGATGCGCAGGTCGATACCGGCCTGTGCGGCCTGGGCCGCGTAGGCCGTCGCGATCGCGGTGAAGTTCGGCTCGTACGCCGACGTGTGGATGCGGGTGGTGAAGTCCTCACGGCCGAGCTGCTTGAGGATCGCGCGTGCCTGGTCGGGGTCGTACTCGCGCTCGTACTCCAGGAACGCGCTGAGCTGCGGCGGGACGGGGTTGTCCCAGCCCGGCGTGCCGGTGCCCTGCAGCGCGGTCGCCAGCACGGCCTGCGGGTCGTAGGCCAGCTTCATGGCCCGGCGCATCAAGGGGTCGGCGAACTCCTCGCTGGTGGCGAGCATCGGGATCGTGTACCACTGCGCGTTCGGGACCGTCGCGACCGTGGTCCCGAGTGAGTTGGCCACCACCCGCGCGGTCGGGTTGTCGAGGTTGGTCTGCGACAGCAGATCCACCTGCCGCGACAGCAGAGCGTTGACCCTGGCCGAGGTGTCCTGGATCGAGAAGAACTCGATCCGGTCGAGGGTGGCCCGGCCGTCGAAGTAGTCCTCGTTGGCCCGGACCGCACCGGCGCCCGCGGGGGTGTAGCTGTCGAGCACGAAGGGTCCGGTCCCGATGCCGGTGCTCCCGATCGTGTCCGCGGAGTCCTCGGGGATGACGTAGCACTGGTATGCCGTGAGCAGCGACGGGAACTCGGCGTTCGGGGTGCTGAGCCGGAACCGCACCGTCGTCGGGTCGACAGCGTCGATGCTCTCGATGAGCGAGAGCGTCCCGGCCTGTGGCGAGGCCACCTCGGGGTCGAGGATGTGCTGGAACGTGTAGCGGACATCGCGTGCGGTCAGCGCCCGGCCGTCGTGGAAGCGCACCCCGGACCGCAGCCGGAAGTCCCATACCGTCGCGTCGGCGTTGAGCGACCAGTCCGTCGCGAGGTCGGGGACGGTCTCGCCGTTGCGGTCCAGGCGGACGACCCGGTTGTAGATCGCTCCGAGGTATTCGTACGCCGACAGCGAGCTGGCGGGGTCCAGCGTCTCGGCCGCGCTCGCGGCGGGCCTGGCGATGCGCATCGTCCCGCCGCCGCGGGCGGTACCGGTGGCGGCCCGGTCCGGGACGCTGAGGGCGGGCGCGCCGCAGGCCGCGAGACCGAGTGCCGCAGCGCCGCCGAGAGCGCCGGCGAGCAGGCTGCGGCGGTCGATCGCGGACGTCACGGTGCCTCCCGGTGTTGGTGCTGAGCACTTCCGGCCAAGGCTTATCGTTCAGCCGAACGATAAGCACGGGCGGCCCCATCCTGGACGTCAGTCGCGGGCATTTCAACTCGACCAGCCCGGCCCTGGCAGCGCAGACGACACCATCCGCCCAGGTCAGACACCTTTTCGAGAGAAAGAAATGGCCACGTCCGGCATGGGTCCTCCCGCTTCACCAGGAATGCTTGCCCCGTGAGGCGGGAGAACCCCCGGTGGTGGACCGGCTCGTAGCCACGACCTGGAATCCCTACCCGAGCCCGGCGAGCTGCCGTGCGCGCCCGAAGACGTCGTCGAGCATCGCTTCGGTGAGCTTGCCGGTGAACGTGTTCTGCTGACTGGGGTGGTAGCTGCCGACGACGACCACCGGGTGGGGCGCCGCGCCGGGCTCCGGCGACGGGCTCAGCTCCGCCTCCGCGCCGTGCCCGAACACCGGACGCGGGCGCGGCACCGCCAGCCCGGACCGGCCGAGCGTGCGCAACGCCGCCGTCCACGCGAACGAGCCCAGCGCGACGACGGCCCGCATTGACGGCAGCAGCAGCTCGGTCTCGCGCTCGATCCACGGTGCGCAGGCGTCCCGCTCGGCCGGGGTCGGCTTGTTGTCCGGCGGGGCGCAGCGCACCGTGGCGGCCACCCGGACACCGGTGAGCCGCAGTCCGTCGCCGGCGTGCTCGGACGTCGGCTGGTTGGCCAGCCCGGCCCGGTGCAGGGCGGCGAACAGCCAGTCGCCGCTGCGGTCGCCGGTGAAGATGCGCCCGGTGCGGTTGCCGCCGTTGGCCGCGGGCGCCAGCCCGATGATCAGGATGCCCGGCTCCGGGTCGCCCCAGCCGGGCGTGGGCCGGCCCCAGTACGGCTGGCCGGCGAACGACTTCCGCTTGGCCGCGGCGACGTCCTCACGCCAGGTGACCAGCCGCGGGCAGGCCCGGCACACCGACGACCGCGCCGTCACCTCGTCCAGCGACGCGCCGGCCGCCAGCGCCTCGACGTCGTCGGCGGACGTGGCCACCGGCGTCGCGGCATCCGCGGGGTCGTCCGGCCAACCGGTCCCCGGCGGGACCGGGCTGGCGAACGGCTTCCCCGTGATCGGATGCGGTTGCACGCACGCCATTCTGCCAAGCCCGGGCCGTGATCATGTTCCCTCGCGGGCCTCTCCGGCCCGCGAGGGAACATGATCATGGGAGTCAGCGCAGGACGCCTGTGAGACGGTCGTAGCGCAGCACGGTCGAGCGGCTCTCGGCCCGGTCGGCCAGACCCTCCACCGCGATCGACAGCACGCCCAGCCCGACCCGGTCCGTCGTCGACACCCGCAGCCACGGCTCGCCGCCGCGCAGCACGGTCACCTCGTCGAGCAGGTCGCCGGCGCGACCGGCGGCGATGGCGTACGCCGGACCGCTCGGCGGCGCGATGTCGATGCCCCCGTCCTCGCGCAGGGTGAAGGTGACGACGAGGTCGCCGCGGCCGCCGTTCGCGGAACCGACGAAGTCGTACACCGGCGCCGGGTCGCCGACGTAGTAGCGCAGCCGGCCCAGGCCGGTGACGTCCATGCCGTTGTAGTAGTTGCGGCCGTCGCCGTCGAGCCAGAAGTGCGGATTGTGGGTCCTGGCGCTGAAGTCCGGACCCGAGTTGTAGGAGATGTGCCAGTGCGGCGGGTTGTCCGCGTGCAGGGTGTTGTTGGTCTCGAAGCCCATGAGGACGAACCGGTGGCCCTTCGCGGCCGCCGTCGCCACCAGCCCGGACTCCTGGCAGATGAGGTGCGCCGCGACCAACTGGTGGATCACCGAGCGCACCTGGCCGGCCGGCCACGGCACCGTCGTCCACGGGCCGGCCACCCGGTCCGGGTCGTTGTGCTCGATGCGCCAATGCATACCCGGCCGGACGTCCGGGTGACTCCACACCTGCAAGGTGGGCTGGTTCGCGTCGGCGGTGGACAGCCGGACCGGCAGCGTGACGGTGAACCGGTCGCGGTCGAGCGGGTCCGGGCGCATCGGCAGGTGGGTGTCCTGGTGGACGACGGTCTCGACGGCGACGCCCGGCCACCGGATGCCGACATCGATGCCGGCGTCGTTCCGCGGCCCGGTGACGAACGTGTAGTACTCGGCACGGCTGGCCACGGAATACCGATCGCCGGCCAGGATCTGGTACCCGGCGGGCAGGGTGATCTCCGGCCGGCTCGGCGTGTCCGGGCGGGTTCGGACGACGCGGAAGGCGGCATACGCGGTGGACTGCGCGGCGGCGACGCCGGGCAACGCGAACGCGAGGCCGGCGGCGGACGCCCCGGCGAGGACGGTGCGGCGGGTCAGGGCAGCGGGCATGTCGTGACGTCTCCTTCGAGCTCGGCGGCACCCCGTGGCGTCGATGGTGACCGGCCGGCGGCGAACCGCACCACCCCCGCGCGTTGAACGGCGGACGACGTCTCGCCGGCCGGCGCCGGACGCCGGCCCCGGGCACCGGTTGTGAAGGCTGTCAGGCCGGCGCCAAGCTCCAGGCGATGCCGTCGAGGATGTCGTGCTCGCTGACCAGGACCTCGTCGACCCCGGCGCGGTCGACGACGCAGCGCAGCACCAGAGCGCCGGCGGCGATGACGTCGACCCGGCCGGGGTGCATCGGCCCCAGTGCGGCGCGCTCCGCACGGGGCATCGCCAGCAGCTGGTCGCTGATAGCACGCACCTGGCCAGCCGGGATGCGGCTGTGGTGGATGGCCGTGGAGTCGTAGTTCCGCAGCCCCAGGTGCAGCGCGGCGACCGTGGTCACCGATCCGGCCAGGCCGATCAACGTGCGGGCCTCGCCGAGCGGCACCACGCCGGCGGCGTCGTCGAGGGCGGCCTCGATGTCGGCGCGGGCGGCTGCGACGTCGTCGGGCGACGGCGGGTCGGCGCGGAAGCGCCGCTCGGTGAGCCGGACGCAGCCGATGTCGACGCTGCGGGCGGCCGTCACCCCGGACGTGCCGAGGGCCAGCTCCGTCGACCCGCCGCCGATGTCGACGACGAGGTACGGCCCGCCCGCGTCGCCGGGTGACCCCGCCAGCCCACGCACCGCCCCGTCGAAGGACAACCCGGCCTCGGCGGCGCCGGACACCACCTCGGGTTCGACACCGAGAACGCCCACGACACCGGCGACGAACTCGTCGCGGTTCGCGGCGTCGCGGGTGGCGCTGGTGGCGACCATCCGGACCCGCTCCACCCCGAGGGAGTCGATGACGTTGGCGTATCCGTGCAGCGCGGCGAACGTACGCTCCAGCGCCTCAGGGGCGAGCCGGCCGGTGCGGTCGACGTCCTGACCGAGCCGGACGATCTCCAGCCGCCGGTCCAGGTCGGCCTGTCGGCCGTCGACGAGGTCGGTGACCAGCAGCCGGACCGAGTTGGTGCCGCAGTCGATGGCGGCGACACGGGTCATGCCGGCCTCCAGTCGCAAGCGGTGGGCCGCCACGACGGCGCCATCAGCTCCAGCGCCCGGTCGCCCAGCGGGTTCACACCAGGACCGGCGGCGAGGCTGTGCGCCACCAGCACGTGCAGGCACTTGACCCGGTCGGGCATGCCACCCGCCGTCACGGCGGCGATCTCCTCGACGTGCCCGATGGCCTCGCGCCGGGCGAGGTACGACTCGTGCGCGGACCGGTAGGCCGCGGCCAGCTCGGCGTCGGCGGCCAGCTCGTCGGTCCACTCGCGCATCAGGCCCAGCGATTCCAGGGTGGACGCGGCGGCCACGGCCCGCGGGCAGGTCAGGTAGTAGAGCGTCGGGAACGGGGTGCCGTCGGGCAGCCGCGGTTCGGTCTCGACGACGGACGGGTGGCCGGTGCCGCAACGGGCCGCGATGGAGCGCACGCCCCGGACCGGGCGGCCGAGCTGCTGGGTGACGGTCTCGAGGTCGAGCTGGCTGGGCTGGGGTGCGATCACTCGCCGTCCTCGGAACCGTCGGGCGGTGCGGCGTCGGCGAACGTCACGGACGCCCAGAGGCGCTCGTACCAGGTGCCGTTGCCGGCCGGCGGCAGCCCGTCGGCACCCACGGCGTCGTCGTCCACGGTGTCGTCCGACACCACGATGTAGCTCTGTTCGCCGGGGAGCACGAAGTTGAGCCGCTCACGAGCGGCGGCCGCGACGTACGCGGGGTCCTCCCACAACCGCAACTCCTGCTCGAGCCGCTCGACCGAGGCCTCCAGCTCGGCAGCCTCGCTCTGCAACTCCGAACGCTCCCGGTGCTGGTCGAACCAGGCCCGTAGCGGGTAGGCGTACGACACCAGGAGGACGGCGAGCACCAGCGCCAGGACGGCCGCGCGGCCGGTGACCGACGGGCGGCCGCCGCGAGCTTGCGGCCGGCGTGGCGGCGGTGGCGGAGGCCCGGGCGGGGCGCCGGCCGGCGTGGCCGGGTCGACGCTGGTACGGGACCGGCCGGCGCCGGAACCGCGGGCCGCGCGGGGTGCCGGACGGCTCGACCGCCCCGCCCCCGGTCGTCGCGTCGTGCCAGCGCCCGCGGAAGGGCGGGCTCTGGGCGAACGACGCGACGTGGCCATGGCTGCTCCTTCTAGGCCGAGAACCGCGGGAAGGCCGAGGCGCCGGCGTAGCGGGCGGCGTCGTCGAGCTCCTCCTCGATGCGCAGCAGCTGGTTGTACTTGGCAACCCGCTCGGACCGCGCCGGGGCGCCGGTCTTGATCTGGCCGGCGTTGGTGGCGACGGCGAGGTCGGCGATGGTGGTGTCCTCGGTCTCGCCGGACCGGTGGCTGATCATGCAGGTGAAGCCGGAGCGCTGCGCCAGCGAGACCGCGTCGAAGGTCTCGGTGAGCGAGCCGATCTGGTTGACCTTGACCAGCAGCGAGTTGGCGGCGTGGTCCTTGATGCCGCGGGCCAGCCGCTCCGGGTTGGTGACGAACAGGTCGTCGCCCACGATCTGCACCTTGCTGCCGAGCACGTCGTTCAGCGCCGCCCAGCCGGACCAGTCGTCCTCGGCCAGCGGGTCCTCGATGGAGACCAGCGGGTAGGCCGCGACGAGCTCCTCGTAGTACTTCGTGAGCTCGGCTGCCGAGATGTTCTTGCCCTCGAACGTGTACGCGCCCTCGGCGTAGAACTCGGTCGAGGCGACGTCGAGGGCCAGCGCCACCTGCGAACCCGGCGTGAAGCCGGCCTTCTCGATGGCGGTGACGATGATGTCGAGCGCGTCGCGGTTGCTCGGCAGGTTCGGTGCGAAACCGCCCTCGTCACCGAGGCCGGTGGACAGCCCGCGCTCCTTCAGCACACCCTTCAGCGTGTGGTAGACCTCGACGCCCCAGCGCAGCGCCTCGCGGTAGGTCTCGGCGCCGATCGGCGCGATCATGAACTCCTGGATGTCGACGTTGCTGTCCGCGTGCGCGCCGCCGTTGAGGATGTTCATCATGGGCACCGGCAGCAGGTGCGCGTTCGGCCCGCCCAGGTAACGGAACAGCGGCAGGGAGGCCGACTCCGCGGCGGCCTTCGCCACCGCCAGCGAGACACCCAGGATGGCGTTGGCGCCCAGCTTGGACTTGTTCGGCGTGCCGTCGAGGTCGATCAGGGCCTGGTCGACCAGCCGCTGGTCGGTGGCGTCGAAGCCGAGCAGCTCCGGAGCCACCTCGTCCATGATGGCGGTGACGGCCTTCTCCACGCCTTTGCCCAGGTAACGGGCGGCGTCGCCGTCGCGCAGTTCGACCGCCTCGAACGCGCCGGTGGACGCCCCGGACGGCACCGCCGCCCGGCTGATGGTGCTGTCGTCGAGCGCGACCTCGACCTCGACGGTCGGGTTGCCCCGCGAGTCGAGGATCTCCCGCGCTCCGATTGCTTCGATCGTGGCCACTGTGTCTCCCGCGATGTGTCGCTGTCGCCTACTGCTGTCGTCTGCTGCTTGGTCGTACGCGGGCGCAGAGACGACGGCGGCGCTGCACGCTCGTACGCCCGCAGCCTACCCGGCCCGCTCGTGGCATCCGTGCAGCCCGGCCGTGCGCCAAACGGCCAGTTTCGACCCGTACGTCCCGCCACAGCCACCAGCACATGGGACCAGGGGAACCCCACGACGTGATCGACAGGGGGCTGGTACCCATGGAGCGGTAGTAGCGCCCGGTGGATCACCCGGAGGCGGGGTGCAGCTCCACGAGGGACATCGCCGGGTTGGGCAGGTCGAACTCGACGTCCACGGTGCCGCCGGTCACCGTCACCCGGCGGGGCGGGTGGAGCTCGTCCAGCCGGTCCGCGGCCCGCAACTCGGCCCACTGCTCGTCCGACGGCCAGTCCGCGCCGCCGCCGATGCGCCGCCACACCGCCGGGACGCAGGAGTGGTCGTCGTCGACGCGGTGGTGGCGCAACTCGTACGTGCCGTCGGCCAGGCCGGTGAACCGCAGCACCACCCGGCGGCCGAGGACGTCGGACCCGGCCGCCTTCGACTGGTCCAGCGTCCCGTTCCACACCAGCGCGGCCACCCGGCCGTCCGCATCGCGCGACGTCGCGGCCAGCGCCTCCACCAGCGCGCCGGCGCCGTCGCCGGACAGCGCGACCGGGAGCCGCCGCGACGGCAACGCCTCCAGCATGGCCAGCGCCCACCACCGCGGCTTGCGCAGCTCACCGACGGTGCGCAGGCCGAAGCCGCCGTGGAACAGCGCCGGCGGCCGGCCCAGCTCCTCGAAGTGGTCCGACACCACCCAGTACGACAGCGACTCCAGCCGGTCCATCGCCGAGCGCATCCCGCGCAGCAGGAAGACCGCGGCGAACACCGACTCGCTGACCTCGTTGAAGTGCGTGGGGGTGACGCCCCACTCGGTCCACCAGATCGGGACGCCGGCGCGGCCGTGCCGCTCCAGGATCGGGCGCAGGTCCAGCGGCGGCGAGCCGTAGGTGTGGGTGGAGACGAAGTCCAGCGGGATGCCGGCCTCCTCGGTGTACGCGAGCAGCTGGTCGACCCAGCCGGCCGCCGCCGACGACGGACCGCCCACCCGCAGCCCCGGGTCGACGTCCTTGACGGCGCGGGCGGTCACCTCGTGCAGGCGGAAGAACTCGTCGGGGGTGCCGGACCAGAACACCTCGAGGTTGGCCTCGTTCCAGACCTCGAAGGCCCACTCGTCGCGCACCTCGTCCAGGCCGTACCGGTCGACCAGGTGCGCGACGAACGCCCGGACCAGGTCGTACCAGCGGTCCCAGTCCTTCGGCGGCGAGATGATCGCCCCGTATTCGAACACCGTCGCCGACGGGTCCGCGGCGAGGTCGTGCGGCATGAAGGAGATCTCCACGACGGGTTTCAGCCCGAGCGAGAGCACCATGTCGTAGACGCGGTCGACGCCGCTGAAGTCGTGCACGGGCTGGCCGTCGACCTCGCGGTAGACGCCGAGGTCGTCGCCGAGGATGGCGTGGGCGCGCACCATCCGCACGCCGAGCTCGTCGTGCGCGGCCTTCAGCGCGGCCCGCAGCTCGGCGCCGATCTCCTGCCCGCCGGTGCGCTCGGTCGACAGTGCGTGCGACAGGTGCTCGCTGCCGATCATGAGCCGCCACGGCCGGTCCAGCTCGCCGTCGTCACCGCCGCCGTCGACGACGACGACGGTGACCGGCTCGCCGCCGTCGTCATCCGGCAGGGACGCCGACGACACCGGCGCGCTCAGCGTCCCCACCTGGTCGACGTCGGGCACGGCCGCCACCGCGTACCACCGCTGCTCCCCCGGTGTGCCGGTCGTGTCGACGTACGGGCCGTGCGGAACGGCGAGGACGTCGCGGCCCAGGTGGTCCAGCGGCTCGAACGGACCGTCCTCCGAGGCGGCGACGTGCACCAGGTATCCGGCCGCGCCGGCGACCGGCTCCCAGCTCAGGGTGACCTGGCCACGGCCGGGCCGGGCGGTCAAGCCGTCCGGAGCCGGCAGCGCCACCTCGGTGCCGGCCGCCGCGCCGCTGGCTTTGCCCAGCCTCGTCTCGAAGTCGGATCGGGCGTCGGTGTCACTGCTCACGTATCAGGTCCTCTCGCGATTCTCACTTGATCCCGGTCATGGCGATGCCCTGGACGAAGTAGCGCTGAACCGCCAGGAACAGCGCGATCACCGGGACCACCACGACCACCGCGCCGGCCAGCAGCAGCCCGTACTGGGTGGCGTTCTGTCCCACCGAGTACAGCGCCAGCGCCACCGGCAGGGTGTACATGTCCTCGGTCTGCGCGACGACGAGCGGCCAGAGGAAGTTGTTCCACGACGTCAGGAAGGTCAGGATGCCCAGCGTCGCCAGCGCCGGCCCGGTCAGCGGCAGCATGACGCTCCAGAAGATGCGCAGCTCGCCCGCGCCGTCCACCCGGGCGGCCTGGATGAGCTCGTCGGGCAGGCCGAGGAAGTACTGCCGCATCAGGAACACCCCGAACGGGCCGACCAGGTACGGCAGGAACAGCCCGGGGAACGTGTTCGTCAGCCCCATGTTGCTGACCAGCACGAACAGCGGCACGAAGGTGACCATGCCGGGCACCATGAGCGTCCCCAGGACCAGCCCGAACACCACCCGCTTGCCGCGGAAATCGAGCTTGGCCAGCGCGTAGCCGAGCATCGAGCCGAAGACCAGATTCCCAGCGGTCACCACCACCGCGACCAGGGTGGAGTTGAAGAAGTAGGTGGGGAACCGCAGCCGGTCGAACAGTTCGCGGTAGTTCTCCAGCGTGAACGTCTCCGGCAGCCAGGTCGGCGGCACCGAGCGCACCTCGGCCTCCGGCTTGACCGAGGAGAGCAGCATCCACACGAACGGCAGCGCCATGACCAGAACGCCGACGGCCAGCACCACGTAGAGCCAGCGGGACGGCTTCCGCTCGTTCCCGCCGCCTCCGCCGGGGGCGGGAGCGGGCGTGCCGGCGTCGTCGTCGATGCCGGCCGGTGGCGGGGTGTAGGTGGTCATCGTCGCTCACCTCACGTCTTCGGCCGCAGCAGCCGGAACTGGACGGCCGTCAGCACCACGATCGCCACGAACAGCACGTAACTGGCCGCCGCGGCGTAGCCGTAGTTGCCGAAACCGAAGTGGTCGTAGATGTAGAAGGACACCGACCGGGTGGCGTTCAGCGGGCCGCCGCGGGTCATGACGTACGGCTCCTCGAAGAACTGCAGGTAGCCGATGCCGGTGATGACCGCGCCGAACAGCAGGGTCGGGCGCAGCAGCGGCAGGGTCACGTACCGGAAGCGCTGCCACCGCCCGGCGCCGTCGACCTCCGCGGCCTCCAGCATCTCCTTCGGCACGGTCTGCAGCCCGGCCAGGAAGATCACCATCAGGGTGCCGAGGTTGCGCCACGCGGCCATGGCGATCAGTGACGGCAGCGCCAGGGAGGTGCTGCCCAGCCAGTTCGGCCCGTCGATGCCGACGACGCTGAGCACCTGGTTGATCGGGCCGCTGTCCGGCTGCAGCAGGAACCGCCACACCACGGCGACGGCGACGATGCTGGTGACGACCGGCAGGTAGTAGCCGAGCCGGAAGAAGGCGCGCAGCCGCGTGATGCTGTTCAGCCCGACCGCGGCGGCCAGCGCGAGTCCCATGGTCAGCGGCACGCCGACCAGCACGAAGATCGCCGTGTTGACCGCGACCTTCCGGAACAGCGGGTCGCCGAACAGCTGGGTGTAGTTGTCCAGCCCGGCGAGCTCCACGTTCAGCGGCGTACGCAGGTCGGTGCTGCGCATGTCGGTGAAGCTCATGAACAGTGACGCGAGCACCGGGCCCGCGGTGAACGCGGCGAACAGCAGGAGGAACGGGATGGCCAGCAGCCAGGCCGTGCGCGCCTGCCGCCGCCGCATCAGCGTCCGGCGGCGTCTGGCCGGCGGGCCGCCCACGGGTGCCGGGCGGTCCGCCGGAGCCGAGGTGGCGGTGGCCATCGGCTACTGCAATCCGGTCCCGATGGACGACGCCTGCGACTGCATGTCGGCGACGGCGTCGGCGGCGCTCATGGTGCCGCGGACGGCAGCCTCGACATTGGCGTCGATGACGGCGGCGACCTGCTCCCAGGTGGGGACGGCCGGCGGCGCCTCGGTGTGCTCGAGCTGCTCACCGAACGTGGCGACCATCTCGTCCTCCGTCAGCGGCCCGTCCTCCCAGGCCGCCGGCTTCGACGGCAGGTCGGTGATGGCCTCGTACCAGGCCTGCTGCACGTCGACCTGGGTGAGGTAGTCGACCAGCTTCCAGGCGCTGTCCTTGTTGTCGGAGTCGGTGAAGACGGCCAGGTTGCCGCCGCCCACGAACGACGCGCCGGGCGCCTCGTCGAGACCGGGCAGGGGGACGACGTCGAAGTCACCCTCGGCGCCGGCGTCGCGGACCAGCCCGATGTGCCAGGGTCCGGAGCTGAACGAGCCGATGGCGCCGTCGGCGAACAGCTGCTCCAGCGCTCCGGGCTGCAGCACCGTGTCCTGCGACAGGCCCTCGGTGAAGAACGACGTGTAGAACTCCAGCGCCTCGGTCATCTCCGGGCTGTCCAGCGTGTAGGTGTCGCCGTCGGTCAGCGTGGCGCCGTTCTGCCAGGCGAACGGCATGAAGGTCTGCCAGGAACCGCCCTGGCCCGGCTGCAGGTAGATGCCCTGCTCGGCGCCGGCCTGCTGCAGGCCCTGCGCGAACGCCTTCAGGTCGTCCCAGGTGGTGGGCGGTTCCAGGCCGGCCTGCTGGGCCAGGTCGGTTCGGTAGAACAGCGCCCGGGTCTCGACGTACCAGGGCACCCCGTACGAGGTGCCGTCCACGACGGTGGAGTCCCACGGCCCGGGGAAGAAGTCGTCCTCGTTGAACAGGTCGGTGGGTGTGGGTTCCAGTCCGCCGGTCTCGGCGAACTCGCCCATCCACGTGGTGCCGATGAGGCTGACGTCCGGGGTCTCGCCGGCCGCGATGGCGGTGGCGATGCGGTCGTGCGCGCCTTCCCACGGCACCGGTGTGACCTCGACGGTGACCTCGGGGTTCTCCTCCTCGAAGCCGGCCAGGAACGCGCCGAGCTCCTCGCCCTCGGTGCCCATGGCCCAGACCTCGATGGTCCCCGTGGCCGGGCCCTCCGATATCTCCTCGGCGGGGGCGGCTTCGCCGTCGGAGCCGTCGTCGTCGCGGCCGCAGGCGGCCAGGGCGAGGGCCGTCGCGGTGACGACCGCGATGGTCGCGCTACGTGTGCGGCGTCGCCGCCGGGACGCCGAGGGCAAACTGTGTCGACTCATCGATGAGCCTCCTTAGGGTGGGGCCCGCAGGTTCGGCGGACCACCAGCTGGGTGGTGAGTACGTCGTGACGCGGTTCGGAACCGTCCCCGCTGATCCGGGCGTCGAGCATCCGGGCCGCCCGGGCCCCCATGTCGCGCATCGGCTGGCGCACCGTCGTCAGCCCGGCGTAGCGCGCCGCCATGACGTCGTCCCACCCCGTGACGGCGACGTCGTCCGGTACCCGCACCCCCGCGCCGGCCAGCGCCTCCACGAGGCCGAGCGCGAGTTCGTCGTTCGCGCAGACCACGACGTCCGGTAGCCCGCCGGCCAGCAGGTCGGCAGCAGCGCGGACGCCGTCGTCCTCCTTGAAGCCCGCGGTGATCGGTTGCTCGGGTGCCTCGAGACCGGCCTGCTGGAGCGCGTCCCGGAATCCGGTCCACCGCTCGGAGACGTCGGTGGAGTCGACCGGGTCGCCGAGAAAGACCATCCGCCGGTGCCCGTGCGCGGCCAGGTGCTCGACGACGGCGTGCGCCGTGAGCACGTTCTCGGTGCGGACGGAGTCGGCTCCGGCGACCTCGGTGCGGGCCATGAGCACGACCGGGACGCCGCGTTGGACGACCTCGGCGACGACGTCGTCGTGCACGGTGCGGCCGAAGACGGCCAGCCCGTCGACCCGGCCGGCGAGGTCGAGCACCATGTCGTCGGCGGAGTCGCGGTTGTGCGTGGACAGGATGAGTACCGAGCGTCCGAGGGTGGCCGCGACCTCCTCGTAACCCAGCACGACCTCGGCGTAGAACGGGCCGGACAGGTCGGGAAAGACGATGCCGTTGGCGGCGTGTCTCCGCTCGGCCAGAGAGCGGCCGAGCTGGCTGGGGGTGAACCGCAGCTCCTCGATGGCGGCGTCGACCCGCTCGCGGGTAGCCGGGTGTACGAGGTCGCTACCGCGCAGGGCGCGCGACACGGTGGCGACCGAGACCCCGGCATGGCGCGCGACGTCGCGGATGGTGACACTGGCGCGGGCGGACGCCCGCCGCCGCTTGACGGCATCTCCGTCGTGTTCGGTCATGGCCCGGACGCTCCTCTGATACCGGTTACATTAACCGGTTACATCGGCTACATTCGGGCATCATGACGGACCTGTCAAGCCTCCGCAGGAGGTAGGCAGCACTGACCTGCGGCGACACCCTCATACCCGGCTCCCGAATGATCACGTGGAGCATGGGTGTGCCCGCTCCACCATGAATGCTTGCCTGGTGAGGCGGGAACTCGCCTAGGGGACGGTGGGACCGGCGGCCGGGCCGACCGCCGCCGCGCGTTCGCCGTCCCGCACCGGCCGGGCCGGGTGCCGCTGGACCTGCCGGCGCGCCAGCAGCACGACCATGACGGCGCTGAGCAGCACGCCGAGGAGGCTCGGCACCCCGAGCTCACCGTCGACGGCATACGACGACACCGACGTGACGAGGACCCCGGCCGTCAGTGCGAACCCGGCCGACAACACCGGCACCACCCACGCCGTGGGCGTCATCGCGCCGGCGAGCAGCAGCGCGCACAACAGCAGGTCCGGCACCAGGAACAGGTTGTCCGCGCGCCACGAGTCGTGCAGGAACAGGTACGCGAACGTGACGAGGCTCGTCGCGGCCGCAACCAGGCGGGCCATGGTGATCACAGTGGGTTCCCTTCGAACGGAGCCGGACGCGTGTCTACAGCGTAGACAGCCCTCTGCGTGCGTGTCTACGTCGTAGACATTCCCAAGTCGACGACGGCAGGATGGAGCTGTGGCGCGCACCCCGTTCCTGACCCCGTTGTCGATCGCGACCGCGGCCCTCCAGCTGGGCGACCGCGAAGGCGCGGAAGCGATGACCATGCGCCGCATCGCCGCCGAGCTGGGCTGCGACCCGATGGCCCTCTACCGGCACTTCGCCGACCGGATGGCGATGCTGGACGCCGTCGCGGACCTCGCGCTCGCCGACGTCCCCGTTCCTGACCCGGCGACGGCGTGGGACGACCGGCTGCGGCGCGTGGCCGACGACGTCCGGGCGGCGGCGCTGCGACACCCAGGCATCGCGGCTCATGTGGCGTCCAGGCCACCGCTGGGCGAGAACGGCCGGCGGCTCGCGGCCGCGATGCTGACGGCGCTGGGCGACGCCGGGCTCCCGCCGGCGGAAGCGGTGCGAGCATCCCAGGCCCTGGTGGCCTACATCGCGGCCGGACTGGCGATGGCGGTGCGTGCCGGCAGCCGCGACGACCGCTGGCACCAGGCGAGCACGGTGCTGGAAGCGCTGCCGTCGGCTCCGCCGGGCGCGGAGCTGTTCACCGTCGGGTCGGAGGAGCAGTACCGGTACGGCGTCCGGCTGCTGGTGGCGGGTATCAGGGCAGAGGCGGCCGCGCTCCGCTGACCGGCTGGCCGACGACCCACTCGCGGACCGCGGCGGCCGTCTCGTCGACCGGCGCCTGGGTGGTGTCCAGCAACGTCATCGGCGGCTCGAACTGCGCGGCGTTCTCGCAGATCCATGCGGCGTAGTCGAGCATCTCGGCGATGCGGGGCTCGTCCCACTCCCGCCACGCCGGCCGCGCCCGCAGCCGCTCGGCCAGCACGGCGGGATCGCACGTGAGGCACAGATAGTCGATGCGTTCGAACAACGGCCGCTCCGGCAGCGGCTCCAGCTCCTGCGGGACCACCGTGCCGACCAGTACCACCGGCCGGCCGCTCTGGTGGACCATCGCGGCCATCCGCAGCCAGGCGGACCGGAAGACCCGGTGGTCGCCGCCGTCGTCGCGCAGGCCGGCCTGCCACAGCACGTCCTGTTCCAGGACGACGAACCGGTCGGCCAGCGAGTCCACCAGCAGCCGGGCGACGGCGGACTTGCCGGTGCCGCTCGGGCCGGTCACGCACAGCAGCGGCAGCCGTTGGAACGGCCAGCGGTGCCCGCAATGGACGCACCGCACGAACGCACCGGACTCGACCTGGGGGTGATCGGTGCGCTCGCCGCAGCGTTCACAGACGAGCAGGTTCACGGGTGACGGACGAACGGCTCAGTCGAAGAGCTGGTCGAAGATGCTGCGCTTGCGCCGCTTGCCGTAGGGACGCGGCGAATCGGAGTAGCCGCCGCGGCCGTAGCCGTACGGGGACGGGCTGTCGGGGCGGCCACGGAACCGCGGCCCCGGACTGTCCGGGCGGCCACGGTACTGCGGCGGCGGGGGCTGCTGCGGGCCGCCGTACTCCAGCGGCGGCGGAGGCGCGGCGTTGTACTGCTCCTCGGCGGCGACGATCTGCTCCAGCTCGCCCTTGTCGAGGAAGATGCCCTTGCAGGCGTCGCACTGCTCGACATGGATGCCCAGGCGGTCGAACGTCCTCATCGAGCCGCCGCACTTCGGACAGGTCACGGTCCATCCCTCTCTTCGACGACGTCGACGCGGTCGTCTGTGGGGAGCAACGCTACCCGCGCCGGCCGCGGTTCCCGTCGCGGGGAGCGGCCTTTCGGAAGGGGCCCCCAGGCGTTCTCCCGCCACAGGTGGCAAGCATTCCTGGTGGAGCGGGAACACCCATGGGGGACGTGATCATTTCCGACTCTCCGACCCGATCCGTGGGTGGTCATCGGCCGGGGAGGGCGGGTCGGTAGCTGAGGGAGAGCATGGCCAGGGCGATGAGGGCGTCGGGGTCATTGAACCTGAAGGCGACGCGGGTGATGAGGCGGATCTTGGTGTTGGTCGATTCGATGAGCCCGTTGGACAGGCCGTGTTCGAGGGTGGCGTGGATCGCGTGGAGGCGCTTGTTGATCTTTCGTCCGAGGTTCACGAAGACCGGGATGCGGCAGCGCTGGGTCCACGCCAGCCACTTCGCCAGATCACAAGAGCCGGAAATGATCACGTTCGGCATGGGTGTTCCCGCCGCACCATGGATGCTTGCCTGCCGAAGCGGGAGTTCGCCTGCTGCTGGCCGCCTGGCCGCCTGGCCGCGTGCGACGGTTGCCCGGCTGGAGTGTTGCCCCTTGGAGGCGCGGCGGACAGATCGCGCGGTTCGCGCCTTGGTACGCGATATCACTCCGCGAACCGGGAGAAACTGGACTCTCGAGCGATGAGTTCGCGTACCAAGGCGCCGATATCGCGTGCCAAGGTGCACGAGCGACTCCGCCCCAGGGCACAGGGGTCGCCTGCAGGAGTCCGCGGCCAGCCGGCCACCCGCCCACATGTGTCGTCGCCGGGTCACGTAGCGGGCCTTCAGGTCACGTCACTCGCCTCGAAGGCCGTACCGGACGGTGAAAACGCCAGAGTCCGACCGCGTGGCGAGTGACGTGACCCGAACGGTGCACAGTGCGGCAACCTGCTCTACAGCCACCACCGGGAACGACGATGTGAAGCTCGCCGAGTGTGCGACGAGGCAGGCAATCGGCTCCCCGGACGTGACGCCCACGGAAGCGTCAGAAGAGCCTCATTTCGGGGGCGGCGGAGGTGACTCGGCGGCGCGAACGGCGCTGACGTAGCGGCGGGCGGCGTCGCGCAGCGCCTGCTCGGGGTCGACGCCGAGTTCGCGGGCGGTGCGAGCCAGCGCGAACAGGGCGTCGCCGACGTCCTCGGCCGAGGCCACCGGCGGCAGGGGGATCTCGCGCGTCGGCACCGTCACCCCGGCCTTCTCGACCCGGTGCACCAGTTTCGCCGCCAGCGACAGCGCCGGCTGCGCGAGCGGGACACCGTCGACGGCGGACTCGCGGCCCTTCTCGGCGCGCTTCAGCTTCTCCCACCGCTCCCCGACGTCGGAGGCGGTGGGCGCGTGCGCGTCGGCGAACACGTGCGGGTGGCGGCGGATCAGCTTCTGCGCGATGCCGGCGGCGACGTCGTCGATGGACCATGGCGTGGCCGTGCGCTCCTGCGCCAGCCGGGCGTGGAACACCACCTGGAGCAGCAGGTCGCCGAGCTCCTCGCGCAGGTCGTCGTCGTCACCCGCTTCGATCGCCTCGAGCGTCTCGTAGGTCTCTTCCAGCAGGTACGTCGCCAGGCTGCGGTGTGTCTGTTCGGCGTCCCACGGGCAGCCGCCTGGCGAGCGCAGCCGGTCCATGACGGCGACGAGGTCCAGCAGCCGGGCGCCGGGCAGGTCCGCCGAGCCGACGACCACCTGGGCGCCCGGCGCGGCCGCGAGCGCCTCGGCGCCGTCGTCGTCCGGCGGCAGCAGCCACACCACCAGTTCGCCGTCCGCGGCAACGGACGGCGGCTCGTCGACGAGCGTCACGTCGACGCCGGCCGCGCGGAGTGCTTCGAGCTGCGGGTGCGACGCGTCGTCCGCCAGCACCCGGCCGGCCCGCAGCAGCTCCCAGGCCCGCCCGGACAGCAGGCCCGGCGCCACCCGCGGGCTGGTGGCGAGCAGGACCAGCCGGCCGGGAGAGATCACTGCGCCGGTTCGGAGATGGACCCGGTGTCGGCGCTGACGGCGAGGTCCTCGCCCCATGTGCCGTACCGTGGGTTGACCTCGATGTCCATCGTGTCGCCGACCTCGATGATGGTCTGGGTGAGGACGGCGTTGTCGGCACCGGTGTCGGAGGCGTAGGCCTCGGCGATCAGCTGGTCGGCGACGCCGGCACGGAACGCGTCCTCGGTGTAGCCGCTCTGCTCCAGCGCGGGCGTCAGGTCGCCGCCGGACTGCTGCTCGAACTGCTCGATGGCTGCGTCGATGTCGGCCTCGGTGATCTCGATGCCTTCGTCCTCGGCCAGCCGCAGGAAGATCTGGTGCTGGATGTACCGGGTCAGCACCTGCCGCTGGAACGCGGGCATCCCCCCGGCGGCCTCGACGTCGAACCCCTCGAGCTGCTCGACGTGGTCGACCTCGTTCTGCAGGTCCTCGACGGTGTACCGCTCGCCGTCGATCACGACGGCGGAACCGATCTGCTCGGCGTCGCAGGCGGCCAGCGACACGGCCGCGACGGCGGCCAGGGACGCCGTGATGATGCGTCGGATGGTCGGCACGGTGATCCTCTTCGTCGGTGCGTCGGTGTGCGTCGGGTTCGCCCGGCCCGGATGGCCCGCTTCGCCCGGCACGGATGGCCCGCGCCGCATCTTATCCAGCCCGGCCGGCGCCGGCCGCTTCGGGCTGGTGGGCGAGGACATCGTCGATGACCTTCCGCGCCCAGGCCAGCAGCTCGACGCCGCGCAGTTGCGGCACACCGATGCCGGTGGGCCTCGGCCGCGGCACCAGGATGGTGTCGACGGCGTCCTTCACCAGTGACTTGGGGTAGAGCCGGCTCAGCCGAACCCGCTGCCAGTCGGCCAGCTGGACCCGCGCGAACCGCACGTAGGTGCCCTGGATGGTGACCTCGGAGAGGCCGGCGCGGCGCGCGTGCGCCCGGAACCGGGCCACCTCCAGCAGGTTGCCCACGGGCTCCGGCGGGGTGCCGTACCGGTCCTGCAGCTCTTCCAGGACGGAGTCGACGGCGGCCTCGTCGATCGCTTCGGACAGTCGCCGGTAAGCCTCCAGCCGCAGCCGTTCGCTGGCGACGTAGTCGTGCGGGATGTGCGCGTCGACGGGCAGTTCGATGCGCACCTCGGGGACCGTCTCCGCGGAGTCGCCCCGGAAGTCGGCCACCGCCTCCCCCACCAGCCGGACGTACAGGTCGAAGCCGACGTCGGCGATGTGCCCGGACTGCTCGCCGCCCAGCAGGTTGCCCGCGCCGCGGATCTCGAGGTCCTTCATGGCCACCTGCATGCCGGCGCCCAGGTCGGAGTGCTGGGCGATGGTGGCCAGCCGCTCGTGCGCTTCCTCGGTCAGCGGCGTCTCGCGCGGGTAGAAGAAGTACGCGTAGGCGCGCTCGCGGCCCCGCCCCACCCGGCCGCGCAGCTGGTGCAGCTGCGAGAGCCCGAGCCGCTCGGAGCGGTCGACGATGAGCGTGTTGGCGTTGGAGATGTCCAGGCCGGTCTCGACGATCGTGGTGCACACGAGCACGTCGACCTCGCGCTGCCAGAACGCGTTGATGACCTGCTCCAGCGCGTGCTCGCCCATCTGGCCGTGCGCCGTGGCGATCCGCGCCTCGGGCACCAGCTCGCGCAGCCGGGCGGCCTCCTTTTCGATGGTGTCGACCCGGTTGTGCACGAAGAACACCTGGCCGTCGCGCATCAGTTCGCGCCGGATGGCGGCGCCGACCTGCTTCTCGTCGTACCCGCCGACGTAGGTGAGCACCGGGTGGCGCTCCTCCGGCGGGGTGGTGATGACGGACATGTCGCGGATGCCGGTGATGGACATCTCCAGCGTCCGCGGGATCGGCGTGGCGGACATGGTGAGCACGTCGACGTTGGCGCGCAGGTGCTTGAGCTTCTCCTTGTGCTCGACGCCGAAGCGCTGCTCCTCGTCGACGATCAGCAGCCCGAGGTTCTTGAACCTGACGTCGCCGGTGATGAGCCGGTGCGTGCCGATGACCACGTCGACGCTGCCGCCCAAGAGGCCCGCGACCACCTCTGCTGCTTCAGAGTCCGACTGGAACCGAGACAGCGCCCGGATGGTCACCGGGAACGGCGCGAACCGCTCGGCGAACGTCGCGAAGTGCTGCTGCACGAGCAGGGTGGTCGGCACCAGGACGCCGACCTGTTTGCCGTCCTGCACCGCCTTGAACGCCGCCCGAACCGCGATCTCGGTCTTGCCGTAGCCGACGTCGCCGCAGATGACGCGGTCCATCGGGACCGAGCGCTCCATGTCGCGCTTGACCTCGTCGATGGTGGACATCTGGTCGATGGTCTCGACGTACGGGAACGCGTCCTCCAGTTCGCCCTGCCACGGTGTGTCGGGCCCGAAGGCGTGCCCGGGCGCGGCCTGCCGGGCGGCGTACAGTTTGATCAGCTCTGCCGCGATCTCCTTGACCGCCTTGCGGGCGCGGCCCTTGCGCTTGGCCCAGTCGCTGCCGCCGATGCGGTCCAGGCCTGGGGCGTCGCCGCCGACGTACTTGGTGACCTGGTCGAGCTGGTCGGTCGGCACGTAGAGGCGGTCGGCGGGCTGCCCGCGCTTGGACGGCGCGTACTCGACGACGAGGTACTCGCGGGTGGCGCCCTGGATGGTGCGGCTCGTCATCTCGACGTAGCGGCCGACACCGTGCTGGTCGTGGACCACGTAGTCGCCCGGCTTGAGCTGCAGCGGGTCGACCTGGTTGCGCCGGCGGCTGGGCATCCGGACGGTGCCCTTGGTGGAGACGCGCTGTCCGGTGAGGTCGTCTTCTGTCAACACCGCCAGTGCTGCCGACTGGGCGATGAAGCCATGCGTCAGCGCCCCGGTGGTGACCTGGACGACGCCGGGCTCCGGCGCCGCGGCGATGTCGTCGACGTAACGGGCCGGCACCTCGGCCTCACCGAGCACCTCGACCACGCGTTCCGCGGTGCCGTGCCCGCCGGTGACGAGGACGGCGCGGCCGCCGCTGGCCAGCCAGCCGGACAGGTCGGCGATGGCGCGCGAGGTGTCGCCGCGGTAGGTCTCGGCCGGCCGGACGTCGAGCTCGCGGGTCTCGACGGCGCCGGCGTGCACCATGTCCTCGCCGAGGTCGACGGCATACAGGTCGGCGTCGAGGTCGGCCCGCTCCCGCGCAGCACCGTCGCCCGCCGTGTCCTCGGCCGCGCCGATGCCGAACGAGCTGACGCTCCACCACGCCAGGCCGTGCCGGATCGACTGCGCCCGCACGTCGCCGAGCGTGTGGTACGCGGCGGCACCCAGGTCGATAGGGGCCCGGCCGCCGCTCGCCGCGGCCGCCCAGGACGCGTCGAGGAACTCCTGGCTGGTGGCGACCATGTCGTGCGCGCGGGTTCGCACCCGCTCGGGGTCGCACACCAGCACGTGGGTGCCGGCGGGGAGCAGGTCGACGAGCATCTCCATCCGGTCGACCAGCACCGGCGCCAGCGACTCCATACCCTCGACGGCGACCCCGGCGGCTAGCTTCTCCAATATCTCAGCAAGCTCAGGGAGTTCGGTCGAAAGCTCGGCCGCACGCCGGCGGACGTCGTCGGTCAGGAGCAGCTCGCGGCACGGCGGCGCCCACAGCCCGTGCTCGGCGACGTCGGTGGAGCGCTGGTCGGCGACCGTGAAGTAGCGGATTTCTTCGACGGTGTCGCCCCAGAAGTCGACCCGCACCGGGTGTTCCTCGGTGGGCGGGAAGACGTCGACGATGCCGCCGCGCACGGCGAACTCGCCGCGCCGCTCGACCAGGTCGACCCGCACGTAGGCGGCCGCGACCAGCTGCTCCACGACGGTGTCGAGTGCGGCCTCGTCGCCGGTGCGCAGCTGCACCGGACGCAGATCGGCCAGCCCGGCGACCTGCGGCTGCAGGACGCTGCGGACCGGGGCCACGATCACCTTGACCGGCCCGCCGGCCTCGTCGTCCGGGTGGACCAGGCGGCGCAGTACGGCCAGCCGCCGGCCGACGGTGTCGCTGCGCGGCGACAGGCGCTCGTGCGGCAGCGTCTCCCACGCCGGGTACTCGGCGACCGACTCCGGCGGCAGCAGGCAGCGAAGATCGCCGGCGAGGTCCTCGGCCTCCCGCCCGGTGGCGGTGACGGCGAGCACGGTGCGGCCGGCCCCGACGGTGTCGTCGGCCAGCGCGGCGGTGACGAACGAGCGCAGCGCCGGGGGCGCGGTGAGATCCAGCGCGGTGACCGCACCGCTGCGCGCATCGGCGACGGCGGAGCGCAGCGCGGTGTCGCCGTCGTCGGCCAACAGGGCGGACAGGAGGCCGTAGAGAGACATGCTCGCCTTCCGGGCACACAGACGTGCCCCCAAACCAGGCCGGAGAGGGGGTGCTGATACGGAGTTTACGCCGCGGCACCGACAACGACACGAACCCGGCCGCCGCTCACCGGTACAGGCCGCATGGCGTGTGGGGTGCGATCCGGACCGGTCTGGAGGCCCTACTGAGTCCTCGTCCACGTCGCGGCCACGCCGGTGTCGCGGGCTCCGGTGTGATGCAGGCTCTAACCCTCGAGAGGGACCACTACGTTCGCCGCCGAGCCCGCCCGGGCCAGCCGTGCGTCCGTGGTGACAAGCGACGTCTCGAGCCGCTGCGCCAATGCCAGGTACAGAGCATCCGTCAGCCTGGTGTCGTGCCGGTGCTCCCATGCCGGGTCCAGCAGGTCAGGCACGGCATGACGGACGACCGGCATGCGCCGCACGACATCGATGAGCTCCACGACATCATCCTCGGACAGCGCGCCGGCGCGGTGAAGCCGCCCGAATGCGCTCAGCAACTCCGCATCGAGGTGCGCCGGGGCATGCAGAGCGCGGCCCTCGATGGTTCTCGCCACCGCATCAGCTCGTTCGGTCGGCACGACGAGGTCGACCACGGCGGACGCGTCGACCACCACGGCGTCCAGTGTCACGGCGCGCCGAGCTCGTCCCGGGCGTCGTCCAACGCAGCCATCGCCTGATCGTGCGTGACACCGGCGTATCGGCGGCGACGGACGTGGTCCAGCCATGTCTCCGCTCTGTGCCGGTCGAGCTCCTGCCGCAACGCCTGCTGCGCGACCTGCGAGACGTTGAGGCCCGACGCCCTGACCTCTTCGGCGAGGTCATCGGGGACGTAGACATTCAACCGAGCCATACACACATGGTACGCATATGTCTCGGCGGTGCCAACGGCCAGCGACGAGACCCTGACTGCACACCCGGTGGAAGTTCGCCTATCGGTCACTGTTCGTCCGCTTTGGCGTCGGTTGCGGCTGGTCTGCTCTGGCGCGTGACTGCCGACCGAGATCCTTTCCAGACGCTCCGGCTCGACGCCGTCGACGCGACCCGGCGCAGGTTCCTCACCGTCACCGGCGCCGCCATGGGCCTGGCCGCGGTGGGTGCGCTGCCCGGCCTGGCGGCCGCGGACGGGCCCGCCGTCGAGTTGAACCGGCTGCCCGACGACCCGTTCACCCTCGGGGTCGCGTCCGGCGATCCGCTCCCGGACGCCGTCGTCATCTGGACCCGGCTGGCGCCGCGGCCGCTGGAGCCGTTCGGCGGCCTGGGGCCACGGCCCGTGCTGGTGCAGTGGCAGGTGGCCGAGGACGAGGGCTTCCGCCGCGTCGTCCGCAGCGGCACCGCCCGGGCGCGGCGCGAGCAGTCGTACAGCGTCCACGTCGACGTCACGGGACTGCGTCCATGGCGGCACTACTGGTACCGCTTCCGGGTGGGCCGCGACGTCAGCCCGGTCGGGCGTACCCGCACCGCGCCGGCCGCCGGGCAGCCGGTACCGGGGCTGTCGTTCGCGTTCGCGTCCTGCCAGGCGTACTGGGAGGGCTTCTACACCGCCTACCGCGACCTGGCGGCGCTGGACCACGACGTCGTCTTCCACCTCGGCGACTACCTGTACGAGTACGGCGTGGGCGTCGGCGCCGGGGTGCGTCAGCAGCAGCTCCCGGCCGACTTCCTGCGCGAGACGATCACGCTGGACGAGTACCGGGCCCGATACGCGCTCTACAAGTCCGACCCGGACCTGCAGGCCGCGCACGCCGCCGCGCCGTGGATCGTCACCATGGACGACCACGAGGTGGAGAACAACTGGGCCGGCGACGTGCCAGAGGGCAACACACCGACCCCCACCCGCCCGGAGTTCCTGGTCCGCCGCGCCAACGCGTTCCGGGCCTGGTGGGAGCACATGCCGGTGCGGATGACCCAGGCGCCGACCGGCCCGGACCTGCAGTTGTACCGGCGGTTCCAGTACGGCGACCTGGTCCGGTTCAACCTGCTGGACACCCGGCAGTACCGCGACGACCAGGCCGCCGGCGACGGCTCCGACCCGCCCAACCCCGGCTCGCTGGACCCGAACCGCACCATCACCGGCGCGGAGCAAGAGCGCTGGCTGCTGGACGGTTTCGCCGAGCGCTCGGCGCGGTGGGAGGTGCTGGCCCACCAGACGGCGATAGCGCAGCTGGACACCCGGGCCGGAGCGGAGGTGATCGTGCCGATGGACACTTGGGACGGCTACGTCGCCTCGCGGCAGCGGGTTCTGGGCGGCGCCTACGAACGAGGCGTGCGCAACCTCGTCAGCATCGCCGGCGACCTGCACCGCAGCGTCGCGTCGGAGCTGAAGGCCGACTACGCCGACGAGTCGGCACCGGTGGTGGGGACGGAGTTCGTCGGCACGTCCATCAGCTCCGGCCGCGACGGCGTCGACCTCGACCCGGGTGGCCAGACCATCCTCGACGAGAACCCGCACGTGAAGTTCGGCAACTTCCAGCGCGGTTACGTGCGCGTCGAGGTCACGCCCGACCGGTGGGTGGCCGACTTCCGCGTGGCCGACCGGGTCACCGTCCCCGACGGCGCCGTCACCACCTGCGCCCGGCTCGCCGTCGCCGACGGCGACCCCACCATCCACGTCGTGGGAGGTCAGCGATGAAGCGGCAGATCGGTGTGGTCGTCCTGGCGACCGCGGTACTCGGGGTGGCCGGCGCGGCAGCCAGCACGGCCGCCCGGCCGGACCGCGACCCCGTCCGGCTGTCGGCGACGCCGGAGCGGGTGGAGGTGGTCGGACTGCCCTGCCTGCCCAGCTCGTTCCAGCTCGGCCTGACGAACACGAGCACCGCGGACCTCTACGCCGACGCGTTGCTGGCAGCGGGCGGCCCGGTCGTGCTCGACCGCGAGCTGGTGTCGTCGTGGTTGCCCGCCTGGGACCCGGACCACACCGTGTCCGCGCGGGTCGGCGTGACGGTGCCGCGCGACGCCGCGCCCGGCGTCTACGACGTGCGGGTGACGACGGACGGTGCGCGGCTCACCGTGCCGGTCGAGGTGCTGCCGCTACCGCCGAAGGGGCCGGGCGACAACCTGGCGCTCGGGGAGCAGGCGACCGCGTCGTCGACGCACGCGAACTTCGACGTGTGCGGCGCGGCCGACGGCAACACGGACTCCGAGCAGTGGGACACGCTGACCGGCTGGAACGACGGCACGAGCGGCGTCTTCCCGGACACGTACGACGTCGCCATGGCCGCGCCGGCCACCGTCGGACGGGTGGAGACCTGGACGCTGGACTCGGCCCGCTACCCGGCCGCCCGCTACGGGCTGCGTGACTTCGACGTGCAGGTGCGGGTGGACGGCGGCTGGCAGACCGTCGACGAGGTGCGCGGCAACTCCGCGGGCCGGGTGACGTCGACGTTCCCGCCGGTGACCGCCGACGCCGTCCGGATCGTAGGCCTCGCGTCGAACAACGGTGACTACTCGCGCTTGGTCGAGGTCGAGGTCTTCACCAGCTGACCCATCCCGTGATCATGTTCCCTCGCGGTCACTGATCGACCGCGAGGGAACATGATCATGGGGCTCGGCCTGTCAGTGCTCCAGCGCCGGCAGCCGCTTCAGCGGCCGGGGCAGCCACCAGTTCCGCTCTCCCAGCAGCACCATCAACGATGGCAGCAGCACGGCCCGGACGATGGTCGCGTCGATGAGGATCGCCGCGGCCAGTCCGATGCCCAGCTGCTTGAACTCGATCGCGCCGAGCGAGGCGAAGATCGAGAAGACCGCCACCATCACCACGGCCGCGCTGGTCACCACCCCGGCGGAGCGGACGATCCCGGTGCGCACTGCCTCCGGCGTCGTCAGGCCCGCCCGGGCGCCTTCGCGGATGCGGCTGACCACGAAGACGTGGTAGTCCATCGAGAGCCCGAACAGGATGACGAACAGGAACAGCGGCAGCCAGATGATGAGCGCCCCGGTCGAGGTGAAGCCGAGCAGCGACTCCGCCCACGTGTTCTGGAACACCAGGGTCAGCAGGCCGTAGGCCGCCGCCACCGACAGCAGGTTCAGTGCGGCCGCCGTCAGCGCGACGGTCAGCGACCGGAACGCCATCACCAGCACCATGATCGTCATCAGCAGTACGAACCCGATCACGATCGGCATCCGGTCGGCCAGCAGGCCGCGGAAGTCGACGTTGCCGGCGGTCTGCCCGGTGACGCCGGTCTCGGCCCCGTCCACCCCGTCGAAGGCCGCCGGCACCAGGTCGTTCCGCAACACCTCCAGCGACTGTTCGGCTCGCTCGTCGTCGGACTCGTACGGCACGTGCACCGCGATCTCGGCGACCGACCGGTCCGCGGAGTACTCGGCCGTCAGTCCGTCGTCGACCGCGAACCGCGGGTCACCCGTCACGTCGTCGCCGAGCGCGGCCACGGCGTCGTCGACGGCGGCGGTGTCCAGTGCCGCACCGTCGGCGGACCAGACGGCGACGGTGTGCGACGCCCCTTCGGCGGGGAACGCGGCGGTGACGGCGTCGTAGGTCTGCACCTCGGGCACGTCCTGGGCCAGGTCCGAGATGCCCGGTTGCGACAGCTTCATACCCAGCGCGGGTGCGGCGAGTGCCAGCAGCGCGGCGACGCCGACGAACAGCGCGGTGCGCGGGTGCCGCAGCACCGGCCGCAGGATCGCGCTCCACAGCCGTGAGTCGGCTCCGTCGCCGCGACGCAGCCGCCACAGCAGCGGGATGCGCGGCCGGTCGATCCACCGGCCGAAGATCGACAGCAACGCGGGCAGCGCCGTCACCGAGCCGACGACGGCGACCGCCACGACCAGGATGGTGCCCACGGCCAGCGACTCGAACGTCGCCTCGCCGGCGAAGAACATGCCGGCCATCGCGATGATGACAGCGATACCGGAGACCACGACGGCCCGGCCGGACGTGGCCGCCGCGACGGTGACGGCGTCCAGGGTGCCGCGGCCCTTCGCCCGCTCCTCACGTTCGCGGCGCACGTAGAACAGCGAGTAGTCGACGCCGACGGCCATGCCGACCAGGAGGATCACCGAGGCGAGCATGTCACTGGACGGGATGAGGTGCGACGCGAACGCCGACAGCCCCATCGCGGCGACCACCGACGACAACGCCAGCAGCACCGGTACCGCCGCGGCGATCAGCGCGCCGAACACCACGACCATGATGAGCAGGCTGACCGGGAGCGACAGGTACTCGGCCCGGCGCAGGTCGTCCTCGTAGAGCTGGTCCAGCGCGGCGTCCAGGGACGCGTCGCCGACCTGGCCGACCATCAGCTCCGGCGCGGCGGCGCCGGCTTCGTCGACGACGCGGCCGACCTCGGCGGCGGCCGCGGAGGCGGCGTCGTCCATCTCCGCGTCGGTGCCCTCGGGAACGTCGAGGGTGACCTCGTAGAGCACCGCGGCGCCGTCGGCGGAGGGCTGCGGGCTGGAGACCTCAGCGACGCCGGACGCCGCTGCCAGGTCGGCACGCAGTCCGGCGAGTTGATCCGACGACGGGTCGACGATGCCGCCGTCGGCCGCCCGGACCAGGACCGACTCGGTGTGCGGTTCGTCGAAGTCGGCGCCGGCGATCGCCTTGTCGGCGCCCGCGGAGGCACCGATGCCGTAGTCGCCGTCGGCCACCTCCTGGGTCCCGACGGCGCCGCCGCCGACGATCGCGGCGGCGACGAACGCGAGCCAGAGCAGCAGCGCGGTCCACTTGTGGTGGGCGCTCCATCGGGCCGCGCCGACGACCAGGCCGCGGCCCGGTCCAGGTGGCGGTGGCGGGGCGGGAACGGGTGGCCGGTCCAGGGGCAGGGTCGTGGTCATGGCGTCCTCGTCGGCGGTGAGTCGGTGTGGTGTCGTCGCCGCCGGTCGAGCTCGCCGGTGGCGGTACTCACTCTCGCCGCGAGGACGCGACGCGGTAACCCGGAAGACCCCCGATCCGTGCTGGGGGTAACCCCCGTTCCGGACCGGGGATCACCCCAGGATCATCGGCTTTACCTGCGCAGGACGCGCCCGGCCCGGACGTCGGTCGGCTCACCGCCGTCCAGCGCCGGCTGCCCGCCGACGAGGACGGTGCTGATCCCGGTGGGCAGCCGCCATGGCTGGTCGAACGTCGACGTGTCCGCGACGCGCTCGGCGTCCAGCACGACGACGTCGGCGACCTTGCCGGGCGCGATCGTGCCCCGGTCGGTCAGGCCCAGCCGGGCCGCCGGCCACGCCGTCATCTTGCGCACCGCTTCCGGCAGGGAGAGCACGCCGAGGTCGCGGACGTAGCGCGCCAGCACCCGCGGGAAGGTCCCGAAGCTGCGCGGGTGCGGCCGGCCGGCGCCGGACGGCTTCAGTACCCAGCCGTCGCTGGCGACCGACACCCGCGGGTGGCGCAGCGCCGCGATGACGTCGTCCTCGCGCATGCCGTGGTTGACCACCGCGACCGCGGCATCGTGCGCCTCCAGGACCCGCAGCACCGCCTCGGCGGCGTCGACGCCGTCGCGGCGGGCGATGTCCGCGATGCTGGCTCCGGCCGCGTCGGCGTACCGGCCTGGCCCCAGCTCGGCGATGACGACCCCGGCCGGGTCGAGCAGGATTCCCGTCTGCGCGCGCAGTTCCGCCGCGATCCGCTCCCGCCCGGCCGGGTCGGCCAGCCGGCGCAGCAGCTCGCCGGGGCCGCCGTCCATGGCCCAGCCCGGCAGCCGCGACGTCAGCGTGGTGCTCGACGCGGTGTACGGGTAGACGTCGGCGGCCACGTCGACGCCGCGTGCCACGGCTTCGTCGATCAGCTCCAGCGCCGCTGGGACGCCGCCGTGGTCGACGGGCCCTATCGACTTCAGGTGCGAGATCTCCAGGCGGGCGCCGGCGGCGGCCGCGGCGTCGACGGCCTCACCGATCGCGTCCAGCAACCCCGCCGACTCGTCGCGGATGTGGGTGGAGTAGAGCAATCCGGACGCCGCGGCGGCCTTCACCAGGTGCCGCACCTCGGCCTCGTCGGAGTAGGTGCCGGGCGCGTAGATGAGGCCGGTGGAGAAGCCGTGCAGCAGGCGTGCGGCCGTGCCGCCCAGCCACCCGGCCATCCGGTCGAGGTCGCCGGCATCGGCTGCCCGGTCCGCGCCACCCATCGCCGCCAGCCGCAGCGAGGAGTGACCGACCTGCAGGGCGACGTTCACCGCTGGCCGGACGGCGTCGGCCGCGGTGGCGAACCCGTCGACGTCGCTCCATGCCCAGTCGAGATCGGGGTCGAAGAACGCGGTGGCCGACCGCAGCTCGGCCAGGTCGCCGACGGGGAACGGTGACCATCCGCAGTTGCCGACCAGAAGCGTCGTCACCCCCTGGCAGATCTGTGTGGTGGCCGCCGGCCAACCGGGCAGGGTGAAGTCGGCGTGCGAATGCAGGTCGACGAAGCCCGGCGTCACCACCTGCCCCGACGCGTCGATGACCCGCCGGGCGCTCAGCCGGTCCGCGGACACGGCCCGGATCAGTCCCGCGCCGATGCCGACGTCGGCGACGAACGGGTCACCGCCGGAACCGTCCACCACGGTCCCGCCCCGCAGGACGACGTCCAGTTCACTCATGTCCGGGCCACCTCCACCACCATCCGTGCCGCAGCGCCGATCACGGTACCTGCCGGCCCACTGCCGGCCAGCCGCAGCGTCGCCGGATCGGTCAGCTCGGTGCCCAGCGCGGCGAGCGCCACCGTCCGTCCGTCGAACTCGAGCAGGCCGACGTCGTGCCGCACGCCCGGGAGCTCACCGGTCTTGTGCAGGCACCGCACGTCGTCACCGAGCTGCGTCGGCATCCGGTCGTTGACCTGCTGCTCGGCCAGCGCATCGAGGGCGAAGGCGCGCAACGGTGCCGGCAGCAGGTCCGGGCCGGCCAGGCGGTCGAGCAGCCGGGACTGGTCGTCGGCCGTCGTCACGTTCTCCAGGCCGGCCCGGGCCGCCTCCGTGTCCATCAGCCGGCGGCGCAGCCTGGTGCCGGTCAGGCCGAGCGCGGCGAGGCGCCGGTCGGCGTCGTCGAGGCCGAGCAGTTCGATCACCAGGTTGCTGGCGGCGTTGTCGCTGACGGCGATCATCAGGGTCAGCAGCTCGGCGAACCGCAGCCGCCGCACCGACGGCAGCAGCCGCAGCACTCCGGCCCCGCCGGCACGCTCCGCCGGCACCGGCACGTCGTCGTCGAGATCGCGCCGTCCGGTGGCCACGTCCTGCAACGCCAGCACCAGCAGCGGCACCTTGATGGTGCTGGCCGCCGGCACCGGCTCGGCACCGCTCAGGGAGACCACCGGCCGCCCCTGCTCCCACACGGCGAAAGCCCACCGCCCCGGGCCGGCCTCGGCGAGCGAGGCCAGCCCGGCACGGAGCCGGTCGGCCCGCGGCGCCGGCCACATCTCAGAGCACCGCGAACAGCACGGCGAACAGCACCAGGTTGGCGGCCATGATCGTCCAGCCGTTGACCAGCATCATCCGCAGGTTGGACGAGCGGGCCAGCCCCATCTGGCCGATCATGTCCGCGTTGGGGAACGGCCCGAACCAGTCGATCTGGCTACCACCGAGCAGCGCCGCACCCCACGCCGTCGCCGGTACCCCGACGCTCGCGGCCAGCGGCCACAGCAGCTCGTCGATCAGCGCGACCTGGGCGACGGCCGCACCGGCCACGCCCAGCCAGCCGACCAGGAGGGTGAGCATCAGGAACGGCCACGGGCCGGCGTCCTCCAGCGCCGGCTGCAGGGCGTCCAGCAGCGCGCCGTACGCGCCGGACTGCTCCAGCATCACCAGCAGCGGGTTGAACAACCAGAAGAGGAAGAACAGCCAGAGCAGCTGCGACGCCCCGGCGTAGAAGGAGGTCAGCGCGTCGGCCGGGCGCATCCCGCCGGCGAACGCCGTCACGATCGCGGTGACCAGCATGACCAGGATCGCGTAGGCGAACCCGGCTTCCAGGATCACGCCCAGCACGGCCATCGCGACCAGCGTGCCGATGAACGCGAACGCGGCCCGCTTCTCGCGGCCGGTGGGCTCCGAGCCGGTGTCCAGGCCGGCCAGTTCCTGCTCCGTGTACTGGTCGGCCTCGGTGCGGCGCTGGATGTAGCGGGCCATGAAGAAGCCGGTCAGCCAGGTGACGACGGCCATCGGCAGCCCGGCGGTGAGCAGGTACTCGACGTAGCTGAGACCGGCCGCGCCGGTAATGGTCACGACCGGCGGCGTGAACGGCCCGATGATCAACCCCGCGGCGCCGCCCGCGTGCAGCATCGCCGCCACGGACGGGCGGGACCGGCTGACCGCGGCGGCCACCGGGATCACGATCGGCGCGAGGATCGCGTTGGCCCCGGCCAGCGTGCCCAGCGATCCGACCAGCACGGTGCTGGCGAGCATGATGCCCACCTGGATGCGCACCGCGCTGTTCAGCCCGACACCTTGCAGCAGCGCGCGCACCAGCGTCTGCGCCGCGCCGGTGTCAGACGCGATACGCCCCAGCCCGGCGCCGAGCATGATGATCAGCCCGATCACCGCGATGAACGAGCCCAGCGACTCCGACATCATCGTGCTGATCTCGAGCGGCCCGGCACCGGTGAGCACGAACCCCACCACCATCGCCACGCCGGTCGCCAGCACGACGTTGACCTCGAGCAGGACGAGGACGGCGTACACGACGATGGGGAGCAGGCCCCACAGTCCCAGCTCGTCGGTGGTGAGGTTGAGCACGAGCGCCGCGATCAGCGAGGCGACCAGCAGGCCGGCGGCGACGACGTTCTTCACCGGGACCGGCGCCCGGTTCGTGTCCCGCAGGGCGGGCGTTGTCATGACGGCTCCGTTCTATTCGGCGAGACGGCCGGCGCGCACGGTCGTGGTCCGCAGCGTGGCCGCTTCGATCAGCTCGGTGTCCACGACGTGGCCGAGCCCCGGCACCGCCGGGACCTCGACGACGCCCGCGGCCGCGGTGACCGGCGGGAGGATCACATCGCGCTCGTAGTACTTCTCCGACGCCGACACGTCCGACGGCAGCGTGAACCCGGGCAGGCTGGACAACGCCACGTTGGCGGCCCGGCCGACCCCGAACTCGTGCATGCCGCCGCACCACACCGGGATGCCGTGCTCGCCGGCGACGTCGTGGGCGAGCACGGCCGCGCCCAGCCCGCCCATCCGGGACACCTTGATGTTCAGCACCTTCAGCGCGCCCAGCACGAGCGCGGTGCGCAGGTCGTCGACGGAGTCGACCGACTCATCCAGGCAGATCGGGGTGTCGATGTCACGCTGCAGGGTCGCGTGCGCCAGCAGGTTCCGCGGGCCGAACGGCTGCTCGATCATGGACAGGCCGTGCTCGTCGAGCGCCCGTAGTGCCCGCAGCTCGTCGTCGGACTCCCCGTAGGCGCCGTTCGCGTCCACGTGCAGCATGAGCTCCGGGAACGCCCGCCGGACCTGCCGCACCGGCTCGACGTCCCAGCCGGGTGCGATCTTGAGCTTGACCCGCGGATACCCGGCCTCCACCTGCTTGGTGACCTCGGCGAGCAGCGCGTCGATGGTCGGCTCGATGCCCAGCGACACCCCCGCGACGACCGACCGGCGGGTACCGCCGAGGGCCTGCGCGAGCGGCACGCCCCGCCCGGTGGCCCAGAGCACCCACGCGGCGATGTCGACCCCGGCCTTGGCGAAGCGGTGACCACGCACCTTCGCCCACGCGGCGGCTACCTCCGACGGGTGTTGCCAACTCCGGCCGACCACCGCCGGCAACAGGTACCGCTCGGCGACCAGCCAGCACGTGTCCACCGTCTCCGGCGAGTAGTACGGGTCCGTGGGCGAGGCGATCTCACCCCAGCCAACGGCGCCGTCCGCGTCGGTCAGCCGCACGAGGATGTGCTCGAGATGCTTCTTCGCGTGCGAACTGGTGCGGAACTCGTGCACCAGCGGCAGCCGGACCAGGTGCAACGAGGCCTCGGTGACCAGCAACGTCAACCCTCCCAGTAGATGTCGAGTTCGTCGGCCAGCCGGTCGCGCTCCGCCAGCCGCCGCCGCGCGCCCTTCGCGCTCGCCGTCGTCAGCGTGGCCAGCAAGTGGATCACCGCGGCGACGGCCGTCGGCGAGTCCGCGAACGACGCGCTGTCGGTCGGCACGACGATCGACTGGCCGGCCACCGCCGTCAGCGGCGACCCGGCCGCATCCGTGACGGCGACGACGGTGCCACCCGCCGCCGCGAACCGCTCGGCCAGCGCGACCGTCTCGCGTCGATAGCGCCGCAACGAGATGGCCACCAGCACGTCGGAGTCGCGGACGTCGGCCAGCACGTCCACGTGCCGCACCAGCGTCCCGTCGACCAGGGTGACGTTCGACAGGCCCGCGGAGAGGTCCACCGCCAGCAGCGACGCGTACGCGAACGCCTTGCCGGTACCGGCGACGAACCGGCGCCGCGCCGCCACCACCGTGGCCGCGGCCGCCGCGACGGAACCGTCCGCGCTGACCCGGGCGAACGCCTCGGCCAGTGTGCGGGTCTCCTGCTCGATGACGCGCGCCTGCAGGTTCGCGGCGGACTTCGGCCGCTGCAGGCGGGCGCCGAAGCGCTGGTGCGGGCTGGTGAGGTCGCGGTTGGCGGCCTGTGGCCGGCGCGCACCCGGGCCGGTCATCGCGGATCCGCCCGGACGAAGCGATAGGCCGCCGTCGTCTCGGACAGCCGGAGGCACGACACCGCGACGTGACCGGTGCCGATCAGTGCGGCGACGGCGCGGCCGAGCGCCTCCTGCTGCCGCGGGTCCGGCGCGAGCGGCAGCGGCAGCCAGGTGTCCGGGTGGTCCCGGAGCTCCCGGCCTTCCGGGCGCTCCCGGTCTTCCGGGCGCTCCCGGTCTTCCGGGCGTTCTGGGCTGGAGGTGCGGGGCCGCAGCCAGCCGGCCGGGTCGGCGAGTCCGTCCGGTGGCTCGGCGGGTGCCGGCGCTTCGCGGGCCCGGCGCTCGTCGTCGAGGTCCCAGTCGACGATCATCCGGTCGGTGCCGGGCCCGAAGAAGTCGGGCCGGAACCAGCGGCCGACCGCGCCCAGCACGTCGAGGTTGAAGTGCCCGTTGCGGACCAGCGCCGGATCGTACGACCAGCGCATCCGGGTCTGCCCACCGGCCAGGGCGACCTCCCGCTGCCCGCGCTTGAGCGCCCGGCCGAGGCCCAGGCCCTGGTGGCCGGCGTCGACCACGGCGGCCTGCGAGTAGTGGTAGACCTCGCCGGCGTCCACGCCGACGAAGCCGTACGCGAACGCGACCAGGGCGCCGTCCGGGCCGCGGACTCCCACCACGGAGCCGCCGTTGGCCACCAGCGACGCCAGCAGCCGCGGGTTCACCGAGTGGGAGACGTCCTGGTAGCCGAACACCTCGCGGTACAGCCGCGCGGCGTCGGCCAGGTCGGCGGCCGAGGAGAGCCGCTCGACGAGCGGGAACTGCGCCGTCGTCATGCTTCCCCTTTCACGGGAGCGGCCCTTCATACGGACCGCAACCTCAGCACCGTCCGGCGCCGATGCCGGGATCATGCGAAGATACGAAACGTATAGTTGCGCCATGAACCGTACAGCACCATCGGCGGCCGCGATGCTCGAACAGCTGGAGACCTACGTCCGGCACGAGTCGCCTACCGGTGACGCCGCGCGCCTCGACGCACTCGGTGAGCTGCTGCTCGCCCGGCACCGCGAGTTGGGCGCCACCGTGCGCCGCGTGTCGTCGCCGGGCGGCGACCACCTGGTCATGGAGCATCCCGGCAGCGGCGCCAAGGTCGCGGCCGCGCCGGTGCTGCTGCTCGGCCACCACGACACCGTCTGGCCGGCCGGACAGCTCGCCGACGGCATGCCGTGGCGGGTCGACGACGGCATCGCCCACGGTCCGGGCGCCTACGACATGAAGGGCGGGCTCGTCGTCATGGAGACGGCACTCGAGCTGCTGCACGGCCGGGAGCACCCGCCGGTGCGGGTGCTCGTGGTGGCCGACGAGGAGGTTGGCTCCCCCACCGCGACATCCCTGGTGCGCACCTGCGCCGACGGCGTGGTGGCCGCGTTGGGGTTCGAGTCGCCGCACCCCGATGGTTCACTGAAGTCCGGCCGCCGCGGCAGCACCCGCCTGCGGATCGCCGTGCGCGGCGTGGAGGCACATGCCGCACTGGACCCCGACGCCGGCGTCTCAGCCGTCGACGAGCTGGTCGACCAGCTGATCCTGGTCCGCACGATCGTCAGCCACGCGCCCGGCGAGGTGCTGTGCAACGTCGGGACCATCGGCGGCGGCGGCCGGACGAACGTCGTCCCGGCGTCGGCCTGGGCCGACGTTGGCCTGCGGTTCGCCGACGCGGAGTCCGAGCGCATCGTTCTGGACGGGCTCGGCTCGCTGGGCCCGATCCGGTCCGGCGCGACGGTGACGGCCGAGGTCCTGTCGCGGCGGCCGACCTGGTCCGCGTCGCCGTCGCCCCTGCTGACCGCTGTGACGGCGGCGGCGGAGCGCGTGGGCCAGCGAATCGTCGGCGCCCCTGCCGCGGGCGGCGCCGACACCAACACCACCGGGTCACTCGGCGTCCCGACGCTGGATGGCTTCGGGCCGCGCGGCGCCGGCGCGCACGCGACCCACGAGCAGGTGGTCGTCGAGTCGCTGCCCGAGCGGGCACAGCTGGTGGCGGAGCTCATCGCCGCGCTCTGACCCGCCGCGGCGCCCCTTCCGCGGCGTTCTCCCGCTTCACCAGGCATGCATGGGTGGTGGAGCGGGTGCACCCATGCCGGACGTGATCATTCCGGCTGATGCTCGCGGGATCTTGCGCGCCGGTGAATCTGACAGTTACTCTCAGGAGAGAGTTTGAACTACAAGCTAGTGACTGTCGGAGGATGCCGTGGCTACCCTGCTGTACCGGATCGGCCGGTTCTCGTACCGCCGCCGCGGGGTGGTGGGAACGATCTGGCTGGCGATCATGGTGCTCGCGGGCGTCGGGGCGGCCACCCTCTCCGGGCCGACGGCCGACTCGTTCTCCATTCCGGGCACCGAGGCGCAGGAAGCGTTCGACCTGCTGGAGGAGCGGTTCCCGGGGTCGTCGGCGGACGGTGCCGCCGCGCGCATGGTGTTCGCCGCCCCCGACGCGGAGAGTGTCACGGACCCCGAGCACCGGGCCGCCATCGACGACGCCATCGCGGCGGTCGACGCCGGCCCGCAGGTCGCCTCGGTGGTCGACCCGTTCCAGGCCGAGTTGGTCTCACCCGACGGCTCGGTCGCGTTGGCCGAGGTCACCTACGCCGTCGACTTCTTCTCGTTGGAGGAGCAGACCCGCGAGAGGCTGCACGATGCCGCGGACGTCGGCCGCGCGTCCGGTCTGACGGTCGAGCTGGCCGGCACCGCGGTCGAGCAGGAGCCCGAACTGGGCAGCGAGCTGATCGGCCTGGGTGTGGCCGCACTCGTCCTGATCATCACGTTCGGGTCGCTGGTCGCGGCCGGCATGCCGCTGCTCACCGGCGTCGTGGGAGTCGGCATCGGCGCCGCGCTGATCACCGCGGCCACCGGGTTCGTGGACATCGGCTCGATCACCCCGATCCTCGCTGTCATGCTCGGCCTGGCGGTCGGCATCGACTACGCGCTGTTCATCGCCTCCCGGTACCGGCACGAGCTCTTGATCGGGCGCTCCGGCGACGACGCGGCCGGACGGGCGATCGGCACCGCCGGAACCGCCGTGGTGTTCGCCGGGCTGACCGTGGTCATCGCGCTGTCCGGGCTGACGGTCGTGGGTATCCCGGTGCTCACCGAGATGGGCCTGGCCGCCGCGGCGACGGTGGCGATCGCGGTCGTGATCGCACTGACGCTGCTGCCCGCCCTGTTCGGGTTCGCCGGGCGGCGCTTCCTCACCGTCCGGGTGCCGGGCCTGCGGGTGCGTGATGCCGAGGCCGACGACGACCGGCCCACCTGGAGCCGGCGCTGGGTCGGCCTCGTCACCCGCCGCCCGGTGGCCGTTCTCGCCGTCGCGGTGGTCGGGCTGGGTGTGCTGGCGCTGCCGGCGACGGACCTGCGCCTCGGCGTTCCCGACGAGGGCACTTACCCACCGGACAGCACCCAGCGCAAGGCGTACGACCTCACCGCCGACGGCTTCGGCCCTGGCTTCAACGGCCCACTGCTGGTGGTGGTGGACATGGCAGACAGCGGCGCCGACGGGCAGTCAGCCGCGGAGCAGGTAGCCGCCGCCCTGACCGAGACGTCCGGCGTGGAGCTGGTCGCGCCGCCGCAGCTCGACGAGGACGGCCGGACCGCCGTCGTCACCGTCGTACCGTCATCCGGCCCGGGCAGCGCGGACACCGAGCGGCTGGTCGAGGCCATCCGTACCGACCTCGACGCGCCCACCGGCGCGACCGTCCTGGTGACCGGCATGACGGCGCTGTTCATCGACTTCTCCGAGCGGGTCGGCGACGCGCTGTTGCCGTACCTGCTGGTGGTCGTGGGGTTGTCGTTCCTGCTGCTGATGCTGGCGTTCCGGTCGCTGGTAGTGCCGCTCAAGGCGACCCTGGGCTTCCTGTTGACCATGGCGGTGTCGTTCGGTGCGCTGGTCGCGGTGTTCCAGTGGGGCTGGCTGACCGGCCTGCTGGGCGTCGAGGAGACCGGGCTCATCAACAGCATGCTGCCGATCTTCATCATCGGCGTGGTGTTCGGCCTGGCGATGGACTACGAGGTCTTCCTGGTCACCCGGATGCGCGAGGCGTACGTGCACGGCGAGCCGGCCGGGCGGGCTGTCGAGACCGGGTTCCGGCACGGCGCCCGGGTGGTCGCGGCCGCCGCCGTGATCATGATCAGCGTGTTCGGCGGCTTCATCCTCAACGAGGCCGTGGACGTGCGGCAGATCGGCTTCGCCCTGGCGGTGGCCATCGCGGTGGACGCCTTCGTGGTCCGGATGACCATCGTGCCGGCGGTACTGGCGCTGGTCGGCGAACGCGCGTGGTGGTTGCCGCGCTGGCTGGACCGCCTGCTGCCGAACGTGGACATCGAGGGCACCGCGCTCGAGAAGCACCTGGGCACGGACCGCGACCAGCCGCAGGTACCTGCGGCGAGGTCGCAGCCGTAACCGTCCAAGCGGTCAGCCGTCAATCGTTGCGTCGACGACGGGGATGGAGGCGACTCGAGCAGCCGCCTTCATCCCGGCGTCGCTGGTCAGCAGCGGGCAGTCGAGCCGCTCGGCGAGCGCGAGGTACAGCGCATCGGCATAACTGCTGTTGTCGAGGAGGCCCGTTGCCCGCACGAAGTCCTGCGCCTGCCCGATGCGTTCGACCGGATGCCGGCTGAACTCCTCGATCAGCACGGCGGCGCGCCCAGCGGCCAGCATCCCGCGTCGCTCCAGTCGGAGCAGCCCAGAGCCGACCTCGAAGTCGACATGGGCCGGGGCCGCGCACCCCTCCGCCCGGATCAGCGCCGCGAGTTCCTCCGGCAGCGTTCCGCACAGCCTGTCGACCCAGATCGTGGCATCGACGACGATCAACCGTCGCCCCGTTCGTACTCGTCCCGGAGCTCGCGAATCACCTCCGCGCCCGAGATATCAGACGCCGTCGGCATACCGAGCTCTGCGTGGAGCCGCTTCAAGTTATCGTCCCACCGGGCGATGGCCCGCTTCTGGAGTTCGAGTTTCACGTCTGCCGCCATGAGGTCTCGGAGATACGCCGACACGGACTTGTGTTCGGCGCTGGCTTTTTCGGCGATGATTTCCGCCACTTCGTCAGGAACATCACGAACCTGGACCGTCGCCATTGATTTCTCCCGGCCCTCAATCAGCGCATGCATCACTCTGCATGCACAGGTTAGCATGCACCGCCGGGACTCGTCAGCCGAGCGCTGCCCGGGCGCGGACGAACGCCCGGGCGGCGTCCCGGAGGTCGTCGAGGGTGTGCGCGGCCGACACCTGGGTGCGGATGCGCGCCGCGCCCTGCGGCACCACCGGGTAGGAGAAGCTCACCGCGTACACACCCTCGGCGAACAGCAGCTCCGACAACCGGGCCGCGCGGGTGGCGTCGCCGATCATCACCGGCACGATGGGGTGCTCCCCCGGCAGCACGTCGAAGCCCTGCTCCGTCAGCTCGGAACGGAAGAACGCGGTGTTCTCCCGCAGCCGCTCACGCAGTTCGGCGCCACTCTCGAGCCGGTCCAGCACGGCCAGCGCCGCGGACACGATGGACGGCGCGACGGAGTTGGAGAACAGGTACGGCCGCGACCGCTGCCGCAGGTACTCGACGATCTCCGCCCGCCCGGACGTGTAGCCGCCGCTCGCGCCGCCCAGCGCCTTGCCGAGGGTTCCGGTGACGATGTCGACGCGGTCGGCGACGCCGAAGTGCTCGGGTGTGCCCCGGCCGTTGGCGCCCACGAACCCGACGGCGTGCGAGTCGTCCACCATGACCAGCGCGTCGTACTGATCGGCGAGGTCGCAGATGCGGTCCAGCGGCGCGAGGTAGCCGTCCATGGAGAACACGCCGTCGGTGGCGATCAGCCGGAACCGCGCGTCCTTCGCCTCCCGCAGCCGGGCCTCCAGCTCCGTCATGTCGGCGTTGGCGTAGCGCAGCCTTCTCGCCTTGGACAGCCGCACCCCGTCGATGATGCTCGCGTGGTTCAGCGCGTCGGAGATGATCGCGTCGTCCGGGCCGAGCAGCGTCTCGAACAGTCCGCCGTTGGCGTCGAAGCAGGAGCCGTACAGGATCGTGTCCTCGGTGCCGAGGAACCGGGAGATCTTGCCCTCCAGCTCGGTGTGGATGGTCTGGGTGCCGCAGATGAACCGCACCGAGGCCATCCCGAAGCCCCACTCGTCCAGGCCGCGTTTCGCCGCCTCGATGAGGCCGGGGTCGTCGGCGAGGCCGAGGTAGTTGTTGGCACACATGTTGAGCACGCTGCGCCCGTCGGCCAGGGTGACCCGGGCGCTCTGTGGGCTGCCGATGATGTGTTCGGGTTTGTAGAGCCCGGCCGTCCGGATCTCGTCGAGGTTCTTCCGCAGTTCCTCGCGCATCGCGCCGTACATCGCCGACCTCCTGTTACCTCTGTTACCTCGACGCCCACTCGATGATGACCTTGCCGCTGTGCCCGTTTCCGGCGGCCTCGAACGCGGCCTGGAACTCGGTACTGGCGAACCGGTGCGTCACCACCCGGGAGATGTCCACGCCTGCCGCCACCAGGACCGACGCCTGGTACCAGGTCTCGTACATCTCCCGGCCGTAGATGCCGCTGATGGTCAGCATGCGCAGCACGATGCTGGACCAGTCGACGCTGCTCTCCTTCGACGGCAGCCCGAGCATGGCGATTCGACCGCCGTTGGCCATGCTGTCGATCATGTCGTGCAGCGCCTGCGGGTCGCCGGACATCTCCATGCCGACGTCGAAGCCTTCGGCCATGCCGAGGCCGTCGCGCACCTCCGCCAGCGACGTGGAGCGGACGTCGACGGTGGTGCCGGCACCCAGCCTGTCCGCCAGCTCCAGCCGGTACGGGTTGACATCGGTGACGACGACGTTGCGGGCGCCCGCGTGCTGGGCCACCAGCGCGGCCATGATGCCGATCGGCCCGGCGCCGGCGACGAGCACGTCCTCGCCGTGGACCGGGAACTTGAGCGCGGTGTGCACGGCGTTGCCGAAGGGGTCGAAGACGGCGGCGGCGTCGAGGTCGATGTCGTCCGGGTGCCGCCACAGGTTGCCGGCCGGCATCGCGACGTACTCGGCGAACGCGCCGTCGCGGTGCACGCCGATGCCCTCGGTCTGCGGGCACAGGTGCCGCTGGCCGGCCCGGCAGTGCCGGCAGCGCTCGCAGACGATGTGACCCTCGCCGCTGACGATGTCGCCCACGTGCACACCACGGCTGCCGGGCGCGACCTCGACCACCTCGCCGACGAACTCGTGCCCGACGATCAGCGGCGGGCGGACGTTCGCCTGCGCCCACGGATCCCAGTTCACGATGTGCAGGTCGGTCCCGCAGATGCCGGTGCGCAGCACCCGGACCAGCGCCTCACCGGCACCGACCTCCGGCATGGGGACCTCGGCCAGTTCGACGCCGGCCGCCGGCCCGACCTTGACCAGTGCTCTCACCGCTGCCCCTTTGAATCGACGGCGTGGCGAGCGTATCCCACTCGCCGCCGCGACCTCGAGGCGCGACGACGGCGCAGGTCAACAAGCTGTTCGCGCGCCTTTTGCAATGAGCAAAGGCGGCCACAGGGCTTCCCGGCGGATGACGGTCGGCTAACGTACGTGGATGCAGGTCGTCATCGCGGGCGGACACGGTCAGATCGCGCTCCGGCTGGAGCGGTTGCTCACCTTGCGAGGTGACGAGGCGGTCGGCCTGATCCGCAATCCCGATCATGCCGCCGATCTCGCCTCCGCCGGCGCCACCGCGGTCGTCCTCGACCTGGAGAACTGCGGCGTCGACGAGCTGGCCCGGGAGCTGCATGATGCCGACGCCGTCGTCTTCGCGGCCGGCGCGGGCCCGGGCAGCGGCGCGGCGCGCAAGGACACCGTCGACCGCGCGGCGGCGGCCCTGCTGGCCGATGCGGCCGAAGCCGCCGGGGTGCGCCGTTACCTGCTGGTCTCGTCGATGGGAGCGACGACCGAGCCGCCGAGCGACCCCGACGACGTCTTCGCCGTCTACCAGAAGGCCAAGGGCGACAGCGAGGCCGACCTGCGCCGCCGCGACCTCGACTGGACCATCCTGCGGCCCGGCGCGCTGACCAACGACCCTGGAACCGGCACCGTCACGCTGGCCGACTCCACCGGACGAGGCAAGGTCACCCGCGACGACGTGGCCGCCGTCCTGCTCGCGCTCCTGGACGAGCCGCGGACGGCCCGCTCCACCCTCGAGCTGATCGGCGGCGACATCCCGGTCGCAGAGGCCGTCGCGGCCGTCGCCGGCGGCTGAGCTCACCCGTCCAGACCCCAGCTGATCACCCGGTCCGGCCGGATCCGGATCAGCGCTTCCGGTTCCCGGATCGCCTCGGCCCGGCCGTGCACGATGACGGCGCGCGGCTGCCAGGGTGGCAGGACGTCGTCGACGACGAAGGCGACGTCTGCGTTGAGCTGGACGTCGCGGAACCTTCGGGTGGCGGCGACGTCGTGGCCGCCGAGGTCGAGCGCGTCCTCGTCGGGGTTGTAGCGCCAGCCCAGCGGGACGATTCGGGGACGGCCGGCGGCATCGACCGTCGCCAGCCGGCCGAGCCCTGGGCCGGACGCGAAGTAGGCCAGTTCGGCCTCGGAGAACGCGCTCATCGGACCCTCCTTCTCGAGTCATGAACTGCACGTGCCGTGTAGTTTAATGTACACAGCACGTGCAATTTCCGCGAGGTAAAGTTCACATGGCATGTAGTTCAGCAAGGAGCGCCCCATGCCCTCGATCGAGGACCCACGCAACGCGCGCAGCCGCCGCACCCGTCACGCCTTGCTGGTGGCCACCCGGGAACTGATCGAGCAGGACGGCCTCCCGGCACTGACCATGACCTCCGCCGCCGAGCGGGCCGGGGTCTCGCGGCGCGCCGCGTACTTGCACTTCGGCTCGCGCAATGAGCTGATCATCGCCCTGTACCGGCATCTCGGCGAGACCGAACGGTTGGGCGAGTCCCTGCAGGCGGTCTGGGACGCGCCGGACGCGGTCAGCGCGCTCACGGAGTGGGCCGCGCACATCGCCCGCGCGCACCCGCGCATCCTCTCGGTCTCGCGGGCCGTCGAGACCGCCCGCCACGACGACCCCGGCGCCGCGGCGATGTGGCAGTTCACCATGGACAACTGGCTGCGCGGTTGCACCCGCCTGGCCGAGTGGCTCGAGCGCGACGGCGTCCTGCACCCGGCCTGGACGGTGGACGCGGCCAGGGACATGATCTGGTCCCTGATGTCCTGGGACCTCCTGGAACGCCTCACTATCGACCGCACGTGGACGACGGACGAGTTCGCCGGCCGGTACTCGGCTCTGCTCACCGCCACGTTCGTGGACCCCTCGCGACGGCTTTAAGCTGGGCGCCGTGGCCGCCGAACCGACCCCCGGTCCCACCCTGACCCCCGACCCCGCCGTCCTGGCGACCGTCGAGCTCGCGCTGCTCGGCATCGAACCCGACACCGTCGCCGTCGACGTCCCACCCGTCCTCGGACGACGCCTCAAACCCGGCGCCGAGCTGACCCTCACCGACGCCGAAGGTGCGCCGGTGGCGTCGCTGACGGTCGAGTCGGCGGCCACCCGGAAGCGCCGCACCACCGTCACCGGCCCGGTCCGGCGAGCCCACGCCGACGCCGACGGCGGCGAGCCGCGCGGCCCCTACCCGCAGCTGCGGGTGCCACCGCGGCGGCTGCGGCTGAGCGATGCCGCCGCGGTCGTCGTCCGCGACCCGATCGACCTGCCGACGCTGGCCGCCGCCACCGCGAAGCCGAGCCAGCCGGTGCTGCTGGTCGTGCTGGACGGGCCACGCACGGTACCCGGCCCCGACACCGCCGACGTCACGTCCGGCGCCCTGACCGTCCGCGACAAGCTGCGCCGCGAGGGCCGCCAGACCGAGGTGGTCGTGGTGCCGGCGCCGCAGTACGGCGACGCCCGTGACGACGAGCTGGCCGACCGGATCGCCGCGGCCTACGGCGGCACCCGGGTCGTACCGGCCGAGCCGCCCGATCGCGTCGCCCTGCACTGCTGGCTCGACGGCACCGCGGCCGAACCGGCCGGCTGGCCGACCGCGAGCCTGCACGCCTGGCGCCGGTGGCGGCCGCTGCCACACGAACGCGGTCTGGTGCTCTTCTTCACCGGGCTGTCCGGGTCGGGCAAGTCGACCGTCGCCCGGGCGGTGGCCGAGCGGGTCGCCGAGATCGGCACCCGGACCGTGACGCTGCTCGACGGCGACGTCGTGCGGCGCAACCTCTCGGCGGGGCTGGGTTTCTCGAAGGAGGACCGCGACCGCAACATCGAGCGCATCGGCTTCGTGGCAGCCGAGATCGCCAAGCACGGCGGCGTGGCCGTCTGCGCGCCGATCGCTCCGTTCGCGGCCACCCGCGCGACCGTCCGTCGGATGGCCGAGGCACACGGCGACTTCCTGCTCGTGTACGTCGCGGCGCCGCTCGAGGAGTGCGAGCGACGTGACCGCAAGGGCCTGTACGCGAAGGCGCGGGCCGGCGAGATCGCGGAGTTCACCGGCATCTCGAGCCCGTACGAGCCGCCCGAGGACGCCGACCTCGTGCTGGACACGTCGGCCATGACGGTCACCGCGGCGCGCGATGCCGTCATCACCCTGCTCGACGAGGGCGGCCGCCTCTAGGGCAACCGCCCCTCACCCGCGGGCAAGTCCTTGCCCGCAGGTCAACGCCGTCCGGGCAAGCCGGCGGGCAAGTGCTGGTCAGCACCGTGGGACGCATGAGCGTCACCATCGAGGACACCCGCACCCGCACCGGCGCCCGGCGTCGCACCGGCTCCGGTGTCACCGGCCGGCTCAACGACGAGTGGGCCCGCCTGCGCACCGACGCCGGCACCGCGGCCGCGGTCGCGCGCTGGGCCGCCGAGAGCCCGCCGCTGGCCGGCTGCGGATGTCTGGACGACGTCGAGCTCGCGGTCCAGACCGCCGGCCGGCGCGACGCCGACGGCATCCTGCTGGCGCTGCTGCGGCTGGCCCAGGGCGGCGACGCACTCGCGGGCCGGACGGTGCTGCAGCTGATGCTCGGCAAGGCGATCCGGATCGCTTCCGGGCACATCGGCCGCGACAGCCGCGACAACCTCGAGCACGCCGCGGTCGCCGCGCTGTGGGCCACCATCGCCACGTACCCCACCGACCGCCGGACGGCGAAGGTGGCGGCGAACCTCGCGATGGACACCCTCGGCGCGGTCAGCCGCGAGCTGGCGCACGCACGCACCGAGACGCCGGCCGAACCGGGCTCCGTCGCCGACGCCCTCGGCGAAGCGGCCGCGCGCGGCGACGACGGCACCGGCGACCTCGAGCTCCTCGAGCTGATGGCGTGGGCGGTGGACGCGGGCACTATCAGCGCCGCCGACGCCACCCTCGTCCTCGACATCTACGCTCCGGCACCGGGCCAGGAGGGCGGCCGGGCGGCCGCCGAGCGGCACGGGATCAGCTGGCCGGCCGCGCGCCAGCGGGCCAGTCGGGCGGTGCGCAAATTGGCTCGCAGCGTCCGAGCCGACGATCTCGCGGTGTGAGGCCGTCAGGCCCGTTGACGGCCCTGACGGACCGGGTCTACGTTGAAGGTGCGGGCGAGTGAAACCGCCCCCGTCTTCGAGGTCGCTCCCTTGCCCGTCGCCGTCCCAGGTCAGTTCGAGGGGGCACGGTGACGAGTGTGGACGGCCCCGCCACCGTGGCCGGAGAGGCACCGACATGCCTGAGAACAAGGCTGTCATCTACAGGGGACCGGGCCACGTCGAGGTCGAGTCCGTCGACTACCCCACGTTCGAGCTCCAGGACGGCCCGGGGGTGAATCCAGGCAATGTCGGGCGCAAACTGCCGCACGGCGCCATCCTCAAGGTCGTCGCCACGAACATCTGTGGCAGCGACCAGCACATGGTCCGCGGCCGCACCACAGCACCCGAAGGCCTCGCCCTCGGTCACGAGATCACCGGCGAGGTCGTCGAGGCCGGTCCCGGCGTCGAGTACGTCAAGGTCGGCGACCTGGTCTCGGTGCCGTTCAACATCGCCTGCGGGCGCTGCCGCAACTGCAAGGAGGGCAAGACCGGCATCTGTATGAACGTCAACCCCGACCGGCCCGGCTCAGCGTACGGGTACGTCGACATGGGCGGCTGGGTGGGCGGCCAGGCCGAGTACGTGCTGGTGCCGTACGCGGACTGGAACCTGCTGGTGTTCCCGGACCGGGACCGCGCGATGGAGAAGATCCGCGACCTGGCGATGTTGGCGGACATCTTCCCGACCGGCTTCCACGGTTGCTACACCGCGGGCGTCGGCCCGGGTTCGACGGTCTACATCGCCGGCGCCGGCCCGGTCGGGCTCGCGGCGGCCACGTCGGCGTTCCTGCTCGGCGCTGCCGTCGTGATCGTCGGAGACCTGCAGAAGGACCGGCTGGACCAGGCCCGGTCGTTCGGCTGCGAGACCGTCGACGTCTCACAGGGCGACCCGAAGGACCAGATCGCGCAGATCCTGGGTGAGCCGGAGGTGGACTGCGCCGTCGACGCGGTCGGCTTCGAGGCTCGTGGTCATGGCAACGAGGCTCAGCAGGAGCGGCCGGCCACGGTGCTCAACACCGTCATGGACGTCACCCGAGCCGGTGGCGCCCTGGGCATTCCGGGGCTCTATGTCACCGGCGATCCTGGGGCCGCCGACGACGCCGCCAAGGAGGGGTCGCTGTCGATCCGGCTCGGTCTGGGCTGGGCGAAGTCGCTGGCGTTCACCACCGGCCAGTGCCCGGTGATGAGGTACAACCGGCAGCTCATGATGGCGATCCTGCACGACCGTGTGCAGATCGCGAAGAACGTCAACGCGACCGTGATCCCGCTGGACCAGGCACCGCAGGGGTACACCGAGTTCGACCACGGGGCGCCCCGCAAGTACATCCTCGACCCGCACGGCATGATCGCCTGAGGGGGCGTTCAACCAGGTGGGAGCCGCCGCCTCCGTCGCGGTGGTCGGCGTGATTAGCATGGAATGGTCCGCATCGTCGCGGTCGGCCCTGCACAGCACCCCCGCGAAGGCGGTGGCTCCCATGAGCCTCGACGAGCGTCTCGACCTCGAGTTCGCCTACACCAGCTACGACGAGTCGTGCCGCGACCTGTACTCACCGTCCTACCGGTGCCGGCGCCCGTTCGGCCACGGCGGCCTGCACGCCGCCGGTTTCGGGTCGCACCGGGTGACGTGGGTGCACCACCCGGCCCACGGCCCGGACGCACCGCCTATGTCGTGACGTAGCCTTCCAGGCCGTCGAGCAAGGCCTGGAGTCCGAACTCCATGACCTCCTCGTAGCCGAACGTGAACGTGTCGTCGTCGGCGGCCGCGAGCGCGGGGTACCGGCCGGTCTCCATCATCTTGACCAGGACCGGTTCCTGGGCGGCCCAGAACTCCTCCTCGGAGATGCCGGTGCGCTTCTCCGCCTCGAGGCCGTTGACCTGGACCCGGGCGACCGCGACGACGAACCCTTCGACTACCGACACCATCATGACCAGCACCTTGTCCGGCAGACCGGACGGCTTGAGCTGCGTCAGGATGCTGTTCATGGCGCCGATGTTGTTCGGGCCCAGCAGCGGGCGCACCTGGTCGACCTGGGGGTACCACGGGTGGTCGAGGCAGAGCTTCCAGATGCCGTGCGCCAACCGCTCCAGGGCGTCGCGCAACGGCAGTGGCTCCGGCTCGCTGTCGACCGGCCCGGCCACATGGTCGAGCATCAGGTCCAGCAGTTCGGCCTTGCCCGGCACGTAGCGGTACAGCGACATCGTCCCGACGCCGAGTTCGGCGGCGACCCTGCGCATGGAGACCGCGGCGAGCCCTTCGACGTCGGCGACCGCAACCGCCGCCTCCACGATCTGGGTGAGCGTCAGCCCGGGCTTCGGCCCGCGCGTGGGCTTCTCCTGCATGTCCCACAGGAGTTCCAGGCTCTTGTTGACGTCGCCGCCACCGCTGTGTTCTGCCGCCATCAGAACGAACATTAGCCTGTGGCAGAAAATCGGGTACGCCGTACGCGGTGTGGTAGAGTGCGTACGACGTACTCAGTTTTGGAAGGAGCGTCTTGTCCACCTCCACACATGCGATCCTCGCCGAGGGATTGCAGAAGCGGTACGGCGAGAAGAGCGCCCTGGACGGCTTCGACCTCGCCGTGCCGCAGGGCATGGTCTACGGCCTCCTGGGCCCCAACGGCGCCGGCAAGACCACCGCGGTGCGCATCATGGCGACCCTGCTGCGCCTCGATGGCGGCCGGGCCGTGGTGGCCGGGCACGACGTCAGCCGCGAGCCCCGCAAGGTCCGCCGGCGCGTCGGCTTCACCGGCCAGTACGCCGCCGTCGACGAGATCCTCACCGGCCGGCAGAACCTGCGGATGTTCGCCCGGCTGTTCCACCTGAGCCCTCAGCAGGCGTCGGCGCGGGCCGACGAGTTGCTGGAACAGTTCGGCCTCACCGACGCGGCGGACAAGGGCACCAAGGAGTACAGCGGCGGCATGCGCCGCCGGCTCGACCTGGCCGCCAGCATGATCCTGGCGCCGAAGGTGCTGTTCCTCGACGAGCCCACGACAGGCCTCGACCCGCGCGGGCGCAGCGACGTCTGGGACGCGGTGCGTTCCCTGGTGGCCGGTGGCACCACGGTGCTGTTGACCACGCAGTACCTCGACGAGGCCGACCAGCTGGCCGAGCGGGTCGCCGTCATCGATCACGGCAAGGTCATCGCCGACGACACTCCCGCCGCACTGAAACAGCGCATCGGCGGCGACCAGATCGAGGTCGTCCTCGAGGACTCCGTCGACCTGCCGGTGGCGCTGCAGATCGTCGGGAAGGTCGCGGCGGCGGCGCCGGACGTCGACGACGAGAACCGGCGCATCAGCGCGCCGGTCGAGCACCGGGTGTCCGCCCTCACCGAGGTGGCCCGCATCCTGCAGGACGAGGGCATCGCCGTCGACGACATCGGCCTGCGCCGGCCCACCCTGGACGAGGTGTTCCTGCGCCTGACCGGCCACCGCACCGACGAGGAGGCCTCCGTATGAGCACGCCCACCCTGGACCGCATCGACGTCGACGCACCGGAGCGGCGGCTGTACTGGGCGATCGTCGACGGGTGGACCGTCGCCCGGCGGACCCTCACCCACCTGATCCGGCAGCCGGCCAACATCGCCTGGCAGTTGGGCTTCCCGATCGTCTCGGTACTGCTGTTCGGGTACGTGTTCGGCAGCGCCATGAGCGTCCCCGGCGGCGGCGACTACCGCGAGTACCTGATGCCCGGCATGTTCGGGATGACCATGGCGATGGGGTTCATGAACACCGCGTACGCCGTGGTCATCGACACCACGAAGGGTGTGACCGACCGGTTCCGCTCGATGCCGATGGCGCCGTCGGCCCCGGTCACTGGGCGCGGGCTGGCCGACATCGTCAGCGCCGGGCTGGACCTGCTGGTGCTGGCGGCGACGGCACTGGTCGTGGGCTGGCGCTCCGACGGCGGCGTGCTGGGGACGCTCGCGGCGTTCGGGCTGTTCCTGCTGCTGCGCTTCGCTCTCATCTGGATCGGGATCCTGCTCGGGCTGATGGCGCCGAACGAGGAGGCCGCCGGCAACCTGTTCGCGGTGGCGTTCCCGTTCGCGATGATCTCCAGCGTGTTCGTGGCGCCGTCGCAGATGCCGGATTGGCTGGGCACCATCGCGGCCTGGAACCCGGTGTCGTCGACGGTGACGGCCGCGCGCGAGCTGTTCGGCAACCCGGTGGCCACCGGTGACACCTGGATCGAGCAGAACGCGATGCTGATGGCGGTGGTCTGGCCGCTGATCATCACTGCGGTCTTCGTGCCGCTCGCCGTCCGCCGGTTCCAGCGCCTGAGCCGGTGACGCGCGCGAAAACCGGCTGGCCGACCTGGGTGCGATCGCGTCTCCGTCTGTAATGATCGGGCGGTGAACCTTCGGCGCATGGTGGTCGTCGCGGCCTTTCCGGTGTTTCTCGCCAGCTGCCAGGACGACGCCTCTGATGACCCGGCCGAGCCGGCGGTGCCCCAGCCCTCCGGCTCGCCGGTGGGCGATCCGGTTCTGCCTGATTTCGCGCCCGCGCCGGCCGTCGACGTCCATACCAAGAACCATGGCGCTGGTTGGCAGATCGAGTTCAGCTCGGTGCTCGTCAATGTGGGCGAGGGCGAGTTCAGGCTCGTCGTCGACCGCCCGACGGTCGACGACGACTGGGTGGTCACCCAGGTCATCACCCACTCCGGCGGCGGCATCGATGAGGTGCCGACCGATGCCGAAATCGAGTGGGGCGGCGACGGTCATGACCACTGGCACGTCCGCCGGGTCGTCACGTACCGGCTCGTCGCCATCGACGGCAGCGGGACGCCGGCCCCGGACGGGCTCACGGACGCCAAGGTCGGCTTCTGCATCTACGACTTCGGCCGCGAACTCGACGACCTGGGCCCCGACGACCCCGTCTTCGACCGCGACGGCTGCCAGCCCGAGGACGCGCTCACGCTGACGATGGGGCTCTCCTCGGGCTGGGGTGACACGTATGAATGGAACCTGCCCGGCCAGAGCATCGACGTCACCGACCTGCCCGACGGCCCGTACCGCCTCTGGGCGGAGGCCGACGAGAGCGGCCACTTCGTCGAGGCGACCACGGACAACAACGACACCTGGGTTGACCTCGACCTCTCGACGACGGACGACGGCGCGCGCACCGCCGTGGTCGCCGGCGTCGGCCCTACGCCGGGCGAGAGCCCGCGCGCTGATTAGTCTGGTGCGATGGCCGCGATGGTGCCAGAATGTCGCTCACCAGCCGCGATAGGGGGTCGCGGCGCAGCAAGGGGGGCAAGCTCATGCGCAAGTATCTCGCCGTCGCATGTCTGACGACACTGGCAACCGTAGCCATCGCCACGCCGGTGGTGGCGGCCGATCTGTCCAACGGTTCGGGACAGTCGTGCCCGGAGGGCTCGGTCGGAACCTACCACTTCGTCAACAACCAAACCGGAAGAGCGGCCGCCGGCACACTCACGGCGACGTTCTCCGATGGCACCGTCTGGGTCGTCGGCGCGTCGCAGGTCAACAGGAACACCCAGCACTTCATCGTCGAGTCCGAGGGTGCTCTGGTCTCGGCCAGCACCGACCTGGCCGGTCGGCTGGTGCTCTCCGACTTCTCCTGCGGCGACGTCAAGAAGGACTGACACGAGTCACCGGTACTCGTTGTGCCCAGCTCGTGGTCTGGTGCGCAGTGTCAGCGTGGTAGTCCATGGGCGCTGTACAGCCCTCCGCAGCTCCGAGTGATCGGTGCCGGACCTCGTTCGACAGAGGGCCCCGCTGACCCTGCGTCAGCGGGGCCTTCGCGTGTGCTCGTACGGCGGCTGATACCGAACGGGCCTAAGGCGTGCGGCTGCTCTCGTCACGCAGCCAGGTCCCGGGATCCGCGCGCCGAGCCCGCAGCCGCGCCACCACGGCCGTCACCAGGAAGAGCGCGGCTTTGGGTGCCAGCCGCGGGTCGGCGGCCACGAGCCGCGCCAGCGTCCGCGCCCCCGTCCTGGGCAGTCGCCGGCCCGCCGGACGCGCCGCCGCGAGCCGGGCGTTGCCGGTCATCGCCCGGACCCGGCGGCGCAACAGATCGGCGTAGGTTCGCGGCGGCCGGATCTCGACGACGGCATCCGGCACGACCACGCGCTCGGCGGCGTCGAAGGCGGTCGCGACGGCGAGGTCGTCGGCCATCACGTCGCCCCATTCGCCGAGGCGGGCGTGCCCCGCCTCGGCGAGCACGACGACACCGCGCCCGAACAGCTCGTCGCGCACCGCGGGCAGCCGTTGCCACACGTCGTAGTACCAGCGCACCGGCCATCGCACGCCGTCCATCGGCAGCTGCCGCACCGGGCCGGCGGCCAGTACTCCCGGTGTCGCCAGAGCGCGGGTCAGCGCTCGCACGTCGGCGGTCCGCAGCACGACGTCGGCGTCGACGTACAGCCTCGGATAGCCCGCGGCGGCGGCGTCGCCGAGCCGCAGTGCCCCGCTCTTCGACGGCACCGGTGTCTCGACCACCCGAACGCCGCCGAAGCCGGCCGCGACCTCAGCGGTGGCGTCGGAACAACCGTTGGCGACGACGACGACGTCGAGCTCACCGGGTGCCGCGTCGGCGACCAAGGCCGACAGCAACCGGCCCAGAACCCGCTCCTCGTTGTGGGCGGGAACGACGATGCTGGTCACGCCGGCGAGTATGGCAGCCCGGCGACGGCTTCGGCCGCGGCATGCACGTCGGCGACGTCGAGCCACCAGCCCCGCGCCTGCCTGGCGACCACGGCGGCAGCCTCCCAGGCCGCGGCGCCGTGCCGGTAGTGGTTGAACGACGCGGCGAGGACCTGGGTCAGCACCTCACCGGCCGGCATCGGCGTCAGCGCCGTCTCCGCACCGCCGCGGCGCAGCCCGACGACGTGACCCACCGGCAAGGTTCCGGGGACGACCACACCGCCGAGCAGTTCGCACGGCACCGCCGCCTTGCCGCCGTCGCCGTCGCCGTTGCCGTTGCCGTCGCGGCCGTCCGGACGCGCATCGGGAAGGCCCACCGCACCGACTGCCCACGACGTCAGCATCAGCGGCCGGGACCAGCCCTCGACCTCGCCGGAGCGCAGGTCAAGCGCCACCATCTCGTCGCTGAGGTAGCCGAGGCCGCGACGCACGCACGCGGCCACCGTGGTGCTCTTGCCCGTCCCGGACGCGCCAGGGAAGAGCACGGCCCGGCCGTCGAGCGCGACCGCGCCGGCGTGCAGCAGCAGACGAGGAGAGCGCTCGATCGCGGCCAACACCGCCGCGCCGTACACCTCCTCGGGCGACCCGCCGTCGTCTGCCGGTAACCGCACCCGGACGCCCAGCACGTCGAGCACCCGGCCTGCGCTCATGGGCGGGCGTGACCGTCGAGAACGCGATGTGCGGCCAGCTGTTCCAGCGCCGCGTGCACGCCGGCCCGGACGGTGTCGGCATCGGCGTCGTAGGCGCGTGCCAGCAGCTCGACGATCTGGGCCACCGTGCGCTCGCCATCGAGCAGCCGCCAGACGTCGCTGGCGGTGTCGTTGAGCACCAGCGCGGTGTGTGTCGGCGCGTGGAACAGCGTGACCTCGCCGTCGACGTCGAGCTCACGCACCGCTGCCGCCGGCGCGAAGGCCGAGGAGGGGCTCATGCGGCAAAGCCTAGCGGCAATCCAATAGGCCCGCCCGGCTCCACACGACAAATCGCGTCATATGCCGTTATGATGCTCAACACGCACGGGGGGCGTGCGTACTTACTGATGGGGCCGAAGATGCCGCATAACGAAATCGCCGGAGGGCTCAGCCGCCGGCAGATGCTGAGGCGAGGGGTCGCCGTCGGGACCGCGGCTTGGACCGTACCCACAGTCACCGCCATCACGTTGACCCCGGCCAACGCCGCATCGCCCAGTGGCCAGCCGAGCGAGCCGCCCAAGCCGCCGACCAAGCCGCCGGAGCTACCCACCGACAAGCCCACGCCGGGCGAGCCGTCGCAGCCACCGGGAAAGCCGTCGCCGACGCAACCGCCCGGCGAGGAGCCGACCGCGCCCCCCGGCCAGCATCCGACCCCGCGGCCGACGCCGTCGCGCGGTACGCCGGATGACGACGACACTACGGTCGGTGCGGGTCAGCTGCCCGACACCGGCCCGGGTGACGTCGCGCGGACGGTCGCACTCGGCGGGTTGCTCGCCGCCGGCGGCGCGGCCGCCGTCGCCGCCTCTCGACGGCCCACGGACGACACCGACGCCGCCGCGCCGGAGGCGACGGCCTGAGCGCGACACACTGACCTGACAGGCCTGGGGGGGCACGAAATATGGGGGTCTTCAGCGGCGCGCGCTCGCGAGCACACACCACGCGGCGGGTGCTGATCGTCGTGCAGAACATCCCGGTGCGTATCGATCGCCGGGTGCGCACGGAGTGCCGGGCGTTGCTCGACGCCGGCTACGGCGTGACGGTCATCTGCCCGAAGGAGCACCCGGGCGAGCCGGACCGGCACGAGCTCGACGGCGTCGTCGTCCGTTCGTATCAGCCGCCGCCTGCGACGAAAGGGCTGGCCAGCTACGTCATCGAGTTCATCGTGTGCTGGCTGCACACGGCCCGGCTGTCCGTGCGTACGGCCCGCGCCGAGGGCTTCGACGTGCTGCAGGCATGCAACCCGCCCGACACGTACTGGCTGCTGGGCCTGCTGTGGAAACTGCGCGGCAAGAAGTTCGTGTACGACCAGCACGACCTGTGCCCGGAGGTGTACGAGGCGCGGTTCGGCCGCCGCGGCCCGCTGCACCGTGCGCTGCTGTTGCTGGAGCGCGCGACGTACGCCGTCGCCGACCGCGTCGTCAGCCCGAACCCGTCGTATCAGGAGATCGCCCTCACCCGCGGCCGCGTGCCGGCCGAGCGGACCACCGTCGTGATGAGCACCCCCGACCCCGAGCGCATGAAACGCGGCGACGCCCGTCCCGAGCTGCGCGGCGGCCGGAAGCATCTCGTCGTCTACGTCGGGATCATGGGGCCGCAGGACGGTGTCGACCGGCTGCTGGAGGCGGCCGCGAACTACGTACACGTCCTGGGCCGCCGCGACACCCGGTTCGCGCTACTCGGCTACGGCGACAGCCTCGACGACCTGCGCACGCAGTGCACACGGATGGGCTTGGACGAGTGGGTGCACTTCACCGGCCGGGTCGACCAGGCGGAGCTCGGCCAGTGGCTGTCGACCGCGGACGCCGGCGTCACCCCGGACCCGCCGTGCGAGTTCAACCACCGATCCACCATGAACAAGACCCTGGAGTACATGGCGCACGAGGTGCCGGTGGTCGCGACCGACCTGCGCGAGACCATGCGCTGCGCCGGCCCGGCCGCCGACTACGTGCCGGACGGCGATCCCGTCGTCATGGCCAAGACCATCGCCGCATTGCTCGACGACCCGCACCGCCGGGCGCGGATGGGCGCGGCCGGGCGGCAGCGCATCGAAACCGACCTGGCCTGGGCGGACCAGGCGCGTCGGTACGTCGGCCTGTACGAGGCGCTGCGGTGAGCGCGCGCACCTGCCCGGCCTGCTTCGGGGCCGCGCTGACGGAGTTCTACGCGGTGGACCGTGTCCCGGCGAGCAGCTGCCTCATGCTGGACGACGAGACAGCCGCGCTGGCCTTCCCCGCCGGTGAACTGCGGATCGCCGCCTGCGCCGACTGCGGTTTCGTCACCAACACCGCGTTCGACCCGGCGCTGACCCGTTATTCGGACGCCTACGAGGAGTCGCAGGCCTGTTCGGCCCGGTTCCGCGATTACGCCGCCGAGCTCACCGCCTCCTGGGTGGACCGTTACGACCTGGTCGGCAAGACCGTCGTCGAGCTCGGCTGCGGCAAGGGCGAGTTCCTCACCGGGCTGATCCGCGCCGGTGTCGGGTACGGCATCGGGGTCGACCCGGCCGTGCGGCTGGACCGGATCGACCCGGCCATCCTGCACCGCACCAGCTGGGTGACCGGGCTGTTCCCGGACGACTTCGAGACCATCGAGGCCGACGCCGTCGTATGCCGGCACACGCTGGAGCACATCGGGCCGGTCGGGGCCTGGCTGCGGTCGGTCCGCGCGGCCATCGGCCCACGCACCGACACGGTGGTGCTGTTCGAGCTGCCGGACGTGCTGCGGGTGCTTCGCGAGGGCGCGTTCTGGGACGTGTACTACGAGCACTGTTCCTACTTCTCCCCCGGGTCGCTGGAGGGGCTGTTCCGGCGTTCGGGGTTCGAACCGATCGAGCTGCGGCGCACCTACGACGACCAGTACCTCGTGATCGAAGCCCGCCCGGTGGCCGGCACCTGGCCGATGGTGGGAGCGGTCGAACCCGCCGCGCCCGGCGACCGGGACGAGGTGCTCGCGGCGGCCCGCCAGTTCGTCTCCCAGGTGGAGCGCAGCCGTACGCAGTGGCGGGAGCGGGTGCGCAAGGTCGCCGAGGACGGCGGCCGGGTGGTGCTGTGGGGTGCCAGTTCCAAGGCGGTCGGGTTCCTCGCCACCCTCGGCGACGACGCGCGGCACGTCGCGGCTGCTGTCGACATCAACCCGCACAAGCAGAACCGGTATCTCGCGGGCACCGGTCACCGCGTGGTCGGGCCGGTCGAGCTGATCGACATCGCGCCGGAGCTCGTCATCGCCATGAACCCGGCGTACACCGAGGAGATCGCCCGCGACCTGGAGACCATGCGGATTCCCACTGCCCTGGAGGCACTGTGACCATCAGCCGCTGCCTGGCCTGCGACAGCGATCGGCTCGCGCCGGTCGCGGACCTCGGCGTGACGCCGGTGCTCAACGGCGTCATGTTCGACGACCGCGACACCGCGCGGGCCGCGGTGCTCGGCCGGCTCGACATCGCGGCCTGCCAGGACTGCGGCCACGCGATGAACGTCGCCTTCGACCCCGGGTTGATCGACTACGACGCCGAGTACGACAACTCGCTGCACTTCTCGCCGACGTTCCAGTCCTACGCCGAGGACCTCGCGGGCCGGCTCGTCGACGCCTACGACCTGCGCGGCGGCGCCGTCGTCGAGATCGGTTCCGGCAAGGGCGACTTCCTGGAGTCGATCACCCGCCGGACCGGCGGCACCGGCGTGGGATACGACCCCAGCACCATGCCCGACCGCCAGATCCCGAATGTGCGGCTGGTCAGCGACTACTACCACCCGGGACAGGACGTCGAACCGTACGACCTGCTGGTGTGCCGGCACGTGCTGGAGCACCTGGAGGACCCGGCGGCGATCCTGCGCTCGCTCAGCGCCGCCGCGCCCGCCGGCGCGATCCACTACTTCGAGGTTCCCGCGGCCGAGTTCGACTTCGGCCCCACCGGCATGTGGGACTTCATCTACCCGCACGTGTCGTACTTCTCGGCCGGCTCCCTCGACGTCCTGCTGCGCCGTTGCGGATTCGAGGTCGTCGCCGCCGGCCGGTCCTTCTCCGACCAGTTCCTCTGGGTCGAGGCCCGGGCCGGCGCGACGGCACCGGACGCCGCTGGCACCGACGCGACGTCCCACCTGGAACTGCTGGCCAGCTTCGCCGCCCGGCACCGCGACCAGGTGCGGCGCTGGCGCGACGACGTCACCCGCGACGCCGCCCGCACCGCCGTGTGGGGCGCCGGCTCCAAGGGCGTGAGCTTCCTCAACGCCGTCGACCCGGCCGGCACACTCACCGTCGTCGACCTGAACCCCCGCAAGTGGCAGCGCTACCTTCCCGGCAGCGGCCACCAGGTGATCGCACCGGAGGCGCTGCCGGGCGACCGAATCAGGACCGTCCTCGTCACCAACCCCGCCTATCGGCATGAGATCTCCGGGCAGCTCGGCCAGCTCGGTGTCCCCGCCGACGTCATCGCGGTCTGAACAGGTGGACACCATGCCCCCGGAGACCGCGAGCGTCGAGCAACTGGACCTGGACACCAGGCGTAGGCCGCCGCGGGTCACTCTCGGTATGCCGCTGTACAACGCCGAGCGCTATCTCGCCCAAGCCTTCGACGGTCTGCTGGCACAGGACTTCGGCGACTTCGAGATCGTGGTTTCCGACAACGCATCGACTGACGGCACTTGGTCACTGTGCCAGGACTATGCCGCCCGCGATCCGCGGATCCGCCTGTACCGAAACACCGAGAACCTGGGCGCGGCTCGAAACTACAACCGCACCGTCGAACTGGCGAGGGCGCCGCTGTTCAAATGGGTCGCGTACGACGACGTCTGCTCGCCCACGCTCCTCAGCAGGTGTGTCGCCGCCCTCGATGCCGCCGGCCCGCGGGTCGTCCTGGCTTACCCGCGGACGCTGCTCATCGACGACGACGGCGTCGAGATCGGGCCGTACCGCGACGGACTGGACCTGCGGTCGTCGCACGCGTTCCGGCGAGTCGCCACCTATGCGCGCAACTGGAGCCTGTGCAATGCGGTCTTCGGCGTGATTCGGACAGACGTGCTGCGGTCCACCGGGATGATCCGGCCGTACCTTTCGTCCGACGTGGTGCTCTTGGCGGAGCTCGCCGCGATCGGGCAGTTCCATGAGATCCCCGAGCGGTTGTTCCACCGCCGGATCCACGCTGGTTCGAGCCGGCAGAGCGGCAAGGACCTCGCCGCCGCGGCGCACTGGTTCGATACCCGTCGCCCTGCCGACGCGCGGCCGCCAAAGGTCCGCCTTCCGCGGCGGGTGACGTCAGCGCTGCTGTCCGCTCCACTGGCTTGGCACGACCGTATCGGCTCCGCGGCCGCATTCCTGTCGGTATGGGGTTATCGCAAGACCCACATCAGGGCGAGCCACCTCAAGCACGCGTTGCTGGACCGGACACGGGCGCCGGCGACCAAGGAGGCGCCATGAACATCCACGGCCGAGCGGCCAGGGCAATGGGCCTGGCCGCTGCAGGAGTATTGAGCGCCGCCCTTCTGGTGCCGCAACTCGCCGGAGCCAACAGCACGGGCATCGTCTCCGACGACTTCTCCTCCGGGACGCTGGACACCACCCGTTGGACCGTCGTGGACGCACGCGGCGACGGCGACGTCTCGATGAGTGGCGCCGGCACCGCGGACGCGAGGCTCGACATCAGCGTGCCCGCCGGTTCGGAGCACAACCCCTGGCGCAGCGCCGACGTGCCGAGGGTCATGCAGTCCGTGACAGACGCCGACCTGACGGTCGAGGTCAAGTTCGACTCCATGCCGGCCGCGAAAACCCAGGACCAAGGCCTGATCTTCGAGCAGGACCCGACGACGTTCACTCGCTTCGACGTCTTCCACGACGGAAACGGCCCGCGACTGTTCGCCTCCAGCACCGTCAACGGCGCGCCGAAGAGCCGCACCAACCAGGCCTTGCCGGTGTTGAGCTCCATCAGCCTTCGCGTGGTCAGAACCGGCGACACGTGGACGCTCAGCTGGTCCGGCGACGGGGCGACCTGGACCACCGCGACGAGCTTCACCCAGGCGATCGACCTGAGCCGCGTCGGCCCGTATGCGGGAAATGCCGGGGGTTCCTCGTCACCGGCGTTCACCGCGGCCGTCGACTACGTCTTCGACCCCGCCAGCCCGATCGTCCCCGAAGACGGCGGCACCGAACCCGAGCCGGAGCCCACACCGGACCCGGAACCGACACCCGACCCGGAACCGACACCCGAGCCGACCGGCGGGTTCGTGTCCGACGACTTCGCGACCGGCGTGCTGGATCCGCAACGTTGGACCGTCGTGGACCCCGCCGCTGATGGCTCGGTCTCGCTCACAGGCGCAGGCACACCAGACGCCAGGCTGAGCCTCAGCGTTCCCGCCGGATCCGACCACAATCCTTGGCGCAGTGCCGACTCGTTGCGCGTCGTCCAGACCGTTCCCGATGACGACATCGCGGTCGAAGTCAAGTTCGACTCCATGCCGACGGTGCGGAACCAGACCCAGGGCCTGATCTTCGAGCAGAACCCGACGACGTTCACCCGCTTCGACGTTCTCCACGACGGAAACGGCCCGCGGCTGTTCGCCTCGAGCACCGTCAACGGCTCGGCGAAAAGCCGTCTCAACCAGGCGATTTCCGAACTCGGATCGATCCGCTTGCGGGTCAGCCGGACCGGTGATTCGTGGACACTCCGATGGTCGGCCGACGGAGAGAGCTGGACGACGGCGGCCACGTTCACCCAGGCCATCGAACTCACCCGGGTGGGTCCGCACGCGGGCAACGCAGGCGGCTCGGGCGCACCGGCCCACACCGCCTTGGTCGACTACGTCTTCGATCCGGTCAACCCCGTCGACCCGGAGGACGGCCACGAGTTGCCACCGGATGACACTGCGCCCGTCATCAGCGGCGTGACGGTCACGGCCACGTCCAGCAGCGCAACCGTGCAGTGGCAGACGAACGAACCGGCTACCGGCGCCGTCGACTACGGAACCACCACGTCGTACGGAAGCTCGGCGTCCCACAGCGGCACCGCGCTCACCCACACCGTCACGCTCGATGGGCTCGAGCCGGAGACGACGTACCAATACCGGGTCCGAGGCAACGACCTCGCCGGCAACTCGGCCGCACCGGTCACCGGCACCTTCACCACGGCGGCATCCGCGGGTACCGGCGACGAGATCGACGTCTGGTACGGAACCGACCAGTCGTTCGGCTCCCCTTCCCATACTCAGCGGTGGATCAACATCGTGGGCAACGTGGCGGACTCCGATGCGCTCACCGGCTTCTCGTATCGGCTGAACGGCGGCACCGTGCGGGCGTTGAGCGTCGGTCCGGACAATCGCCGACTTCAGGAAAAGGGCGATTTCAACATCGACATCGCTCGCACCGCGCTCGCGGCCGGCGAGAACACCGTCCAGATCACCGCCACTTATCAGGGCGGGCACCAAGCGATCGCCACGGTCACGGTGTCGGTGGCGAATCCGGGCGTGCTGGCGCTGCCACGTACGGTCGCCTGGTCGGCGAGCACGCCGTTGCAGTCCCAGGCTCAGGTCGTCGACGGGCTGTGGGCCGCCGGCAACGGCACGTTGCGCACGGGCAGCACCGGCTACGACCGGTTGGTGGCCGTCGGCGACGAACGCTGGACAGACTACGAGGTCACCGTGCCGATGACGGTGTACGGCTTCGGGCCGGGCGCGTACTCGCACCTCTCCGGAGCCCCGATGATCGGTCTAGGCGTGCGCTGGCAGGGTCACACCGCGGTCGACAGCTCGCAGCCGGCATGGGACTGGTTCCCGGTCGGCGCCTACAGCTGGTATCGCTTCCACGAGTCCGGTGCACGGTGGGAGCTCTTCGGCAACGGCTACTCGCCCGCCAAGCGCGGCATCCGCGAGGGCAGCGGCATCGCGTTCAACACGAGCTACACCATGAAGGTGCGCGTCGAGAGCCTGGCTCAAGGCGCGCGCTACTCGATGAAGTGGTGGCGCACCGGCACCGCCGAGCCGGCGGCATGGACCGCGACCATCGACGACGCCGACAGTGTCGCCCATGGTTCCGTCGTGCTGATCGCGCACCAACTGGATGCCACGTTCGGCAACGTCCAGTTCACTCCGCTCGCTGGGTCGCCGTGATCTGCCTGCCGGGGACGGACGTGAGGTCCGCATGACGACGGAGACGATGGTGCGACGGTCAGCCCCGGGACGCCACGCTGCTCCCGGTCGACGTGGCGCGGGAACTCCCCGCCGCTACGAGGCGAGGCGGCGTGCGAAGCCGAGGTCCAAGCTCCGCTCGGCGACGGTGTGGTCGTACTCGCTGACCGTCGGCAAGATGGCGATCACGACCGGGCTGTCACTGGCCCTGGCTGCGATGCTGGGCCCGCGTGCGTTCGGCGTGATCGCGATGGCGCTGGTGTTCACCAACTTCATCGAGATGATCCAGCAGCAGGGGTTGATGCCTGCCATCATCGCGCGCAAGACCCTGTCGGCCCTGCATGCGGACACGGCGTTCTGGCTGGTCCTGGGGGCCGGAACGATCGGCACGGTGCTCGGTGTGGTCGCAGCGCCATGGTGGGCCGGCGTCAATGATCTCCCGGAGTTGGCGCCGGTGATCCAGGTCCTGGCGTTGAGCATCCCGCTGAGCTCCTCGGTGGTCGTGCACGAGGCCATGCTGCGCCGGGAGCTCGATTTCCGGAGGCTCGCCCTTCGCAGCTGGTCGTCCGTCTTCGCCGGCGGCGCGGCCGGCATCATCGCCGCCGTGTCGGGATGGGGCGTCTGGGCACTGGTCACACAGCAACTCGTCACCACACTGACGACCGTGCTCGTGCTCTGGCGGGTTTCGTCCTGGCGGCCGCGGCCCCGGTTCAGCTACGCAGCGGCTCGAGAACTCTGGAGCTACTCCGTCCGCTCGTCGGCTTCCAGCTTGGGCCTGTTCCTGGGCGGGCGCCTGGACGTCGTCTTGGCCGGTGCGCTCTTCGGGCCGGTGCTCGTCGGCCTTTACCGCATGGGGCAACGGCTGGCGACCATGGTCGTCGACGTCACGGCCCGCTCGATGCAGGCGGTGTCCTTGCCCGGCTTGGCCTCCCTTCAGGACGACCAGCCCGCGTTCAACGCCCGCCTCTTGCGAATGCAGCGGCTCACGGCTGCGCTGGCCCTCCCGGTCCTGGGCATCGTCGCCGGTGTCGCGCCGATCGTGGAAGATCTGCTCGGTCCCGAGTGGGCCGGGACCACGGACGCCATCCGCATCCTCGCGGTGAGCCAGGGCTTCTCGGCGTTGACGCTCCTGCTCGGCCCGGCTCTTCAGGCTCGCGGCAAGCCGGGGACCCTCGCGTGGGTCCTCTGGTTGTGGAGTGGCCTCACAGCCGCCGCACTCGTCGCCGCGGCAGCACTCGACATCAACGGCGTCGACCGTCTCGTGGTGCTGTGCTGGGCCATCGTCGCGGCCTCCGGAGTGGCCGGCGTCACACTCCTTGCGACCGCTTCGAGAACGTTTGGCATCCGAATTGTGAAGATCTTGAGTAGCATTCTACCGGCCGTCCTGGCCGGTCTCGCGGCTGCCGCAGTGGCCGCCGGCATCACATCGTCGCTAGCTACGTCCCCACTGGTCGCCGGAGTGCTCGCCGGGTTGTTAGCGGCAATGGTGTCGCTGGCGATCTTGGCGCTCTTCGACCCGGTGGTACGGACCATTCTGACGCCTTTGCTGCAGGTCACGGGCTTGCGCCGGATCGGGCGTCGTGCTTCATTGGGCCACGTCACAAAACGGTCACGGGCCTTCGAGCCCGGGCCGACGTCTATCAGCAGGGACTGATTCAATGCCGAAGTACGGTGGCTCCCCCGCGCGACGCAAGGCGTCGCGCCGCCGCACCATCGTCCTCAGCACCCTCGTCGCCTCCGCCCTCCTCGGTGGCGGGGCGCTGGCATCGAACGCGCTGCAGCCGGGCCAATCCGAGCCGCAGGCCGTTGCCGACGACTCCCGATCCGTAGGCCGGCAGGTGGGCACTCCCCCGCCGAAGGAGAAGACCGAGCCGCCCTACAAGCACGGTTGGTACAAGGCAGAACGCCCGAAGCCGACTCCCACCCCGACGGAGACCGCCGCACCGACACCGACGCCCACTGTGGAACCGACCCAGGATCCACAGCCGGAGCCGGAACCTACCGCGACCGCCGAGCCGGAGACCGAGGAGCCGAGCGTCCCCGAGGAGCAGGGCCCGTTCCCCACGATGGAGACCACGGGGCCCCAGACCTCCGACCTGAAGCCGAGCGAAGGCATTACGACCTCAGAGGCAGGCCAGGTTGTCGAAGGCCTCGACGTCGATGGCCGTATCAGGATCGTCCATGACGACGTCACCGTACGTGACGTACGGATCACGCATACAGGCAGCACAGGCGGCCAGTACGCCCTTCACATCGCCGAGAAGTCCAACGGTGAATGCCCGCAGAACGTCGTCATCGAGCACATCGAGATCGTCGGCGACAAGTCCGAACTAGCAGACGATGCCATCGCGCTCTACGGGGCATGCCCGTTCACACTGCAAGAATCGCGCATCTACGACGTCGGCTCCGCAGTCCGGATCACCAACGGGTCACACATCGAAGGCAACTACCTGCGCGGCAACTTCTACAACCCTGACTCCGGCACGCACCGGTCCGCTCTGGGGCTCAACGGCGGCGCTGACCACGTCATCGTCAACAACAACATCGACTGCGAAGGACCGGGCTGCTCCGGCGCCTTCGTGATGTACGGCGACTTCGCGCAGGTCCAAAACGTCCTGATCGAGCACAACCTGCTCAACACCACCGGTTCCTACTGCACGTACGCCGGTTCGCTCGACGCGAAGAAGCACCCAGTAGCCGAAGACGTCCGCTACATCGACAACCACTTCGGCCAGAAGTACTTCGACACATGTGGACGGTACGGTCCCGTCTCTGGTCGAGACAGCAACGGCGGGCCTGGCTTCGTTTGGGAGGGCAATGTGTGGGCTGACAGTGGAAAACTGATCGAGTGAGAACACTCAAGAGTGCACGACTCGGCCGGTCGGCCGCACGGTGGTCCTTAGCCGTGGCCGGCCGGCCGCGTCCTGCTCTGCCGGAGCGATGAGATGTCCCTCGAGGTGCTGCTCATCGCCGGAGGCGATGACACGGCATCGACGTACCGTCGTGCCGGTCTGATAGGGCAGGCGGCCATCAGCCTCCCCGGCGCAGTCAGACACGACGTCATCGAGACGTCGCATGCGACGCTCGCCCTGGTCGAGACGGAGGTCTCCGGGGGAACGCTGGCGTCTGTCGAGCGGGACGGTGACACCGTGCGCGTCGCGCTCGCTATCACGGACATTGGACTCGAGGCCGCCGCTCAAGATCCCGCCAAGGCACGCGCTACCGCCTCCGAGAGTGGACACGTAGCCGTGCGCCTCGCGCACGGCGGTGGTGTCGTCATTTCAACCGATGGTATCGCTACCGTGCCCGCGTACTGGTCGGAGCACGACGATCACCTGATCCTTTCCACGCACCTGGCCAGTCTGGTGAGCCTCGGCCTGCCGGCCGTGGTCGACGAGCGAGGGCTCTACGAGTACCTGGTCATGCTCCATCCCCTGAAGGACCGAACGACGCTTAGGGGAGCACGCATTCTCAGGCCGGGCGAAGTCATCGAATGGCGGCGGGGCCGAGTCGCCCATCGATCGGCTGTGCCCATCTTCGCGCCGTCTAACGCACCCATGAGCGATCACGAGGCCATCGCCACGTGCCGGGATGTCTGGGCGGAAGTTCTCGAGGATCTGTTTAGCCGCAACCGGTCCCAACGCATAGCCGTCGGGCTGAGCGGCGGTTTGGACAGTCGAGCGATCGTAGCTGGCGCTGCGCTAGTCGGCCACCGGCCGCTCGTATTCTCGTATGGCACCAGCAATAACGTGGACACTCGTATCGCGGGCGACATTGCTGATCACCTCGGCATGCCGTTCATCCGCTTGCCCGTCACCGACGACCACCTCATGCCTCGGCCAGAGATCATCGCCGACCACCTCGATGGTGCACACAGCCCTGCCGAGATGTACGAATCGTGGTTCGCCGAGACACTTCGCTCATTCGCCGGCGTTCTCGTCAACGGTGCCGGCGGGGGCCAGCTCTGGGGCGATGAGAAGTCCCTGGGACTCACCGACCACCGAGCAATTGCCGCTAACGTCTGGCATCGGTATCACGACGCAGCGCTGGCTGTGGCGCCATACCTCTCAGCGGAAGCGAGAGCCGATCTGGAATCTGAAGTACGCGGCGGCATCTCCGAGTCACTTGCTGAATGGGATCTCGCCCAACGAGCTGACATGACAGTGTTCTGGCGGATCGCCAACCGGCAGGTCCGATGGGGCAACATGCTCATCAACGCTGCCCGCCGGTCGGGGCTGCGTCTCGAGAGTCCATTTCTGGATTCGCGCTTCATGGACTTCGCGTCCAGGCTCGGGGCTGAGCAACGGCTGAACGGGCGCCTCCACCTTCAAATCCATCGCGACCTCTTCACGGCGACCGCAGGCGTACCCCGAAGCGACGACGGGAACAGCCCACGCCATCTCGATCACGCCTATTGGTCAGGCGAGAGTTCATATTTGCAGCAACTGGTCCGACTTACCGTTCGACACCCGCTGTCCGGTAGCCGGAGGGCTCTTCGCCGAGCCGTTCAGGTTGGGACTCACGCCCTCGGGCGGCACACGCCTCTCCAGAGCCCGGCCAGAAGGTGGGACGAACGGACATCGGTCTTCCCGATCCAGCTCTGGAGCACAACACGGCCGGTTTTCGGCGAGCGCATGGCCACCCTTCTCGAGTCGATAGGCGCGCCACATTCCTTGTTCTCCCCGGACGCTCTCGAGCGGGCTGCCGGCGATCTTCGCGGTGGCCGGTTCTCCGGCTCCGTTGCAGCCCTTGCCCGTGCGGCAACAGCGGCTCGTTGGATCGCGGACTATGACGCACGAGCGCGTGTCGCGTCCACCTTCGGTCGTTGATCGAACGAGGGCGATGCGACGAAGAGCGTCATGGCCGGGACTAGACCGGTGGCGCGCCGCACGACTAGCGCCGGCCCGCTGAGCCGGCGCAAGCTCGCGGCTGTGAACAGGCAGAAGCGTGACACGGGGAACTGTCTTCCCAGCGCCGCGAAGGCCCGCACCCGCGCCCTCTCGGGTAGCCAGTGCAGAAACGGAACTCCCGTGTGAACCTCGATCGGGAATCGCCGGTTCGGTGTCGTATGAGCCCAACCACACCGCGCGACACGTTGGCTTTCCAGCAACAGGCGTCGAGCGCCGTCATAGCCGCCTAGATGCTCGATGACCGCGTTCGAAACCACATAGTCGAACGATGCGTCACGAAATGGCAGGTACCGGCCGTCACCACGAACGGTTGGCATCCCGAAGATCGGCTTTGCGACCGGCTCATAGGTGAGGGCAACGACCCGTGCGTGGCCCGCCAGGCCGCGTTCTACGAATGACTCGGTTCCCACGCCGGCTGCATCGCTGGCGCCGACCAGCAGTACAGTTGAATCCTGCGGAATCCAGGACCGCAACGTCTCTAGCTTGCGTTTTCGCGATGACTCACTGAGACGGCGTGCCGGTCCACGGAGCATGCGCAAGATCGCCATGGTCCCCCCAGGGTCGTCCCGCAGCGTACCGCTGGTTGGGTCGACGGAACAGGGGTTCCGAGCGCGACATGCGTGGTTGATTCCCCTCGTGCGCGTCCACACGCGGCGCGCAGTTCATGCCGTCGCGCCGAGCGGCCGGTGCGGTGATCCAGCCGTGCCCGTCCAGCCAGCCCGGCTCGTCGCCGGCGTCGGCGAGGGTGTCGAACGGCATGGTCACGTTCACCGTGGCGGGCCGGCCCTGCCGGGTGCCCAGTCGCTGCCCGCTGGTGTGCTGGGTGCCGCAGCCGCCCAGGCGGCCGGTGGCCAGCGCCGTCCAGCCGAGGGCGGTGGCGAGGTCGAAGCGCAACTGGTCCAGAGTGCGCGGATCGTCGTCGGCCCGGGCGGCGCGGGCGACGGCGTCCAGAGCGGTCCAGAGGGCGGCCAGATCCTCGGCCGGGCCGGTCAGGCTCATGATGCTGGTGGAGTCGGCGTCACCGTACGGGCCGGGGCGCTGCACGCGCCGCTGCTCGCGGCCCTGCAGGCGGCGGGTCTCGGCCGCGTCCGGGTCGGCGGTGATGACCAGCCGGTCCAGGCTGCGCGACAGCTGCCGCAGGGTCCGGGCACCGGCGGTGGGCAGCACCCGCGCCTGCATCCGCTGGCGGGCGGGCGGGTCCAGCACGCGGGTCTTCGCCGCGATCAGCTCGGCGCGCCGCTCGTCGATGGCGCCGGCGTCGAGCGCCTCCAGGGTGGCGGGGAGATCCTCGACGAGCTCGACCGCGAGCGCGACCCGGACGTCGGCGTGACCGGGTGTCCAGGCCAGCGCCGCGGACAGTTCCGACCCTGCGGCGCGCACCGGGTCATGAGTGTGCCGCGGCGACCCAGCGCCGTCGCGTCCGCCGCAGGACGCATAGTTCCCCCGGCCGGTCAGCTCCGCCATCGAGCGCAGCTGCAGCGCCCGCAGGTGCGCGATCTGCCGCTCCGCGGCGAGCACGACATCGATGACACCCGAATCCCCCAACGCGGCCGGATCGACCCGCTCCAGCACCCCCGCCAGCTCACCCCCGACCGGCAGCGCCGCCCACTCGGGCGCCGGCGGGGTGAGCTCTGCAACCATGCCCTCACCCTACGGACGCCTGTTCGATTCCACATCCTCACGCGTAGACCTTCGCGAGCATTCGCTCAGAGAACGCCGCCGCGCAGAAGTGCACGGAGCGCCGCCCGGTTGGTCGGCCGCCCCAGCGCCGCCCGTACCGCCTCGTTGGCCACCACGACGCACCAGAAGGCCGCAGACGCTACCGGGCCGTGCCGCTTGCGGTAGAGCTTCGTCCGGTTCACCGCCACGAGGCTCCACAACCAGGGTGACCGTTCCATGTCGCCACCCGGATGCGACGCCACGGCATCGGGCACGTAGGTCAGCCGATACCCGGCGTCGCGAGCGCGCAGGGCGTAGTCGGTCTCCTCGGAGTACAGGAAGAATCCCTCGTCCCACAACCCGACGGCATCCAGCGTGCGGCGTGAGATGAACATCGCCGCGCCTGTGGCCCAATCGGCGGTGGCACCGTGGACGTAGTACTCAGGATCGCGGATCATGTCGCCGAGTCGGGGGAACCGTGCCGCTCGATGCCCGCCGAGGACGGCCTCTCCCACGGCACGCAGCAAGGTCGGCTCGCGGCGCAGCGAAAACTTGAGCTTCCCGCTGGCGTCGACGATGCGCGGGACGGCGATGCCGAACTCGTGGCGCTCGGAGACCTGATCGAGCAGGCTACGCACTGCCCCGGCGGAAAGAACGGCATCCGGGTTGAGAACGAGTACGCCACGCGCTCCTACGCCCTGGCGCAGGGCGACATTGATGCCGGCGCCATAGCCGAGGTTGGCTCCAGCGTCGATGACCACGGCCCATGGCGCGAGCGCGCGCACCACGTCCGGCGTACCGTCGGCGGACGCGTTGTCGACGACGACGATGCGCGCCGAATCGATGCCCTTCAGCGCGGCGGGCAACGACCCGAGGAAGGACTCGACGATCGCCGCGCTGTTGTAGGTGACCGCGACGACGACCACCTCCGGCTCCGTTCCAGCGCTGGCCGAGGCAACGGCCTCCGGTATCTCCAGCACAGGACTCACCATGTTGCCGGCCTCCCCGCCAACCGTCGGACCCGGTTACGCACGCTCTTGGCCTTGCGCCGCCAGCCGCGGTAGGCGTCCGGGTTGAGCGACGCCGTCTGCAGGATGTACGCGCTCTGCACCAGTTGCGCGCGCCAGTCGTCCACCGTCCGCACCCCGTTGGCCTGCGCGGACAGCGGCATCCGCGCTGCCAGCTCCGCGTCGGTGCGCACCAGGGTGTGCGGCGATCGTGGATCATCCATGTGGTCTTCGGGGACGAACGGGTAGTAGAACCCGTTGACGCCGCCGGCCCGGGCCACGCGTAGGCAGTAGCCGGTGAACGACTCGGTCTCGCCCAGCGGCCCCAGGCGGTCGACGAACGCACGCGGCATCAGGTACCCGCTGCCTTGGACCCAGAGGTTGCGCATCAGCTGGTGGCCGCCGCGGAATTTCTGTATCTTCCATCGCGCCCGCTCGAACGAGAAGTCCTCGTCCGGGTGCCGCCAGCTGCCGATGACGCCGAAGTCCGGATTGGCCTCGTGCGCCGCGGTGAACGTGTCGAGCCACCCGGGAGCGACGAGGCAGTCGTCGTCGACCTTGGACACGAATCGGGCCGTGGACTCGCTCCACAGCCAGCAGGTGGGCGGCCGCAGCCGGACGTTCTCACGGCTGTGGTGGAACCGCTCGACCCGGGGGTCCGAGCGGTAGGGCCGCAGCGCCTCGAGCGTTTCCTCGTCGTCGCCGTTGTGCCACAGCCAGACACGGTCGTCCTCGCCGCAGGTCTCGAGCAGGCGCGGCAGGCTCAAGTGCAGGTAGCCGCCGCTCTTGTACGTGATCATGACGATGTCGGCGCGCCGCCCCATCAGCCCACCTCCTCCAGCTGACGAGACTCCGGCTCGCGCAGCCGCTTGCGCTTGATACGCCGCAGCGTCCCGCCGACGGAGCTGACCTTGGCCCGCCAGCCCAGCCGCAACCACAGCCGGAACGACGGCAGGCCGGAGTAGTCCGGCGCCGCCAGGCCGGCCAGGCGCATCGTCAGCACGCGCGCCCACACCGCTCCCCGGGTCGAGGCCAGGTTCGGCTGCGACTGCGGCAGTCGATCCAGCGGAATCGGATGGCCCTCGACGGCGCCGTCGCGCAGTGCGGCTTCCAACGCGTGCCGGCCCGCCTCCGTCCGCACCACGACGAGCGACCGTCCCGGCTCGCCGTCTCGCACCTTCCGGTACCAGGGATCACCGACGGCGAGGTCGGCGAACTCGCTGGTGTGGTCCGGGCAGATCATGCACCGCCACTGCCGGTGCTTCTGCAGCGTCTCGCCCCACGACTCCTCGTAACTGAACGACGGCGTCCGCCCGTCACGGGTGCGGATGCGGAACCGGCCGGGCCAGCCTTCGCCGCGGTAGTCCAGCCGCACGACGTCGTCGGGCTCGGCACCCAGCCGGCGAACCAGTTCCTCGGTGCCGCGCGTGGACGGCGTGCCGGCACAGAAGATCCCGATGGTCAGCGCGAGCTTCTCAGCCAGCAGCGGGCGCAGGTCGGTAGCCCGCTTCGTCGCGGCGATGTCGCACGGCTTACCGACGACAACGCTGCGGCCTTCCCCGCCCTCGACCAGGTCCAACCGCTCACCCGGGCTGGCCGGCGAATATCGCGAGCCGGCCGCCCCCACGATGTCCGCATAGCTGTGGTTGAGGACAGTCTCGTTCTCCAGCGGCGCGTCCTCGCGCGCCTGCACCTGCAGCACCCCCGCCGCTGAGCCGGACGTCACGGCGTGCGCGGCGAGCGCGCTGATCACACCGCCCGATGAGCCGCGGTGCCGGACCTCGGGGTCGGTGGCCCAGCACTCGTACAGCGCGAGAACCGGACCCCACGCGCCGCCGAACGGTGCCCCGTCCAACGCCGCGGGTTCGTGGCCCAGGCGCGCGCCCGGGCAGGCCGCCAGCGCGTCCCCGGCGACCCGGCCGTTGACGCTGGCGATCGGGAGCGGGCGCCGGCCGGTGTCCGCGACGTCGGCCATCCGCAGCGCGTCCGGTGCCAGGTAGGCGCACGTGCCGCAGCCGGTGCACAGGTGGGCGTCGACGACGTCCTGGATGGACTTGACCCGGGCGGTCATGCGATCGCCCCGTGGCCGGCCGGGTCGTCGCGCCAGCGCCGGATCTCGTCGGCGATGTCGGCGAGCTGCCCGCGGGCTCGGTCGACGACACCGGGCACCGTCTCGCCGAGCCGGGTGCGGGACACGTCACGGGCTGCGAAGGACGCCGTCATCGCCTCGACGGCGGCCGGACCGGCCACCTCGCGGGCGTCGCCCACGTGCTCACCCATGCCGCACGTCTCGAAGACGCCCCGGGTCTTGTCGCTGTACGCGTAGCCGAACGCCGGCACCTGCGACGACAACGCTCCGATGGTGGCGTGCATCCGGCTGCCGGTGAACCAGTCGCATCGCGCGATGCACCACTTCAGCTCCGCGGCGTCCAGCTCGGATGGGACGACGGTGGCGCGCGAGCGTTGGACGGCCGGCAGCGCGGCCACGACCTCGTCGATGGCGGCGATGTCGCTCTCACCCTGCCCGCCCGGCACCTGCACGTGCGGGACCAGCAGCACGCGGGCGCCCTCGTCGATCAACGCGCGCACCAGGCCGGTCATGGTCGCGATGTAGTCGCCGGCCAGCCCGAAACGCTCCCGCCCTGCCGCGTCACGCAGCAGGCCGCTCACGTTGACCCCGGCGACGACCTCACCGTCGGTGGCCGCCTCGACCGCATCGGCCACCTGGGCATCCGGGCGGCGCGGCCGCAGCGCGAACGCCACATCGACGCCGTCGCGCAACCGGGCCGTGTCGGCGTCCGGTCCGGCCAGCTCCAGCAGCCGCTGATACGACCTGGGATCTCGCGCATAGGCGAGCGCGGCGGAGCGCACCAGCCGCCCGGCCAGCGCCCGCCCGTCGGTCGTCGAGAACGGGCCGTAGGTCTGCGGCAGGAGCACCAGCGGCCGGCCCGCCCGCAGCGCGGCCAGCTTCGGCGCCGCGATGGACTGCAGCCGTACCGGGCCGTACATGTCGGTGAAGCTGTCGCCACCGCTGATGTCGATGACGGCGTCCGACCGCGCGATCCGCCCGGCCACCGGGTTGCCCAGCCCGCCGAGCGCCTGCGCCACCCTGATCTGCGTCCAGCTCTCCGGCCGGTGCCAGCGCCGCGACAACCGCACGCCGACGTACTCCAGATCGGTCGACGGGTAGCGCCCGGACGCGTCGCGCCGTACGCCCCAGCCGTCGTCGAACGCCGATATCCGCGAACCCGGCGCGACAGCGTCGATGACATCGATGACCGAACGGCCGAGCGCCTCGACACCTCGGTTGCCGTTGCCGATCGACGCGCCGGCAAGGCACAGCCGAATTCCCCCCACGTGGCCCCCCACTGAGAACAGACAGGGCAAGTATGTCCGACAATGCCGGTTAGCGCGACTGTTCCACTTTGCGCATCTGCCACACCGGCCTACCATTGGACCAAACCTCGTCATGAGGTGGTGCACGTGCTGGGGGGCATCGGTGGACGTCTGGCGAATCACACTTGCTGCGCTGCGCAGGTGGTACGTCCTTCTGCCACTCCTCGCGCTCACCGGCTTCGCCGCCCTCACGATGGGGGATCGCGTCGCGCCCGAGTACGAGGCTCAGGCCGGCGCCATGATCACCCCACCTCGAGCCGAGGCGGAATTGGCCAACCCATACGGCAGCCTGACCAACGCCAACGAGGCCCTGGGCATCGTCCTGAACAGCGTCGACACTCGACGGACCGTGGCCGAGCAAGGCCTGTCGCCCGCCTTCGAGATCGGCGTTGCATCGCGCAGCACCATCCTGCAGATGTCGGTCCGGGCGGACACCCCGGAGGTCGCCGTCGGAACCGGCCAAGCGGTGCTCGACCTGGCCGCACAGGAACTCGCCACCAGGCAGACCGAGGCGGGCCTGCCCGCCGAGGCGCAGTTCACGCTCTCGGTCCTGGAGCCGCCGGCGGTCACCGCGGTTGTCGACACCGGGTCTGTGCGGGTCCAAGCGGTAGTAGCCGTGCTTGGAGGCGGACTGTCCTTGCTGGTGGCGGTGCTGTTCGACGACATAGTCGGACTGTGGCGGCGCGCCCGCGCGAAGCGCTCCTCAGGGAACCGCCGACCAGCCGCGGACAGAGGCGCCACTGAGCCGGTCAACGTTGACGACGCCGCGCCAGCCACAGTCCAGCGAGCGGTCCGTCGCGTAGACACTGGCCGGGACGGAACCGACCTTCCCCGGCGCGGCAAGTCGCGGGCGAAGTCCCAGCGTCAAGCGGCCGCGCGCCGCCGTGCCGACAGTCTTCGGCAGCAGCCCTCGCCGAACGAGAACGTCGAATCCGAGATATCGCGGCGCCCTGGCTGGATCGGCCCACAGGGCGAGAGGCTGCCGCACGACGAGCACGTTGAAGCGTTCGGTTCGACAGCATCCGACGACGCCACCACCGAGCTGTCGACCGTTGATGTCGATGCCGATGTCGGCGCACCGACATCGTCAGGTGCGGCGCGGCGCTGATGAGCGCGGCCCCACCGGCCGCTCCGGCGGCGAGCAAGCGCCGGGCCAGAGTATCCACTTGGCGGCCGGCCCTGCTCGTCGAACCTGACAGCCTCCGAAACGCCCGCAGCGTGCGGGAACCAGCATTGCTCAAGCCGATCACCACCCTCACCGTGCTGATCGCCTTCCTCGCACTGCAGTTCCTGATCCCGGCCCGGCTGGTCATCGGCGGCATGGGCGCGGTGGGCCGGCCGACCGTGGCACTCGGCATCCTGCTGGCTTTCATCTGGGCGCTGTCGGCGTTGCGCGGACAGATTCCCGGCGCTCGGCAGCCGATTCGCTGGATCGTTGCCCTGTACGTGGCCGTGCAACTGTTCGGCTACGCCGTTGGATTCGACCGCGGCCTGCCAGGTATCGAAGCCAGCAGCGCCGACCGGTGGATGATCTTAACCATCGCGATGGCGGGTTTGACCCTTGCCATCGCCGATGGCATACCGACCCGTGCACAGCTGGACCGCTTCCTCCTAGTGCTGGTCGGCCTCACCACGGTCATGGCGCTGATCGGCATCTTGCAGTTCCTCGGCATCGCGGACCTCACGCGCTACCTGCGGCTTCCAGGGCTGAGCAACAACGCCGAACTCATCGGCATCGGCGAACGAGGCGGACCTGGATTCGCCCGGGTGGCGTCGACCGCGACACACTACATCGAGTTCGGCGTCGTTCTGTCCATGGTGTTGCCGCTGGCACTCCACTATGCGTTGTTCGCCGCCGGACGTCGGCAGCGGCAGTGGCGCTGGGCCGCGGTGGCGCTGATCGCGTCGGCCATCCCGTTCTCGCTGTCCCGCTCGGCCACCCTCGCCGTCACCTTGGGCCTGGTATTGCTGGCGACGGTATGGCCGTGGCGGCAGCGCTACAACGCCGCGGTCATCGCGGTGATCGCCACTGCCGCGTTCAGCGTCGTCCAGCCCGGTGTGCTGGGAACCATCCGGTCGCTGTTCTCGAACGCCGACGACGACCCCAGCATCCAGGATCGGATCGCCCGCACCGACTACGTGATGGACCTGTGGTCGCTGCGCCCGTGGTTCGGGCGCGGCGCCGGGACCGTCCTCCCGGAGCAGTACATCTTGCTGGACAACCAGCTCTACATGACGCTTCTGGCCGGCGGCGTGGTCGGCGTCGCCGGACTGGTGATCTTCCTGCTCGCTCCGTACTTCGTCGCCCGCAGTGTCCGGCTGCGCGGAGCTGACCAGGAGACCCGGCACCTGGCCCAGGCTCTTGCCGTCACGCTGCCGGTGAGCCTGCTGGTGAGCGCGACCTTTGACTCCTTCTCCTTCGCCACCTTCGTCGGTGTGGTCTTCGTCGTGACAGGAGCGATCGGGGCGCTGTGGCGGCTGGACCACGAGTCGCCGCACGAGCGGGTCCTGCAGGTCGCGGCACCCGGTGACAAGTACGTCGCCACGCCGCTGATGGCCCTCTGGAAGCGCTCGGCACACGACCAGCAGCGGTGACGGTCAGAACGGTGGTTGGTCGCCGGGATCGGGTGGTTTCGCGGTGGTGGGACCGATGGGTTCGGGTGGCTTCAGGTATCGGTGGCCGGTCGGGCTGAGCCAGGCCGTGGCGCCGGAAGGCAGGCGATCGACCCGCCAGCCGCCGCGATGTTTGAGCAGGTGATGCAGCCGGCACAGCGGCTGGCAGTTGCACGCATTGGTCGGCCCGCCGGCACCGTGAGCGACACGATGGTCGATGTCGCAATGGATCGCCGGCCGGTGACATCCCACTGCGCGGCAGGTCCGATCGCGCAGGACCACGTGGTCGATCAGTGCCTGCGTCGGACGGTATCGGCCGGCGCCGTGATCGACGAGGTGACCGCTGACCGGGTCGGTACCGACCCATTGCCAGATGCCAACCGCGGCCAGGTGCCGGGCGACCTGGGCGGGGATGGGGCCGTACCCGGCCAGCTCGGCCGGTTCGTCGCTGAGCCCGACCAGGGCACGGAAGGGGAACGTGAGCTGCACAGCGACCGGACGCCCGTGTGCCGAGGCGAGCGGGATGGGCGGCGGTGCGGTGGAGGACAGCGCCTCGCCATCGGGCGGCCCGGCGGCTTCGTCATGCGCGCGGCCACAAGTGCACGCGCAGCCAAGCCGGTGGCCGGCCCCGCCGATCTGCTGGGTGTTCAGGGCCTGCCAGGCCATGGCCGCCAAAGCGTCCGCGCGCCGTTGGCCTGCGGTGCGGCGCTGACGTTCGCCCGCGGTGTCGAGGCGCTGGAGGGTGTCCGCCGCGGCGTCCAGGACCTTCCTCACCGCGATCGCGTCCTCGGCAGGCAGGTACGCCTCCAGATGCGCCATCGCGTCCGGAGCCGGAGTCAGCGTGACGTCGCGACGCTCCCGCGCCTCCTGGCACCTCTGCTCGGCCGTGGCCGGGGCGAGCTGGTGCAGCAGCTGAACTATCCGGCGCCGCAGCGCGACCGTGTCCAGATCGGGCGCCGCGGGCAGCACCGCGGCCTCGACTCGACGCCGGATCGCAACATCGTGCGTACCCAGCTCACCGGTGATCAACCTCGCACGGCGCTCGTCGATCAATCCAGCGCTCAGCGCGGCCCAGGTGGCCGGGAAGTCTTCCACCAGCTGCACAGCGTGCCCGACCTGGTTCTCGGCCTGCCGGGTGGTCGTCACAGTGCGGGCGGCGACTTCCAGCGCGGCGTTCGTGACCGGGTTCACCGACCGGTACCCGGACTCGCCGGGCCGCAATTCCGGCCGGCCCGTCAGCTCCGCCAATGCGGCGGCCTGACCGGCAGCCACCCAGGACGCGAGCCGAGCCCACGCGCCGGCCGCTTCCACCACGTCATAGGTCGACGCCGCGGTCAGCTCTACCTCCGCCAGGCGGGCAGCCAGCCCCGGCCCTGTCGGCGTCGCCTCCAGCGACACGCTGCCGGGTGGAGCGTCGTCAGGCAAGTCGAGGCCGTCCAGCAGACCGTCGGGGAGCACGCCGCAGGCGAGCATGCCGTCGTCGGGAAGCTCCCACGGGTCGTACGTGACCCACGCGCCGGTCCGCGGATCCTGAGCCAGGTACGTATCAGCACCCAGGAGTGCTTTCTCGAACATGCGAACTACTTTAATCCCGCTCACTGACAAGGTCGGCCGAGTGCTGCCGAGCCCGACGTCAGAACGCCAGCCGCGCCTTCGTCACGGTGAAGCCCTCGGCATAGCGGGACCGGCACTCCACGCCGCGCAGCCGCATCAGGCTGAGGAAAGTCTCGTCGTCCCACCAGTCGCGGCCGGTTTGGGAGGGGAAGCACTCGTCGAGCAGTTCGGCCTTGCGCCGGGCGAGCTCGGGCGGCACGGGGACGTAGTGGGTGACGGTACCGAGGTCGCCGTCCCACTTGGGGATCTCGTAACCCAGGACCAGCGCATCACGCCACACCGTGGGAACAAGCTCGGCCAGCAGCCGGTGGTCCTGGTGGGCGTCGTCGCGGCGAGGGGCGAAGACGACGTCCGGGCGGACGTCGCGGGCGACGGCCTCCAGGGCGTCCTTGACCTCGTCCCAGTGGGCCGGCAACCGGCCGTCGCGCAAGCCGATGACGCGGACGTCGACGGCGGCGCCGGGGAGGAACCGCCCGGTGGACTTCAGGGCCTCGTCGTGCCGGTCGCCGGCGCCCGTGAGCACGACGGCGGTGGCGCTGACCTCGCGGGCCGCGGCCAGCGTGAGCAGGGTGCCGCCGCAGCCGATCTCGATGTCGTCCGGGTGCGCGCCGACACAGAGCACCTGCAGCCGGCCGGGCGGCAGCGCCAGGTCGATCATCGGCCGGACCGCCACAGCTCCCACGGTGCGGTGCCCTTGGCGTGCAGGTCCTCGAGCATCGCGCGCTCCTTGAGAGTGTCCATCGGTGCCCAGAAGCCATCGTAGGGAACAGCCGCCATCCGGCCCTCTTTCGCGGCCCGGACGCACCCGTGCATGACGAGGTCGTCGCCCGGTTCGAGGTAGTCGAAGATGCTCTGGCGCAGCACGAAGTACCCGCCGTTGATGCGCAGCGCCATGTCCTCGGCCGGCAGGAACCCGGTCACCTTGGAGTCCGCGTCGACGTCGACGACGTGGAAGGAGTTGCGCGGCTTGACCACCAGCATGCTGCCGACGTCGTCGGTGCCGAGGAAGCGCTGGACGATACCGTCCATCGGCGCGTCGGTGAGCACGTCACCGTAGTTGGCGAGGAACACCTCGTCGTCCCCGAGGTACTGGCGGACGCGGCGCAGCCGCTCACCGATCTCGGAGTCCAGGCCGGTGTCGACGAACGTGATGCGCCAGTCGCTGATGTCGGAGCCGAGCAGTTCGACGCTGCGCCCGCCCTTGGACAGGACGAAGTCGTTGGACGCGGTCTCCCGGTAGTCCAGGAAGTAGTCCTTGACCGACCGCGCTCCGTAGCCCAGGCACAGGATGAACTCGGTGTGCCCGAAGTGCGCGTAGTAGCGCATCACGTGCCACAGGACCGGGCGGTCGCCGATCGTCATCATCGGTTTGGGCGCGGAGTCCACCCCGCTGCGCATGCGCAGCCCGTACCCTCCGCAGAACAGCACAACCTTCATGGTCGCCCCCCGGCACCCGTTGGTTCAGAACACTTCCAGTGCCGGCAGCGGCACCACCAACCGCCCGCCCCATGAGCGGACGTACTCCAGCTGCGCGGCGATCTCGGTGCGCAGATTCCACGGCAGGATCAGCACGTAGTCGGGCTTCTCCTCGGCCAGCCGCTCCACCGGATGCACCGGGATGTGCGTGCCGGGCAGGAACTTGCCGTGCTTGAACGGGTTGCGGTCGACGGTGAACGGCAACAGGTCCGCACGGATGCCGCAGTGGTTGAGCAGCGTGTTGCCCTTGCCCGGTGCGCCGTAGCCGGCCACCGTCGCGCCCTTGCGATGGCACTCGACGAGGAATTCGACGAGGTCGTTGCGGACCTCGGCGACCGCGGTGCTGAAGCCGGCGTGTCCGTCGAGGGTGTGCAGCCCGGCCGCGGCCTCGTCGGCCAGAACCTTCGCAACCGCGGCGCTCGGCTCTCCTGCGGAGTCCGTCGGCGTCGACCATGTGCGCAGCGAACCGCCATGGGTGGGCAGCTCGTCGACGTCGACGACGGTGAGGCCGGCGGCGGCCAGCACCCTCGACGTCGTCAGCAACGACAGGTACGAGTAGTGCTCGTGATAGATGGTGTCGTACTCGCGCCCCTCGACCAGCCGCAGCAGGTGCGGGATCTCGATGCTGACGAACCCGTCGTCGGCCACCAGGGCGCGCAGGCCCTTGGCGAAGTCGACGATGTCCGGCACGTGCGCGAAGACGTTGTTGGCGACGACGAGGTCGGCCCGCCCGTGCCTGGTGGCGGCGTCCGCGCCGGTCTCCTCGCCCAGGAAGAACACCTCGGTCGGGATGCCCTTGTCCACGGCCGCCTGCGCGACGTTCGCGGCCGGCTCGATGCCCAGGCACCGGATGCCCCGCTCGACCACGTGCTGCAGCAGGTAGCCGTCGTTGCTGGCCACCTCGACGACGAACGAGCCGGCACCGAGGCCCAGCCGCGACATGGCACCGTCGACGAACGCCCGCGCGTGCGCCACCCACGAGTCGCTGTAGGAGGAGAAGTACGCGTAGTGGCTGAAGATGTCCTCGGCCGGGATGTACGCCGGCAGCTGCACCAGCAGGCACTGCGGGCACACTCGCACGTGCAGCGGATAGAAGGTCTCGCCCTGGTCGAGCTGGCCGGCCTCGAGGATCGCCTCGCACGGTGGCGACATGCCCAGGTCGACGAACGTGTGGGTCAGCTCGGCCGAGCACAGCCGGCAGGTGGGTGTCGTCATCGCGAGACCTCCGCCACCTGCTGCAGCCGCAGCTCGTCGTCGAGCCGGCCGGCGTCGATCAGCTCGCGGATGCGGGCCAGCCGGACGAACCGCGGCCCCTCGAAATGGTCGGCGGTCAGGCCGACCCGCTGGAAGTCCGCGGCCAGCTCGCGGATGCCGTCCGGGACGGTCCACGCCGGCACGAACGCCGGCAGCACGTCGTGGATCTTGGTGAAGTCGACCTTGTAGTCGCGCTGGTCGGGGCCGGCGTCTTTGGCGAACGTGACCGGCACGCCGACGATCTCGGACACCTGGACGGCGATGTCGCGGATCTGCATGACGTCCTCGTCGCGACCGACGTTGAACGCTTGGTCGTGCACGACCTCGCGGGGCGCCTCCAGGGCAGCGAGGAACGCGCGCGAGATGTCCTCGATGTGCACCAGCGGCCGCCACGGCGTGCCGTCGCTCTGCAGCCGCACCTCGCCGCGGGTGTGCGCGGTGCCGGTGAGGTTGTTCACCACGATGTCCGCCCGCAGCCGCGGCGACGAGCCGTACGCCGTCGCGTTGCGCAGGTAGGTCGGGCTGAAGTCGTCGTCGGCGAGCTTCGACAGCTCCCGCTCGGCCACCACCTTGCTCTCGCCGTACGGCGTCACCGGGTTGAACGGCGCCTCCTCGTCGACGGCGGCACTGCCAGCGGCGCCGTACAGCGAGCAGGACGAGGAGAACAGGAAGCGCGGCACGCCGGCCTGCTTGGCGACGCGCGCGAGATGGACCGGGGCAGTCGCGTTGACCGCGAGGGTGGCGGCCGGGTTGAGATGCCCGATCGGATCGTTCGAGATGGCCGCCAGGTGCACGACCGCGTCGAACCCCGCGAGATCGGCCGGAGTCACGTCTCGTACGTCGCCGGAGCGGCTGGCGCCGTCGGGCGGCAGGTCGCCGAAATCGCAGCCGTCGTACCAGCCGGCGTCCAGTCCCGCGACGTCATGACCGTGCCGGCGGAAAAACGGAACGAGGACGGCGCCGATGTAGCCGCGGTCGCCCGTCACGAGAACGCGCATACTGCCCCCCAAGGCATGAAGGCCCTCGAAATTCCGGACCCCCCGCCCGGAACAAAGCCCCACGAGGAATGTACCTGCGCAAATCGCCGCAGTCGACCCACGGACCGCCGAGAGCCGCTACACGAACAAGCAGAACGGGTGGCCGTCGGGGTCGAAGAGCACCCTGACGTCCTGCTGCGGCTGGAAGTCGGCCAGCTCCGCGCCGCAGGACACCGCCCACTCCGTCGCCGCGGCGAGATCCTGGACATGGATGTCCAGGTGCTGCGATGCCGTCTGGTGCCCGTCCACAGCGGGCCACACTGGCCGGGTGAAATGCCGTTCGAACTCGAAGCTCAGCGTCGGACCGCCCACTCCGTCCGGCGGCCGCACCTGTGTCCACCCGGCTTCCGGTGGGTCGTCCGGCGCCGGGCCCGCGTCAGCCGTCACCGGCCAGTCGAGCAGCCTCGAGTAGAACCGCGCCAGCTCACGCGGCTGCGAGGTCCCGATCGTCACCGATGTCACGCGCAGTTCCGGCTTCTCCACTGCTGCCTCCTCGGTCCGTCCGGCAGGCCTGTGCCAGGCCCCTCGAGCTGATCACGATAGTCCCGGAGCCGCGCGACGCCGCCGCCTTGTCAAGATCTGCAGGGCGCCCGTCCCCGTCACAGTCATGGCCTCAATGTCACGGGATCGGCGCCTAGGCGCCGGAGGCACCCGGGAGCGAGTAGTGCCGGACAGCTTGGGCGTCGCCGGTACATGCAGCACCCATCGACGCTGTACATGGTCAGTTTCGCGCGGCGTGTGATCGCCGGCTGCGCACCGCGGCAGCTTGCTCCCAGCCGCCCGCCCACCGCTCGGTTCGGATGCGCTGCGCCCACGCAGCCGCCGGCCACGCGCACATGTTTCTCAGTGTCACACGTTCCGCAGTGACGCCCCACGTGGATTCGGTCGGTGTCACTCTGGTGACACCTTTTATAGCGAAACGCGGTCGGCCAGGGTCGGTGATGGAGGGGAACCCGCCCGGGCCGCCGACACCACAGACCGGCGTGGCGGCCGGTCGGACGCATCACCCGGCCGCCACGCCTGATCACGACACGGGGAACGAGGACTCCATGAGCCAGCCCGCTCACCTCCCACACCGCTTCGCCCTACACCGCCGCTACGACCTCACCGGAATCTCCGGAACCGGCCTGGTCGCCTACGGCACCCAATACCCCAGCGGCCGCGTCACCCTCGCCTGGTGCTGCTCGGACATCCAGTCCATCGCCGTCTACGACACCATCGACGACATCGAACGCATCCACGGCCACGGCGGCCTCACCGAGATCCGCTGGATCGACCCGCCCAACCACGCCGACACCACGCACAACGACCTCACACCCACCGCCCTGACCAGCGAGCACACCCGCTGCGCCACCGCCAAACAGACCGCGTGACGACAGGGCCTACCGGCTTCGCGCTCAGTCCAATCAGCAGCCACGCTCGACGAGCAGGGCCTTGAGCAGGGCGCCGTTCTCGTAGACGACACGGTAGAGCTGCTGGAACGGCCCGTCCTCGCGAACGGCGACCATCTCGAGTTCACCGTCGTAGCAGCGCTCGATGCGTAGCCGTGCACGCCGGCTCTGGCTCGCCGCCGTCACGACGACGACGTGGTCCCAGCCGCGCTCGCGGGCGAGGTCGGCGAGCATCCTCGCCTCACCCCGGGTGGTCGGCGGCGACGGCACCACGCAGATCTCCTCGGGCGAGTCGTCCAGCGGTTCGCAGCGGCGGGGATCGTGGATCGAGACGACGACGGCCGGCGCCAGGCCGGCGCGGGCGAGGTCCCAGCCGTACGCGGTGCGTTCACCCGGTCCGGCGAAGACGACGATCGCGTCGGCCCGCGTCGGAGTGTCGGTGGGCGGGAACACGAACAGCCGCGCCTCGACGGCGAGCACCACCAGCAGCACCGCGGCCGCGATGACGGCACGGCGCCGCTTCCCCCCAGGCCAGCGCACACCGTGAGCATATGGTCTCGACTGTCCTGATTCGCGAACCCGGTCTACGATGAGGCATCTGCCGGCAGCTGGGGGTTGTGCGGCGATCAACTCGCGTGGGGGGCCACATGGCGGGGTCGATGCGCACCAGGGCTGGCGACGGGAGACCGCGCCGTCGCCATCAGGTGCCCGCGGCGGTCGTGGACGTATGCCGCGGCACCACGCCGTCGCTTCCCGCCGCGCAGCCGGTGCGTCGCGATTTCGCCGACGCCGCCCGGTACCACCGGGTCGCCCCGCTCGCGCATGTGCTGCTGCGCGACGACGATCCCGACCTCGCCGCCGTCCTGAAGCCCGACCGCGACGCCGCCATGATCCGCCACCTGACCGCGGGCATCGTCCTCGACCAGCTGTCCGCGACGTTCGGTGAGCTGCCGTGGGCCACCGTCAAAGGCCCGGTGCTCTCCGAACACGCCCATCCGGCTCCCGGCCTGCGGTCGTACACCGACGTCGACATCCTGGTGTCGCCGGGCGCCCTGCGCGAGGCCGCTGGCCGGCTGCTCGACGCGGACTGGCAGGTCGTGGACTTCCGGGACATGCTCCGCAATGTCAACACGCCCGGCGAGATGCACCTCGTCAGCCCCACCGGGGTGCTGGTCGACCTGCACTGGTCGCTGATCAACATGTCGCCCACCCGGCGCCGTTTCTCGGTCGACACCGACCAGCTGCTCGGCCGCCGGCGCACCGTACCGGTGGCGGGGTCGGACACCTGGACCCTCGACGCCGCCGACTCCCTGGTCCACGTGTGCCTGCACGCCGCGCTGACCGGCGCGCACAAGATGCTCTGGCTGCTCGACGCCGACCAGCTGGCCCGTCGCATCGAGGGGTGGGACGACGTCGTCGCGCGGGCCAAGGAGTGGGGCGCCGGGCCCGCCGTGGCGTTGGTGCTCTCCCGGGCTCGGGCGCTGCTCGGCACGCCGCTGCCGGACGACCTGGCCGAACGCCTCGGCATCTCCCACGGATTCCGGCTGGTCACCGGCACGGTTGACCGCCTACAGCCGGTACCGCGGCTGCGCCAGGACGCCTCGCTCCCCCGGCTCGTCGCCCGCTCCGTGCGGCCCACGGGTGGGCGCACCCTCACCGCGGTGGGCAGCCGCGGCCTGCGCGGACTGACCGAGCGCGTCGGCCTGACGGGCTCCCGCTCCGGCCCTCCGGCGGCTCGCCAACCGGCCGACCGCGAAGCACTCGAGACGTACCTGCGCGCCGTCGAAGCCCAGGCGGCAGCGCCGTGAGCCGCCACCGTCGCACGCACAGCACCGACGACGAGCGGGCGGCCGGAAACGCCCGGCCGGCCGGGGACGCTACACCTGCCGGTGACGACGTGCCCGCCAGCGACGACTACGTCGGCCTGGCCGCCTCGGCTCGCCGGCAGCGGCGCTCGGTCCAGCGTCTGCGCCGGCTGATCGGGCACAGCGTCCGGCTGTCGTGGGCAGCCGACCGGCGCGCGTTCCTCGTCACCGCGTCGCTGCAGTTGCTGGGCGCCGCCGTGGTGGCAGCCCAGGTGCTCATCGTCAAGCTCGTCCTCGACGCCATCCTCGACGTCACGTCGGGCGACGCGGGAACCGAGCGCGTCGTGGCACCGATCCTGCTGCTGGCCGGGGTGACGGCGCTGGTCGCGGTCTCTGCGGCGGTGCAGACCAACCAGCAGCGGCTGCTGTCCGAGCTGGTGATGCGTTCCACCTGGCAGCAGATGCTCGACGTCGCCGGGGCGGTCGGGCTGCGCGCGTTCGAGTCGCCGGGCTTCTACGACCGCCTGCAGCGGGTCCAGACCAACGCGCTGAGCCGCCCGTATCAGCTGACCCAGGGCCTGATCGGGCTGGCCGGCGGCGTCGCCGGGACGGTCGGGCTGTCCATCGCCATCGTCAGCCTCGAGCCGGCGCTGCTGCCGCTGCTCCTGCTCGCCGGGTTGCCACTGTTCTTCAGCTCGCGTCGCGAGAGCCGGCTCGAATTCGACTTCGCCGTCGCCCAGACCCCTCGGCTACGGCTGCGCCACTACCTCGGCATGGTGCAGACCGGCCGCGACGAGGCGAAAGAGGTCCGCGCGTACGGGCTCGCCGACGCGCTGCGGCAACGCTTCGACGCGGTCTACACCGAGTACACCAGCGACCTGCGCGACCACCTGCGCCGGCGCACCCGCGTCGCCGTGGCCGGCAACCTCGCGTCGGCGGCATTCCTGGCCGCGACACTGCTGGCGCTGGTGTGGCTGATCGGGCGGGGGCGGGTCACCCTGGCCGAGGCGGGCGCGGCCATCATCGCGATCCGACTGCTCGCCGCGCAGGTCAACACCGTGTTCCGGGGTGCGCAGCAGATCTTCGAGTCCGGTCTGTTCCTCGACGACCTCGCCGGCTTCGTCGCCATGCGCCCGGCGGCCGAGGCCGCGGAGGCGGGTGCGCCCGCGCCGTCGTCGTTCCGCACCCTCGCCGCCGACGGGCTGACGTTCACGTACCCCGGCAGCACCGCGCCCGCGCTCGACGACATCTCCATCCGCCTGAACGTCGGTGAGATCGTGGCTCTGGTCGGCGAGAACGGCTCCGGCAAGACCACACTGGCCAAGCTGCTCGCGGCGCTGTACGAGCCGGACGCCGGCACCGTGCGCTGGGACGGCGTCGACGTGTCCGGCTACGCGCGCGACGGCCTGCGGCGTTCGGTGGCGGTGGTGTTCCAGGACTTCGTCCGCTACCACCTGACCGCCCGCGACAACGTCGGCCTCGGCCAGGTCGACCGTATCGACGACGACGCGGCCATCGCCGCGGCCGCCCGCCGGGCCGGTATCGACACCGTCGTCGACGGCCTGCCGCACGGCTGGGACACCTACCTGTCGAAGATGTTCACCGGGGGCCGCGATCTCTCCGTCGGGCAATGGCAGCGGGTGGCGCTGGCCCGCGCGTTCTTCCGTGACGCGCCCTTCGTCATCCTCGACGAGCCGTCCGCCTCGCTGGACCCGCGGGCCGAACACGCGCTGTTCCAGTCGCTGCGTGAACTGCTGGGCGGGCGGACGGTGCTGTTCATCTCGCACCGCTTCTCCACCGTCCGCACCGCCGATCGCATCTACGTGCTTGACGGCGGCCGGGTGACCGAACACGGCTCGCACGACGAACTGATGGCCCGTGACGGCCACTACGCCGAGCTGTTCCGGCTGCAGGCGGCCGCCTACCTCGCGCCGGAACCGCAGGCCTGACCGCGTCACAGGCGGGAGCCCGCGGGCACCTACGCTCGTGCCGGAGCGAGATCCGCGGGCGATGAGGAGTGAGTGACGTGTCCGACCTGAGGACGTTCGGTGGCTGGCGGTCCTGGGAAGATGCCCGGTCCGCCCTGGCCGGACGCCTGTCCGCCGAGCAGCTCGACCGGCTGGCCGCGGCGTACGCGTTCGCCGCGGAGCGCCACGCCGGCCAGACCCGGCCCGCCGGCGAGCCTTACCCGTGGCATCTGCTCGAGGTGGCGGAGATCCTCGCCGACGAGCTCGCCGTGACCGACACCGACCTGCTGGTCGCCGCGCTACTGCACGACGTCGTCGAGGACACCCCGGCGACGCTCACCGACGTCGCCGACGAGTTCGGGCCACGGGTGGCCGAGCTCGTCGGTCACGTCACCATGCCGGCCCCCGCCGCCGACGACGAGCCGGGCACCGCACGGCACCGCTACCTGCACGGGCTGCGGGAGTTGCCCCTGGACGCGCTGCGGCTGAAGCTGGCCGACCGCTACAGCAACGTGCAGCACCTGGACACCCACCCCCGGCCGGCCAAGCAACGCTCGTACTATGCGGAGACCCGCCGCTACCTCGTCCCGCTGGCCGCCGCCGACCCTCGTCTCGCCGCCCTCTACGCGGACTGGGAACGTACCTACCACTATCTCGGCGACGAGCCGGCGTAGCGCCGCCGGGCCCCTCCCACCCCTTAGAGTGGCGCGACGACAGGTCCAGGGAGGGAGCGGAGCCGTGCGCCGTCGACGACGCGTCATCGTCGGTCTGCTGGCAGCGTTGGGCGTGCTGGCCGTGGCCGCGGCGGTGTTCTGGTTCGTGTTCGTTCCTCACTGGCGGCCCGGGCTCGACGACGGCGAGCGGTTCGGTATCGACGTCTCGGCGCACCAGGACCGCATCGACTGGGACCTCGTCGCCGGCGACGACATCGAGTTCGCGTACATCAAGGCCAGCGAGGGCCAGGGCTGGGTGGACGACTGGTTCGTGGCGAACTGGGACGGAGCGGCCCGGGCGGGCATCGAGCGCGGCGCCTACCACTTCTTCACCCTCTGCGCGCCCGGCGAGGCGCAGGCCCGCAACTTCCTGCGCGTCGCGCCGCCGGACGACGACGCCCTCCCGCCGGCCATCGACCTGGAGCTGAGCGGCAACTGCAGCGAGCGGCCACCCGCCGACGAGGTCGCCCACCAGGTCCAGGCGTTCGTCGACCTGGTCGAGGAGGCGTGGGGGCGCGACCTGCTGTTCTACGTCCGGCCCGACTGGGAATCGCTCTATCCGGTGCGGGACGGGCTGGACCGCGACCTCTGGGACTTCCGCTTCCTTCGCCGCCCCACCGACGAACGGTGGCGGGTGTGGCAGGTGAACATCTTCGCCGACGTCGACGGCATCGACGGCGACGTCGACCTCGACGTCATGCGTCCGGGCTGACCGACCAGCGAGCGGCACAGATCAGCACCGGCGACCAACCCGTCCGGGTTTGCCCGGATGTCCCGCCGGGAAGAGATGTGTAGTCGACCGGCCGAGATACGGAGGACCTGCCCATGATCGTGCTCGGACTGCTGTTGCTGGCCGTCGCTGCCGCAGCGCTCGTCGTCGCCGTCCTGGAAGGTGGCGGCCAGGTGGCGGTCAGCGCTTTCGACGTCGACCTGGAGCTCCCGCTGTGGGGTGTCTTCGCCGCCGGCATCGGCACCGGGCTGATCGGGCTCCTCGGGATCCTCGCGCTGCGGGCGGATGTGCGGCGCTCCCGCGAGCGGCGAGAGGAGATCGAGTACCTGCGGCGCAAGGTCGCCGCGCACGAGCGGGAGGCCGGCCGCGACGAGGACGAGGCTCCTCGCGCCGACCGACGCGACCACGGGGACGACGTCGGCGGCTGGCTCGGGCAGGCGCACCAGCACACGCGGGTCGGCGCGCCGGCGCAGGAGGCCCAGCCGCTGTACCGGGCGCAGCAGGGCTGACGCGCTGATGCCCGTCTGCGGGGCGCGGCGGCGGCCACCAGCAGGCGTTCTCCCGCCTCACCGGGCAAGCATGCGTGGTGACGCGGGAACACCCATGGTGGACGTGATCATTTCGGGGCGGAGACCGGGACCGGGGCTGGGAGGCCCGCGGCGGCGGTGACGGCGGCGGCGATCCCGGAACGGAACGGCGGCCCCCACGGCACCCGCGCCAGATAGACCGGCACCCGCTCGACGATCTCGCCGGCCTGCTGGAACTGACGGTCCAGGACGGCCGGGTCGGTCCAGCCGAGCAGCCGCGGGAAACGCAGCAACGTGATCAGGGCGTCCATCGCGCCCAGGCGGGTGACCTCGACGGTGTCGTGCTCGTGGTCCGGCAGCGGGATCATGATGCCGGCCAGCGGCAGCTGGTCGCGGGTGGCCGGCTCGACCCGCAGTGCGTCGCGGGCGTCGCTGGTGACGCGGGCGGTCGGGGCGGCGGCGAACCGTTCGGTCAGCTCGGCCGCGGACTTGCGAAGCCGTAGCTCCGTCGCCCCCAGCCGGCAGCCGTACCCGCCGTCCCCGGCGATCCGGTCGAGGCGCAGCACGTCGTCCGTGACGAGCGCGCCTCCGTCGGCGCACAGCAGTGTCGCCATGGTCGACTTGCCCATACCGGAGCGGCCGACGAAGGCGACCACGCTGTCGCCGACCTGGACGGCGCTGGCGTGCAGCACCACGTCGCCGCGGACCGTCAGCAGGAACGACAGCAGGGCACCGGCCGTGAGGATGCCGGCGATCCCCGGGTCCGCGCCGGCGACGAGGTCCACCCGCACGGAACGCAGTCCCGGTGCGACGACGAAGTCACAGGTCCGGTAGAAGCGCAGGTGGTAACCGCCGTCGTCGGTGGCGGTGAACGTGTAATACGGCTGGTCGGTCTCCAGGTGCGCGATCACCCGGCCGGGCGGCGGCGCCTCGCGGCCCGGAATGGGCCGGCCCCACCGGATCGCGACGTCCGGCTCGCCGTCGGCTGCCGCCGTCCGTTCCTGGTGTAGCGGCACTTCGGACGCGACCCGCAGGCCGTAGAGGAACTGCCGGTCCAGCGTCATCGCTCACCACCGATCGTCTCCAACGCCTGATACAGCGCCGCACCGGCCGGATCGAGGCTGACGCCGTCGACCTCCAGCCAGGCATGCGCCTGGATGCGGCCGTCCACCTTGGCCACCCCGACCCGCAGCACGGGACGCCGCCGGCGCAGGACGTACCCGGTCACCAACGCGCGGCGCAGGCAGGTGTCGCCGAACGGCCAGTGCCGCAGCACCCGCCGCGCGCTGCGCAGGCGGCGCCGCAGACGTGGGTCCAGCCGCGCGGTCAGCCCCGTTCCCAGCCGTTCCGACGACGACGGCATCAGGTCGCCGCCGCTGTCCAACCGCAACGGCGCACCCACCAGCCGCGCCAGCCTGGGCAGCGTCGTCACCCGCAGCCCCACCTCGACCACGAGCGCCACCCCGGCCGCGGCCAGGACCGCCGGCCACTCCCGCGGCGGGACCGCGCGGATCATCGGCTCGCCAGCCAGGCCTGCTGGAGCAGCGCGCCGCTCAGCGTGGACGGACGGTCCGACAGCCAGCCCGCGCGCAACGCCTCCGGGTCGACGAGGCTGGTGTCGACTCCGGAGCCGTCCCAGCCGCGGGCGAACTCGCGAGTGGCCTCACCCATGTACGCGGTGTCGAAGCTGGCCTTGCTCGACCGGCGCAGGATCTCGTCCGGGAGCACGTCGGCGAAGAGAATCCGCATCAACGACGTGCGGCCGGCGTAGCCCCACCGGCCGCCGGCGTGGGCCAGCGCGGCGAGAAAGCCGTCGTCGAGCAGAGGATGCCCGACGACAACGTCCTGCTCGGCACCCAATGCCTGGTAGTTGGTCAGCACGACGTCGACTGCACGGCGGTGCCGGGCCCACCAGATCGAACGGTCCCAGGCCAGCGGCTCGGCGGCCTCGTCCGCGGCCAGCAGCCGGCGATGCTCGCGAGCCACTAGCGGCCGCAACCAGGGCTGCTGGTCGTATCGGGCGATGTCGCGGCGCTGCCGAACCCGTCGCAGCTGCGCCGGCGCCAGAGCCGAGGCCGCCGCCCGTAGCAGAACCGGGCTCGGCCGCCGACGCTTGCGCACCAGGAGCGTCACCGGGGTCACCCGGCGCGGACCGATGACCTCATCGCCGCCCTCGCCGGTCAGCAGGGTGCCACCGGACGCCGTCGTGAAGAGGGCGTCCTTGACGTGGAAGGACGGCGGCCAGAGCACTCCGCGGCGCAGCAGACTCGCTCGGGCCGCGTCGCCGAGCAGGTCGCTCTCCCCACTGATGGAAATGCGCACCCACTCGCGCAAGCCGAGATGGTCGATCACCAGCCGCTGCCAGCGTGACTCATCGGCGGCTTCGATGCCTGGATAGATTTCGGTCACCGGGATCGGGTCGGCGAGGCCTTCCCGGCGCGCAACATGCGTGGCAACGGCCAGGACCGCGGACGAGTCACGGCCGCCGGAGAACGAGACGTAACAGGGCGGGCGTAGAAGCGCACGGCGGATGGCCGCCTCGAAAGCGGCGCGAGCCGACACGTCGGCGTCCGGCAATGCCGCCATGGGATGCACGCCGTGCACCCACGATGTCGCCAGTTCGAACTCCGAAAGCCGGTAATACGGTGACGGTGCTGCCGCGGCGTCAGCCGACTGCGGCGGCCAGCTCTCCCGAACCACGAACGTGCCCCCCGGGTTCACAGCCACCCGGCACGTGGAGCCGCCCCACGGCGCAACGGCCCCACGTGCTCTCGGGTGTGACGGCGTCAGGACAGGCCGCCGCCGGGCGGACGGTCGTTGCCCCAGGTGAACCAGAGAATCTGGTCCGAGGACCCCTTGCCGCCGTGCGCGAGTGTCAGCTCGCGAACGGAACCCACTTCTTCGACCACGGGTGGCTGATATGCCATAGCCGTGCCCCCCTTTCTGGTGCCCTCACCGAGGGCAGACGGCGGAGCTTCCACCAAAGCTCCGCATATACAACAAACCAGAGCGTAGCGTGTCGATAGCCGCTATGGAGGCAATTCGAGCGAATTCCCTAGGTGCGTTCTCTGCCCTTGCCCAGGTAGGGCGTCAGGAAAGGACGCCACCGGGGTCGTTGTCGTACCTGAACCACTGGACCTGGTCCGACCGGCCACGACCGCTCGCCGCAAGGGTCAGGTCGCGAACGGACCCGATCTCCTCCAGGGCTGGCGACTCATACGTCATCGGATACCCACCTTTCTTCTCGTGTGCGTGCTGCGGATATCACCAGGCGTCGGTTTCCCTACGGGAATGCCTGCCTGATGAAGCGGGTGGACCCACTCGACGTGATCATTCGTCGACTGAATCGAGCAGATTGCGCTCGCGGAGCATCCGGACGAAGGCCTCGGTGTCGGCGCGCGCGCGGTCGGCGGGGATGCCGAAGGCGTCGACCAAGCCGTCGGCGAGCTCGTCGGCGGAACGGTCCTCGGCCAGCAACCGCAACAGGGTCGAGCCGGACTCGTTGGTCTTGAGGTAGGTGGACGACGACAGGTCCAGGATGACGGTCTCGCCGTCGATCTCACGCCAGCTCACGCCGTCGGTACGCAGCTTCATAGGCCCCCCAACAGAATCTGCTGCGGCGACTGTATCGCATACCCCGGACGGTCGCCGCTCGGAGGAGCGTTCGCTCAGTTGGCAGACGTGATCATCCCGGCACCGACGGTGCGGTTCGTCGACTCGTCGACGAGGATGAACCCGCCGGTCGAGCGGTTGCGCCGGTACTCGTCGGCCAGCAGCGGCACCGTGGTGCGCAGCCGCACCCGGCCGACGTCGTTGAGCCCGAGCTGGGTGGCGGTGTCGTCGCGGTGCAGCGAGTTGACGTCGAGCCGATACTGCAGTTCCTTCACCAGCGCCCGTGCCGTCCGAGTGGTGTGCTTGATCGCCAGCTTCTGCCCCGGCACCAATGGCGTCTCGGCCATCCAGCACACCATCGCGTCGATGTTCTGCGCGACCGCGGGTTGGTTGTGCGGCCGGCAGATCAGGTCGCCACGGGAGATGTCGATCTCGTCCTCGAGCCGGATGGTCACCGACATCGGCGCGAACGCCTCGGCCACCGGCCCGTCGGCGGTGTCGATGGAACTGATCCGGGTGGTGAAACCGCTGGGCAGCACCATGACCTCGTCGCCGGCCTTGAGCACCCCGCCGGCGACCTGCCCGGCGTACGCGCGATAGTCGGTGTGCTGCAGCGACTGCGGCCGGATGACGTACTGCACCGGGAACCGCACGTCGACGAGGTTGCGGTCGCTGGCGATGTGCACGTGCTCGAGGTGGTGCAGCAGCGACGGGCCCTCGTACCACGGCATGTTCGGCGAGCGGCTCACGATGTTGTCGCCGTGCAGCGCCGAGATCGGCACCACGGTGAGGTCGGGGACGTCGAGCTTCGTCGCGAAGGACGAGAACTCGCGCTCGATCTCCTCGAACACCTCCTGCGACCAGTCGACGAGGTCCATCTTGTTCACCGCGAGCACCAGGTGCGGCACCCGCAGCAGCGACACGATGAACGCGTGCCGGCGGCTCTGCTCCACCATGCCCTTGCGGGCGTCGACCAGCACGATCGCCAGGTCCGCGGTGGACGCGCCGGTCACCATGTTCCGCGTGTACTGGATGTGGCCCGGGGTGTCGGCGATGATGAACTTGCGCCGCGGCGTGGCGAAGTAGCGGTAGGCGACGTCGATGGTGATGCCCTGCTCACGCTCGGCCCGCAGGCCGTCGGTGAGCAGCGCGAGGTTGGTGTACTCGTCGCCGCGCTGCTGGCTGGTGCGCTCCACGCTCTCCAGCTGATCGGTGAAGATCGCCTTGGAGTCATAGAGCAGCCGGCCGATCAGCGTGCTCTTGCCGTCGTCGACCGACCCCGCCGTGGCGAACCTGAGGAGATCCATGCTCAGAAGTAGCCTTCCTTCTTCCGGTCCTCCATGGCCGCCTCGCTGACGCGGTCGTCGCCACGGGTGGCGCCGCGCTCGGTGAGCCGGGTGGCGGCGATTTCGTCGATGACCTTCTCGACCGTGTCGGCGTCGGACTTCACCGCGGCCGTCAGCGAGGCGTCGCCGACGGTGCGGTAGCGGACCTTCGCGACGAAGGTCGCCTCGCCCTCGCGCGGGCGGCAGAACTCGTTGTTCGCGAACAGCATGCCGTCGCGCTCGAACACCTCGCGGTCGTGCGCGTAGTAGATGGACGGCACCTCGATGTTCTCGCGCTGGATGTAGTGCCAGACGTCGAGCTCGGTCCAGTTGGACAGCGGGAACACCCGGATGCTCTCGCCCAGGTGGATGCGGCCGTTGTAGAGGTTCCACAGCTCCGGGCGCTGGTTCTTCGGGTCCCACTGGCCGAAGTCGTCGCGGAAGGAGAACACTCGCTCCTTCGCCCGGGCCTTCTCCTCGTCGCGGCGCGCACCGCCGAACAGCGCGGTGAACCGGTGCTTCTCGACCGCTTCCAGGAGCACCGGCGTCTGGATGCGGTTGCGCGAGCCGTTGGGCTCCTCGGCGACCAGTCCGCGCTCGATGGCCTCCGGCACCGACGCGACGACGAGGTTGACGCCCAGCTCGCCGACCCGCCGGTCGCGGAACTCCAGCACCTCGGGGAAGTTGTGCCCGGTGTCGACGTGCATGACGGGGAACGGCATCGGAGCCGGCCAGAACGCCTTCTCGGCCAGCCGCAGCATGACGATGGAGTCCTTGCCGCCGGAGAACAGCAATACCGGGCGCTCGAGCTCGGCGGCCACCTCCCGGAAGATGTGCACGGCCTCGGCCTCGAGCAGGTCGAGCTGCGAGAGCTGGTACTCGTGGATCGTCATGGGGCGGACCTCCCAGTCCGGCGACTGTCAGGCGTGGCCGGTTGCGCGTCGTGGCCGGCGGTCGCGGCCAGGAGCGCATCGGCGAGTTCCGGGCGGGCGACGAGCAGGTCGGGCAGGTACGGGCTGGGCTGGTTGTAGCGCAGCGCGGAACCGTCGACGCGGCTGGCGTGCAGCCCGGCGGCGCGGGCGACCGCCACCGGCGCTGCGGAGTCCCACTCGAACTGGCCGCCGGCGTGCAGGTAGGCGTCCACCTCACCGCGTACGACGGCGGCGGCCTTGAAACCGGCCGAGCCGATCGGCACCAGCTCGGCGCCCAGGACGCCGGCGATGTGCTCGGCGACGGCCGGTGGGCGGCTGCGGCTGACGGCGATGCGCACGGGCCCGCCGCGGCGCGCGGGGACTCCAGGTGCAGGCTCGCTCACCAGCGTGGTGTCGAGCGCCGGCAGCGCGACGGCACCGGCGACCAGGTCCCCGCCGGCCCAGCACGCCACGTGCACTGCCCAGTCGTCGCGGCCCTCGGCGAACTCGCGGGTGCCGTCGAGCGGGTCGACGATCCACACCCGCGACGCCGACAGCCGGGCGGCGTCGTCGTCGTCCTCTTCGCTGAGCACCGCGTCGCCGGGCCGTTCACGGGCCAGCTCGGTGGCCAGAAATCGTTGGGCTGCGCGATCCCCGGCGTCGCGCAGCTCACGAGTGCCCGTTCCCGGCTCGTTCGCATCGAGGTGACCGCGGCGCAGCTCAGACAGCAACCCGCCCGCCTCGGTGGCGAGGCGGGCGGCCAGTGCCGCGTCGGTCGATGCCACGGGGACTCCTCGAGCCAGGTCGTCGAACGCCCCAGCGTAGGACCTCCGGCCCCGCAGTTCTCGACCCCGCCCACCATCCGAGACATCCCGTCCACGATGTGAGCGCCCCAAATGATCACGTGGCGTTGGGGTGCTCCCGCGTCACCAGGAATGCTTGCCTGGCGCAGCGGGAGAACGCATCGAGAGGGGGACGGCCGGCACACCTGATCACTCGCGGCCCAGCACACTCGGCGCGGCGTCGGCCAGCGCCTCCCGCCAGGGCCGCAGCGGTGGCAGCCCAAACTGCGCCCACCGCTCCTGCGACAGCACCGAGTTGGCCGGACGCAGCGCCACCCGCGGCACGTCGTCGCTGGTGACCGGCCGGACTCGGCGAGGGTCGAGACCGAGTTCCACGAACACGGCGCGGGCCAGGCCACACCACGTTGTGGACCCGGAATTGACCGCGTGCAGCACCCCAACGACCTGCGGCAGCCGCGCGGTCTCGACGATCCGGTCCGCCAGGTCCATGGTCCACGTCGGCTGACCGTACTGGTCGTCGACGACGTCGACGTACTCCTGTTCGGCCGCCGCGGCGGCGATGGTGCGCACGAAGCACCGGCCGGACTCCCCGTAGAGCCAACCGGTCCGCAGCACCACGCCGGACTCGGGCAGGATCTTCAGCACCGCCCGCTCACCCTCGGCCATGGTGCGTCCGTACGCCGTCGTCGGGCTCACCGTCGCGTCCTCGGGATACGGGCCGACGCGGCCGCCGTCGAAGACGTAACTGGTCGACACGTGCACGAGACGTAGGCCGGTGCGTTCGCAGGCGCGGGCCAGGTTGGTCACCCCGTCGGCGTTGACGGCCCACGCGCCGTCCTCCTCGACCTCGACGGCGTCCACGTCGGCCCGGCCGGCGAGGTTGACGACGACGGAGCCGGCGCCGTGGTCGCCGATCCGGGCGATCGTCGACACGGCAGCGTCGACGGCGCGGGCATCGGTGAGGTCCAGGACCTCGCGAGTGGTCGGGATCACGCGCTCCCGGATCGCGCGCAGCATGGCGACGAGGTCGCGGCCGAGCAGACCGTCAGCACCCGTGACCAGCCACGTCGCCACCCTGCCTCCCGTGGCGGTCGTCTCCTCGGTCAATACGCGCCGGTACTGCGCACCACCGCGCCAGCAGTCCGGCCAAGCAACTGCAAGTCGTCACCATAGGACCAGTTGTCGACATAGCGCAGATCGAGCCGCACCGTCTCACTCCAGGAGAGGTTCGAGCGTCCGCTCACCTGCCACAGACCGGTCATGCCCGGCGTCGCACGCAACCGGCGGCGCGCGACACCGTCGTAGGCCGCCACCTCTTCCGGCAACGCCGGCCTCGGCCCGACCAGCGACATGTCGCCACGCACCACGTTGATCAGCTGCGGCAACTCGTCCAGCGAGTACTTGCGCAACAGCCGGCCGACCCTGGTGATGCGGGGGTCCTGCCGCATCTTGAACATCGGCCCGTCGCTGTCGGCCTCACCCAGCAGCTCCGTCCGGCGCAGATCGGCATCGACGTGCATGGTGCGGAACTTCATCATGGTGAAGAACAGGCCGTCCTGCCCCACCCGCACCTGGCGATAGATCACCGGCCCCGGCCCGGACAGCCGCACTGCGGCCGCGATGCCCGCCATCAGCGGCGAGAGCAGAAGCAACAGCACCGCCGCCACCAGCCGGTCGGTCACGACCTTCGCCACCAGCCGAGCACCGGTCGGACGCGCGTGGCGCACGTGCAGCAGCATCCCGGACCCCATGGACCCCACACCGACCCGGTGGGTCGCGACATCGGAGAGCCCGAGATCGGTCACCAGGTCGACCCCCATGTCCGCGAGCGTCCAGCTCAGCGCCCGCAGCCGGTCACCGGTGAACTCCGAACCAGGCGTCACGCACACCGTCCGGGCTCGGACTCGCAGCACGGACTCCCGAACCGACCTCATCAGCGCCTCGTCGCGGACGTCGTCGTCGTGGCCGGGCAGCCCCTTCTCCAGTCGACCCACCACCGGAACCGTCGCCGGAGGGGCCGTGCCGTCATCCTCCACGCAGGCGGCCACGACCGTCAGCGGGCGGTTCCCATCACGGCCGAACCGGTCAACCGCCGCCGCGATGCTTGCCGCCGGGCCGACGACCAGAGTGCGCCGGGTGGCGCGGCCGAGCTGCCGCAGCGTGCGAAGCCGGCGCCGCACGTAGACGCGGACCGCGAGCGAGCCGACGACCAGGATCGCCGACGCGGCCAGGAATGGCCCGCCGAGCAACCGGACGCCGAGTGCCGCGCAGCCGATGGCCACGACGGCGACGACCGCCGCAAGCGCGCGTAGCACATCACCGTACGGGCTGCCACTGCCGAACAGGCGGTCGGCATGCGCGGTCTTGACGGTCAGCACACAAGGGTAGGCCAGCGCTATCACGCTGAGCGCGACCGCCTGTGCCGTCGACGGCACCTGAACCGGGCCGCCAGGCAACCAGATCGCGGCGAGCGCCGTCAGCCCGGTGAACGCATCACCGGCCGCCGTCGCGCGACGGTAACGAAAAGGCCGCCTGATCGCATACCCGGGATCGCCACCACTCCTATCGCCATCGGAATGCGATGACGATCTCCGTGGTCGCGTGCGCGCACCAGTCGACGATAAACCGACCGTAGCCATGGCCCCCCCAAGGCTCCGATACCCCCCACCGGCTCATGTCCAAGCCGACGAACTGGAAGGGACTATACGCGCAATGGGCCTAATGGGGCCACCCGATCGTTCGGGTGATTTCGGACATGCCGGGCCATGCGCCGGCGACAGCGCTCGCCTCAGGTGTTGTAGTGATTCTGCGCGTACACCAAGCCGTCGACGACGACCGCCTCGACGGCGTCGGCGGCCCGGTCGACCTCCAGCTCCAGTTCCCGCTTTTCAACAGCGGAGAAGGGCTTGAGCACGAAGGCCGCCGGGTCCATCCGGCCCGGCGGCCGGCCGATGCCGAAGCGCAGCCGGCAATAGTCGCCGGTGCCGACGCGCGCACGCACCGAACGCAGCCCGTTGTGACCGTTGTCACCGCCGCCGCGCTTCAACCGGATGGTGCCGAACGGGAGGTCGAGCTCGTCGTGAAGCACCAGCAGCCGCTCGGCCGGGATCCTGTAGAAGTCGGCGAGCTGCGCCACCGGCCCGCCGGACTCGTTCATGTACGAGTGGGGGACGGCCAGCACCGCGCGCGAACCGGGCACGCCGCCCAGCCGCGTCTCGGCCACGTCGGCGCGCAACCGGCGCTGCGACTTGAGCTTCGCGCCGGCACGCGCCGCCAGCAGGTCGATGACCATGGCGCCCACGTTGTGACGAGTGCCGGCATAGGTCGGGCCGGGGTTGCCCAGCCCGACCACCAGCCACGCGTTGTCGGACATCTGCAGGCTCCCCGGCCCGGTTGTGGTGCTCAGAGGTTGTCGTGCTCAGAGGTTGCCGTGCTCAGGCTGCGGTGCTCAGGACTCGTCGCTGGATTCGTCCTCGGCCGGCGCCTCCGCGGCGCCCTCGGCCGGCGCCTCCTCGGCGGCCTCCTCGACCTCGCCCTCCATCTGCTCGGCAGTCGGAGCGGCGGTGACGTTGACGACCAGGAGCTCGTCGTCGGCGGCCAGCGTGGTGCCGCTCGGCAGCGTCAGGTCCTTGGCGTGGATCTGGGTGCCTTCCTCGAGGCCCTCGACGGACACCTCGATGCCCTCGGGCAGGTGGGTGGCCTCGGCCTCGACGGAGAGGGTCGGGCTGTCCAGGTTGACCAGCGTGCCCGGCGCGGCCTCGCCGACCAGGTGCACCGGCACGTCGACGGTGACCTTCTCGCCGCGCTTGACCAGCAGCAGGTCGACGTGCTCGATGAAGCCCTTCAGCGGGTCGCGCTGCACGTGCTTGGGCAGGGCCAGCTCGTTGCCGTGACCCTCGATGTCGAGCGTGAGCAGCGCGTTGGCCGTCTTCAGCGCCAGCATCGTGTCGTGGCCCGGCAGGGCGAGATGAACCGGGTCGGTCCCGTGTCCGTAGAGGACCGCGGGAACCTTGTCGGCGCGGCGAAGACGGCGCGCGGCGCCCTTGCCGAACTCGGTGCGCAGTTCGGCGGCGATCTTGACGTCGGACACGGTGAGAACTCCTCGGAGAATGCGGTGGGCGGTCAGCGGCACGTCGGGCTCGGGCAAGGGCGCGCACCGACTGCGCACCGCGTCGATCACGGTGCCGTCGGATGGACAGCACCCTCGCCGAGGCAACCCTCGAAGTTTAGCCCCCGATCAGCCCCGATGTGAAACCGGCCCCGTGCATCGTGCCGGACCCGGGTGACGGGGGACGCCGCCTCGCCCGCGTCGGTTCGTTCCTCGCCCCGATGCCCGGCCGAACCCTGGCGCCGTTCCCCGTCGCCCGGTCCGTTTACGCGTTGCCGTTGAAGAGGCTGGTGACCGAGCCCTCTTCGAAGACCTCGTGGATGGCCCGGGCGATCAGCGGCGCGATCGACAGCACCGTCAGCTTGTCGAAACGACGGTCCTCGGGGATCGGGAGCGTATTGGTGACGATGACCTCTCTGATGCCGGCCGAGTTCTTCAGCCGGTCGACCGCCGGGCCGGAGAGCACCGCGTGCGTGGCTGCGACGAGTACCGACTCGGCCCCGGCCTCCACCAGGGCCTCGGCCGCCTGGGTGATGGTGCCGGCCGTGTCGATCATGTCGTCGACCAGCAGACAGGTGCGGCCCTCGACGTCGCCGACGACCTCGTGCACCTTGACCTCGTTGGCGACATCGGGGTTGCGGCGCTTGTGGATGATGGCCAGCGGGGTTCCGAGCCGGTCGGCCCAGACGTCGGCCACCCGCACCCGGCCGGCGTCGGGCGACACGACCGTCATGTTCGTGGCGTCGTAGTGCTCGGACACGTGGTTGGCCAGAATGGGCAGCGCCCACAGGTGGTCCACCGGACCGTCGAAGAAGCCCTGGATCTGCGCGGTGTGCAGGTCGACGGCCATCAACCGGTCAGCACCGGCGGTCTTGAACATGTCGGCGATCAGCCGGGCCGAGATGGGCTCGCGGCCGCGGTGCTTCTTGTCCTGCCGGGCATACCCGTAGAACGGCATGACCACGGTGATCTGCTTCGCCGACGCCCGCTTCAACGCGTCGACCATGATGAGCTGCTCCATGATCCACTCATTGATGGGCGCGGTGTGGCTCTGGATGACGAACGCGTCGCTGCCGCGCACGCTTTCCTCGAAGCGGACGTAGATCTCGCCGTTGGCGAAGTTGTACGTCTTGCTCGGCACCAGACTGACGCCGAGGCAGTCGGCGACCTCGGAGTTCAGTTCGGGATGTGCGCGTCCCCCGAACAGCATCAATGTCTTCGTGCCTGTGGCCCGGATCCCCGTCACGCCTGCTCCCCCTCAGCCTGGTCGGCGCTGTGCTGTTCCTTCGCCTGCCGCGCGGCCTCGTCGGTGGCCGTACCCGCGCGCTTGCGCTCGACCCAGCCGTCGATGTTGCGCTGACGGGCCCGCGCGACGGCGAGCTGGCCCGGTTCGGTCCCCGCGACGACGGTGGACCCGGCGGCGACGTAGCTGCCGTCGGCCAGCTCGACCGGTGCCACCAGCACCGAGTCGCTGCCGACGAAGCTGTGCCGCCCGACAACGGTGTGATGCTTCGCCACGCCGTCGTAGTTGGCGAAGATGGTGCCGGCGCCGATGTTGGCGCCCTCGCCGATGGTGGCGTCGCCGACGTAGGTCAGGTGCGGCACCTTGGCGCCGCGGCCCACCGTCGACTTCTTGATCTCTACGTACGCGCCGGCCTTGGCCTTGGCCTCCAGCACGGCGCCGGGACGCAGATAGGTGAAGGGCCCGACGGCGGCGGACTCGCCGATGCGCGCGCCGGTGGCGTGCGTGCGCACGACACTGGCGCCGGCACCGACGACGGTGTCGTGCAGCGTGGCATCGGGGCCGATCTCCGCCCCGGCGCCCACCTCGGTGGCGCCCAGCAACTGCACGCCCGGCCGCAGGACGACGTCGCGGGCGAGGGTCACGGTGACGTCGATCCACGTGGTGGCGGGGTCGATCATGGTGACGCCTTCACGCATCCAGCGCTCGGTGACGCGGCGGTTGAGCTCGCGGTTCATGGCCGCCAGCTGGACGCGGTCGTTCACCCCCTCCGTCTGCCAGGGATCGTCGGTGACGACGGCGCCCACCCGCAGACCGTCGGCGCGGGCCAGCCCCAGCACGTCGGTCAGGTACAGCTCGCCCTGAGCGTTGTCGCTGGTGACGCGCTGCAGGTTGGCGCGCAGCACGGCACCGTCGAAGGCGTAGATGCCGGAGTTGATCTCGGTGATGCGCAGGACGTCGGCGGCAGCGTCCTTGTGCTCGACGATGGCGCGCACGCCGCCGTCGTCGGCACGCACGATGCGGCCGTACCCCGTCGGGTCGGCGACGTGGGCGGTCAGCACCGTGACGGCGTTGCCGTCGGCCACGTGCGTGTCGACCAGAGCGTTCAGGGTGTCGCCGGTGAGCAGCGGGACGTCGCCGTAGGTGACCACGACCACGCCGTCTGCCGGCGGCAACTGCTCCAAGGCCACCATGACCGCATGCCCGGTACCGAGCTGCTGCTCCTGCACCGCGGTGGTGACGCCGGGGGCGACCTGCTCGAGGTGCGCCGCGACCTGATCACGGCCGTGCCCGATGACGACGGTGAGGTGATCGGGTTTGAGATCCTGAGCCGCGGCGACGGCATGCCCCACCAGGGAGCGGCCGGCGACCTCGTGCAAGACCTTGGGGGTGGACGACTTCATCCGGGTGCCCTCGCCGGCGGCGAGAACAACGACGGCTGCCGGGCGCGTAGTCACGCGTTCGTGCTCCTCGGCTTCGGTGGCGGGACCGGGCACGACGATACCTCCCCAGCCGGGCCGACGAGAAACGCCGCCGTTCGACGACGAAGCGGCCACGAATGCGGCTGACCAGCCCCATTCGCACCGGCTCCCGGGAGAGGACTCGAACCCCTACTAACTGGACCAAAACCAGCGGTGCTGCCATTACACTACCCGGGACAGTTTGCGCTCGGCTGTCACATCGCCAAGCGCGGCCCCTCTACGGTATCGCCTCGCGCGACGCCCCCTGCGCGATGGCCGACCAGAGTCCGACCATGACCCGGTACTCCGGAGCGCTCTTGATCACCTGGACGGTCAAGCAGCCCCGGTAGGTGCCGCCGACGTTCTTCCGCACCGTCTTCGGGTTGTGCTTCTTGAGCGTCGCCCGGGCGAACCGCTCGACCGGCACGTCGACGACCTCCGCCCAGTAGGCCTCGGCCGCCGGCACATCAGCCGACTCGTGGATGGAGACGCGAAACCTGAGCCGCTCCCGCTCCACACCCACAGCGCTCAGCCAGGCGACGAACATCCGGATCATGTCCGGATCGCTGTTGACGAACGTCAGCCGTTCCCGTGGGTCCCATGGTTTCGCCTTCGCTCCTTCGGCCCAGTAGGCCACGGCACCGGCGATCATCAGTTCGCGCTCGCTCAAGGTGCCGAAGCTCTCGGCGATGTCGCCGGCGATGCGTGCCCGCTCGGCCTCGGCCCGCCGGCTGGCGCCGTCGGGGCCCGGCGTCCAGGCGATGTCCTTGGTGATCAGCCAGGCTGTACTCCTGGCGAGCCCGAGCTCGCGCGCGATCTCCGGCACGGACGCCCCCTCCCGCCGTAGCGCTCTCGCTCTTCCGCGCAGGTCGTCGGTTACCCTCGGCCGCGCCCGGCCCTTGCCGTACACGCCGAGGATGCGGCTGATGGTCGAGGCGCCGATGTGCAACTCGGCCATGATCTCGTCGTAGGTGGAGCCGGCAGCGCGGAGTTCGCGCACCCGCTCGGCCAGGTCGATGTCGTCGATGAGTCGCGCCGTCATGGGACGACCTTCGGGCCGAACGCGGAAACCGGCAACTCGCCTCTTTATGTTGGATCACGCCGCCGATGCGACCTGTGCCGGATCGCCGCAGACGTCCGCGAATCGTCCCGACCGAGGTGGGTACAGATAGGAAGATCCGGACTATACGACTTACGGGATCGTAGGTTACGGTTCCGTAAGGAAGGTCCCCCTAAACGACGGAGACTCCATGGCTTCCACGGACACGGCCAAGGGCCCACAGTCCCCGCCCGCGCAGGCCGATCTCCCGCTGGGCACACTCTCCGGCGACACGCAGACGCTCGGCGAACGCATCACCATCGGCGTCTTCATCGCCGTGCCGTTCGTGGCGCTGGTGGCCGCCATGCCGATCGCCTGGATGGGCGGCTACCTGAGCTGGCTCGACGTCGTCCTGGCCGTGGTCTTCTACGCCATCGCCGGGCACGGTGTCACCGTCGGCTTCCACCGGCACTTCACGCACCGGTCGTTCAAGGCCAACCGCGGCGTCAAGATCGGACTGGCCATCGCCGGCAGCATGGCCGTCGAGGGGCCGGTCATCCGCTGGGTCGCCGACCACCGCCGCCATCACAAGTTCGCCGACAAGGAGGGCGACCCGCACTCGCCCTGGCGCTACGGCGACTCCGTGCCCGCCCTGATCAAGGGCATGTTCTTCGCCCACATGGGCTGGTTGTTCGACGTCGAGCAGACCGACCAGCGCAAGTTCGCACCGGATCTGATCAAGGACAAGGACATCCGGATCGTCAGCAAGCTCTTCCCGCTGTGGGTGGCGCTGTCGCTGCTGCTGCCGCCCATCATCGGCGGGCTGGTGACCTGGTCGTGGCACGGCGCGCTGACGGCGTTCTTCTGGGCCACGCTGGTCCGTGTCGGGTTGCTGCACCACGTCACCTGGTCCATCAACTCGATCTGCCACGCCATCGGCGAGCGTCCGTTCGAGAGCCGCGACAAATCCGGCAACGTGTGGTGGCTGGCCTTCCTGTCCATGGGCGAGTCCTGGCACAACCTGCACCACGCCGACCCGACCTGCGCGCGGCATGGCGTGTTGAAGGGCCAGATCGACTCCAGCGCCCGCATCATCTGGGCGTTCGAGAAGCTCGGCTGGGTCTGGGACGTCCGCTGGCCGAGCCCGGAACGCGTCGAGTCCAAGCGCGTCGACGACTACGGCGGCGAATCCACCCTCATCGCCCCCTGACGCGCTGTCGGGCCGCGGGGGCATGATGAGGCACGTGACCGACGACGTCGCGGCCCGGCCGCGTGCCACCCCCGGCCGAGTCCGCATGACCGGCAAGCAGCGCCGCGAGCAGCTGCTCGACGTAGGGCGCGCGCTCTTCGCCGAGCGCGGGTTCGACGGCACCTCCATCGAGGAGGTCGCGGCCCGCGCCGGCGTCTCCAAACCGGTCGTGTACGAGCACTTCGGCGGCAAGGAAGGCCTCTACGCCGTTGTCGTCGACCGCGAGATGGAGGGCCTGCTCGACCGCATCACGACGGCGCTCGGCTCGGCCACCCATCCCCGGGTGATCCTCGAGCGGGCCGCATTGGCCCTGCTCGACTACATCGAGACGTGCACCGACGGCTTCCGCATCCTGGTGCGCGACTCGCCGGTGGCGCATGCCACCGGCGGTTTCGCCAGCCTCATCTCCGACACAGCCAGCCAGGTCGAACACATCCTGGCCGCCGAGTTCAAAGCCCGCGGCTTCGCCGCCAAGCACGCGCCCATGTACGCGCAGATGCTGGTCGGCATGGTCGCGCTGACCGGGCAGTGGTGGCTGGAAGTGCGCTCGCCGAAGAAGTCAGACGTCGCCGCACACCTGGTGAACCTCGCCTGGAACGGCCTGTCCGGTCTGGAACACAAGCCCCGGCTCAGCGGCGACTGAACCCGTCCAGCGTTCACAGGCAGATCTGCAGACCCAGCACGTCCAGGCAGATCAGCGACCCGTCGTCGTCCGGTGGTTCCGGTTTGCTGGGTCGTTCCGGCTCCTCCGGCGGGCGTGGCGTGACCGTCGGCCGCGGCGTCGGCACGACGATCGGGGGCCGAGGGGTGGTCGTCGGCGACGGGTCCGGCACGTCCGGGTGCGACGGCTGACCTGACGGCGTGGGCTCCGGGTCAGGCTGCTCCGCGGGCGGTTCCGCCGACGCACCGCCGGTCGGCTCGTCCTCCGGGGCGCCGGGATCGTCCGCGGGGTACTCGCTGGACGGGTGGTCCGTGGACGGGGCCTCCGGCGGCCGTTCGGAGTCCGGCGTGGTGTCGGCCGCGGGTGTGGACCCCTGCGGCGGCGGCTCCGGCCGCCCGCTGGTCCCGGCGTCTGGGCTGACGGCGCCACCGGCGATGTCACCGAGGCCGTCCGTGTGGGCCGGCGAGCTGGTCGCGGGTCGCGTCGGTGAAGCGCCCGGCGACGCCATCGTCTCGGTACCTGGCGCCACCATCGGGACCGGTTGCCGGTCGAGGTCCCCGACCTGGCCGTGGGCCGCGGGCCCGGGCTGGTCGGCGACGGCCGCCACCACGGCTGTCGTCAGCACCGCGAAGCCGGCCAGCGACACCGTGTACCGGCGCAACGGATTCCGTGGCCGGGCAGGCTGAACCCGGCGGCGATGATCTCCCCCCACAGATCAGAACCTACCGCGCAACGATCATCGCTCGCGGCAATTCGGCGGAATTCACACGAAGGGGTTCTACTGCCCCACCCGGCCGTCGATGCACTCACGGAGCAGATCGGCGTGCCCGCAGTGGCGGGCGTATTCCTCGACGCGGTGGACCCAGAGTTCCCGGATCGCGAAGCCGTCCTTCCCCACCCGCTCGCCCAGATCCGGGTGCTCGGCCAGCGCCGCGTCGGTGGCCGCCTGCTCGCGAGCCAGATCGGCGTACGCGCCGTCGACGACCGCCTGCTCGGCGACGGCTCCGTCGAAGTCCGCGCCGTCCGCCCCGTACAGCGTGGGCGCCGGGTTCTCCGCCCGGAGCCAATTGCGCCAGTCGCGCTCCACCTCGGCCAGATGGCGCAACAGCCCGAGGAGGGACATGGTCGACGGCGGCACGGACCGACGCGCCAGCTGCTCCGGGTCCAGCCCGTCACACTTCATCGTCAGGGTCAGCCGGTAGTTCGTGAAAAAGTCCTGAAGGGTCGCCAACTCGCCGTCGGGACTGACGCCGTCGCTGTTGCGGGGGTCATCGTCCGGATCCGTCCACATGTCGGGGTAGACCGTGGCGCGGGTCCACCGCTCGGGCGGCTGGCTCATCGGGCTGATGATGCTCGGCGCCCGCACCGCGCGCAAGTGACTTTCGACGGCCGGCGTGGCGCTGCTCAGCGACCCGCCCGGATGGGTTCGCCCACGTCGTGCATGTGGCGCAGGGCCAGCCGGTACGACTCGACCAGCCCGGTCTCCTGGTACGACACGCCAAGGTCGGCGCAGTAACGCTCCACGATCGGCTTGGCCTTGCGCAGGTTCGGGGTGGGCATGCTGGGGAAGAGGTGGTGCTCGATCTGGTAGTTCAGCCCGCCCAGCGCGACATCCATCACCGGGCCGCCCTTGACGTTGCGCGATGTCAGCACCTGCTTGCGCAGATAGTCCAGCTCGTCCTCGCGGGTGAGCGTAGGCATCCCCTTGTGGTTCGGCGCGAACGTGCAGCCGAGGTAGACGCCGAAGACAGCCTGGTTGACCAGCAGGAACACGATCGCCTTCCCCGGCGAGAGCATCACGAAGAGCGCACTCAGGAACATCGCGAAATGCACCAGCAGCAGCACCAGCTCCAGGTGCCGCCGCTTCGTCCGCGGATCGAGGGTGGCCCGGACGCTGGCCACGTGCAGGTTGAACCCCTCGAGCGTCAACAGCGGGAAGAACAGGAACGCCTGCCGGGCGGCGATCACCTTGGTCAGGCCCGACGCCGCGCCGGCCTGCCGCTTCGACCACACCAGGATGTCGGGTGAGACGTCCGGGTCCAGCTCTTCGTGGTTCGGGTTGGCGTGGTGGCGGGTGTGCTTGTCCTGCCACCAGCCATAGGCCATGCCGATCGCGAGGTTGCCGGCGATCCGCCCGGCGATCTCGCTGGGCCGCCGTTTGCGGAACACCTGCCGGTGCGCCAGGTCGTGTGCCACGAGGGCGACCTGCGCGAAGACCACGGCGAGCCCGACGGCCACCAGGATCTGCCACCAGGAGTCGCCGATGACGGCGAAGGCGCTCCACCCGGCCGCGTACGCGGCGGCGACCAGCCCGATGCGGACGACGTAGTAGCCGGGCCGCCGGTCGAGGAGTCCGGCGGCGGCGATCTGCCGGGAGAGACCGGCGAAATCGCTCCCGGGCCGCGGCTCGGCGGTCGAGCTTGCACTGTTGATCGACATGGTGTCGAGTCTGCGTGCCCGACCAGGCCGGACGACATCCCGCCATCACCCCGGACCGTACGGGGGACAGCCCCACCCCGCGGACGGCGCGCGGCGGTGATCACGGCTTCTGGGCGACCGCGAAGATGCGCCGGTACGGCAGCACGGTTCCGTACCTGCCAGGACGGTATGCGCTACGCAGCAACTCGCGGTACTCGGCGACGAAGCGCTCCCGTTCGTCGGGACTCTCCAGGGCGGCGAGCACCGGCCGCAGCGCCGTGCCGCTCACCCATTCCAGGACCGCGTCGTCGCCATGGAGCAGATGGTGGTACGTGGTCTCCCACACCTGGACTTCCAGGCCCAGGTCGAGCAGCGCCTCCAGGTACGTCCCCGGCTCGTGGACGCTCGGCCAGGTCAGGTCGTGCAGCACGCTCCAGCGGTCGGCCGCGGCCAGCTCCCGCAGGAGCACATGCGACGGCTCCCCGAAGTTGCCCGGAACCTGGAAGGCGAGCCAGCCGCCGGCGGCCAGCTGTCCGGCCAGCCGCGGCAGCAGGTCGAGGTGACCGGGCACCCATTGCAGCGTTGCGTTGCTGAGCAGCACGTCGACCGGCCGCGTCGGCGTCCAGTCGCGCAGGTCGGCGTGGACGAACTCGACCGGGCCGTCCGCGGGCGCCGCCGCGATCATGTCCGCGGACGCGTCGACGCCGACAACGTGCGCGTCGGGCCAGCGCTCCACCAGGCCGACGGTGAGGTTGCCGGGTCCGCAGCCGAGGTCGGCGACCTCGCGGACGTCGGTCGCCGCCACCTGGGCGATCAGGTCACGGAACGGCCGGGCCCGTTGGCCGGCGAACACGAGATAGCGGTCCGGATCCCACATCCGTAGACACCTCCAGAAATCTTGACGTCAAGACATATCTCAGCATGCATACTATCTCGACGTCAAGATACTTGACCGAGGACGTAGAGTCGTCCCATGGCGCAGGACGAGGTCGACAGGCTGACCGAGGCGTGGCGGCACGAGCGGCCCGACCTCGACGTCAGCCCCATGGAAGTGCTCTCCCGCGTCAGCCGGCTGGCCCGGCACCTCGACCGCGCCCGGCGCGCGGCGTTCGCCGAACACGGCTTGGAGCCCTGGGAGTTCGACGTGCTCGCCGCCCTGCGCCGCGCCGGCGAACCGTACGAGCTCTCCCCCGGCGTCCTACTCGGCCAGACACTCGTCACCAGCGGCACCATGACCGCCAGGGTCGACAAACTCACCGCCCGCGGCCTGGTGAGCCGGCGACGCGACGAAGACGACCGCCGCGCCGTCCGGGTCCGCCTCACCGAACTTGGCAAACGCTCCGTCGACGCGGCTCTCGAAGGCCTGCTGGCGGGCGAGCGCGAGCTGCTGGCCGGGCTCGCCGACGACGAACGTGTCCAGCTCGCCGACCTGCTGCGCACCCTCGTCCTGCCCTTCGACGACGCACCGAGCTGACCGGTTCTCGCCGGTACTGGCTAGTCTGACCTCGACCATGGGCGGCTGTGCGCGATTCCGACGCGGCCACCGGGCGTGGCTGGCGCCGGTGGCGTGTCTTGCCGTGCTCGGACTGGGTGCCCTCGCCCCCGCGCACGCCTCCCCGGAAGCCACGACGCCGCCGTCGTCGATGCCGTCGCCGACGGTGCTCGGACCGCCGGAGGACGCCCCGGTCGACGAGGTCGTCGGCGGCAAGGAACTCGGCACCATCGGGGTGCCGCTGGTCGGGCCGTCCGCGCCGCCCCTGCCCGCCGTCGACGCGCAGGCATGGCTGGTGGCCGACGCCGAAACCGGCGACGTGCTCGCGGCGTTCAGCCCGCACGAGCGGCGCCCACCGGCCAGCACCATCAAGCTGCTCACCGCCCTGGCCGTCGGCGACTCCCTGGAACCGGACGAAACCTACGTCGCCACCGAGACCGACGCCTCGGTCGAGGGCAGCCGGGTCGGGCTCGTCACGGCGCAGACCTACACCGTCGGCGACCTCCTGCACGGGCTGATGCTGGCCTCCGGCAACGACGCCGCCCACGCCATCGCCGCTGCAGCCGGCGGCCAGACCTACACCGTCGACCTGATGAACGACGAAGCCAGCCGGCTCGGCGCGTTCGACACCAACGCCGTCACCCCGCACGGTCTGGACAGCCCCGGCCAGCTGTCGTCGGCGTACGACCTCGCGCTGATCGGGCGGCAGGCACTGAGCGACGACACCATCGCCAAGCTGGCCACCACCCCCGCCTACGACTTCCCCGGCACCGACGGCGCCACCTTCCAGATCCAGAACCAGAACCGGCTGCTGGGGTCGTACGACGGCGCCATCGGCCTGAAGACCGGCTTCACCACCTTGGCCGGCCACACCTTCGTCGGTGCCGCCGAACGCGGCGACCGGACCCTCATCGCCACCGTGCTCGGCGCGGAGGGCCGGGCCGAAGACGCCGCCGCGGCCCTGTTCGACTGGGCATTCGCCGCACCCGACCTCGAACCGGTCGGACATCTCGTGGCACCGGAGGACATCCCCGAGCTCATCGAAGCCGGCGACGAAGGCGACGTCATCGGCCGCAATCCCCTCAGCGACTACGAGGACGTGCTCAGCAGCCCGGGCGGCAGCTCCGAAGGCGTGCCGCCGGTGGTGTGGCTCAGCCTCGGCGCGGCCGCACTGGCCGGCGGCATCGGTTTCGCGCTGCGCCGCCGCCCCAAAGGCACCGGCCGCTACTCCTCCCGCCGCTGACGCCGTCCGCCGCCCTGGAAATGATCACGTCCACCATGGGTACACCCGCCTCACCAGGCAAGCATTCCTGGGGGAGCGAACACACCCATGGTGGACGTGATCATTTCCCACCCGGGCGGCGGACCGTCACCGAGGCGAGGGCTCGGGTGGCGCGGACCGTGAACACGGCGAGGGCCAGACCGGCGGCGCCGAGGACCGCGCCGGCGGCCACGCTGACGGTGTTCACCTGGGACGGAGTCAGGGAGGCCACCGCGTCCGGCCGCCTGCCCACGTCCGCTGACGGCGAGGGACCGCGCTCGGCGGAATGCAGCGCCACCGCGTCGCGCTGGTCAGCCTCCAGCTGGTCGATGGCGGTCTCGGCCGTGATGGCGGCGCACACCATGAGCAGCCGCGTCACCAGGTAGATCCAGGCCAGCATCGCCACTGGCGTCGCGAACGCCGCGTACGAGTTCTGTGTCGCCGTGCCGACGACGTACTGGACGAGGAACTGCTTGAGCAGCTCGAACACGACGGCGCCCAGCAGCGACACCACGGCCAGGTTGCGGAACGGCACCACGATGCGCGGCAACCCGGACAGCAGGTACGCGAACAGGGCGGTACTGACGCCGACGCTGACGAGGGCGCTGACCAGCCGCAGCGCCCAGCCGCCGTCGCCGAGTCCGAGCCAGTCCAGGACATCGCCGGCGAACGAGACGACCAGGACGCTGGTACCCCAGGAGACCACGATCAGCACGCCCAACCCGGCCAGGGACGCGACATCGAGGGCCTTGCGCACCACGAGGTTGCCCGGCTGGTCGTTGAGGCCCCACATGGAACGCACCGCCGCCCGGACGTTGTCGACCCACCCCAGGCCGGTGAACAGCAGCGTCCCGGCGCCGACGACACCGACGGTGCCGGCGCGCTCGTGGAACTCGCTCACGTCCACCCGCAGTCCGGGCAGGTTGTCGTCGACGATCTCCTGGACGGTCTCGACGCCGGACGGCCCGGCCACCGCGCTGACGACCGCCGCGGCCAGGACCAGCAGCGGGAACAGCGACACGAAGCCGTAGAAGCTGCACGCACCGGCCAGGCGGTTGCCGCGAAGGTCGCCGTAGCGGGACCAGGCCCGCAGCGGCAGGGTGCGTTGCAACCTCCCCCAGACGGCGCGGAGGCGAGCGATCACACCCGCGCTGCCTCTCCTGTCAGGACGAAGTCGTGCTCGCGGCGCCAGTAGCCGTCTTCGCCGTGCTCGTAGAGGCTGAACGCGGCGACGTCGAACCCGGCGTCGTACCCGGCCAGCGTGTCGAACGCGTTGTCCATTGCTTCCTCGGACACGTGGTGGGCGACCGTGACGTGCGGGTGGTACGGGAACGACAGCTCGACCTTCAGCGGCCCGGTGCGGATGGCGTCGGACAACCGCTCGCACGCCGAGATGCCTTGCGCCAGGGCCACGAACACCACCGGCGACACCGGCAGGAACGTCGCGGTGCCGCGCAGGTGAACCCGGAACGGCGCGAAGCGGCTGGCGACCTCGTCGAGGTGGGCGTACACGGCGTCGCGTTCGCGGTGGGCGACAAACGTCGGCGGCAGCAGCGTGATGTGCGCGGGGATGGCGTCGGCCAGCGGATCGCCGAACGAGCGCCGCCAATCCTGCAGCTCGCTGCCGTACGGCTCCGGTATCGGCACGGCCAGACCGATGGTCTGGCCGCCAGGTTTGGAATCGGTTGTCACCAGGTCACCGCGCTGGAAGGAATCCGACACGCTCGTACACCGCCGCGAGCGTCGGCGCGGCGGTGTCGCGGGCCTTCGCGGCCCCCCTGGCCAGGACGGCATCAAGCTCAGCGGGGTCGTCGAGCAGCTCACGCACCCGCTGCTGGAACGGCACCACGACGTCGAGCACCGCCGCCGCAACCTCCTTCTTCAGGTCGCCGTAGCCGCGACCGGCGAAGTCGTGCTCGATCTGGGCGACCGAGCGACCACTGAACGCAGACAGGATAGTGATCAGGTTCGTGACGCCGGGCTTGTTCTCGACATCTACGACCACCTCGCGGCCGGTATCGGTGACGGCGCTCTTGATGCGCTTCTCGATGGTCTTGGGTGCGTCGAGCAGCTCGATGAGGCCGGCTCCGGCGACGCTCTTGCTCATCTTGGCGGTCGGGTCCTGCAGGTCGTAGATCTTCGCCGTCGCCTCGGGGATGAACGCCTTGGGCAGTACGAACGTCTCACCGAACCGGGAGTTGAAGCGGCCGCCGAGGTCGCGGGTGAGCTCGATGTGCTGGCGTTGGTCCTCACCGACCGGCACTTGGTCGGCGTTGTAGAGCAGGATGTCGGCGGCCTGCAGGATCGGGTACGTGAACAGTCCGACGGAGGTGCTCTCGGCGCCGGCACGGGCTGACTTGTCCTTGAACTGCGTCATCCGGCTGGCCTCACCGAACCCGGTGATGCAGCTGAGCACCCAGGCCAGCTGCGGGTGCTCGGGCACGTGACTCTGCACGAACAGGGTGCTGCGCTCGGGGTCGACGCCACCGGCGAGGTACTGGGCGGCGGTGACGCGGGTGCGCTCGCGCAGCTGTGCGGGGTCGTGCCCGGCGGTGATGGCGTGCAGGTCGACGACGCAGTAGAAGGCGTCGTGCGTGTCCTGCAACGCCACCCATTGCCGCAGCGCACCGAGGTAGTTACCCAGGTGCAGCGACGCGTTGGTCGGCTGCATCCCGGAGAGCACACGTGGGCGGCGGCTGGTCGTCATGCCCGCCATTCTGTCAGCCGCCGAGGCGGAGAACACGCCGGAGCGGCCCATCGCCGCGTGCCGTCACCCGGCCGGCCCCTCGGGCGAGGTTCCGGGCCGCGTGCCGTCGTCCGGTCCGGCCTGGTCAGCGCCGTCCGGGGGCTCCCCGCCGCGCGCCGCCGTGTCGCCCGGTTCCGTGTCCGGTTCGGGTCGCGGATGGATTCGCAGCCGCGACGCCCGTCGTCCGTCGACGGCCAGGACCTCCATGCTGATGCCGTCGAACTCGACGGTGCTGCCCACGTCCGGCAGCCGGCCCAGCCGGGCCACCACGAAGCCGGCGACGGTTTCGTAGGGGCCGTCGGGTAGCTCGACGCCGGTGCGCTGAGCGAAGTCCTCGATGTTCAACATGCCGTCGACGTCGACGACACCCCCGAACGCCGCTGCGGCGGGCAGCTCGTCGGTGTCGTACTCGTCGCGGATCTCCCCGACCAGCTCCTCGACCAGGTCCTCCAGCGTGACGATGCCGGCGGTGCCGCCGTATTCGTCGACGACGACGGCCAGGTGCGAGCCTTCGCGGCGCATCTCCGTCATCGCCGGCAGCACCCGCTTGGTGCCCGGCAGCACGAGGACGTCGCGGACCAGTTCCTCGACGCGGATGCTGCGCCGCGACACCTCGGGGTCGAACAGGTCGCGCACGTGTACGAAGCCGACGACGTCGTCGGTGGACGCGCCGACGACGGGGTACCGGGAGTGCGGCATGGCGGCGGCCAGTTTGACCGCTTTGAACACCGGCAGGTCTGCGTCGAGGAAGTCGACGTCGGTGCGGGGACGCATGACCTCGCGGACCTGGCGGTCGCCGGCGGCGAACACGTCGCCGACGATGCGCCGTTCCTCCTCGCTCAGGCCCTCGTGGCCGGAGACGAGTTCGCGCAGCTCTTCTTCGCTGATCTCTTCGCGCTGTGCGGACGGGTCGCCGCCGATGAGCCTGACGACGACGTCGGTGGAGCGGGACAGGAACCAGATGACCGGCCGCATCAGGATGGCGAAGCGGTCGAGCGGGGGCGCCACCAGTACCGACACCCCGGCGGCGCGCTGCAACGCGATCCGCTTGGGCACCAGCTCGCCGAACACCAGGGACAGGTAGGCGATGAACAGGGTCAACGCGATGAACGCGAGGGTGTCGGGGGCCGGCAGGCCCCAGTCCTCGAGCACCGGCGCGAGGTCAGGTGCGAGCGTGGAGGCGCCGTAGGCGGCGGAGAAGAAGCCGGCGACGGTGACGCCGATCTGAACCGCTGACAGGAAGCGGTTGGGGTTGTGCGCCAGTGCCGCCACCCGCTCGCCGCGGCGGCCCTGCTGCGCCAGCTGCGCCAACTGGCTCTCGCGCAGCGACACCAGCGCCAGCTCGGTGGCGGCGAAGAGCCCGCCGACGAGGATGAACAGCATGACGAGGCCGAAGTTGAGCAGGGTGTCCTGGTTCACGACGGGATCACCTGGGAAGGTCTATGTCGGCCCGTGGTGGAGTCGTCCATCCGAAAATCCTAGAGTGCCTGGTGTCAGCGGCACGACCGACGGCGCGAGAGGATGACGGTGACGAACCACCCGCGCGCGGGGCAGCCCGCCGCATATGAGGACCTCGTCGACATCGCCCAGCTGGTCCGGGCGTACTACACCACGCACCCCAACCCGGCCGAGCCCGGCCAGCGGGTCACGTTCGGGACGTCCGGGCACCGCGGGTCGTCACTGGCGGCCGCGTTCAACGACGACCACATCGCCGCGACGGCGCAGGCGATCTGCGACTACCGGGCCGCGAACGGCATCGACGGGCCGTTGTTCCTGGGCAAGGACACGCACGCGCTGTCGGAGCCGGCGTGGGCGACCGCGGTCGAAGTGTTCGCCGCCAACGAGGTGACGCTGCTGGTCGACGCCGCCGACCGGTACACGCCGACGCCCGCGGTCTCGCACGCGATCTTGCGCCACAACGCGGGTTCCGGCCCGGGTGGGCGGCAGGCCGACGGCGTCGTCGTCACCCCGTCGCACAATCCGCCCTGGGACGGCGGGTTCAAGTACAACCCACCGGACGGCGGCCCGGCCGGCTCGGACATCACCGGCGCGATCCAGGACGCCGCCAACCGATACCTCGAGGACGGCCTGGCCGGAGTGAAGCGGATGCACCTGGCGTCCGCGCGCAAGGCGCCCACCACCGACTCCTACGAGTTCCTCGGCACGTACGTCGACGACCTGTCCGCCGTCGTCGACGTCGACGCCATCCGCTCGGCCGGGGTGCGCATCGGCGCCGACCCGCTGGGCGGGGCGTCGGTCGACTACTGGGCGGCCATCGCCGAGCGGCACCGGCTCGACCTCACCGTCGTCAACCCGCTGGTCGACCCGACCTGGCGGTTCATGACCCTGGACTGGGACGGCAAGATCCGCATGGACTGCTCGTCGCCGCACGCGATGGCATCGCTGATCCAGCGGATGTCCGACGACGGCGCCACGTTCGACGTCGCCACCGGGAACGACGCCGACGCCGACCGGCACGGCATCGTGACGCCGGACGGCGGGCTGATGAACCCGAACCACTATCTCGCGGTGGCCATCGACTACCTGTTCCGCAACCGTCCGGCCTGGCCCGCGACAGCGGCGGTGGGTAAGACGCTGGTCAGCTCGTCGATGATCGACCGGGTGGCGGCCGGGCTGGGCCGGCCACTGGTGGAGGTGCCGGTCGGGTTCAAGTGGTTCGTGCCGGGGCTGATCGACGCGTCGGTCGGGTTCGGCGGCGAGGAGTCCGCGGGCGCGTCGTTCCTGCGCCGCGACGGCGGGGTGTGGACCACGGACAAGGACGGCATCATCGCCTGCCTGCTGGCCGCCGAGATCACCGCGGTGACCGGGTCGACGCCGAGCGAGCACTACCGCCGGCTGGCGGCGGAGTTCGGCGACCCGGCATACGCCCGGGTGGACGCGCCCGCCTCCCGCGAGCAGAAGAAGGCGCTCGGCGCGCTGTCGCCGGACCAGGTGACGGCGACCGAGCTGGCCGGCGAGCCGATCACCGCGAAGCTCACCCGGGCGGCGGGCAACGACGCCCCCATCGGCGGGCTGAAGGTGGTGACGGAGTCCGGCTGGTTCGCGGCGCGCCCGTCCGGCACCGAGGACGTGTACAAGATCTACGCCGAGAGCTTCCGCGGCCCGGACCATCTGGCCGAGCTTCAGGCCGAGGCCCGCGCCGTCGTCGACGGGGCCCTCGCGGCCTCCTGACAGCCCGCCCCGGCACCAGGCCCCCAAATGATCACGTCCGGCACGGGTCCTCCCGCTCCACCATGAATGCTTGCCCGGTGGAGCGGGAGGACGCCTGGCCGCATCCCGGCCCGCCAGCGCCACGCCGACAGCACAGCTCGAACGGCATCGCACGCGAAGTGCTAACCTTTCGCACAGGAACGCACAAGCCCGCACACCACCGAGGAGCGCGATGCTGGCTGCGGAGCGTCAGGCGCTGATCCTCGACGAGGTACATCGTCGCGGCGCCGCCCGGGTGAGCGAGCTGGCCGGCCGGTTCGACGTCTCCGACATGACCATCCGCCGCGACCTCGACGCCCTGGTGGCCCGCGGCGCGCTGGACAAGGTGCACGGCGGCGCCACCTCGCGGCGGGCGCCCAGCACCGAGGAGCCCGGTTTCGCGGCGAAGCGGCTGCGCCAGGAGGCGGAGAAGGAAGCCGTCGCGCGGGCGGCCGCGGCCCTGGTACAGCCCGGCTGGGCCGTCGGGCTGTCCGCGGGCACCACGACGTGGACACTCGCCCGGCAGCTGCGCGGGATCCCCCGGCTGACGGTCGTCACCAACTCCATGCAGATCGCCGACGTGCTGCACGGCGACGGCGACATCGACGTCATCATCACCGGTGGCGTGCGCACTCCGTCCGACGCGCTGGTCGGCCCGGTGGCCGTCGCCTCGCTCGAGCGGCTCAACCTCGACCTGGTGTTCCTCGGCGTCCACGGCATGGACCCGCGTGCCGGTTTCACCACGCCCAACCTGCTCGAGGCCGACACCGACCGCGCCCTGGTCGCGGCCGGCCGGCGCCTCGGCGTCGTCGCCGACCACACCAAGTGGGGCACGGTCGGCATCAGCACCATCGCCCGGCTGGAGGACGCCGACGTCCTCGTCACCGACGACGGCCTCCCGGACGACGCCCGCCGGCAGCTCGCCGAGCACGTCGGCGAACTCATCCTCGCCCCCACCGCAGCACACGAGAACGGACCGGAATGAAACGCACCACGGCGCGGCTGGCCGACGGCCGCGAGATCATCTACTTCGACCGTCGCGACGACGCCACGCACCGGCTCGACGACCCGCGCGACCTGCCTCCGGTGAGCACGACCTCACAGCTGCGGCACGACCCGGTCCTGGACGAGTGGGTGGCCATGGCCGGGCACCGGCAGACCCGCACCTTCCTGCCGCCGGCCGACCTGTGCCCGTTGTGCGCGTCCACCCCGGACCGGCCCACCGAGGTGCCGTCGGACCACTACGACGTCGTCGCGTTCGAGAACCGCTTCCCCAGCTTGTCCATGGCGGCCGCTACCGAGGCGACCGGCACCGAGCTGGTGCCGATCCGGCCCGGCGTCGGCCGGTGCGAGGTGCTGGTCTTCAGCAGCGACCACCACGCGTCGTTCGCCACCCTGGCGCCCGAACAGGCCCGGCTCGTCGTCGAGGCCTGGGCCGACCGCAGCACCGAGCTGTCCGCGCTGCCCGGCGTCGAGCAGGTGTTCTGCTTCGAGAACCGCGGCCAGGAGATCGGGGTGACGCTGTCGCACCCGCACGGGCAGATCTACGCCTACCCGTACGTGACGCCGCGCACCGCACGCATGCTGGAGTCGGCGCGCAAGCACCGGGAACGCACCGGCCGCAACCTCTTCGCCGACGTGCTGGCCGAGGAGCAGGCCGCCGGCGTGCGCGTCGTCGCGCAGACGCGGCACTGGACGGCGTTCGTTCCGGCCGCGGCGCGGTGGCCGGTCGAGGTGCACCTGTACCCGCACCGTCAGCTGGCCGCCATCGCCGACCTCGACGACCCCGAGCGCGACGAGTTCGTGCACCTCTACCTGGACGTGCTGAAGCGGTTCGACGCGCTGTACGACGCGCCGCTGCCGTACATCGCGGCCTGGCACCAGGCTCCGGTTTCCACCGGCCGCGACCTCGCCTACCTGCACCTGCAGCTGTTCTCGGTCAAACGGGCGGCGGACAAGCTGAAGTACCTGGCCGGGTCCGAATCCGGGATGGGCGCGTTCATCACCGACGTGCTGCCCGAGGACGTGGCCGCACGCCTGCGCAGCAGCGAGGTGCCCGAGTGAGGAACGGACGAGGGACCGAGCGCGACCGGACGAACAGCGAGGTGGATCTGTGAAGCTCCTGGTGACCGGCGGTGCCGGGTACATCGGCTCGGTGGTGGGCGCGCAGCTGGTCGCCGCCGGACACGAGGTCGTCGTCCTGGACAGCCTGCTGACCGGACACGACGAAGCCGTGCCGGACGGGGCGCGGTTCGTCCGCGGCAGCATAGAAGAAGCTGCCGACGCCATCGATTCCAGCTTCGACGCTGTCCTGCACTTCGCAGCCCGCTCACTGGTCGGCGAGTCCGTCCAGCAGCCCGAGCTGTACTGGTGGAACAACGTCGTCGGCACGCTGCGGCTGCTCGACGCGATGCGTACCGCGGGCGTGCGGCGGCTCGTGTTCTCGTCGACGGCGGCCACCTACGGCCAGTCGGAGGTCAGCCCGATCACCGAGGACACCCCGGCGCTCCCGATCAACCCGTACGGCCAGAGCAAGCTCGCCGTCGATCACGCACTGGCCGGCGAGGCGACGGCGCATGGCCTGGCCGCGGTGAGCCTGCGCTACTTCAACGTCGGCGGCGCATTCGGCCGGCACGGCGAGCGGCACGACCCGGAGACCCACCTGATCCCGAACGTGCTGGCCGTCCCGGCCGGCCGCCGCGATGCGGTGGACGTCTTCGGCACCGACTACCCCACCCCGGACGGCACGGCGGTGCGCGACTACCTGCACGTGGAGGACCTGGGCCGGGCGCACCTGCTGGCGCTGGACTGGACGGGGACCAGCGGCGCGCCGGGCACGCACCGGGTCTACAACCTCGGTTCCGGCACCGGTTACTCGGTGCGCGAGGTGATCGAGGCGGCACGACGGGTCACCGGCCACCCGGTGCCCACCCGCGACCGCGACCGCCGCGCCGGCGACCCGCCGGTGCTGGTCGCGTCGGCCGAGCGCATCGCGGCCGACCTGGGTTGGCGGGCCGAACACGGACTGGAGACGATCGTGGAGGACGCGTGGACGTTCCTGCAGCGGTGAGCGCGCGCACGGGTTCCGCGCCCGGGCGGGTCAACCTCATCGGCGAGCACACCGACTACAACGGCGGCTTCGCGCTGCCGCTGGCCATCGCGTTCCGCACGACCGCCCGGGTGACGCCTCGGACCGACGGTGTCGTGGTGGCCTCGTCCAGTGCGTCCGGCACCGAGCCGGTGACGTTCGGCGTCGACAGCTCGCCCGGTGACGTCGAGGGCTGGGCGGCGTACGTGGCCGGCGTGTTCTGGGCGCTGCGCGACGCCGGTCACGACGTCCCCGGCGCGGATGTGCACATCGACAGCACCGTGCCGTCGGGTGCCGGGTTGTCGTCGTCGCACGCGTTGGAGTGCTCGGTGGCGGTGACGCTCAACGACCTGTGCGGGCTCGGGTTGGACCGCACCACGCTGGCGCTGCTGGTGCAGCGGGCCGAGAACGTCTACGTCGGCGCACCCACCGGCGCGATGGACCAGATGGCCTCGCTCCACGGACAGGAAGGCCACGTCATCCTGTTCGACGCTCGCGCCATGACCGCCGAGCCGGTGCCGTGTGACCTTGCCGCCGCCGGGCTCGACCTGCTGGTCGTCGACACCAAGGTCCATCACGAGCACACCGGCGGCGGCTACGGCGCCCGCCGCGCCAGCTGCGAGGAGGCCGCCGCGCTGCTCGGCGTCCCCACCCTGCGGGAGGTGCAGGACGACGCCGTCGACGACGTCCTCGGCAAGCTCGGCGACGACGTCATGCGCCGGCGGGTCCGGCACGTGCTCACCGAGAACGCCCGCGTCCTGGACACCGTGGGGCTGCTGCGGGCCGGCCGGGTCGGCGAGATCGGTCCGCTGCTGACCGCGTCGCACGCCTCCATGCGCGACGACTACGAGATCACCGTCGACGAGGTGGACGTCGCGGTGTCGAGCGCCCTCGACGCCGGCGCACTCGGTGCCCGGATGACCGGCGGCGGCTTCGGCGGGTCGGTCGTCGCACTGACCGATGCGGCAGACTCGGACCGAGTGGCCGACGCCGTCCGCTCCGCCTTCGACGAGCGGGGCTACCCCGCACCGTCCGTCTTCACCGTCCGCCCGGCAGCGGGCGCAGGCATCGAGGAGAACCCCACGTGAGTCCCAGCGGCACCCAGGTCGAGCTGCGGCACGGCGACTACTCCGCCGTCGTGACGCAGGTCGGCGCCACTCTGCGCACCCTGCACCACGGCGACCGGCCACTGGTGGTCGGCTTCGGCGCCGACGAGATCCGGCCCGCGCACCGCGGCGCGGTCCTGGCGCCGTGGCCGAACCGGATCGCCGACGGGCGGTACACGTTCGGCGGGCAGACCCGGCAGCTCCCGCTCACCGAGCCCGACCGCCACAACGCGCTGCACGGCCTGGTCACCTGGGTGCGCTGGGAGGTGGCGGCGCAGTCGTCCGATGCGGTCGAGTTGGCGCACCGGCTGGTGCCGCAGCCGTTCTACCCGCATCCGCTGGAGCTGCGGGTCCGCTACCGCCTGGACGACGCCGGCCTGCACTGGACCGTGGCGGCCACCAACGCCGGCGACGGCCCGGCACCGTACGGCACCGCACCGCACCCCTACCTGGTGGCCGGCGACGGCCGGGTGGACGACTGGTCGCTGGAACTGCCGGCGGCTGAGTATCTCGAGGTCACGCCCGATCGGCTGCTGCCGGTGTCGCGGGCGACGGTGGACGGCTCGGCGTTCGACTTCCGCGCGTCGCGGACACTCGACGACGTCTTCATCGACCACGCGTTCACCTCGCTGTCGCCGGAGTCCGACGGCAGGGCCCGGGTCCGGCTGCGGGCCGCCGACGGCCGCGGTGTGGTGTGCACGTGGGACCCGGCGACCTGCCCGTGGGTGCAGATCCACACCGCCGACCGGCCGGGCGACCCGGGCCACCGCGCCGGGCTCGCGGTCGAGCCGATGACCTGCCCGCCGGACGCGTTCAACTCCGGCACCGACCTGGTGAAGCTGTCCCCCGGCGAGTCGCACGAGACCACCTGGACCATCGCGGCCCTCTGACCACTCGCCCCCATGGGGTCGACACAGCGCTGGACCCCGCCCTCCCCTCCCGCTCCGCGTTGATCTTGGAGAAAGTGCGGATTCGCGGCCCGAAATGTCGCATGGATTCCGCCGAAACTCCAAGATCAACGGGGGAGGTCGGGACGGTTCAGTCCCCGGCCCCGGCGCTGCGGATGCGACGCGATGGCCTGCAGGTGCCACACGCCCGGGGCGCGCTCGTGCTCGGCTGCGCACGCGACCAGGGCGCCGTCGTCGTCGCGGACGCCGAACCAGGAGCGGACACCGGGGTCGCCGGGCAGCACGGACGTCCGCGGCGACGCCACCCGGAGGAGGGCGGCGGCGGCGTCGAGATCGGCGGCGGTGAGGCGGTGGACGGCGCTTTCGCCTGGGCGCCACGCCGGCGGCTGGTCGGCCCAGAACCAGATCCACTCCCAGCCCTCACCGAGGGGCGCCCCCACGTCCGGCTCCGCGCCGGCCGGCACGATGATCCGGGCCACGGGGTCGAGCTCCAACGCGGCCGTCGCCAGCCGACCCGCCTCGGCACTGGGGGCGACGACGAACAGTGCACGGCCGGCGGGAGATGCCACCGCGGCACCGGGTGACCGCCGCTGTGCGCCACCGGTGCGGAGTGGCCGGGCAGTTCGGTCAGCGAGGTCGTCAGCACCGAACCAGGCTAATGACGCTGTCCACGAAATATCTGCCACCCCAGGGGTGCGATCTTGAAGGCCATCGGTTAGCCTCGCCTAAGTTAGGCGAACGCAACCTTCCGACGGGGATCAACCGGGGACACCATGACCACCGTGACCACCGCACGCGCCGACCGACGCGCCGCCGACGTTCCGTCCTGGCGGCCGTTCCGGGTCACCGTGGCCCGGGTGCTGCGCCTGAGCCCGTGTTTCCTGCGCATCACGTTCACCGGCGACGACCTCGACGAGTTCGGTCACGACGGCCCCGACCAGCGGATCAAGCTGCACCTGCCGCCAGCCGGCCGGCCAGTCCCACACCTGCCCGCCACCGACTGGTACACCCACTACCGCGCCGCCGACCCCGCCGAACGTGGTTACGTGCGCACGTACACGATCCGGGCGGTCCGGCCGGCCGCCCGTGAGGTGGACGTCGACTTCGCGCTGCACGGTGACGCCGGCCCGGCCTCGGCGTGGGCCGGCCGCGCCGTCGTCGGCCAGGAGGTCGCGCTGATCGGCCCGAACCGGCTGTACGGTTCCGACTGTCGCGGGCACGAGTGGAACCCGCCGGTCGACGCCCGCGACGTGCTCATCGCCGGCGACGAGACCGCGGTCCCGGCCATCGGTGGCATCCTCGAGCGGCTGCGCGGCACGCTGCCGGAGACCGCCCGCCTACAGGTGTTCCTCGAGGTTCCCGAGGCTGCCGACGCCCTGACGCTGTCCGCACCGCACCAGGCCGAGATCACGTGGCTGCCCCGGCTGCGTCCGGACGGCTCGGTCGCGCCCAACGGCCAGCTGCTGGTCGATGCCGTGTGCGGGGCGGAGTTCGGCCGCGGTGCCCGGGCGGCCGCGCTGGACGCCAGTGCCGTCGACACCGTCGACATCGACCTCGAGGTGCTGTGGGAGGTCGCCGCCGGCGTCGGCAGCAGCGCCTACGCGTGGATCGCCGGCGAGGCCGGCGCGATCAAGACCATCCGGCGGCACCTGGTCCGCGAGCGCGGCATCGACAAGGGCGCCGTCACGTTCATGGGCTACTGGCGGGCCGGTCGCTCCGAGGACTGACACTTCGGTCCCACTCCACTCGACCGCGCCACGCCCAAGGCGCGACCACCCCTACCGCGAAACCGCTTCGGCGACGACCTCCTACGCCGACGGCCCGGCCGGGCGTCCGGGATCGTCCGGAGAAGTATCGGCCGACCCCCACCCGCGGCGATGCTGCATGGGACGTCCGCGTCTGCGAAACGCGGGCGGCTGGAATGTCAGGTCGAACAGAGGAGTCTCACCGATGAAACGTCTTACATCCGGACTGGCGGTCGCAGCTCTGGCCACTGTCGCGCTCGCCGGGGCCGCGGCGCCGGCGAGCGCGGTCGGGCATCAGGTCCGCTGCATCGGGAGCACAGCGCACATCTATGGCCTAGACGGCACGTACTACGGCTCCATCTCCAATTCGCGGCAGTGCGGTGCCGCGTGAGCCGAGCCGCACACCCGAGCGCAGGCAGCCGACGGCCCACGGCAAGGAGTCAGATGTCTGCATCGTCCAGACGATCCCGGCGGCCGGGCCGCCGTCTCCTGGCCGCGGCTCTCGCGGCTACTGCGCCCGCCACGGTCCTGATCGGTACGGCGCCGACAGCCAATGCCGCAGGTCAGTGCCCGACGGCATCTTACGACGCGATCCAGAACTACAGCTTCCGACAAGGCGTGCCCTGGGCGTCCGGAAACTACCGGTACCAGCGCTACCTCATCAGCGACGGCCACAGCTTCCGGGCCGAGGTCTGGCGAGAGACCACCGGCGGACGTCCTTACGTCTTCACCAGAGACGGCGGTTGTACGTACTACGAGGACAACCTGGACAACGATGACCCGGTCGAGATCGATGAGCTCGCCCCGCAGGTCGGTGCCGGCGTGGACGTCAACGCACCACGGACCAGCAGCAGATGGACGCTGTTCCCCAGTAGCTTCACGCCGATTCGCACGGGCACGGTCCACGTGGGCAAGCCGGTGACGGTGGAGACCCTGCCGAAGTAGCACCCACCGGTGGGGTGAGCCGGGAGCCCGGCCCACCTCACCGGTGCGGCCGCGGCTGCGTCACGCCTCCGGTCGCTCGTGGAAACGGTTCAGGCAGTCGCGGATATCAGTGGCCTCAGGGGCACCCAGCCGTTCGAAGATCGCCAGGGAGTCGGTCCACATCCGGCGGGCCTCGTCGACGTCGTCGCCGGCCGCCAGGACCGCGCCGAGCCCGCCCAGCGCGCGTGCCTTCTCGAAATCGTCGTCGATGCCGGAGCTCACGATCAGCGCGTCGCTGTGATGGCTGCGGGCTCGCTCCACGTCCCCAAGCTTGAAGCTGGCCGTGCCGATGTTGTTGAGCACGCCCGCCTCGAGGTGCCTGTCTCCGATGTCCCGGCTCAGCGCCAGCGCCTCCTCGTAGTGAGTCAGGGCGGCGGCGTGATCACCCAGCGTCGAGAGGACAGTGGCCAGGTTGTCGTTGCCGTAGGCGATCGCCGGCGCATTGGCCAGAGCGCGAGCGAGCTCGAGGCCACGGCCGGCCGACGTGAGGGCGTCCTCGGGCCGGTCGAGCAGCAGCTGCACCTCGGCCAGATTGATCATCCCGGTGGACACGCGATACGTGTCGCCGATCAGTTCTGCCTGCTGGAGTCCGAGTTCGTGGTGGTGGGCGGCTTCGTCGAGCCGGCCGGCTCGGCGCAGCACGATCGCGGTGTTGTCCAGTGCGGTGGCGATACCGACGCCGTCGCCGGCGGCGCGGGCGTACTCACCAGCACGTTGGAACCGTTCGATCGCGTCGTCGAGCCGGCCCTCGTGGACGTCGATGATCGCCAGGGCATTCATCGCCACCCCGGCGCCCCTGACGTCGCCCATGTCGTCGAACACGTTCAGAGCCCGGTGGAGCTGGCGGCTGCCCAGTGCGTTCTCGCTGAGCCTGACCAGGGTCATCCCCAGGTCGAGCCGTGCCCGCGCCGCGGCCGGGCGGTCGCCGGCTGTCGTTGCGTGGTCCAGCGCCATCTGATGCAGCAGCCGTGCCTCGCGGTAATGCCCGAACGTGTTGAGCCACGAGGCGGCGCCCTCGGACAGCTCGACGACCAGGCCGTCACGACCGGTGTCGCTCCCGTGCCCGGCCAGCGTCAAAATGGTCGCGAGATTGGCGGACAGCCAGGTGCGGGCGTCGTCCTCGCTCAGAGCGGGCACCGTGAGCCGCGCGGGGTGCCGTCGCGGCCCTTCGCCCTCGGCCCGGTGAGAAGCGTGATACGCACCCCACACCATGGCGGCGACGTGGTCACACAGTCGAAGCATGGCGTCTCGCCGATCCGCGGGCCGGTCCTCATCGTGCGAACGGTCCAGGGCATAGGTCCGTACCAGTGCGTGCATGGCGTACCGGCCTGGGCGCGGCTGGTCGAGCAGGTGGTGGCGGGTGAGATCGTCGACGTCCCCGCGCACGTCGGCGAGTTCGCGCCCGGTGAGAGCGGCGATCGAGGGCAGGTCGAGGTCGTCGCACGGATGCACGGCCAGCAGGCGGACCACCGCGCGGGCGGAGGCAGGCAGGGCCGAGTACGACAGGTCGAGCGAGGCCCGGACGGCGTCGTCGAGACGGAGCGTGCGGCGCCGCTCGCGCAGGACGGCCACATGGTCCCTCAGCGACCACCCGGGCCGTGCCGCGACCCGGGTGGCGGTCAGGCCGACCGCCAGGGGCAAGCCCCCGGATTCTTCGACGAGGTCAGCGGCGGCATCCGGATCCGCTTCGACCAACTCCGCTCCGGCCACCTGCCGGAGCAGGCTCACCGACTCGTCGGTGGACAGAGCTCCGAGCGCCACCGGGACCGCGCCGATGAGCTCGCTCACCGCGGTCCGGCTGGTGATCAGCACGACGCCATCGTGGGCGTCCGGCAGGAGCGGGCGTACCTGGTCGGCGTCAGCGGCATCGTCGAGAATCACGACACACCTGCGATCCCGCAGCCGTTCGGCGAAAAGGGCAGACCGTCGCTGGCTGTCGGCCGGGATCTGCCGGGCGGGGACGCCGAGGACGCGCAGGCAGGCCGCCATGACGGCGTACGGGTCCGCCGGCGGGCTGTCGCGGTCGAAGCCGCGCAAGTCCGCGACGATAGCGGCGTCCACGTCGCCCCGGTCGACGAGCCGGCGCGCGGCTCGGACGGCCAGCTGGGTCTTCCCAGCGCCTGCCAGGCCCTCGATCGAGAACAGCCGGGGGCCGGTGCCCGCCGCGCCGGAGCTCACGATGAGGTCGACTGCACGGTCGCGACCCACGAACTCGTCGACGGCAGCCGGGAGGTCCGCATGCACGGAGACGACGGTCGCCGCGTCGGCCTGGCGCTGGGCCGCGCTGCACGCACGAACCCACCAGGCACACTCCGACTCGGACGCGCCGAGCGCCCGCACGATGTCGACCACGAGGTCGACGTCGACGCGGCGACGATCAGTGCGGAAGCAGTCGTAGACGGTGGCCCTGGCGGGTCTGCGTTCGGCTGGCGGCACTCCCCTGCCAGCGCGGTGCGCGGCAATTCGCCGCGCGATCTCGGCGTATGAGGGATGGCCGGCCGCCGAGCGCATCGACCGCAGTTCCAGCGCCAGGCGCTCCAGTGTCCAACGACGGTCGGCATCGACGCCGACATCGGCTCCGACGACGGTGGCAGCGTTCTCGCCCGTCCCCTGTAGCCGCCGCGCCACTATGCCCCCTCGTACGCCCTTGATCACCCTAGGCGATCGCCGGGCGCGCGTCACGCTCTGGTGGCCAGTGCGTGCTGGATGTCGCTGGTCCGCTCGTGCAGGCTTCGGTACAGGGGGTAGAGCTTGTCGTACCGCGCCGCGTCGGCTGGGTCGGGCTCGACGGTGATGCCGCCGCCGCTCCACCGGGTATCCCGCTCGGCGGCTCCGACGGCGACGGCGGCCAACTTGGCGTCGCCGTAGGACGCACCAACCGTGACCGCCGGCACCTCCTGCGTCACGCCGGCGACGCTGCTGACGATGCGGGTCCACAGGTCGCCCTTGGTGCCGCCGCCCACGGCGACTACGCGCGACGGCGTCACCCCGGCGGCCGCGAAGGCCTCCAGGTTGTGCCGCACGCCGAACGCGGTCGCCTCCAGCAGCGCACGGTAGACGTGGCCCGGGCCGTGCCGCAGGGTGAGGCCCGCGATGACGCCGCGCGCGTCGGGGTCGGCGAACGGCGTGCGCTCGCCGTCGAAGTACGGCAGCGCGAGCAGCCCGTCGGCACCGGCACCGACGGCGGCCGCGTCCGCGACCAGCGACTCGTACGGCCGGTCCCCCGTGAGCGATCGGAACCAGCCGGTGACGGAGCCGGAGCTGGCCATGCCGCCGGCAAGGGTGTGCAGGCCGGCGTGCTGGCCGACGGTGCCCCACAGGTTGGCGGCGGCGACCGGTGCGGACGTGACCGCGATGAAGAACATCGTGGAGCCGTACATGATCATGACGTCGCCGGGGTGCCGAACATCGACGCTCTCGGCCTCCGCCCAGGCGTCGATGGTCCCGGCGGCGACCGGCGTGCCGGCCCGCAACCCGGTGACGGCCGCGGCGTCGGCGGTGACGGTGCCGGCGATCTCGGCCGGCCAGAGCAGCCGCGGGAGCTCCAGCCCGGGCGCGACGACGTCGGCCCACTCCTCGATCCACTCGCCGCGGCGCCGGTCGTACAGCGGCTGCGCCTGGTTGGCCGAGTGGTGGTCCAGCACGTACTGCCCCGTCAGCCGGTGGACGACGTAGCTGTTGGCCATGAAGAAGTAGCGGGTGCGTGCCCACACCTCGGGCTCGTGGCGGCGCAGCCAGGCCAGCTTGGGCCCGGCCGACTGCGACGACAGCCGCGAACCGCACCGGTCGAGGACGGCGTCGTCGCCCAGCCGCGCCGACAGCTCGGCGGCTTCCCCGACGGCTCGGGTGTCGACGCCGTACAGGATGGCCGGCCGCAGCGGTACGCCGTCGGCGTCCGCGGCCAGCACCGTCGGGCCGATGCCGCTGACGCAGACGGCCTGGATACGGGCTGCGTCGACGGCTCCGGTCAGCCTGCGGCTGAGCTCGCACACGTCGGACCACCACACGCCGTCGGCGTCGTGCTCGACCCAGCCCCGCCGCGGGCGCGCCGTCTCGTGCTCCACGACCTCGACGGCGACCACCTCGCCGTCGACGGTGGCGAGGACGCCCTTGCTGCTGGCCGTCCCGATGTCGATGCCCAGGACGAGTTCGCTCATCACCAGGCGTCCTCACGTGTCACTGGGCAAGCATCCCTGGTGGAGCGGGAACACCGATGCCGGACGTGATCATTCATCAGCGGCCCAGGGGCTCGAAGTCGACGTCGAGCAGCCTGCACACCTGCTTCAGCTCGGCCACGTAGTCGCCCGGGACGGCGTGGATGTGGTTGGCGCCGAACCGGGACAGGAACTCGTCGGCCGGGACCTCCATCCGGGTGAACGCGTGCGGCCACTCGAACGTCGACTGGCGGGCCAAGGACTCGTTGACCTCGTCGCCGTAGTCCTCGAACGCGCCGCGCACCACCTGCATGCGGTAGCGGCCGCTGTGCCGGGTCAGCCGGGCCAGCGTCATGTCGCCCGGCGCCGCGATGTGGTGCACGGACGCCCCGCCTGCTGGGAAGAAGAACACCTCCGGGTAGAGGTGAACCCGGCGCAGGTTCTCGGCCGGGTCGTCGCTGCGGGCGGCGTACCAGGTGGCGTGCTGGCCGGAGTTGGCGAGATCCCAGATGTCGCGGTCGGCGTGGTAGTGCCGCACGTCGGCGAACAGCACCGGGTCACCGGAGATCAGCTTGAGGATCTGCATGGTCAGCGCGGCGTCCATGTCCGACTCCGTCGCCGTGACATGGGTCGGCTTCGGACCCTCCCAGTCGTAGGGGTCGTTGAGGAACGCCTCGGTGATGTCCATGGTGGTGAAGTGCGTGGTCAGCTCCGGCTGGCCCTTGATGCCGGAGAAGTCGAGGTTCCACTCGTCGATGAGCTCTCGGACGGCGTGGTAGGAGCGGATCTGCCGCTCGAGCACCTCGGGCGTGAGCTGCTTGCCGTCGTAGTGGACGTTGGCGTGCTTCTCCAGCCATTCCCGGCCTTCCCTGGCCCGGGTGGACGACACCAGCTCGGACCGCCGCACGATCTCCCACTGGTCGATCTCCTCGACATCGACGCCGAAGGTCGACAGCCACTGGTCGGTGTTCGCGACGGCGGTGTACATGCCCATCGGGCGGCCACCGAACCGGCCGAACGTGCTGCCCCTCAGGCCGCCGACCGCCTGGGCGGCACGCACGTGCACCAGCAGGCGTTCCAGTGTGGCCGGGTCGGCGACGTCGCCCCAGACCCGGCCGTGCACCCGGCCGATCTGGTCCAACGCGCCGCCGGCTGCCAGCATGCCGACCATGCCCGGCTGCACCGGGTCGATGTTCGACAGCAGCACCAGGGGGCCCGGCGTGGAGTCGGCGGCCAGCATGGAGAAGTGCGGGAAGGCCCAGACGGAGTAGTTGAAGATGGTCAGGTCCGGGCGCGATTCCGCGACGAGACGGGCCTGGCTGGTGGCCAGCTCGTTGGTGCTCACCAGCTCCGGCGCGCGCACCACCTCGTGCCCGGCACCCTCCAGGGCCGTGACGATGGCATCCTCCGACGACCGTGCCCAATCCGCGATGTCGCGATGGACGAAGTCTCGGCCGTCGGAGATCGTCAACACACCGATACGCGCCACGGTGGCACTCCCATCGTTCTCGAACCATCTAGAAATCGATTGCTGACACGCTAGGTGAGGCCCCCTGCGATGTCAACGACGGCGCCGCCGCTCGCACGGCGATGGTCCTGCAATGACGGCTTTTGTCCTGTGCAGAGTGTTGACCGGCACGTGACGTGTGGTTAACCTCTCGGCCACAGCAAGTAATCGATTGCTGAGAGGAGTGGCCGTGCCACCTCCCCCTGCGACACCCCCCGCCGGGCCGCTGTCCCGGCGCCGATTTCTCGGCCTCACCGCGGGCCTGACCAGCTCCGTCGCACTGCCGAGCATGCTGAGCGGCTGCGGCGGCACTGCCTCGGCATCCGCACCGCTGCAGTTCTGGAATTTCTACGCGCCGGCCCCCAACGAGGACCCCGTCGTCATCGCTCGAGCGGCGTGGATGCAGGACACCGTCGACCGCTGGAACGCCGAGAACGAGCAGCAGATCGAGCTGGTCTACGCGCCCGTCCTCGGCAGTCAGAAGCTGGGCACCGCGTTCTCCGCGGGCGAGGGCCCGGACATCTTCCTGATCAGCCCGGGAGACATCGCCCGCTACCTCAACGGGAACGTCCTGGCCGACCTCACCCCGCATCTGAGCCAGGAGGCCATCGACGACTTCTACCCCGACAACCTGGCCACCCGGATGGTGGGCGACCGTGTCTATGCCCTGCCCATGGAGATCGAGCCGCTGGCGCTCTTCTACAACCGCGAGGCGTTCCAGCGAGCAGGACTGTCCGAGGGCGACCTGCCGGCCACCTGGGACGACCTGCTGTCCGTCACCGACCGCCTCCTGTCGGCCGGAGAGGGCGGGTTCGTGGTCCCGACCGCGCAGGACTACTACCAGAACTTCGTCTGGTACCCGTGGATGTGGCAGGGCGGCGGCGAGGTCGTCGACGGCTCCCGCAGCGGCTTCGACTCCCCGGCCGCCGTCAACGCGCTGCGACTGTGGAAGGACGCCGTCGAGGAGGGCCTCACCCCGCGCGTCCCACCGGCCTCCGACGACATCGTCACCTCCTTCGGCGAGGGCTACGCGTCCATCTGGCAGACCGGCATCTGGGCCATCCAGGACTTCGAACGCAAGGCGCCCGACTTCGACTACGGCGTCATCCCGCTACCCGTTCCCGACGGCGGCGAGCCGGCCACCGTCCTGGGTGGCTGGGCCTTCGCCGCCAACGCGCTGGGCCGCAACCCGGACGAAGCGGCCCGGTTCTGCGCCTGGGCGCTGGGCTCCATGGACGACGACGGCATCGCCCGGGTCGCCAACTGGTGCACCGACGCCAAGCGCGACATCTCCCCGCGCCGCAGCAGCCTGGAGGACGGCAGCCAGGCCGGCGGCTACGACAGCGAGCACATGCGCCTGTTCCGCGACGAGATCTTCCCCACCGGCCGCGGCGAGCCACGCTACCCACCGGTCATCTACAAGGCGGTGTCCGACGCCATCCAGTCCTGCCAGCTGGCCGGAGGCGACCCCGAGGACCAGGCGGCCACCGCGGCGCAGGCCATCGATGCCTACCTCACCACGTACGAGGGGGTAGACCTGGCATGAGCACTCCCACCACGAGCCCGGCGGAGCCCACCGCCCCCGCCGGCGCACACCGAGCCCGCGGCGGCGGCACTCCCGACGCCAGCACCCGCACCGCGCGGGAACGGCGCGAACGACGTGCCGCCTATCTGTTCATGGCCCCCAACCTCATCGGGCTGACGATCTTCGTCGCGATCCCGATGGTGCTCTCCATCATCCTGGCGTTCTTCCGCGTCGACGGGTTCGGCGGCTACGACTTCGTCGGCCTGGCGAACTTCGAGCGGATGTTCGCCGACCCGTACTTCCTCGCCAGCCTCGGGCGCACCCTCGTCTACCTGGTGGTCCTGGTGCCCGGGCTGTTCCTGTCCGGCCTCGGCCTGGCGCTGCTGGTGCGGCACAAGTTCCCGCTGGTCGGATTGTTCCGCACCGCGCTGTTCGCCCCCAACGTCGTCAGCCTCGTCGTCGTCGCGCTCATCTGGCAGTTCCTGCTGACCGACGACGTCGGCTTCATCGCCCGGGTCCTCGCCCGCGTCGGGCTCACTGCACCGTCGTGGCTGGGCGATCCGACGTTCGCGCTGCCCACGGTCATGATCATCACGATCTGGTTCTCCATGGGCTACTACATGCTCATCTTCCTGGCCGGTCTCCAGGACATCCCGCGCGAGTACTACGAGGTGGCCAGCCTCGACGGCGCCGGTCCGTGGACGACGTTCCGCAACATCACCTGGCCGCTGCTGAAACCGACCAGCTTCTTCATCCTGCTCACGTCGACGATCGCGGTGATGACCGGCGGCCTGGACCTGCTGGTGATCCTGACCGGCGGCGGCCCGGCCAACTCGACCACGCTGGTCATCTACTACGTCTACCAACAGGCATTCGTGTACGGGGAGTTCGGTTACGCCGCGGCGATCGGGTCGTTCATCGTGCTGATCCTGCTGGCGTGGTCGGCGCTGCTGTTCGCCGTCACCAAGGGAGGCCGATTCAGCCATGCCCAGTGAGACCGCCGCCCTCCCCCGTCCGGCCGGGTCCGCCGCGGCCTCGTCGGAACCACGCCGGCGCATGTCCCGGCGGCGCAGGAAGTCCTCCACGCTCTTCGTCGTCGTCGGCGTCATCACCATCCTGACGGTGTTCCCGCTGGTGTGGATGGTGACCAGCTCGTTCAAGGGCGCCGACGAGGTGCTCAGCACCAACCTGCTGCCGTCGGCCCCCACCGTCGACAACTTCGACTACGTGTTCACCGCCGCCCCGTTCGGCCGGTACCTGTTCAACAGCTTCGTGGTGTCGGTGACGGTGACGGTGGCCGCGCTGTTCTTCCACTCCATGGCCGCCTACGCGCTGGCCCGGCTGAAGTTCCCCGGCCGCGACGCGATCTTCCTGGGCATCTTCTCGACCCTGCTGGTCACCGGGCCGGTGGTGCTGGTGCCGCTGTTCCTGGTGGTGCACCGCCTGGGACTGCTCAACAGCTACGCCGGGCTGATCCTGCCGGCCATCTTCAGCGCGTACGGCATCTTCCTGCTGCGGCAGTTCTACCTGTCCATTCCGGCCGAGCTGGAGGAGGCGGCGGTACTGGACGGCTGTGGGTACTGGCGCATCTACTGGTCGATCATCCTGCCGCTGAGCCGGTCCATCTTCGCCGCGCTGGCCGTGCTGTTCTTCCTGGCCAACTGGAACGCGTTCCTGTGGCCCCTGGTGGCGACGACGGACTCGGACCTGCAGGTGGTGCAGCTGGGCATCGCCAGCTTCCAGGACCAGAACAGCGCCGACTGGCAGTACGTGCTGGCCGCGGCCACGATCGCGGCGATACCCACGCTGATCGCGTTCGCCATCTTCCAGCGCAGAATCGTGGAGTCCATCAAGACCTCGGGCCTGAAGTGAACGGCGCCCGGTGACGCACAACCAGCTAGACGAAGGAGACGACCTTGCTCGACGACCCGATCGGCCTGGAATCCCTGTCCCGCCGCTCGTCCCGCGTCAGCCGCTCCATCAGCGCGGAGAACCCCACCGGCGAGAAGGGCCGCGGCGGGATGGCGACCGAGGGCACCGGCGCCCGTGCGGCCGGCGACCTCGGCCAGGGCTGGAAGATCTCGCCCAGCATCCACATCCCGGCCGGCGAGACCGCGGTCCTGGGCGAGATCGGCGGCCCGGGGGTGATCAAGCACATCTGGTGCACCACCGCGCCGCACCGCGCCTGGCGGGGCACCATCCTGCGGATGTACTGGGACGGCGAGCAGGTGCCGGCCGTCGAGGTGCCGCTCGGCGACCTCTTCTGCAACGGCTGGAACACGTTCAGCCAGGTCTCCTCACTGGCCGTGGCCGCGAACCCGAACGGCGGCTTCAACGCCTACTGGCCGATGCCGTTCCGCCGCTCGGCCCGCCTGACGCTGGAGAACGTGTCCGCCGAAGAGGTGGTTCTCTACTACCAGATCGACTACGAGCTCGGCGACGTCGCGGACGACGCGTCGTACCTGCACGCGCACTGGCGGCGCAGCCACCCGGTGCCGCGCGGCGAGGTGCACACCATCCTCGACCGCGTCGAGGGCAGCGGCCACTACGTCGGGACCTACCTGGCCTGGGCCACCAACGACCCCGGCTGGTGGGGCGAGGGCGAGGTCAAGTTCTTCCTGGACGGTGACGTCGAGTTCCCCACTATCTGCGGCACCGGCACGGAGGACTACTTCGGCGGCGCCTGGAACTTCGACGTCCCGGGGCAGGGCTACACCCCCTTCACCACGCCGTACCTGGGCCTCAACCAGGTGCTGCGACCGGACGGTCTCTACGCCAGCCAGCAACGCTTCGGCATGTACCGCTGGCACATCCCGGACCCGATCCGGTTCACCGAGAACCTCCGGGTCACCGTCCAAAGCCTCGGCATCGGGCCCGGGCACCACAACGGGCTCGCGCACCGGTACCGGCCCACCAGCGACGACCTCGCCTCGACCGCGCTGTTCTACCTGGACGCGCCGTCGCTGCCGAACCGGCCGCCCGCGCCGGACCTGCTGACCATGGAGGTGAACTGACCGATGTGCCGCACTGCCCGGACCGGTTCGGCGAGCTTCACCGCCATCGCCGACCGGGAGGTGTATGACGGATAGTGACCGGGGTGCGCCGAGGCCCATAGGGCGGAAGTCGATGAGAAATCGATTCCACGATCGTCTAGGATGATCGGGCCCATGTCGACGGTGCAGGAGAGGGGCACGGGGTGGTCACCATCTACGATGTGGCGCGCCACGCCGGCGTCTCCGCGGCGACGGTCTCGCGCGTCCTCAACGGGCATGCCAAGGTCGACCCCGTGCTGGCCGAGCGGGTCACCACGTCGGTCTCTGAGCTCGGGTACCGCCGCAACGCCGTCGCCCGCAACCTGCGCAAGAGCCGCACCAGCCTGTGGGCCGTCATCATCTCCGACGTCGAGAACCCGTTCTTCACCTCGATGGTCCGTGGGGTCGAGGACATCGCACTGGCCGCCGGGTACTCCGTCGTGCTCTGCAACAGCGACGAGAACCCGGAGAAGGAGTCCAACTACATCCTCGCCGCGCTGAGCGAGCAGATGGCCGGCGTCATCATCTCCCCGTCGTCCAACCGGGTCGACGACGTCAAGCTGCTGCTCGACTCCGGCTGCCCGGTGGTCGTCATCGACCGCGAACTGCACGGCCTGCGCACCGACACCGTCCTCGTCGACAACGAGCACGGCGCCGAGCAGGCCACCGCCCACCTGATCGACCAGGGGTACCGGCGCATCGCGTGCATCGGCGGTCCCCGCTGGCTCAGCACCGCCACCTACCGCTACGACGGTTACCGGCGAGCCCTGGGCGCGGCGGGCCTGCCGCTGGACGAATCGCTGGTCCGGTTCGCCGACTTCCGCGAACGGGGCGGCTACGACGCAATGGCCTCACTCCTGGACGACGATGCCGCGCCGGACGCCCTGTTCGCGGCCAACAACCTGATGACCGTCGGCGCCATGGAGTGCTTGGTCCAGCGCGAGCTCACGGTGCCCTCCGACATCGCCGTCGTCGGCTTCGACACCATCCCCTGGGCCGACCTCATCCGGCCGACGCTGACCACGGTGTCCCAGCCGGCCTACGACGTCGGGCGGCAGGCGGCGCAGCTGCTCTCCCGACGGCTCTCCAAGCCCGACGCCGACACCACCCACGTCGTGCTGCCGACCGAGCTGCAGATCCGGGCCAGCTCCACCCGCCGCTGACCCGCTCTTCCCTTGATCATCGGCGATCCACCCCGTCATAGCGGGGTCGAATGCCGATGATCATGGGGAGGAGGGCTGGGCGTTGACGGGTCCAGCGCACCGACTCTAGGCTGGAAATCGATTTCTCACCTGCTTGGCGACACCGCCGGCGAAGGAGGCCCGCATGAGAGTCCAGCTGCTCGCCGCAACCGGAGCCGTCGCCTTGTTGCTGGTGGCGTCGTCCGCGATGGCCTCAGACGGCGTGCCCCACGCGGAGCGGAACCCCGCACCGTCGCGGGCCGAACCGACATCCGCGGTCACGGCCGACCCTGCAGTGCCGGTCGCACGCCTCACCGGCGCCGGCTCCGTCAACCACACCGCCGCCCGCTACCAGGTCCACGGCACCGATCTCGGGATCATCTGGGACAACGGCGCCGGCGAGGTACTCATGGCGTTCGGCGACACCTACGGCGAGGGCTGGGGCGGCAACGGCGCCGGGCCGCGCGACGCCGACTGGCGATGCAACGTGCTGGCCCGCTCGTCCGACACCGACCTCGCCGACGGCATGACGTTCGACACCATGGTCCAGGACCGGCCCGGCCACGCCGGGCAGCTGCTCGACTGCAAGCAGGTCAACAACGACGAGGAGACCGTCATCCCCACCGCGGGCGTCACGGTCGACGGCCGCAGCTACCTGCACTACATGTCGGTGCACCATTGGGGCCCGCCCGGGCAGTGGTTCACCAACCACGCGGGCATCGCCTACTCCGACGACAACGGCGAGACGTGGACGAAGGACCCGGACGCGGTCTGGACGAACACGCCGGAGTGGAGCAGCGCGTTCCAGCTGGCCGCCTTCGCCCGGCACGGCGGACACGTGTACCTGTTCGGCACGCCGAACGGCCGGTTCGGCGACGCGCACCTCGCCCGGGTACCGGCCGGGAAGGTCCTGGACAAGGACGCGTACCGGTACTGGAACGGCTCCGGGTGGTCGCCGGACGAAGCCACGGCCGCGCCGGTGGCGGCCGGCACGGTGGGCGAGCTGTCAGTGCAGTACAACGAGTACACCGGCCGCTGGCTGATGACGTATCTCGACGAGTCCCGCGCGGCCATCGTGCTGCGCGACGCGCCCCGGCCCACTGGGCCGTGGAGCAACGAGCAGGTGATCGTCAGCGGCAGCGAGTACCCGGCGCTGTACGGAGCGTTCCTGCACCCGTGGTCGAGTGGCCCGGACCTCTACTTCGCCATGACCCAGTGGGCGCCGTACAACGTCACGCTGATGCGCACGTCCCTCAGCGTGCCGCCTCGATGACGACGTCGAAACCGGCGCCGTCGTGGTCGCCGCCGAGCTCGCGAAGCCAGACGCAGATCCCGGTCCCGGTGTCCAGCGCGACCTCGAAGACGTCGGGGTAGGCCCGCCGCGGCGGCACCGGCCCGCCTTCATCGCGCAGGAGCCAAGCGACCACCTCTCCGTCGAGCAGGGCGCAGCAGGTGCAGCGCGGGCTGTACGACGGGGTCGGGCGCACGGTCGCCTCGACCGTGGGACGGCCGGCACGGGTCCCGGCGGTCAGTGCGAGCACGTCCAGAGCGGGCACGTCGGGCGACGGGGGTCCGTCCGGCGGCGCACCGTCGGCCAGCTCGACCGGGTCGAGCATGACCACCCACAGGTAGTTGACGTGCATCGGGTCGTCGTAGATCACGGAGAAGTCCGTGGGCCGCGCGGCGACCAGGCCGTCGGGACGGCGCACCGGTGGCGGCGCGTCCGGGTCCTGCGGGAAGTGGTACTCAGGCTGCGCGAGCTCCGTCGGCGGCGCCCCGTTCGAGCCTGCCGTACTGACCGCGAAGACGCCCCGGTCGGTGCGCTCGCGGCGGGACTCGTCGTACGACGTGACGCGGCCGGACTCGCCCTCGACCCGCATCCGGCCGGGACGATCGATCCACGCCCGGACGGTCTCAGTGGGATGCCGCGCTCTGCGAACGATCAGGTGACCATGCGGCCGGGTTTCACCGCCAAAGTGCACCTGATCGTTCGGCATCCACATCACGGACATGATCAGGTGGCGTCCGGACCCTCTGTCGGTGCGCATTCGTCACCTGATCGCCCCCGTGGGAACGATCAGGTGACGAATCGGAGATCAGGTGACAGAACCTCAGGCGAGGCGCTTGGAGAGGTTCTCGTCGAGGGTCGCGAGGAACTCCTCGGTGGTCTGCCACTGCTGGTCCTGACCGACCAGGAGGGCGAGGTCCTTCGTCATGGCGCCGGACTCGACCGTCTTCACCACGACGTCCTCGAGGGCCTCGGCGAAACCGGTGACCTCGGGGGTGTTGTCGAGCTTGCCGCGGTGCTTGAGGCCGCCGGTCCAGGCGTAGATGGAGGCGATCGGGTTGGTGGAGGTCGGCTTGCCGGCCTGGTGCTGCCGGTAGTGCCGGGTGACGGTGCCGTGCGCGGCCTCCGCCTCGACCGTCTTGCCGTCCGGGGTCATGAGCACCGAGGTCATCAGGCCCAGCGAGCCGAAGCCCTGCGCGACGGTGTCGGACTGGACGTCGCCGTCGTAGTTCTTGCAGGCCCAGACGTAGCCGCCCTCCCACTTCATCGCCGCGGCGACCATGTCGTCGATGAGGCGGTGCTCGTAGGTCAGCCCGGCCTTCTCGAAGTCGGCCTTGAACTCCCGCTCGAAGACGTCGGCGAAGATGTCCTTGAAGGCGCCGTCGTAGGCCTTGAGGATGGTGTTCTTCGTCGACATGTAGACGGGGTAGCCGCGCTGCAGGCCGTAGGAGAACGACGCCCGGGCGAAGTCCTCGATCGACTTGTTGAAGTTGTACATGCCCATGACGACACCGCCGTCGTCGGGCATCCGGACGACCTCGTGCTCGATCGGCTGCGAGCCGTCGGCGGGGGTGTAGGTGATGGTCACCGTGCCGGCGCCCGGCACCTTGAAGTTGGTGGACTTGTACTGGTCACCGTGGGCGTGGCGGCCGATGATGATCGGCTTGGTCCAGCCCGGGACCAGCCGCGGGATGTTCGAGATGATGATCGGCTCGCGGAAGACCACGCCGCCGAGAATGTTGCGGATGGTGCCGTTCGGCGACACCCACATCTTCTTCAGGCCGAACTCCTCCACCCGCGCCTCGTCCGGCGTGATGGTGGCGCACTTGACGCCGACGCCGTGTTCCTTGATGGCGTTGGCGGCGTCGACCGTCACCTGGTCGTCGGTGGCGTCGCGGTGCTGGATCGACAGGTCGTAGTAGCGCAGGTCGACGTCGAGGTACGGGTGGATCAGGCGATCCTTGATGAAGGACCAGATGATCCGCGTCATTTCGTCGCCGTCGAGCTCGACTACGGGCCCGGCTACCTTGATCTTCGCCATGGTGTCAGTGCTCCTGAGTGTGAGGGTGTCTCGACGTCAAGATAACAGACCGAGGTGACGGGCCTCAGATCAGGCCCAGGGCGGCGACGGCATCGCGTTCCTCGGTGAGTTCCTGGACAGAGGCGTCGATGCGGCCACGGGAGAAGTCGTTGATCTCGAGGCCCTGGACGATCTCCCACGCGCCGCCCCGCGAGACCACCGGGAACGACGAGATCAGGCCCTCGGGCACGCCGTACGAGCCGTCCGACGGAATGGCCGCCGACGTCCAGGTGCCCTCGGCGGTGCCGTTGACCCAGTCGTAGACGTGGTCGATGGCCGCGTTCGCCGCCGACGCCGCGGACGAGGCGCCGCGAGCTTCGATGATGGCCGCGCCGCGCTTGGCGACGGTCGGGATGAAGTCCTCAGCCAGCCAGGCTTCGTCGACCAGCTCACTGGCCGGCTTGCCGGCGACCTCGGCGTGGAAGACGTCGGGGTACTGGGTGGCGGAGTGGTTCCCCCAGATCGTCAGCTTCGAGATGTCGGCGACGCCGACGCCCAGCTTGGCCGACAGCTGCGACAGCGCCCGGTTGTGGTCGAGGCGGGTCATCGCGGTGAACCGCTCGGCCGGGACGTCCGGCGCGTGCGACCGGGCGATCAGCGCGTTGGTGTTGGCCGGGTTGCCCACGACGAGCACTCGCACGTCGGACGCCGCGCCCGCGTTGATGGCCTCGCCCTGCGGCTTGAAGATGCCGCCGTTGGCCTCCAGCAGGTCGCCGCGCTCCATGCCCTTCGTCCGCGGCCGCGCCCCGACCAGCAGAGCGACGTCGACGCCGTCGAACGCCGTGCGCGGGTCGTCGGTGATGTCGATGCCGGACAGCAGCGGGAACGCGCAGTCGTCGAGCTCCATGGCGGTGCCCTCGGCCGCCTTCACCGCCTGCGGGATCTCCAGCAACCGCAGCCGCACCGGGGTGTCGGGACCGAGCAACTGCCCCGACGCCACCCGGAACAGCAGCGCGTAGCCGATCTGACCGGCCGCGCCGGTGACGGTGACGGTGACTGGGGCCTTGGCCATGACAACTTCTCCTCGATGAGTGAACGCGGCGCCGCAACTACGGACGTCTGCGATGCTACGAGAGGCGCCGGTGCGGGTCAGGACGGGGGCGGCACGATGAGGCAGGCGATGAGCGTCCCGGCGCCGAGGAACCCCAGCGTCAGGATGTCGAGGAACCGGGAGCGCAGTTTCAGCAGCCCGGCCACCTCACTGGGCAGCACCGCGCGCAGGAACGCGGCCAGGCACACTCCGCCGGCCATGATGAACGTGCCGCGACGGAAGTGATCGTCGGCGACGACCACCGCGCCGATGGCGATGACCAGAAGCACCAGCAGCAGCGGCCACTGCCGGAACACCGCCCGCAACCAGCTTGCGGGGGTCAGCCTGCGCTCGGCGGCCTGGGCCCACCGGCTCGTGGCGGGGGCCCGGTGGTTTCCGGACCGCGTGTTCACCGTTGCGAGATCTCCACCCAGCGCTGGTCCTGCGGGCCCGTGTAGTCGCTGTCGGGCCGGATGAGGCGGTTGTCCTCGTGCTGCTCGATGACGTGGGCGGTCCAGCCGCTCATCCGCGAGATGGCGAACACCGGCGTGAACAGGTCGGTCGGGATGCCCAGCGCGTGGTAGACGCTGGCGGCGAAGAAGTCGACGTTCGGGTACAGGCCCTTGGCGTCGAGCACCACCTGCTCCATGCGGCGGGAGAACTCGTAGTAGCGGCGGTTGCCGGTGAGGTCGGCCAGTTCCTCGCTCATCTTGCGCAGGTGGGTGGCGCGTGGGTCCTCGGTCTTGTAGACCCGGTGCCCGAAGCCCATGATCTTGCGGCCGGCGTCGAGCTCGGCCCGGACGAACGCGTCGACGTCGTCGACGTCTCCGTCGATGGACGTCAGCGTCTTCATGACGGCCTCGTTGGCGCCGCCGTGCAGCGGGCCACGCAGCGCACCCATGGCCCCGGTGATGGCCGAGTGCATGTCGGACAGGGTGGCGGCGATAACCCGGGCGGTGAACGTGGAGGCGTTCATGGTGTGGTCGGCGTGCAGCACGAGGCACTCGTCGAAGATCTCCGCCGCCCGCGCTGCCGGCCGCTCACCGGTGATCTGCAGCAGGAAGGCGCCGGCGATGCCGAGCTCCGGGTCCGGGTCCGGCACCTCACGCCCGCTGCGCTGGGCCTCGTATGCCGCCACCAGCATCGGCAGCTGCGCCACCAGCCGGGTGGCCTTGCGCCGGTCGGCCTCGATGGACGCGTCCGCGGCGTCGGGGTCGTCGATGGCCAGCGACGACACCAGGGTGCGCAGCGCCTCCATCGGCGTCCCGCTCTGCACCACATGCGGCAGCAGCGTCATCGCCACCGAACCGTACTGCCGGCCCTCGAACAACTCCCTCGTCAGGCCATCGAGCTCGGCCTGAGTGGGCAGCGAACCACGCTGGAGCAGGTGGACGCACTCCTCGAACGAGATGCGCCCGGCGATGTCGTGGATGTCGTAACCGCGGTAGGACAGCCGTCCTTCTCGCCCGTCGATGTCGGAGATCGACGTGGACGCTGCCACGACGTCGGCGAGGCCGCGCGGAGACTTCTCGGCCATGTACTGGGTCCTCCTTCTCGAAGAGCGAGCCGGCGTCACCCTACCGAGTCGCTGCACCCGCGCGGGGTGCGGTTCACTCCGTTGTCGACGCCTCCGCCGCCTCGACGACGTTGGCCAGCAGCATCGCCCGGGTCATCGGCCCGATGCCGCCGGGCATCGGGGCCAGGTGACCGGCGACCTCACGCACGTCGGGTGCGACGTCGCCGGTGTAGCGGCCCTTGCCGTCCGGGCCCACGACGCGGGTGATGCCGACGTCGAGCACGGCAGCCCCGGGCTTGATCATGTCGGCCGTGATGAGCCCCGGCACCCCGGCCGCGGCGATGACGATGTCGGCCCGCCGCAGCTTCTCGGCGAGGTCACGGGTACCGGTGTGGCAGATGGTGACCGTGGCGTTCTCACTGCGTCGCGAGAACAACAGGGCCATCGGCCGGCCGGCGGTGACGCCCCGCCCGACGATCACCAGCTCGGCGCCGTCGATCGGGACGTCGTAGCGGCGCAGCAGCTCGAGGCAGCCGCGCGGTGTGCACGGCAACGGCGCGGGCTGCATGAGCACGAGCCGGCCGAGGTTCTGTGGGTGCAGCCCGTCGGCGTCCTTGGCCGGGTCGATGGCCGACAGGACGCCGTCGTCGTCCAGGCCCTTCGGCAGCGGCAGCTGCACGATGAAGCCATGACAGGCGGGGTCGCGGTTGAGCTGGGCGATCGCGGCTTCGACCTCGGCCTGGGTGGCCGTGGCCGGCAGTTCGACCTGGAGAGACTCGATGCCGACCTCGGCACAGTCGCGGTGCTTGCCCGCGACATAGGCATGGCTGCCGGGGTCGTCACCGACCAGGACGGTGCCCAGCCCCGGCACGACGCCGCGGTCGGCCAATGCCTTGACGCGGCCCGTGAGCTCGGAGCGGATGCTGGCTGCGGTGGACTTGCCGTCGAGAATCGTCGCGCTCACGATGGCGATTCTCGCATGGATCGATCAGCCGCTCTTGCGCCGGAACATGCGTTGGGTCTTGGCCGCGTCCTCGTGCGTGGGACCGGTGCCCGCGGCGTCGTCGTGCGGGTGCTCGTGGTCGGCGGACTTCTTACGCTCCAGGGCCTCGCGGAACTTGGCCTTGAGGTCGTCATTGCCGCCGGACTTCTTGGCTTCTGCCATGGTCACACTCTAGCCTGTCCGGTCCCATGATCATCCGCGATCCGGTGTGCCACCAGGCGTTCTCCCGCTTCACCAGGCAAGCATTCCTGGTGAAGCGGGAGCAGCCATGCTCGACGTGATCATTTCCGAGCCGGGCGAGGGCGTCGGTGAAGGCGTCAGTGGAAGAAGTGCCGAGTGCCGGTGAAGTACATCGTCACACCCGCCTCGCGGGCCGCGGCCACGACTTCCTCGTCGCGCACCGAACCACCCGGCTGGACCACGGCTCGCACCCCGGCCTCGACCAGCACCTGCAGCCCGTCCGGGAACGGGAAGAACGCATCCGACGCGGCCACCGACCCGGCCGCCCGCTCGCCCGCGCGCGAGACAGCCAGCCGGGCGGAGTCCACCCGGTTGACCTGGCCCATGCCGACGCCGACCGCGGCGCCGCCGGCGGCCAGCAGGATCGCGTTGCTCTTCACCGACCGCACCGCGCGCCAGGCGAAGGCGAGGTCGGCCAGGGTGGCGTCATCGGCGGGATCACCGGTCGCCAGGGTCCACGACTCGGGGTCGTCGCCGGCCGCGTCCACCCGGTCCACCTGCTGCATGAGCAGGCCACCGGAGATCGAGCGGGTCTCGACCGGCCGCTGGTCGGCCTCGGGCAGCCGCAGCAGGCGCACGTTCTTCTTCAGCGTCAGCACCTCGAGGGCGCCGGGCTCGAAGTCCGGCGCCACGATGACCTCGGTGAAGACCTTCGCGATCTGCTGCGCGGCCTCCGCGGTGATCGACCGGTTCGCCGCGATGACGCCGCCGAAGGCCGACACCGGGTCGGTGGCGTGCGCGCGCCGGTGCGCCTCGGCGATGTCCGCGCCGACGGCGATGCCGCACGGGTTGGCGTGCTTGATGATGGCGACGGCCGGCTCGGTGAAGTCGTGGGCGGAGCGCCAGGCGGCATCGGCGTCGACGTAGTTGTTGTACGACATCTCCTTGCCGTGCAACTGCTCAGCGCCGGCCAGTCCGGCCGCACCGTGCCCGGTGCGGTAGAGCGCCGCGGCCTGGTGCGGGTTCTCGCCGTATCGCAGCACGGCGCCGCGCTCCCAGGTGCCGCCGAGCCACTCCGGGAAGACCGAGCCGTCGGCCGGCGGCGCGACGACACTGCCCAGCCAGGACGCCACGTGGACGTCGTAGGTGGCGGTGTGGGTGAACGCCTGCAACGCCAGCCGCTGCCGCTCGGCCAGCGTGAACCCGCCCGCGGCCACGGCCGCCAGCACGTCGCCGTAGCGTGCTGGATCGACGACGACGGCCACGTTGGCGTGGTTCTTCGCCGCGCCACGGACCATGGACGGACCGCCGATGTCGATCTGCTCGACGACCTCGTCCGGACCGGCGCCGGACGCGACCGTCTGCGCAAACGGGTACAGGTTGCTGACCAGCAGCTCGAACGGTTCGATCCCCAGCTCACCCAGTTGCGTGCGGTGCGAGTCGAGCCGCACGTCGGCCAGCAGGCCGGCGTGGACGTTCGGGTGCAGCGTCTTGACCCGGCCGTCGAGGCACTCCGGGAACCCGGTGAGGTCCTCGACCTTGGTCACCTCGACCCCGGCCGCGGCGATCCGCTGCGCGGTCGACCCCGTCGACACGATGGCGACGCCGGCCGCGGCCAGCCCCCGGACCAGCTCTTCCAGGCCGGTCTTGTCGTAGACGCTGATGAGCGCCCGCCGGATCGGCGTACGTGCCTCGCTCACGGAATGCTGACCTTTCTCTCGGTGATGGTCCAGCCGTCGCGGGCCAACCGCCCGACGTACTCGACCAACTGGGCGCGCTCAGCGGCCTTGATGCGCTCGGTGAGCGTCTCCTCGGTGTCGCCGTCCTCTACTGGGACGGCGACCTGGGCGACGATGGGACCGGTGTCGACGCCCTCGTCGACGAAGAACAGCGTCGCGCCGGTGATCTTGACGCCGTAGGCCAGGGCGTCGCGCGGGCCGTGGATGCCCGGGAACGACGGCAGCAGCGCATTGTGGGTGTTGAGGTAGCGGTCGCCGAACCGGGCGAGGAAGGCCGGGCCGACCAGCTTGAGGAAACCGGCCGACACGACGAGGTCGGGTTCGTGTTCGGCGGTGCGTTCGGCGAGGGCGCGGTCCCAGTCGGCGCGCTCGGGATAGTCCTTGACCCGCTCGACGAAGGACGGCACACCCGCTTCGGCGGCGATGTCCAGGGCCCGGATGCCGTCCCGGTCGGCGCCGACGGCCACCACCGCGGCTCCGTACGACTCGTCGGCGCAGGCCTCGAGCAGGGCGGCGAGATTGCTGCCCGTCCCCGACACCAGCACCACGATCCGGCACATCCGTCCCGGCCGCTCAGGCACCGTCAAACTCCTCGATCGTCGTCACCGCTCCGGACGCGCGGGAGGCGGCGTGGCGACAATACCTCGGCGCCGTCCCCCGCACGTTGCCCGCGTCGGCGCACCATCCGCCCCACTCTCGTTGATCTTGGAGCAATCGCGGATTCGCCGCCCGGAATGTCCGATGGATTCCGCGGAAACTCCAAGATCAACGGGGGCTGGGTGGGGGCGGGGGTTGGCCGGGGTCGGCCTCCGGGGCCGTTTCGGGGGGCCCACCGGGCTCGGGGTCCGGGTCTCCGGTGGGGGCTGGGTCCAGGGCGGTTTCGGGCTCGGGATCCCCGCCGAGGGCGGTTTCGGGCTCGGGATCCCCGCCGAGGTCACGTTCGGGGACGGGGTCGCCGTCCGGGGCGGGCTCGGCTTCGGGGTCCTGGGCGGGGGCGACGCGGCGCAGGCGGAGCACGACCACGACGAGCGCGGCCGGCACGCTGATGAAGGCCAGCGTCGCGGCGGCCATCTCCCACGGCACCGGGCCGATCTGGGTGAGCCGCTCAGCACCGGCCGAGCCGCCGGAGAGCAGCGCCAGCACCGCCATCGCCACCGCCGCGACCGCCCCGGCGCCGCCGGTCACGCCCACCGCGGGCCACAGGTCGTCGTCGTCCATCCACCGGTGCACCACCAGGCCGGTGACCGCTCCGGCGAGCAGGGGACCGGCCACGACCAGCCAGGCGACCGCACCGGGCAGGTCGGCGGGCAGTGCGCCCAGGGCCGGCACCGCGGGCACCAGGCCGAGTGTGACACCGTCGGGCGCCACGGACGTCCCGGTGCCGACGGCGAAGCCGGGCCCGAGCGCGAACGCGGTGCTCCAGACGATGGCGTTGGGCACGATGGCCGCGCAGGCCAGGGCCAGGACGGTGCCGCCGAGCAGCCCGGCGTCCAGCGCCGAGGCCAGCGCGCCGACCCGGTCGGTGTTGAGCACCGCACTCAGCGCCGTCAACCCCGCGCCGACGACGATCAGCCCGGCCACCGCCGCGACGGCACCGGCCACGCCGGCGCGTGCGTACCGCGGCAGCCGCACCAGCGAGCCCATCAGCAGGCCGGATTCGTGCGCGGTGCCGAGGGTCACCGCGGCGCCGGACCACCCGGCGGCCCAGAGCACCGCCGCCAGCGGCAGGACGGTCAGGTCGGGCGTGGTGGCGAACCCGGCGACCGCGCCGGCGCCCAGCCCGTAGACGAGCGTGGCCGGAACGACGACGGTGACCGCGCCGCGCGTCGTCGCCACCCCGGCCGAGTGGGCGGCCCACCGCGCGCAGCGGTGCAGCAGCAAGAGGATGACGAGCGTCAGCCCGAGCGGCGCGAAGGTGATGTCGGCGCCGCCGGCGTCGAGTCCGACGCGGTGCGCGGACAGCCAGAGCCGGGCGCCCAGGCGTAGCGGGTCGCCCAGCGGCGCCACCGCGCCCTCGCCGATCCACACCGCGACCCCGGGCAACACGCAGATGGCCAGGCCCGCCACCAGAGCCCAGGCGGCCGCCACGATGGCCGCCAGCCACGGGACCCGAGACCCCCACGCCGGTTCGTCACGGCGCAGCAGCGGTCGGGTCAGCAGGTCGGCCACGCCTCCATGGTCACCAGAAGTTCCGCCGCATCCGTGGTCACCACGCCGACAAGCCGCTGATCAGGCCGCATTTTCCGGGCCGGAATACGGGGAATGGACCGCGTTCACCGTTTCGTCGTGCAACCGTAGGCGGCGCTGGCGGGTCCTGTCTGGTGTAGCCCATGACGTCGTCATCACGGAGGTAGGTGTGGCTGACAGCCTCGACGACGGGCTGGCCCGGCGCCTCGCCAGGCTGGAATCCGATCTCACCGGGGTCACGCTCCCGGGGGCCGTAGCCGCGCGCCACCGGGCCGCTCAGCGCACCCGGCACCAGGTCACCAGCGGGGTACTCGCGGGGGTCGCGGTCATCGCGGCCGGTGTGCTCGCCATCAGCACCCCGGAGTTCACCGCGAGCCCGCAACCGGCGCCGCCTGCCTCCGACGGTGCGACCCCGACGGCCACGCCGACCGCACCGGCCACCCCGACGGACGAGCCCACCACCCCGCCCACGGCGCCGCCGGCCGATCCGGACCCGTCGGGCCAGGAAGAACCCGACACCGACGCCCGCACGGAACTGACCGTCCCGCCCGGCGCGCTCCTCGTCCTGGACGACGTCGTCGGTGACAGCGGCGTCGACTGGGCGGATCTGCCGCCCGAGGACGGCTGGCTCCCCTGCGTCCCGGTGTTCCCGGCGACGGCGGCGGTCGCGAGCTTCGGCATCGGCGACAGCGCCCGGTTCGACCACGTCGTCGAACCCACCGAGCCCGGAGCGGCGGACGACCGGCTGGGCGCGATCCGCGACGAGATCACCGCCTGCGCGCAGGGCGACGACCAACACGACCTGATCCAGGTGTGGGAGCTGGCCGGGGTGGGCGACGAGGCCTACTTGCTGGTCTGGCGGGGGCCGCCGCTGACGGCGGAGACGCAGACCTACGTCACCGCCGGCCTGGCCCGCTCCGGCGACTATGTCAGCGCCATCTTCCACGGCGGCGAGGGCCAGGACTACAACGGCGTGCCCGAACCGGACCGGACCGTACGCGCTGTTCAAAGGCTCTGCGACGCCCTCGGCACCGACTGCCCCACCACCCCGGAGCAACACCGGCTCTACCCCGAGCCGGAGGGTGACGTCGACGGCTGGCTGACCATCGACGACATCGCCGAGATCGGGCTGGCCGACATCACCGAGGGCGGCGAGGTCAGTGACAACACCGACGAGTACGGGTGGCAGGAATACGGTCACGTCGGACTGCCCCGCGACCCGCTCGCCGATGGCGCCGAATCCCTGGAACACCGCGGCTACGCTGATCCGATGGAGCCGGGTGGTGCCAGCCTGGACGAGCTGCGGGCGCACTTCCCCGACGCTGCCACCGCCCGCGCCCACTACGAGGCGCTGGTCGCGGCCGCCGACGTGTTCACCCAGCCCGGGGACGTCATCGAGAACACCGGGGCGATCTCCGGCGACGGGTACGAGGGCATGACCTGGCGTTCCGAGAGCGAGTACGGCGTCGTCTCCGTCTATGGCGCGGTACTGCGGGACGACACCGTCGCCGTCGTCTTCCACTTCATCGCCAGCCACAGCGACGGCCTCTCGTACGACGTCACCCCTGAACAGGCCCGCCTGCTGCTCGATCGGGCCGGCCAGAGGCTCGGGGGGTGAGGACGATGGCCGAGACGAACACCGCTGACTTCGACGCTTTCTACAACGCCACCAGCCGCCGCGTCCTGCACCAGATGTACGCCATGACGGGCAACCTCGCCGACGCGCAGGAATGCACCCAGGAGGCGTACGCCCGTGCCTGGCAGCGCTGGAAGACCGTCAGCCAGACCACCAACCCCGAGGCGTGGATCCGCACCGTCGCCTGGCGGATCGCCGCGAGCCGCTGGCGCAAGACGAAGAACGGCTTCACCGCACTGGTCAAGCACGGCGCACCGCAGCACACGCCGTCGCCGGACCCCGACCACGTCGCGCTCGTCACCGCGCTGAGGCAGATCCCGGAGGCGCAGCGGCAGGCGATCGTGATGCACCACCTGGTCGGCATGAGCGTCGACGACATCGCTCACGAGACCGGCACGCCCACCGGCACCATCAAGGCCCGCCTGTCCCGTGGCCGGGCCGCGCTCGCCCAGCTGCTCACCGAGGACGACGTCCCCGCGGGAGGTGCGCCATGACGGACGACTTCGACGAGGTCCTGCAACGCAGGCTCGGCTCCCTCGGCGACGACGTCCCGGCCGCCCCGCTGCCCGGACCGGCCGCCGCTCGCGCCCGCGCCGCCCGCCGCACCCGTCACCAGGTCACCGGCGGGGTGGTCGCCGGCATCGCGGTGGTCGGAGCGGCCGTGTTCGCCATCAACCCACCGGAGCTGACGACGACGCCGGAGCCGGACCCGCCGGTCGCCGCGTCCACGCCGCCGGCGACCGAGGCACCGGCGACGCAGGCCAGTGAGCTCGCGGCGGCACTGCTGACGCCGGAGGACCTCGCCGGCGACACCGGCACCACGTGGGCCGCCACCGCGGCCGGTCCCGAGGTGGCCTGCGACCCGGCCGGCGTCGTGGACACCCTGAGCGCGGTGACCGACCGGGCCGAGGTCGCGTACCGGGCCGACGGCGCCGGCGAGATCCGCCAGGAACTGGTCCGGATCGGCGGCGGCGTCGAGCTGCGGCCGCTCTTCGACGAGGTGGACGGCTGCCTGCCCGACCCCACCAGCGGCGAGCTGCCGCAGGTGGTCGACACGCTGCAGATCGACGGCGTGGGCGACGAGGGCTTCATGCTGCGCTACTACGCCGACCCGGCGGATCCGCAGGCCGACGCCGTCACCGTCGCCCTGACCCGGGTCGAGGACGTCGTCAGCGTCACCACCCGGATCGAGCCCACCGAGAACACCAGCGGCGACATCGACATCGACACCCCCGTCCGCGCCACCGAACGCGTCTGCGACACGCTGTTCGGCGCCGACTGCGTCGGAGACGTCTCCACCGCCGATCTCACCGAGCCCGGCACCGAGCCGGGGGGCGAGCCGACCGGCACCGAAACCGGACCCGGGGACGAACCCACACCCACCACGGACCCCGAGCCGACGGGCGACCCCACCGGTCCCGGCGACCCCACCGAGCCGCCAGGTGACCTGCTCGACCTGGCTGACGATCCCTTCCTCACCGACGCCGACCTCGCCTCCGTTGGCACCTACACCGGGTTCACCCGCAGCTCCGACTACGAGGACCCGGAGCCGCCGGCCGAACGCTGCATCGACGACCTCTCCGCCGCCGGCGCCGACGCCGCACTGGACATGCACTACTTCCAGGAGCTCGGCGAGGGCAGCGTGCAGGAGTACGTGCTGCGGATGCCGGACGCCGACTCGGCGTTCCGGGTGGTCTCCGCGCACACCGTCCGGCCGGAGGTCTGCGGCGAGGTCGGCGAGCAGCGTGAGGAGTCGGTGACCCAGCCGGTCGCCGTCTCTGTCGACGGCGCCGACGACGCCCTCGCGTGGAGCGTGCTGAACTCGCCCACCCCGGACAACCCCGGCTCGGAGCCGTCGTTCACCGGCAACGGCATGGCCCGGGTCGGCAACGTCGTCGTGGTCGTCTCCTTCCGGGCATTCGGCGACCCGTCCGACGGCGACTGGCCCGGTCTCGCGGCCCGACTGCTGGGCACCGCCCTGCAGCGCGCCGTGCGCTGAGGTGCCGGGGCCGTCGTACGCTGCGGCTCATGGACCGCGCACATGCCGAGGCTCTGGACCGCGACGACCCGCTGCGCTCCCTGCTGGAACGGTTCGAACTGCCGGACGGGGTGATCTACCTCGACGGCAACTCGCTGGGTCCGTTGCCGCGCGGTGTCGCCGAGCGGATGAGCCGGCTGGTCGGGCACGAGTGGCGTGACGCCCTCATCACCTCGTGGAACACCCACGGCTGGTACGACCTGCCGGCGACGGTGGGCGCGAAGCTGGAGCCGCTGCTCGGCGCCGCGCCCGGCACCGTCACCGTCGGCGACTCCACCAGCGTTCAGCTGTTCAAGCTGCTCGTGGCCGCGGCCCGGCTGCGGCCCGGACGCAGGGTCGTCGTCACCGAACCGGGCAACTTCCCCACCGACTCCTACGTGGTGGACGGGGTGGCCCGGCTGCTCGGCTTGACGGTGCGCTGGTGGTCCGCCGCGGACTCGCCGGACCTCGCGACCGTGCTCGACGACGACGTCGCGGTGGTGTCGCTGTGCCACGTCGACTACCGGCTCGGACGGATGCACGACGGTCCCGCGGTCACCGCCGCGGTCCACGAGGCCGGTGCCGTCATGCTGTGGGACCTGTGCCACTCCGCCGGCGCGGTGGACGTCGACCTCGCCGGATGGGACGCCGACCTCGCGGTGGGCTGCGGATACAAGTACCTCAACGGCGGGCCGGGCGCGCCGGCCTTCGTCTACGTTGCGCCGCGCTGGCTGGACGCGATCGAGCAGCCGGTCACCGGCTGGTTCGGGCACGCCGACCCGTTCGCGCTGGAGCGCGACTACCGGCCGGCGGCGGGCGTGCGCCGGATGCTCAGCGGCACCACCCCGGTGCTCGGCGTGGCGGCACTGGACGCCGCGCTGGACGCGTTCGCCGGGGTCTCCATGGCCGAGGTGCGGCGCAAATCGCTGGCGCTGACCGACCTGTTCCTGGAGCTCACCGCGGAACGGCTGGCGTCGTACGGCGTGGTGGCGGAAGTGCCGCGGGCGCATGCCGAGCGCGGGTCTCAGGTCTGCCTTCGCCTGCCGGGCGCGTACGGCTTCGTGCAGGCACTGATCGGCCGGCGGGTCATCGGCGACTTCCGCGAGCCGGACCTGGCCCGGTTCGGCTTCGCGCCGCTGTACGTGGGGTTCGCCGACGTGTACGACGCGGTCTCGCACATGGTCGAGGTCCTGGCCGGCCGGGAGCACGAGCGCCCCGAGAACACCGCCCGAGCTGCGGTGACGTGACCGTGCGTGGCGCCTTTACCGGGCGCGGTCGTACGTCGCGATGATGACGCCGGTCGTGGTCGGCACCGACTTCGCCAGCCGGAACTTGGTCAGCGGGGCGCTCTCGCGGAACAGCCTGGCGCCCTGGCCGAGCACCAGCGGGTGGATCGACAGGACGTACTGGTCGATGAGGTCGTACCGGATCAGCGTCTGGACCAGCTCACCGCTTCCGAGGACGCCGACGTCCCGCTCCTCGCGTTCCTTGAGCGCGGCGACCGCGGCCGGGACGTCCTCGCTGACCAACCTGGAGTTCTGCCACGGCAGCGGCTCGGACAGCGTCGTCGACACGACGTACTTCGTGGCGGCGTTGAGCACCGGGGTGTACGGGTTGTCGTCGGCCTGCTGGCCCCAGTACCCGTGGAAGCTCTCGTACGTGCGGCGGCCGAACAGCAACGGCCCGCCCACGGACATGCCCTCGCTCATCTCGGCGAGGGCGACATCGTCGCTGTAGGGCGCGGCCCATCCGCCGTGCGCGAAGCCGCCGCGAGTGTCCTCCTCCGGGGCGCCGGGCGCCTGCATGACGCCGTCCAGACTCACGTTCTCGATCACGACGAGCTTGCTCATGGTGCTCCTCCTCCTGAGGTTCATACCTCTTAGCCATGATCATCAACGGCTGGACGTGCCATCATGCGACCAACCGTTGATGATCAACGAACGCGGTGCAGTCCCGACCGCATGGTCGCGGCGAACCCTCCCAGCCTCGAGCCGCGAGCACACGCGCCTGTTCTGCCGCCACCTCGCACGGCGTGCCGAAGACGTCGGCATGGCCGTACCGAAGCGTCGCCCTGCCGTCCACCGTGGCACGATTGTCACGATGCCGGTCCCGGAACCGGCCTTCGTCGGCGTGCCCCACGCGCCCGTCCAGCTCGATCCGGATTGCGAACTCGTCGTGGTCGACATCCACCCAGATGACGCGTCCGCCGGCCACCCGCCGCTGACGGCGGGCGGTCGGCAGGCCGTGCGCACGCTCAACGGCGCGGAGGTGGCGGAGTTCGAGCGGTGACTGTGCGCCCGCGGCGACATCGCTCAGCATGCTTTCGAGCATGGGCCGCCAGCGGATCTTCTTGCGCCGGCCGAGCGCGTCGGCGAGACGTTCCGGCGTGGTGCGCCGACGCTGGCAGGCCGCGGTGACCCATGTCTCGACCTCCCGCGGGCGCGTGGTGGCATCCACGAGGTCGAGCACGGTGTCCTCGACACGTGTCCGCGGCGGGGAGAGGGTGGGGTGTCGGGAACGGTCGAGTCGGTGCGCGTAGTGGATGCGGGCGCCGTCGATCCGGCTTCGGACATGCCGATCCGCCGGAAGAGTGAGGTGGATCAGGGGCCCTGGTTCGTCGCAGAGTCCATCGAGGTACGCGGCCGTACAGTGGCTCGCGACGGCGCCGCGGCCGGCGCGCAGGATCGCCGCCCACACCTGCGCCTCGAACGACAGCGGGCCGGTGAATGTCGCGTACACCCGACGGTGCACCCGCCGCCAGTGTCCGCGCCGCAGCAGCCAGGCGATCCGGCCCTTGCTCAGGCCACAAGCACGCGCCTGGTCGAAGCTGACCAGCCCGCACTGGGTGACACGCAGTTCCTCGAGGCCGGCCGGCAGGTCCATGTAGCCGAGCGTGGCGCCGCCGAGCTGCCGACGCCAGAGGGTGGCGACGATCTGTGGACAACTTCCAGCCGTTCCCCATGATCATCAACGGGTGGGCGAGCTATCACGCCACCAGTCGTTGATGATCATGGGGACGGCCGGGCCAGTCAGAGCTGCTGGTAGATCTCGCGCAGCAGCCGGGCGGTCTCGCTGGGGGTCTTGCCGACGCGGACCCCGGCGGCCTCGAGGGCCTCCTTCTTGGCCTGCGCGGTGCCGGACGAGCCGGAGACGATGGCGCCGGCGTGGCCCATGGTCTTGCCCTCCGGCGCGGTGAACCCGGCGACGTAGCCGACCACCGGCTTGGTGACGTGCTCCTTGATGTACGCGGCCGCCCGCTCCTCGGCATCGCCGCCGATCTCGCCGATCATGACGATCGCCTTGGTGTCCGGGTCGGCCTCGAACGCCTCGAGCGCGTCGATGTGCGTGGTGCCGATGACCGGGTCGCCGCCGATGCCGACGGCGGTGGAGAAGCCGATGTCACGCAGCTCGTACATCATCTGGTAAGTCAGCGTGCCGGACTTGCTGACCAGGCCGATCGGGCCGGCGCCGGTGATGTCGGCCGGGATGATGCCGGCGTTGGACTTGCCGGGGCTGATGACGCCGGGGCAGTTCGGCCCGACGATGCGGGTCTTGTTGCCCTTCGACGACGCGTAGGCCCAGAACTCCGCGGTGTCGTGCACCGGGATGCCCTCGGTGATGACGACCAGCAGTTCGATGCCCGCGTCGACCGCCTCGATCACGGCGTCCTTGGTGAACTTCGGCGGCACGAACGCCACCGACACGTTCGCGCCGGTCTTGTCCATCGCCTCCGCGACCGTGCCGTAGACGGTGAGCACGGCGTCCGGCGCGAACTCGGTGAAGTCCAGCTCCTGGCCGGCCTTCCGGGCGTTGACGCCGCCGACGATCTTGGCACCGGCCTTCAGCATCCGCTGCGTGTGCTTGGTGCCCTCGGCGCCGGTGATGCCCTGGACGATGATCTTGCTGTTCTCGTCGAGGAAGATTGCCATGGTTGCCGTCGCCCCTACTTCGCTGCCGCGAGCTCGGCCGCGCGTCGCGCGGCACCATCCATCGTGTCGACCTGCTCGATCAGCCCGTCCGGCGCCTTCGCGGCGAACTCGGACAGGATGCGGCGGCCTTCCTCGGCGTTGTTGCCGTCCAAGCGAACGACCAGCGGTTTTGTGACCTGGTCGCCACGGCTCTCCAGCAGGTCGAACGCGTGAACGATGCCGTTGGCGACGGCGTCGCAGGCGGTGATGCCGCCGAAGACATTGACGAAGACGCTCTTGACCTCGTCGTCGGAGAGGATGATCTCCAGGCCGTTGGCCATCACCTCGGCCGACGCGCCGCCGCCGATGTCGAGGAAGTTGGCCGGCTTGACACCGCCCACCTCCTCGCCCGCGTAGGCGACGACGTCCAGCGTCGACATGACCAGGCCGGCGCCGTTGCCGATGATGCCGACCTCGCCGGACAGCTTGACGTAGTTGAGGTTCTTCTCCTTGGCGCGCGCCTCGAGCGGGTCCGCCGCAGCCTTGTCCTCGAACGCGGCGTGGTCGTCGTGGCGGAACTCGGCGTTCTCGTCCAGGCTGACCTTGCCGTCGAGCGCGACGACCCTGCCGTCCGGCGTCTTCACCAGCGGGTTGACCTCGACGAGGGTTGCGTCCTCGCTGATGAACGCCGTCCACAGCGTCTGCAGGACCTCGACGACCTGGTCGCGGACGTCGGCACCGAACCCGGCGGCGTCGGCGATCTCGGCCGCCTTCGCCGCGTCGACACCGGCGAGCGGGTCGACGGCGATGCGAGCCAGGGCCTCCGGCCGCTCGACCGCCAGCTGCTCGATCTCGACGCCGCCCTCGACACTGGCCATGGCCAGGTAGGTGCGGTTGGCGCGGTCGAGCAGGAAGGAGACGTAGTACTCCTCGGCGATGTCGCTGGCCTGGGTGACGAGCACCCGATGGACCGTGTGGCCCTTGATGTCCATGCCGAGGATGGCCCCGGCCTTCTCGGCTGCCTCGTCGGGGTTCTCGGCCAGCTTCACGCCGCCGGCCTTGCCACGGCCGCCGATCTTCACCTGCGCCTTGACGACGACCTGGCCACCGATCGCCGCGGCGGCCTGCTTGGCCTCGTCAGCGGTGTCTACCACGGTCCCCGGCAGTACCGGGACTCCGTGCTTGGCGAAGAGCTCCTTCGCCTGGTACTCCATCAGGTCCACGCGAATCCATCCTTCGGTCTCGGTCCGTGCGCAGCCTATCCCCCTCGCACTTCTGGAGACCTATCCACCCTTCAAGCCGGTCCGAAGGGTGGATAAGTCTCCAGAAGTGGAGTGGGGTCGTCAGTTGACGCTGACCGAGCGCGACGCTGTCTCGCCGTTCACCGTGACGGTGACGGTGACGGTCCCGGCCCGCAGGCCCTCGATCGTCCCGGCCGCCGGGTCCACCGCGACGACGGCGTCGCGCGGTGCGTCCGCCGCGGCGCCGACGTGGACGCCGTCGCCACCCCACTGCGCCGTCACCGGCCACTGGACGGGGACGGTGCGCGCATCGTCCTGGACGACGGAGGCGGCCACCTGGCCGGTCGCGCGGACACCCAGCTCGGCGGGGGCCTCCAGCGCGATCGTGTCGACCCGGGCGAGCACCTCGGCCCGCAGCCAGGCGTCGTCGTTCCCCCGGTCGCCGCGGGACGGTTCGACGCCGAGCATCGTCCAGCCGGTGAAGCCGCCGTTGTCCGGCGTGCTGGCCGGGCCCTTGCCGGAGTTGCCGTTCACGAGGAACGGGACCCCGTCGACGGAGCTGGCGTCGAACACGCCGGCGTGGGCTCCCACGAACGCCGCCGACTTGCCGCTGGCGGCCTCGAAGTCGGCCAGCCACGTCTCGAGCATGGCGGCCTCGCGCCGGTCGGCGAGCTGGCTGTTCGCCGTCGGGAGCGGGTCGTTCGGCGGGTGGTGGGCGAAGACCAGCACGCCGGTGATCTCCGGGTCCTCAGCAGCCTCGTCAAGACCGGCACGCAACGCGGCGATCTGCTCGAACCCGCCGCCGCGCAGCGTCCCGAACGCCGAGTTCAGGGTGATGATCCGGGTGGTGCCGCCGGCGGCCTCGACGTCGACGGTGTGCTGGGTGGGGCCGAACTCGGCGATGAAGTTGCCGATCGGGCCGCCCTGCACCTCGTGGTTGCCCGGCACGTAGTACCAGGGGAAGTCGGCGTCCGCGAGTTCCTCGTCGAGCACCCGGCGGGCGAGGTCGAAGTCGATGGGCGCGGCCTCGTCCACCAGGTCGCCGTTGATGACCAGGACGTCCGGATCGGCGGCGACGATCTCCTGGAGCGTGCGGCGGGCCGCGGCGACGATGTCGCTGTCCGGGGCGCGGCCGACGAACTGCGAGTCGCTCATGACGGCGACCCGCTGGGTGGCGCCGTCGACCGTCCCGTTCGTGACGATGACCGGGTCCTCGAACCGCTCGGTGACGGGCAGCTCGACGTCCGGCGCCACCTCGACGCTGATGTCGCTGAACGATGTCTGCCCGTGATAGCTGCGCGCCCCGGACGCCTCGACGGCGTAGACGTCGCGCAGGCGCAGCGGGTACTCGGTGCCCGCCGGGACCGGGAAGGTGAGCTGCCGCCAGCCGGTGAACGTGGTGTAGCCGCCGTTCAGGGTGAGCAGCGTGCCGTTCGGGTCGTAGACGCGCATCCGGATCCAGGTGCCCTGGCCGTCGCCCTCGACCCACGCCTTGATGGCCTGCGGCTGGCCCGGCAGCTCGAACTGCGCCGGCGGGGCGGCGTAGGCGGCCCGGGTGTTCGGCCCGGTGAAGTCGTAGGTGAGCCGGATGCCGGCGCGGCCGTCCGGGCCGGGGGCCGGCTCGATGGCGCCGGTGGCGCGGGCGAAGCTGATGGTCCAGTCGTCGGCATCGGCGAAGTCGGCGACGGTGGTCTCCTCCAGGCCGATCGTGACGGCGACGCTGGTCTCGACGCCGGCAGCTTCGAGGGTCACCAGCGCCGAGCCGCTGTCCGTGAGCGGCCGCACGCTGAACCCGTCGCCGTCGGGCACGAACTCCACCACGCCGTCGTCGCCGGTGACCGTCACGTCGCCGGGTTCGACCGGCGCCCGGTAGCCGTCGATGTCGTAACCGGTCAGTTCGATCCGGCCGGTGTCGTCGGCACCGGCAAGCGGGACCAGCGTGGCGGTCGGCTCGAGCCGCCGCAGGTCGCCGAGGACGGTGATGGCAAGCTCGCCGTCGGCGCCGCGCAGGCTGGCCTCGATGTCGGCGTCGCCGGGCCGGACCCCGGTGACGACGGCTTCGGTTGCGGTGGTGCCGCGGGTCACGCTGGCGACGCGGCGATCCGAGCTCAGCCAGCGCGGCCGGGCGGCCACCGGCGCGAACGTCTCGTCGTGGCCGAGGGCCTGGACGGTGCGGGTCAGCCCGGGGAAAACCCGATCGGCACCGTCGGCAGCGACCCCGGTGGAGCCGGCGGTGAGGCGGAAGCCGTCCAGCTCACCGGAGCCCTCGGCCGCGAACAGCGCCAGACCGTTGGCCACCGACCGCTCGCTGCCGTCGGAAGGGCTGTTCACGACGCTGCGCTCGTCCGTGCCGGGATCGCGGACCACCAGGGTGGACGAACCGCCGCCGTCGATGTTCAGCGCGTCGTGGGCACCCAGGTCGAGCATGATTTCGGCGGTCTCGCCGAGCGTGGTGCCGCGCGAGTGCGCCTGCTTGCCGTCGATGGACACCAGATACATGGTGCGGCCGTCCTCGGACAGCCCGATCGCCGAGCGCGCGGCCGGCTCGGTGTCGGTGAACGGGCGCTGCACGCCGTCCTCGACCAGCATGTGGTTACCGCCGACGGCCACCGCCACCTCGCCCAGGTCGGAGCGAGGGGCGTACGTGACGTCCACGGTGTCGCCGGGCTCGAGCCGCAGCAGGGCGGCCGCCCCGGAATCCCGGCCGACCAGGACGATCGTGTCGGCGGGGATCGGCCCGGAGCCAGGGGTGGTGCCGGTGGCGGTCACCACGCCGTCGACGACGGTGACCTCCGCCGTGGCCGCCGCGGACCCGACGCTGTTGGCGCGGGTGTACTCGCCCCACGCGGACGTGAAGACGCCGATGCCGTCCGCCGGAAGCCGGAACGTGTTGACCCCGGCCAGCCGCAGCGTTTCGCCGTCACCGGTCACCGCCGTGCCCTCCAGGAACACCTGCGCGAGCTGCACGGCGCCGTCGTTCGCGACCGCGAGGGCGTTCTCGTGCCCGGCGGTCGGCGCGGTGACCATGCCCTCGTCGCGGCTGACGCCAGCACCCAGCGGTGCATTGGAGTTGTTGATGTCGTAGAAGTCGCCGTTGATGGCAGCGGTGGCGCCGCTGGCCTCGGCGAGCGACCGCACGGTGGCGGTGCGGGTGACCTGGCCGGAGTACTGGTAGTCGAGCGTCACTCCCGCGTCGAGGTCGACCTCCAGCACCGAGCCGGCGTTCCAGCCGCCGTCCTCGAGCCGGGAGAACGTGGTGAGCTCCATCCCGGGCGCGATGGTGAGCTGGTCGGTGTCGACCAGGACCGATTCGCCCGGGCGGAACAGGTCGTCGGGTTCGACCGCGCCGGCCGGTGGGGCGGTGAGCAACGCCGCGGTGAGCACGGCGGCGACGGCGGCGGGGACCACGTGGACGCGTCGATTCAACACGGGGCCACCTCATCGGGGTCGGACGACCCAGGATGGAGCGCCGGGCCGCATACCGGTGAATTTCCGGCAAACCTTACCGACTCACGACAGAAACCCGATACCCCCGTGAACAATTTTCATCGAAATGATCACGTTCGGCATGGGTGCACCCGCTCCACCACCCATGCATGCCTGGTGGAGCGAACACAGCCCTAGGGTGCGCGACAGACGCCGGCCGCGGCGGACGGACGGCGGGCGCGGACGGCGCCGGGAGCTACGAGGCCTGGGCGCGGTCGCGCAGGGAGTGCACCCAGGTGACGATGTCCTGGGTCGACGCCCCCGGCGTGAAGACCTTCGCCACTCCCATCTCGGTGAGCAGCGGGATGTCGGCGTCCGGAATGATGCCGCCGCCGAACACGACGATGTCGGACGCGTCCCGTTCGGCCAGGAGCTCGAGCACGCGCTTGAACAGTGTCATGTGGGCGCCGGAGAGGATGGACAGGCCGACGGCATCGGCATCCTCCTGGATGGCCGCTTCGACGACCTGCTCCGGAGTCTGGTGCAGACCGGTGTAGATGACCTCGACCCCGGCATCGCGCAGCGCCCGCGCCACGACCTTGGCGCCACGATCGTGACCATCGAGGCCGGGCTTGGCCACCACCACACGGAGTGGACGACCTTCTGCCATGACTACCTCCAGGAGCGGCACTGTTCCTACGGCTGACTGCACAGTAACTCGGCGCACGATCACACGTCGCCACGACGGAGGGCAGCGACGACGACGGCCCGTCGCACTGAGTGACATCGGGCATTTCACCCGCAATACGAACTATCCACCTGCGGACCGCCCGCTACCACGCCGTGAACGACAGGCGAACGACCGCCACACCGGCCATCCGGACGATGGGCGGCCGCCACCCGGATGAGAACAGACGAATGTGATGCAGATCACATGTCACAGAGCGTCACTGTGCGTGATCATGCCCAAGCGATCACCAGAGCACCGTCCGCCGAGGTCACGGCCAGATCACGAGGTCAGCGCGCCCGTTTCCGTCGTCACGCACCGTGATCACCGGGTGAAACACCACCCCGGAGGCGTTTGGCACCACCCCTAGGGGAGGGCTATGGTCCTGCGAGTCCACATCCCCGGCGAAAGGTCCTGGCGTGTCGCAACGCTCCGGCAGCGGGCGTCACCGTAGCCGCCGCAGACACGTCAGTGTCCCATCGGTGGTCGGTTCCGTAGCTGTGGCAGCAGCGGCCTCCGGCGCGTTGGCCATGCCACACGCGGCCGGTTCGCCGACCGACCCCGAGGACCTCAGCGCCATCGCCCAGCGGCCGCAGGGGCAGGTCAGCAGCAACGGGGGCGGCGCCCTCGACACGCTGGCCGCAGCCGAGCAGTCGCTGACCGCGTCGGCCACCGAGACCGCGCAGCAGGCGCACACACAGCTCGTCGAGCAGCAGCGCGCCGAGGCCGCCGCCGAAGCGGCCCGCGCCGAGCGCGAATCCAAGCGCTGGCTGGCCCCGGTTTCCGACTACCGCATCACCGCAGGCTTCGGCGCCGGCGGCTCCATGTGGAGCAACCGCCACACCGGCCTCGACTTCGCCGCACCGTCCGGCACCGAGGTCCGCGCCATCTCCTCCGGCGAGATCATCTTCGCCGAGTACGACGGCCCGTATGGCAACAAGATCGCCGTCCGGCACTGGGACGGCACTGTCGTCTGGTACTGCCACCTCTCCCGTTTCGTCCTGCGCTCCGGCGAGGTCGCCCCCGGTGAGGTCATCGGCCGGGTCGGCTCCACCGGCAACTCGACCGGCCCGCACCTGCACCTCGAGGTCCGCCCCAACGACGGCGACCCGGTCAACCCGCGCGCCTGGCTCGAGGAGCACGGCGTCGGGGTCTGACCCGCCGTCCAGCTTCCTCGCTTCTCCCACATCACCTAGGGCACTACCCGCCACGGGTTCGTCCATGCGCGCCGAGACGTGATTCGCCGGTGACGACGTCCGGCGGCCGCCCCGCTCCTGACCCAGCCGGCGGCTGGCCGCCCATCGTGGCCGCCGCTAGCCGACCTCGTCGGCGAGCTCCAGCCAGCGCGACTCCAGCGCCTCCCGCTCGCCGTGCACCCCGCGGAGCGCGGTGTCGAGCTCCAGCACCTTCTCATGGTCCGTGGCGTTCTCGGCGATCCGGGTGTGGAGGTCCTTTTCGCGCCGTTCGAGCTTGTCGAGCTCGCGTTCGATGCGGGCGATCTCCTTCCGGGCCGCCCGGGTGTCACCGGCACGCTCCCGTGCCGCCGACGTCATCGGGGCGGCCTCCGCCTGGGCGCGACGCAGCTCCAGGTACTGGTCGACGCCGCGCGGCAGCTGGACGACCTGCCCGTCACCGAGCAGCGCCCAGACGGCGTCGGTGACCCGCTCCAGGAACCACCGGTCATGACTCACGACGACCAAGGAGCCGGGCCAGCCGTCCAGGACGTCCTCGAGGACGGTGAGCGTCTCGACGTCGAGGTCGTTGGTCGGCTCGTCCAGCAGCAGCACGTTCGGCTCGCCCATGAGCAGCCGGAGCAGTTGCAGCCGCCGGCGCTCGCCACCGGAAAGGTCGCCGACCTGCGTCCACTGGCGCTGTCCGGCGAACCCGAACCGTTCGAGCATCTGGCCGGCCGTGACGGTGTCACCGCCGCCGAGGTGGATCTCGCCGCGGACCTCCTCGATGGACTGGAGGACCCGCTGACTCGGGTCGAGGCCGGTGACCTCCTGCTCGAGGTGGGCGACGGCGACCGTGCGGCCGACCTTGACCCGACCTTGGTCCGGTTCGATCTCGCCGCCGAGCAACCGCAGCAGCGTCGTCTTCCCGGCGCCGTTGACGCCGACGATGCCGGCCCGGTCGCCCGGACCGAGGCGCCAGGTGATGTTGTCGAGCAGAGTGCGCCCGCCGAGCGACACGGTGACGTCCTCGGCGTCGAACACGCTCTTGCCCAAGCGGGTGGTGGCCATCCGCGCCAGCTCGTACCGGTCGCGGGGCGGCGGCTCGTTCTCGATCAGCGCGTTGGCGGCGGAGATGCGGAACTTCGGCTTCGAGGTGCGGGCCGGCGGGCCGCGCCGCAACCAGGCCAGCTCCTTGCGCAGCAGGTTCTGCCGCCGCGCCTCGTCGGCCGCGGCGAGCCGGACGCGCTCGGCCCGGGCCAGCACGTAGGCCGCGTAACCGCCCTCGTAGGTGTGCACGGCGCCGTCGGCGACCTCCCACGTGGTGGTGGCGACGGTGTCGAGCAGCCAGCGGTCGTGGGTCACCATGACCAGGGACGTACCACCGGCGGCGAGGTGCTGCGAGAGCCAGTCGATCGCCTCGACGTCGAGGTGGTTGGTGGGCTCGTCGAGCAGGACGAGGTCGTGGTCGCCGATCAGCAGCCGGGCCAGCGCCACCCGCCGGCGCTCACCGCCGGACAGCGGGCCGATCGGGGCGTCCATGGACATGCCCGGCACCAGATGCGCCAGGATCTCCCGGATGCGCGCGTCGCCGGCCCATTCGTGCGTGGGGCGGTCGCCGACGACGCTCTGCCCGACAGTGGCGGACGGGTCGAGCTCGTCGCTCTGACCGAGCCGCGCCACCCGGAGCCCGCCGGCGTGGCTCACCCGGCCGGAGTCGGGGTCTTCCAGGCCGCCGAGGACGCGCAGGAGCGTCGACTTGCCACTGCCGTTGCGTCCGACGACGCCGATGCGGTCCCCCTCGGCCACCCCTAGCGATACGCCGTCGAGAACGTGTCGAGTGCCGTAGGCCAGTGAGGCCGTCTCGAGGTTGATGAGGTTACGGGGCGCCATGTCGGCACCAGTTTCTCACGCCGGGCAGTAGTGCCTGTTCTTGCCGCCCACCCGCTCGCGGCGATGCAGGGACATGGGCTGGTGGCACTGCGGGCATATGGTGTCGCGGGTCGCGCGCGACGCCGGCGGCTCGTCCGGCGAACCGACGTCCGCCGGGCCCAGGAGCGGCATGAGCGCCTCGGTGAGCCGGCCGTACCAGGGCAGCTTGCCTCGGTCTCGCCGTCTGCTCATAGCCCCATCGTATGCTAATCATTAGCGCACTAATCAATAGCGCTCGATAGAGTGTGAGCATGACGACAGAGGTCGACCTCGGCGACGACCCGCTCGCCCTGGACCGGCAGGTCTGCTTCGCCCTCGCGGTCGCGGCGCGCAGCGTCATCGGCCTTTACCGCCCCATGCTCGAACCCATGGGCCTCACCCACCCGCAGTACCTGGTGATGCTGGCACTCTGGGAGCACGAGCCCCGCTCGGTGAAGGACCTGAGCACCACCCTGCAGCTGGAATCGGCGACGCTGTCGCCGCTGCTCAAGCGGCTGGAAGCGGCGCGCTACATCTCCCGCCGGCGCAGCGCCGACGACGAGCGCCTACTCGTCGTCGAGCTGACCGACACCGGCCGGGCGCTACGCGCGGAAGCGGAGAAGATCCCGCATCGCGTCGTCGAGCGGCTTGGCATGCCGGTCGCGGAGCTCGAGGCCCTGCACGCGGCCCTCACCCGCGTCATCGGCGCCGCCGACGCGAACCGACCTTGATCATGGCGGCCTTCGTGTCGCCTGAGCAGTACAAAGGGCGCCATGATCATGGGCCGAACCGCTCGCGGTCGTAGGGCTGCGTACCGCCCTCGATGGTCCATGCCGTCGCATAGGGCATGAGGTCCTCGATGAGGAGCGCACGGACGCCGTCAGCTGTCGGCACCAGTACACGTACACCGCGGTGATAGTCGAACAGGATCTGCCGGTCCCGGCCGCAGGGCCCGACGACGCCGCGCCCGTAGTTGCCCACAGCGACGATGGTCTCGATGTGCCGAGCACCGTTGGCGCGGGCGGCACCTAGCGCGACCAATTCCGCGCACGGCCCGCCCGTGAAGTGTGCGAGGTTGACGCCGACGTGAATCCGGCCGTCGACGTCACGAGCCGCGGCGCCCATCGTGTGCACGCCGGGGTCGGCGAGGCTTGACGCGTCGGTGTGGGCGTCAATTGTCGACCTGGCGGCTTCGATCAGCTCGCGGTCGGTATCAGTCAGGGTCTGCGGCCCGCTGTTCATCCCCGGACCCAATCACACAGCAACCGTGCGCACCAGCACGCGTCGCCGCGCGCCGTGGTACGCGAAATCGTCCTTGAAACCGGTGCATATCGGGTGCCGGTGTGGTGATTTCGCGTGCCAAGGCGATCAGAACGTCGACGTCATGCGCCCACGGCCGCCGGCCCGACGACGGCGACGGCGTCCGCGCAGGTTCCCGATGCGGCCAGGCCGGACGCCAGGGCCGCGGCAGCGTCCGCGTCGGGAGCCAGGAAGACGCACGTGGGGCCGGAACCGGAGACGATGCCGGCCAGCGCGCCCAGGTCGCGGCCGGCCGCCAGCGTGTCCGCCAGCTGCGGGCGCAGCGACAGGGCCGCTTCCTGGAGGTCGTTGTGGAGCAGCCCGGCCAGCGTCGGCGCGTCGGCGGCCGCGAGGGCGGCCAGCAGCTCATCCGGCACCGTCGGGTCCGGCACCGGCCGGCCGGCACGCAGCTCGTCCAGGCGGCGGTACACGTCCGGTGTGGACAGTTCGCCGTCGGCGACCGCCAGCACCCAGTGCAGGGACCCGCCGACGGGGACAGGACGCAGCCGCTCGCCGCGACCGGTGCCGACCGCCGTCCCGCCGAGAAGCGAGAACGGCACGTCGCTGCCCAGCGAGGCGGCCACCGTCGCCAGCCTGGCATTGGACAGCCGCAGCTGCCACAGCTGGGCACAGGCGAGCAGGGCGCCGGCCGCGTCGGCGCTGCCACCGGCCAGACCGGCAGCCACCGGGATCTCCTTGCGGATGCCGAGACGGACGCCGGAGCGCACCGCCGGACGCCGCACCGCCGGACGGCGCTTCGCCAGGGCGTGTGCCGCCCGCACCGCCAGATTGCTCTGGTCGTCGGGCACGCCGCTGCCGTAGCGGCCGCTCAGGGTGACGCTGACGCCGTCGTCGTCGGCGGCGGAGGCGGTGACCTCGTCGTAGAGCGAGACGGCGTGGAAGACGGTGGCGAGCTCATGAAAGCCGTCGGCGCGTACCGGGCCGACCGCGAGCAGCAGATTGATCTTCGCCGGCATGCGGGCGATCACCTGTAGCACCCAGCTGACGCTACCGGACGAGCCCGCTCAGGAACTGAGCGAGGTGGCTGCCGCGATCCGGGCGAAATCGTCCACGGTGAGCTGCTCGCCGCGGGCCCGCGGATCGACACCGGCGGCTGTCAGCGCGGTCTCCGCGGCCGCCGGGGACCCGGCCCAGCCGCTCAGCGCCGCCCGCAGCGTCTTGCGTCGCTGGGCGAATGCGGCGTCGACGACGGCGAACACGGCGGCCCGGTCGCCGGTGAGGGGCTCCGCGCGGCGCTGCATGAGCACCAGCCCGGAGTCGACGTTGGGCGCCGGCCAGAAGACGTTGCGCCCGACCGCCCCGGCCCCCGAGACCGTCGCGTACCAGGCTGCCTTGACCGACGGCACGCCGTAGGTGCGCGACCCCGGCGGCGCGGCCAGCCGGTCGGCCACCTCCTTCTGCACCATCACCAGCACCCGGGACAGGCTGGGGAACGCCTCCAGCAGGTTCAGCAGGACCGGCACCGAGACGTTGTAGGGAAGGTTGGCCACCAGCGCGGTCGGCGCCGGCCCCGGCAGCGACCGAATCCGCAATGCGTCCGCCTCCACCACCTCGAGGCGTCCGGCCACCGCGGGCGCGTACTGCGACACCGTCGACGGCAGCCGCCCGGCCAGCACCGGGTCGACCTCGACCGCGACCACCCGGCGCACCACCGGCAGCAGTGCCAGGGTCAGCGAGCCGAGGCCGGGGCCGACCTCCACCACGACGTCGTCCGCACCGACCCCGGCCACCCGGACGATGCGGCGCACGGTGTTGGGATCGATGACGAAGTTCTGCCCGAGCGTCTTCGTGGGCCGCAGCTCGAGCTCCGCGGCCAGACGACGAACGTCCGCCGGCCCCAGGAGTCTGGAGCCGGCGGACGTCTCGTCGTCATTCATCGGCACGGGCCGAGCGTACTGCCCGCGCCGCGTCGGCCGTCAGCCGAGCGGCAGGCCCAGCTTGCGGGCGCAGGCCGGCCAGTCTCCGTAACCGCCACGGTTGTCGCGGACCTTCTCGGCGATGCGGATCTGCTCAGCCTTGCTGTTCTCGTGCGGGTACCCGGAGCCACCGAAGGCCCGCCAGGTGCCCAGCGAGAACTGCAGGCCGCCGTAGTAGCCGTTGCCGGTGTTGATGGACCAGTTGCCGCCGGACTCGCACTGTGCCAGCCGGTCCCACACACCGCCGTCGACGTTGTCGTCGCTACCGCCGCCACCGCCACTGTCGCTGTCGTCCTCGGCGGGCGGCGGCGGGGGCTCCTTGGTGCCGATGAGGACGACTTCGTCCACCGGCGCGGCAACGACGGTCTCGGAGAGGACCTTCTCGTTGTGGAGCGTGCCGTCGACGTAGGTCTTCTGCACGACTCGTTCGACCGAGCCGTTCTGACCCTCTGTCGCGACGGACTCCTTGCCGACCTCGAGGGAGTCGTCCTCCTGCTCGGTGGTCTCGAACGGCACCGCCGCGGTGACCGTCTCGGTCTCGACGGTGACCCGCTGGACGGTGACGGTCGCGGCGTCGGCGACCACCGATTCCAGGGTTGGTTCGACCAGGTCGCGATCGCCGAGCGTGATCCCGGCCTCGGTGAGCGCCTCACGCACGGTCAGCGCCGTGGTGGTCACCGGGTTGGAGGCACCGTCGGCCACGACGGTGATCTCCTTCGGGGTTCGGATCTCGAAGTCCAGGCCGCCACGGCCGATGGACTGGGACCGAGCGACGGAGATGTCGGCACCTTCGTGCCGGATGTCCAGGTCGGCCAGCGCCTCGTCGACAGAGAGCGCCGTGGTCCACAGCTGTTGTTCCTCGCCGTCGACCGTGACGGTGATCTGCCGGGCGTACCGGACCGAGATCTCCGTGCCGTCCTCGACGTCGCTGTCCAACGTGGGAATGACCTCGTCGCGCGCACTGAGTTCGATGCCCTGCTCGTCGAGGACGTCCTCGACGTTGCCACTGAAGGTGTGCACGGTCTCGGTCTGGCCGTCAACGGTGAGCGTGACGGCGTTGTCGAGCGTGATGTAGGCGACTCCGCCGCCTACCAGAGCAGCGACGACGGCGGTGTTGATCGCCATCGTCTTCGCGGACAGGCGCACTGTGCTCCTTGGTCGTACCGTCCGGGCACGGGACGGTGGCAGAACCAGCCACCCCAACGCGTCAAGCTACCGTGTCGCATCGTGCTCGCGGAGCTTGCCAGCTGGCGTGTCTGGCCGTTCGTGTGCCATCCGAAGGTTCCCCGACCCCGGCTAACATCTCGGGACGGTAACGTAAGTCTGTCCGCCGGACAACTGAAGCTACGCCGCGAATCCGACATATCATCCGATTCCGCCCCAGCTGTGACACTGGCGGGGCCGGCGACGCGGACCTCCGGGCCGTCCTCCCCCAGCCCGTCCGGCCGTCCCGGACCCCAGCCGTGACCAGCGGCGACGACTCGCCGTCACCAGGCCCCGAAAGCCCGCTCGGCGTTGTCGTGCACAGCCCGGCAGACCACCTCGACGTCCACCGCCAGCGCCTCGGCGACAGCTCGCACCGTCACCGGGACCAGGTACGACGCGTTCGGCCGGCCGCGGTACGGGTGCGGCGTGAGGAACGGCGCGTCGGTCTCGACGAGGAGGTTCTCCAATGGCGTGACGGCCAGCGCGGCGCGCAGTTCGGCCGCGTTCCGGAACGTCACCGGGCCGGCGAAGGACAGGAACCAGCCGCGCTCCGCGACGTGGCGAGCCATGGTCTCGTTCCCCGAGAAACAGTGAAATACGACACGTTCCGGCGTTTCGACGTCGTCCAACACCCGCAGGACGTCATCATGCGCGTCCCGGTCATGGATCACCAGCGCCAGTCCACGGCGCCGGGCGATCTCGATGTGCGCGCGGAACGACGCCTCCTGCGCGGCCCGGCCGTCGGGCCCGGTACGGAAGTGGTCGAGGCCGGTCTCGCCGACCCCTCGCACCCGCGGGCTGGACCCGGCCAGCCGGTCGATCTCGGCCAGCGCGTCGTCCAGCCTGCCCTGCTCGGCCAGCCCGGGCGCCTCGTTGGGGTGCAGCGCGACGGTGGCGACGACGCTCGAATAGCGGCTGGCAGCGTCGACGGCCCACGCGGAACCGGGCAGGTCGCAGCCGACCTGCACGATCCGGGTCACGTTGACGTCGGCCGCCGCCCGGATCGCCTGGTCGACGGTCAGCTCGTCGCCGTCCTCGCCGTCGGCGATGTCCAGGTGACAGTGGGTGTCGGTGACGGGGTAGGGCAACGGCTCCGGCGCGGGCGGCCGGCTGCGGTCGCGCCGCCGCCCGGACTCGTCGGTGGCGGAACGGCGTTGGCTGGCACGCATGCCGCTACTGCGCGTCGGGGTCGATGCGCGGGAAGAGCGCGTCGCCCTTCGTCACCTCGGTGCCCGGCACCAGCTGACCCCAGCGTCCCGCGTCACCGACCGGCTGCGTGGCCAGTGAACCGAGCGCCTTCTCCGCACCCAGCGCCTCCCACAGCCGAGCCGACGACTTCGGCATCGCGGCGTTCAGCAGCACGGCCAGTGCCCGCAACGCTTCGGCCGACGAGTAGAGGATGGTGGCCAGCCGCTCACGCTGGGACTCGTCGTCGGCGGCCGCCTTCGCGACGGCCCACGGCTGCTGCTCGGTGATGTAGCCGTTGGCGGCCTCGACCAGCGTCCACACCGCGGCCAGCGCGTCGTGCGGCGCCACGCTGTCGACGGCGGCGTCGGCGTCCTGCGCGGCCTGGGCGGCGACGGCGGCGAGCTGCTCTTCCGCGTCCGTGCTCGCGCCGGGTGCCGGCAGTACACCGTCGAAGTAGCGCCCCACCATGGCCGTCACCCGCGAGGCGAGGTTGCCCAGCCCGTTGGCCAGCTCCGCCTGGTACCGCGCGGCGATGTCCTCCCACGAGAACGAGCCGTCGTTGCCGAACGCGATGGCACGCAGGAAGTAGTAACGGAAAGCGTCGGAGCCGAACGTGTCGGTGATCTGCGCCGGCGCGATACCGGTGAGCTTCGACTTGCTCATCTTCTCGCCGCCCACCAGCAGCCAGCCGTGCGCGAACACCTTCTTCGGCAACGGCAGCCCGGCCGCCATCAGCATGGCCGGCCAGATGACGGCGTGGAAGCGCAGGATGTCCTTGCCGACGAAGTGGATGTCGGCGGGCCAGGTGCGCTGGAACTTCTCCTCGTCCGCGCCGTATCCGGCCGCCGTCGCGTAGTTGAGCAGCGCGTCGATCCACACGTAGATGACGTGCGACGGGTCCCACGGCACCGTGACGCCCCAGTCGAACGTGGAGCGCGAGATGGAGAGGTCCTGCAGGCCTTGCTTGACGAAGCTGACGACCTCGTTGCGGGCGCTCTCCGGCTGCACGAAGCCGGGGTTCTGCTCGTAGAACTCCAGCAGCTTGTCGGTGTACGCGGACATCCGGAAGAAGTAGTTCGTCTCGGCGAGCATCTCGACCGGCCGGCCATGAATTGAGCAGACCATCTGGCCGGCATACTCGCCGGTGCCCTCCACCAGGTCAGCGGGCTGCTTGTACTCCTCGCAAGCCACACAGTAGGCGCCCTCGTACGTCCCCTCGAAGATCTCGCCGGCGTCGTACAGGCCCTGGATGAACTCCTTGACCCGCTCGACGTGGCGGTCCTCGGTGGTGCGGATGAAATCGTCGTTCGACGCGTCGATGGTGCGCAGCACCGGCTTCCAGGCGGACTCGACCAGGCGGTCGGCCCACTCCCTCGGGCTGGTGCCGTTCGCCTCCGCGGTCCGCAGCACCTTCTCGCCGTGCTCGTCGGTGCCGGTCAGGAACCAGACGTCCTCCTGGCGCTGCCGATGCCAGCGGGCGATGAAGTCGGTGGCGACCGTCGTGTACGCGTGCCCGATGTGCGGCGCGTCGTTGACGTAGTAAATGGGTGTGGTGACGTAGAACGCCTTGGGCATGGCCCCGATCGTAGTCCCCGGCCGCCCATGATCATCAACGGTTGGGTGCGTGGTGACGCGCGGCGGTCGATGATCATGGGGAGGCGGCGGAACCGTCGAGCAGAGCCGAGCCCAACGCCGTCGTCGAATAGAGGACGGCGCGCCCGGATCGCTCACCGGCCACCAGGCCGTTCTCGCGCAGCACCCGCAGGTGTTGCGAGACCGCGCTGGGCGTCACGCCGAGAGCGCGGGCCAGGCCGGTGGTGCTGGCTGGCGAGCGCAGCACGTCGAGCAGTTCGGCGCGGGCCCGGCCGAGCAGGCGCACCGCGGCGTCCGCCGGCGGCTTGGCCCCGGCGGTCCACAGCGCCCCGGCGCCGCGGGCCGGGTAGCGGACGGTCGTCTGCGTCGACGTGTTCTTCTTGATCAGCACGTGGGCCGAGCCGAGGACGACCGGCATCAGGACCAGCCCGCCCGGGCCGCGGTTCACCGTCCGGTCGGTTCGCCAGCGTTCCCCCTCCAGCCGCAGCCGGCCGCCGCTCCAGCGCAGGTCCGGATGCAGGTCGGCGAAGAGGCCGGCCGCGCCGCCGGCCGCCAGCCGCCTGGCTCGGTGGGCGATGTCGGCATCCAGGACGGCGCGCAGGCGCGGCCAGTGCGGTGCGACCAGGCGGTCGTGCGCGGCGCGCAGTTCGGTCGCGACGGTCCGCAAACCGGCGGCGGGGCGGGCGGCGAGCGCGGCGGCGGCGTCCGGGAGCGCATCGCCGAAGACGCGGCGCAGGCTGGCCCGGACCTGGTCGGCGGTGGTGCGCCGCAGCGCCGCCAGGTCGTCGTCGATGCCGGCGCCCGCCGTCGACGGCGCCGGGACGAGGAACTCCGGCCAGCCCGGCCGGTCGCTGACCAGCAGCGGCCAGGTGACGGAGAGGTCGAGGGGTTCCCGGTCCAGTTCCGCCACCGCCCAGCGCAGCCAGCGCCGGTGAACCGGCTGCCGGTCCTGGCCGGCCAACTGCTGCAGCGCGGCCACCGTCTCCGACAACGGCGAGACGGCGAACCGGGTGGCGGCCAGCTCCGCCACGCCGAGGTCCACCGCCAACGCCATGGTTCGAAAGTATGTAGCAATGAGCTCAATCGTGTCGCGCCGCCGCACATCGCCGTCACGATGCCGGCATGACCGCACCTATCGCTGACCGGCACCCGCTCCCTCGTTCGTACTGGCAGCTGGCCGGCGCGGCCGGAGTCAACGCCGTCGGCGAGGGCGCGTTCGCCGCCGCCGTCCCGTTGCTGGCCGCCACCCTCACCGGCGATGCACGGCTGATCTCGGCGGTCGCCGCGGCGACGTCGCTGCCGTGGCTGCTGCTGTCATTGCCCGTCGGCGCGCTGGTCGACCGGCACGACCGGGCCGGGCTGATGTGGCGAGCCCAAGCGGCTCAGGCGGTGCTGGTGGCAGCCGTCGCGGTGCTGGCCGGGACCGGGCGGATCAGCATGGCGACACTCGCGCTGCTCGCGTTCGGCCTCGGGACCTGCCAGATCGTCGTCGGCACCGCCGCGCAGGCGCTCTTGCCGGACCTCGTCGCCGGGCCACATCTGCACCGGGCGAACGGCTACCACCAGACCATCGTGATCGTCGGGCGGCAGTTCGCCGGACCGCCGGCGGGGAGCCTGTTGTTCGCCGCCGCGGCGGCGCTGCCGTTCGGGGTGGACGCCGCCGCGCTCACCGTGTCCGCGGTGCTGCTGGCGACGCTGCCCCGAACCCGCGACCAGACGAGCGCAGCGCCCGCCGCCGCGCCGCCACTGAAGCTGCGCACCGCGATCGCCGACGGCCTGCGCTGGCTTGCCGGCCACCGGTTGCTGCGCCTCCTCGCCGTCCTGCTGGCGGTGAACACGTTCTGCTTCCACCTCGCCACCGCGACACTCGTCCTGCTGGTCACCCACACCCTGGACCTCGACGCCCGCTCCTACGGGCTGTTGCTGGCCGCGGCCGCGGTGGGCAGCGTCATCGGCGGACTGGTCAGCGCGCGGCTCATCGCGGTGCTCGGGGTCCGCGGCGCCATCCTCGGCGCACTCGGCACGAACGTCGTCGCGTTCGCCGGCATCGGGCTGAGCCCGGACCCGCTCACGCTCGGCGCGCTGCTGGGCGTCGCCGGGTTCGCCACCACGCTGTGGAGCGTCGTCACCGTCACGCTGCGCCAGCAGCTGGTGCCATCGCACCTGCTCGGCCGGGTGACCGGGGTGTACCGCATGGTCGGACTGGGGCTCACCCCGCTGGGTGCGCTGACCGGCGGGTTGGTGGCGCACTCGCTGGGGCTGCGGGCGCCGTACCTGATCGCGGCGGCTATCCGGGCGGTCGCCCTGCTGGTCGCCGCGCCGCTGCTGATCCGCGCCCTCCGTCGGCTCTCATGATCATCCAGAGTTTGCCCGGCCATGACCGGGTCAACCCTTGATGATCATGGGAGAACCTGAGTCAGAGCCGCGGGCGCACCTTCTCGAAGAACAGCTCGACCTGCGGCCGCGTGTCGCCGCGCACCGGCCAGAAGACGAACGAGTCGAACCCGAGCCGCTCCCGGTAGCCGGCCAGCGCCTCCGCCCAGTACCCCGGCGACCCGACCAGCAGCTGGTCGTTGCGCTCCGGCTCGGTCTCGGAGATGACGCCCATGACGTTGAAGATGCGCTGGACGGACCGCGGGTCGCGGCCGGCCTCCCGCGCGGCATCGTCGATGGCGGCCTGCATGCCCGGCACCTCGTCCAGCGACAGGTAGGCGTTGGTGGGCAGCCAGCCGTCGGCGTGCCGCCCGGTCACCGCCAGCATCCGGGGCTTGAACGCGCCCACCCAGATCGGTGGCGCGGAGTCCGGCGCCGGTCCGGCGATCGCGTCGCGGAGCTGGTAGTAGCTGCCGTCGTGGTCGACCGGGGTGGTGCCCCAGAGCCGCCGGATCAGCGGGATCGCCTCGTCCAGGGCGCTGATCGCGCTCCCGAGGGTCGGCCATGCGCCGCCCCAGCCGGGGATGCCGTCGTACGGCCCGCCGACACCCAGCCCGAGGACGAACCGGCCCCCACTGGTGGCCTGCAGGGTGGCCGCACCCTTCGCGATCACCGTCGGCGTCCGGAACGGCAACGCCGTCACGTTGGGCGCCACCCGCACCCGCTGGGTCCGCGCCAGCAGCAGTGGGATCAACGTCCAGGCGTCCAGCTCGGTCGGCAGGTAGGGATGGTCGGCGACGGTGACGAGGTCGGCACCCAGGTCTTCGGCACTGCGGGCCGCGTCGAGCAGTTCGGGCAGCCGGTGCGCGGACGCCGGGAGCGCGGCTCCGTACAGGGTGGGGGCGGACATGAGGACCTCTCGCTCAGCGGTTCGGTTGTCCATCCATGCAACAACCTCAAGCGAACTTGAGGTCAAGGGCCGCCCCCAGGCGTTCTCCCGCTTCCGTGGCAAGCATCCGTCGTGGAGCAGGTGGACGCATGGTGGACGTGATCATTTCGGGCTCGGAGGAACGAACCCGGCCCACGGGTCGTAGTCGACCTCCAGGGGCTCTTGACCTGGCCGTTCAGCCTCGGGGACATGCTGCAGGTTGATGCGGATGCGGTACCAGAGCGAGCTGCGCCCGCGCATCCCGTCGATCAGGATGTCCGCCGGCAGCAGATGCGGCACCACCGACGAGTGCCGCTCTTTCCACCGTTCGAGCCCGGCGAGTGCCTCGTCCTTCGTCTTGGCGCGGGCGATCTCGATGAGTGGCATGGTCTGCTGCCGGCGCCCGACGCCCTTCGGTGGCTTCTCCGCCGGGCCCAGCCGGTCGGCCAGCTCCAGCAGCGGCTCCAGCGAGCCGGCCGACGTCTCGATGCCCTCCCAGGGGTCGCCGATCTCCTGGAACCGCCGCGCCGCGGTGTCCAGTGTGAAGTCGGACGGCCGGCAGGACGGGACCTCGTCCCAGGTCAACGGCATGGAGACGCGCGCGTCGGGCGTGGCGCGCACCGAGTACGCGGACGCGACGGTGCGGTCCTTGGCGTTCTGGTTGAAGTCGACGAAGACGCCCTCGCGCTCCTCTTTCCACCACTTGCTGGTGGCGATGCCGGGCGCCCGGTTCTCGACCTCGCGGGCGACGGTCTCGGCCGCGAGCCGCACCTGCCGGTAGCTCCACGACGGGTCGATGCGGGTGTAGACGTGGAAGCCGCGCGAGCCCGACGTCTTCGGCCATGCGGTGAGCCCGTGGTCCTGCAGGACTTCCGACGCCACGACTGCTACATCAATGATCTGCTGCCACTCGATGCCCGGGTTCGGGTCGAGGTCGATGCGCAGCTCGTCCGGACGGTCGAGGTCCTCGGCCTGGACGGGGTGCGGGTTGAGGTCGATGCAGCCGAGGTTGACCACCCACGCCAGCGCCGCGGCGTCGCGCACCACCACTTCGTCGGCGGAGGTACCGGAGCGGTAGCGCAGCGTGGCGACCTCGATCCAGTCGGGCCGCTTCTCGGGGGCGCGCTTCTGGAAGAACGCCTCCTGGTCGATGCCCTTGACGAACCGTTTGAGGATCATCGGGCGGCCGGCGACGCCGCGCAGGGCGCCGTCGGCCACCGTCAGGTAGTACGTCACCAAGTCCAGCTTCGTGTGCCCGCCGTCGGGGAAGACCACCTTGTCCGGATGGGTGATGGTCACCTCGCGGCCGGCCACCTCGAGCACCGTCGACGCCGACATGCCACCACGATAGGGGTCGGCTCCGACGGTCAGGCGCCGCCGAGCAGCACCATGCGGGTCGGCATGCCGGCCACCGGCATCCGGTCGACGACGCGGCCCCGGCCGAGGTCGACGGTGACGATCCGGCCGCCGCGCGGCTGCGACACGTACACGTGGCCGTCGGCGGGAGCGAGATCCGGCGCCTCGGCCCGGTCGACGTGCTCGTGGAAGTCCAGGTCATAGCGCTCGCCCAGCTGGACCTCGCGCAGCAGCGCACCGTCGGAACCGTCCCGGATCTGCAGGAACCCCTGGTGGGTGAGGACCAGCAGCCGGCTGCCGTCCGGCGTCGTGGTGGTGGCCAGCGCGGTGCGCAGCGCGCCGCTGCCGGTGCTCAACGACACCTGATCGATGAGCGGGACGTCGCGGGTGGTGTCGATCCGGTGCACGACGGTGTTCGCGCCCTCACTGGTGCCCCAGAGGGTTCCGCCGGCGCCGGCGTGGAACGCGGCCACCCGCTCATCGGAGGGGTACGGCACGAGGCGCGCTTCGGTGCCGGCGTCGGGGTCGGCGGGCGTGACCAGGACACCGTCGGCGCAGCCGAAGAACACCCGCTCCCCGGCCGGGGCGGCGCCATGGAGTGTTGTGCAGCCGTCGTACCAGGCGCGCTGCCGGCCGGTCGCCGGGTCGAGCACCTGGACGCCGCCGGCGCGCAGGTGCCCGGCGTGCAGGACCTCGCGACCGTCGCCGCCGTGGGTGACGGCGAACGCGTAGTGGTCCGGCGCGGCGAGCTCGAGCGAGGCGGCGGCCGCGTCGCCCAGGCCGGACAGCCCACCGGGGTCGAGGAGATGCATCGCGCCGGTCCCCTCCTCGGCCACGCCGATGGCGCCGCCGACCTCCGGCAGCCGGCCGTCGCTCACACCGCCGGGCGACTGCGCCAGGTAGGTGCGGGCCACGTACGGACGGCGCGCCTCGCCCGTGACCTCGTCGTATGCGGTGTCGATGACGGTGACGTGGTCGCGGTCGGTGTTGCGCCCACGCAGGGCGAACACGTGCCGGCCATCGTCGCTGCGGGCCAGGCTGATCGGCGCGGGCGGGGTGGAGAGCCGCTCGACCTCGTCGCCGTCGTCGAGGACCACGAGGTCGCCGGTGTCGGAGTCCACGACGAGAAGCCGCTCCTGGGCGGTCCACACCTCCGGCACGCGGTCGACGCCACGGTGGGCGGCGGCGGGCAGCAGCGCCGCACCGGCACTGGCGAGCAGGGCGCAGCCGGCGGCGACGGCCACGGCGCGCGATGGGGTCCTGGTCACGGTTCCTCCCGATCGGTGGGCTTCGGGAAGGACTATAGAGAATGATTCCCATTCAATGTCCAAGGGGGCCGCTGGACGACACATGGCTGCGGATTCCGGGCCACGGGAGCAGCCCGGACTCCGCAGCCATCGCCGTCGAGGAAGCCGAGGCGGACGGGCCCGGCATCCTCAATCCCCGGAGCTGGTCGGCAAGGACCGGCGCGCACACCGTGCGGCGCCGAGCCACGCCCCGGGGGAGATCAGACTGCGGTCAAGACGGCGGCGCCCAGACGGCGCCGCCCAGACGAGTCGCTCAGCCGGCGGCGCGCATGCCCATCGCACCCACACCGGCCGCCACGGCCGAGCACAGGAAGACCACCGCCACCAGGAGAACCGTCGAGCGCTGCACACGCACCTGAACCAGGCGCAGGTCACGTGCGAACTCCGCCGTCAGGATGTCGCGGCCGCGCCGCCGCACCCGGAACCGTCCCCGCCTCGGCTCTGCCATCGCTTACCTCCCGCGACGCCGGCGCGCCCCACGCCGGCCGTCACCACGGATGAGCCGCCGGAGAGGTCGGTCAGCACGCCCGAACCGGAAATGTGGCGTGACTCACACCAATCCGTCATTCCGCCTCGCGGAACGGGTCGTGCCCGACGGTCATGAGCCGGTGCCGCCGCCGCTCGTCGGAGAGGATCTGCTCCTTCGTGACGCCGTCGGTCTCGGTCTCCACGACCTCGATGACCTTCCGCATCGCGTCGAGGTCGTCGTCGGTCAGATCGGTCCGCCGCTTACCGAGGATGCCGACGACGGCGTCGCCCAACTGGGCGCGCTCGACCGGCCCCGGGCGCGGGGCGTCCAGATCGGCCTGCACGCCGAGCCAGTCGACGAGCTCCCGAGAGGTCATGTTCACGACGTCGTGAAAGCGCTGCCAGAGCTCTTCCGTCTCGAGCGGGCTGCGTGCCATTCGCGACTCACCATCCTCGTCGTGTGTCCAACGTCGTTGGTCCGCGTACCCACCCCGGCCCGTTTGGACACCGGGCGCGCGGGCACGGCTCCAGTAGAGGAAGGGAGAGTCCGATGACCACCGAATCGCCCAAGGCGCTGGTACATCTCACCGATACGGACCTGACCACGGCCGACCCTGACGACGACGTCCGCGGCCGCACCCTCGTCGACCGCAACGGCGACGAGGTGGGCGAGATCGACGACCTCCTCATCGATCCCGACGAGCGGAAGGTCCGGTTCCTGCACGTAGGGTCGGGCGGCTTCCTCGGCATCGGTGAGAAGAAGCAGCTCATCCCGGTCGACGCCGTGGTCCGCGTCGACGACGACACCGTGCACCTGGGCACCGAACGCACCCGAGTGGCCTCCGCACCGGCCTACGACCCGGACCTCATCCACGAGCAGCCCACTTACTACGAGGACCTGTACGGCTACTACGGCTACCCGCCGTTCTGGGCGCCCGGGTACGTCTACCCGCCGTTCCCGCGGTACATGTGAGACGGGGTCAGGCCGGCTCGCCGGCGTCCTGGGCGATGGCCGCCTGGGACGCCGGATGCTCTACGAGCGCCAGCACCCGCGCCGACATGAACCGGGCGGTGCGCACCGGCGTGCCGGACCGGGTGACCTCGGCCACGACCACGACGCCGCGGCCGATGCTGACGTCGACCCGGCGGCCGGCACGGGTGGCGGCCAGCTCGTAGGTGCGGGTGGTGTCGCCCGCGTCGATGACGATCTCGACCCTGTCACCCTTCATGGCCCCCAGCGCCGCGGCCGGCGAGCAGCGCCGCCTCCTGTATTGAGGGTACGTACCCGTTCCGCGGCGGGTCACCCGCGACGGCGTCATTGCGACGCCGCCGCCTCCTCGTAGTCCAGCCGCTCGAGCTCACGGCGCATGGTCTCGTCATCGAGCTCGCCGGCGTCGCGGGCCGCGGTGAGTGCCTGCCGCTGTGCCGCGAGGACAGCACGGCGCACCACCAGCATCGTCTCGCGGACGACGGGCGAGCGCTCGGCTTCCTCCTCGACGTCGGCGTCGCGATCGTCGGCGGACTGGCGCGCGTCCATGGCGGCGGCGATCCGCTCCTCCATCCGCGCCAGCACGGCGGCGTCGGCGCCGGGTGGCGGGTCGTGCAGCATGCGCCGCAGTGCGTCGTCGCCGGCCGCGCGGGCGATCTGCCGGGCTCGTCGCTCGGCTTGGGCCTCGGCCTCCGCCTCGGCTTCGGTCGAGATGTTCAGCCGGCGGACCAGCAGCGGCAGCGTCGGCCCCTGGACGAGCAGGGATCCGACGGCGACGACGAACGCCAGCGCCTGGATGGTGCTGCGGCCGGGGAACGGCTCGCCGTCGGCGGTGACGGCGGGGATGCCCGCGGCCGCGGCCAGCGTGACCACGCCGCGCATCCCCGACCAGGAGATCACGATCAGGTGGGAACGAGGCAACGCCTCGGTGCGCTTCTCCCACGGCGCCCGCGGCAGCCACGGGAGCCAGCGGCGGCGCAGGATCCGCTGGCCGCAGACGAGGAACACCCAGACCGGCCGGATCAGCAGCACGACGACCAGTACCACGGCCGCGGACAGCGCGAACGCCCACCACGACGTCTCGCCGAGAGACAGATCGGCGAAGACGAACCGGCACTGCAGCCCCATGTACGCGAAGACGAACGCCTCCAGCAGCACATCCAGGCTCTTCCAGACCTGCCGGCCCTGCAGCCGGGTGGCGAAGCCGGCGCCCGCATCGCGGTGACCGAGCAAGAAGCCCGCCGTCACGACCGCCAACACGCCGGACCCGTGCAGTTCCTCGGCGAACAGGTAGGCGGCGAACGGCACCAGCAACCCCAGCGCCGTCTCCAGTCCGCTCTCCCCCAGCCGCTGCCGGATCCAGTGCACGACGACGCCCAGCGCGAGGCCGACCCCGACGCCGACGACGGATGCGTACAGGAACAGCAACACCGCGTTGTCGATGAACGGGTGGCTCCCGGTGGCGGCAGCCACGGCCAGGCTGAAGATGGTCAGCGCGGTGGCGTCGTTGACCAGGCTCTCGCCGGTCAGGATGTTCATGAGGCGTTTCGGCAGGCCGAGCTTGCGGCCGATGGCCACCGCGCTGACGGCGTCCGGCGGCGCCACCACCGCACCGAGCACCAGGGCCGGCACGAGCGCCATCCCGGGCACCACCCACCAGGCCACTACGCCCGTCACCAGCATCGACACGACCACCATGCCGACGCCGAGGGCCAGGATCGGCCGGAGGTTGCGGGCCAGGCTGTAGACGGAGAAGTCGAGCGCGGCCGAGTACAGCAGCGGCGGCAGCACCACGCTCAGGATGAGCTCCGGGTCAAGCTCGAACCGCGGCACCCCGGGGATGAACGACACCGCCGCGGCGATGACCACGACCACCAGCGACGGCTGCAGGCCGCGGCGGTTGGCGATCGCCGTCACCACGATCGCGCCCACGACCACCAGGAGAAGCTGGATCGCCCTCACCCACCCGCGTCGACGCCGGCGCATCGCGCCTGCTCACGACGGCACGATACCGAGCGCCGCCCTACGGGATGTGCTGGATTCCGATGCGGCGCCGGAACATCCAGTACACCCAGCTCTGGTAGGCGATCACGAGCGGAACGAACGGCACCGCCACCCACGTCATCACCGTGAGCGTGTACTCCGACGACGAGGCGTTGGCCGTGGTCAGGCCGTCCGCGGCATCCAGCGTCGACGGCAGCACGTCCGGGAACAACCCGCCGAACAGCGTCGCACCCAGGGCCACCACCGCCGCGAAGGTCGCCGTGAACGCCCAGCCCTCGCGGGCCCGGCCGATCGCGCTCGCGCCCAGGGCAAGCGCCGCTACAGCCGCCACCGCGGACGCCGCCACCGTCCAGGAAGCGTTGCCGTCGCGGAGGACGGTCCAGCCGAGGAACGCCGCAACCAGCGCACCGACCGGCAGCGCCAGCCGACGGGCCAGCCGGCCGGCCCGGTCGCGGATGTCGCCGACGGTCTTCAGCGCCACGTAGTGGGCACCGTGCAGCAGCGACAACATCAGTGTGACGACGCCGCCGAGCAGCGTGTACGGCGTCAGCATGTCCCCCAGGCCGCCGACGAAGTCGTGGTTCGCATCGAGCGGCAGGCCCTGCACGAACACGGCCAGCAGCACGCCCCAGGCGAACGCCGGCACCGCGGACCCGGCGAAGATGACGAGGTCCCAGCGCCGCCGCCAGCTCTCGGTGTCGCCCTTGGCACGGTACTCGAAGGCCAGGCCGCGGCCGATCAACGCCAGCAGGATCACCACCAGCGGCAGGTAGTAGGCCGACCACGCCGTGGCGTACCACTCCGGGAACGCCGCGAACGTGGCGCCGACGGCCGTGATGACCCAGACCTCGTTGCCGTCCCACACCGGGCCGATGGTGTTGATGAGGACGCGGCGCTCACGATCGTCCCGCGCGAACCGCCGGGTCAGCATGCCGACGCCGAAGTCGAACCCCTCCAGCGCCAGGTAGCCGATCCACAGCACGGCGATGAGCACGAACCACAGAGTGCTGAGCTCCATCGGGACACTCCCTAGTAGGCGAAGGTCAGCGGGCGGTCGGCGTCGTCGCTGTCGGCGTCGTCGCCGGGGGCACCGGGTGCCGAGCCGCCGCGTTCCCCGTCGTCGGCGGAGTCCGGCGGCGTGACGTCGGGCAGTCCGGGCCGGGCGTATTTGACCAGCAGATGCACCCACAGCCAGGTCAGGCCGGCGTAGAGGACGGTGAACGCGGCCAGCGAGGCGAACACCGTCGTACTGGTGGACCCGGGGGTGACGCCCGACGCCGTCGGCATCAGCCCGAAGACGAGCCAGGGCTGCCGGCCCATCTCGGTGAAGATCCAGCCGAATGTGTTGCCCGCGAGCGGCAGGACCGGCAAGACGGCGGCGGCTCGCAGCGCCCACCGCGACGTCGGCACCTGACCGCGCCGGGTGGCCCAGAGCTGCCACAGCGCGATGACGCCAGCCAGCCCGCCCGCGGTGATCATCATGCGGAACGTCCAGTAGGTCACCGGGATGTTGGGGCTGTAGTCGCCGGGGCCGTAGAGCTCCTCGTACTCCTCCTGCAGGTTGTTGATGCCCTGCACCTCGCCGTCGAACGACCCCGTGCCGAGGAACGACAGCAGCTGCGGGATCTCGATCGAGTACAGCGCCTCGCTGCCGTCCAGCGTCCCGACGGTGAACAGCGAGAACGGCGCCGGCTGCTGGGTCTCGTAGAGCGCCTCGGCGGCGGCCATCTTCATCGGCTGGACCTCGGTCATCACCTTGCCCTGGGTGTCGCCGGTGATGGCGACGCCGATGCCGCCGACGATGACGGTGACCGCGCCGATGCGCAGCGCGGTGCGGAAGGCCGTCCGGTCCGACGGGGCGCCGGGTTCGCCCTGTTCCGGAGCGCGGGCGCCGCGGACCAGGTGCCACATGGCGACCGCCGCGACCACGCCGCCGCCCACCATGAACGCCGCGAAGATGGTGTGCGGGAACGTGATGAGCAGGACCTTGTTGGTCAGGACGGCCCAGATGTCGGTGAGCTCGGCACGTCCGGCCGCCTCGTTGATCTCGTAGCCGACCGGGTTCTGCATGAACGAGTTCGCCGCCAGGATGAAGTAGGCCGACAGCAGCGACGCGAACGCCGTCACCCAGATGGTCGCCAGGTGGATCTTCGGTGGGATGCGCCCCCAGCCGAAGATCCAGACGCCGATGAACACGGACTCCAGGTAGAACGCGAGCAGCGCCTCCATGGCCAGCGGCGCACCGAACACGTCGCCGACGAAGCGGCTGAAGTCGCTCCAGTTCATGCCGAACTGGAACTCCTGCACCAGCCCGGTGACGACACCGACGGCCAGGTTGATCAGCAGCAGCTTGCCGAAGAACTTCGTCAGCCGCAGCCAGCGCTCGTTCTGCGTCCTCATCCAGACCGTCTGCATGATGGCGACGAGGAACGTCATGGAGATGGTGAACGGTACGAAGAAGAAGTGCACCACCGTCGTGATGCCGAACTGCCAACGAGCCAGATCGAGCACGTCCATACGCGTCCCTCGGCTTGGTACTACGTCCTGTCGTAGATTCTACGACACATCGTAGTACGACGTGCGGTCGGTAGACTGGGGGGTATGAGAGGACGGACCAGGTTGGGCGAGCTCGAACGGGCAGCCATGGAGCAGCTCTGGGCCTTCGACCAGCCCGCGACAGTGCGCCAGGTGCACGAGGCACTGTCCGGATCGCGTGAGGTTGCTTACACCACCGTCATGACCGTGCTCAACCGACTGGCCCGCAAGGGCTCGGCCGAACAGATCCGCGACGGCCGGGCGTACCGGTACCGGCCCGCGATGACCCGCGACGAGCTCACCGCGGAGCTCATGCACGAGGCGCTCGACACCGTCGACGGCTCCGACCGGACGGCGGCACTGCTGCGGTTCGTCGGCTCCGTCTCGGTGGACGACGCCGAGGCGCTGCGGGCCGCCCTGGCGGCAGTCGAGGCCGTGGAGGACACCGCACAGCCGTCCGACGCAGGCAGCGGGCCGTGAACGAGACCATCACCCCGGTCGTCCTGCTGGTGCTGGCGCTGCTGCTCACCGGACCGGCACCGGCACTGCTCGCCCGCGCCCGGTGGCCGCTCGCGGTACCGCGAGCGGCGCTCGTCCTGTGGCAGGCATTGGCCCTCGCGGCGGTGCTGTCCGCGCTGGGCGCGGGGGCATCGGCCGGAACCCTCGTCATGATGCACTCCTCGCCCGGCCCCGGAGTCGTGGTCCTGCACGCCGTGGCGCTGGTCCTGACGCTCGTGGTGGCGGCGCGGCTGCTGTGGTCGGCGCACACGCTGGGCATGGCGTTGCGGGCCCGGCGCCGCCGCCAACGCCACCTCGTCGACCTCGTCGGCCGGCCCGACCAGCGCGCACCCGGCGCCCTGGTGCTCGACGCCGCCCGGCCGGTCGCCTACTGCATCCCCGGACTACCGTCGCGGCTCGTGGTGTCCACGCCCGCACTGGACGGCCTGGCGCCGGCCGAGGTGGACGCGGTGCTCGCCCACGAGCGGGCGCACGCCCGTGCCCGGCACGACCTCGTGCTCGAAGCGTTCAGCGTCCTGCACAACGCGTTCCCCCGCGTCGTACGCAGCCGCGCCGCCCTGGAAGCCACCGCGGGGCTGGTCGAGATGCTCGCCGACGACGCCGCCCGCCGCCGCTGCGGCCCGGTACCGCTGGCGCGGGCGCTGGCTCGGCTGGCCGACGCGCCGGTCCCGGCCGGGACACTCGGGTCGGGCGCGGTGTCGCCGGCGGTACGCATCCGCCGGCTGGCCAGCGGCGACGCGGCCTGTCCGGGCAGCGTGGCGGGCGCGGTGCCGGCGTGGCTGCTGGCGGCCCTGGCCTACGCGGCGGCGGTCGCCCTCGTCGTCGTCCCCACGGTCGCCGTCGCTGCACCCTGGCTCACCGCCGTCGCGACCACCCTCACCTGACGCCGCCCGCCGACCCGCCGACCCCGCCCGACCCCGCCCCGCTGACTGACCCCCAAATGATCACGTTCGGCATGGGTCTTCCCGCTCCACCATGAATGCTTGCCCGGTACAGCGGGAGGACGCCTGGTGTCGGCCGGCGTAGGTTGACCACCGACGGCGCTGTCGACCCGAAGGGCGCTTTCGATGATCCCCACCGCCGGCCTGACGAACCCGACCGTCCGCGCACTCGTCACGGCGATCAACGACGGCGACCGCACCGCGTTCCTCGACCTCCTCACCGCCGACGCGACCCTGACCGACGACGGCAGCCAGCGGAACCTCGAGGAGTGGATCGACCGCGAAATCTTCACCGTCCACGGCCACCTCGACGTCGAGACGCAGCCGGCGGACGGCCTGGCGCTCATGGCGCGGTATCGCAACGACACCTGGGGCGAGATGCGCACGGCGTGGGCGTTCGCCGTCGTCGGCGGGAGGATCAGCCGTCTGGAGACCGGCCAGGCCTGAGCGGCCGACGTCAGTGCGCGTGGCGTCGCTTCGTGGGTTGCGCGCGAGGCGATCTCCCGCTGTACCAGGCAAGCATTCATGGCGGAGCGGGAACACCCATGCCGAACGTGATCATTTCGAGGTCGGCCGGCGTGGCTCAGGGGGCCGGGGGTTTCGCGGCGACGACGGCGTTGTAGACCTCGCGTTTGGGCATGCCGACCTCGCGGGCGATCGCGGCGATCGCCTCCTTCCTGGTCACCCCGGTGGCTTCGCGCTCGGCGACCAGAGCGGCCGCGTCGGCGGCCGACACGGGCGTCGCGTCGCGAACGGCACCGGCCACCACCAGCGTGATCTCGCCCAGCGGCCCGTCCTCGGCGGCCCATTCCGCGAGTGCGGCCAAGGAGCCGCGCTTGACCTCTTCGTGCGTCTTCGTGAGCTCGCGGCAGACGGCGGCCGGGCGGTCGCCCCCGAAGGCCTCGGCCATCGACCGCAGGGTCGCCGCCAACCGGTGCCGCGACTCGAAGAACACCATGGTCCGCGGCTCGGCGGCCAGCGCACCGAAGACCCGGGACCGTTCACCGGGCCGCCGCGGCGGGAACCCCTCGAAGCAGAAGCGGTCCACCGGCAGGCCGCTCACCGCCAACGCCGTGAGGACCGCCGACGGGCCGGGCACCGACGTCACCCTCACCCCGGCCTCGACCGCGGCGGCCACCAGCCGGTATCCGGGGTCGGACACCGAGGGCATGCCGGCGTCGGTCACCAGCACGACCCGGGCGCCGTCGGCGAGCTGCCGGATCAGGTCCGGGGTGCGGCCGGCCTCGTTGCCCTCGAAGTAGGAGATCAGCCGGCCGCCGATGGTCACGCCCAACGCGGAGGCCAGCCGCAGCAGCCGGCGGGTGTCCTCGGCGGCGACGACGTCAGCGCCGGCCAGTTCCTGCGCGAGCCGGGGCGGGGCGTCGTCGACGTCGCCGATCGGGGTGCCGGCCAGCACCAGGACGCCGTCGGTCGGGTCGGTCAGCGCTGGTCGGTCCACGGGTCCATCCTCGCGCAACCGGCGACGGCGGCCACACCGGCTTGCACCGACACGTCCGGCGAGTTCTCAGCGGGCGCTCGTAGGATGACCCGGTGACCCAGACGGTAGACGCGCCCGAGGCGTCCGGCGGCAGCCGTGCCGCGGACGTGCTGCGCGCGCGGTTGAACCGGCCGATGCCGACGGACCGGGTCTGGGGCTGGATCGGCCCGCTGCTGGTCGGCGCGATCGCGGCGGTGCTGCGGCTGGTCGATCTCGGCCGGCCACACAAGATCATCTTCGATGAGACGTACTACGCCAAGGACGCGCTGTCGCAGCTGGAGTTCGGCCACGCGCGCAAGTTCGTCGAGGACGCCAACGAGCGCATCCTCGACGGCGACCTCGACGTGTTCCTGGACGAGCCGTCGTTCGTCGTGCACCCGCCGGTCGGCAAGTTCCTGATCGCTCAGGGCATCCGGGTGTTCGGCATGGACCCCTTCGGCTGGCGGGTCGCGGTGGCGCTGGCCGGCGTGGTCACGGTGATCCTGCTGGCCAGGATCGGCCGGCGGCTGTTCCGGTCGACGCTGCTGGGTTGCCTGGCCGGCCTGCTGCTGGCTGTCGACGGGCTGTCCATCGTGATGAGCCGGACCGCGGTACTCGACGGCATCCTGGCCATGTTCATCGTGGCGGCCTTCGGCTGCCTCCTGGTCGACCGCGACCAAGCCAGAGCCAGGTACGCCGAGTGGGCGGCGGTGAAGGTCAGCGCCGGCCAGGCGATGGGCGACGGCCCGTTGTTCGGCTGGCGGCCGTGGCGGATCGCGGCCGGCGTGATGCTCGGCCTGGCGTGCGGCACCAAGTGGAGCGGGCTCTACGTCGTCGCCGTGTTCGGGCTCATGACGGTGCTCTGGGAGATCAGTGCCCGCCGGGCGGCCGGCATCCAGAGCCCGGTGCTCAACTCGCTGCTGCGGGACGGTCCGATGGCGTTCGTGTCGATGATCGGCGCGGCCTTGGCGACGTACCTGGTGTCGTGGTCGGGCTGGATCGCCTCCGCCGACGCGTGGAGCCGGCAATGGGCGGCCGACAACCCGCCGTCGACGCTCGGGGCACTCGTCCCGAGCTGGTTGCGCAGCCTGTGGCACTACCACTGGGAGATGTGGCACTTCCACACCGGCCTCACCAACGACCACGACTACATGTCCCAGGCGTGGGAGTGGCTGTACCTGGGCCGGCCGGTCTCGTTCGACTACGAGAGCTTCGACCTCGGCGAGAACGGCTGCGAGGTGGAGCGGTGCAGTCAGGCGGTGCTCGCGCTGGGCACGCCGCCGCTGTGGTGGGGAGCCTGCGCGGCGCTGCTGGTCTGCCTGTGGTGGTGGTTCAAGCGTGACTGGCGGGCCGGCGCAATCCTGGCCGGGGTCATCGCGACCTGGGTGCCGTGGCTGATCTTCGTCGACCGCACCATCTTCTACTTCTACGCCGTGGCCGTCATCCCGTTCATGGTGCTGGCGGTGGTGTTCGCGCTCGGGCTGATCATCGGTCCACGGGACGCGTCACCGAGCCGGCGGGCCATCGGGGTGGCCATCGCCGGTGGCTACGTGCTGGTGGTTCTCGCCGCGGCGGCATACTTCTATCCGATCCACGTCGACCAGCTCATCCCGTACGACGACTGGCGCGCACGCATGTGGTTCGACCGCTGGATCTGACGCCGGCCGCCGACCGCCGGTCGCCGGCTGGCCCTGCCGACCGGGGTCACGCCAGCTCGCCGATGCCCTCGATCAGCAGCCAGATGCCGAACAGGACGAACAGGGCGGCGGCGCCGTAGCGGATGACGTGCTCCGGCAGCCGCTGCCCGAGCATCCGCCCGACGACGATGGCCAGGGCGTCGGCGGCCACCATGCCGATGGTGGACCCGATCCACACGCCGACCCAGTCGTAGTCGGTGGCCAGCGTGATGGTCGCCAGCATGGTCTTGTCGCCCAGCTCGGCCAGGAAGAACGCGGTACCGACGGCGATGACCGCGGACCGCGTGGCCCGCTCGGCCTTGCCCTTCTCCTCGTCGGTCAGGGTGTCGCCCCGCCACGTCCAGGCGGCGAAACCGAAGAACGCGACGGCGGCGACGACGTTGATCCAGCCGGTTGGCAGCGCCGCACCGAGCCCGAAACCGATGGCCACCGACGCCAGGTGGACGATGGTGGTGGCGATGGTGATGCCGAGGATCACGTGCCACGCCTTGAAGCGGGTGGCGAACGTGAGGGCCATGAGCTGAGACTTGTCGCCGAGCTCGGCGACGAAGATGACACCGAAGCTCACGAGGAACGCGGCCCAGAGGTCGGCCATCGATTTCCTTCCGATCACGCCGGACCGGAAGACGCGAGACTCCGACCCGGCATTGCTGCCATGGGTCGAAGGTCTCGCCCGCCTCGAGTTCGAGGCCGCGCGGCCGGACGCCAGACTCGGCGTCAGTGTGTCGACCGCGACATTGGGGGCTACTCCCCTTCGCTGCTGTGAACACTACCGGTGCGGGACGCCCGGAGGCCAGCCGACGTGGGGAGCCTCACACGGGCGCACCAGTCTCACCGGCATTCCTCCTGATCATGCGGTCAGGCGCGGCCGCCGCGGACCACGGCCACCGCGGCGAGCGCCATCACACCCGCACCGGCCAGCGCCGGAACGTTGACGTCGGTGGCCTGGGCCAGCACGCCGGCGAGCACCGCGCCGGCGGGTGCGCCGACGATTCCCGCGGTGCGGCTGGCCGCGCTGACCCGGCCGAGCATGTCGACCGGCACCCGTTGCTGGGTCAGCGTGACATCGTGCACGTTGACGATCATGCCGGCGACCCCGAAGACGCCCAGGGCGGCCGCCGTCGTTGCCGGGTGCGGCACCGAACCGATGACGGCGAGGCAGCCGGTCTGCGTGGTCAGGGCGATCACCAGCGCCCGGACGCCGCCGACCCACCGGCCGACCCGCGCGGCCACCAGCCCGCCCACCGTCGCGCCCGCTCCGTACGCGGCCATCACCAACCCGTAGACGACGTCCGACGCGCCGGCCCATCGGGTGATGATGAGCACCATCAGCGCGGTCAGCCCGCCGATGACCAGGTTGCCGAGCAGGTTGGCCACGCAGATCGCGCGCAGCAGGTGGTCGCCCCAGAGCCGGCGTAGGCCGTCGGCGATCTCGGCCCGCAGCGTCGAGCCGGCGGCCCGGCCCGGCGCCGGGACCGGGCCGGACGCCGTCGTCGTAGTTCTCGGCAGCGACGCGATGAGAGCCGCGCCCACCAGGTATGTCGCGGCATTGATGGCGAACGGGACGGGCGCAACCGCCGCGACGAGCAGCCCGGCGACCGGGGCGCCGAGGAACGTGCCGGCCAGCGCCTGCCCCGTCATGAGCCGCGCGTTGGCCGACGGCAACGCCGCGCGGGGCACCAGGGTGGGCAGGATGGCCGTCGCGGCGTTGTCGAACAGGGTCTGCAACGTGGTGAGTGCGAACGCCAGCGCCGCCAGCAGCGCGAGGTGTGCGTACCCGAGCACGAGCGCCAGCGCGAACAGGCCGACCAACGCGCCCCGGACCGCGTCCACGACCCACATGGCCCGCCGCCGGTCGAGCCGGTCGGCCAGCGCGCCGCTGAGCAGCCCGAAGAACAACCACGGCAGGAAGCCCGCGGCTGACACCAGCGACAACGCCAGCGGCGACGTGGTGAGGCCGGCCGCGACTACCGGCAATGCGACGTTGCGCAGGGCATCGCCGAAGCGCGACAACACCGCCGCGGACCACAGCCGCCCGTAGCCGCCCCGCCAGCGCGGCACGGTCACGGCAGCACTGGTCTCCGCCGCGATTGCCATGCCGCGGAACGCTACGGCCCGGCACCGACAACGTCGGCGCTCGCCGAGCGCCGAGTCCGCGGATCAGCGACGATGGACGTCGCACCGACACGAACGACGAGAGGAAGCGCCGTGGCAGTCACCGTGACCAGGGTCGAGGCCGATCGAGCTGCCGGCAAGGCACTGCGGGGCACTCTGCCGCGATCTGGGCACGCCGTGGTCGCGCCGCCCGAACGCGACCCCGTCGGCATCCTCGTCGAGCAGCATGCCAGCCGGTTGGCCGAGCTGGTCCCGGTACGTGTCGGACGCATGCTCCAGTCGCCGTTCGCGTACTACCGCGGAACGGCCGCCGTCATGGCCCACGACCTGGCCGCCGAGCCGCGCACCGGGGTCGAGGTGGTGTCGTGCGGCGACGCCCACATCTCGAACTTCGGCCTGTTCGCCTCGCCCGAACGGCAGTTGCTGTTCGACCTCAACGACTTCGACGAGGCCGGCAGCGCTCCGTGGGAGTGGGACGTCAAGCGGCTGGCCGCCAGCGTCTACGTCGGCGGGCGCGACATCGGCATGGACGAGAACGCATGCGAGGAGGCTACGGAGACCGCCGTCCGCGCGTACCGCGACGCCCTGCGCGAGCTCTACGAGATGACCGCGCTGGAACGGTACTTCTACCAGGTTGACGTCGAGCGGCTGGAGAACCTCGTGAGCGCCGACAGCCGCTCTGTGCTGCGCAAGACCGCGAAGAAGGCGCGCGGTCGCACGTCGGAGCAGGTTCTCGCCAAGATCGTCACCGTCGAGTCCGACGGCCGGCCGTGTATCGCCGACCAGCCGCCGGTCACCCGGCACGTCAACCACGCCACCTTGGACCAGCTACGCGTCCTGTTCGAGCGCTACCGTGCCACCCTGCGGCAGGACATCGCACTGCTGCTGTCGCAGTTCGACCTGGTCGACTTCGTGCTGCGGGTGGTGGGCGTCGGAAGTGTCGGCACCCGCTGCTACGTCCTGATGCTGGTCGGCCCGCACGGCGAGCCGTTGTTCCTGCAGGCCAAAGAGGCGCAGGCATCAGCGCTGTCCACCTACGGCGGCATGCCCGACATGCTCCCCGACGGCGTGCCGGACGGCGACCAGCCACACACGCAGGGGCACCGCGTCGTCGCCGGTCAGCGCATCCTGCAGGCGCAGTCCGACCCGTTCCTCGGCTGGATCACCGGCTGGGCCGGCGAGGCGGAGCACCGCCCCCGGGTCGACTACTTCTGGCGGCAGTTCCGCGACATGAAGGGATCGGTCGAGCTGTCGACGCTGAAGCCGTCGCAGTTCTCCGCCTACAGCGCACTGTGCGCGGGGATGCTCGCCCGGGCACACAGCCAGTCGGCCGGCGGCGCGGCCGTCCGCGGCTACCTGGGCCGGTCGGACTCGTTCGACCGGGCAGTGGCCCAGTGGGCCCGCGGCTACGCCGACATCTGTGAGGCCGACTACGCCGCACTCGCCGCCGCGGTGAAGTCCGGATGCGTGCCCGCTGAGCACGGCGTCTGACTCGTGTCCGCCGCGCTCCCATGATCATCAAGAGTTGACCCGGTCATAACCGGATCAACTCTTGATGATCACGTGCTTCACGTCTCGGGCTGCCCGGTATAGAAGGCGGTGGTGCGGTCGGCCGCGGCCTGGGCGGCGGCCTCGCCGGCGGTGCCGGCGGCGATGTTCGCGTCGCGCCACTTCTCGCTGGCCAGTGCCACGAAGCGCTTGCCTTCCTCCGACGTGGTCCACGCTTCGACCGCTGCCGGGTCGACGGCCGCTTCGGCATCGCCGCCGAGGTGCAGGGTGAGGCCGATCAGCCCCAGATCCCAGCCGACACCGGTCGCGCCCGGGCCGAACTGGTCCCAGAACTGCAGTGCTTCATCGTTGATGAGGGCGAGGTGCTCGAGCTCGAGTCGAGCGCGCTCGCCGCCCTCGTCTGCGACGCGGACCTCGATCCAGCTCACGTTGCCGCCGAACTCCCAGGTTGCGGTGAAGCTCTTCGGTGGGTCGCACCGCTCGACGACGCCGCCGGCGTTGCCCTCGAGCTGGTAGCGCCCGCCTTCCTTCAGGTCACCGCTGACCGGCAGGAACCAGCGCGGGATCCGCTCCGGGTTGGTGCAGGCGTCCCAGAGGTCATCGGCGGTCGTGGGGTAGGTCTGACTGACGACGACGGCGCGCGCCTCGCCGGCCTCGAGGACTCGGCCGCCGACTTGGCGGCGCACGGCGTTGATCTGCTGGACGACATCGATCATGAGGACTTCTCCTGGTCTGTCTCGTGGCCGGGACGCTCACCCGGCTTGTGCGGTTCCGTTGCCTGTGCCGCCGGTTCAGCTGGGGCTCGTGGTGCGGCCGCGGTGCCTCGCTCGACCTCCGCGCGCAGCCGACGCTCGCGCTTGCCGCGGGCCAACTCCGTCGCCAGCGCCTCCAGCGGCGGGGTCCAGAAACGCCGGAAGCGATCGAGCCAGGCGTCGACGTCGCGCAACGGGTCGGTGCCGACCGCGTAGAGCCGCCGCGCGCCGTCCGGCCGGACGGTCGCGAAGCCGGACTCACGCAGCACCTTGAGGTGTTGCGAGACTGCGGGCTGGCTGATGCCGAACTCCTGCTGGATCACGGCCGTGACCGCACCGGAGGTCAGCTCGCCGTCGGCGAGCAGTTCCAGGATGCGGCGCCGGACCGGATCGCCGAGCACGTCGAACGCATGCACGTCCCCGACGTTATCGCCATCAGCTTATATAAGTCAACGCCTATCAGAGGGTGCGTCCGTCGCGAGGCGATCCGCACTCTCGGCGCGGGCCGCGACGCCGGCCAGGATGACGTCGATCGCCAGCTCGAAGTCGGTGTCGTCGGAGCCGCCCGCCACCTCGCCGTCGAGGATCGCCAGCATCCGCGGGAACTCCCCGGGCGGCGCCATCGCCCGCAAGCGGCCGGCCAGGAACGCGTTGACGTCGTCGACCTCGGGCACCGAGGCGCCCATGCTGGCACCGAGCTCGACGTCGCCGCGGATGTACGTCCACAGCAGGGTGACGACGGAGATCGCCTCCGCGCCGCCGAGGCCCGACCCGGCCAGGCAGGCCAGGCCCGCCTCCAGCCAACGCACCCGCGACGGCATCAGGGGCTCGCTGGTGATCGGGAGCGCGGTCAGCCACGGATGGGCCTGGTAGGTGCGGCGCATCGCGGTGGCCCAGGCGGCGGTGCGGACCCGCCAGCCGTCGTCGTCGTCGAGTGATTCATGCGTGGACGACGACGGCGGCGAGGCGAGGGCGGCGTCGGCGGCGAGGATCAACAGGTCCTCGCGCGACTCGACGTAGCGGTACAGGGACATGACGCCGCTGCCGAGCCGCTTCGCGACACCGCTCATGGTGATGGCGTCGACGCCGTCACGGTCGCCGAGCTCGACCGCCGTCGTCACGATCTGTTCGAGGCTCAGCCGCGGCCGCGGCCCCTTCGTCGGCGCCGGCGCGATCCCCCACGCCGACTGCAGGGCGCGCGACAAGCCGTAGTCGTCTGTGGTCACGTCACCAGATTACTGCGTAACCCTTACTGCGTAAGTGTTACGCTATACAGCATGAGAGCTTCCGAAGTCGCGGTCGACGTCTCCGACCTGCGCATGTCCTACGGCAACCACAACGTTCTCGACGGCGTCAGCTTCACCGTCCCCGCAGGTCAGGTCTGCGCCCTGCTCGGGCCGAACGGCGCCGGCAAGACGACCCTCATCCGGATCCTCACCACCCTGCGGCGGCCCACCGGCGGCAGCGCGCGCATCCTTGGTCAGGACGTGGTGACCTCGGCCGCGGCGGTGCGCCGGCTGATCAGCGTCACCGGCCAGCACGCGTCGGTCGACGAGGAACTGACCGGGCGCGAGAACCTCGTGATGATCGCCCGGCTGCTGGGCCGGCGCCGGCGCGACGCCGCCGCCCGGGCCGACGAGCTGCTGGCGTCGTTCGGGCTGTCCGACGCCGCCGACCGGCGCGCCGGTCAGTACTCCGGGGGCATGCGGCGCCGCCTCGACCTCGCCGCCAGCCTCGTCGACTCGCCGCCCGTCGTCTTCCTCGACGAGCCGACCACCGGCATGGACCCGCGCAGCCGGCAGGACCTATGGCGGCTGGTGGCCGGACTGGCGGACTCCGGCACCACCGTCTTCCTCACCACGCAGTACCTCGAAGAGGCCGAGGCGCTGGCCGACCACGTCGCCGTCCTGCACGGCGGCCGCATCGTCGCCTCCGGGACGGCGGCGGAGCTGAAACGTCAGGTCGGGGAGGAATGGATCGAGCTCACCTTCGCCGACGGGTCGCACGAGCAGGTCGTCTCCGACGGCAGCGCCGAACGGCTGCGCGACGTGCTCAACCACTACCACGCGGCCGGCCGGCCGGTCGCGTCCGTGACCGTCCGTACGCCCACCCTCGACGACGTCTTCCTCACCCTGACCGACCAGGAGGTCGCGGCATGATCGGCTCCACTCTCGTCTTCACCCAGCGCAGCATGGTGCACTCGCTGCGCAACCTGGACAGCCTCGTCACCGCGATCGTCGCCCCGGTCGCGATCATGCTGCTGTTCGTGACGGTGTTCGGCTCCGCCCTGTCCGGGGTGTCGGCCAGGTCGTACGTGGAGTACGTGACGCCGGGCGTGATGCTCCTGTGCGCCGGCTTCGGCGCGGCGTTGACGGCGACGTCCGTGCATACGGACGTGACGCGCGGGGTCGTGGCACGGCTGCGCACCATGCCGGTACGAGCGTCCGGCGTCGTTGTCGGGCACGTCCTGGCCAGCGTGGCGCGCAACTTGGTGTCGACGGCGCTCGTGCTGCTGGTCGCGGTGGCGCTCGGGTTCCGCTCCGACGGCTCGTTCGTGGAGTGGGTCGGCGCCGGGGCGCTGCTTGCCAGCTACATCGTGGCGCTCACGTTCGTCGCGGCCGCATGGGGGCTCGCGGTGCGGTCGGTGGACGCAGCCGGCATGTTCAGCTTCGTCGCCCTGTTCCTGCCGTACTTGTCGACGGCGTTCGTCCCGGTCGACAGCCTGCCGGGCTGGCTGCAGGGGTTCGCCGAGCACCAGCCGGTGACCGTGGCCATCGAGGCGCTGCGCGGCCTGGTGACCGGGTCCGCGTCCGCCGGCGACCTGGTCGCGTTCACCGCCTGGTTCACCGGGTTGGGCGTGGCTGCGGCGCTGGCGACGGGCTGGCTGTTCCGCCGGGCCGCCCTGCGCGGGTGAGCCGTGCGGTGTGCCCTCCATGATCATCGGCGATCGGCCACGCCTGGGCGGGGTGGATCGCCGATGATCATGGGCTCACCGCTCGGCGGGACGCCGTGGACGGCGCGTGCTACTGGAGGAGGTCGCGGATGTCGTCGATGCCGAGGCTGCTGCCGAACAGGTTGCCGTCGTCCATGACGCTGGCGGACAGATCCGCCTTGCGTGCTTTGAGCGCCATGACCTTCTGCTCGATGGTGTCGGCGGCGATCAGCCGGTACACCATGACGTTGCGGGTCTGTCCGATGCGGTGGGTGCGGTCGACGGCTTGGGCTTCGGTGGCCGGGTTCCACCATGGGTCGAGGAGGAAGCAGTAGTCGGCCTCGGTGAGGTTCAGGCCGAACCCGCCGGCTTTGAGGCTGATCAGGAAAACCGGCGCCATTCCGTCCTTGAAGCTGGCGATCACCTGCTCGCGGTGGCGGGTGGAGCCGTCCAGGTAGCAGTAGTCGATTCCGGCGGCGCCCAGGTGCTCACGCACCACCCCGAGGAACCCGGTGAACTGGCTGAACACTAGTGCGCGGTGGCCGCCATCGACGACCTCACGGAGCTGTTCGAGCAGCATGCCGATTTTGGCGCTGGGCAGTCCGGCGTGGTCGGGGTCGACGAGCCCGGCGTGCAGGCTCAGCTGCCGCAGCAGCGTGAGTGACCGCAGGATGGTGAAGCGGTTCTTGTCGATGTCGTCCAGCAGTCCGAGCACCTTCTGCCGCTCACGCTGCAGGTGCTTCTCGTAGACCTTGCGATGCGCGGGGTGCAGCTCGACCTCGGTGACCTGCTCCTGCTTGGCGGGGAGGTCGGTGACCACCTGATCTTTGGTGCGGCGCAGGACCAGCGGCCTGATGCGGCGGCGCAGTTGGGCGAGGAGCCCGGTGTCGGCCCGCCGCTCGACCGGACGGGCGTAGTACTGCTCGAAGCGGCTCGGGCTGGGGAACAGGCCGGGCGCGGTGAGCGACAGCTGAGACCACAGCTCCATCAGATTGTTCTCCACCGGCGTGCCGGTGATGGCCAGCTTGAATGCCGCGGGTAGCTTCCGCGCGCTCTGATACGTCTTCGACTGGTGGTTCTTCACGTGCTGGGCTTCGTCGAACATCACCCCGGACCACGACACCTGGGCGTAGGCGTCGGCGTCCAGACGCATCAGCGTGTAGGTGGTGACCACGACATCCGCGCCGTCGATGACGTCGTCGATGGACTGACCGCGACGGCGCAGCGTGTCCGTGACCGGTACGACGCTTAGCCCGGGCGCGAACCGCGCGGCTTCGGCCACCCAGTTCGACACCACGCTGGTCGGCGCGACGACGAGGAACGGTGCGCCGCCCGGGACGGTCTGCTTGGCGTGGCACATCAGCGCCAGCGCCTGCACCGTCTTGCCGAGGCCCATGTCGTCGGCGAGGATTCCGCCGAGCCCGTGTTCCCATAGGAACGTCAGCCACCGGTATCCGTCCAGCTGGTAGGGGCGCAGTTCGGCCAGGAGCGTGCTCGGCGGTTGGGTGTGCCGGAACGAATCGGCCGTCAGTAGCCCCTGGACCTGGCGTCGCCAGGCGTCGGCCTGGCTGGTCACGATTCCCAGTGCCATGAGCTCTTCCCAGAGCCCGGCCTGGAACCGGCTGATCCTGGTGGTGGTGCTGGTGCTCTCGCCGAGTGCGCGGGCCTCCTCGATGAGCTTGCGCAATGCCTGCAGCTCGGGCTTCTGGACGGAGAAGTACGCGCCATCGGGCAGCAGCAGGTACGGCTCGTCCCGTGACAGTGCGCTGAACACGTCGACGAACGGCACGTCCTGGCCCTCGACGGTGATGGTGACGCCCAAGTCGAACCAGTCGGTTTCGCCTGGCGATGCCTCGGTGGACACGCCGATGACGACGGAGTCTCCGACCTCCCGGTAGTCGGCGGGGTCGCCGGTGACTTCGACGTCGACATCGGTGAGGTCCTCGAGGCGCCGGACGGCCTCGGTGCTGAACCGCATGGTGTCCAGCCCGTCCAGCCGGCGCCGCGAGACGACCGACGGCTTCTGGTCACCGAAGCCCCGCGTGAGGCGTCGAATCGCCTCGTCGGTCTCGCCCGGTGACAGCTCGATGCCGTCGAGCTCGGCATCGACGCTCGCCAGCAGCGCGCGCTCCGCGTCCCGGTCGCGGAACTCGTCGTCCTCGTGATGGACACCCAGCGAGTACCGTCGTTCCTGGTCACCGATGCTGTAGAGCCACTCCCAGTGCAGGTCCAGCGCGTGGTCGTCGTCGTAATCGGCGCGGACGACCAGCCTCGGCCCGGAGAGATCCGGCGGCGCGAACGAACCGTCCGACGACTCGACCGTCACCAGCCGGTGCAGTCGTGGGGCGTACTCGTCGCGGAACCGGTCGCCGTCGGAGGCCGGCACCGTCAGCGGGTTGCCGTCGAGCACCATGGTCTGCAGCTGGTGATCCACGGGGCGGTCGAACCTGGCCAGGCCGAACCGCCAGTTCTGCGAGTCGGTGCCGGACTCGGCGTCGGCGCGGCTCGCGTAGACCAAGCCGTGGGCGTCGTCGCCGATGAACCGGACCGGGACGACGTCCTCGCCAACCCCGTCGACGGCCAGCGTCGGCGCGATGACCAGGTCGCCGGACTCCGCGGCCTTCGTGACATCGAGCGACAGCCGGGCGGTGCGATAGCCGTCGATGTCGCCCCAGCTCTTCTTCCGATGCACCAACCGGATGCCCAGCAATGCTGCCTCGTCCAGCATTGGCCACAGCTGGCTGGACTCGAACGCCGTCAGGTCGAGGTACTTCTCCTCGGTCTGGTAGTACGGAAAGAACGCTGACGCCTGGCGTCCGGCCTGGTGCAGTGTGTAGAACTGGCGCAGCCACTGCACCTGATCGGCGCGGTGCTGTTGGACCCCATAGGGCTGCCGCAGCCCGGACCAGCTCAGCTGCCCCGCCACCCAGCCGTTCTGCCCCGGCCGCACCACGCGCGCCCGCAGTTGCGGCTGCGTGACCTGGTTGCGCCGCCGCGTGGACGTCCGCGGCGTGTACAGCGACAGCTCCACCGCCAGGGGCACAGCGTCGTCGTCGCGGCCCTGGCCGGTGCCGTCGTCGCCCAACAGCGAATCCAACGCCCGCGTCCACGCCGGCACAGCGGGTTCGGGCGTGGGTTGCTCCGTCGGCCGTTCGTCGGACACTGCGGCGATCAGCAATGCGACAACGTGCTTGCAGTCGAACTTCACCGGACAGGTGCAATAGCCTTCGGCGAACGTGTACGTCGCGTCGTCAAGCGGATCCATCACCGCCGCGGTGACGTAGGGATCACGGCGGCTACCGATGACCTTGCCTGTGAACATGCAGCGCGCCGGATCCCACTCGATATCGGACACCGCGCCCTGCTGGGCATACATCAGCCCGCGCACATACGCCGACGGGCCCACGACGGCGCGTAGCCCCAGATCGTCCTCAGCCGGCACGTTCGTCCACATGCCCCGACACGTTAGCCGCTGGCGCCGACAGACTCGTTCGCCTAGGCCAGCGGGTCAGAGTTTCACCGTACTGTCCCCCCGTAGGCGCGGGCCGCCGCGTCCGGGATCGTCCGGGATCGTTGAACCGCAGGACCCCCGCCCGCAGGATTCGAGCAGACCGGTCGCCGCGGGACTGACAGCGCATGGCTTCCCGCGGTCGAGATCTCGACATGGGGGCGTTCACAGGCCAGACGATCGCCCGGCGTCGCCGACGGCGTTGTCGGCGGTGCATCGCGTTGGCCCTGGGTGGGATGTGCTCCGGGCCGGTGCCGACCAGGCACAGGGAGAACACTGAAGGAGTCAGATCGATGAAGTTCGCTACCAAGACTGTCCGGCGGGTTCTGCTGCCGATCGCCGTCGCCGGAGGCCTCGCGGTCGCGGGGGCCACGGGCGCCTCCGCAGCCGTGTACCCCGTCATCTGCTATCCCGACGGGTCCTACGTTCTGTACGACGACGTGAGCGGCAACTACGCCCTCATCATGCCGCGGTAATCACGCGGCGACGAACGCGTCGGCCCGAGTCCGGGGGGCACCGGGCCGACCGTTGCGGCGGACAGGCCTGGGCATCAGCGTGCGCCCAGGCCTGTTCCTCTTCTCGGGTCGACGTCCCCGGCGCCGGTACGGCTACTCGCCCGGATTGGCTGCGCGGCCGATCCGCAGGTCAGCGTTCGCCGGGCTGTTCCTCCCGCAGACCCCGCTCGACGAGATCGTGCAGCCGCTCCAACCACCCCTCCGGCGCCGGTCGGAAATTGATGCACTCCTCAGCCGGCCGCAGGATTCCGGCACGAACCTCGGCGTTCGTCAGGCCGCGGCGCTCCAACCAGGCGGCGGCGCCCGGGCTGGAACGCTCCGGGGTCTCCTTCACGGCGTAGATCATGTAGTCGGTCTGGCGCAGGTGGCCCCAATGTTCCGCCGGGACGGGGTACGGGTCGCCCGGCGGCGGCTCCGGCCCGAATGCGTCGTACCAGACGCCGCGCAACCACTCATCCGTCATCCACTGCGAATCGGCGGGCGACGCGGGCGGGAAGGACGAATCCCGGATGTGCGCGGCGAACTCATCCCGGAACGCTCGGTAGTCGCCGTCGTCATCATCATCGAGCATCTCCGGGACGTCTTCGCAAGCTTCGACGTAGAGCCCCGGCTCATGATCAGCCATGCTGAAGCCGCTGAAGAATGCCTTGAAGTTATGGCTCAGGGGCGTCACGTGAGGTCCTCCAGGCGTCGGTCGGTCGGGCCTTGCTTCTCAACCGGATAGCAAGTGATCAATTGCCATCGATTCCCGTCCCTCCTGAACACGAGCGTTGCTCCTGGGTCGGTGCCGGTGGCGATCGGATCGTATGGCACCCCGAACACCGTCGGCCGCCCTTCAGCCAAGCCATGCTCACGTGCCAGCAACCAATCCTGGCGCGTCTGCTTGGTGCCAGTTCCAGCCCCGAGGTATCCGCTGGCATCGCCGGCCTGGAGTCCCGCCAGCTGCGCGCTGACGTGGATGCCGATGACCTTCGCCTTCTTCTTGGTGTTTCTCTTCAAGAATTCGTCGATCCCATCTGCCTGCTCGTGTGCAGCTCGCAGGAAAGCCTCGATCGGGCGTGCCAGCGCCGCGGGAGAGGTGAATCCACCCGAGACAGGACCGCACCAGTGCGTGGACTCAACCGGCCCCGCGGATGTGATCTGCCAAGATTCGTCACCGGAGGGATCCTTGACCCACAGGAGTCGGGCCAGCTGGGCCTGGTCGGAGATCTGCGGTCCGTGGCGCTCCACCGTGTGGCAGATGCTGTCACGCAACAGCCGGACGCATTCCTCCCGGAAATCGTTCGGGAGCTTGGCACCCACCGCAACCTTGACGTCGTCGGCGGCGGCATCGGAGACGATTGGCACCTGGCCGGCCGCGTCCACGTCGAGAGTCACGCTGCGTTCTACGGACCTCAACAGGTCGGCGACGTAGTCGCGGGCGAAGCCGGCCGGGAAGGCGTGGGTCAGGTCGGCGGCCGCTGCCGACGCCGTCAACGCCGGCACCGGGCCCAGGCCGTGCAGCGGCGCGAGCAGCCCGAGCAACTGGTGCACCTCCGCGACGAACGGCGCCCGGGCGTCGGCGAGGTTCCGCGACAGTTCTGCGCTCACCGCGCCGCCGAGGCCGGCGATCTCATCGGCCAGACCGGCCCACGGTGGCATCCGGACGCCCACCAGGACTCGCGCGACGTCGCGTACGTGCTCGCGTGACTCGTCGGCGACCTGCTGGACCTGCCGGTCGACCTCGACGCAGGCACGCAGCAGGCTCTCGATGGCAGCACGCAGCTCACCCTGGCTACTCGACCCCGCCAACGCCACGCCCACTCCTCCCTGCACAGGCGGGATCGACGATACGGGAGGCCGGGCCGCCTCCGCTCGTGCTCAAGTGCAGCCGGTCACATCTCGGGCGGGCCGATACAGTGGCACGTACCATCGGAATGGTGGAAGAACTCGCGCGGGCCGACGCCAGCAACTCCCCTTCAATCTCCACCATCGTGGGTGAGGCGACCGAGGTCCTCGCGGAGTTTCGCCAGCTCAGGGACGAGTTCTCGCGGTTCATGCTGTCGTACAAGTTCGGCATGGACGAGATCACCACGAAGGTGCGGATCCTCCAGGAGGAGTTCCGGGCCATCCACGTCTACAACCCCATCGAGCACGTGGCGTCGCGGCTCAAGTCGCCCGAGGGTGTGCTCGAGAAAATGCAGCGCAAGGGCTGCGAGCCGACCTTCGAGCGGATCCGCGAAGAGATCACCGACATCGCCGGCGTCCGCGTCACCTGCTCGTTTGTCTCCGACGCCTACCACGTGTTCGACCTGCTCACCGGCCAAGAGGACGTCACCGTCGTCACGGTGAAGGACTACATCAGCAACCCCAAGCCGAACGGGTACCGCAGCCTGCACGCCATCGTCGAGATCCCGGTCTTCCTCTCCGACGGGCCGACGCCGGTCCGCGTCGAGGTCCAGTTCCGCACCGTGGCCATGGACTTCTGGGCCACGCTCGAGCACAAGATCTACTACAAGTACGACAAGCAGGTCCCCGACGAACTCCTGGTCAGCCTCCACGAAGCGGCGATGACGGCCGCCAAGCTGGACGAGGACATGGAGCGCCTGCACCGCGAAGTCCACGGCGACCCGCACGAAACAGTTGAACCGACACCAGGCGGCCTCGAACTCCCCGAGAAGGTCGTCAGTCAACTGTTCCGCCAGCGCGCCGCCCTCCGCGAACCCTGACATGAGACCGACGTCGCAGCAATCCTCTTGAGCTGGGGTTTCGACAGAGACAGCCTCCTTCCGGCGCTACAAGTCGGCCGTCACCTACCCTCGTGACAGAACCCTGACCGATGTAGCAGCTCGGCCTCTGGTCGATCGCGTTCGGCTCACCTTCATCTGCTCTCCCCCCGGTCCGTAGGCAGAGGGTCGAGGAATCCAGAGGGTTTGCCATGCCAGGTGAGAACGAGTTCCTCTCGGGCACGCGTCATTGCGACGTAGAGCAGGAAACGCTCGCGGTTGGCGACGTCGTCGCGCTCGTCCGGCGGCATGCCGTTTAGCGCGCGGATGGAGGGAATCTGGTTCTCGTCGATACCGACCAGAATTACCTTGCGGAACTCCAGGCCCTTGGCGCGGTGCATGGTCAGTAGGCTCGGCGCCTTACCTGTCCACGATTCGTCGCCGACGACAGCGTGTACGGGCACACCCCGGTCGGTGAGGCCACGTTGTATCAGGTCCCGGGTCCGCGCGCTTCGCGCCAGTACGCCAATTGTGTGCGGCTCCAGAGCATCGTCTGTCTGCCACGCCTTCACCCGGGCGGCGACCTCGTCGAGTTCGTCGCTCATGCTGCTGCACGCGACTACGTTGGGCGCCGGACCGTTCATCAGGGACCGGTATCCGACCATCGTCTCCGGTTCCCCTTCAAGGTCGGTGACGTCGTGGCCCTCGAGCAGGCCGATGGCAAAGGAGAGATTCTGCGCCGTGGTCCGGTAGTTGAGGGTGAGCCGGCGGGATCGACCGCGTACCGCGATGCCAAATCTGCTCAGCACCACCTTCTCGCCATAGATCCGTTGGTGCGAATCCTCACAGATGAAGAGGTCGTTCGACTCCTCGGCCACGAGCGCGCGGAGGAGCCGCCAATGGCCGGCGTGCAGATCCTGTGCCTCGTCGATCACGACGTGGTCGGCCAGCCGTTCCCCGGTGAGCTCGAAGTGGGTGTCGAGTGCCATGGCGGCGAGTGCGGCCAGTTCGGGGAAGCTCGCCTGCCGTTTCATCGCGAGCCGACGGCGATAGGTTTCGACCAGCGACCACACGGCGAGGCGCTGGGCGCGCCCAAGACGCGTGCCACGTCCCGGCCGCGGCGCCCGGGCATAGGTCGCGGAAGAGTCGATCTGCTGGCCGAGAATCACCATTCGGTACTCCGACCGTAGGAAGTCGGGTCGCGCGAGTTCCGGGGGAAGGTCGACGCCAGCCTGGTCGATCACGTCCTGCCAGAGATTGCGGTCATCGACGTCACCAAGCGGGCTAAGACCGCGCGGACCGGCGTTGAGCAGGGGCGAGTCGATCTTCTCAAACACGCGCGAGTCCACGGCATAGAGAACTTCTCTGGCGAGCTTGTCAACGCCACGGACGACAACGCCGTCCGATCCGACTGGCCCGCCCGTCTGGACCGACGGGTCGAGTGCGTCGAGGTCGCGAGCGAGGTTTTTCGCCAGGGTGGTCGTATACGTCGTTAGGACGATGCGCGAGCCAGAGCGGCGGGCGAGCGCGCGGGCCCGGTGGATGGCGACGACGGTCTTGCCCGTTCCCGCGCCTCCGCGAAGCCGGAATGCCCCGTTATAGGTTCGGCGCTCCGCGTACTGTCGCTGTTCGGGATGTAGGAATGTGCGCCATGCCTCGAACGGGCCCTCGAGAACCTCGCGGAGCGCATCGTCGCTGTGCACGGTGACGAAGTCCATCTGTGAACCTGGCTGTGCGAGCGCGGTATCGATGTCTGTTGATCGCGGAACTTTGTCGAGGCGTTGCACACCGACGTTCTCGAGCGCGTCCTCGATCGCAATACCGGTAGCCACGGAGAGCAACACGTCCGCTTGCCACGACGGTGCGCCATGGAGCGCATCGAGAAGCGCGTCCTCGTCGGCGGCCGCTATCGCCGCCGCGGCGAAGCGCGGAGTGATCCCAATCTCCTCGAATTCCATTGCCTGGAACGACGCCAACGGTCCGACCGGCTCGGTAGCCTGACGCGCGATCGGCGTCGACGCGGATACTGTGCCGGTCACCTGCTCGTCGATGTCCTCGAGTACCTCCAGGACACCGTTCACGGGGTTCGTGCGCAAGACCGCACGCTCGGCGTATCGGTTGGCGTCGTCGTGCTGTTTGATGGCCGCCAGGACGTACGCCTGCTCGGGATCGTCGCGGACGAGGAACATCACGGCTCGGTAGCCATCGTTGACCCGGCCGGTGCGCACACGAGGATCACGCGAACCGGCGATCGGCTCGATGTGCAGGCCCGGAGCGGTGGGATCATTCATTACCTTGCGGACGAAGTCCCACGCCCGGTTTTTCAACGACCCGTCGACATCGATGTCCTTTGTGAACTGTTTCGACATGGTGACCGAGGCCATCGCGTCAGCCGCCTCCTGTGGTATCTGTGCCGAGTAACGTCTTCACCCGAGCCGGTAGGTCATCGTCCCAAAGACCGGCGACAGTCCACCCCTCGCCGGCCAGTTCGTGGCCCTGGACCGGTGAGAATACGACGGCCACGCGGTGATTCGGCCAGGCGATATCGATGGTGACGCCCGTCCCGGTCTCGTGCCCTTGCTCCGGTAGCGGGACGCCGGCTTCTGCGAGGGCGCGCAGGACGCGAAGTTCGATCTCGTCGACGGCGGTGTCGAACAAGGACTGCCAGGCGGGGGACACGACGGCGACGGTGTCGTCCGGTGGTGTGAACGTGTAGTCGACGGCGCGAGGCGGGTGTGACACCGCAGGTCCGGCAAGGAGTGACTGGGTGGTGATCAGCGGTGGCCGCGCGGCGAAGCCGAGGATATTGGAGAGCGCGAGCCACGTACGCCAAGCAGCGCCCGACTCGTCAGCTTCCAGCGCGGCGCTGGTGTCATCGACGGCCAAGATTGTCGTGATGTCTAGCGCAGGTGGCGCCGGTGTGGCGGCCGCGATCACGCAGGTCGAGTCTTGCCACCACCAGCCGGCGAGACCGCCGGGATCGGTCGGCGGTGCGGGTGCACCGGCAAGCGCTGCGAGCACTACACCCGGCAGCCGTTCGAGGTTCCATTCGCGCCGGTTCTGATCCATGAAAGCTAGCGGCAGAATCGATGCCAGCGATCTCCACCGAGCGGGCTCAGGATTCGCGACCCATGTCAAGATCTGAGTCACCGCATCGGCGGTTATCACATCGTCGCCGACCGATCCGGCCGACACGAGTTCCCGACCGCGCAGGCGGGCGAGGTTCGTCCGGACGTGGTCGGTGAACCACGTAGGCGGTGGAACAGCCGCGCCTTCGGTACGGGCCTCGAAGGCATCGAGATCGGCCGTGGTCACCGCCCACACGACATGCCCAGCTTGCCGCAGAATCGCGCGCTTCTCGGCGTCGTCGGCGAGATTGTTCGCCCGAGGATGGGAGTGGAAGCGCCGTCCGTCGGTGTAGATATACATGGCCGGGACGGATGTGTCCTCTGTCATCAACACGAAGTCGGGCCGCGTGCCGTGCAATCGGGGTTGTGGTCGCAGCGCCCACTGGCGGCGCATGTCTCCGGGCACGCCGATGTGCACGACCGTGCCATCTACGTGGGGCTCTTCACGAATGTCTGCGCCGCGCGCACGGAGTGCGTCGACCAGCGTGGCGCGGAACCGTTGTTCAAGGTGGCTCTCCGTCGATTCCAGCACCACGTCGGTCAGCGACGAGATCTCGGTGACCGACCACGGCGAGTCGTCCGAGGCGCCGGCGTTCTCCCGGCCGGAGTCCAGGATCTCCCGGAGCAGTTGTTCGGCACGGGCACGTGACGTGTGCTCGACCATCTGTGGTGGCGCGAACGGCATCAGACAGCGGTGGCACGCCAGCACCTGTTCCTCGCGGCACGAGCAGGTGGAGAGCACGTCCAGTGCCGCGGACAGCACGTCGTGCACGCGGCTCGGTCGGGCGAAGTCAGCCAGGTACCCGGTTCCGCCAGGCACGGTGTCGTGGAGAACGAGCACGATCCGGTCCTGACCATCGACCGGGGCGTGAGCCTCTACCACGTCGAGATGGTCTGGCGCGCCACCGATGACTTCCCGCAGACCAAGCAGCAGAGCCGCCCGGAATGAGGCGCCGGCGAAGGTGTCTCGGGTGAAGTGCGGCGGGATGAGGAGCTGGACGGCCTGTGTCCGGAGGCTGCGCCCAAGCGCAACCGTCTGCCAGTCGATATCGAGGTCCCGACGGTGTGGACACCAGCCACGGTGACGTGCCTCGTTCTCGTCGCGGCGCTGCGCCGACGGGACCACCCCACAAGCTGGACATACCCGGAACAGGGGCGCCCGGATCTCATTGCCCGCCAGCACCCGTTCGGAGCCGGAACGCTGCGCCAGTCCGAGATTGACCCAGCGCACCAGGCACTCCCGGACGTACTCGGCGCCGAACGGATACCCGTCCAGGCGCCACGCGCCCGACACCCGCGCTGGGTCGACGTCGACGAGGGGGACAACCGAGAACGAGGTCTGCACGCGATCGTCGTTGCCATCGGATATCAGCGCCTCGTCGCGGAAGACCTCAGCTGAGACTCGTTCGAGGGGGATGACGTCGAGACGCTGACCCACGTCACGAACCGCGGCGTCGCCACACCGGGGGCATGCCTGTGACGGCGGACCTACGGTGGCCTGCTCGGCCACGGACCATCCGCACCGCGCGCATACGATCCAACGCTCGCGCACCATGTCAAGGCCGGGGCCGACGTCGACGGCGTCGATCGCGATCGCGACGCTCTGGGCGTAGAACGTGGCGCCGGGTGCGAAGTCGGTGAGAGCGACCGAGGCACCACGCTGGTAGGTCTGCGGCTCGTGGTGGAAGTCTCCGGTGTCATGGTCGTACCAGCGCAGTGAGACATCGAGTTGCACGGTGTCGTCGAGCAGCGTGTAGTTCGGCAGGACACCGCGTTCCTCCAGTGCGTTAATCCAGTATTGACCACGCAGGGCAGCCCGGCGCATGTCGAGGGCGCGTTGCTCGGCCTCGGCCGCACGACGGTTGCGCTGGTCCTCGTCGGTGGCGGTGGCACGTTCAGCTGCCTGGATGAGTTCGGGCAGCGAGTCCGCCAAGGCGCCGGACCGTCGCCCCAGGTCGTCCAACTCGTGCTGGTACGAGCGGATCGCCGATTGAAAGATGTGCTCCACTCCGCTGACCTCGTTGTCCGGGAGCTCAACGCCGGCCCACGCGCGCAAGGTGGCGGCGGTGTCGGGTGCGACGAGGTTCCCGAAGAGTCCCAGAAATCGGGACGTGTACTCATTGGCTTTGATGCGGGCGTCGGAGAGCAGGTCACCGATCCAGGTTCCGGTGTCCCAACCGGAGGCGAGAACCTGACGGGTGGCACCGCGCCCGGACGGCGGATCGGGTACACCGCTGCGGACTCGCTGGTCGATCAGGAAGGCGACGTACTGGCGCTGAAGGATCTCGATCGCGTCCAGATAGGTGGCCGGCGGTCGGATTTCGCCGTCGATCAACGACGTGGGCTCGTTGAGCCGCTGAAGGTTCTGACCTCGACCGCGTACGTACCCGAGGACGAGCGCGTTCCCAGTCAGGCGACCGGCCCGCCCCACCCGTTGCTGGTACGACGCCACCTCGCGGGGCAGCGATCCGAGCATGACCGTGGAGAGGTCGCCGATGTCGATGCCCAGCTCCAGCGTCGGCGTCGCGGCGAGCACATTGGGGACGTTGGGGCCACGGCCAGACTTGAACGCCTCCTCGTGCTCCAGGCGCACCTTGTCCGGCAGGAGTGACGTGTGTTCGCGGGCAACGACCCGCCGGATCCGACTGCTGTCGTACAGCTCGCGGTAATAGTCGGCAGCCAGTGCGTGCCTGTGCAGGCGGCCCGGGCAACCTTGACGTAGGCAGGCCGCGCCGTCGAGATCGGTGATGGTCGCCTGCGATCCCGGCGTGACCGTGTGGCACACGTAGCATCGCAGCGCATGCTCACCGTCGGCCAAAGCGCCGTCGCCGGGAATGTGAACCACCACCAGATCGGGCGGGATGCGATACACCCGAGCGCCGGAGTCGGTGGCGGTCTCCGTGAGCCATCCCTCCTGGGCGGCGCGGGCCAGGAAGGCGCCGGTGATGACGCCACCGTCGCGGGGTGTGGTGCCGAGCTGGCGGACCGCCCATCGCGCGTACCAGGATGCGTGCCCGGTGACACTATCGAGGCTCTCGCGGGCAGCCGACGTGGTGGGGAATGCGGGCGAGGGGCGACCTCGGGGGAACGCGGGCATGCCGTCGTCGCGGTCGCGGCGTCGCCGGCCGCCAAGCAGAAACCACCGATTCCCGTCGCTGCGCAGGTAGGCGTCGAGCCAGGGATGGTGGACTCCACCTTGCACGCGCATGCGCTCGAGCACACCGCGCGCCCAACCAGACACGAGGGTGGCGTCGATGCCCACGCCCAACAGCTCATCGAACTCGGGCGAGAAGCTGTGCTGCTCGCGTGCTTTCGACAGGGCTTCCGCGGCGGCGCGTCGGAGCCGGTCGCTGGTGCCCACGTCGACCTCGGCCACGGCGGAGCCCGTCAGCTCCAGTGTCCGTCCAGTGCGTGACTGGAGGCCGAACTCCAGGGCCAGGTCGAAGTCCAGGCGAGCCTTCACCGCGTGACGGGCAGCCCGCTCTTCCCGCCGGTCGCCCTCCATCGTCCAGTAGCGAGCGAAGCGCTTGCGGTCGGCGAGCTCGGGCGGGATGAGCGCGTACCGGGCGTGGGGGTCCTCGCCTGCGGCGGCCATCATGTCTGCCGCGACATCGGGTAGTGGCATCGGATCGGAGCTTAAGGCGGACCGGACGACTGACCTTCGGCTCATGGTGTGTGATCGCGCCTGGACGAATCCCGCTGTGTAGGCGGCGTCCTGCACACTGTCCGTGAACAGCAGCGTCTTCTTCTCCGCCGATTCCAGCGACTCCGATCCGAACAGTGCGTTCAGGCTGACCGATGCCAAGGTGGAGGAGCGAGTCCCCAGGAATCGGATCGAATCCTTCTGCTGACAGGACGGGCAGACTTCATCGCGAGGTCTGAACCGACCGTCCCAATCGGTGAGGACAGGGACGTGCCGAAGCTCCTCGTCGTCGTCGGATGGCGATTCGGCCAGTACCTCTCGGCTTCGCAGGTCCAGCCAATACAGTCCGTCGACGGTGACTGAGCCGCCGCTCTGGTCGACGGCGGCCGCCTCGCCCCCGGCGAAGATCAGGGCGCGGTATCGATCATTGCCGGTGAGTGTCGCCTGTCGCGCAGACTTGGCGTCAGTGTCGAGGTTCGAGCCTGTGACACTGCGCAGCGAACCCCACCCCGAACGTCCGCAGTTCCGGCAGTAGATCGCCGGCTGGTAGAGCCCTGCGTCGTAGCCGGCCATGCCGTCGTCACCCCAGCGGAACCGTGGCGTCGACGACACGAGCCGGTCCACGCGGGACACCTCGCGGATCCACAGTTGCACGTCGACGCCGAGGAACCGTCGCGCCTCGTGGCCATCGAGCAGGTCGGCACGGATCAGCGACAGCAGGCCCAGATAGGCATCGACGATGGCAACCCCGTCGGCGCGGCCCACGCTGGTGTCGGACGGAAAGAGGGCGCTGGCGAGCTCGCTCAATGCCACCGGCCGCTGAGCATGCTCGAGCAGTGCCAGCGTGAGCGGATGATCGGTGACGACCTCGCTCAGTGCGCGCGATTCGCGGATCCGCCGGACCTCGCGAGACGTCAGCTCGGTCTGGTCTCTGTTAGCGCGTTCGACGACCAGTGCGATCAGCGCATTGATGGCGGCGATTGGATCCGGCCCGGCCTGCCGGATCGCCGTCGCGGTCGTTGCCGCATCGACGAGGTCTCGTGGACGGTAGGAGACTCGGTCTCCCGTTTCGGAGCGGGCGGCTGCGTCGGCCCGGCGTCGCTCCTCCTGCCACTGGTCGACCGTGACCCGGTCCTCGGTGATGACCGCGTCCGGATCCATGGACCGGCCGAACACGGTGGCGGCGAACTCGCGCATCGCCTCCGTGCCCGCCGTGTCTCCTGCGCGACGTGTGTCGCCCGCCGTCGTTCCGAGCGTGGCCGACGTAGCGACAGGAGTGACGTCACCGAGCGGCGCTCCGTCGCGGGCGATCCCCAGCGCCGCGCCGAGGCGCCGCAGCAACATGGCGACATCGGTACCCTGGGCGCCGTCATACGTATGGAACTCGTCCAGGACGAGATATGTCAGCGACTCGGGCGCACCATCCCACAACGCCACGTCGTCGGACCGGAGCAGCAGCTGGTCGAGCATCTTGTAGTTGGTCAGCAGAATGTCCGGCGGCTCGTCCCGCATGATCGTGCGGTCGGTGATGAGTCCGTCCTTGCTGACTTTCGTGCGCGAGCCGCCCACGCCCGTGTAAAGGCCGGCGGTCAGGCCGCCGAGACGCGGGTCCTCGGACAGAAGTGTGGCTATCCGGCCGGCCTGGTCATTGGCCAGCGCATTCATCGGATACAAGATGAGCGCTTTGATGCCGCGCTGACCGGCGCTACGGGTGCGCAGGGCATGGTCGATAACCGGGTAGAGGAACGCCTCGGTCTTACCGGAACCGGTGCCGGTGGTCACCAGCGTCGGCAATGGCGCGGCATACTTGCTGGACAGCCGCTCGAATGCCCGCGCCTGGTGACCGTACGGCGTCCACTCGGGCGGGTACCAGTCCAGCGGGACCGACCAGGTGCCGTCGGCGGGCCGGAACGGCAGCCGTAGCCGCACATAGGGTCCGCGGAAGATGCCGTTGTCGGGGTCGGCAAGGAACGCTTCGAGTGCGGTCCGGACGTCGTCGTCGGTGAGCGCGAACGTCGTAGACAGGTACGCGGTGAGGGCACGCCGCAGGTCGGCCGCCTGCAGCGACGGCAGCAGCGACGTCACGGCGCTGCCTCGTCGGCAAGCCGGCTGAAGTGGTCGTGGGCGAGCCGGTAGTCGCGTTCGCGGTCGACCGTGAGGAACGGCGTCGCATAGGTCATGCCGGCGACGGTCAACCCTTCGGCAGGTATGGCACCCTCGTGCTTGCGGTACTCCTTCGCCAGCTCGCGCGGCACCTGGCGGCCGTGTGCATCGTAGAGGGCCTCCCGCTCGTACTTCTGCAGTACCGGGAACTGGGTCCGGTAGATCGTGACCAGCTCGTCGGCGGTGATGCCCAGCATCACGGCGACGATCGCATCGATCTCCACCAACGCCTGCCGCCGGTCGGCGTCCCGGCGCAGCGGCGTGTCCCACGACCACGCCGCCTCGACATCGCCGAGTTGCCGTTTGTCGATGTTGACCGAAGAGTCCAGCCCAACGCCCGGAGCCCACACGTCGGTCGTCCAGTCTTGAGCGAACAGTTCCTCCCACAAGGGCGCGTACGGCCGCACCAGACAGTTTAGCCGGAGCGTCCGCAGAACGAGTTGTTGCTCGACTGGGTGCCGCCGAATGTGGGGAAACCGTTGAACAACCCCGTGCTTGAGTTCATTCGTTTCAGAAGCCTTGACTAAGAAGTCCACTGGCAATGAGACCCATAATCCCGCGGCGACCACCAAGTCGCAATATTCAGCGCCGACAAGTGCGCTCCGAATAAGGTCGACGTGCGCCGGTCCCGGAGGGATGATCGCGGCGTGCAGGGTTCGCACTGTCGCGGAGTCCGCCATCCTGCGCCAGGCGAGGCGGAAGTACTCGGCGCTCGGGCGGTCGCTCCACCGGGGATAGCCGGAAATGTACTCCGGGTACGACTTTGCTCGCTGGTAGTTCGTCCGTGGAATGAAGTCTGCCGGTATACGTTCGAGATTGTTCTCAGTCGTGTCCTGTCGACCTGTGGCATTCTCGTTCGGCTGTTGATAGAGCGGATTTGCCACAGTCAGGTGCGGACCCTGCAGTATGACGTCTGACCACGACGTCGGCGTGGCGGAACGGCCGTCGAAATAGCCCCTCTTGCGGTCGGCAGACTCGTGCCATCCTGCAGTCCACTCGAATTCAAGATCACCTAGTCTTGGCGATCCGGCCATCTTCGCGAGAACGTCGGCACTCGCGCGGTTGACCGGATACAGCATCCGAGCCTCACGCGCTGGCGTTCCAGGTTCGTCAATCAGAGCGGACCATGTGCCGAGTACGGTTTCATCGACATGGACGATACGTTCGGCATGCGGCCGGACGTCCCAGCGGTCAGCGAAATCACGTACGCCCGGAGCTTCACCGGAGCCATCGTGAGTCATGGATCGGTCGATCACAGACGGATCATAGATCCAGCCAGCATGAACGAAACTCACGTCGTGAGATTGACCATAGATATGCAAGCCAAAACTACGCTTGTCACTGATCTCACTGAAGACGTAGGTGTTGTTCTTGAATGCCCAATGGCGACGCAGGCGCGAGTAGGCTTCCCGGCGCAGGCCATTTGCTCGAAGCTCGGTAAAGTGGGACTCCATGTGGATGAGCCCGGCGATGCCCTGCGGGCTCATGGACCGCCAGGTGCGTTCCATGAAGCAGCGGTAAAGGTCCGGCTGTAGGCCACGCAGCACTGGGCGATCGACGTCGCTGGCGAGGTGTTCGTTCATCCCGGCTTGGGCTGCACGTTCGTCGAGGAAGGCATCGAGTGCGCCGGAGAGGGCGAGGGTCACCTCACGCCGCTCGCGCTTGATCTGCTCGGCAGGCTTCGAGGTCAGCTGCCACCACGGGTCGTACTCGGCGAGAGCTGCGGGCTCATCCCAGAAGGGACGGACCCAGGGCGGGTTGCCAACCTGGAGGTCGAAGCCGCCTCGGGCGAACACCGGGGCGAAGTCGAGCTCCCAGTGGAAGAAGCCTTGCTCCTGGGCGATCTGTTCGGCGACGTGCAGCCAGGGGTACTTCTGCTTCGCCAGGTCGATCTGCTGTGTCGAGGTGAAGCCACGGTCGTGGTCCTCCGCGTCGTCCAAGCCGTGCCAGTCGAGGTTCCCGGTGAATGCCGCCTGGCCCTTGCGGTCACGGTCGGTCTCCTTGGCCTGCACACCAAGCACGGCTTCGAGTCCGTCGAGCCACGTGTCCCACGTCGGCGGTTTGATCTCCTCGCCGGAGTCGGGATCGGTGCGAGGTGTCACCGGCCAGTACCAGAGCGCGCACCAGGCGTCCATGATCCGGCGCAGCCGCCGGTAGGCACCGTTCTCGTCCTCGAGGACACGTTCGACGTCCTCCCGGGTGACGGCGCCGGTTGTCTCCGGCAGCTCGCCGTCGGCCCCCCACACGTCGATGTGGCGTCGGATCTCGGCCTCGGCGATCTCCAAGCGGCGTCGGGCGAAGTCCCACAGCGTCTCGACCCGCTGCGCCATCCGGACCAGCCGGTCACGGTCGCGCTTTGTTGGGTTCGATCGCACCGCTCGCCGCCACTCGCGCAAGCGCTCACGGGCCTCAGGCGCATACTGCTTGGCCTCGGCGGTGTCGGCGACGGCACCCCAGCCCATGGCCGGAAGGAGGAAGTGGTGTACACCACCGTCCATTGTCGCGTCGGTGTCGTGCAGCGGCACGTCCCGAGGTACGGCTTTGAGCCACTCCCGCTTGGTGAAGTGCTTGCTCGGCGAGTAGACGGCGCGGCGCGCTCCGATCAGTGAGTCACCCCGGCGCAGGTGCAGGCCGAACCACGGCGCCTGCAGCCCGGCGTGCATGGTGTCCAGCCACAGCGATATCTCGGCCAGCTCGACGGCGGTGGCGTTCAGGTCGACGCCGTACACCTGATGCAACGCCAGGTACGCCTTGACCCGTTGAAGCTCGCGCGGATAATCCTCGGCGGGGATCTGCTCGCTGAGTTCCTCCTGACGGCGTTCCAGATACTTCGCCGCGAGCTGGCGGACCGCCTCGATCGCGAACGCCCCCGAGCCGAGAGCTGGCTCACACACCGTCATACGCAGGATGTCCAGCGCCGGTGTCGTCTCATCGTTCTGGTCGAGCAGTTCGGCGAGAGAGTGCTTCACCACCGACCGGGTGAGCACCTCCGGGGTGTAATAGGACGCCGAGCGTTGACGCTCGCGGCTGGCCAGGCGGTACACGAACGTGCCCTGCCGGTGGATCACGGGTCGCGGCTCACCGGTGGCCGGGTCCTCGTCCCGCACGAAATCGTCGTCAGCGATGTCGCCGGCCCGGTCGACCGGCACTACCCACGTCCCCTTCTCGGGTTTCCCGCCCGGCGCCACCTCGTACAAATCGGTCTCGGCAATGAACCCGGAGTACGACATCAACCCCTCGTAGACGGCACCGAGCTGATTGATACCGAGCTCGGCGTAGGAGATGAAGCCCCGGTCCCGGCCCTTCGTCGCCTTCGTCAGCAGCAGGTGCCGCAGAACCTGCTGGACCGCATCGTTGCCCAGGCCCACCTCGGCAATGTGCCGGGTCGCGTCCTTCTTGAACAGGTCGGCACGCAGGGCGTGGAACGGGACGTCCTCGGACGGGTGGCCGGTGTCCACGAGGTCGAACAGGCGGCGCAACGACGCGTACAGGTGCGTTCCGTGCCTCGACTGCTCGGACGTGAGCTCGACGAGGGTGAGGTCGCGCAGCCGGTCCAGGCCGTAGCCCTTCTCGTACTCCGGTGTCCGCGACGGTACGACGCCGAGCTCCGGATCAGCCTCGGCATAGAGTAGGAACAGGATGCGGTAGAGGAACCGCAGCGACTCGCGAGCGAGATCGTCGGCAAGACCGGACACGCCCTCGACCGCCAGACCGCGGCCGCGACGCCGGCGGACGACCTCGTTGGCGATGATCTCCACCGACAACCGGATGCCCTCGCGCAGATCCTTGGACACACCGACCGTGTGCTGCACAGACTCGTCGAGGATCGCGGTCCACAGCGTGCTGCCGTCGGCACTGGGGAGCAGCGTGTCGCCGCCCAGGAGTGCGGCGACGTGGTCGATCTCACCGCCGCTGCGGATGTCGCGACGTTCCCCGACGAGACTGAGGTCGACGGCCAACCAGCGCCCCTCCGGCCATCGAGTGCGCTCGGCGAGCAGCGCCCATCGGCCGGCCTGCACCAGGACGAACGGCGGCGGATCGTCGGCGAGGAAGACGGTCGAGACGACGCGGGCGGTGACGTCGTCGGGCTTGCCGTCGATGAGTGCGGGAGTGAGGAGTCGGCCACTCCCGCTGTCGGTGTCCAGGACCTCCTCCACCGCGTGGACAGGCATCGCCTGAAGGATCACCAGGGCGGTGCCGGTAGGAGTCGGATGGGCGACTGCCGCCGGGATACGGATCTCGGCGCCAGAACGCTCGGCCAGCCAGTCGACGGCCTCGCGGTCCAGGTGGAGCGCCCGGCGTAGGAGGGTGTGCAGACGGTGGACCTCGTCGCCTGTCGCAGCTGGTGTCACGTCGCCCAGCGCCGCAACCGCGGCGGCGATGTCGGTCGCGCGGGCGGTCAGGTCCGATCGCGGAGTGGATTTGCCGAGTTCCTCGTACTCCTGCCAGGTTTTGCGCAGCCTGAGGACGTGGGCGAGGAACGTGTCCTTGCGGGCGTCGCTGGTGAGGTAGTGCTCGGAGATCCATTCCTCGCCGACGACGACGGAGTCGAAACGCGCCATCTATGCGTCACCGCCGTCCGAGGGCTGGGGGACGATAACCACGAGCGGTCGGACCAGCCGGTGGTCCGGCCGCAGCGAATCCGCGATCTCCTGCTCCTGCGAGACGCGGTCGGAGAGGCGACGCACCTTGCTCAGTCCCGAACCGAACAGCTCGAGCTCGAGTTGCTCGGCCTTGTCCCGCCAGCCATTGGCACGTTGCGACCACGTATCGATCCGTTCGCGGAGTTGCGCCACGTGGTCATCGGCGGAGCGTTCGAGTTCCTGCGTGGCCCGATCCACGGCGGCCGGCACCAGGTCGCGGTGGCGGTCGGTGATCTGGACCGCTCCGGAGTTGATCCCCCCGGCGCGCAGCCCGGTCGGGTCCAGGCAGGACAGGTCGGCTTGTGCGGTGACGATCGGAAAGGTGGGGTCGCCGCCGGGGAACACCACGGTCAGGTACTGCCGGCTGACCACCTGTCCGCGGTTGTTCATCAGCGTGCCGAGAACCAGCACCAGCGGATCGTCCACCGCGCCGTACACGACTGACACCTCGTTGCGGCCACGCGTGGCGAGTACCTTGTCGGCGGCCCAGTCGAGCACCGGGTGCAACGGCGACAGGTAGTGCGCCTCGGGCCACGTGGAGCCGCCGACGCTGTTGCGTGCCGCCTGCAGGTGCTGGTTCGCGACCTCCGTCGACGTGGCCAGCAGCAGGCGCTCTTTGACCCGTCGCTCGGAGACGTACGACTGCGGCAGCGCATCCATGCGGGTGCGCAGATCGTGCGGCGGCCGTAGCTCGACCAGTCCGCTCCCCCGGTGTTCCGTCCACCCGACGCCACCACTACGTGTCCGCCCGTCGTCGGCGGGCGGCCGTGCCGGGTCGTCGTAAGCCTCGGCCAGGGCGTGCTCCAGGAAGGCGAGATCGGTGGCGAAGAACTCGTAGGTATCGCTCACCGGCGGTGGCGGCGGCGCGTCGTCGCCCGCCGCGGTGAACAGCGCATCGAAGGCGGCGAACGGGTCGTCGACGTCCGCGGTGTGCGGGGCGGGGATGACCTCGTCGATGTCCGTGCCACGGGCCAGGGTCTTCTTGATCTCGTCCTCTTCGAGAGCGACGGAGTGCTTCCCCATCAGTGAGGCAGCGTCGCCGAGGGTGGTGTGCGCCTCGTGCTCCTTGGCCAGTAGTCGCTGCAGGACGCGAATATCGCCGCTGAAACGGTCATCGGACGGGACGAGTGCGAGGGCCGCGATCTGCGGCGGGTGTAGTTGCCCATACCGGTCGATCCGGCCGTTGCGCTGCTCGATGCGGATGAGGCTCCACGGGATGTCGACATGCACCAGATGGTGGCAGTGGGCGTGCAGGTTGACACCCTCGCTGGCGACGTCTCCAGTGATGAGCACGCGGACCGGTGACGTGGCCTTCTTGAAGTCGTCGACGATCTGCTGCTGCTCGACGTCGGACAGCTGACCGTGCAGGATCGCGAACTGGTCACCCTTCATGCCGAGTGCGGTCGGCAGGATCTCGCGGAGCCAGTTCAGCGTGGGGATGCGTTCGGCGAACAACACGACTCGGGTCCCCGAATCATGCGCGACACCGATGCCCTTGATGTGATGGACGAGGGCGGCGATCTTGCCGCCGGGCTCCGCTCCTCGGAACGACGCACGGTCAGCGGTCATGCCCTCGACGGCGAGTTCGCCGAGCCGTTCGAGCGCAGCCAATTCGCGGCGTTGGCCTTCGGTGGTGGCCTCGCCGATGCGCGTGATCCGCTCGGTGACCGTGGCGTGCAGTGCTGCCGACGACGACAGGAACGCCTTGGCGAGCGTCCATGGGAACAGGGCGGTGGTGGCGCCCGAGTACGGAGAGGCGCCGCTCGCCGGGTGCAACCAGGCGCGGGACAGCTCGTCGGCGATCGCGTCCTCGGCCTTGGACGCCGTCACCGAGACGATCTTCGGTGCGGGCCGGAGTGCCCAATGGTTGCCCACCTCGGCCGCGACATCCTCGGAGTGGCGGTGCCTGCGGATGAACAGCCTGGAGACATCCCGTACGTCGTACTCGCCATCGGGGCCCACGGCCGTCGCGTCGAGCAGGCGCAGCAGCTCGCCGAACGACTCCTTCTTCCCATTGTGGGGTGTCGCCGACGCGAGGATGAGCGCCTCGGTGTTGGGGGCGAGCACTCGAGCCAGCTCGTTATTGAGGGTGCCCACATTGGTGAGGTTGTGCGACTCGTCGATGACCACGACGTCCCAGCGCTGCTGCTCCAAGTAGGCGCGGTAGCGTGGGCTTTTCAACGTGTCAATCGAGACGATGATGCGCTTGAAATAGGTGAACGGGTTCCGGGAAGCCGGGAGTACTTGGCGGACCCGCTGCAGGCCGCCTGAGTCGAGTCTGACCAGTGGCAACGCGAACCGGGCCCACAGCTCCTGCTGCATCTGCTCAAGGACATGCCTTGGCGTGACGACGAGGACCCGATCGGCTCGACCACGACGCGCCAGCTCCGCGATGACCATGCCGATCTCAAGAGTCTTTCCGAGGCCGACCGCATCCGCGATCAGAATGCGCGGGCGCAGGTTGTCTTTCGACAGTGCCTGGGCAACCGCTCTGCGCTGGTACTGCAGGGGGTCGATCAGCATCGTGTGCGAAACGTGCAGGGTTGGATCGCCGAACGGGACCGGCGTACGGCGAAGGGTAGCCTCCAGCCATAGCCTGGTGCGCCTGTACCGAGGGGAGTCGTCGGCGACGAGGACGGCTCGGCGGGGGTCGAGGACATCGATCTTGGTTTCAAGCTCTTCGAGGAACGTCGCCTCAGTTTCACGGACCAGTTCGGAGAGGCCGACGACGTCGATGCGCCGACGGCCGCCGGGCGTGCCCTCGATGCCGGTCACGATCCAGTCCTCGTCACGGATCACTACTACCGAGCCAGGCGCGATCGTCAGCTCATCGTCCCCCATTTGCCACACCTCTCTGCGGTCCGCCCCACCGATAGGTGAATCTTGCCAGTCGGATGTAGGACACAAAAGGGAGGGCCGCGGTGATGTACGGCCTGGAGCGACCTGTATGTCTCGGTCAGGGAGCGGTTAATGCTCCAACCATGTTCCCGGGGCAATGGCTGGCACCTGCGCCCTATCAGTAGGCGCGCGGTAAGCACAACTCGACGAGCACATCGCCTATGTCACATCTGAGCCTGCTGCCGGCGCCCGCTTCCTCGCTCGGCTCGTCGTTGCGTGCTTCACATCTCGCGCCTGAAGATCAACTGTCGGTGCTTCGTGGCATACTGGGACGACTACGACACGTGCCAACGGCCGGCACCCCTCAGTACGCGCTGGGTCGAGGAACAATGGGCCCACGGACTCACCTGGGCGCTCACCGACAGCGGCTACGTCGACCAGGCTGCCTACGACGACCTGAATGTTCTGTTCCGACATGCGGAGGCTTTTGAGGGCGATACCCAAGGCCAATTCATCCTGGCCCTACCTCTGGACGAATATTGGCTCGGCAAGGGCGCCGAGTACGTTCGGTCGCTCATCGACTCCTACGGCCGGCCGGTCGCCGTCATGCTCGGTGCAGTGGGTGATCCGCTGCGAACCAAAGATGCGGTGCACGGCTTCCTGTATCTGCTCGAATCGCCGACGCCAATGGCTGTACTACGAACAGATCAGTCAGCGGTAGGCGCCTTGGCTGCCGGCGCGGCCTTCAGCACTATGGGAACGACCGCGAGCCTGCGCCACATCATGCCTCCGAGGGGCGGCCCGCGAGTGTCCAATGACTTCTCCGTGCTGGTTCCGTAGGCGCTGAGCTACCACCTGTCGGAGAAGGTCAGCATGGCGATCAGCCTTTCTCCGGAGAGCCACTACTGGCGTTGCATGTGCGTGCGCTGCCAGCACGCTCGCCTGGACACCATCCTCGACGGGGACCATGCGTACGCCCACAACACGCACGCCATCGTCGATGTCGTACGACACGTCCTCGATGGCGGTGGCAGGAGAGAAAGCCTCCTCTCGTGGCGAGCGAAGTGCTCGCTTGCGTTGGACATCCACGACGACATCAGGAGCACAATGGTCAATTGGACCCGGCCGCCGTTGCTGAAGGCCTGGGCGGAATCCGGCGCTCTACTCAGGTAGTCGGCCGGAACGGATCGCCCAGTCGAATAGTTGCTCCCCGAACAGACGCAACCAGATCGGCGACATGGCGCTGCCGGCTCGGGGCCCGGGGTCACCGGGAACGACGACCTGTGGCCCCGCGGCACGAACCGAAACCACCGCCGTCCCCTGAGCGTCGCATTCGGCCAACGTCATCGTCCTGGGGTTGCCGTGCGGCGCGACCATCACGACGGTGCGGGCGATGCCGCGCAACGACGCATGCTCCTGGTACGCCGTCGCGAGCGGCGATACCCCGACGAACCCCACGATCCGCAGCACCGGCGGTATCTCAGCCGACGTCGCGACGTCGGTGAGGACCTGCTCGACGAGCTTGGGATGGAGCAGCGGCGCGGCAGTCTTCCGTTGCATCAACGCGTCCCTGTCCCAGGTCACGACGGGGAACGTGCTCGCGCAGACGAACCGGACCATAGGCAGCAGGGTCGCCGAACCCCAGAGCTGCTCGGCCACACGCTCGGCAGCCTCCACGGGTGGGGAGTCGCGCCGCCATTCTCGCGCCATCGCCGCCGTCCAGCGCGCGGGCGACAGCCGATACCGATGCACCGCACCGGCGATGGCCGTTTCGCGACCTCTCGCCCCTACCACGCTGACCGAATCCGTGCGCTCGCCATCGTGACCCCCGAAACGAAACAGGGCCAACCCGAATGGGTTCGCCCTGTGTCTGACTGGATGTAAGAAGTGGAGCTGAGGGGACTCGAACCCCTGACCCCCTCGTTGCGAACGAGGTGCGCTACCAGCTGCGCCACAGCCCCTGGAACCTGGGAGACTTTACCATCCGGACCACGCCGAGAACGAATCGGCAGGACCATGGGGCGACCGTCAGTCGCCGACGGCGCGGCGGTGCTGGTGTTCGTGCGCGGACTGCTCGTCGGAGCCGCCGTCCGCCGCGGCGCCGTCCGTCCCGGTCGCTGCCGCCGGCCGGTCAGCAGGTGCCTCCGCAGGCTCGCGGCGGGGAAGCTCGATCGAGCTGGCGGGGTCCAACCGTCCCGACGTCCAGGCGCCGGACGAGCTGAGGTCGATCTTCCGCGCGGCTGCCCGCGGCGCCTTCGGCTTGGTCAGGTAGGTCGGCAGCGGTACGGGCACCGGCGACCAGCTGTCGTCCGTGGCGTCGGCAACGGGCTCCTCGTCCGAAGGCAGGACCAGTCGCCGGCCTGCGGCCTCGATCTCCGCCGCTTCCGCCGCCGCCAGCTCGGCATCGAGACGCGCCTGCTCAGCCGCCGCCCGCCGCCGCGCCGCGGCCCGACGACGCTCCAGGACCCGTCGCCGTTGTGCCTGGGCGACGACGGCCCGGCGGGCGCTGAACACGAACAGCAACGTCAGCAACCCCGGCACGCCGGGCAGCCAGCCGGGCACCGGCCCGGCGACGGCCAGTCCCACGGCCGCGACAAAGGCACCGAGCAGTACCACCATCAGCCGGCGTCGCCGCCTGGCCGCGGCGGCGAACAGCTGATCGACCGAATTCACGGACGCCTCCGAGGTAGCTGCCGATGCAGCTGCCTGAACAGCCGGCGCCCCCGCCACCGGACTTTCGAGTACGGATTGTTCAACGACCCGCCCATGTGGTGCTTGGGGCGGGCCGGTTCGACGGGGCAGGACGCGAACTCCTCGCGCCGCGTCGGCTTCTCGGGCCCGGTCGACCTCTTCGTTGCGCCGGACCCATCGGGGCACGAGAAAGGCGGCCCACGCTGCGACGATCGCCGCGTAGATGAGTCCGCTGTACCCCATGCCATAGAACGCTACGATGCGCGGCATCCCGCACGTTGGACCTGCACCGGTGTGTCGTCGGTAACAGGTGTGACTGGTGTGACGACAGCACCCCGCCGACGGCCCCAACTGCCCACCGACCCAGTCGAGCGACGACGCCCTCAGGTCATCCGGATCGCTTGCGCCCGGATCTCGATCTGGATCTTCCGCGACACCAGCCAGCCGCCCGCCTCGAGCGCGACGTTCCAGGTCATGCCGTACTCCTCGCGGTCGATCTCGCCCGTCGCGCTCAGCGCCAGCCGTTCGCCGCCCCACGGGTCGCCCTTGACGCCGTCGATGGAGACGTCCAGTTCGATCGGGCGGGTGACGCCGCGGATGGTCAGGTCGCCGACGCACACGAACTTGCCGGCGCCGCCGCGCCGCCGGCGCACCATCTGACCGTTCACGATGGACCACTTCGGTCCGGACTCGCCGCCGTGCACGTGCCGCGAGACGAACTGCATGGTGGGGAAGACCTCGATGTCGAGGAAGTCGGGGCTCTTCAGGTGGGCGTCGCGGTCGGCGGCGCCCGTGGTGATGCTGGCGGTTTCTATGACGGCCGACGCCGACGACTCCAGTGGGTCCTCGGCGATGTGGACGGTGCCTTCGACCTTCTCGAACCGGCCGCGCACCTGCGTGACCATCAGGTGGCGCGCGACGAAGCCCGCCGTGGTGTGCGATGCGTCGATCTCGAACACCCCCGGTGTCGGGAGCATCGCACCGTTCCAGAGGCGTACACCCGCCGAGTCGTTCATGAATCGTCCCCCGTGGCGAATTCATATCACTTTGCGCAGAAAGCTAGCGCAGCAATAATCGCACAGGAAAACATCAACAGAACGTGACGGAATGGCGAATACCACTCACCGAGCGTTATCGGCCTAGGTCAGGGCGCCATGCGGGATGATCGCCAACGGCTCAACAACCCGTCCGGGATCTCTTCGACGGTCAACGCGAAGGAGCGATGATCACGCCATTCACCGTCGATGTGCAGCAATCGCGGCCGCAATCCTTCTTCACGGAATCCGAGCTTCTCGACCACGCGCAGCGAGGCACGGTTCTCCGGCCTGATGTTGACCTCCAGGCGGTGCAGCCCGGCTACGAAGAAGCAGTAGTCCACCGCCATCGCCACCGCGGTGGGCATGATGCCGCGGCCTGCGAGGTCGACGTCGAGCCAGTACCCGACGGTGCCCATGCGCGCGGAGCCCCAGATGATGTTCGAGACGTTCAACTGGCCGGCCAGCCGCCCCTCGTAGGTGACGGCCCACGGCAGCGCCTCGTCGTCGCGGGCCTGCGCGGTGTGCAGCCGGACCATCTGCCGGAAGCTCATGGTGTAGGGGTCGTTGGGCGGCGGCGGAGTGGCCTCCCAGGGCCGCAGCCAGGCGTCGCTGCGCGCGCGGATCTGCGTCCACGCTCGCGCGTCGCGTCCGTTCAGCGGCCGTAGCCCGACCGGCCCCTCGGTGATCTCGACCGGCCACCCCAACCGGCCGCCGGACCTTCCTCTCACCGGTCGCTCCCGTCTCCCCCGCCGTCGACGACGTCCGCGCCGGTCCCCGGGTGGTCACCGGCCGCCGGCCGCGGATGGTCGCCACCCCGGATCTGGTCGACCGCATGCGTGAGCACCGGGGCGAGCACCGCCAGCCCGTCGCGGACCCCGCCCGTCGACCCGGGAAGGTTGACGATCAGTGTTCGTCCGGCCCGCCCGGCCACGCCCCTCGACAACACAGCGGAGGCCACGCCGCCCGCGACACCGTAGGCGCGGATCGCCTCGGCCAGCCCGGGCACGTCCGCCTCCAGGACCCGCCGCGTCATCTCTGGCGTGTGGTCGGTGGGGCTCAGCCCGGTGCCGCCGGTGGTCACGATCACGTCGTACCCTGCCGCGACGCCCTGGCGCAAGGCCTGCTCGACGTCGTCGCCGTCGGGAACCACCGTCGGGTCGGACACCGCAAAGCCCAGGGAGCGCAACCGCTCCACGATCAGCGGCCCGCCGCGGTCCTCGTACACCCCGGACGCGGCGCGCGTCGAGACGGTGACCACGAGAGCCTTCATCCGCGCCGCCATGTGCCGGACTTCCCGCCGGTTTTCTCCTCGATGCGGATGTCGCTGATGACGGCGCCCTTGTCGATGGACTTGACCATGTCGACGACGGTGAGCGCGGCGGTCGCGACCGCCGTCAGGGCCTCCATCTCGACACCGGTGCGGTCGGCCGTCCGCACGACGGCGACGATCTCGACGGCGTCGTCGACCACTGACAACGACACGTCCACACCGTGCAACGCCAGCGGGTGACACAGCGGCACCAGGTCCGGCGTCTTCTTGGCGCCCTGGATGCCGGCGATGCGGGCCACGGCGAGCGCGTCGCCCTTCGGGACCCCGTCACCGCGCAGCGCCGCGACGACCGCACGCGAGACCAGCACGCGACCGGACGCCGTCGCCGTCCGCACCGTGACGTCCTTGCCCGAGACGTCGACCATGCGCGCCGCACCCTCGGAATCCAGGTGCGTGAAGCCTGACGAGTTCACTCCCGCCGCCTCTCCAGCAGAACGGTGTCGACGACCTGGCCCGCCGCGACCTCGGTGATGTGCTCGGGGACGACGATGAGCGCGTTGGCGTAGGCGAGGTCGCCCATGAGGTGCGACTGCTGCGCCCCGATCGGCCGGACCTGGTAGGTGCCGTCCTGCGTGGTCTGGACGCGGGCGCGGGCGAACTGGCGCCGTCCCTCCGGCGAGCGCAGCCGCTCCTGCAGGACGGCCTTGACGCTGGGCCGGTGCAGCCGCGGCGACCCGAGCATCTTGCGGATGGCCGGGCGCACGAAGACCTCGAACGACACGAACGCGCTGACCGGGTTGCCGGGCAACGCGAAGATGGGCGTGCTGTCCTCGCCGATGGTGCCGAAGCCCTGCGGTTTGCCCGGCTGCATGGCGACGCTGTCGAACCGCACAGTGCCGAGGCCCGACAGCACCTCTTTGACGATGTCGTACGCGCCGGCGCTGACTCCGCCGGTGGTGATGACCATGTCGGCGCGGATGAGCTGATCCTCGATCAGCCCGAGCAGCCGGTCCTTGTCGTCCGGCACCGGCGGCACCCGGTAGGCGACGGCGCCGGCCTCGCGTGCCGCGGCGGTCAGGGTGAACGAGTTGGAGTCGGAGATCTGCCCCGTCGTCAGCGGATAGCCGGGCTCGATCAGCTCGCTGCCGGTGGAGATGACGACGACGCGCGGCCGCGGCCGGACGACGACGCGGTCACGGCCCACCGCCGCCAGCAACCCGATCTGGGCCGCGCCGAGATACGTCCCCGCGCCGAGGACGACGTCGCCGGCCTGCACGTCGCCGCCCGCGCGGCGGATGTGCGCGCTCGGCTGGGCCGGCGTGCTGATGCGCACCCGCACCGTGCCGCCGTCGGTGTGCTCGACCGGGACGATGGCGTCGGCGCCGGCCGGGACGGGCGCCCCGGTCATGATGCGCGCGGCCAGCCCCGGGCCGATGGCATTGACCTGTGTGTCGCCGGCCGGGATGTCGACGACGACGGGCAGCTCGACCGGCTCCTCCTCCGTCGCGCCCGCGACGTCCTCGGCCCGCACCGCGTACCCGTCCATGGCGGTGTTGTCGAACTGCGGCAGCGACCAGGGAGCGATGACGTCTTCGGTGAGCACACAGCCGTGCGCGTCGAGCAGCTGGAAATCGAGCTCGGACAGCGGCTTGACCGCACCGAGGACGTCGGAGAGGTGGTCGGCGACCCGTTTCACTGGGTGTCCTCGGCGGGTAGGTCGGCGACGAACTCGCGCAGGAACCCGCGGAAGTCGGCGCCGAGGTCGCTGCGCTCACTGGCCAGGCTGACGATGGTGCGCAGGTAGTCGAGGCGGTCGCCGGTGTCGTAGCGCCGGCCACGGAAGACCACGGCGTGCACGCCGCCGCCGTCCTCGTCACGGGAACGGCCGGCCAGCGTCTTGAGCGCGTCGGTCAGCTGGATCTCGTTGCCGCGCCCTGGCGGCGTCTCGCGCAGCACGTCGAACACGGCCGGGTGCAGCACGTACCGGCCGATGATGGCGAGGTTGCTCGGCGCGGTGCCCGGCTCCGGCTTCTCGACCAGGTCGGTGACCCGGACGACGTCGTCCTCGGCCGGCTCGACGGACGCGCAGCCGTACATGTGTGCCTGCGCCGGGTCGACCTCGATGAGCGCGATGACGCTGCCGCCGTAGCGCCGCTGGACGTCGAGCATCTTCGGCAGCAGGGGGTCGCGCGGGTCGATGAGGTCGTCGCCGAGCATGACGGCGAACGGCTCGTTCCCGACGTGGCGCGCGCCGCACAGCACCGCGTGGCCGAGCCCGCGGGGGTCGCCCTGCCGCACGTAGTGGATGTCGCCCAGCACCTGCGACTTCTGCACCCGGCGCAGCCGCTCGTCGTCGCCCTTGGCCTCGAGCGCCGCCTCCAGCTCCCACGCGCGGTCGAAGTGGTTCTCGATGGCGTCCTTGTTGCGGCCGGTGACCAGGAGCACGTCCTCCAAGCCCGCCGTCACCGCCTCCTCGACGACGTACTGGATGGCCGGCTTGTCGACCACCGGCAGCATCTCCTTGGGGGTCGCCTTGGTGGCCGGCAGGAATCTCGTCCCGAGGCCCGCGACCGGGATGACCACCTTCGTCACAGGGCTGGCCGATGCTCCGTCTCGTCCCGTTCGCTCTGCGCTCATGGGCGTCACCCTACAAACCCGGGCGGTCGCGCAGAAGCAGGACGGGCGCAACCGTCCGCGCTGGGCACATACGGTGGGTTCGTGGGCGTGTCGGTGAAGGAGTCCAAGCGGGCGCTGCGCTCGCGCCTCCTGCAGGGCAGGGCCGGCCTGGACGCCACCGCGCTGTCGTCGGCGGCGGCAGCTCTGCGCGACGTCGTGCTGGCATTGCCCGAGGTCACGGCGGCTCGCCGGGTGGCCTGCTACGTCTCCGTCGGCCGCGAGCCCGGCACCGGGCCGCTGATCGAGGCGCTGAGCGACACCGGCGTAGACGTGCTGCTGCCGATCCTGCTGCCCGACGGCGATCTCGACTGGGGCGTGTATCGCGGGCCGCGTGCGCTGGTCGCGGCTGCGCGCGGACTGCTGGAGCCCGACGGCGTCCCGCTCGGGCCGTCGGCGGTGCTCGACGCGGACGTGATCCTGGTGCCCGGGCTGGCCGTCGACCGGCACGGCTTCCGGCTCGGCCGCGGCGGCGGCTCCTACGACCGGGTCCTGGCCCGGCGGCTCGGACGCGGGTTCAGCTGCGCCCTGCTGCACGACGGCGAGGTACTGGACATCCCCGTCCCCCGCGAGCCGCACGACGTCCCCGTCGACGCCGCCGCGTCCCCGTCCGGAGTCCGCCGCCTCCGCTGACCCGCCTCGGCGTTGTGCCCGCACTGACCGGTTGTCTCGGCGCCGCGGAGTGTCCATGTGGATCAGGTGACCTAGTAGACCCTTTCCGGGCGGTTGGTGCAGCTGATCGTTTCCCGTCCGCATCGTGGAGGCGATCAAGTGTTCTCCGCGCCCTGGCCGCTCGCCCCTTTGCCACCTGATCGTTCCCGCGTCGACGATCAGGTGACACACGCGACGGGCCGAGCCGGCGAGGGACTCCCGCGGGGCTAATCGGAGGCGGTGGGCTCCGGTGGGACGAAGGTGAACGTGTGCTCCGCGGCGGCGTCGATGCTGTCGCGGGACCAGCGCATCGGGAGGGTCTCGCCGTCGCGCCACAGCGGCGTCTGGTCGTCGTAGTGCTCGTGGAACGGGTGGCCGCTCACGCCGGTCAGGTCGATCCAGCGGGATGCATCCAGGTCGCCGAGGTCGACGATCATGCGCATCGACGGCGCCCAGATCGTCTCGTAACCGTCGGCGGCGTTCCAGCCGGTGGCGTCGACGATGGAACCGCCGCCGCCGACCTCGACCGGGCCGCGATTGAACAGCCACTCGACCAGCCCGATGCCGGAGGTGCCGAACGTCTGCTCGGTCAGGTGCAGCGCGTGCAGCCGTCCCCACTCCCAGCGGCTGGCGTCCTTGCCCTGTTCGACCGTCATCTCGTCGCGGGCGTCGCGCGCGGCTTCGACGAGGATGATGTCGCGGGTCTCGACGACGTTCTCGGAGCCGGTGTCGTCCCAGTACGGGTCGGCCGGGGCGTCGAGCAGCGCGCGCATCACCTCGAACCAGCGTCCGCCGCCGTCGGGCCACTCGTCCTCGGGCAGATCGTCGTAGAAGGTCAGCTCCATGAGGTTGCGCCACACGGCGGCGAAGTAGGCCGCGGCCGCGGAGTCCGCGTCCATGGCGCCGTCCCAGTCGGCCAGCAGCCGCAACCCGTCGCCGTAGTAGCCGTCCGGCGCGTCCAGTTCCAGCAGGTGCGGCAGCAGGATGTCGGCGGCAGCGTTGTGGGTGTCGCGCTGGATCGCGGCCATGATGCCCGCGTCGAGCGGGTCGCCGGACTCGACGGCTTCGGTGAGCAGCTGGTGGATGCGGGCGGCGCGGTGGCCGGGGTCGAAGTCGGCGGTCAGCTGGAGTGGGTAGCCGTCGCCGGTCACCGGCTGGTTCGCGGTGACGACGAGGCCGCGGTCCGGGTTGAGCACGCTGGGCAGGTTGGCGAACGGGATGTAGCCGGCCCACTCGTACTCGCCCGTCCAGCCCGGCACCGGGTACCGGCCGTCGCCGGCGGTGCGGACCGGGATGCGCCCCGGCGCCTGGTAGCCGATGTTGCCGTCGACGTCGGCGTAGACGAGGTTCTGCGACGGGACGTCGAACAGTGCGGCCGCGGCGCGGAACGTCTCCCAGTCCGACGCCCGGTTGAGCGCAAAGATGGCGTCGGCGGTACGTCCCGGGTCGAGCGCCGTCCAGCGCAGCGCGACCTCGTACTCGCCGCCGGCGACGGCGTCAGGCTCGCTTTCAGCGTCGTCGGCCGGCCCGCCGCCCGCCGCTTCGCCGACGTCGACGAGGCGGTCGTCGTGGTCGGAGAGGATCGGGCCATGCCGGGTGCCGCGGACGGTGATGGTGACGTCGTCGCCGCCGGCCACCTCGATGGTCTCCTCGCGGGTCGTCAGCGGCACCCACTGGTCGCCCACCCGGTAGGTGTCGTCGTCGCGAACCTGTTCGACGTAGAGGTCGGTGACGTCGGGGCCGAGGTTCGTGAAGCCCCACGCGACGTCCTGGTTGTGCCCGATGATCACGCCCGGCAGGCCGGCGAAGGAGTAGCCGGCCACGTCGAACGGGCACTCCGGGCCGACGTCGCGGCAGTGCAGCCCGACCTGGTACCAGATGGACGGCTGCCCCGGCGCGAGGTGGGGGTCGTTGGCCAGCAGCGGGGCGCCGCTCTCGGTGTGCTCGCCGGCGACGGCCCACGCGTTCGACCCGACGCCGGTCCCGGTGCCGAAGGTGACCGGTGCGTTGCCCAGCACGGCGGTCGCCGAGCGCAGCGCCTGCGTGGCGCCGTCCGGGAGCGGCACCGGCCCGCCGTCGGGACCGACCAGCGTGGGCGGCCGCTGCGTGGAGGTGTCCTGGTCGGCGACGATCGGCGGGGTGCCCGGGGCGGCCGGCGGGTACAGCTGCTCGACCCGCTCCACCGGCAGCTCGGCGGCCAGCAGCGCCCGGGTCGCCTCGTCCTGCATGTTGCCGCGCAGGTCCCAGGCCATGGCCTTGAGCCAGCTCAGCGAGTCGACCGGCGTCCAGGGGTCGGGCACGTCGTCCCCGCCGGTGAGCCCGAGCAGCGTGTAGGCCAGGCCGAGCTCACCGCCGTCGTGCCCGTCCAGCCAGGCGTTGACGCCGTCGGCGTAGGCGTCGAAGTAGCGCCGGCTCTCCGGGCTGATCAGCGGCAGCTCGGCGCGGGCCACCTCCGCCCAGCCGAGGGTGCGTACGAACGCGTCGGTCTCGACCTGGTCGGCGCCGAACAGCTCGGCCAGCCGGCCCGACGTGATGTGCCGGCGCACGTCCATCTGCCAGAACCGGTCCTGCGCGTGCACGTACGCCTGGGCGCGGAAGAGGTCCTCGGGGGTGTCGGCGTAGATGTGCGGGATGCCGTTGGCGTCGCGGATGACCTCGACCTCGGCGGTGAGCCGCGGGATCTCGGCGGTGCCGTCGTAGTCCGGGTAGGCCCGCCGGGTGGACCACACACCCAGCGACGCCGTAGCCACCAGCGCCAGCACGACGAGGCCCGCCACGGCGGACGACGCGATGGCGAGGCGGCGACGGGTCACCGGGACAGCGTAGGCGACCGTTCCCGGACGCCCGTGGCCCGGATCGTGGCTGGAAGCTCTGGGACGGCTTGCAAGGCCTGGAGCTTTCGATGGTCGATAGCAAGGTTGAGAGCTTTCCTGTTGAGCCGCCAGGTTGTAGCCTTGCAGCATGGTCTATGTCCTGACGGTCGACCAGCGCGGCAGCCGGCGCAGCCGCGATCTCGTCGAGGACGCGCTGTCGACGCTGAAGCAGCTCGTCCACGAGCCGTTGCTGTCCTTCGAACGCACGGCCGGCGACGAATTCCAGGGGGTGCTCGAAGAGCCGGAGGCCGTGGTCGACGCGGCACTGCTGCTGGTGCGGCTGGACGCGTGGAGTGTCGGCATCGGGGCCGGGCCGATCGACGAACCGTTGCCGGCCAGCACCCGCTCCGCCCGCGGGCAGGCGTTCCTCAACGCCCGGTCGGCCCTGGACGCCGCCAAGCAGCGGCCGCACCATGTCGCCGTCGTCGGGATGAACGAGGCCGCCGCCGACACCGACGCCGTCCTCACCCTCCTCGCCGCCGTCGTCGGCCGGCGCAGCCCCGCGGGCTGGGCCGCCGTCGACCTCGTGGAGGCCGGGCACACATTCGGTGAGGCCGCGCAGATCCTCGGGATCAGCCGGCAGGCCGTCGGGCAGCGGCTCGCCGTCGCGCTGTGGCAGCAGGAACGCGACACCCGCCCCGTCGTGGCCCGGCTGCTCGGGGAGGCAGCGTGAACCTGGTCGCGGTGATCCTCCTGGCCGCGGCGGGCGTGAGCGGGGCCGTCGCCTGGTACGTCGTCGAACACCGGCGCACCGACGCGCCCACCTCCACCTGGCTGACCGCCGCCGGCATACCCGTGGCGCTCGTTGGCGCGTCGGCGCTGTTCGGGCTGGCTGGCGGGCCAGCAGAATCGACGTTGCGCGACGTCGCCGCCGCGGCGGCTGTGGTCACGGCGGTCACCGGCGGCAGCCTGGTGGCGACGGCGCTGCTGCGGGTCGCCGACCGCGGCCGCGGCGCCATCGGCGACGACACCATCGGCGGCGACGCCACCATGAACATCTCCGATCCGCAGACCCTGCGCGGAGGCACCTCCATCGGCGCGCTCGAGCGCATCGGCGTCGTCGTCACCCTGCTGGCCGGGTGGCCCGAAGGGCTGGCGCTGGTCCTGGGCGTCAAGGGACTGGGCCGGTACCCGGAGCTGCGCCGCCCGGTCGCAGCCGAACGCTTCATCATCGGCACGCTGGCCAGCGTGCTGTGGGCGGTCGCCACCGTCGGGGCGGTGTACACACTTCGCACCTGAACCGTCCCATGAGGTGCGCCTCACGTGGACAAGGTGGCCCCCGAAGGCGCATTATTGGCAGTCGAGGGTCACGAGTGCTAACAGTCGCGCCCTCACCATGACCCGGAAGGACCAACGCGTGCCCACGTACCAGTACGTCTGCACTGAATGCAACGAACCGCTGGAGGCGGTGCAGAGCTTCACCGACGACCCGCTGACCGAGTGCCCCGCGTGCAGCGGCCGGCTGCGCAAGGTGTTCTCCGCCGTCGGTGTCGTGTTCAAGGGCTCCGGCTTCTACCGCAACGACAGCCGCTCCGGCAACGGCGCCTCCAGCGGGACCACCAAGGCGGCGGAGTCCAAGGAGTCGTCCACCTCATCGAGCTCGTCGTCGGACAGCTCCTCGAAGGACAGCTCGTCGAAGGACAGCTCCTCGTCGAGCTCCAGTTCGTCGTCGAGCTCCAGTTCCGGCTCCGGCTCCAAGGCGGCCAGCACCTCCGCCGCCTGACCCGGCCTCAAATGATCACGTTGCGTTGGGGTGCTCCCGCTCCACCAGGAATGCTTGCCTGCTGAAGCGGGAGAACGCCTCGCCTGGGCCGCGGTGGGGGTCCTCGGCGCAGGCTAAATTCGTCGGATTCGACCTGTGGATAACCGCCTGGCAGGGGGCACAGGGCCGTAGCGTCGACCGTCATGGACGACCTCCGGCCCACCCTGCAACGCTTCGCCCGCACCGTCGGCTGGCATCGCCGCTTGCTCGCCGCCGGGCTGGCCGCCGCGGCCGTGGCGCTGGCCATCGAAGCCGCGTCGCCGTCGCCACCACCCACGGTCGAGGTCCTGGTCGCGGCGCGTGATCTCGACGGCGGCCACCGGCTCACCGACGACGACCTGACCGTCGCCCACCTGCCGCCCGACGCTGTGCCGTCCGGCCAGGTCGGCCCTACCGATGCCGCGGACGCGCTGCTCGCCGGGCCGGTCCGGGCCGGCGAGCCCATCACCGACCGCCGGCTGCTCGGCCCAGGCCTGCTGTCCGGCTGGGGGCCCGACGTCGTCGCCGCCCCGGTGCGCGTCGCCGACCCCGGTGCCGCCGGCTACCTGCGTGCCGGCGACCGCATCGACCTCCTCGCCACCGCGCTCGACGGCGGGGCCGCCACCGCGGTGGTCGCCGCGAACGTCTCGGTCGTCGCGCTGCCGCCGGCCACGGACGGCGCACTCGCCGAGGGCGCGCTGCTGATGGTCGCCGCCACCCCCGAGCAGGCCGCGGATCTGGCCGCCGCCGCGGTCGCCGCACGGTTGTCGTTCACCGTCGCGGCCTCCTGATTTCCCTGAACCGGCACCTTTCAGCGGTTAAGGTGTGGCCCGGCCGGACATCGGCTCAAGCGAGAAGGGGTATCCGTGGTCAAGGGCTTCAGAGAATTCATCACCCGGGGCAACGTGGTCGACCTCGCGGTGGCGGTCGTCATCGGAGCGGCGTTCACCACTATCATCGGCGCGATCGTGGACGGCTTCGTCAACCCGCTGATCGCCGCCATCTTCGGTGAGCCGGACCTGACACAGGTGGCCACCTTCGAGCTCAACGACGCCCAGTTCTCCATCGGCCTGATCATCGACGCGACCTTCAACTTCCTGTGCGTCGCCGCCGCCGTCTACTTCTTCATCGTGGTGCCGATCAACAAGCTGCGCGAGCGCCGGGCTCAGGAGCCGGAGGCCGAAGAAGAGGCGGTGCCGCCCGAGGACATCCTGCTGCTCCGCGAGATCCGCGACCAGCTGCGCAACCGCGTCTGAATCCGGCCGGGCCCGCGCCCTGGCCCGCGCCCTGGACCGCGCCACCCGAGGGCTTCTCCCGCTTCGGCAGACAAGCATGCCTGGTGGAGCGGGAGGACCCATGGTGGACGTGATCATTTAGGGCCGGGGCGACGGGAACGGCGGGGCGGGACGTTCACCAGTGGGGTGGGCGGTCCTCGAGCAGGCGGTCGTCGTTGGAGCTGTCGTCGTCGCCCCAGCCGGTGGGTCGTTCGTCGGTGGTGGTGTCGGGCAGGACGTCGAAGTCGTCCTCCCAGCCCGTTCCGCTGGTCATGTCAGCCCCCTCAGTCCAGGTCGCCGGCTTCGACGCGGGCGAGTCGGCGTTCGCGTACCAGGTTGTCCACGTCGATCTCGGTGACGCCGCTCTCGTCCCAGAGTGCGGCGAAGACCCCGGTGATGTCACGTTGACTGAGGATGCCGACCAGCCGGCCGCCGTCGACGATCGGCAGGTGACGGATCCAGTGCTGCGCCATCAGCCGGGCCGCGTCGCGTATGTGGGTGTCGGGCGAGACGGTGATGACGTCGCGGGTCATGACGTCGGTAATCGGTGCGGCGTCCGGGTCGGCGCCGCGGGCCACCGCGCGCAGGACGTCCCGTTCGGTGACGATGCCCGCGATGGTGTCGCCGTCCACGATGACCAAGGACCCGAGCTGCTGGCGCCACATCTGCTCCGCCGCGCTGCGCAGCGTCCCCGTGGTCGAGTCGGTGACGGTGGCACTGGTCATGATCTCGGCGACTCGCACGGCGATCCGCTCCCCCTGAACGACACCCACTGGATGATCACCAGCGTAGAACACGCTGGGGCATTACCGGCACGGGTTCACCCAACCCGGCCGCCCTCACGCATCCCGCGCGCCCGCCCTCAGGCAGCCGGCGATCCGGCCCGGGCCACCCGCACCGCGTGCCGGAGCACGTCGTAGGTGCGTCCATGCGAGGCATCGAGGCCGAGGCCGTCGGCGAGCAGGCCGATCACGTCGTCCACCCGGCGCCCGACGCCGTCGGACTCCACCCAGCGGGCGACGGCCGCGAGCTCGCGTCCGGTGTAGTCGCTGACCGGCCGGCCGCTGACGACGAGCGGGCGGGCGCCCTGCCGCTGCGGCGGTTCCTCGGCGTCCGCCGCGGCAGCGTCGGTGCCGGCTGCGGTGTCCGGCCCGTCTCCCTGTTCCAGTGGGGCCTCCGGCGCCCCCTCCGGCGCCGGCTCCGAGGACGAGGGGGCAGCCGCCGCCTCGTCCTCGGGCATCCCGGCGACGACATCGGCTTCGGCCGCGGCCACTGCCCAGTCGTACGCGTCGGCGTCGGCGATCGCCTGCTCGTAGGCCGCTACCAGCCGCTCGGTCTCGGCTTCGGGGTCGGCGGCCCACGCGGCGGACCACACCCGGTGCACGCTCCACCCGAGCCGGCTGAGGTGGTGCTGCCGGAGCCGTTCGCGTTCGCGGGCGCTGTGCCGGGCCGCATACGTCTCGCCGTCGGTCTCGACAGCCAGGACGTACCGGTCGACGCGGGTCGGGTGCCCGACGGCGACGGCGGCACCGCCCGGCCCGCCGTATCCGACGATGACGGGGGCGGCGACGCCGGCTTCGCGCAACCGTTCGGCGACAACTTCGGCCAGCACTCCGGAGCTGTCCGGTGCTTTGTCGCCGCCCTCGACCCAGTCGGGGGACGCGCCGTGCTGGGCGTAGGAGAGGAACCGGCCGAGTGCCTGCGACCCGGGCGTCGTCAACCGGCGCGGGCTGAGGTCGTCGGCGCCGAAGGTACCCACCACGGTCAGGCGCTCGCGGGAGCACATGGTGGCGGCGGCCAGCCGACGTTCGCCGCCGGGCCGGCCCAGCGCACCGAACCGGTAGAGGATGCGGCCGTCGACGGATCGCCCGTACCCGAGGGTGAGGATGATGGCGTCGCGGACGTCGCCGGCGACGCGCTCGACGTCCTTGATGAAGAACGGCTCGTCGCGGTCGCCGCGCAGGTAGGGCGCCACTTCGGGGGCCCGGATCAGCGCGTGCCGCAGGGCGGTGTCGAGCCGTTCGGCGTGCCGCGGGCCGAGTGTCACGACGCCCAGGCTCTCGTGCGGGCGGGTGCGGACGTGGTCCAGGATCAGCTCGACGACCCGTCCCACCTCGGCGGTCGAACTGTCGACGGGGTCGTCGGCGACCGGTTCGGCGTCGACGAGCACCATGGTGACGCGGTCGGCGCCGCCGACACCGGGAACGGTGGTCAGGCGGCCGGCGTGTGTGCTGCGGGCGGCGAACCGGACCAGCCGGTCGTCGCGGACGCGGTGCATGCCGGTGAGCACCCGCTCGGGCAGCGCGTCCTTGAGCAGGTCGGCCACCGACGCCGGCGGCTCGTGACCCCAGGGCCCTTCGTGCTCGTCCGGGTCCGGTGCCGGCTCGACGGCCGTCGTGAACGCGGGCCGGGCGACCTCGTCGTCGTCGAACAGCACCACCCGCGCGCCGCGGGCGAGGGCGGGTATCGCCTCGGCGACAGCCAGCCGGCCGGCGTCCTCGACCACGACCACGTCGAACAGGCGGCGAGGCGGCAGCATCTCGGCGACCGTCAGCGGCGAGGCCACCCAGCACGGGACGGCGGCGAGCACCAGGTCCGGCGCCTCCTCGACCAGCTCCAGCGGCGTGTCCGGCAGTGCGCCGTCGGGTGACTCGGTCAGGACGGCGGTCTGGCCCTCGTGGTCTTCGGCGACGGCGGCGAAGCGTTCGCGGCGGGCCTCCAACACCCGGCCCGCGGCGGCCCGCACCTCGAGCAGGTCCGCAGCGCGGAACTCTTCCAGCCGGCGTTCGTGCGCGAACCGGTCGAACCGGCCGAGTGCCGGGTCGGTGGAGCGCCACAGGTCCAGCAGCGACGAGTACCAAGCGAAGTCGAAGACGGCCTCGACCTGGTCGGCGCTCATGTTGCGGCGGCGCAGCTCGGCGAGGAGGTCGTCCAGGCCGGCGGCGGACAGCTCGGCCTGCAGCTCGTACAGCCGCGGCAGGTCGCGCAGGTGGCCGCTGTCGGCGATGAGCTCGTTCAGCCGCTTCGCGACGTCGGCGAAGGACAGGGTCTCGAGGTCCGCGGTCCGCGGGTTGCCGGCCGCCAGGACGGCGAGGTCGTGGCGGACGACCTTGGCCGCGGCGATCGCGTCGGGCAGGTGCGGGCCGGTGCGTGGCGACTTCCCGTCGCGGGACCGGTCGCGCCAGGTGGCGAGCTGCTGCTGGGCGGCGAGCAGGCCGTCGTGCAGCCGCTGCCGGTGCTGCCGCCCGGTGGCGCCGGTCAGTTCGCCGAGCCGGCGACGCAGCTTGCGGCGGGCCAGGAAGCCGACGGTGTCGCCGTGCTGCGCCCGGTAGGCGCGGTCGCCGCTGGCCACGGCGAGGTCGCCGATCGGTTCGTCCCAGATCTGCGCGCCGTACTGCTCGACCGTGCGGCTCACCGCGGCCAGCAGGTCGACGGTCTCGAGGCATTCGGCGACGGTGTTCGGCCCGGCCAGTCCGACCTCGACGGCGGCGCGCGTGGCGGCGTCGCGCAGCGCGGGCAGGGACCGCTCGCGCAGCTCGGTGACGGTGGCCAGCAGGCTGTCGGCGGCGCGGATGGACGGCACGTCGGACCCGAACCACGGGGAGCCGCTCTCGGTCAGCGTCAGACCCTCGATGTTGGCGAAGTCGCGCAGCTGGACCCGCACGTGCGCGGTGCTGCCGGCTCGTGCCAGCACGTCCGGGTCGACTCGCGCGGACGTCCGGGCGTGCTCCTGCGCGGTCGCCACCAGGACCATTGCCTCGTGCGCGGTGGAGCCCCACGGCTGGCGGACCTTGTGGATGGCGTCACGGTAGGCGTCGAGTTCAGCGGCGAGCTGGGCGGCCGTCCCGGGCGTCGGGTGCTCGAACTCTCCCGGGCGGCTCCGGACGAGCCGCCGCGCGGCGTCGGTGATCTGGCGTACCGCGTCGGCCGGGCGGGTCCGGCCGACGTCAAGGACGAGGTCGCCGAGGCCGGCGGTTTGCAGTCGGGTGACGAGGTCGTCCAACGCGGCCCGCTTCTCGCCGACGACGAGGACGCGCTGGCCGCGCCCGGACAGCTCCGCCACCATGGCCGCGAGGGACTGCGTGCGCCCGGTTCCCGGTGCGGCGACGACCCGCAGGTGGCCGCCGCCGGCGGCGGCCGCCACCACCTCGTCCTGCTCGGTGTCGGTGTCGAAGGCCCGGAACCGCAGGTCGGCCGGAACGCCGGAGCGCGCCACGGCGGACAGTGCCGGGCTATCGCCGGCCAGCGCGGCGACCACGTCGTGCTGTTGCAGGTCGACACCGAGAGCGGCGAGGTCGCGGGCCAGGCTCAGCGGCGCGGTGGTGAACGTCGCCAGGACCGCCCGGTGCGCGATGGCGAAGCCGTCGACGACGTGTGGCGGCGCGAACTCCCGCAGCCGCTCGACCACGGTCGCGTATCGCAGCCGGCCGGCGGGATCACGTAGGTCATCGGTGGCGAAACGCAGCCCGAGCTGGGCGTCCAGCGCATGCAGCAGCACCGGGTTGACGAACGGGTCGTCGGCGATGGTGATGGAGAAGTCGGTCTCGGCCGGGTCGCGCGCCTCCACCGTCGCCGAGCGCAGCATCACCGGGGCGGTCGGGCGGCGGGCCGCGAACGGGTTGGCCCAGGTGGCGATGCCGACGGCGAGATGGCACGTGGCCAGGCCGCGCTCCTCCGCCAGCTCCCGCGCCTTGTCGCGGATGGCCCGTACCGACCGCAGCGCGGACGTGCGCAGCGGTTCGTACGGGAACAGCTTGGAGACCAGGACGGGCTGGCCCTCCAGCAACAGCCGGCGGGCCTCCGGCTCGGCGGCGGCGAGATCGAGGGTGCCCACCTTGAGGTCTCGGTACGTCAGCAACGGGTCCCGTCCGCCCAGGGCGGCCAGGTCGCTGCTCCATTGTTCGACGGCCTCGGTGACGAGCTCCGCGCGCGTCGGGACCGGGCCGGCGGTGACCTCCGGTTGCCTCACACTCCGGAGGTTAGTTCGCCGATCGCGCGCATTTGTGGAGGCAAGCCGCGGGTCGTGGAGGTTTGGGTGGTCGGATGCGCGGGTATCGCGGTGTGCTGGCCGGGTGCGCTCCCCGGTCGTCGGTGGAATGGCCTAGAGTGGCGCCGGTCCACGGGGGGTGTAAGGATCCGGCGGCCTGGCCGCTGGAGGCGAGACCCGGCTCGGAGGAGTTGTCGTGAAACTGCTCGAGGACGTTCCCTCGGCTGTCACCCATCGTGCACCGCAGCGGCGTACTGGCCTGACGCTCGCCGCCACGGCGGTGTTCCTGCTGGTGGCCGCCATCCTCGGGGTCTACCTCGTCGCGTCCGACAACGGCTCGGACGAGTCCGCCGATGCTGGACTCCCGCCGCCCGCGGGCACGGTGGCCGACTGGGCCGCCGGTGCCACCGACGTGTGCACCACCGTCGCCGCCGAACACCCGGTGATGGCCGAGGACCCGCAGGTCAGGCTCGACCCCGCGAACCTCACCCCCGTCGCCGACGGCGTGCATGTGCTGGTCCGCGACGTCCGCGCGGTTCCGCTGCCGGTCGACGAGGTCGAACAGGAGCGCGCGGCCGCCGCCGTCGCCGTCGGTGAGCAGGCCGACGACGCCTGGGCCGCGTTGAACGACAGTGCCGAGCAGCCGTCCGCGGACCAGCTCACCGAGGCCGCGCAGCTGACCACGTCGTTCGTCGCCGGGATCACGGATCTCGGGGTCACCTGCGCTCCGATCAGCTGACGGTATGCTCAGCGGGTGACCTTTTCCGTGCTGGCGTGGTGGCTGCCTTCGTAGGCGGCCCACCTCAGCATGTCCCCCGGCCGCCGCGACGGCGGCCGGATCGGTGACAGCTCTCGCGGTGGCCCGCCCACCGATCGGAGAGCATCGTGACCATCACCACCGTCCTCGACACCCCGCTGCTGGCCGACCCGGCCGATGTGCCGGCGAACCCGTCGCGCTACCGGGTCCTCACCGGTGACCGGCCTACCGGCCCGCTGCACCTCGGGCACTACTTCGGCACGCTGGTCAACCGGGCGCGGCTGCAGCGGCAGGGCGTCGAGACGTACCTCGTCGTCGCCGACTACCAGGTCATCACCGACCGGCTCTCGCCCGGTGAGATCGCCGCGAACGTGCGCGAGGTAGTGCTGGACAACCTGGCCGCCGGGGTCGACCCGGAGCGGACGACGATCTTCGCCCACAGCGCGGTGCCGGCCCTGAACCAGCTGCTGTTGCCGTTCCTGTCGCTGACGACGGTGGCGGAGCTGCAGCGCAATCCGACGGTGAAGGACGAGGCGGCGTCGGCCGGGATCGCGGCGATCAGCGGGCTGCTGCTCACCTACCCGGTGCACCAGGCCGCGGACATCCTGTTCTGCCACGGCAACCTGGTCCCCGTCGGCGACGACCAGCTGCCGCATGTCGAGCAGACCCGGCTGATCGCGCGCAGGTTCAACGAACGGTACGCCGGCGGGCGGGTCGTGTTCGGCGAGCCACAGGCGCTGCTCTCGCCGGCTCCTCGGCTGCTGGGCGTCGACGGGCACAAGATGAGCAAGAGCCGCGGCAACGCGATCGCGCTGAAGGCCACCCCGGACGAGACCGCGCGGCTGATCAAGCGGGCGGTCACCGATGCGCAGCGCACGGTGACGTACGACCCCGTCGAGCGGCCCGGTGTGTCGTCGCTGGTGCTGCTGGCTTCACTGTGTCTCGACTCGGACCCGTCTGACGTCGCGGCGTCGGTGGGCGGGCGCGGCTCCGCGGCGCTGAAGGCGCTGGTCACCGAGGCCGTCAACGAGGAACTGCGGCCGGTACGGGCTCGCCGGGCGGAGCTGGCCGCGGAACCGGGGCTGGTGGAGTCGCTGCTGGCGGCAGGTGCCCGCCGGGCGACGGAGGTGGCCACGAGCACGTTGGACGAGGTGCAGGCGGCGCTGGGGATGACGTATTGAAGGGTGGTCGGGCTGCCCGCTGGCGATGGCGGGTGGTCTGGTGGGCCTATGGCGCCACCAGACCACCCGCCATCACGCGGTCGGCGGCTTCCGCCGGCGCGGGGTGAGGCGCAGCGGCGGGATGGCCGGGGCCGGGATGCGTTCGCCGTCGTGCCCGGCGACGGTGCCGAAGCGCTGCTGGCCGGCCCGTTCCCACTCCTCCCGCGCGGCGACGATGTCCTCGTGGCTGCGGCCGACGAAGTTCCACCACATGACGAGGTCGTCGGGGAACGGCTCGCCGCCGAGCAGGAACAGCGTGGCGTCCGCGTCGCTGCCCGCGGTGAGCCGGAGCTCGTCGCGGCCGGTCCCCAGATACAGCAGCGGGCCGGTCGCGAGGTCCTCGTGCCCGGCGACCGCCGCCCGGCCGTCGAGCACCAGGACCGCGTGCTCGAAGTCCGGCCGCAGCGGGATGCTCACGGACGCGCCCGCGTCGAGGTCCAGCTGGGCACCCAGCAGCGGGCTGTACGTCGTCGCCGGCGACATGGCCTCGCCCAGCTCCCCGACGACGACGGTGGCGGTGAGGCCGGGTGCCGTGTACCGGGGCAGCTCGGTGTGCTGCTCGAACGCCAGTGCCGTGCTCGTCGCCGCGTCTGCTGGTAGCGCGACCCACAGCTGCAACCCGTGCAGGCGCGGCGCCTCGCCCAACGAGATCTCCGAATGCGCGATCCCCGGGCCGCTGGTCATCAGGTTGAGCTGCCCCGGCCGCACCACGACGTCGCTGCCCACACTGTCGCGGTGCCGGATCTCACCCGCCAACGGCCACGTGACCGTCTGCAACCCGGTGTGCGGATGCGGCAGCACCCGCATGTCCGTGCGCTCCGGCCCGAACTGATCGAGGAAGCACCATGCCCCGACCGTCGGCACCTCACGGTGCGGCAGCGTACGGCTCACCCGCATCGCCCGGATCCCGCCCAACGGCACGTCACGCGGCTGGAGAAGGTAAGCGGTGGGTCCATCCTGCTCACTCGCCCGGCACGCCGTCTCCGCCGGGCGGGCATCGAGATTGCTCACACCGCCGAGCCTAGACTTGAATCAACCGCCTCGACCGGTGCCCGGCAGGGGCCGGTATGCTGGCGCAGCCCGCCCTCGTAGCTCAGGGGATAGAGCATCCGCCTCCTAAGCGGAGGGTCGCAGGTTCGAATCCTGCCGGGGGCACGCTCTGACCAGCGTGAATCTCATCCGCTGGTTGCCGTCGTCGACCGTGACTTCCCTTTCGGCTCGAATGCCTGGGTCACGCGGAGTGCACGGCGATTGCACTGGTCGCGACGCCTGTATCGGCGCGCTGGCCTCGTCTGCGGGTCACGCCGTATCGCGGTCTTGATGCGCCGGGCGCGTGGCCCTCCTGGAGCCGGGATTGACCTCATCCCTTAGTCGCCCCCGGCCGGTGCTGTGAACACCGGTCCGGGGACTTGATCCCACCCTGTTCAAGCCAGGAGGAGACCCATGGTCACCGTACCGAAGCCGAAGAAGCGAGAGATCATCACCCGCGCTCCGTTCGTGCATCCCGACATCGGCGAGATCGTCGCCTTCCATGACGAGGAGGGCCCGACCATCGATGTGACGATCCGCCCGGAAGGCAGCGAGGACTACGCGCACTTCGCCCTCACCGCGATCGACGCGCACCAGCTGGCCGACGAGCTGCACCGCATCGGCACCATCGTTCAGCGGGCCGGCTGGACACCGACCATCCTCACCGATGCTCGGGAGTACCTGCCGGGCATGACCGACGAGCAGATCATCGAACGCCTGGACCGGCTCTACCGCCGCTGGGGCGGCCTCGTGATCGGGTTCCGCGGCAGGCTGGATCGTGCCGCCGCCCGCGCACTCGCGGTCGAGGTCCACATCGAGACGCTGGAACGCTCGGCCGCGCTGGTCGAGGAGCACGCCGAGAGGCTGTCCGGAGTCCCGGAGCTGGCCGACCGGCTGGGCGAGCTGCGTTCCTCGCTGGACGAGGTCAGGCAGATGTACGTCGCGGAGCAGGAGCGTCAGCTGTGACCGCGGCCGAGGATCGCAATGCGGCGTGCTCGGTGAAGTGGTGTGACGAGACCGGCACGCACACGGTGCACCGCAAGTACCTCGCATCAGTCAAGGGCGGGATCAACGGAGCCGGCCTGGTCGGCGTCAACCTCGCGCAACGCATCCAGCCGCAGGCGACGGTGTGCGTCGAGCTGACGGTGACCACCCCGTGGGCGGCGACCGCCGGCTACCTGCTCGCCGCCGCTTCCGTGCCAGACATCGCGACGGCGCTGACCGAGGCCGCCGAACGAGCCACGGAACTGGGATGAGGCCGGCCGACAGGAACGACCGATGACGACTGTCACTACTCGTAGTAGGGTTGTAGTAGATGAATGTGGACTGGACGCACGGTGCCGCGCACATGTGGGAGCAGCACCGGGTGACCGAGCAGGAGGCGAACGAAGCACTGGCCGACCCGCAGGCCGCGGTGCTCGATCCGGACACCAAGAGCAAGTCCGGGAAGAGCATCCGGGTCATCGGGTTGTGCCGGTCGAGGGAGGAGCTGTTGACAGTGATCCTGGTTCGCGATCCGCGGGTGTCGTGGTTGTGGGGCGCGAACGGCTGGGTGTCGAACAGCACCGACCGGCGCGAGTACATGAAGAGGAGCAGGAGATGAGCCGGATCGAGGACAAGATCAAGGAGATCCAGGCCGAGTCCGAGGCGACCAGGGACGAGCCGTATCCGGAGGGGACGAAGTTCACCCAGCCGAACCTGGCCGGGTCAGTGGTGCAGTCGGTGCGGTTGCCGGCGGCGGAGTTCGCCAAGATCGAGCAGATCGCCCGTGAGGCCGAGCTCCCGGTGTCGGCGCTGATCCGTGGATGGGTGCTCAACAGCCTGGCGGCTCGGGAGAACGCGACGTTGAAGGACGCGGTGAACCGGCTCATCTCCGATGCCGACGAGCTGCGCCGCTTCATCGACCGGGACCCCGCCGCATAGCTGCGGCTGGCTCGGGTCGTGCCCACTCCCCGGCGTCGCCCTCGTAACTGCCGCCCTGAGGCCGAAGCGAAGCGTGTCCAGGGTCGACGTAGTCGATCGCGCAGCGACACGGAGCGCAGCGAAGTGCCCTTGACTCGCGCAGTGCAGGCCGGATGATGGCGGCGTGAGGGGGACGCCCCCTGACAGGCAGACCCGGTTCACGGTTGGCCGGCGATGGTGGAACAACTCACCGTCGCCGGCCTTCTGCATGTCCGGCGGCCGCCGGCCGGGCCGCGGGAGGGACCGGCCGCCAGGCCGCATGCCCGACCCGGCCCGCAGCCGGCGGACCGCGCGGCGAGCGCAGCGAGCCGCCTTGACGGAGTAGAGAAAGTTCTCACCACGCCCCCAGCGTCATCGGTGTCCCGCCTCGGCTGATACTTGACGGATCTGTGTCGGCTGATGATTGACACTCGGAACCGCGCCTGATGGCAGCAGTGCCGCGGGGTGCAACGAGCCCAACGGCCGGGAAGGACAACCTCGTCTACGCCAGCCCGACACAGGACGACGACGACGGTCTAGGCTCGTCCGGCGCTCTGGTCGAACCACGGACGCCCGTCGTTCTCCCACTCTCGTCGGTAGTCCTCGAAGGACACGGGCTCCGCCGTGCCAGGGTTGTCGTCGTTGCCGAACTCGAACCCGCAACGTGGGCACACCTCGTATGAGGGACGACCAAGCATGTTCTCGTACGGCGGGCTCAGCTGGACGCCCTCTGGTGGCGGCCACGTCGCGTACGGGCGAACGGTCAGCCCCGTACGTCGACAGACCGGGCAGGTGTACCGGATGCGACTAGTTGTATCGACGCCCACGGAGACAGCCTCTCACTGAGAGCAGGGGACCTGAACCCTGTGAGAGCCAGCCCAGTTGTCCAGCGTCAGCCGACACAGATCCGTCAAGCATCAACCGCCTCAAGACAATAGGACAACGTGCACTATGGGATCGGACACGAAGTTCTTCCGGTGACGTCCAGATTGCACTACCATCCCTAGATCTAGCGACCGTGGAGGGGGAACGTGGTTTCGGACATTGAAAAGCGTGCAATGGTTGGCATGCGGCGCAACTTTACCGGCTTCTATGGCCAGTTCCTGGCGTTCTACAAAGTTGCAAGCGAGATCTCGCCGAAGTTCCCCAGACTCCTAGACAGTCATGGGTGGCTCTTCACCATTATGAAGTCACGCGGTCAGTTTCTTTCCACCGAAGAACGACTGGTTTATAACGACGGCGTAGTTCAGGGCCTATATGCATTTACCGACGAAGGCCGATCCGCTCCGAGGGATGTGATGGCGGGCGAGGCAGATTTCAGCAAGGACCCCGAGTTCAGATCAGATCTTAGGCTAAATGTTTGGCGGGATGGCGGAGTTTTCCACGTCTTTGGCACCAACGCGTCGTCGGAACTGAAACGCGCAGTCGCGTTTACGCTTTATGATATCCAGCGACATCTGGGACTAAGCCATGATCAAGCAAGCCTTCTCTTTCGATCACAACTGACTATCGCCGTCAGTGCCTTCGAGGTACTAATTGCGCGCCTGATACAGACGCACATTTGGAGATATCCGGAGTCTATTGGAAACAGCACGGTTGACCTGAAAGCAGCTGATATACTTACTGCGAGCGATATCGAGAACCTCTACTCACGTGTGACGGATAGGTTTATAGACTCGCTCATGCGCGAAAGCATGGACGATTGGGAGAAGTGGTTCAAGAAGCAATACTCGGTGGAGTTCAAAGAACTTGCACTGGATCTGCCGATTGTCCGGGAGATTTTCGCGCGGCGAAATCTTGTAGTTCATACCGATTGTGTTGTTAGTGAGCAGTACATAAGGGACGTACCCACGCAATCACGGGCCGACGTGTCCGTTGGTGACGTCTTGCGCGTCACTGAGGAGTATCTGCTCAGCGCATTGGACCAATTGTTTGCATTCGGGATCGCAGCTTCGCTCTGCGTCGCTCGAAAGATCCTGTCCAATGAACACTTCGAGGAATTCTGCGATCAGCTGACGGAATATCACCTAGAACTAATCGACCTGGGGCGGTTCGAGGTCGCCGAAGACTTCGCCAGGCGCACAGCGGCTATCGGCGCAAGCGAATCGATTCGCATGCCCAGCAAGGTGAACGCCTGGATCGCTAAAGCCAAGCGCTTAGGACTGGAGTCAATTCGTCTTGAAGTTCAGCGATGGGACGTATCTGCCTCGGTTGAGGATTACAGGGTCGCGAAACTCGTTCTCCTTGATGATGTTTCTGCTGCGCAGGACGGCATTAGAGGTCTGATTGCCGCTGACCGGTGGACCCTCTATGACCTGTACAGTTGGCCACTCTTTTCGTGGATGCGCGAAGCAGGGGCGTTGGATGAATGGCTAAAAGTTGCCGCGAGCGGTCAAGCGGAGAGTGCCCTTGGAACGGACGACATTAAGGACATCATTGAAGAAAAATCCGCAGCAGACGAAGACGATGGTACTTCTTAAGGCCAGCTCTGTTAGGCGACCATCATATCGAGCCGTCAGAGTGCACGGCCCCCAGCGGCGGAAGTGATGGATGCGCGTATGGTGGACCACGGCAACGGCCTGCCAGGAATGGTGCGCGGCTGGTGCAATGGCCAGACGTCATCTCCGATGATGAGGTGGACGCCCGCGCTGCTTAGCACATCCACTTGTCCCTGCCAAGCTGGGTGGGCAGCGTGCGCGGCGTTGATTCGAGGGAAAACCACGATTGGCGGTTGCCGGTACCCAATTGCCTCGCACAAGGCTGTGAGCGCGTGGTTATCGGCGACTCCGAGCGCAAGTTTCGCCACCGTATTGGCCGTCGCAGGTACTACGGCGTAGCAGTCGACCTTTGGATGAGGGCTCGTCTCGCTTGGCAGGCGGGCATGGTCGCGCACGGGCAGACCGGTGGTCTTCTGGATCTTGTCGAACTCCCCCGAGGCGCGCAGCCAGGTCGCCGCCGTCGGCGTGACAGTGACGGCGACGGTCCAGCCGTCGGCCTGCATGGGTTCGATCAGCTGCGTTCGGAGGTCTTCGAGGCCGCCGGCTGCGCAGGCGACGAGTCCGAGGACGGGCCTGGTCATACGGCTCGGCAGCGTTCGGCGAGCTGCATGACGACGGACTGCCGGCCGCCCATGGTGACGGGCGAGCGGCGGTAGATGGCGCGCACCGTCTCGCGGACGGCGGGGTTGTGACGAACGAACTGGGGCGCCTGCTGTTCGGCCGTCAACAGGGCGTCGACGGCTTCATCGTCCTGGGCAAGGTGGCTGTAGGCGCGGGCCACGTCGATGCGGTGACAGACCTGGCGCTCGATGGGTAGCGGGCTCGGGTCGATCAGCGGGCCGTGCTCAGCCACGTAGGCGACGTCGCCGAGGTCCAGAGCAGTCGAGACGCGATGCACGTGGACGTTGGTCGGGCCGAACGCGGTCTGCCAGTGGTTCGCGTCGTGACCCAGCCGGTCCGCTGCCACGGTTGCTCGGTCGAGGAGCGTCGTCGTAGTGGCACGGTCCTGTCGGCGGGCAGCGGCCACGGCCATGCGTAGATCGAGCATGCCGAGCAGACTGAGCGCTTCGGGTTCGCCAGCTCGGACCGTGCCTGCCAACCAGCTGCGGGCCGCGTCCCCGACCTGAAGTGCGTCGTCGTAGCGGCCGACGGACAGGAGCGCGTGAGTGCCGGCGCGGGCGGCTGAGGCGAGGGCAAGCGGATCGTCGGACTGGCCGGCCGCGCTCATGGCGCGCTCGGCGGCGATCCAGGCGAGGTCGACCTCACCGATCTTGCTGAGCGTCGTGGCCGCCAGGTGGTGCGCTCGGGCGGACACCCGCCAACCGGCGCGGGTCCCTTCCGCTTCGAGCGCTTGAGCAGATGCCAGTAGCTGAGGCAGGACGGCGATGGCGCGGCCGAGTCCGCCGTTCTGGTAGTCGTCCCAGGCGCTCACGGTCAGCCGCTCGGTGTGCGTGACGTCGATCTGTTCGACGGCGGTCTGCTGGAACAGCAGCTGGGAGAGCCGACGTGGACTCATCAGTGCATCACGGATGGCCGGCACGTCGTCGCCGGCACGATCGTCCTCGACCAAGACGGGTTGACCGATCAGGTCGCCGAGAGTGACGCGCAGAGCGCGTGCGAGCTCGGTGAGGACGTCGAGTCGCCGGATGTCGCGCTCACCGCGCTCGATCTTGCTGAGCCAATCCTCGGAGCGGCCCACGAGGTTCGCGAGCACGGATTGGGTCAGGCCGCGCCGCACTCGGTAGAACGCGATGCGCTCACCGATGCTGAGGGTGTCCCCTGCTCCACGCATGGTCTCAACGATAGGTCAGCAGGCCAGTCAGGTACCCGGACAGTTTGTCCGGGCATGCACTTGCAGGCCGGGTTTTGCTGGTGGCGTGACAGCCCGCAGCATCCGACGAAGCACGCCTGCCCATGGTCATTCCTGGCCGGCGGCGAGGTCGTTGACGCGCTCGGTCAAGGTGCGCACGGCCTCTTCAAGGCGGTCCAGCCGGACCTGGGTGTCGTCGGGCCGACGATCCGCACCGCTCACGTCGTCGGCGACGAAAACGCCCTTGCCCTGGCGTCCGACGATCAGGCCGTCGCGGCGCAGCTCGTTGAGCGCATCCCGGACGACGGTGCTGGACACGCGGTGCTGCTCGCGGAGTTGTGCCATGGATGGGAGCTGGCTTCCTGGCGATAACTCCCCCGCCGCGATCCGCGCTCGCAGATCAGCCGCGAGCTGTCGGAACGCCGGTGCAGTCGACATCGCCAGCCTCCTCCTCATGCGCGGCACCTGTTGCCGCACTAAGTGCAGGGCGTTGGCGACAACCGTAACGAGGCTCTTGCCAATTGCCAATTGGCCCTTGAGGCAACTTGACGCACTATGTGGACATAGTGCAGGATGGTCGTGCTTCGCCTCATCGTCACGAGCGCGGAGCCGGGGAAGGTCCCCGAACGGAAGGAGAGGTCATGGCGACCTATGCAGTGGACAGCAAGCGGCAGATGATGACGGCGACCGGGGTCGTGAACTCGGTGCACGAGTGGGAGGACACCCCGGAGGGACGTCGGCAGTCGGAGCGGCAGGCGGTCGACGAGGAGACGCGGCTGCCGTTGTGGGCGGTCGAGGTCAATTACCGGACGGTGTCGTTCGACCGCGAGTTGACGGCGCGGGCGCAGGTGACGGTCCCAGCACCGTTGAGACCGGAGATCGCGGACTACTCCCCCATCGAGTTCGGCGACCTGGTGGCGTCGGCACGGGTGACCAAGACGGGCCAGCTGGTCGAGTCGTGGCGGGCCGGAGGGATCGCGTCGCACACCCCGCGCAAGGACACCGGCAAGGGCACGTCCGGCGACAAGGCGGCCTGAGGATGACCGTCATCGAGATCCCAACCGACGCGTACGCCGCGGCTGACTGGCTGGCGGTCCGGCATCCGTGGGTGCGGCAGCTGGCCGAGCGGATCGCCGGCCCCATCGACGAACACCCAGGCTGGCTGGACGTCGTCACCCAGGCGGTCAACGGCCAGCTGGCGGACGCGGCCGCGTGGGAGGCGTACGAAGCCCGCCACCCAGCTCCAGACGACGACGCGGCGTTCTGGGAGTGGCACGCACGCGGCCCACAGGCCTCGCACGAGGTGCAGGCGTTCGGGGTCATGTCCAGCGGGGAGAAGAACCTCGTCCGGCTGGTCGCAACCCTCGGTGGCCGGGTGGCGTGGTCGCCGCACGATGTGTCGTTCGACCAGCGCGGCGCTGCCGTGCTCGCGGACTGGCTGGCCATCGTGCACGCCCGATTGCCTGCCTGGATGTACCCGGCCGCGTCGGATGACGCACTGGTGGTGCGGCTGGCCGCGGTGAGCGACGCGACGAACGGCGAAGGACCCCCTGCCGTCTCGCGATGAGACCCCACCGGGGACGGGTGACAGGCCTAGGAAACCAACCCCGTCCCCGGTGGCCCCAATCAACACCCCCGAATGGAGGGGATTGGTGTGTCCAAGCCTACGACCTGGCGACTCCCCGTCGCCGCCCTCGGCATCGTCCTCGCCCAGCTGTTGACCGTCGTCGTCCTCATGGTCAGCGCCGACGAGGTCCAGGCCGAACGCTCCGACACGGTCCGCGACGCCGCGGTGACGCGCTGCGGTGATCGGCCGTGAACGGGCAGCCGGTCCTGTTCGGCATGCTGCCGTTCGACACCAGCGCGGCCGCGTACTCGTTCCCGTGCACGGCGTGCGGCCGAACCAGCTCGCCGCAGCCCGGCATCGTGTGCGACTCCTGCACCCCAGCTGCGCCGCCGGCCAAGCCGAAGAAGGCGACGCGTCGCCGGCCTCGCAAGGCGGCGGCCTGATGTCGGCCCTCGTGACCTGCTCCGAGTGTGGCCGCCCCGTGGACGCCGTCAAGGCGTGGTTCCACCCCGGCACCGGCGACACCGTCTGCGACTCCTGCCACGCCGCCGCCCACGCCCGGCACGCGGCCCTGACAGCCCCCGAAGGACTGCTCCGATGAGCCCCCGACCCGTACTGACCCCGAAGACCATCAAGACCCTCGCGACGTTCATCCAGAACCTCTTCGACCACGACTCGCTGATCCGGCAGCTGCTGCGCGGCCTGGCCTGGGTGACGCTGACGCCGCTGATGCTGCTGCGCAAACTCCCGCAGGTGTTCGCCGCCGGGGCCGTGCTGCTGCTCGCCTACTCCGTCCTCGGCGGCGGCGGCCTGGTCCTGCTCCTCGTGCTCCCGGCCGTCGGATGGGTGGTGTGGCGGCTCGCCCACCCCGAATCCGCCGACCAGGTCGCCGCCAGTGTGCGGGGCCGGTGGCGCTACCGGCGGATCTACCGCAAGCACTGGCCGACCGTCGCCGCCGGCTGCGGCCTCACCGTGGCCGGTCCGTTCGGCCGCCAGGTCGCGCCCGAGCTGATCGGCGTGACCGCCCACCCTGCCGCCGACGCCGTCATGGTGCGGATGTTGGCCGGCCAATCGCCCGCCGACTACGCCGACCGGGCCGACGCCTTGGCGCACGCGTTCGGCTCCGCACAGGTCCGCGTCCGGAGTGATCAGCCGGGCACGGTGACGTTGCTGTTCAGCACCGGCGACATGCTCACCGACCCCATCCCCGCGATGACGCTCGACGCACCGGACGTCGACTTCGAAGCGCTACCAGTCGGGTTCACCGAGGACGGCTCCCCGTATCGGCTGCGGCTGCTCTACAGCCACGTCCTGACCGTCGGCGCGACCGGGTCCGGGAAGGGCTCCGCGCTGTGGTCGACCGTCCGCGCGCTCGCGCCAGCTGTCCCGTCCGGGCTGGTGCAGTTGTGGGGCGCGGACCCGAAGGGCGGCATCGAGCTGGCGATGGGCCGGGCACTGTTCACCCGGTTCGCCGCCGACGACGAGCCCGGCGACATGGTCGACCTCGTCACCGAGGCCGCCGAGCTGGTGCGGGCACGGTCGAAGCGGCTGCGCGGCCAGAGTCGTAAACACGTCCCGACTGCGGTGGAGCCGTTCGTGGTGCTGATCATCGACGAGCTGGCGTTCCTGTCGGACTACCAGGACGACACCAAACTCAAGCACCAGTTCAACAAGGCGCTCAAGGTCGTCCTGTCTCAGGGCCGCGCGGCCGGGGTGTCGGTGCTGGCGTTCGTCCAGGACCCCCGCAAGTCCGTCGTCGACGCCCGCAACCTGTTCCCCACCAAGGTCGCACTCCGGCTGGACACCGCGTCCGAGGTCGAGATGGTCCTCGGCAAGGACGCCTGGGAACGCGGCGCACACGCTGAGTCGATCCCCGAGTCGCAGCCGGGCACCGGGTACGTGCTCGTCGACGGCGACCCCGCTCCGGTCCGGGTCCGGTTCACCTGGGTCACCGACGACGACATCCGCGCCATGGCCCAGCAGTTCCCCGCCGCGCCGCCGGCACCACCGCGCCACGGCTTCACCGTCGTCACCGACGACGACCAGGACGACGACACGGGGGCGGTCGCGTGAGCACACGCGAGCTGTCCCATACGGAGCTGGTGTTCCAGCTGGCGTCGCTCTCGCGCTCCCGGGCCGGGGAGCAGGCCCGCGGCTGCGTCAACCCGATCCGGCTCACCGGCTCATCGACCACCGTCCACGCGGCCACGGGTGAGGTCGTGCGCACCTACTCCTCCGACGACGAACCGGACGGGCACACCTACGTGCGCTGCGGCAACCGCCGCGCCGCCGTCTGCCCGTCCTGCTCACGTGAGTACAAGGGCGACGCGTGGCACCTGCTGTCCTGCGGCCTGGCCGGCGGCAAGACCATCCCCGACACGGTCGCCGAGCATCCGGCGACGTTCGCGACCTTCACCGCGCCGTCGTTCGGGGCCGTGCACCGCCACACCCGACCCACCAACGGGAAGACCGCCCCGTGCCGGGCCAGGCGGGACAAGCCGCGCTGCCCGCACGGCCGCCCGCTCTCGTGTGTGCGCCGGCACGACGCCGACGACCCACAGGTCGGTCAGCCGCTGTGCTTCGAGTGCTACGACTACACCGCCCACGCCGCCTGGCAGTGGTGGGCACCGCAACTGTGGCGGTACTTCACCATGGCGCTACGCCGCCGCCTCGCCCGCACCGCCGGCATGTCGATGAAGACGTTCACGAGCGCGGCCAAGGTCTCCTACACGCGGGTGGTGGAGTTTCAGGCGCGCGGTGTCGTGCACTTCCACGTCGTCATCCGCCTCGACGGACCCGACGGCCCCACCACCCCGCCGCAACTGGACCTCACGGTGACGCACCTCGAGGACGCCGTTCGGCACGCCGCCGCCCACGCGCACAAGGACGTGCCCCTCCCCGGCGGGCAGACACTCAGGCTTCGGTGGGGCCGGCAGCTCGACCTGCGCAGCATCACCCCCGGCGCCGGCCGCGACAACCGAGAAGGGTCAGCGCACCCGCACCAGGTCGCCGCCTACCTCGCCAAGTACTTGACGAAGAGCACCGAGGACTTCGGGCTCCCTGTCTCCGGGAAGCTGTACAGCGCCGGGCACGCTGCCAAGCACGGCGCGACCCCGCACGCCGTCCGGCTCATCAAGGCCGCACAGCAGCTCGTCCCCGTCAACGACGACTACGCCCGGCTCAAGGACCGCTACGCCACCCTCGGCTACCGCGGCCACCCCATCACCAAGAGCCGCGCCTACAGCGTTACCTTCGGCGCGCTCCGCACCGCCCGCCGGCATTGGCGGCAGCGTCGCGCCCAGCTCCCCGCTGACGCCGACGTGCGGGACGTCCTCGACGTCGACCAGGCCGACACCGACGACGCCACCACGCTCCTCGTCATCGGCGACTGGCGCTACGCCGGACGCGGCTACCTCGACACCGCTGCCGCAGCTAACGCCACCCGCTCGGCCAACCTCGCCCGTATCCGTCGCGCCGACGCGGCCTCGTCGGCATGAGCGAGGCCACGCCGCCAAGCAAGAGATCCGCAGTCTCACGAAAGGACACACACTCATGGATCGGCTGTTGACCGTCGATGAGGCCGCCGAAGTTCTCGGCACCACATCCAGGTTTCCCCGGCGGCTGATCGCCGAACGGCGCATCCGCTTCGTCAAGGTCGGCCGGCACGTCCGGATTCCCTCATCCGTGCTCGCCGCGTTCATCGCCGACTCCACTGTCGAGCCGATGGAGGTTCGCTGGCACGGCGGCCGGGTGGTGCGCTGATGGCTGGCCGTCGCCGGTTCGGCAAGATCCGCAAGCTGCCGTCCGGTCGCTACCAGGCGTCGTTCATCGGCCCGAACGGCCGCCGACAGAACGCGCCCGACACGTTCCGAACGAAGACCGATGCCGGCCAGTGGTTGGCACGAGTCGAGGCGGATCTCAGCCGCGGTACCTGGCTGGATCATCACCTTGGCCGGCAAACGTTCGGTGAGTACGCCGAGAGCTACCTCGACGAGAACCCGGACGTCGGGCGACGCTGGGCAGAGACGTGCCGGCGAAACATGCGACTGCACCTGACGTCGCTGCTCGACGTGCCGTTGGTCGCGATCACGCCGCCGGTCGTGCGGTCGTGGTACGCCGAAGCCCTCCGAGGTACCGGCGGCAAGACCTCGATCGCGCAGTCGTACCGGTTCCTTCGTACGGTCATGAACGCCGCTGTCCGAGACGAGGCCATCGTTCGGAACCCCTGCATGATCCCCGGCGCGGGGTCGGTCAAGGCACGTGAACGCAAGATCGCCACGCCCCAGCAGGTGGCCGAGCTCATCACGACGATCACCCCGGAGCGCTACCGCGCCGCCGTCGTGCTCGCTGCCTGGTGTGCGCTGCGGCGCGGTGAGGTCTGCGGCCTGCGCCGAGAGGACGTCGACTTGGAGAAGGGCACGGTGTGGGTGCGCAACAACCATGTCGAGCTGCTGGAATCGCGGGTCCGCTACGACAAGGATCCCAAGACCGAGGCCGGCAAGCGCGAGATCTCGGTGCCCCCGCATGTGCTGACGTTCCTGATCGAGCACGCCGAGAAGTGGGCCGGCCCTGAGTTCTTCTTCGTCGGCCGCGACGGTTCGCGGATGCGCGGAAACGCCGTGTACCAGGCGTTCAAGCGTGCCCGCACCAAGGTCGGCGTCGACATCGCCTTCCACGACCTACGCCACACCGGGCAGAGTCTCGCGGCGGCTGCCGGCGCCACGCTCGCGGATCTGAAGAAGCGGCTCGGTCACTCGTCGACGGCGGCCGCCAACCGGTACCTTCACGCTCTGGACGGTCGTGACGCCGAAGTCGCCAAGGCCCTGAGCGACCTTGCTCGACGGGCAGCGAGCAGCGAGGACGCCCCGGAGGATCAAGCATCGTGAGTCATGCGAAGGGCGCGATGACCCTGATCATGGTCATCTACCTGCGGTTTCGGATGCGTCTCCTAAGCGGAGGGTCGCAGGTTCGAATCCTGCCGGGGGCACTCTCTGACCAGCGCGAACGTCCGACGCTGGTTGACCGTGAGAGACCGGTTCCGACCGGGAATCGCCGCCGCAAGTTGCACGTATGTTGCACGACCGCCGTCGCGCTCGCCCGTGCGCCTACTCCGCCCCGGCCTCCTCATAACTGCCGCCTCAAGGCCGGAGTGGAGCGTGTCAAGGGTCGTAGATCGCGAAGCGACACGGAGCGCAGAGGAGTGCCCTTGACTCGCGGAGTGGTGGCCGATCGTCCAGACATGAGGGGGATGGGGAGATCACGCAGCCGGGCCACGGTTCGCGTTCGGCGGTGCTGGATCGTGCCGTTCGTCGTTCCGGCCGGCCGATCTGGTGTCGTGGTCCGTGATGGTGTCGTCGTGCTGCATGTGCATCACCAGGCCGGTGACGGTGAGAATGACTCTCACGCCGTCACCGGCCCTTCTCGTGCCGCCGTCCGGTCGCCCGGAACGGCCGCTAGGCCGCACGCGGCTGCGGCGAGCTTGCGAGCCGCCTTGACGGAGTACAGAAAGTGGTGGCTACGGAATGCGCCGGCGGAGGATGACGGCGATGTCCAGTGCCGCGGTCACGACGACCAGGGCACTGAGGACCAGCAACCACATCACCGACGGGTCCCGGTCATCCGTCATCAGCCGGCCGAACCCGATGATCCCGGCGATGCCGAGCGCGAAACCGACCGCCGCGAAGGCGAGCCTCAGACGGTAGGCCGACCGCGCCTGGACCGGCTCGGTGCCGGTCGGCTCATGGTCACTGGGATCCAGCGGCCGCGGCTCGCCGTCCTGGGTCACCGGTCGCACCCGCCCATCACCGGGTCGATGCTCGCGACGGCCACGATGACGTCGGCGATCATGCCGCCTTCACACATCGCCGGCACCGCCTGCAGGTTGTTGAACGACGGGTCGCGAACATGCACCCGCCACGGCCGGGTACCGCCGTCGGACACCACGTGCGCGCCCAGCTCCCCGCGCGGCGACTCCACCGGCACGTACACCTCGCCGGCCGGGACCCGGAAGCCCTCGGTGACCAGCTTGAAGTGGTGGATCAGCGCCTCCATCGACTCACCCATGATGTGCCGGATGTGGTCCAGCGAATTCCCGAGACCGTCGCTGCCGATGGCCAGCTGAGCCGGCCACGCGATCTTCTTGTCACCGACCATCACCGGCCCCGGTTCCAGCCGGTCCAGGCACTGCTCGACGATCTTCAACGACTCCTTCATCTCCTCGATGCGGATGCGATAACGCCCATAGGCGTCACACGTGTCACGCGTCGGGACGTCGAACTCGTAGGTCTCGTAGCCGCAGTACGGCTGCGACTTGCGCAGATCCCACGGCAGGCCCGTCGAGCGCAGCACCGGGCCCGTGACACCCAGCGCCATACACGCCTGCAGGTCCAGGTAGCCGATCCCGACTGTGCGGCCCTTGAAGATCTGGTTCTCGTTCAACAGCGCCTCGTACTGCCCAAGGTGGTCCCACATCCACCCCAGATACTCACGGACGGCCTCCACCGCACCGGGCGGCAGATCCTGCGCCACCCCGCCGGGCCGGAAGTACCCGTGGTTCATCCGCAGACCGGTGATCAACTCGAACACATCCAACGTCCGCTCACGCTCACGGAACCCCATCGTCATGATCGTCAACGCGCCCATCTCCATCCCCGCGGTCGCGAGCGCCACCAGATGCGAGGAGACCCGGTTGAGCTCCATCAACATCACCCGCAGCACCGTCGCCCGGTCCGGGACCTGGTCGGTGATGCCGAGCAGCTTCTCGACACCCAGCACGTAGGCGGCCTCGTTGAAGAACGGGGACAGGTAGTCCATGCGGGTCACGAACGTGACCCCCTGGGTCCACGTCCGATACTCCATGTTCTTCTCGATGCCAGTGTGCAGGTAGCCGATGCCGCACCGCGCCTCGGTGACGGTCTCGCCGTCGAGCTCGAGGATCAGCCGGAGCACACCGTGCGTGGACGGGTGCTGCGGGCCCATGTTGACCACGATGCGCTCCTCACCCACCACCGCGGCGTTCACCACGTCGTCCCAGTCCTCGCCGGTGACGGTGTACACCGGGCCCTCGGTGGTCTCACGGACGCCCGCGTACGGGTCGTCGGCGCTGTCGTCGCCGGCGGGGGTGAACCTCACGTCGTCATCACTGCTCACTGTCACTACGCCCTTCGCTCGTCCCGGGCGCGACCGGCCTGCCACGGACCGTCGCCGGGGCATCTTGATGAGCGCCGTACCCGCCGCGGCGCCTCTGACTCCTCGCCGGGTGACCACGGGTGGTAGCGGTCGGAGATGCCGGCCAGCTCGAATCCGGCCTCTTCGGCGGCGGCAGCGTTGCGGACGTCGTCCGGCCAGACGACACCGACGAGTGTGCCGTCGAGGTTCGACACCAGCAGCCACGGCGGCGCCTTGTCCAGCTTCGGCTCCAGCTCCGCGGCGGTGACGTGAGAGCGATTTATCCGCGGCGCCTCAGCAGCAGACTTCGAGGTAGGCCTGCAGGTCCGCTAGGGCCCGCGCCATGCCGGTCTTGTCGGCGCGGTAGTAGACGGCCTTGCCGTCGCGACGGGAGGTGACGATGCCGCCGCGGCGCAGGAGCTTCAACTGCTCCGACGCCGTGGACTGACCGACCCCGGCCAGCTCCGCCACCTCACCCACCGAAAGCTCCGCACCACGAGCGAACAACAGCAGGATCTTCTGCCGGGCCGGACTGGCCAGCGCCTTGAGGAACTCAAGCGTGGCGTCGCTCAGCTCCACCAGATCGTCGGCCACCAGCGGCAGCGACCTGCGCTCCCCCGCCGTCACGACCTCGCTCACGCCACCGAGCATACGCAACATATCGCCACTTTGACATATCGCGATTTGACGATACGTTGTTGTGGTGACCACACCAGAGCACCCCGTGATCGTCGTCGGCGCCGGCCAGTCCGGCCTCGCCGCAGCCCGCGCCTGCCGCGACGCCGGCCTACAGCCCATCGTTCTCGAGGCCGGCGACCGGCCGTCGGGCTCCTGGCCCCACTACTACGACAGCCTGCGGCTGTTCTCTCCCGCCCGCTACAGCGCCATGCCCGACCTCCCGCTGGACGGCGACCCCGACCGCTACCCCACCCGCAACGAGCTCGCCGACTACCTCGACCGCTACGCCCAACACCTCGGCGTCGACATCCGCACCCACACGAGAGTCACGGCCGTGGAAGCCGATGGCGCCACGTTCATCGTGCACACCGCCGACGGCGGCAGCCTGCGCGCCGCGGGACTCATCGCGGCATCCGGGTCATTCGGCAACCCCACCGTCCCGAACCTGCCCGGCCAGGACACCTTCACCGGCGAACTGCTGCACGTCGCCGGCTACCGCACCCCCGCCCCGTACGCCGGGAAACGCGTCATCGTCGTCGGCGGCGGCAACTCCGGCGTCCAGATCGCCGACGAGCTCACGAACGTCGCCGACCTCACCCTCGCCACCCTCGCGCCGATCTCCTTCCTCCCCCAGATCACCCGCGGCCACGACCTGCACCACTGGCTCGACGTCACCCGCTTCGACCACCTGCCCGCAGCCTGGCTGCGCCACATCGTGCGAAAACCGCTCGTGCTGGACACCGGCCGCTACCGCGAGAGCATCGAGACCGGCCGCATCCACCGACGGGCAATGTTCACCGCCTTCGACGGCGACACCGTCGTGTGGCCCGACGGCCGGCGCGAACCCGTCGACACCGTCATCTTCGCCACCGGCTACCGGCCCGACGTCGACTACCTGCGACCACTCGGCGCCCTCGACGACGACGGCCTACCCCTCCACGCCGACGGAATCTCCACCACCCACCCCGGACTGGCCTACCTCGGCCTGGAGTTCCAGCGCTCCTTCTCCTCCAACACCGTCCGCGGAGTCAGTCGCGACGCCGAACACGTCGTACAACCACTGGCCGCCCACGTCCAGCAGGCACCCGCCACCATCGGCCTGTGAGACCAGCCCACCCGACCGGGGACCAGCGCAACACCCAGCGCGCTGGTCCCCGCGGCGTCCTGGCCGCACTGTGCCTGACCCAGATCATCGGCTGGGGCGTCCTGTACTACTCGTTCCCGGTCGCGCTGCCCGCCATCACCACCGACACCGGCTGGTCCGAGTCGTCGACGACGGCCGCGTTCTCCGCCGCCCTCCTCGTCGCCGCAGTCGCCGGCATCGCCGTCGGCCGCATCATCGACCGGCACGGCCCACGCTGGGTGATGACGCTCGGGTCGGTCATCGGCGTCGCCGCGACTCTCGCCGTCGCGTCCGCACCGAGCGTCGGCTGGTTCGCCGCCGCCTGGGTGGTCGCCGGGATCGCCCAGGCCTCAACGCTCTACGCGCCCGCATTCACGGCGCTCACCCGCTGGTACGGGCCCGCCCGGATCCGCGCACTGACCGTCCTGACCCTCGTCGCCGGCCTGTCAAGCACCATCTTCGCCCCAGCCACCGCCGCCCTGCTCGACTACCTCTCCTGGAGGCAGACCTACGTCGCGCTCGCCGTCATGCTGGCCGTCACCACCATCCCGGGCCACGCCTTCGGCCTGAACGCGAACTGGCCGGCCACCGACCACGCGGCACACACCCGGATGCGCAACGGCCACGTCCACGCCGTCGCAACCAGCCGCGCGTTCGTGTGCCTCACCGTTGCCTCGGCGCTGACCGCGTTCGCGATGTTCGCCGCGACCATCCACCTCATCCCGATGCTCACCGACCGCGGCCTGTCCATGACGCTCGCCGCCTGGGCGCTCGGCCTCTCCGGCGCCGGGCAGTTGCTCGGCCGCATCGGCTACGCGCCGCTGTCGCGGCGCACCACCCCACGCTTCCGCTCCGTTCTCATCCTCACCGGCGTCGCGGCCACCGTCGCCGCCGTCGGCCTGCTCCCCGGACCCGCCGCAGCCCTAGTCGCCGCCAGCATCATCCTCGGCATCGCCCGCGGCGCCTTCACCCTGCTGCAGTCCACCGCGGTCAGCGACCGCTGGGGCATCGCCGGCTTCGGCACCCTCTACGGCATCCTCAACGCCCCGACCACCGTCGCCATGGCCATCGCACCCTGGGCCGGCAGCGCCATCGCGTCCACCCTCGGCTCCTATCCGGCCATGTTCACCGTGCTCACCGCGATCGCCGGTGCCGCCGCCGTGGTCGCGATCGGGACAGCGACGAGATTTCAGCGCGCGAGCTGAGTCACCTGTCCCGGCAGGAGGTGTTCGCGGCCCCATGCTCGGGTGGCCATCTGGGTGGCGTCCTACGGCAACCCATCGCAATCGAACGCCTCAACGAGCCGATCCCACCGCCACTGACCGGATCTGATCAGCGGTCTTGGTCCTCAGGTACGGCCAGGGGTTTCGTTTCACGTGTGGATCCAGGCGCGGAGGTCGGCGTTGAGGCATCCGGCTTCCCATCGAAGCGCCCGACGTTCATCAACTCGATGGCCGCTGCTCGCCCCCGGGAGGATTCAGCGTTCAGCGCGCGCGGGTTGGCTGGCAGTTATGCCCATTTCGCGCATATCACCTCACAACGAACGCGCCCGTGTCGTTCGCCGTCGTGGGATGGCGGCGGTCATCGTCGCCACGCTTGCCCTCGTCCTCGCAGGCCTGTCGACGCCGCCGACCCCGAGCGCCCAGGCGGCGCCGGGCGCACAGGCCGCGCCGGGTGAGTCGTGGTATCCCCAGCAGCTCGACTCGTGGTCGATTATCACCCAGCGCACCACGACCGCGCCGGAGCCGGTGACGAACGGGGTGACGTACGAGACCGAGTCGATCGCGTCGATCGACGGCAACGTGCCGATCCACGTCGTGACCGCGGATACCCGGGACGACAACGTCCGTCTCGGCGCGGTCGTGTCCAACGATTCCGTGGTCGATCCGGAGAACGAGACGGTGTCGTCGATGGCGAACCGGACGGGAGCCGTCGCCGGGATCAACGGCGGTTACTTCGATTTCAACGCCTCCGGACAGGCGGATCACGGCGAGATCGTCGACGGGGAGATCTGGAAGAGCCCGACGGCGAATCACGAAGGCACGGTGTCGGTGCTCCGTGACGGCTCGGTGGTGTACGGGAAGCAGGAGTTCAGCGGCACGGTCGCCGTGGAGGGCGGGCCGAGTCGCGCGCTCACGTCGGTGAACCGGCTGGACGACGCCAGCGGAGACGGCATCACGGCGGTCACGCCGCGACTCGGCGACGTGTCGAGCACCTGGTTCGGCGGGACGCGCGTGATGGCGCTGGGTACGTCCGACGACGACGGCGCGACGATCACCATCACCGACGTGACCGTCGGCGACTCGATCTCGGGTGAGCACTACGGCCTCATCGGCGGCGACGCCGGCAGCGCGGGCGGCCGGTGGATCCAGGAGAACGTCGAAGTCGGGACGGTCCTGACCACGACACAGCAGATCAGCCCGAACAACGACATCGCGCAGCTGATCCAGGGCCCGGGTCGCATCCTCAAGGACGGCGCGGTGTTCGACGACCCGATCAACCAGATGCCCAGCGGCCTGCACCCGGAGTCGGTGGTCGGCAGCACCGCCGACGGCGAGCTCGTCATGGCGGCGTTCGACGGTCAGAAGACGGCCGACGTCGCGTTGGGCGTCGGGTGGGAGCAGGTGGCCTCGTACATGCGCTCGCTCGGGGTGACCGATGCGGTCCTGCTCGACGGCGGCGGGTCGACCGACATGGTGGTCCGGCGGCCGGGCGACACCGAGGCCTCCGTGGTGAACACGCCCTCGGACCTGGCCGAACGACCCGTCGCGAACGGTCTGTTCGTCTATTCGACGGCGACCGAGCCCGGGCCCGCGACGAGCATTTCGGTCAACGGCGGCGAGTCGCTGTCCACAGCCACCGGCGTCGTCTCGCAGGTCGACGCCTTCGCGACCGATTCCGCGGGCAATCCCAGCTCCGACGACGTCCAGGTGACGGTCCAGCCCAGCAGGCTGGGCACCTGGGAGAACGGCAGGTTCACCGGCGGCTCGTCCGGTTCGGGTGTCTTGATCGTCCGGTCGGGCCGCGTCGTCGAGCCGCTGCAGGTGAGGGTGTCGGCGGTGTTCGACGAGTTGAGCATCTCGCCGGCCCAGCAGGGACTGCCCAACGGCGGTACGCAGCAGTTCACCGTGCGGGGCACGAGCCGCACGGGTCCGGCGGCCACCGTTGAGCCGGACTCGGTGGACTGGCAGCTCGATCGCAGCGATCTGGGCACGATCGACCCGGCCACCGGCGTATTCACCGCGGCCGCTTCCGGCAACGGCGAGGTCACCGTCAGCGCGTCCGCCGGCGGGCGCACAGCGACAGCGACACTGAGCGTCGGGTCCGTGATCGAGCCGCTCATCACCGCCGACAGTGCCGCCGACTGGCAGTTGCGGGCCGAGGGCGGTGCCACCACGGTGCCCGCCGACCGCCTCGCCGAGACCACCGACGTACCGCCGGGGTCCGACCAGGAGCGGTCGTTGCAGGTCGAATACACGTTCCCGAACGATCTCAACCAGCACCGGGTGCGGCTCGGCCCCAACAACGGCGCGGGCGTCCAGGTCCACTTGAACGAACTCGGGCAGAAGCCGCAGGACGCGTACTTCACGTTCAAGATCGACAGTCCTACTCCCCAGCAGTCGTGGATCGTCCTCAACGTCTCGGACGCGGAAGGGAACCTCCTCGGCCTGTGGACCGCGCTGTCGCCGGACGACTACAACCGCTGGAACACGATGAGCAAGAGCATCAACCGCGGTGTGTTCACGTCCTACCCGCTCACGATCCAGGACATCAGCCTGGTCGGCCAGTTCGCGACCGGCGCCGACCAGGGCACGTTCACCTTCGCCGGGATGGACGTGAGCTACGACGTCGGCACTCCGACCCAGGAGACGCCGTACGAGCCGATCAACCCGAACAACCCGTCCTGGCTGGAATACGTGCAGGACGCCTCCGAGTTCAAGCCCGGCGGTCAGACGTTCGTCCTCGGTGACGACGGCCACCTCGTGGCGTCGAACCCGACCTCGGCGAGCGCGATCAACGTCCGCGACATGGTCAGGCGGACGCAGGGCGAGGCCTACCAGACCGCGTCCGGCCAGACGGTCGCGCCGCTGCCGGACGAGGCCCGCCCCGAGGTGGCGGTGAGTCTCGGCGACATCTCCGACACCGGTCTGCCGGAGGACCTCGCGTTCGCGAAGGCCGTCTGGGAACAGTTCGACGTGCCCTTGTACGACGTCGTCGGCAATCACGAGATCAGTCAGGGCGCGTACCCGCAGAACGGGAACTTCTTCGACGTCTTCGGCCAGGACACGCACTTCTCGTTCGAGCAGGGAGATGCGACGTTCATCGGCCTGGACAACTCCAGCGGCTCGATCGTGAACTCGGACCCCTTCCAGGTGCCGGCCGAGCCGCAGTACCCATGGCTCGTGGAACAGTTGGACGAGGCGGACACGCCGGTCGTGTTCGTCGGCCTGCACTGGCCGGCCTACGACCACGCGCCGAGCAAGACGAACCAGTTCACGAGCCGCTGGGAGGCCGAGCAGTTCCTCCAGATCATCCAGAACTACCGCCTGGCGCATCCGGAGAAGCACGTGGTCGTGATGTACGGCCATTCGCGCGGGTTCGCCAACCAGCTCACCGATCCGCAGGGCAACCCAGCCGATGCGACGACGGGCATCCCCCAGTTCACGATCGCCGACATCGGTACCCAGCCGTACGTGGCCCCCGACCAAGGTGGCTTCTTCCACTTCGCGCTCTTCCACGTCAACGAGGACGGGACGGTTCAGTACACCGTCGAGCCGATGCTCCAGTCGGTGACCATCGATCAGGGCAGCGCAGGTGACGATGCAGCCTCGCCACGCAGCGACACTCTCGTGGCCGGCGAGACGAAGCAGTTCACCGCCACGGCGGTGAACACCGGCGGTAGCGACATCAGCAATCCACCCACGATGCCGGTGGCCGACCCGATGTCGCACGTCTGGGCGAGTTCGGACGAGCAGGTCGCCACGATCGACCCGGTGACGGGTGAGGTCACCGCCGTCCGGGCAGGCACTACGACGATCTCGGTGACCACGGGTGGCATCACCAGCAGCCTCGAGCTCACCGTGACACGCGACTGATCGTCGACGTGGCACGCACAGCAACGGCGAATCAGGGCTGAGAGGCCCCCGACGAGGGCTGCCGGCAACTCTCCACGAGCTGCCGGCAGCCCTTTTCGCGCACCAACCCGCCGCCGTCGGCGCCTGTCCCGGATCTACTATCGTGGTGACCCACGACGACGGGGCCATGGGAGAAGCTGAGGATGACCGGCGGGTTCGACGAGCTGATCGAGGCAGGGTCTTCCGCGGACGTGTCCGGGTGGGACTTCTCCTGGCTGGAGGGCCGGGCGACCGAGGAACGCCCGCCGTGGGGCTACGCCCGCCAGCTCGCTACCCGGCTGGGCACAGCCTCCGCGTCGCTGGACATTCAAACCGGTGGCGGGGAGGTGCTGGCCGAAGCGGCGACGTTCCCGCCGACGGCGGTGGCGACGGAATCGTGGCCGCCGAACGTGGCCCACGCGACCCGGCTGCTCCATCCGCGCGGGGTGGTCGTGATCGCTGACCCGGACGAACCGCCACTGCCGTTCGGGAACGAAGCATTCGACCTGGTCACCAGCAGGCACCCGGCGACGATCTGGTGGGACGAGATCGCCCGCGTGCTACGCCCTGGTGGCACGTACTTCGCCCAGCACGTCGGCCCGGCGAGCGTGTTCGAACTGATTGAGTTCTTCCTCGGCCCGCAGCCCGAAGCACGCCGAGGGCGGCATCCCGATGACGAGGCGGCTGCGGCCGAGGCGGCAGGCCTCGAGATCGTCGACCTCCGGACGGCGAAGCTGCGCATGGAGATCCATGACGTCGCCGCTGTGGTCTACCTGCTGCGCAAGGTGATCTGGTGGGTTCCGGGATTCTCCGTCGAGAAGTACCGAGACCGTCTCCGCGATCTGCACGACCTCATCCAGGCCGAGGGCCCGTTCGTCGCCCACTCGACCCGCCACCTCGTCGAGGCCCGCCGACCCTAGGCGGAGGTGTCGCCGGGGAGAAGATCGTGCCCTTCGGCCGCCGCGGCTTCGAGCAGCGCCTTGTCGAAGGCGGCGAACGCGATGCGCTCCGCGGCGGCATCACGCGTCGCTCCGGCACATGCGAGCTGGACCGCGTCATAGGCACGCAGTCCATGCCTGGCGGTCAAGCGAGCAGCTTCGTCGAGAACCTGAGGAGTGGCGGTGATGACGACGAATCGTGCCGGTTCATCGTCGGTTCCGAAATAGTCGGCTTCGAACTCCGCGACAAGAATCGCGGCGTGGTGAGCGGAGATCTCGCCCAGCCGGTGCTTCTTCCACACGGCGGCCGGCACTTCGACGCGCGCCAGCTCCGACACCACGATCAGCTCAAGCCGTCGCACGGCATCGGCGCCGGACTCATCGGCGTAGAGCTTGACCAGCGCCGACGAGTCGGCGAAGGCCGTCATACTCACCCGCGTTCCCGAGCGACGAGATCCGAGAGCGATGTTCCGTGGCCGGCTTCGCGCCGGGCACGGCGAGCCTCCTCCGGGTCCGGCCGCCGCCGAATGGCGCCTGCCGGAGCAATCAGGCCAGCCTGACTGAGCCGTTCGCGCAGCCGCTCCACGTCGCTTCCGGCGAACTCCGGATCCGTGGCCGCCCGCGCAAGCCGGGTGAGGTACTCGTTGAGGCTGCGTCCTTCGCGCGTAGCGGTACGCCGTACCCGCTCGACCAGCTCGTCGGGTGCACGCCACGTGATCTGACTCATGCATGCATGCTAGCAGGCGATTCGGCCTGGTACCACCCGCGACGGCGGCGGCGCCCTCACCTTCGAAAGGTGAAGGCGCCGCCGGTGCGGTTACGGGCTATCTCCGCGGTCTCGCTCTACCTGGCTCGACGACGACGGGGTCCGAGGTCGCCACCACGTCCTCGCCGTCACGTGAACCGGTGACCCTCACGGCGAGCTGCTGGCCGAGGAGGTCGTCGGTGATCCTGAACGTGCGCCTAGTGGCGCCCTCGATCGGTTCGCCGTTCACCATCCATTGGATGGAGAGCCTGGTGCCGGGTTCCCATCGCCCTGGCATGGCCACGACGGTCGAGCCCACCTCGACCTTGCCGTGGATCTGTGGGACGGGCGTCTCGTCGTCCATCACGACGACGGTGCGGACCTCGGAGATGCGCTCGCCGCCGTACGGGCCGGTGACGTCGACGTACCAGCCGTGCTCGCCGGCCTCGAGGCCCGGCCAGGTCGCGGTGGCGGTGGAGCCGGACGGCACCTCGGTCAGCACGGCGATGTCGCGGTCGGTCAGGACGTCGGCGCGGAACGAATCGGTGGCCAGTGTCTTGGTCGCCGGTGCGATCCCGGCCGCGGCGTAGGGGATCTCGAACTCCTGCATGCCCGCCGGGTTGTTGAGGGCGGCGTCGTCGGAGTCGAAGTCGTCCAGCGACGGCGAGTAGGTCCGGACGAGGATCTTCTCGCCGTCGTTGTCGAAGTGCAGCAGCCGCAGGTACCCCTGGCCTCCCTCGGGCAGGCCCTGGTAGTCGAACAGCATCGAGTAGACCTGCCGGTCCGCGGTGCCGTCGCCGTCGTCGTCGAAGTCGTCGACGCGGGTGTAGGCATCGTGGTAGTGGCCCGACACGACGGCGAACACGTTCGGGTTGGGCGCGACGACCTCGTCCATGATCCGTTGCGGGATCGGGCCGAGCCCGCCGGTGGTGAGCATGAACTCGTGCAGTTCGACGACGACCTTGCGCTCCGGGTACTTAGCGATCACCTCGTTCATCCAGGCGATCTCGTCGTCGCCCGGCGCCCACCCCATCGAGAGGAACAGCAGGTCGATGCCGCCCGCGGTGATGAGGTCGTAGTGACCGCGGTTGTCCAGGTAGTCGCCGCCCCACCAGGGGTTGTCCTGGTAGCGGGACGCGCCGAACCACCGTGAGAAGTGCGTGTAGTCGTTGTCGTGGCCGCCGACGTCGTGGTTGCCGGCGAGGACCCCGTACGGGAGGCCGGCATCGTCGAGCAGCTGGTACGCCGCGTCGGCCTTCACCCACTGGTGCTCCTCGGTGGAGACGTTGACCACGTCGCCGGTGTGCATGAGGTACTGCAGGTTGAGCTCGTCGCGCTGGTCCAGCAGGAACTCGTGGATCGCCAGCTGGTGCGGGTAGAAGTTGTCGGTCTCGTTGTAGTACTGCGTGTCCGACTCCCACGCGACGGTGAAGTCGTACGCCGAGCGCGGTGTCGCGTCCGGGTGGTACGGCGTGACGTCCGAGTCGCGCGTCGAGAGCACCTCGCCGGCGAAGCCCTCCGAGTGCTGGACGAGCACCGTCAACTCGCCCGCACCGCCGTCGGTGGACGACGTGTGGCCGGCCGCGGGGACGAGGGCGTCGAGCGTGAACGAGCCGCCTTCCGTCGCGACGTGCCGGTCCACCTCCTCCCAGGTGCCGTCGGCGGTGTCCTTGACGTACATCAGCACTTTGGCGCTGCTGTTGGCTGTTCCGTCCCAGGCGACGCGGACCCGGGCGTCCTCCCCGGCGTCGTCGGGAACCGCGACGGTGAACAGCTGGTAGGGGAAGGCGGTGTCCGAGGAGACCTCGTGGGTCACCCCGTCGGTGTTGCTGATCGCGGTGAGCTGCGCGTCGTCGAGCACGACGGCGTCGCTGCGGTCGGTGCTGATGGCGGTCCCGGTCTCCCCGGCGGCGACGACGACTTCCTCGTCGGCCGGGACGAAGGTCTGCCCCTCGCGGAAGCGGACCGTGAGCGGGTCGTCCTCAGCGGAGTCGACCGTGGCGGACAGTTCGACGTCGCCGGCCGGCACCTCGGCGCCGTCCTCCGGCCCGCCGAGCAGGACCTCCGGCTGTTCGTCGGCTGTGGTGAAGGCGACGGCCCGGGTGGCGGTGTTGCCGACCGCGTCGTCGGCGGTGACGACCAGCTCGTGCGCCCCCGGGGTGAGCTCGAGGGCCGAGAGCGAATAGGGCAGTGTCACGGGCTCGCCGTCGAGCGTGGCCGATAGCCCGCTGTCGCTCACGCCGGCGCCCGTGTCGGTGGCCGAGGCGTCCACGGTGACCTCGCCGCGGACCAGCTCGCCGTCGCTCAGGCCGGTCAGCTCGATGCTCGGCGCGGTGTTGTCGACGGTGACCGTCCGGGTCGCGCTCTCGGTGCCCGCGGTGGCCCGGACCTGGTGCTCGCCATCGGCCGCCGCGGTCGTGTCCCACAAGTGAGCGATCGACGTGAACGCGTCGTCGGGAAGGTCGAACGTGGCCAGGAAGTAGACCAGGTTGGCGTCGCTGAAGCCGATCCTGTCGCTCGGATCGGGGCAGGCGACCTCGGCCTCCTCGGTCCCCTCGGCGGCGGTCCGGCAGACGCTCGGGCGCAGGATGCGGCCGTCGGGCAGGGCCAGCCGGACGTTGAACGCGGCGAAGTCGTCGTTGTTCTCGTTCGGGTCCGGCTGTGGCCAGGCCTTTGTTCCGGCGTAGATGCCGACGGTGAGCTGCTCGCCCTTGATGACGGCGTCGACCGGCAGCTCGGTGGCCACCGTCTCGATGCGGCTGTAGAAGCCCTCGTCGAAGATGTGCAGGACCTCGTCGCCGAGGCGGACGCCGTTGCGGAAGAACGCGTCGGTGTTCGTCGCCTCGAAGGCGAAGATGGGCGAGGTCTCCAGCGACGGCACGGTGTCGGTCACGGCGGTGCCGTCGATGTCGACCGCCAGGCCGGCCGGGTCGCCCTCGGTGGTGGCGGTGATCCGGGTGGTCTCGGCGACGTACTGGCCTTCGGTCAGGTCGAGGCGGACCGGATCCGGGTCGCCTTCTTGCAGCACCCGGCGCACCGGACCGAGGTCCGTCTCGTTGCTGCCGTCAGTGGCACGGACGGTGTATTCCACCCACGCCTTGCCGAACAGGTCGACGGCGGGGATGACGTAGCCGTAACGGTTGGGCGCGTCGAACCGGAGCAGCCGCGTGGACGGCTCGTCGACGTCGGAGTCGATGGTCAGCTCGACGGTGCGCACCTGGCGGTCGTCGGTCACCTCGAAGTCGAGGGCGAGGCCGTCGGTGTCCGGCGCGTCGGTGCTGCCGGTCAGGTCGGTGACGACCGGCGCGGTGTCGTCGGCCGGCGTGACGACGAGGCCGGCGGGCACCTGATCGGGCGCGGCGTAGCCGGGGGTGGCGACGCCGGTCCCGACGAGGGTCTGCTCGGTGCCGGCCTCCCAGCGGTACTGGATCGGCTCGTCCGGCACCGTCTGCTCGTTGTTCATGTAGTCGGCGCGGTTGACCTTGTGGCCGGTGTTGGTCTCGACCTGGATGCCGCGCAGGCCGCCGTTGGCCATCCCGCCGGTGTGGATCTCGACCAGGTCGACGCCGGCGGTGAGGCGGCTGCCGAAGTGGGCGTTGAAGTCGGCGGCGGTCAGCGCCTGGTTCTGCGCGTTCTTGATCCACAGCACCAGCGTGCGGCCGGGCTGGATCACCGGGTCGGCCGGCTGGGCGGGCCACAGCGTGCTGTTGGTGACGTCGTGGTCGGCGTTGATGTAGAGGTAGTTGATCGTGAAGTCGGCGAAGGCGACCGGAGCGTCGGAGCCGTTGTAGACCTCGATGAACTCGTACGCGTCCGCGCCGCCGGTGTTGGACGTGTCCGGCGCGACCTCGGTGACCTGCAGAATCGGCGCGTCCAGCGCCGGGTCGGCCGGCGGGACCGGTTCCGGCTCGGGCACCTGCGGGTCGGTGGGAGTCGGCGTGGGCGTGGGCTCACCGGAGTCGGGCGCCTCGAGTTGAGCCGGCTCGACGGTACCGGCGGTGAACGGCGCCACGTCGGCGTGGACCCGGGCGCGCGGGCCGCCGTCGTCGCTGGGGACGCCGAAGTGGGTGGAGGCGTCGGCAGTCGACGTCCGGGCCGGGTAGTAGGACCAGGTCAGCGTGGCACCGCCGGCATCGGTGAGCCGGATGCCCCGGTTGCCGCCGTTGGCCATCCCGGCCTGGCCGGTGAGGTGAAAGACCGGGACGTCAGCCGCCGCGCCGACGGCGGCGCGGAACTCGTCGTCGGTGTGCGCGAAGCTGTCGACGGTGCTGGAGGTGTACTGCAGCCAGAACAGAGCGCTGTCGCCGGCGGCGACGGTCGCCGACTCCTCGGTGATGACGAGCGGCCGGTTGCGGTCGTCGCCGTCGGCGGTGTCCACGTAGGTGTACTGGATTCCCACGCCGGCGGCCAGCAGGTCGATATCGGTCTCGCTGGTGTTGGTGATCTCGACGAACTCGAAGTGGTCGTAGCCGCCGTTGTCGGGCGCGATCTCGGTGACCAGGAGCGGAAGGCCGTCGGGGAGCGGTTCCCTGGGTTCGGGCGTCGCGGTCGGCGAAGGCGTGGGAATCGGCGTCGGAGTCGGCTGGGTGGCGGCGAATGCCGGGCCGGCAAGGAGTGTGGAGCCGGCCACGGCCGCGGCGAGCACGGCGCCGAGGCTCCCCGTGAGCGATCTGCGCAAGGGTCGTCTCTCTGACTAAAGGGACATGATGAGCCAAATCAACCTAGGGGCGCTGCGTGGAGGCAGGTTGTCGGGACGGTGAACGCTCGGCGAGCGTCGGGCGTCGGGAGGTGACCGCAACGCGCCGCGCCTCAGCTGCCCATAGGCGCATGCTCGGTGGTTCGGAAGCGCAGGTCAGGGCCGGTTCGTGCGGTAGTTTCCGTGAGCGGCGCAGCTGACCGACGACGACATTTCTGGATCATCGAGTGACGGCGAGTCACCGCTCGACTCGGGCCGCCCCGTAGAGCGCCTGGTCGACCAGGCGTGGAACGAGAGACTCGTCGAAGGGCACCTTGAGCACGAGCAGCCGGTGGTAGCAGGCGCCCCAGAGCTGGTCGGCGATCACTTCGAGATCGGCGTCTCCGCGCAATTGCCCCTGCCGCTGGGCCGTACGCAGCCGTTCGCACGCGAGCTCGCGGCGCGGACGTGCGTACCGTTCCGCCCACGCGTGCGCCACTTGAGGGTCCATCTGCGCGGCGCCGACCAACTCGGACACCGGCGTGGCCGCGCCGTCGCGAGTCAGCCACCGAACGAACGAGGTCAGCTGCGAGATCAGGTCGGCCCGCACATCGCCGGTCTCGGGGAACGCCAGCACCGGCGCGCTCTGGGCGAAGTAGGCCTCCGCGGCAAGAGCGCCCGGCGAGGGCCACCACTTGTACAGGGTCATCTTGCTCGACCCTGCCTCCTTGGCCACCCGGTCGAACGTCACCGCGGACAACCCGTCCCGCAGCAGGACCCGGGCCGCCGCAGCCAGCACTCCTGCCCGCACCTCGGCAGCGGGCCTGCGGCCGCGTCCCCGCCGGACGGTCGTGGGTTGCTCGGACATCGGTACCTCCTCTCCCGGCACCACCATATCTGGACCGCTTGTACATTTAGCCATGCGGGTCGTAATGTACTTGCTGTCCACATAGTTACGGAGGCGCGCTCATGACCAGCAACACCACCGATCGGGTCGCGATCGTCACCGGGGGTTCGGGCGGCATCGGCCGGGCCAGCGCATTGCGCCTCGCGCGCGAGGGCATCGCCGTGGTGGTGCACTTCAACAGCAACAAGGCCCCCGCCGAAGAGACGGTGAAAGCGATTACGGAGACCGGCGGGCGGGCCGTCGCCGCTGGCGGCGACATCGCCGACGAGACCGCGGCGACAGCCCTGTTCGATACCGCCGAACGCGAGTTGGGCGGTATCGACGTGCTCGTGCACACCGCCGGCATCATGCCGCTGTCGCCGATCGCGCAACTCGACCTGGAGGACTTCGACCGCATCCAGCGCGTGAACGTCCGCGGCACCTTCGTCGTCGACAAACTCGCCGCCCAGCGGATGCGCGCCGGCGGTGCGATCATCAACTTCTCCACCTCGATCACCCGGCTCCAGGCACCCGCCTACGGCGCCTACGCCGCGTCCAAGGGTGCGGTCGAGGCGATCACCTTGATCCTCGCGCGCGAGCTGCGTGGCCGCGACATCACCGTCAACGCGGTCGCCCCCGGCCCCACCGCCACGCCGCTGTTCTTCGAAGGAAAGAGCCAAGAGCTGATCGACCGAATCGCGGACAACAACCCGTTCCAGCGCCTGGGCACGCCGGAGGACATCGCCGAGGCGGTGGCGTTCCTGGCCGGGCCAGCCCGCTGGGTCAACGGCCAGACGATCTTCGTCAACGGCGGTGCGGCCTGAGACCCGGCTCGGCGGCGAGCACTGGCATGATCATCAACGGTTTGGTGCGTGATAGCACACCAAACCGTTGATGATCATGGTGGACTTACGTCCGTGAGTGACCACGAGGTGCCGCCGCTGCTGGGCCACGTCGCTACTGCCGTGTCCGCGGCCATCGACCGCGCCCGCCCTGACCTGGCAGGCGCCGACCCCGTGGTGCGCCGATCCGAGCATGCCGACTTCCAGTCCAACGCCGCGCTCGCTCTCGCCAAGCGCGCGGGCACGAAGCCTGCCGACCTCGCGGCCCAGCTGCGCACCACCCTCGGCGGCGACCGGGTCGGTTCTGTGGAGCTGTCCGGTCCGGGCTTCCTCAACATCAAGGTGCCCGACCATGCGGTCTGGGAGCAGGTGTCCGCACGGCTGGCCAGCCCTCGGCTCGGTGTCACGGCGCCACAGGACGGCGTGCGGACGGTCGTCGACTACTCCGCGCCCAACATCGCCAAAGAGATGCACGTCGGCCACCTCCGCACCACCATCATCGGCGACAGCCTCGCCCGCGTCCTCGACTTCCTCGGCGCCGACGTGATCCGGCAGAACCATCTCGGCGACTGGGGCACCCAGTTCGGCATGCTGATCCAGTACCTGGACGAGCATCCGGAGGCGACCTGGCACCACGACGAGCTCACCGGCAACACCTCTGCCGTTTCCGCCCTGGACGAGCTGTACAAGGCCGCGCGCAAGGAGTTCGACGCCGATCCGGCCTTCGCCGACCGTTCCCGGTCGCGGGTGGTCGCACTCCAGTCCGGCGACCCCGCCACCATCGCCCGGTGGAAGGAGATCGTCGCCGAGTCCGAGACCTCCTTCCGCGACATCTACGACCGGCTCGGCGTGCTGATCACGCCGGAGGACTCCGTCGGCGAATCGTTCTACGACCCGATGCTGGCCGGCACCATCGACGAGCTCGTCGCCGCCGGCATCGCCGTGGAGAGCGACGGCGCCCTGGTCATCTTCTCCGAGGAGGTCACCGGACCCGACGGCGACCCGGTTCCGCTCATGGTGCGCAAGCGTGACGGCGGCTACGGCTACGACACCACCGACCTGGCCACGATCCGCTACCGCATCCGCGATCTCGAGGCGCAACGGCTGCTGTACGTCACCGACTCCCGCCAGGCCCTGCACTTCCGGTTGATCTTCGAGGCAGCGCGCCGCGCCGGATGGCTCGCCGACGCCGTCGATGCCGAACACGTCGCCTACGGCACCGTCCTCGGCCCGGACGGTCGTCCCTTCAAGACCCGCGCCGGCGGCACCGTGCGGCTGATGGATCTCCTGGACGACGCGGTGGCGCGGGCTCGTGCGGTGGTCGCGGAGCGCGATCCCGGCCGGGACGCGGCGGAGCTCGACCGGATCGCCGAGGACGCCGGAATCGGCGCCGTCAAGTACGCGGACCTGTCCACGTCCAGGGTCAAGGACTACGCCTTCGACGTGGATCGCATGGTGTCGTTCACCGGCGACACCGGCGTCTACCTGCAGTACGCACACACGCGCATCCGGTCCATCCTCCGCAAGGCCGGCGACGCCGGGGACACCGTCGACCCGAGCATCCCGCTCGAGCCGGCCGAGCGCGCCCTCGCCCTGGAGCTCGACGCCTACGGCACCACCCTTGCCGAGGTGGCCGACACCCTCGAGCCGCACCGCCTCTGCGGGTACCTCTACGACCTTGCCCGCGACTTCACGGTCTTCTATGAGGCCTGCCACGTACTCAGCGCCGGCGAACCCGTCCGTGGCAACCGGCTGGCGCTGTGCCGGCTCACGGCTCGCACGCTCGAACACGGCCTCGGTCTCCTCGGCATCGCGGCGCCAGAACGGATGTGACGGAAAACCTGCGTACCGTGTGCGGCATGGTCACTTTTCACACCACGCTCTGGGCCAGCGGCGGCAACAACGTCGGGATCGTCGTGCCGGAGGAGGTCGTGCTGTCGTTCGGACGCGGGAAGCGGGTGCCGGTCACCGTCACGATCGATGGCGCCTACACCTACCGGAACACCATCGCGTCCATGGGTGGGCAGTACCTGATCTCGTTCAACGCCGAGACCCGCGCGGCGACCGGCCGTGGAGCCGGCGACGAGGTCGAGGTCACCCTCGAAGTCGACGACGCGCCGCGCACGGTCGAGACTCCCGAGGCCCTCGCCAGGGCGTTCGCGTCCGACCCGAAGGCGGCTGAGGCCTGGTCCAGGCTCTCCTACAGCAAGCAGCGCGCCCACGCGCTGGCGATCGACGGCGCCAAGGCGGAGGAGACCCGCCAGCGCCGCGTCGACAAGATCCTCGCCGAGCTGCGCGACGCACCCTGACAAGTAGGTGTCGTTCCTGCTCGGTGCCCCCGCCGCACCCTGACCCTTCGACGAGGAGAATCCGCATGAAGACTGTCCCCTTGGGTGCCACCGGCCGTCAGGTGCCGAACGTCGTGCTCGGCCTGATGCGCATCGGCGAGCTGGACGACGACGCCGTGCTTGAGCTGGTGCGCACGGCGCGTGACGCGGGCGTGGACTTCGTCGACCACGCCGACGTGTACGGCGGCGAGCTGCACGCGTGCGAGCGCCGTTTCGCCGAGGCGATGAAGCTGACGCCGTCGCAGCGCGCGGAGTTCACCATCCAGACCAAGGCGGGCATCGTGCGTGAGGGCCCGTACTTCGACTTCTCGTACGAGCATCTGATCGAGTCCGTCGAGGGTTCGCTGCGCGCCCTCGACACCGACTACGTCGACGTGTTGCTGCTGCACCGCCCGGACGCGCTGGTCGAGCCGGACGAGGTGGCCCGCGCCTTCGACGAGCTGGAGTCGTCGGGCAAGGTGCGGGCGTTCGGCGTGTCGAACCACACGCCGCGGCAGATCGAGCTGCTGAAGCGTTCGGTGCGGCAGCCGATCGTGGCCAACCAGCTGCAATTGTCGATCACCCATGCGCCCATCGTGGCGCAGGGCGTGGCAGCGAACATGCACGGCGAGGACCAGTCGGTCACGCTCGACGGCGGCGGCGTCCTCGACTACTGCCGCCTGCAGGACATCACCGTGCAGGCGTGGTCGCCGTTCCAGGCGGGCTTCTTCAACGGCGTCTTCCTCGGTTCGCCCCGCTACCCCGAGCTCAACGCCGTCATCGACCGGCTGGCCGCGAAGTACGACGTGCCGCCGATCGCGATCGCCGTGGCCTGGATCACCCGTCACCCCGCCCGCATGCAGGTCGTGCTGGGCACCACCACACCGGAACGCGTGGCGGGCGCCACGCGGGGCTCCGACCTCCCGTTGACCCGGCCGGAGTGGTACGAACTGTTCCGCGCCGCCGGGTACCGGGTGCCCTGACCGCGAAGCGCCCGCCAGGCACCGCCGGGGCGTGCCCCCAGTGCCTCGACGGCGGCATCGGTGACGGCGGCGGCGACGGCCCGCTTCTGCTCGACGGTGCGCCCGCGCAGGAGCTGGACGGTGCTGCTGGGCATGGGCGTCGTTCCCCTCGGACCGGTGTGCGGGTGTGTCAGAGTTCCGCGATGATCGTCGTCAGCTCGGTGAAGTCGTCCAGTCCGAACGAACCGAGCTCCCGGACAGGCGGCGCCGGCCAGCCGGACACACACCTCGACGGCGAGCTGGCGGGCTCCAGGAACGACTTCTCGATCACTCTGGAGGACGTCGGGAACGGTGACCCTACCGCCGACGAATTCCTCGGGAACGACCGTTCGTCGTCAGCGGGTCGCCCGAAACCCCCAGCGAGCCGCCCGGGCGCATGGTTACTGTGCGCGCATGACGTCGCTCGCCGTCGGCGGAGCCCTGCTCGCCGCCTTCGCCTACCGCTTCCAGCGGGAACCCCGCCGGCTGAGCAACGTGCTCCTCCTGGTGTTCGGAGCGGGCTTCCTGCTGGTCGGATTGCTGGGCGACTTCGCCCAGGTGCTGATGGTGATCCTGGTGGCCATTTCGCCGCTGCTCGTCATCGGCCTGGCGGTCCTGCTCATCGCCAACGGCATCACCGTGCTGCGCCGCGAACGGCTGCGACTGTCCAACGCCATGTCCCTGCTGGCCGGAACCGCGATCGTCGCCGTCGTCGTGATCGTCCCCGTCGGGTACCTGATCGCCTACCGCCAGCAGGACGCCACGATCCTCTTCCCGCTCCTGTTCGCCCTGCTGGCAGTGGCCGGCTACATCGGGTTCGTGTTCACCCTCGTCACCCTCTACGCCGTCGTCTACTCTCGCTTCACGCCCCGGCCCGGGCACAGCGCGATCGTGGTGCTCGGCGCGAGCGTGGCGCGCGGCACCGTGCCGCCGCTGCTGGCCAGCCGTCTGGACAAGGCCATCCAGCTCTACCACCGAGAGCGCGCCGCCGGCTACACGCCGTTCGTCGTCGCCTCCGGCGGGCAGGGACCCGATGAGCCGGTCTCCGAAGCCCACGCCATGGCCGCGTACCTGCAGGAGCACGGTGTCCCACGCGATGTCCTGATCGAGGAGGACCGCTCCACCTCCACCCGGGAGAACCTGACGTTGAGCCGGGAGTTGCTCGCCGAACGTGCCGCCGACGGCCGGCTGCTCGTCGTCACCAGCAGCTACCACGCGCTACGCGCCGCCATCCAGTCCCGGCGGCTGCGCCTCCCGGCCCAGGTCGCCGGTGCCACGACCGCCCGCTACTACGTACCGAACGCGTTCCTGCGGGAGTTCGTCGCGCTTTTCGCCGAGCACAAGGTCCTGCACGGAACCATCATCTGTCTCCTCATCGGCGGGCCCGTTCTGCTCTACCTCGTGGGGTGACGCGTCCGGCATCTGCCTTGCGGCCTTGGCACGCGATCCACACTGGGCTGACTGAAATGTCCGACCTCAGCGGTGATATCGCCTACCAAGGCGAAAGCAACGAGCGGTCACGACGCCGGACGACGGACTCGGTACGCCAGGTGCAGCACACGGTCGCCCTGGATCACCGTGTGCGGATCCTCCAGCAGGTGCTGGGCGTCGACCGGCCCGAAGTACCGCTTGCCCGAGCCGAACACCACGGGCACCACGTCCATCGCCACCTCGTCGACCAGGCCGAGACCGAACGCCTGCCCGCCGGCGTCGCCCGCCGCCACGGCGACGGTGCGATCCTCCCCGGCCAGCTCCTTGGCCAGCCCGACCGCCCGCGCCACGTCGTCGACGAAGTGGTAGCGCGCTTCCGGATGCCAGCCGGCGGGCTTCGGCCGATGCGACACCACGACCACGTGCTCCCCCGCAGGCGGCGACCCTTCCCAGCCGTTCGTGATGTCGAACAGGCGCCGCCCGATCACCATCGAGCCGATGTTCGCCCACACCGGCTTGACGTATTCGGCCGACGTGCGCGAGATCGTCATCCTGCCGGCCGAATCGAGCGGGACCTCACCGTTGAAGTACCACTCGAACAGCGGCCCGACCTCGTCGTGGTTGTCGGCGATGAAGCCGTCGACCGACACCACGTTGTGCATGATCACGGTGCTCATGTCGTCTCCTCGGTGTCCTGCTGCCTGACCGTGCTCGCTGTCCGGGTAGACCAGTGGCACCGGGAGAACTCATCGCTGCGGTCAGGGGGAGTCGGCTTCGGCGACCAGGCGGGCCGAGGCGGTGGCCATGTGGACGGCCATGGCCGAGGCGGCGGCGTCCTCGTCGCCGTCGCGGAGGGCGCGGAAGACGGCTTCGTGTTCGTGCAGCGCGACCACCGCCTGCTCGTGGTCGTGCACCGCGCGGTCGGCGTAGACCTGGAGCAGGGACCGCACGACGTGCAGCAGGTCGATCAGCGTGGCGTTGGCAGCGGCGTCGGCGAGGGCCTGGTGGAAGTCGCGGTCGGCGCGGGCGAACTCGGGGAGCTCGCCGGTGGAGGCACGCATGCGCTCGAGATGGCCGCCGATGACGTCGAGCTGCGATGCAACGGCCCGCCGCGCGGCCAGCCGCACGACGTAGATCTCGAGCCCGGAACGCAGTTCGAGCAGCTCGGCGGTGTTGCGCTCGCCGACGAGCAGGCCCCAGCGCAGCGTCTGCGGCAGCAGGTCGCTGACCGCGCCGCGCAGGTAGGTGCCCGAGCCTGGCCGGACGTCGACGATGCCGAGGATCTCCAGCGCGGCGAGCGCCTCGCGGATCGCGGAGCGCCCGACGCCCAGCGCGGCCGCCAGCTGCCGTTCCGGGGGTAGCCGCGTGCCCGGAGCGACCGCGCCGCTGGTGAACAGGTCGAGCAGCCGCCGGGCGACCTCCGACACGGGCGTGGCGGCAGGGAGCGTGCCGAGCGCGGCCGTGATCTCGGACGACGGGTCGGTGCGGAACGCGGGCACCGCACCAACATATCTGGCCGCCCAGTCACCTTGAAACCGGTCAACCGGTTTGCCAGTATGGACTCCCACGCACCCACCCGTCGGAGGAGGCTTGATGACCAGGCTGTGGAACGACCCGGCCGACTTCGCCGACGAGATGACGGCGGGGTTCGTCGCGGCACACGAGCGATACGTGCGGCGCGTGCCCGGTGGCGTCGTACGGAGCACCACGAGCCCGGACGGCCAGGTCGCGGTGGTCGTCGGCGGCGGATCGGGGCACTATCCCGCCTTCGCCGGCCTGGTGGGTCAGGGCCTCGCGCACGGGGCGGCGATGGGCAACCTGTTCGCCTCCCCCGCGGCCGCTCAGGTGTACTCGGTGGCCGCGGCGGCGCACCGCGGCGGCGGAGTTCTGCTCAGCTACGGCAACTACGCCGGCGACGTGCTCAACTTCGACGCCGCACAGGAGAAGCTGCGTGCCGACGACATCGCCTGCGAGACGGTCGTGGTCACCGACGACATCTTCAGTGCGCCACCGGCCGAGAAGCACAAGCGTCGCGGCATCGCCGGTGACCTCACCGTGTTCCGCACGGCGGCGGCCGCCGCGGAGGCCGGGTACGACCTCGCCGGCGTGGTCGAGGTCGCGCGGCGGGCGAACGAGCGAACCCGCTCGTTCGGTGTCGCCTTCAGCGGCTGCACCCTGCCGGGCGCCGGCCGGCCGTTGTTCACCGTCCCGGAGGGGCGGATGGCGGTGGGGCTGGGCATCCACGGTGAGCCCGGCATCGAGGAGACCGAGGTGCCCACCGCGGACGGCCTGGCCGAGATGCTGGTCGCCCGCCTGCTCGACGAACTCCCGGACGGTGTGCCGGCGGCTGCCGGTGCGCGGGTGGTGCCGATCCTGAACGGACTCGGGTCACTGAAGTACGAGGAGATGTTCGTCGTCTACCGGCGCATCGCCCACCTGCTCACCGAGGCACAGCTCCAGGTCGTCGACCCGCACGTGGGTGAGTACTGCACCAGCTTCGACATGGCCGGCACCTCGCTGACGCTGTTCTGGCTCGACGACGAGCTGGAGCGGCTGTGGTACGCCCCCGTCGACACGCCCGCCTACCGGCGCGGCACCGTCGCCCCGGCCGCCCGGCAGGAGACGACCTCACCCGGCGCCGGCCAGGCCACCGGCGACGGCCCGGGCGCGGTTCCGCCGTCGGACGAGGACGCCCGCGCCGTCGCCGCCATCGTTCACACGGCGCTGCGCACCATCGCCGAGACGATGGACGCACACGCGGAGCACCTGGGCCGGCTCGATCAGGTCGCCGGGGACGGCGACCACGGCATCGGGATGCGGCGCGGCGCCCAGGCCGCCGTCGCCGCGGCCACCGAGGCGATCCAGGCTGAAGCGGGCGCCCGGACAACGCTGCGACGCGCCGCCGACGCGTGGGCCGAACGTGCCGGCGGCACCTCGGGCGCGCTGTGGGGCGTCATGCTCGCCGCCGTCGCCGACCGGCTCGGCGACACGGGGAAGCCGTCCGCCGTCGACGTCGCCGCGGGCGTCGCCTCCGCGTCCCGGGATGTCGCCGCCTACGGCAAGGCGGCGGTCGGCGACAAGACGCTCGTCGATGCGCTCGTCCCGTTCAGCACCGAGCTGACCAGGGCCGTCGAGGCCGGGGCGTCGCTCCCGGCGGCATGGACCGACGCTGCGGCCGCCGCCACCAGAGCGGCCGCCGCCACCGCGGACCTGCTGCCGCGGGTGGGCCGCGCCCGGCCGCACGCGCAGAAGAGCCTGGGCACCCCCGACCCCGGCGCCCACTCCCTCGCCCTCGTGGTCACCGCCGTGGCGGGCGTGCTCGACGACACCGGAAGGAACTGACGTGCTCCAGCCTCTGCGCATCGTCGTCGGCAGCGACGACGCCGGGTACGACTACAAGGAGACCCTCAAGCGCGACCTCGAGCAGCACCCCGGTGTCGCATCGGTCGTGGACATGGGCGTGGACGCCGACGGGCACACCCCGTACCCGAAGGTCGCGATCGCGGCTGCCCAGCAGGTCGCCGCCGGGGACGCCGACCGCGCGCTCCTGATCTGCGGCACCGGGCTCGGTGTCGCGATCTCCGCGAACAAGGTGCCCGGCATCCGCGCCGTGACGGCGCACGACAGCTTCTCGGTGGAGCGCTCCGTACTCTCCAACGACGCCCAGGTGCTGACCATGGGCCAGCGCGTCATCGGCATCGAACTGGCACGCCGGTTGGTCAAGGAGTGGCTCTCCTACCGCTTCGACCCCGCGTCGGCGTCGGCGGCGAAGGTCGCGGTCCTCGACGAGTTCGAAACCACGGGCTCCTGCTGATGACCGCGACGGTCACGGTGGGCGTGAGCCTGAAGACGTACTTCGGACACCGCCAGGCCGCCGGGTGGTGCGAGCGGGTCGCCGAACTGGCCCGTTCGCATCACGCTGTCGCCTCGGGCGACGTGGACCTGTTCGTCCTGCCCACCTATCTGCAGATCCTGCCGGCGCTGCGTGCCTTCGCCGACACGACCGTGCGGGTCGGCGCCCAGGACGTCGCCGGCCACGACCCCGGCGCCTTCACCGGCGAGGTGAGCGCCGCCGAGCTCGCCGAGGTCGGCGCCGAGCTGGCCGAGGTGGGGCATGCCGAACGGCGCCGGCTGTTCGGCGAGACGGACGTCGACGTCGCGGCCAAGTCCGCCGCGGCGCTGCGCCAGGGGCTCACGCCCGTGCTGTGCGTCGGTGAGACCGAGCGGCTCGCCCCGGACGCCGCGGCCGCCGCCACCGTCGCGCAACTGCGCGGCGGGCTCGACGGCGCTCCGCCCGGCACGGTGATCGTCGCCTACGAACCGGTGTGGGCGATCGGCGCTGCCGAGCCCGCACCGGCACCACACATCGCCGCGGTGGGGCGGGCGCTGCGCGCCGCGCTGGACGGGCTGGCCGAGCGCGCCGGCAGCGCCGTCGTCTACGGCGGGTCCGCCGGCCCCGGGCTGCTCACCGAGCTCACCGCCGTCGACGGTGCCGTCGACGGCCTGTTCCTCGGCCGGTTCGCCCACCAGCCCGGCGCGCTCGCCGCCGTCCTGGACGAGGCGGCCGCGCTCGCCGCCGGCCGCGCTCCAGCCCCGGACCCCGCATGATCGGGCTCGGCACCTACGCGTTCTTCTGGCAGCACTCCGACCGGGTCGACGATCCGCTGTCGCTCGTCGGCGCGTTCGAGGCGACCCGCGAACTGGGCGTGGAGCTGTTCCAGATCTGCGACTACCCGCCGCTGGAGTCGATGGGCGACGGCGAGCTGCGGCACGCCGCGGCGGCCGCGCGCGACCTGGGCCTGACCATCGAGCTGGGCACCAAGGGCATCGAGCCCGGCCGGCTCGACCGGTTCCTCCAGCTCGCCGACGTCTTCGGTGCGTCCCTGGTGCGCAGCATGCTGTACGGACCGGACACCCGCCCGACCCTTGCCGAGGCGGAGCACTGGCTGCGCACCGCGCTGCCGGCGTACGAAGCGGCCGGTGTCACGCTCGCCCTGGAGACGTACGAGCAGGTCGCGACCGCTGACCTGATGACGCTGGTGTCGTCGTTCGCCGAGCAGAGCCTCGGGATCTGCCTCGACCCCGGCAACGTCGTCGCCCGGCTGGAGCGGCCCCGCGACGCCGTGGAGCTGACGGCCGGCCGGGTGGTCAACGTGCACGTCAAGGACTTCGCCTTCGCCCGGCAGCCGGGCTGGGTGGGCTTCACCTACGGCGGCGCGCCCATGGGCAGCGGCCTGCACGACTACCCGCACCTGCTCGACACGGTCCGGCCGCGCGAACGCGACGTCAACGAGATCGTCGAGCACTGGCTGCCCTGGCAGGGCGACGCCCAGACCACCGTCCGGACCGAGCGGGACTGGACCCGCATCACCGTCGACTACCTCAGGAGCACGCTGTGACCTCCACGACCCCCACGACCCCACCGACCCCGTTCACCGACGTCTACACCATCGCCGTCATCGGAGCTGGCGGCAAGATGGGCATGCGCATCTCGAACAACCTCGTGAAGACACCCCACCGCGTCCGCTACGTCGAGAACTCCCCCACCGGGCAGCAGCGCACGCTCGACGCGGGCCGCGAGCTCACGGACGCCTCGAGCGCCGTGGCCGACGCCGACATCGTGGTGTTCGCGGTGCCGGACCTCGCGCTCCGGACGGTCACGGCCGACCTGGTGCCGCGGATGCGGCCCGGCTCCATCGCGCTGACGCTCGATCCCGCGGCCGCGTACGCGGGGCTGCTCACCACCCGGCCCGACGTCACGCAGGCGGTCGCTCACCCGTGCCACCCGTCGATCTTCCTTCAGCGCACGACGCCCGAGGAGTACGCCGACACCTTCGGCGGCATCGCGGCACCGCAGGACGCGATCGCCGCGGTCGAGTCGGACGACCCGGCGGCCGCGCGGATCGTCGAGGCCACCGTGCGGGCCATCTACGCGCCGGTGGTCGACGTCCACTGGGTCACGGTCAAGCAGCTCGCCCAGCTGGAGCCGACGCTGGTCGAGACGATCGCATGCATGGTCGGCGCGCTGCTGAAGGAGGCTCTCGACGAGGCCGTGAACACGATGGGCGTTCCCGAGCCCGCGGCCCGCAGCATCCTGCTCGGCCACACCCAGGTGGCGCTCGCGAACGGCCTGCGCGGCGACAACCCGTTCAGCGACGCGTGCCTCATCGCGATGGACTACGGCCGGGAGAGCATCGTCAGGGAGGACTGGAAGAAGGTCTTCCGCGACGACGAGCTCGACAAGAACCTCGCCCGCATGCTGCACCTCGACGCCATCGAACGGTAGGGCCGTGCCGACCGCGTGGGAGTCGTCGCGCGGGCCGTCCCGCCGCTGGCGCAGCGGGCCGTGGTCGCTCGTCCTGCGTGGCGACGAACTGGCCCAGGTGGCGTGGAACGAGCGGACGGTGCTGCGCGGCGTCCGTGCCGTCGTCCGGGATCGCGACTGGCGGACCGGTGAATGGACCGTCGGCGCCGTGGCCGAAAGCGACGACGGCATCGAGGTGCCGGTCCGCTCACGCAGCTTCGGCGCCGACCTGACCGGCACCATCCGCGTGCTGGCCCGGGGCGACACCCTGTCGGTCGAGTTCGTCGCGGTGTCGGGCGGGGAGTTCGACACCAACCGCACCGGCCTGGTCGTGCTGCATCCACCCCGGCTGGCCGGTGCGGACCTCGTCGTCACCCACCCCGACGGGACGCGCGAGACGACGCGGTTCCCGCTTACCATCAGCCCGCATCAGCCCGTCTCCGACATCGCCGCACTGGCGTGGAACGACGCCGGGATGCGGATCCGGGCCGACCTCGCCGGCGACGTCTTCGAGATGGAGGACCAGCGCAACTGGACCGACGCCTCGTTCAAGACCTACAGCCGCCCGCTCGCGCTGCCGTTTCCCTATCGGCTGGCCGCGGGCGAGCAGGTTCGCCAGAGCGTGACGGTGCGCGTCACCGGAAGACCGTCCGGCACGGCCGGCAGGGTCTCGGACCGCATCGAGCTGACGCCCGGTGGCCGGTTCCCCGCCATCGGTGTCGCCGCCTCGACCGCGCCCGACCCGGAACCGCGCGGACTGCCGCGAGTCGGCCGGTCGATGCTGGTGGAGCTCGACCTCGCGACGCCGAACTGGCCGGCCGCGCTCGTCCGGGCCGCTGAGCGCGGGCTGCCGCTCGATGTACGGGTCGTGCTCCCGACGCCGCCGGAGCCGAGCCTGCTGCGCGATCTCACCGAGCGGCTGCGCCCCCTCGCCGTCGAGCGCGTCGCGGTCTTCGACCCCGCCTCGCACGTGTCCGAGAAGGACGTCGTGACGGCGCTGCGCGACGCCATGGCCAGGGCAGGGGTGACGCATCCCGTCGTGGGCGGCTCGCGGTCGCACTTCACGGAGTTGAACCGCCGGCTCGGCCAGCTCCCCGGCGACCTGGCCGGCGTCACCGTGGCCATGACACCGCTGTTCCATGAGCTCGGCACCGCCCAACTGGTCGAGTCGGTCGCGATGCAGCGGCTCGTCGCCCGGCAGGCGGTCTCGTACGCCGGCGACGTGCCCGTGCACATCGGCCCCATCACCCTGCGCCCGCGGTTCAACGACGCGGCGGCCTCCGCCGCGGCCGGGCCGGCCCGCTCCGACCTCACCGAGGGCTACGGCGCGGAGTTCACCGGTGCCGTCGACCCGCGTCAGCAGGCGCCGGAACTGGCCGCCTGGACGATCGCCGGCGCGGCCGCCCTCGCGGTGCCGGGGGTGGCGGGACTGACCTACTTCGAGGAGTGGGGCCCACGGGGCATCCGCTCGGCCTCCGGCGCGCCGTACCCCGTCGCCGCGGCGATCACCGCGCTGGCCCGGGTGGACGCAGCGACGTTGCTCGGCGGCGAGAGCCCGGACGGATTCGTCTGGGCTGTCGGCGCCCGGCAGTGGGATCACGACGTCGTGTTCATGTCCAACCTCGACACCTCGGCGCGGACGGTCGCGGTGGCCCTGGACCGGGTGGTGCGACGGGTGGTCGTCCCGGCCCTGTCGTGGCAGGCCCTGCGGGTCACTGCACCCGCCACACCCGGACGGCCCACGGCCCGAGACTGACCGGCGTGCCCGCGTCATGGCGGGAGTCGTCGACGACGGAGGCCACGGCCTGGTCCAGGTGCACGGTCCGAGACTCGGGCGACCAGTTGTGCACCACCCAGATCCGCCCGTGCGGCCCCGCGAGCGAGTGCGCCGTCACCTCGAGCGGCCGCACCGAGACCGGTGGCGTCGGCGTCACGGCACCGGCCGCCTCGGCGACGATCCGGGCCAGCAGCGTCCGGTCGAGCAGGGTGCCCACCATGGTCACCGTCCCGCGACCGACCCGGCGCCGGGTGACCGCCGCCCAACGGCCGAAGTGGGGGTGCCGATACCGTGCCACGACCTCGGCGTCCCCGGCGACGAGCGCGTCCATCCACCCGCGTGCGTGACCGGACTCGCCGACCCCCGCGACCGGAACCGGCTCGGGCAGCGCCGCGAACTCCTCGTAGCCCGCGCCGGCGAGTCGGTGCAGCACCGCCGGGGCCGGTGCGGTCGGCCGCATCCGGCCGACGTCGTCGCCGTACCCGGTACGCGGCCCGACGACGAGGCGCCCGCCCGCCTCGACGTAGTCGGCGAGCAGCGCCAGCGTGTGGTCCGAGGCCGCGATCAAACCGGCCGCGATCAGCACCGGGTAGCGGCGCACCAGGTCACCGGCATCGGTGAGCCGGCGCTCGTTGACGAACCCCACCTGGTGGCCCGCGTCGAGCGCCGCACGGCCGAACGCGCCCACGATGCGCGCATACGAGCCCCTGTCGGCGGCACCCCCCGGCCCGGCCAGCGGCGGCTCGAAGGCCATCATCCACTCGCTGTCGTGCGCATAGACGATGCCGACGCCCGCCTCGGGCTCGGCGTCGGCCAGCCACGGCGCGGCGGCGGCGAACTGACGGCCGATACCGGCGATCTGCTCGTGGATGCGACCCGGTTTCAGGCCGTGCCCGAGGATTCCGCCCCAGTGCACCTCGGCCCCGGAGTGCAGCGTGTGCCAGTGCCAGTACGACACGAGCCGGGCGCCGCGCGCGACGAGCAGCCACGCCGCCTGGGCGAGCTGACCGTCGTACGGCGGCCGGGTCAGGTGCGCCGGCCCGATCGAGGCGGCCCCGGTCTCGGTCACCAGGAACCCGTCGTCGCGCGTGGCCCGCATCCGGTCGGCCAGCAGCACCAGCTGCGCGACGTCGTCGGCGTACCACTGGCCGCCGGCACCGTCGCGGGCCCCGTGCAGGGCGTCCTGGGCCAGGTAGTACGCGTTGCCGCTGGCGATGTCGAGTTCGGAGCCGACGGCGACGTCGTCCATGGCCGGGCGCTGGTAGGCCATGCACGTCGTGAGGAACGTCCCCGGCTCGACGAGCTCGCGCGCGATTCCCGCCTGCCAGCCGATGAACTCCGCCGTGAGCTCGGCCTGGAAGCGCCGCCACGCGAGGTCGTACGCCGGCGTGGTGTTGCCGCCCGGCTCCCACAGGTCGTCCCACTCCGACAGCCGGTGCGACCAATAGGCGAGCCCCCAGGCCCGGTTGAGGGTGTCGACGTCGCCGTACCGGTCGGCGAGCCACCGGCGGAAGCGCACGACGACGTGGTCGTTGTGGATCAGGTGCAGGCCCGGCTCGTTGTCGAGCTGCACGCCGACGACGGCGGGGTGCCGGCCGTGCCGCCCCAGCACCGCCCGGATCACCCGCTCGGCGTAGCCGCGGAAGAGCTCGGAGGTGTAGTCCACCTCCTGTCGCGCGCCCCACCGCACCGCGCGCCCGTCGGCCCGGACGACGGCGAGCTCGGGATGCTTCCGGCTCAGCCACGGCGGCACCGCGTACGTGGGCGTCCCCAGGATCACGTCGATGCCGTGGCCGGCGGCGCCGTCGAGGACAGGCGTGAGCCAGTCGAGGTCGAACCGGCCGTCGGCCGGCTCCCACGTGGACCACACGGATTCACCGACGCGGATGCAGCTGATCCCGGCGTCACGCATCAACGACAGGTCGTCCGCCAGCCGCCCCGGGTCGGGCAGGTACTCGTTGTAGTACGCGGTGCCGAGCCGCGGGCCGGCCCGCCAGGCTCGGGCGCGATCCACCGGGGTCGAGGTCACGTCAGTCCTCGACCCGGGTGATCCGCAGCGCGATCGCCTCGCCTTCCGGGAGCTCCAGCGGCGCGGAGTCACGGTCGTAGGCGTCGTTGCGCAATACCTCCGTGAGGGTGAACCGGCGGCCCGCCGGTGTCACCGTCATGTTCCACGTGTCGATGACGTCGACCTCGAAGACGTCGCCGACCTCCGGCCGCTCGCTGGGGAAGCTCACCGGAAGGCGGAACGCCCAGGCCGGCGGCGCGGACTCGCCCAGGTACTGCACGTACTGACGGCGAGACACGCCGGCCACGTGCGCGGGGTCGTCCCACTTGTCGATCGGGTCGAGGCCGGGGACGGTGAGGTCCTCGAGGATCTCGCGCAGGAACCGCAGCCGCGCCGGCGACTCGCCGCGGAACGGGCCGCCTTCCACCATGTGGAGGCTGCCGCTCTCGGTCACGAAGCTCTCTCCGTGCGACGCGTAGCACCCGGAGACGGTGGTGATCCAGAACTGGTGCACGAGCTGCCGCGCCGTCAGGTGGCCCCAGCGCTCGGGGATGTCACCCTCGTACTTGATCTCGTCCAGCACCACCGGCTTGCCGTAGACGTCGCGGTACAGGTTCGCGCGGCCGAAGTCGGTCGTGGCGGACCCGTTCTGCAGTGACGCGTGCGTGACCCACGGCTGGTTGTTGTCGTACAGCTCGACCCAGTTGTGGATCGAGCGCAGGTGCGCGTGCGGGTCGAGCTCGGCGAGCCGGCTGCCGGCCCGGTCCCACCGCTGCGCCGGCCGCTGGAGCTGGTCGAACTCGTTGCACAGCGACCACCACACGTGCGGGTATGCACTCAGGCGCGCCACCAGATAGCGCAGGTAGACCTCGTCTTCGTCCTCGGTGAGCTCGTTGAGCCCGAAGTAGCCGCGGTCGTAGGCGTTGAAGATCAGGACGTCCGCCTGGACGCCGCGCTTCCCGAGCGACCCGACCGCGGCATCCAGGCGCCGGAAGAACGGGATCACCGGCCGGGTGACGTCCCACCGTCCGTCCGGCCGCTCGAACGGGAACAGCTCGGGCGTGTGCTCGATGTAGCCGCCGGCCTGCGGGAAGACCATGAAGCGCAGTTTGTTGAAGCCCGCGTCGGCGACGGCGTCCACGGTCTGGGAGAACAGCGGTTCGTCCTGGTGCAGCCAGTTGTAGGCGGTGGTGCCGACCGGCCGGAACGGTGTGCCGTCGGCGTGGGCGAAGTGGAAGCGGCTGGCGACCCGGACCGGGCCGTGGTCTGGCCCCGCGACGACGTCGAACGTTCCCTCGGAACCGGCGAGCGAGCGGCCCTCGGAACTCTCGCTGCGCCAGGTCCAGGTGCCCACCGCCTCGGGCGCGAACCTGACCCGATAGATCTGCTCCCCGTCCCAGAACCCCGGGACCACGACCTCACCGGCGGTTTCGTGCGTGAACCGGACTGTCAGGGGCGTGCGGTCCGCCGGGATGACGGCGTCTCCCTCGAAGGACAGCTCGATCGGTCGGTAGCGCTCATGGGGCATGGGGCGGCCTCCCTGTCGGACTCTGACACACTGATGTGCATAATCCTGTTGACGTGAATGTTCATGCACCATAGCATCGGCCGCACGTTTCGAGTCCGCGTCACTGAAACGTTACAGATCCGCGACGGACGCCGTTGTTCATCACGACTGGAGACGACGATGAGACTCTCTCGCATGCTCGCCGCCGGAACAGCCGCCCTCGCGGCGGCCGGCGCCCTGGCCGGATGCGGCGGCGACGACCAAGCCTCCGGCGGCCAGGTCGAGCTGACGCTCTGGGCCCGCAGCAACTCGGTGCCCGACGACGTCCAACAGCTGCTCGACCAGCAGTTCCCCGACTACGACATCACGTTCCAAGACATCCCGGACATCGAGGACAAGCTGCGTGCGGCGATCCGGTCGCAGAGCGGCCTGCCCGACGTCGTCGTCATGGGCGGGAACCTGCCGTCCTTCTTCACCGTCTCCGACCAGTTCCTGGACCTGGCCGACGAGGCGGCCGACAGCGACGCGATCGACTGGGCGCTCGAGCTCGGGCAGACCCCAGACGGCAAGCAGCTCACCCTGCCCACCGACATCGGCCCGTGGGGCTTCTTCTACAACGCGGAGGCGCTGGAAGCACTCGGCTACCCGTCCGAGCCCGAAGCCGTCGCCGAGCAGGTCAACTCCTGGGAGGCGTACCGCGAGCTCGCCGAGGCCGCGGCCGCCGCCGGCCAGTACGTCTGCGACCACGCCGGCCAGAACTACCAGGCCCGGCTCGGGCAGCACGGCTACGCGTACTTCGAACAGCAGGACGGTGAGGCCGTGAACGCCGTCGACTCGCCCATCTCGCGCGAGGCCTTCGTCGAGTCCGCAGCTCTCGCCCAGGACGGCCTGTGCACGAATACCGAGCCGTACACGCCGGAGTGGAACGCGGCCATGACGCAGGACGACATCGTCGGCTTCGTCGGACCCGCGTGGGAGGACGGCATCCTGCAGTCGGCCGGCGAGCAGCAGGCCGGCAGCTGGCGCGTCACCACGGTGCCCGGCGGCCCGGTCGCCACCGGCGGCTCGTACGTCGCAGCCCTCGCCGCGAGCGACCACCCGGACGAGGCGCGTGAGCTCGCCGCGTACATCGGCGGTGCGGAGTTCCAGAAGGCGGGCTACCTCGACAAGGGGCTGTTCCCGGCGTCGACGGGTGTCCACTCCGACCCCGACGTCGCGACGCCGCAGGAATTCTACGGCGGGCAGGACACCCTCGGCGTCCTCGCCCAGACGGCCACCGACGCGCCGCTGGTCTACCAGGCCCCCAACAGCGGGACGATCGCGGCCGCGTTCTTCGTGGCGCTCAACGACCTGGCGAGCTCGAACAACGACCCCGCGGAGGTCTACGAGTCGCTCGTCGAGGCGAACGCCGAACTGTGATCCGACACTCGCGGACGGCGACGGGGCCGATTCCGGCTCCGTCGCCGCGGAGGGGCTCATGACGCAGACCGCAACGCCGCGCCGCGCCGGGGCGACCCCGACCCGTCGACGCAAGAAGACGCTGCTGCGCTACTGGCGCGAATACCTCGCGATCTCGCCGTTCTACATCCTCTTCGCGGCGTTCGGGCTGTTCCCCCTCGGGTTCGCCGTCTACCTCTCGATGGTGTCGTGGGACGGCCTCGGCGACATCGAGTGGGTCGGCGCCGACCAGTTCACCAGGCTGTTCAGCTCCGGCGAGTTCACCAAGGCTCTCGGCAACACGGTCATCATCTTCCTGAGCGCGCAGATCCCCGTGATCCTGGCGTCTCTGGGCGCCGCGGCCCTGCTCAGCTCGCCGAAGCTGCGCGCCCGCGGCTGGTACCAGACCATGTTCTTCCTGCCGCAGGTGACGTCCATCGTCGCCGTGGCGATCGTGTTCCAGTCGCTGTTCTCCAACGAGTACGGCATCATCAACACGTTCCTCGAGTGGATCGGGCTGGCGTCGGTGCCCTGGATGACCACCGAGTGGGGGGTGCGCTTCGTCGTCTCCCTGATGATCTTCTGGCGCAGCTTCGGCTACTTCGTCGTCATCTTCCTGGCCGGCATCTCCTCGATCCCGCCGTCGCTTTACGAGGCGGCCCGGCTCGACGGCGCCGGTTCCTGGCGGATCCTGCGCTCCATCACCGTCCCGATGATCCTGCCCACGGTCGCTTTCGTCGCCGTCACCGGCACCATCAGCGGGTTCCAGATCTTCACCGAGCCCCAGGTGCTGACCAACGGCCTGGGCGGGCCGAACGACTCCGTCGTCACCATGATGTTCCTGCAGGTGCGGTACATGGGCGCGACGCTGCAGACAGTGCCGACCGATCTCGGGTTCGCCACCGCCATCGGCTGGGGCATCTTCGTGGTGCTCATCCTGCTCGCCGTCCTCAACGCCCGGGTGATCGCCAAGCGCCGGAAGGAGCTGTCGTGACGTCGCTCCCCGTGAGAACGCGTCCTCCGCAGACGCGCGCCGAGAAGCTCCGTCCCCGGCGGCCGCGGCAGCGGATGTGGGTCCAGCACGTCGTGCTGATCCCGGCCGCGGCACTCTTCGCGTTCCCCTTCTACTGGCTGGTCGTGATGTCGACGAGCCGGACGTCGGAGATCTTCGGCAGCCCGCCCCGGCTCATCCCCGGCAGCCAGCTGTTCGAGAACATGGGCCGGCTGTTCGGCAGCGTCAACTTCCACCAGGCGTTCCTCAACTCCGTCTTCGTCTCCGTCGTGGCCACGACCGTCACCGTCGCCATCGCGGCGCTCTCCGGCTTCGTGTTCGCGAAGTTCCGGTTCCCCGGCCGCGACTGGCTGTTCGCCATCCTGCTGGTGACGATGACCCTTCCCACCGGGGTCATGCTGGTACCGATGTTCCAGATCTACGTCGAACTCGGCTGGATCAACACCTACCTCCCGCTGATCGTCCCCGGGGCGGCCAGTGCGTTCGGGATCTTCTGGATGCGCCAGGCCGCCCGCGAAGCGGTGTCGGACGAGGTCATCGAGGCCGCCCGGGTCGACGGCGCCGGGTTCCTCCGGGTGTTCTGGCACGTCGGCGCACCGGCGCTACGGCCGGCCATCGCGGGCTTCACGGTGTTCCAGTTCATGTGGAACTGGAACGAGTACCTGTGGCCGCTGCTGGTGCTCAACGACTCCGCCAAGTACACGCTGCCGGTGGCGCTGCAGCAGCTCAACGGCAGCCATGGCACCAGCGACTACCCGGTCGTCATGACGGCGACACTGCTCGCGACCATCCCGCTGATCGTGCTCTTCCTGTTCTTCCGCCGCATGGTGATGAGCAGCGTGACGTCGGGAGCCGTCAAGGGCTGACTTCCGGCTGTGCAACAATTGCTCGACTCTTGTTGCACGTGAGGATTAGTCTGGTCGCATGGCGGCAACGATCGGCTTCAGACCTACGGAAGAGGATGACCAGATCATCCGGGCCGCGATGCGCAGCGGTGAGCGCAAGAGCGACGTGATCCGACGCGCTTTGCGGCTGCTGGAACGGGAGGTCTGGGTCAAGCAGGCTCGTGCCGACGCCGAGCGGCTCAGCGATGAAGATCTCACCGCCGAACAGGATGCGTGGTGATCCGCGGAGCGGTCTACCGGGTGGATCTTGGTGACGCGAAGCGCGGTCACGAGCAGCGCAGGCGGCGCTACGCGGTGGTGATGAGCCTCAGCTCGATGCCGTGGAGTGTCGTCACGGTGGTGCCGACGTCGACGGGTGCCCAGCCTGCGGTGTTCCGCCCGGAGCTGGAAATCATGGGCACGAAGACACGTTTTCTGGTCGATCAGATCCGCACGATCGACGTCACCTACGTTCATGGCGATCCGGTCGCCTACTTGGATCGCGACGAGATCGCCGAGGTGGAGCACGCCGTCGCGCACTATCTCGGCCTATGACACTGGTGTTGGCGGAGCGGCCACCACACCAGGCGCCGTCCCGCTTCACGCGGCGAGCATTCCTGGTGGAGCGGGAACACCCATGGTCCACGTGATCATTTCGTTTCGCCGGAGGCGGGGGTTAGGGGTCGCCGTGCTGTCCGGCGGGCGCTGACCGCAATAGCGGGCCGCGGACTTCAATAGCCACAACCGCAACGGCGGGCGGATTCCGTCCTCCCGGCACGGAGCGCGCTATCGACGTCGGACGCTGCGATCAAAGTCCGGCCAACCCGGCCCCGGACAGCGGCCGCTGATGCCGGTACTCACGGTGGCGCCGTGCGCGGTCGGCACACCGGGCCACCCCAGGCGAACTCCCGCTTCGGCAGGCAAGCATGCCTGGTGCAGCGAACACACCCATGGTGGACGTGATCATTTCGGGGCGGCCGGGGGTCTATGGGCGCGGGGGAAAACCCTCGGCCCGTATGGCCCAGCCCTCGGGCAGGTCCGATGCGACGGCGCCGGTCTTGTCGGTGACGAGCATGGCGATCGCCGCGAGCAGCCCGCCGTTCCCCGGCAGGTACAGCGGGAGGCGATTCGGCACTTGGAAGTTGTGCCCGTTGGCGAGGTAGCGGTTGCGCGGCCGCGGCGACAGCAGCATGTCGAACGCGAGGTCGAGCCGTCCGAGCTCGCGGGCGCACATGGCGATCAACGGGAAGTCCCACCCCCACGTGGTCTGCCAGTCCCAGGCCTCGAGGACCCAGTCGAGCGTCGCGGACATGGTGTCGCGGTCGACCAGCGGCGAGGCCGGCACGAAGCCGAGCGCCCCCAGCAGCGACGGGTGGTCGATGACGGCGCTCTGCCCGCGGACGGCCTCGTAGCGCCCGTCCGCCGTCACGGGCAGCGAGGTCATCCCCTCGGTGGCACGCACCCACGCGTCGGGAACCTCCTGGCCTCGCCGACGGCGCCACTCGCAGGCGACCCGCAGCGCCCACGCGACGTAGGCCAGTTCGAACGTCGGGTCCCAGGTGGTGGCGGCGTCGTAGCGTTCCTGCGCGGGCATGACCGGCGGGGCGAGATGCGCCTCGCCGTCGCTCCACCACAGCAGCGAGCTGAGGAAGTGCGCGGTCTCGTCGACCAGGTCGGCGTAGGTGTCCAGCACGGCCGGGTCGTCGCGGCGGGCGCGGTACACGAGCTCGGCGAAGTACACCGGGTGCGGCTGCTGCCAGACCAGGAGTGGCCCGATGTCGTTGGGGCTCTCGACGCCCTCCGGGCCGACGTGCTTCGGCCAGCGCGCCCCGCGGTAGCCGTTACGTTCGGCGTTGCGGCGCGCGGCCGGGAGGATGGCGCGGTACCACTCCAGGCTTCGTTCGAGCAGTTCCGGCCGGCCCCACATCGGGAAGTGGGCGGCATGCCACCAGTGCATCTCGAGGTGGAACTTGCCGGCCCACGAGTTGCAGACCAGGCCGCTCTCCTGCGGCGGCAGCGCGCCCGCGCACTGGATGGCCGTGAGGTACTGCGACAGGACCACCCGGCGTTCGAGCTCGGCCGCCCGAGGGTCGCTGCTACCACTGAAGTCGACGACGGCGCCGGAGGTCCAGAAGCGCTCCCACTGCTGCGTGGACGCCGCGAACACCGCCGCGGCGCTGGGGAGCGGCTTGTAGGAGGGCTCCGGCGCGAACTCGACCACCAGGTGGACGTCGCCGGCCGCCGGCACGATGTCGATGGCGTGGCGAGAGGTGTGCTCGAACCTGGCGCCGGCGACGTGTGCGCGCACGGCGTAGCGGGCGTCGTCGACGGCCCGCCGGACGACCACGGCCCGGCCGTCGTCGCTGATCTCGACGAAGCTGTCGTGCGCCCCGGGGTCGTCGCGGCGCTCCTCGGCCTCGAAGGTGTCGTCCACCGCGCCGAAGGAGATCCGCAGCCGCGCATCCCCGGCGGCGAACAGCTCGGACGCGGCGTGCACGGCGAGGACGTCACGGTGCGGATGGACGGCGGTGCGGGTGGTGGTGCGACGCCCTTCGAGCGAGAAGGCACTGTTCAGGGCGCCGGACCACAGGTCGAGCGTCTGGTCGACCGCGTCGATGGGCTCCGGCGTCAGCAAGGGCTCCCGCGTGTGCGGTGAACGCAGCACGTAGGCGACCCGGCCCAGGTGCAGCCGCTGCGGGTTGGTCCAGAAGTAGTAACCCGCGGGCTGGACTCGCCGGGCCTCCTCGTCGGAAAGCCGCCACTCGTAGGCCACCGGGAAGCGCAGCTCGCGGCCGCCCGGGGCGGCGTAGGGACGCTCGGTGTCGGCGAGCGTGACCCCGTCCGGGTTCGGCGCCCAGTGGAAGGCCCAGGACGACTGCGTGCCGAGCGGTGTCGCGCTGCGACCGTCGCGCCGCGCGCTGGCCCTGGTGTGCCAGTCGGCGAAGGTCTGCAGCCCGGTGCAGTCCGCGGTGAAGCAGAAGTCTCCGTTGCCCACGCTGAGCGGGGATTCTGGTGCAGGTGAGGTCAGATGAACGCGGTGTCGGCCGACGAGCTCGCGGCGGTCGATGGCCGGCCCGCTATCATGCATTGACACGTTTCAATCCGATCAGATCCGCTCGGCCGTGTCAACGCGCTCACCACCTCTGGAGCAGTGCCTCATGCCCGTCTTGCCGCCCTACGTCAGACCCACGGACCGCGCCGCGGAGCTGGTCCTGGCCCCGACCTGGCGAGCCGGCGACTGGAACAGCCACGGCGTCGACTGTCCGTTCGTCTTCCGCCGCGGCGGCAAGCTGGGCATGACCGTCGTCGGCTGGGATGGCATCGGCTACCAGACCGGCCTGGCGTGGCACGACGGCCAGGCGTGGTCGGGCCTCCAGCTCGTCCTCCCCCGCGACCCGGCCTCGGAGCACCGCCGCTACAACACCGCCCTGACGTCGATCATGCGGGACAACGACCTCACCGGTGACGGCGAACTGCTCACCGTCGACGGCTGGTACTACGGCACCTACCACGCCTACCCGCAGGTGGGGTACGAGCACGGTTCGGCCGTCATCGGCATCGTGCGCAGCCGCGATCTGCGGCACTGGGAGGAGTACGGCGAGCTGCTGCGGCCCGAGGACGGCGCCGGCTGGGAGCGGGGCGGGCTCTACAAGTCCTGGCTGCTGCGCCACGACGGGCGGTACTGGCTCTTCTACAACGCCAAGGACCGCGACGACGGCCGCTGGGTCGAGCAGACCGGCGCGGCGGTCTCGGACGACCTGGTGCGGTGGCGGCGCGTCAGCGACGAGCCGCTGCTGCCGCACGGCGGGCCGGGCACTCCGGACGAGCGGTTCGCCTCCGACCCGTGCGTGCTGCGGGCGCCCGACGGCACGTGGGTGATGTTCTACTTCGGACTCGGCGGCGACGGCCACGCGCGCGAGCTGGCCGCCGTCTCCGACGACCTCCTCACGTGGACCAAGACCGGCGATGTGCTGGTCGACGTGGGAGCTGCCGGCGGCATCGACGACTGGCACGCCCACAAGCCCGCGGTGATCCGCCACCACGACCGGCTGCACCACTATTACTGCGCGGTCCACCGGCTGGAGGCACCGGTGGACGTCGGCGGCTACGCGCTCCCCGAACGCCGGGGCATCGCGGTGGCGTGGTCGTCGCTGTGACGGCGCGGCGACTGGCGGGTCGCCGTCAGCGCCAGTCGTGGACGGCGGCGAACCCGAGCCGCTCCCGGATCTTGCGGGTCGACATGAGCGACTCGAACTCGCCGAGGTCGTCGGCGACCGGCGTCCCGGGGAACCACTGCGCGGCCAGCTGGCGGGACGGAATGCGCGAACCGGACTCCGGCGCCGCCACGTTGTACACCTCGAATCCCGGCTGTGCCGCCGCGAGTGCCAGCGCGACGGCCTGGGCGCCGTCGCGCGCGTCGATCCACGAACCGAGCAGGTCGCGGCGGTAGCCCGGGTCGCCGGCGCGGTCGAAGGTGGCGTACTCGTCCTCGGCGACGACGTTCGTGAACCGCAGGGCCGTGATCGAGGTACCGTCCGCCCACGTGACGAGCTGCGCCGCCATCGCCTCCTCGGCCACCTTACCCAGCCCGTAGGTGTTGGTGGCACGGGTGTACGTCTCGTCGACGGGGAGAGCGGGCGGCGCCTCGTCGAACGGGAACCCCATGGCCGTGATGCTCGACGCGAGGACGATGGTGCGGATGCCGGCACGATGGGCGGCGAAGAGCGCGTTGAACGAGACCGTCAGGTTGTTGTGGAAGGTCGCGGCGTCGGGCACGAGCCCGTTCACGGGGATCGCGGCGAGGTGCACGAGTGCGTCGAGGCCGTCGTGGCGGGCGGTGACCGACAGGAACGCGTCGAGCGTCTGGCCGAAGTCGGTGAGGTCGACGCGGGTGAACCCTGCGCCCGGCGCGCCCGCCAGGTCGAAGCCCATGACCTCGAGGCCGTCGGCCCGCAGACGCGCGACCGTGGCACGACCGAGCTTGCCGCCGCTACCGGTGACGCCGATCACGTGAAACTCCTGTTCAGCCGCCTGTGGAACGGGACGCATGCCGCCGGTCAGCACGGCGACGGCAGCGGCCTCTAGACTATCTTGAATCGTTTCGATCCACGAGGGAGACCGGCATGGCGGCCATCGTCGACGCGCCCCGCATCGAGCACCTCCGGGAAGCGCTGGGCATCGGCGAACGCACGCCGCGGCTGTCGTGGCGGGTCCGGTCGGCTCCGCCCGGTTGGACGCAGACCGCGTACCGCATCGACGTCGGCCGCGACGGCGCCACCCACTCGTTCGAGGTGGAGTCGGCCGAGCAGGTGCTGGTTCCGTGGCCGGCGGCACCGTTGCGGTCGCGGGAGACGGCGACGGTCCGGGTCGCGGTGCGTGGCCACGACGGGTCATGGTCCGCGGTGTCGGAGCCGACCACCCTCGAGGCGGGCCTCCTCGAGCCGTCCGACTGGGTCGCGCGGCCGGTCGGCGCGTTGTGGAACGAGGACCCGGCCTCCGACGAGCGCCGCCCGTCGATCGTCCGGCGTGAGTTCGAGGCGCGGGCCGGCCTGGTGCGCGCCCGGCTGTACGCGACGGCGCACGGGCTCTACGAGGCCGAGATCAACGGCGAGCGGGTCGGCGACGACACTCTCTCGCCGGGGTGGACGGTCTACCGCGAACGGCTGCGCTACTACACCTACGACGTCACCGCGCTCGTGCGGCCCGGCGCGAACGCCGTCGGTGCGTGGCTCGGCGACGGCTGGTACCGCGGCCGGCTGGGCTGGCGCGGCGGCTTCCGGAACCTCTACGGCTACGACCTGTCGTTCCTCGGGCAGCTGGAGCTGACGTACGACGACGGGACCCGCGAGGTGATCGCCACCGACCCCTCCTGGCGCGCCGCGCCCAGCCCTATCCTGCGCAGCGGCATCTACGACGGCGAGGACTACGACGCCCGCGAGGAACAGCCGGGGTGGTCCGGCCCCGGCTTCGACGACAGCACCTGGGAGGGCGTCTCGGTGCGCCACCGCGACCCCGCGACCCTCGTGGCCCCGACGGCCCCGCCGGTCCGCTGCACCGAGGAGGTCACACCCGTCGCGGTGCTCACGAGCCCCAGCGGCCGCCGCATCGTCGATTTCGGCCAGAACCTCGTCGGCCGCGTCCGCATCCGTGCGACGGGCTCGGCCGGTTCGTCGGTGACCCTGCGCACCGCGGAAGTGCTCCAGGACGGCGAGCTGTACACGCGGCCCCTGCGCGACGCGCGTTCCACCGACACCTACACGTTCGCCGGGCGCGCGGACGGGGAGACGTGGGAGCCGCGCTTCACGTTCCACGGCTTCCGATACGTCGAGGTGTCCGGCTGGCCGGGCGATCTCGACGCCGCGGCGCGCGACGGCGCGATCGTCGCCCGAGTCGTCCACACCGACCTCGAGCGCACCGGGTGGTTCGAGACGTCCGACCCCATGCTCAACCGCCTGCACGACAACGTCGTGTGGGGTATGAGGGGCAACTTCGTCGACCTCCCGACCGACTGCCCGCAGCGCGACGAACGGGTCGGCTGGACCGGCGACATCCAGGTCTTCGGCCCCACCGCGTCGTACCTGTTCGACGTGGCCGGCATGTTGTCGGGCTGGCTGCGCGACGTCGCGGTCGAGCAGCTTCCCGACGGGACGGTGCCCTGGTACGTGCCCGTCATCCCGGCGCGCGACAAGTGGACGCCGCTGCGCCCGGGTGCCGCCTGGGGCGATGTCGCCACCCTGCTTCCGTGGACCCTCTACGAGCGGTTCGGCGACCTCGGTGTACTCGACGCGCAGTTCGACAGCGCCCGCCGCTGGGTGGACCTTATGGAGTGCCTGTCCGGTCCGTCCCGACTGTGGGACACCGGCTACCAGCTCGGCGACTGGCTGGACCCGGCCGCTCCTCCCGAAGACCCGGCGGACGCGCGCACCGACCGCTACCTGGTCGCGACGGCGTACTTCGCGCGGTCGGCGCGCACGGTCGCGCGGATGGCCGAGGCTCTCGGCCGCGGTGCGGAGGCCGAGCACTACCACGCTCTGGCCGACGAGGTCGCCGCGGCGTTCGCGGCGGCGTACGTTCTCGACGACGGCACGATGACCAGCGACGCCCAGACCGCGTATGCCCTGGCGCTGCGGTTCGACCTGATCCCGGACGAGAACCGCCGGTCCGCGGCGGCGAACCGGCTGGCCGAGCTCGTACACAAGTCGGGCAACCGCATCGCGACCGGTTTCGTGGGCACGCCGCTCGTCACCGACGCGTTGAGCGACGCGGGCCGCACCGACACCGCGTACGACCTGCTCTTCGAGCGCGAGTGCCCGTCGTGGCTGTACCAGGTGGCGATGGGCGCCACCACCGTGTGGGAGCGGTGGGACTCACTGCTGCCCGACGGCACCGTCAACCCCGGCACCATGACGTCGTTCAACCACTACGCGCTGGGCGCCGTGGCCGACTGGATGCACCGCGTCGTCGCGGGCCTGGCCCCGGCGGAGCCCGGCTATCGGCGCCTGCGCCTCGCGCCCCGGCCCGGCGGCGGGCTGACGTGGGCCTCCGCGCGTCACCTCACCCCGTACGGCGAGGCGGCCATCTCGTGGCGCCTCGACGGGACGGTGCTGCACGTCGAGGCTGTGGTGCCGGTCGGTACCGAAGCGATCCTCGAACTGGAGGGACGCGACGAGGAGACCCTTCCGCCGGGAACGCACACCAGAACCGTCACCCTCCCGCGCTGACCCTGCGCCGGTCCGGCGCCGGCCGGTTCGGCGACTTGGCCCCTGCGTCCAGGATGAATATCCTTTCGTCAGCGAATCCCGATACCATCCGCGGCGGGATCGTCGCCACGATCGGAGCCGACGTGTCCAAAGCGCGCAGTTCGCGCCCCCAAGACGGCCAAGTGCGCCTGCTAACGAAGGTCGCCCGCATGTATCACGAGCGGGGTGTCCGCCAGGCGGACATCGCGGCTGCGCTCAATATCTCACAGGCGAAGGTGTCCCGGCTGCTCAAACGTGCCGAGGCCGTCGGCATCGTCCGCACCACCGTCACCGTCGCCCCCGGTGTCTACGCGGACCTCGAGGAGCGGCTGGAGGAGCAGTACGGCATCGCCGAGGCGGTCGTCGTCGACGTCGAGTCCGACGCCGACGAAGCCGAACTGCTGGCCGCCATCGGAGCCGGCGCGGCCGCGTATCTCGAGGCGACCCTGTCCGGCGGCGACCGCATCGGGGTGTCCTCCTGGAGCCAGACCGTGCTCGCGATGGTCGACCGCCTCCGGCCGTTCACCGTCCGCGGCGCCACCGAGGTCGTCCAGCTGCTCGGCGGCATCGGCGCTCCCGAGGCGCAGAGCCACTCGAACCGCATCCTCGGCGAGCTCGCCCGCATGCTGGGCGCGGAACCCGTCTACGTCCAGGCTCCCGGCGTGGTCGCGAGTCCCGCCATCCGCGACAGCCTGCTCTCCGATCCGTCCATGCAGGAGGTCACCCGGCACTGGCGCGAGCTGACCATGAGCATCATGGGCATCGGCAGCATCGAGCCGTCCGACGTCCTGGCCACCAGCGGCAACGCGTTCGCCGCGGAGGAACGCCGCGCGCTCGTCGACGACGGTGCGGTCGGCGACATCTGCCACCGCATCTTCCGTGCGGACGGCTCACTCGTCCACGGTGACCTCGACGACCGGATCATCGCGATCCCCGTCGACGACCTCACCCGCATCCCCCGCCGCGTCGGCATCGCCGGCGGGAGCCGCAAGCTCGACGCCATCCACGGCGCTCTGAGCGGCGGGTGGGTCACGACCCTGGTCACCGACCTCCGCACGGCGAACGAACTCACGGCTCGCGCCTGACCCTGCCGCTACGCGTCGGGTGTCGGGGTGTTGGGTGTACGCCGCGTCGTGGGTCTGTGTCACGTCCGCGGCCCGTTTTCCGCGTTCCGACGAGGCCGGGTCCGGGCGAGAACGATCAGGTGACCGATTGCGCCCGATTGCTGTGCGGACGTCGTCTGATCGTTTCGTGTCCACATGCTGGAGACGATCAGGTGCCCAAATCCGCCCCGCCCCCGGTGCTGTCGTCACCTGATCGTCGTCGCGAGCCCGATCAGGCGACACATCGACGATCAGGTGGACAGCCCGCGGTACCCCCCCGGGGCGGGCGCGACCGGCCGGGCGTCACAACGCGTCGACGGCCTCGCGCAGCCGGCGGATGCCGGGCTCCAGGCTGGTCAGAACCGGCACGTCGACGACGACACCCTCAGCGGCGCTCGCCATCGACGCCTGAGCCAGGACGACCACGTCGGCGTCACGCGCGGCCCGCTCGATGGCTTCGGCGACGAGACGGTCGTGCGTTCCGCGGTCCCCACCCGCCACCGCGGCGAAGGCGCCGTCGACGACCTCACTCGTGATGGCCGGGGAGCGGCCGGCGAGCGCGGCCCGCTCCTCGATGAGTGCAGTGGTGGGTGCGCAGGTAGTCGGCAGGGTGGCCAGGACGGCGATGCGCTCACCGGTCGCGACGGCGGCGTCGGCCATCGCCTCGTCGATCCGCAGCACCGGGATGCCGGCGGCTGCCGCCGTCGGAGCCGCCAGGTCGGAGATGGACGAACACGTGAGCATGACGACGTCCGCGCCGGCGTCGCGGGCGGCGCTCACCAGCGCTTCGAGCCGCGCGGGCACGGACGTCGCCCGCTGCGGATCGCCGAGGTCGGCAACGATCTTGTCGTCGAGGTAGTTCACCGTCGTGGCCGCGGGCAGGTGCCGGCGCGCCAGCTCGGCCACCGGCGGGATGACCACCGCCCCGGTGTGGACGAACGCGACGCGCGGTGCGGATTCGGTCACTCGGTCACCCCTTCAACGAACCGGCGGCCAGGCCCGCCATGATCTTCTTGTTCAGGAACGCGAACACGATGAGCAGCACCACGATGTTGACACTGATGGCGGCGAACAGCGGACCGTACTGCGTGGAGCCGTACTCGTCGCTCAGGCTCAGCAAGCCCAGCTGGATCGTAGCCAGCTCCGGATCGGTGGTGAACGTCAGCGCGATGAGCAGGTCGTTGAAGACGCTGAAGAACTGGATCAGGCCGACGGTGAGCATCGCGTTGCGCATGAGCGGCAGCCCGATCAGGAAGAACGACCGCAGCGGGCTGGCCCCGTCCACCGTCGCCGCCTCGAAGATCTGCCGTGGCACCGACCGGAAGTAGGCGGCCATCAGGAAGGTCGTCAGCGGCAGGCCCATCGCCGTGTACGTGAGGATGAGCGGCCACAGTGTGTTCGTCAGCCCGATCTGGAAGTACACCGTGAACAGCGGCACGAGGATCATCTGCCCCGGCACCATGATGCCGGCGAGGACGAACAGCAGGGTGTTGTGCCGTCCCTTCCAGATCATGATCTCCAGCGCGTAGCCCGCCGCCACCCCGAGGATGATGATGAGGAACACCGACGGGAGCGTCACCAGCATGCTGTTGCGGTAGTTGATGGCGACATTGCCGCGAGTGAGCGCCGTGACGTAGTTGTCGAAGCTGAGGCTCTCCGGCAGCGCCCACGCGGGGTTCTCGAAGAACTCGGTGGGCGTCTTGAACGATCCGAAGATCATCCACACCATCGGGTACATCACGATCACGAGCAGCAGCGCGACGGCGCCCCAGACGGGAACGCGACGCAGCGCGCGCCGGGCCCGGCGGCGGGCCGGCTGCCGGGGCCGCAGTCCCGGTGCCGGGGCCGGCGGCAGGGTCTCGGTGAGGCTCGGCGTGGTGGTCATGTCAGTCCTCCACCCGCTGGCGGGACGACCGGAAGACCGTCAGCGTGAACACGAGGCACAGCAGGGTCAGCACGAGTGCGATCGTGCTGCCGTAGCCGTACTCGGCGTATTCGAAAGCGGTCCGGTACATGTACAGGGTCAGCGGCGCCGTGGAGGTTCCCGGGCCGCCGTTGTTGAGCGCGAGGAGGCTGTCGAAGACCTTCAGGGTGGCGTTCAGGCTGAAGATGATCGAGGACAGCAGGATCGGCAGCGACAGCGGGATGATGATGTGGCGCACCAGCCGCAGGCCGCTCGCACCGTCCAGCCGCCCGGACTCGATCACCTCGTCGGGGATGTCGAGGAGGCCCGTGTACAGCAGGACGGCGTAGAACCCCATGGAGCTCCACAGCGTCATCGCGAGCGCGACGGCCATGGTGCCCGAGGTGGACGCCATGAACTCGACGCTCTCGCCTCCCGCCGCGTTGATGATCTCGTTGACCGGGCCCTGGGTGTCACCGACGGAGACGAAGCTGCGGAAGAGCAGCGCCACCGCGACGGTCGGGAGCACCATCGGGAAGAACACCGCGGTCCGCAGGAACGCCGAACCCTTGCGCAGCACGAAGACGTAGAGCAGCGCCAGCAGGTATCCGAACGTGACCTGGCCGATCGTGGCCAGGATCGCGAACATGACGCTGACTCGCAGCGACTGCAGCGCCGCCCCGTCGGAGAAGAACGTCGTGAAGTTGTCGAAGCCGACGAACTCGAAGCCGCGCAGGGTGTTGCCTTCGAAGAACGAGAGGCCCAGGGACCACGCGACGGGTACGACCTTGAAGAGAACGTAGATCGCCAGCGTCGGCAGCAAGAGGATCAGGATCGTCTTGCGGTCTCCGAATACGCGATTCATGGCGGTGGCCTTCGTGGTGGGCGGTCCGGCTCCTCGGGTCAGCGGGCGGCGTCGATGCTCGCTTGGAGCTCGGTCATGTACTGCTCGGGCGTCATCTGACCGGTCGTCAGCAGGGTCACGTTCGTCGACGCGAGCGAGTTGGACTTGGCGTCGAAGAGGGCTTCGAACCAGGCGACGGTCTCGTCGATCTCCGCGATCTTCTCCTGCACGAGCTTCGTGGTCTCCGGGATGTCCGTGACCTCGCCGTTGACGCGGAAGCCCGACAGGACGCCGGCGTCGGACAGCGCCTGCTCTCCGTAGTTCTCGGCGATGCACTCCAACCAGGCGGTGACCTTGGGTCCGGCGGTGTCCGGGTTGGCCGCCATCGCCGCGCCGGCGTTCGCGGGCCACTGGTCGACGCTGCCCGCGCCGCCTTCGACGTCGGGGAACGGCATGAAGCCGACGTTCTCGAGGCCGATCTGGTTCTGTTCTTCGTCGTTGATGTTGCTCAGCGCCCAGGTGCCGTCGTACTTCATGGCCGCCCGGCCGCTGAGGAACGCCGCCGTCGCCGCATCGGGCTCGAGCGAGATGAATCCCTCGCCGAAGAAGCCGCTCTCGGCCATCTGCTGGAGTGCCTCGGCACCGGCGAGGTACTCCGGGTCGGTGAGGGATGCCTCGCCGTCGCGGATCTTCTCCATGGCGTCGGGGCCGACGTTGCGGAAGATGTACATCCCGATGATCCGTGTCAGCGGCCATCCGGCTGCGCCTGCCTGCGCGAACGGCTGGTGGCCGGCCGCGAGGAGTTCCTCGCCGGCGGCGAGCAGCTGGTCGAAGGTCTGCGGCTCGGAGAGCCCAACCTCGGCGAAGATCGCTTTGTTGTACCAGATGCCCTCGAGGTTGTACTGGTACGGCAACGAGACCATGCCGCCGTAGATGTGCTCCACCGTCGACGCGGCCGCGGGCAGGATGTTGTCCCACGCCCCGGCCTCGGTGAGCAGTTCCTCGTAGTCGACGACCTTCCCCGCGGCGCCGAGGTCGCCGTCGGGCCGGACCATCGCGGTACCGGCGATGAAGTGCGCCGGCAACGAGTCCTGGCTCGCCAGCAGCGTGACCTTCTGGACGGTGTCGGCCTGCGCCGTCTTCTGGTGTTCCATCGGCAGGGCCTCGTTCTCGGCCTTGCACTGGTTCTCGGCGAGGGCCGTGAGCTGCGCCTCGAGCGTCGCGTTCTCGTTGGCCGTCAGTACTGTGAACGCTTCGGGATCCCCGCCGGCACCACCGTCGGTGGCGTCGTCGCCACCACAGGCCGAGAGGGTCACGACGGTGACGAGTGCGAGACCGGCTGCCGTCGGCTTCCGGCGGTTACGGCGGCTGACCATGACGTCCTCCTTGACGGCGACCACGCGGCTACGGGGTTCGACGCACGACAGTAAGCTCGGAATGCGGGTGTGTCAACAGTCAATCTTGAATTTCTATTCATTTCAACGCGGCTTTCTGCATTTCCATGCAGGCTTGCGAGAACTTGCATGCGGCCGTAACCTGACCGCAGGACCACGCCTGGTTGCCGGCTCAGCGACCCCACGACGAGACTGATGCCCTTTCGGAAGGAACCCTCGATGCCTGCCACGACAGCGCTCCGGGCGCACGCCCGGCTGAGGCCGCTCGGTGCCGACAACGCCCGCTGGACGGGAGGCTTCTGGGGAGAGGTCCGCGGCCGTACGCGCGATGTGACGATCCCCCAGATCTGGGCGTCGCTGCGGAACCCGCAGGTCAGTCCCGGCCTCGCGAACTTCCGCATCGCCGCCGGCCTCGAGCCGGGCCGTCACTCCGGCCCGCCGTTCATGGACGGCGACCTCTACAAGTGGCTGGAAGCGGCGATCTCGTGCCTCGGCACCGACCCGGACCCGGAGCTCGCCGCCACCGTCGAGGACATCGCCGCGCTCATCGCCTCGGTACAGCGCGAGGACGGCTACCTGCACACGCCGACCATCATCGCCGCGCGCAACCAGGAGAGCGTGTCGGAGCTGGCCGACCGCTTCCACTTCGAGACCTACAACCTGGGCCACCTCATCACCGCCGGAGTGCGCCACTACGAGGTCACCGGTTCGACCACGCTGCTCGAGGTGGCGAAGAAGGCCGCCGGCTACCTCGAACACCTCGCCGCCGACAAGCCCCTCGAGCTCGCCCGCAGCGCGATCTGCCCGTCGCACTACATGGCGGTGGTCGATCTCTACCGGGCCACGGGGGACGAGCGTTGCCTCCGGCTGGCCGAGGCCTTCGTCCGGGTACGCGACGACTTCCAGGGCGGCGACGACAACCAGGACCGGCTGCCGGTGCGCGAGCAGACCGTGGTGGCCGGACATGCCGTTCGCGCCAACTACCTCTACGCGGGCCTCGCGGATCTCGTCACCGAGACCGGCGACCAGGAGCTCGCCGCGGTCCTGGAGCGGCTGTGGCTCGACGTCGTCGACACGAAGCTCTACCTCACCGGTGGCTGCGGCGCGCTGTACGACGGCGCGTCACCCGACGGGTATCCGTGGCAGAACCAGATCAGCCGGGTCCACCAGGCATACGGCCGGCCGTACCAGCTGCCGCACACGACGGCCCACAACGAGTCGTGCGCCAACATCGGCATGATCCTGTGGAGCGAGCGGATGCTGTCGCTCACGGGTGAGGCGAAGTACGCCGACGTGATCGAGCAGGTGGCCTTCAACAGCCTGCTGGCCAGCATCAGCCTCGCCGGCGGCGAGTACTTCTACACGAACCCGTTGCGCCAGGTGCGCGACCTGCCGTATCCGCTGCGACGCCCGGGCGACACCGCCATCCACCCCACGCCCGAGCCGCCGCCCTCGGACGCGCGGCTGCGCGAGGGGTATCTCACCTGCTTCTGCTGCCCGCCGAACATCGCGCGTACGCTGGCGCGCTTCCACGAACGGGCCGCGGCACTGGGTGACGACGGCCTCTACGTACACCTCTACGGCGGCAGCGACCTGCGGGTCTCGGCGGACGGCGGCCGCTCGCTGGCGCTGCGTGAGGACAGCGACTACCCGTGGCACGAGCGCGTCACGTTCACCGTCACCGAGGCGGCCGGCGGGGGCCTGCCGCTGCACCTGCGCATTCCGGGGTGGGCGACGGACGCCGCGCTGCGCGTCAACGGCGAGAGCGTCACGGTCACCGCACCGGGGTCCTACACCCGGGTCGATCGCGAGTGGCGCTCCGGCGACGTAGTCGAGCTGACCCTGCCGATGCCGGTGCGGGTCGTCCGCGCGCATCGCCTGGCCGAGGAGACGACCAACCAGGTCGCGGTGCGCCGTGGCCCGCTCGTCTACTGCCTCGAGAGCGCCGACCTCCCGGGCGGGGTGTCGCTCGAGCAGGCGGCGCTGCGGCGCGGGGTGCCGCTGACCCCGGTCGACGCCGACATCGACGGCCACCGTGTCGTCGCCCTCGACGTCGAGCTGGCGGTGCTCCCGGCCACGGCAGCGGACTCCCTGTACGCCGACCTCGCCGACGCCGACGTGTCCGCCGCCTCGGCTCGGCTGGTCCCCTACTACGCGTGGGGCAACCGCGGACCAGGCGAGATGTCCGTCTGGCTCCCGGTGGTCTGGTGAGCGGCATGACCAGTCAGCACGTGATCGCCACCTACGTCGTCGAGACGTCGCTGCCCCTCGCGGCCGCCGCCGAGGTGCTGGCCGGTGAGCAGTCCACCGGGACGTTCGTCCGCGTCGAACGCGAGTCCGACGACCTCCGCGCGCGCTTCGCCGCCCAGGTACACGCGCTCGAGGAACTGCCGCTCACCGGCGGCTCGCCGCTTCCCGGGTCGATCGGCGACCCGGACCAGCGGCGCCGGGCCCGGCTGAGCCTGCGCTTCCCCCTCGACAACTTCGGCCCGTCGATGCCGAACCTGCTCGCGGCGGTCGCCGGCAACCTGTTCGAGCTCAAGCAGTTCGCCGCCATCAAGCTCGTCGATCTGGAGCTGCCGCAGGCGTTCGCGCAGCGGTACCCCGGTCCCGGGTTCGGAGTCGAGGGCACCCGGCGGCTCATGAACCGCTCCGACGGGGCGATGATCGGGACGATCATCAAGCCGAGCATCGGCCTCTCCCCTGCCGAGCTGGCCGAGCTGGTGGCACAGCTGGCCGAGGCGGGCGTCGACTTCATCAAGGACGACGAACTGCAGGGCAACGGTCCGTCCGCGCCGCTCGCCGAGCGGGTCCGGGCCGTCATGCCGGTGCTCGAACGCCACGCCGACCGCACCGGCACCAAGCCGATGTACGCGTTCAACATCACCGACGACATCGGGCGGCTCGCCGCGAACCACGACCTCGTCGTGGCGGCCGGTGGCACCTGCGTCATGGTGTGCGTCAACCCGGTCGGCCTGGCCGGGCTCGAGTTCATCCGCCGCCACGCAACGGTGCCGATCCACGGGCACCGGGCGATGCTCGGGGCGATCAGCCGGTCCGACCACATCGGGATAGGGTTCCGCGCGTGGCAGAAGCTCGCCCGCCTGGCCGGCGCCGATCACCTGCACACGAACGGCATCAGCAACAAGTTCTACGAAAGCGATGCGCAAGTGCTCGACTCCATCGCCGCGGTTCGTGAGCCGCTTCTCGGGCTCACCCCGACCGTGCCCGTGCTGTCGTCCGGCCAATGGGGCGGGCTGGCACACGCGACCTATGCCGCCGTGGGCACCACCGACCTGCTCGTGCTGGCGGGCGGGGGTATCCACGGCCATCCGGACGGACCGGCGGCGGGTGTGGCCAGCATGCGCGAAGCGTGGGAGTCCGCGGCGCTCGGCGAGACGGCGGACGCGGCGTTCGCGCGCTCACAGCCGTTGCGCCGCGCCGCCGAGCTGTTCGGCCCGGTCCGTGCCTAGAGCTCGCGCCGCGTTCTACGGCGACGACTTCACCGGCAGCGTGGACGCGTTGCTGCAGTTCTCCCGGCGCGGCTGGACGGGCCGGCTCTTCACGCGCCTGCCGGCTCCCGAAGCGCTGCACCGCGCCGCCGAGTCGGTCGACGTCGTCGGGGTCGCCGGCATCGCCCGGTCACTGCCGACGTCAACCATGGACGCCGAGCTGACTCCGGTGCTCCAGGCGCTGGCTGCCCTCGAGCCACGCGTCGTCCAGTACAAGGCGTGCTCCACCGCGGACTCGTCGCCCACTGTCGGCAGCCTCGGGCGCATCGTCGAACTCGGTCGCGCGATCGTCGCCGGCCGGCCGGTGCCCATGCTGTTCGCCCAGCCGGACTTCGGCCGGTACACCTTCTTCGGCCACCACTTCGCCGCCGAGGACGGCGTCGTCTACCGGCTGGACCGGCAGCCGACCATGTCGACGCACCCGTCCACACCGATGACCGAGTCCGAGCTGGCCGTCCACGTCGGACGGCAGACGGAGCTCCCGATCGGGTCCCTGCCGGTCACGGCGTACGACGGCGATCTCGCCGGCCGCATCAGTGACAGCGATGCGGCGGCACTCGTCCTGGACGCGGTGACCGACGAGCATCTGGTCACCGTCGGCGACGCCGTGCTGCGTCTCCCGGCACCGGTCTTCGCGATCGGCTCGGGCGGCCTCAGCCATGGCATCGCCGCGGCAGCTCCGATGGGCGCCCCACCCCCGCCGGCCGCCACTGCCGCCCGGGGACCCGTGCTCGTGGTCTCCGGCAGCCGCTCCGCGCGGACCCGGCGGCAGGCGGACGCGGCCGCGGCCGACGGCTGGCTGGTGTGTCCGCTGCCGCTTGCTCCGAGGGGTCGCGACGAGGTGATCCGGCAGACGGTGGACACGCTGCGCAGCGGCCGCAGTGCCGTCCTGACCTCGGACGACGCCGACACATCCGCAACCGCCGGACGGCCTGTCCTCGACGTCGTCGCCGCGACCGCGACCGCTGTGGTCGACGCCGCCGTCCGCGCCGGGGTGACCCGCCGCGTCGTCGTCTGCGGCGGTGACACGTCCGGCCGGGTCGCGCTCGGGCTGGGCGTCGAGGCGCTCTCCCTGGCCGCGAACCCGTGGGGCAACGTGGTCATCCTGCGCGCGCACGCCGCCGACCCCGCCATCGACGGCCTCGAGCTGCTGCTCAAGGGCGGCCAGGTCGGCGGCGACACCCTCTTCCCCGACGTGCGCGCGCTGGGCGGCTGAGCCGCGTCAGCTGCCCGGCCCGCCTCAGGCGGTTCCCAGCCGCACCCGCCACCCGGTGCGTTCGCGGGAGATGCGGTACCGCTCCGGCAACGCCGGCCCGACGGACGCCGAGCCGATGCCCTGCTGCGCGTGGTCGAGGTTGAGCCACACCCGGCCGGAGTCGACCAGGTCGTGCGGCTTGCGCGCCTCCTGGAGGGCGACGGAGGTCCACCGTCGCGCCGTGAAGTCGACGTACGGCTCCCCCGTGACGCGCAGGGTGGGAAGGCCGGGGCCCGCGAGCTCGAGCCAGCGGGTCTGCACGTGGTTGCCGTTCTCCTGCGGGACGGGGTACGGCACCTGCAGCTGGTCGACCGTCCGGGCGTAGCGTCCGATGCGCGAACCCTCGTGCGAGTCGACATAGGTCTCGCCCGGCCCGCGGCCGAACCACTCGACCCGCTGCACGGCCCCGGGCAGCGAGAACAGCAGTCCGAGCCTCGGAACCCAGATGTCGCGGTGCAGGTACGGCGTGTCCGTCCAAGGGCCGACGAAGTCCGCGGTCACGTCGAGAGCGACGCCGTCGCCGTCCGCGGTCCACAGCATCGTCCAGGCGACACCGTGGGGGTGCGTCCGCGGCGCCGTGCGGCCCGTGACTCGCAGCCACCCATCGCCCACGCTGACGTCGTCGGTGCGATGGAGCATCCGGTCGAGTGCCGTCTTCCGCCACACCGAGGCGATGTCGTTGAGCGCCCCCTGGCCGTGGTCGTTCTCGGTCGGGGCACGGTGGAGGTCGAGCCACGGGCCGTCCAGTTCGAGCCCGCCGAGCCGGCGCAGCCGCCCGGTGGCCGCGTCGAACACCGCCTCGCCCACCGCGACCTCGCCGTCCGCGAGGGCGACGGCGAGGGCGACGGCGCGCCCGTCCGGCGCCGGACGGCGTTGCCGCTCCGGTGCTGTCGCCAGTGTTGCCTGCCCCCACGCGACGACCTGTCCGGCCTGCGCCCACGCGGTGCCGTGGGCGAGCACCGCCTCGACCGTCAGGACCAGTTCGCCGCGCCCGCGCCGGCCTGTCGCGTCACCCGGCACCTGCAGCTCGGTCGTCTCGCCCGGTCCCAGCGGCGGCACCGCGAGGGAGCCCGTCGCGAGCGGCGCGCCGTCGTCCTCCAGGGTCCAGCGGAAATCGAGGTCACCGGTCGAGGCGCTGTGCCGGGTGTTCGAGATCGTGACGCGGGCGGTGCCGATCGAGATCGCGACGGGCTCGTACGCCTTCGCGAGCTCGATCAGCCCGGGCGTCGGCGTCCGGTCGCTGAAGACGAGACCGTCCAGGCAGAACCGCCGGCCGGAGGGCTCGTAGTCGACGTCCTCGCCGTGCATGACGAACGGGGTGCCGTCACCGGCCACCGCGGTGAAGCCGTGGTCGATCCACTCCCACACGAACCCGCCGCACATCCGGTCGTGCGCGGCCATGATGCGCCAGTAGTCGCTGAGGGATCCGGGACCGTTGCCCATGGCGTGCGCGTACTCGATCAGCAGGAACGGCAGGGTGCGCCGGCGCGCGTCCTCCTCGTCGGTGCTGCCCTCGGGCGCGGGCTCCTCGCGCCGGCCGATCTGCTCGAGCAGGTCGAGCGAGGGATACATGAGGGAGTAGAAGTCGGAGTTGCGGTAGCTCGGGTCCCGCTCGTAGACGATGGGGCGGGACGGATCGCGCTCGCGCAGCCAGCGCTCCATCTCGCCGAACGTCTCACCCGTCCAGCTCTCGTTCGCCAGCGACCAGATGACGACGCTCGGGTGGTTCTTGTCGCGCTCGACCGTGCGGTACACCCGGTCCATGACGGCGTCCCTCCAGGCCGGGTCGGCGGGCGGGTTGCCGTCCCACCCCGCGTAGATGAACCCGTGCGTCTCCAGGTCGCACTCCACGACGACCCACAGGCCGTACTCGTCGCACAGGCGCAGGAACTCCGGGTGCGGCGGATAGTGGCTGGTGCGCACGGCGTCGACGTTCGCGCACTTCATCATGACGATGTCCTGGATCATGGTCGCCCGGTCCAGCGTGCGCCCGGTGTCGGGGTGGTGCTCGTGGCGGTTCACGCCGCGGAACTTCACCGGGCGGCCGTTGACGGTGAAGACGCCGTCGACGATCTCCACCCGCCGGAACCCGACCGCGAGCTCAACGGACTCGCCCGCTTCGCTGTGTGAGCGCAGCACGCCCCGGTAGAGGCGGGGCGAATCCGCGCTCCACGGCTCGACCGCGACAGTCGCGCTCTCCCCCGCCGGCATCAGCACGCCCAGCTCGGGGATCTCGACCACGGCGTCCACCGGGCAGTCGACCCGCAGCGTGCCGAGCCCCGTCGCGGGGTCGTAGTCGGCGTGGACGTGGTGGTCGTCGATCGCCCCCGACGACGGCCGGGCGAGCAGCTCGACATCGCGGAAGATGCCCGGCAGCCACCACATGTCCTGGTCCTCGAGGTAGGTGCCGGCCGACCACCGGTGCACGCGGACGGCGAGCACGTTGCGGCCGGGACGCACCGGCGCGTCGAACTCGAACGGCAGCCGGCTGCCCATGGACCACCCGAGCTCGTGGCCGTTGAGCCACACCTTCGCGCAGGAGTCGACGCCCTGGAAGCGCAGCACGGCCGGGCCGAAGCCGTCCGGGACCTCGAAGACGAGGCGGTAGTCGCCGGTCGGGTTCTCGGTGGGGACGCGCGGCGGATCGAGCGGGATGGGATACGCCGTGTTGGTGTAGAGCGGGCCTTCTTCCGTGCCGCGCATGGACCGTGCCGGACCGCCCGACAGTGGCGTGAACTTCTCGAGGACCCAGTGCGACGGCACCCGCATCGTGTCCCACGCGGAGTCGTCGAAGTCGTCCGCCACGAACGCGGCACCGGTGCCGTCCGCCGTCGGCGACAACCGGAAGCGCCACGTCCCGTTCAGGCTCAGCACCGGGGCGTCGCTCACCGCGTCGGCGCGTGGCGGCCGGCGGCCCGCACCCGGTTCGGTGCTCTGCCAGTACTCGGTCATCGAGGTCCCTCCAGCGGCGGGTCGGCGATGGGGGTGGGCGCGGGTCCGAGCGCGTCCAGCTCGGGCCACACCTCGTCCGGGACTGGCGCGGAACGCAGCGCGTCCAGCTCGGCGAGCCGGCCGGCGGAGGAGACGCCCACCACCGTCGAATCGACCAGCGGCGAACGCAGCGAGAACCGCAGCGCGACGGCGATGAGCGTCGTGCCGTGGTCGGCACAGATCCGCTCGGCTCGACCGGCCCAGTCCACCAGGTCCGGCGGCGCGGGGCGATACCCGTAGCTGGCACCGGGGCCGGCACCTTTCGCGAGGATGCCGGCGCCGAACGGTGCGGCGTTGAACACCCCCATGCCGCGAGCGCGCGCGTTCTCGAACAGCGGCTGCGCGCTGCGGTCGACGAGCGTGAAGCGATTGTGGCTGAGCACCACGTCGAACGCGCCGGTGTCGACATAGGCCGTCATCAGCGGGATGGGGCCGGCCGCGATGCCGATGGCGTCGACGGCACCGGCCTCGCGCAGCTCGACCAGCGCCTCGACCGCGCCGCCGGGGCCGGTCGCCTCGGCGAACGACACCGTGTAGGGATCGTGCAGGTGCAGCACCGGCACCCGGTCGACGCCGAGCCGGTCGAGACTCTCCTCGAACGATCGGAGCACCCGGTCGCGCCCGAACGCGCCGGTCTCCGGGTCGCGATCGACCTTGGTGACGACGGTGGCGCTGGTCGTGCTTTCGAGCGCCCGGCGGGCAAGCCCGAGCACGGTTTCGCTGCGGCCCTCCGCGTACGCGTTCGACGTGTCCACCAGCGCGAACGGGCCGGTGAGCATGGCCCGGGCGGTCTCGACCGCAGCGGCCTCCTCGGCGGTCCCGGGACTCGTGCCCCGCCCGAGCGGCGACGTGCCGACGGTGACATCACTGACCGGAATGCCCGTGGAACCGAGAAAGCTCGACATGAATATCCATTCTGGTGCGAATTGGATATCCATTATAGGGCGTGCTCGGAAGGCCCCGTCCTGGCTCCATGTAACGCGAAACGCCGAACAGCGTGCCGGAAGCGTTACTGGACGGTGCGCAGGCGTCACCGCTGGGGTTGCCGGCCCGCAGGCAGTCGACGAACGGACGGGTCTCGTCGAGGCTGAAGCCGATGCGTTGCAACGTCAGGATCTCTTCGACGACGCGAACGTCGTCCTCGCCGTACTCGCGGTAGCCGTTGGCCGAGCGGCGTGCCGCCAGCAGGCCTTCGGCTTCGTAGAACCGCAAGGCCGTGGTGGTGCCGGCCCGCTTGGCGAGGTCACCGATGCGCATGTCTCGACGCTAGACGTTGACGTTGACGTCAAGGCAAGCAGTGCCGCCGCCACGCACGACGACCCGGGCGCACCGGGTCGTCGCGTGTCCCGGAGGACTCGCCACACCGTTCGAGGACGGCGTCGACGGTGGTCTCCGAGACCAGAGAGCCGGCTACCTGACCACGGTCGTGAACAGGACCGCCAGGACGAGGACCAGGCCCAGCGCCACAGCCGCCACCTGATACTGCCCTCGCGGGCTCACCAGCCACCGACGTAGTCGGGCCGGTGCGCATCGCCACTCGTGCCATTCAGACACCGGATACGCCACTCCGTTTCCTCCTTCGGGGTGCCCGGTGACCATTGAGCACGGCCGGCCGGGAACCATCGTTCGAAGTCCCGGCCGGGACTCTGTTATTCGGTTGTCCCTATCACCATGATCAAGAACTGACGAACGGTCAACCCTCGGATCCGGGTGCCGAACGGAATGGGGGTGCCGATGCGGGCACGTCGTGCCTACGCTGCAGTGATGCACTCCGACGACGACGTGGCTCGGCCAGGACCATCACCTGAACCCGGGCCCATGGCCGAACCGATCCGGGTGGCGGTGCTGTCCGACACGCATGCGCCACGGTTCTGGAAGCGCTGCCCGCCCGCGGTGGCGCGGGTGCTCGAGGGCGTGGACGTCATCCTGCACGCCGGCGACGTCTGCACCACGGACGTGCTCGACGAGCTGACCACGTTCGCGCCGGTCCACGCGGTGCTGGGCAACAACGACGGCGACGATGTCGCAGCGTGGGGCGCCCCCGAGGAGGCGCACCTCACCATCGGCGGCGTGCGGATCGCGATGATCCACGACAGCGGCCCGGCGACCGGCCGGCTGGCGCGCTTGCGCGGCCGCTTTCCCGACGCCGACCTCGTCGTCTTCGGGCACTCCCACATCCCGTGGGACGAGGAGGCCGACGGCTTCCGCGTCTTCAACCCAGGCTCGCCCACCGACAAGCGGCGCCAGCCGCACGGGACCGTCGGCATGCTCGAGCTCGCCGCGGGACGCGTACTGTCCGCGGAGCTGATCCGCGTCACCGATCCGTCCGAACCGTAGCCGCGCCGGAGCGGGCACCGGCTAGTCTGCGGCCCGTGCCGCCCAGCCCGCCGCAGACCACCGCTCCGACGACGAACCGGACGTTCGCCGGCCTGGCCCTGGTCGCCGCGGCCGGGGTCGCCGGCGGCGTGCTGACCGCCTACGCCCAGGGCTGGTTGCCCAGCGAGCTCGGCTCGCTGGCGAACTCCAGTGGCACGTGGATGCTGATCGCGTTCGGGCTGGCGCTGCTGGCCCGTACGCCTGCCCTGGGTGCGCTGAGCGGCGCGCTGGCGCTGGCGACGCTGCTCGCCGGATACGTCCTGGGAGCCGGGCTGCGCGGCGACCCGTCGTCGGCGGCGTTGATGCTGTTCTGGGGCATCGCGGCGGTGGTCGTCGGCCCGGTGGTGGGGCTCGCCGCCGCCTGGGTACGGCGCGGGTCGCCGGCGCGAGCAGCGCTGGGGACGGGCGCAGTAGCCGGCGTTCTGGTCGGCGAGGGCGTCTACGGCCTGCGGTACATCGCCGATACCACGTATCCGCCGCACTGGTGGGGATCCATCGTGGCAGGTGCGTCGACGCTGGTCGTGGCAGCGATATGGCGGCGGCTCCCGGCCCGGGCGGTAGCACTGGCAGCGGCCGTCACCGGCGTCGTCGCCGTGGCGTTCGTCGTGGTCTACAGCGCTGACCTGATCGCCGTACTGCCCTGATCCGCGGCGCCGCTGTCAGCGCGGCCGGGCGCGCAACCCGTCCAGGGCCATGCCGAGTACCCGGTCGACCTGATCGGGGTCGGAGAACTGGCCCATCGTGATGCCGCCGACCAGCCGCACGACGTCCTCGAAGGTGGCATCCTGCCGGGCCTCGCCTGCCTCCTGAGCCCTGCGCAGCAGCGGTTCTCCGCAGTTGATGATCGCGTTTCGGCAACCCTCGAAGACCGCTGACTCGTGGTTGAGCGCCTCGATGATGGCGCGTTTGGTGACGGCGTAGGTGGCGAAGCGGCGCAACCAGCCGTCCAAGGCCTCCCACGGCGGGCGCTCAGACAGCTCACCGGCAGCCTGGCACAGCACCTCGACCTCGGTGCGGTAGACCGTCTCGAAGAGGTCGCGGCGGGTCGGGAAGTTCCGGTACAGCGTGCCGATGCCGACGCCGGCCCGTCGGGCGATCTCCTCGAGCGATGCGGAGACGCCGCCCTCGGCGAACGTCTCGCGCGCGGCAGCGATGATCTTCTCGCAGTTGCGTTGCGCGTCCGCACGCCTGGGCCGTCGGCCGGCGACGGCGGCAACCTCGTCGTCCGCATGCGTCATGACGGCGGCCTCCCACGAACCGATTGCAACCGGAGGCTACCCTCCATATAGTTATCCGGAGGACAGCCTCCACTTTATCCGCTGCAGCTCTCTCTGTCCCCGAAGCACATCACATCGCCGCCGCGGAGCAGTCGTCACACCCCAGAAGCGAAGGATGCTTTACATGAAGCTCGGCTTGCAGATCCCCGTTTTCACCTGGCCGAACGGGCCCGCGACCCTCCGCCGCGACCTGGCCGCCGTCGCCCGAACCGCCGACCAGGCCGGCTTCGAGTACATCGCCACCATGGACCACTTCTTCCAGATCCCGCAGGTCGGGCCGGTCGAGATGGACATGCTCGAGGCCTACACGACGCTCGGCTTCCTCGCCGCTCACACCGAGCGAGCGAAGCTGCTCACCGTGATCACCGGCATCCACTACCGCCAGCCCGCCCTGCTCGGCAAGACGGTGACCACGCTCGACGTCCTCTCCGGCGGCCGGGCGGTCCTGGGCATCGGCGCCGGCTGGAACGAGGAGGAATCCCGTGGACTGGGCTTCCCGTTCCCGTCCACCGCCCAGCGGTTCGAACTACTCGAAGAGACACTGCGCTACCTGCAGCAGCTGTGGTCGGACGACGACGGCCCGTTCGCCAGCGCGCACATCACCGCAGAGCGGCTGCTCAACTCGCCGCAGAACCTCAGCCGGCCGCACCCGCCCATCATGATCGGCGGCGGCGGAGAACGGAAGACGCTGCGGCTGGTGGCCCAGTACGGCCAGGCCTGCAACCTCTTCAACACTCCTGAAGTGCCGCACAAGCTCGACGTCCTGCGCCAGCATTGCGCAGACGTAGGCCGCGACTACGACGAGATCACCAAGACCGTCTACCAGCCGCTCGACATCGGCGAGAACGGCAAGGGCACCCAGGCGCTCATCGACGAGCTGGGTCGCCTGGCCGAGCTCGGCATCCAGGCCGCAATCGGCCACGTCCCCACCGTCCCCCAGCCGGACGACCTCGAGCGCATCGGGGCCGACGTCATCCCCGTGGTCGAGAAGTTCTGACCCGACCCCGCCTCCGGCCCCGACCCCGGTTGCTCTGGGGCGGAAGGTCGGGTGTCAGCGGCCGTCCAGCAGATCGAGGACCGCCCGCTCGATGCGCTCCCGGTCCGCGTCGTCCACCAGCACGTCGTCGACACCGAGGCGGTGCAGCACGGGGCGGATGGTCTCGCCCTGCTCGAACGCCTCCATCACCGCCGGGTCGACGTAGGCCGAGCGGCACACGGCGGGCGTGTTGCCGAGGTACTCGGCGACCTCTTTGACGGCACGGGTCTCGGCACGCTTACGCGCGCTGCGGCTCAGCGACGACGGGTCCGGAGCGGCGGTGGCCAGCGCGACCGCCGCCAGCACCGTCCCGTGCCAGGTACGGAAGTCCTTGGCGCTGTTGTCGCCGCCGACGACCTGGTGCAGATACTCGTTCACCTCCGCCGAGGACACCGCACGCCACTCCCGCCGCGCGTAGTACGCGAGCAGGGTCTGGTCCGGTTCCCGGCGGCGCATCAAGGCCCGTACGACCGCGACGACCTCGTCGTCCGCCACCGCCTGCACCCGCTCCTGCCCGGATTTCGCGGGATAGCCGAAGACGACGCACCCTGCCTGGTTCACGCTCACGTGCTGGCGCAGCACCGTCACCAAGCCGTGCGACCCGTTCTCCTGGGCGTACACCTCGCCACCGATGCGGAAGAACCCGATGTCGAGCAGCCGGGCGGCCGCGGCCAGGACCCGGCGGCGGTTCAGGCCGCGGGTCGCCAGGTCGGCGGCGATCTGGGCGCGAGCCTTCGGCAATGCCCGGCCGAACTCGCGCACCCGCTCGAACTTCTCCCGGTCTCGCTGTTCCCGCCAGGCCTGGTGATAGAGGTACTGACGGCGGCCGGCGTCGTCGGTGCCCACGGCCTGCAGGTGCCCGTTCGACCACGGACAGATGCGCACCTGTGTCCAGGCCGGCGGGATCGCCAGTCCCCTGATGCGCGCGAGTGCCTCGGCGTCGGTGAGCGGCTCCCCGTCGACGTCCACGTAGCTGAAGCCGCGCCCCCGCCGGCGACGCCCGATCGCGATGCCCTGCGGGTCCCACCTGCGCAACCGCATCGGCCACCCCTTCCGAACCCTCGTGCCTGCGGCATACCCGTGGCGGGAGCACCGCATGCCGTCGACGGCGCCGGGTACGAACAGAGACACCAACAATGGAACGAGAGGAAAAGCCATGAGCACCGCCACAAAGTCCGTCGATGTGAACGTCCCGATCTCCACCGCCTACAACCAGTGGACCCAGTTCGAGGAGTTCCCGAAGTTCATGCAGGACGTCGAGTCGATCCGCCAGCTCGACGACCGTCACCTGCATTGGACGGTGAAGATCGCCGGGGTGAAGCGCGAGTTCGACACCGAGATCACCGAACAGCACCCGGAAGAACGCATCGCCTGGCACGCGACCGGCGGTGTCGACCAAGGCGGCGTCGTGACGTTCCACAAACTCGACGAGACCACCACCAGAGTGACCCTCCAGTTGGAGATGGAGCCCGAAGGCATGGTGGAGACGATCGGTGAGAAGGCCGGCATGGTCTCGCGGGCGGCCGAGCAGGACATGGAGGCCTTCAAGAAGTTCATCGAGGCCCGCGGCATGGAGTCCGGTGCCTGGCGTGGCGACGTGCCCCGAGAGGGCTGAGCACGTCACCACGCCGGGCCCGGCTCAGGCAGCGCTGGGCCGGATACTCTCGATGATCCGGTCGAACGCCTCCTTGCCGTGACCTTGGGCGATCTGCTCGGCCAGCAGCCGCTGGATCGGCTCGACCAGGTCGATCGCGACGCCCTGGTCCCGGCTCGCCTGCACGATGACGTCGAGCGCGGCCTTGTTGAACTCCACACTCTGCACGTCCGTCGTGTAGTCGCGGCTGTCCATGAACCGTGCCGCGTACGGCAGTGCGTGCGACGTGGCACGGATCCAGTGGCCGGCTGTCTCGGCGAAATCGGCGGCCGTCCCTCCGACGGTCCCGACCATGGCCGCGCCGTGCACGAAGCCGGCGAACATGGTGTACATCCCGGACAACAGCGCGAGGTCGTACAGTCCGGCCAGACCTGCGTCGGCACCGAGATAGCGACTGGTGCCGACCAGGTCGAGAGTCGGGCGGTACCGCTCGAACGCCTGCTGGTCCCCGCTGTACAGGAAGGTCGAGTCCGGCGTCCCGATCATCGGCGGGGTGGCCATCATGCCGCTGTCGACGTAGTCGATGCCGTGACCGGCCGCCCAGGCGGCAAGGCCCCGGGCCTGCTCCGGGGTGCCGGTGGTGAACTGGACGACGGTGCGGCCGGTCAGCTCCGCCGCGATCGGCTCGAGCAGCTCGCGGGTGACGGCGCAGTCGAGCACACAGACCAGGACGAGCGGGCTGCTCGTAACGGCCTGTGCCACGGTCCCGGCGCGGATGGCGCCGCGGGCCACGAGGTCGTCGGCGCGGCCCGGCGTCCGGTTCCACACGGTGGTGGGGTGACCGGCCTCGAGCAGGATTCGGGCGATCTCGCGGCCCATCGCGCCCAGGCCGACGACGGTGACGGGGTGACGGTCGGTCATGGTTGGTCGTTCCTTCCTGTTCTGGTGTCCGCCACCCTGACCCGACCCGCTTTCGATCCGCTCACGGTGCGCTGTCGGACCGCTCGACTACGGTGGTGGCGTGCGTTTCGGGGTGCTCGGCCCGGTCGAGGTCACGGCCGCCGACGGCGACACGGTGCGGGTGCCCGAGGCGAAGGTCCGGCTCCTGCTGGCAGCGCTGCTCGCGCGTCGCGGCCGCCCGGTCGGTGCCGACCGGCTGATCGACGAGCTCTGGGCCGGCCGACCCCCTGTCGACGCCACCGGCGCGTTGCAGACCAAGGTGTCCCAGCTGCGCAGAGCGCTGGCCGGTCGCGAACTCGGTGGCCGCGAGCTCGTCGCGTTCCGCCCGGCCGGCTACCAGCTGCTGGCCGAGGCCGACGACGTCGACGCCGGCCGGTTCACGGCGCTGTTCAGCCAGGCACGCGGCCACGACGACCCCGCGACCAGGACGCTGCTGCTGACCCGGGCCCTGGAGCTGTGGCGCGGCCCTGCCTTCGCCGACGTCGCCGACCACGCCTTCCTGCAACCGGCCATCCGGCAGCTCGAGGAGCAGCGGCTGGTCGCGGTCGAAGAGCTCGCGGAGGCTCGCCTCGAGCTCGGTGAGCACGCCGTCGTCGCGGCCGAGCTGGCGGCCGAGGCAACAGCGCATCCGCTTCGCGAACGACTTTGGGCGGCGTGGATGCGTGCCCTGTACGGGGCCGGCCGGCAGAGCGACGCGCTGGCCGGCTACGCAGGATTGCGCGAGCGGCTGGCCGATGAGCTCGGCGTCGACCCATCGCCGACGCTGACTGACCTGCACGCCGCGATGCTCCGGCAGGATCCGGCGCTCTCGCCCACAGGGAGAAATCGGCGGCCGGTCGCCCCGTCTGAAACCGGCGGGCTGGGGGCCAGACGGCCCACCGGTGTCCTGCCTACACCACTCACCACGCTGGTCGGTCGCGCTGCCGAGACCGACCGAGTCACTGGGTTGCTCGACGATCACCGGCTGGTCACCCTCACCGGACCCGGCGGAGTCGGCAAGACCCGGCTGGCCCTCGACGTCGCGGATCGGCTGGATCGGGCGGCGTCCGCGCGCGACGGCGTCTGGCTGGTCGAGCTGGCCGGCCAGCGCGCACCCGGAGGGCCAGCCGCCGTCGACGTCGTGGCCGAGGTCGTCGGGGCCGCGCTCGATCTGCGGGCGGACACCCATGCCGACCCCGCCGACCGCATCGCCGACGCGCTACGTACCCGGCAGCTGCTGCTCGTCCTGGACAATTGCGAACACCTGCTGGAACCGGTCGCGATACTGGCCGGCCGCGTGCTGAGCGCTGCCCCGGGCGTGCGGATCCTGGCCACCAGCCGCGAGCCGCTGGGCCTGCCCGGCGAAGTGGCGCACGCGGTACCGACGCTGCGCGCAGCCGACGCCGCGACACTCTTCCTGGAGCGAGCCGCAGCGTCCGGGTTCGTCGCCGGTCCGGGCGACGCCGGCGTGGTCGCGGCCATCTGCCAGCGACTCGACGGCCTGCCGCTTGCGCTCGAGCTCGCCGCGACCCGGGTCCGCGCGATCGGTGCCCGTGACCTGTTGGCCGGCCTGGACGACCGGTTCGAGCTGCTGGCAGCCGGGCGGCGAGGCACCCCGGAACGGCAGCGGACCCTGCGAGCGGTCATCGACTGGAGCTGGGAGCTGCTCACCGACGCCGAGCGTGCGGTCTTGCGCCGGCTCGCGGTGTACCCGGAGGGCTTCGACCTGGCGGCCGCCGAAGCCGCGTGTACCGCCGACGCCGTGACTCCCGGCGCCTCCGTGGGTTCCGGCGACGACATCCGGCCGGGCACCGTGGCGGGCTTGGTCGCTCGCCTGGTCGACCGGTCGCTTGTCACGGTCGAGCCGGCACCGGACGGCCCGCGGTACCGGCTGCTGCAATCGGTCGCGGCGTACGGCGTCGAGCGGTTGCGGGCCGCGGGTGAGCTGGACACCGTTCGGCGCCGGCACCGCCTGCACTACCTGGCTCTGGCCGAACGCGCCGATCCCGAGCTGCGCGGCCCGGACCAGCGGCGCTGGCTGGAGCGGCTGGACTCCGAGGCGGCGAACCTGCGCGCGGCCATCGACGACGCCGTCCACTCCGGCGACGCCGCCACGGCGCACCGGCTGGTCGACGCGCTGGCCTGGTACTGGTTCCTGCGCGGGCGGCTCGCCGAAGCACGGCGGTCGGCAGCGACGGTCGAGTCCATGGCCGGCGGCGACCCGGCCGCCCGCGCCCGCACCACCGCCTGGCAGGCCGGCTTCGCGGTACTGCGCGGCGACGATCCAGAGTCCGCGGCCGGCGCCGATGTGGCGCTGGCCGGGTTCGACACCGTCGACGACCCCGCCGGCCGGGCCAGGGCGCAGTGGTTCATCAGCCTGGGGCTGTCCGGTGCCGGGCCGCTCACCGTCCACGAGCGCCGGGTGGCCGCGGCGTTGATCACGTTCCGCCGGCTCGGCGACCGCTGGGGCGTCGCGGCCGCGCTCAGCCTCCGCGCCGGACAGGCCCGCACCGGGCCGGCGACCGGCGCCGTGCGGCGGGCTGCCGACGACGCCGCCGCGATCTTCACCGAACTCGGCGACCGATGGGGACGCCTCCAGGTCAGCAGCACCCTCGCCACGTGGGCCGAGGCACGAGGCGACTACGTCGAGGCCGAACGGTTGCACCGGGAAGGCGTGCGCATCGCCACCGAGCTGGGCATGTGGACCGAGCTGTCCGATCGGCTGTCCGGCCGCGGCCGGATCGCGCTCCTGCGCGGCGACCTCGCGGCCGCCGCGGACCTGCACGACCGCGCCCGTCGCCTCGCCGCACGCCACGGTCACCGTCGTGGTGAACAGTTCGCCGAGATCGGGCTCGCCTTGGGCGCCCGGCGCGCGGGCCGGCTCGACGACGCCGAGCGGCACCTGCGGGCCTGGCTGGACTGGTGCCTGGACATCGACGGCGAGATGGGCGCCGCCCTAATCCTCGCCGAGCTGGGTTTCGTCGCCGAGCTGCGCGGCGACGCGGACACCGCACTCGCCCTGCACCTGGACGGCTTGGCTTGTGCCCGGTCGGCCGGTGACCACCGCGCCATCGCGCTGGCGTTGGAGGGGCTAGCCGGGGCCCGGGTCGCCGTCGGCCGCTCCGTGGCCGCGGCACAGGCGGCCCGGTTGCTTGGCGCGGCGGCGGCGCAGCGCGCCTCGGTCGGGGTGCCGCTGCCGCCGGCTGAGCGCGGCGACGTCGACCGCATCAGCGCGGCTGCCCAGAGGCTGCTCGGCGCGGACGCCTTCGCCGCGGCGTTCGCCGCCGGTGACGTGCTGTCGCCCGCCGACGCCTACGCCTTGGTCACGTCAGTCGCCGGAACAGGCCCGGGTAATCGGTGACGACACCGTCGCCGTCCACCGTGATGTCGGCGGTGAAGTCGCCGGAGCGGAACCGGTAGGTGTCCCGGCCGAGCCGGGTGTAGTGCTGGTCGTCCGTGCTGACCGCGAGTCCGTGTTCGAGCTGGACGTACACCATGCGCACGTCGGCCGAGGCGCCGACGGCCAGACCGAGGCGGCGGATGGGCAGGGTGTTGGTGAACGGCGTGAGGGCGATGTCGACGTCGACGCACCCAGCCAGCTCGGGCCGGCCGGCGCCGGCGTCGTCGTACCACTGGCCGTCGTCACGGCGATGCAACACCAGGCCCGGCTCGCCGTGCGGACGCAGCTCCAGCCGTCGCGTCGTCCAGTCCGGCCCGCATTCGATCCGATACGCGAGCCGGGTGGGCCGCTCGTCCAGCGCGACCACGACGCCGTCGGCCACCACGCTGGTGGCATCGGAGCGCAGGGCGAGGTGTTCGGTGGCCGGCCAGGCCAGAGCAGACCACATCAGCTCTCGGACGGGCGACTCCGTGTCGTGACGGGTGTCCATGGATGCCAGTCAAACATCCGCGGCGGCCGGGTAGCGCCCAGCCCACCAGGCCGTCCACCGCTCGGCCAGCAGCGTGTACCGCGCGTCGTCCAGGCCGAACGTGCTCAGCACCGCCGTCGCGTTGTCCGCGCCGCCGTCGGCCGGCGTCTGCGTCAGCACCAGGAGCCCCGGGCCCCAGCCGTCGACGGTGAACCCGACCTGGTTCTCCGACCGGAACCAGACCTCGCCGCTGAGCGGCTCGCCCAGCACCGACGCGCTGTACCCGGACCCTTCCGGCAGGCCGGCGGCGCCGGACAACCCGAGCGCTTCGACCACCCGGGCACCACTGCTCGGGTGGCCGGCCACGAAGACCGTGCGACGGTCGGCCCGCGGCTGCCGCTCCAGGTGGAACCGCAGCTGCTGCAGGAACGTCGTCCAGCCCTCGGTGATGTCGTCGTAGTACGCGTCCCACTCCGGGCTCACCCCGCGGGGCGCCCGGGTGAGCGTGATGCGGGTTCGATCGCCGTCGGGTTCGAGGACGATCTGGTCGCCTTCCTGGACGCTCAACGTCAGCGCGTCAGCGTCCTCGACGAAGTGCGTGAAGTAGATCAGGTCGATCTCGGCGTCCAGGCTGTCGGAGTCCCAGCCGTGCCAGTGCCGGATGCGGTCCTTGCTGCGCAGTGCCCGCCAGACCTCGTCGACCGGTGCGGCGACGGTGACCCGGATCGTGGGCGTGTGGTCGGAGTTCATCAGCGCTGTCTCCCTCCGCTGGGTTCCGGATGGCCACCGGCGACCAGCCGATACGGCCGGCCACCGGCGGTGTCGAAGCGGGCCACCGTCTCGCGGACCGCCTGAGCCAGCTCGTCGGTGAAGTCGTGGACATCGCCGGGCGCGGCGAACCGCACGTCGGCCTCGATGGTGAACGTGAGCAGCCGCTTGCCGGTGGAGTCGGCGGCGCTCTGCATGCGGGCGACGTCACGGACCGTCCGCGCGGCGACCTCCACCAGATGCTCCGCGGCGTACTGGTCCTGGATGTGGGTGAAACGGGCCGCGGTGTCGTCGTCATCGTCCCGATCGCGATCCATGACCGCGGGATCGACGACGAAGGAACCCGGCTTGGCCCGCAGGATGCGCTCGACACAACCCCGGCGCGGCCGTTCCTCGACCAGTTCGACCAGGCCGGCGGACTCGAGCACCCGCAGGTGGTAGTTCACCCGCTGTCGCGGCAACCCCAACGCCGCGGCCAGCTGCGTGGCCGACGCGGGTTCGCGCAACCGGGCGAGCAGTTCGCGCCGGACCGGCGACAGCGCCGAACGCACCTCGTCCGGGTGATCGAGATAGGTGATGCCACCAACAGCCATACCGCATCCTCCCAATTGACAGTTCAATTTGTCAATTGAGCTCGAAATGATCACGTCCACCATGGGTCTTCCCGCTTCACCATGGATGCTTGCCTGGTGGTGCGGGAGTTCGCCTGGGGTGGCCCGGTGTGCCGGCCGCGCGCGGCGTCACCGTGGGTACCGGCATCAGAGGCCGTCGTCGGGGCCGGGCTGGGCGGACTTTGATCGCAGTGTCCGACATCGATAGCGCGATCCGTGCCGGGAGGACGGATCTGCCCGCCGGACGCGGTTGCGGCTATCGAGGGCTGCTGCCTGCTATTGCGGTCAGCGCCGGCCGGACAGCACGGCGGCCCCACAGGCCGGACAGCAGGTCGGACCCGCTGCCCGGGCGGGCGGCGGTGCCGCCGGTCCGGCGGGGCGGCGGTGCCGCCGGTCCGGCGGGGCGCCGACGAAGGCCGGCAATAGCCAGCGCGAGCGGTCCGATCGCGACGGCCCAAACGATCACGTCCGGCATGGGTGTGCACGCCTCACCAGGCATGTGGGCATGGTGCGGCGAGAGGAATCCTGGTGGCGGCCCGGCGGCCCGGCGGCCCCAGCGGCGATCAGGCGAGCCCGGCGCCGCCAGCGGCGATCAGGCGAGCCCGGCGCCGTCGTCAGGTCGTCGGCAGTCCGGCCCGGTCGGGGACCACATGGTCGAGACCACGCAGCCATGCGTCCGGCGGGTTGGGCCACCAGCGGCCCGCCGGCAGCGCCGACAGCGCATCGCGGACGGCGCCTACAGTGGCCGCGGCCGGCACGACGCGGTTCGGCGACGCACCAGCCAGCACACCGAACCACCAGTGCTTGGCGGTCTCGCCCAGCAGGTCGGGGTCCAGGACGACGTAGTAGTCGGGGAGTGTGATCGCGTCGGTGCGCAGCCCGCTCAGCGCGGCGTCGACCGCCACCTCGAGCGTGCCCGCCGGTGCGGTGCCGTCGAAGAACCCCGCCCACGCGGCCGCGACGTCCGCGAGCGGGTCGAAGGGGTGCACGACGTAGGCCGTATGTGCCTGCGCGACGGCGGCGGGCACGGCCCCGGCGTCGGCGACGGCGCGGACGTTGGCCAGCCCGTCGAGCCCGGCGACGACGCGCCCGGCGTCCTCGCCTGCGATGACCACCACGGTGCTGTTGGATCGGGCCACGACCTCCAGTTTAGGAACGGGTGTCGGTGCCCGCCCCTAAGCTGACTGTTCGTGAAGTACATGCTGCTCATATACGGCAACGACGAGACCTGGCAGCAGGTCTACGGTGAGGCGTACGACGCACACATGCAGGCGCATCGCGACCTCGCGGCGCAGCTGCGCGAGTCCGGTGAGTTCGTCGCGAGCGCCGGCCTCACCACGGCCGAGGCGCGCACGGTCCGGGTGCGCGATGACGCGACCGCCGTCACCGACGGACCGTTCACCGAGGCCAAGGAGGTGCTGGCGGGCTACTACCTGGTCGAGTGCCGCTCGGCCGAGCGGGCCGCGCAGATCGCCGCCATGCTCCCGGAGGCACGGCTCAACGTGGTCGAGGTGCGCCGGGTGATGGATCCGGCCGACATGTGAGCGGCCGCGTCAGCCGGGCGTCTCCGGGTCCTGGGCCAGCGCGGCACGGCCGCCGTCCACCGGCACGGTCGCGCCGTTGACGAAGCCGGCCTCGTCCGACAGCAGGTGGGCGACCACGGCGGCCACCTCGTCCGGCCGCCCCACCCGGCCCACCGGGTGCAGCTGGCGCATCTGCTCCTCCACGCCCGCGGCCGCCGCGTCGTCCAGCCCGTTCAGGAACGCGGCGTAGCGTTCGGTCGCGATCGAACCCAGAGCCACCGCGTTGGTGCGCACGCCGCGCGGCCCGTACTCCACCGCGAGCGCTCGGGTGAACCCTTCGATGGCCGCTTTCGCAGTGACGTACGGGGTGCAGCCCGGTACGGCGCGCTGGGCCTGGTGCGAGGACACGTTGACGATCGCGCCGCCCGTCCCGGCCGCGATGAACCGCCGCACCGCCGTCGTACACCCGACGACGACGGGGTCCAGGTTCAGCGCGATGAGCCGGGAGAGCTCGGCGGCATCGGTCGTGTGCACCGATGCGTCGCGGAACACGGCGGCGTTGTTGACCCAGCCGGCCAGCGGCGCGGCCGTCATGGCCAGGTCGGCGGCTTGTTCTGCGACGGCGGGATCGGCCGCGCTACCGGTTACCGCGGCCACCCGGGAGCCGGCTGGGTGATCGTCCACCCAGGTCAGCGCCTGCGGGTCCAGTTCGATGGCCACGACGACGCCGCCGTCGGCGAGCAGCCGCTCCACCACCGCCCGGCCGACGCCGCGGCCGCCTCCGGTCACCACGTAGGAATGTGCCATGACACCCCAGCCTCCCATGATCATCAAGAGTTGATACGGCCATAGTCGGGTCAACCCTTGATGATCAAGGGGACGGGGGCTCCAGGAACACCACGGGGATGACGCGGTCGGTGTTGGACTCGTACAGGCGGTAGCCCTTGTACGCGGCCAGGACCCGCGGCCACCAGACCGCGCGCTCGTCGGGGCTGGCGGTGCGGGCCCGCGCCCGCCACCGGCTGCTGCGCACTTGCACCGTGACCTGGGGGTTCGCCACGAGGTTGGTGTACCACTGCGGATGCCGGGGTCGGCCGCCCCAGGATGCGATGACCACCAGTTTCTCGTCGTCGTGCAGGTAGAGCAGCGGGACGGTGTGTCGCCGGCCGGTGCGTGACCCCGTCGTGGTGAGCAGCAGCATGTCGTTGCGCACCAGCCGCCGGCCCAGCAACCCACGGCTGGCTCGATACAGCGCGATGTGCAGGCGGGACAGTCGCCGAGCGGTGATGTCGCGCATGGCCGCCTACCGAGTCTCCTCGGACTCCAGGATCTGGTCGAGCGGCACGTCCGGGTGGATGAGCCGGACCTCGTCGACCAGCTGCCCGGAGCGGATCAGCGCCTTGATCGGTTCGCCGACGTCCCACACGTTGACGTTCATGCCCGCGACCACCCGGCCGTCACGCAGCCAGAACGCGATGAACTCGCGGCCGGGAACGTCGCCGCGGTAGACGACGCGGTCGTATCCGCCCGGCGTGACCAGGCCGTGGAACTCCATGCCGAGGTCGTACTGGTCGGTGAAGAAGTAGGGCAGCTCGTCGTAGACGGCGTCGCGGCCGAGCATGGTGGCCGCGGCGACCGCCGGCTGGTTCAGCGCGGTGGCCCAGTGCTCCACCCGGACGCCGGGACCGAGCAGCGGGTGGTCGGCCTCGGCGATGTCCCCGGCTGCGGTGATGTCGGGATTGCTGGTGCGTAGCGCGGAGTCGACCACCACACCACGGCGCACGCGGAGCCCGGCGGCCGCGGCGAGGTGCAGGTTCGGTGCCGCGCCGATACCGACGACGACGGCGTCGGCGGGCAGTTGGGTGCCGTCGGCCAGCACCGCGCCGCTGACCCGGGAGCCGTCGACGGTGAACCGCTCGACCTGCGCGTTGGTGCGCAGGGTGACCCCGTGCTCGGTGTGCAGGCCGGCGAAGACGCGGGCAAGTTCCGGGCCGAGCGCGCCTGCCAGCGGCAGGTCGCCGGACTCGACGACGGTGACGTCGACGCCGGCCTCGCGGGCCGCGGCCGTCACCTCCAGCCCGATCCAGCCGCCGCCGATGACGACCATGCGCTCGGACGAGGCGATGGCCGCCTTGATCCGGTCGGAGTCGCCGAGGCGGCGCAAATAGTGGACACCGTCGGCGTCGGCGCCGGGCACTCGCAGTGGCCGCGCGCTGGAGCCGGTGGCCAGCAGCAGCCGCGCGTATCCGACCCTGGTGTCGTCGGCGAGGGTGACGGTGCGCCGGTCGGGGTCGATCTCGACGACCGCCTGACCGAGGCGCAGGTCGATGTCGTGGTCGGTGTACCAGTCGGCGTCGTGGACGAACGCGGCGTCGCGCTCGGCCTTGCCGGTCAGGTAGTCCTTGGACAGCGGCGGCCGCTCGTACGGGAGGTCGGGTTCGTCGCCGATGAGGACGACGGGACCGGTGTAGCCCTGCTCGCGGAGGGCCTCTGCCGCCTTGGCGCCGGCCAGGCCGGCACCGACGATGACGAATGGCTGCGCGGTCACGGTGCCACGCTACCCGCCAACCGCTCCGCGACGACGGCGGTTCCGGGAGCGTTCCGGCCACCCGGTCCGGGACGCACGCTGACGGTGGCGTCGGTCAGCACGCCGCCGCACTGGTCGCAGGTCACCGTCGGGACTGTCGGGTGCCCGCAGTCGTCGTGGATCAGCCGCATCGGCGGACCGTCCGGCGCCAGGTGCCGGTCACCCCAGGCCATCAGCGCGACGACGACGCCGTACAGGTCCCGGCCGGCGTCAGTGAGCCGGTACTCGTGCCGGACCGGCGCCTCCTGGTAGGCCTCGCGCGTGACCAGCCCGGCTGCGACCAGCCGGTCGAGCCGGTCGGCCAGGACGTTGGTGGCCACCCCGAGGTCGCGGCGCAGCTCGTCGTAGCGGGTGAGCCCGAGGAACAGGTCGCGCAGGACCAGTAGTGCCCAGGGGTCGCCGACGACCCCCGCGGCCCGCGCGACCGAACAGGCGATACCGGCGAAGCGATCTCTGTCCACGAGGTCACAGCGTAGTCGCTTGCGGATCGCAAGTCATAGTGACTAGCCTGATCCCATTATCACTTGCTAATCGCAAGTGATCTGCTGAGCGAGAGGAACCACGGTGTACCACCGGATCGTGCGAGCCAAGGTGCGGCGGCTATGGGACCGCATCGCCGAAACCGGGGACTTCCAGCTCGCGGTGGCCCTGGCGGCGCCCGACGTGCGGTTCCGGTTCGTGGGAGACCCGCCGTACGGCGCCGAACTGCGCGGGCGGGACGCCTTCGCCCGCTGGTTCGAGCAGACCCAGGAGAACCTGCCGGGCCTGCGGCTGCGGCCCGCCGACATCGTCGTGAAGGGCTGGCCCTGGAACACCACGGTGGTGGTCCGGCTGACCATCTCCGCCACGCTGGCCGACGGCAGCGCCTACACGAACGAAGGCGTCCAGTGGGTCCGCCTGCGCTGGGGCCGAATGGTCGACGACTACGTGCTCGAGGACACCGCGCGGCTGGCCGCCGCCCTGGAGCGACAGGCGGCAGCACGCCCCGCTGTCGGTGGCGGGTGATGTACTGCCCGGCATGACCACTCTTCGCGACCGGGCGGCCCGGTTCACCGCCCTGCACCAGCCGGGCACACCGGTGCTGCTGCCCAACGCGTGGGACCCGCTCAGCGCTCGCCTCGTCGAGGCTGCCGGAGCGTCCGCCGTCGCCACCACCAGCGCGGGCGTGGCGTGGAGTCTCGGTGCCGGCGACGGCGACCACCTCGACCGCGACAGCGTGCTCGCCCTGGTGGCGCGGGTGGCCGCCGCCGTCGACGTTCCCGTGACGGCCGACCTCGAGAGCGGGTTCGGCGCCACCCCCGACGACGTCGCGGCCACCATCGACGGGGTGCTCGCGGCCGGTGCCGTCGGCGTCAACATCGAGGACGTGCACCCCGACGACGACGCCGCGCTGCGGCCGGCGGCCGAGCAGACCGACCGGTTGGCCGCCGCCCGAGCCGCGGCGGACGCTGCCGGAGTGCCGATCTATCTCAACGCCCGGGTCGACACCTACCTGCGCGCGGTCGGCGACCCTGCCGGCCGGTTCGCCGAGACGGTGGAACGGGCCCGGGCGTACGTCGCCGCCGGCGCCGACGGCATCTTCGTCCCCGGCGTGGTCGACGCGCCGACGGTGTCCCGCCTGGTCGCGGAGGTGGACGCGCCGCTGAACATCCTGGCCGGACCGGGCTCGCCCACCGTGGCCGAGTTGGCCGCGCTCGGCGTCGCCCGGGTCAGCCTCGGGTCGGCGGTGACGGGCGCGGCCTACGCCGTCGCCCGCCAGGCCGCCCGTGAGCTGTTCGAGTCCGGCACCTACACCGCGGTGGAGACGCGCCTGTCCTACGACGAGGTCAACTCCCTGATGCTGCGGCGCCCTCAGGGCCGGTAGAGCACCGGGTTGAGCGGGCTGTCGGCCAGGTCACCGGGGCGCAGACCCGGGAAGGATGCCGTTAGGTCGCCGGCCTGGTGCTCGTTGGTCGGCTCGGCCACCACCATGTCGGCGTCGATGTAGATCACCGTCATCACGCGGCGCGGGTCGGCGGCCACGTTCCGGCCGGCATGGTGAAAAGTCCAGCCGAGGTGGAAGCTGGCGTCGCCCAGGGCGAACGGCTCGGTCACCACCGGGAGGTCCTGCTCGGCCAGCGCCACCTGCAGCGCCGCCTCGGATTCGTCGCTGATCGGCAGGTCGCGGCCGAACTCGAAGCGGTGACTGCCGGCGGCGAACGACAGCGGCCCCATCTCCAGCGGCGTCTCCTGCAGCGGCAACCAGATCGTGCAGCACCGGTCGTTGCTGAACGGCCAGTAGTACTGATCGGCGTGCCAGGGGGTGATGCCGCCGCCGGGCTCCTTGTACAGCGCCTGGTCGTGGTAGAGCCGAACGCCCTCGACGCCCAGCAGATCGGCGGCGATCTTGGCCAGCCGGGTCGAGAAGACCAGCTCGCGCACCGTCTCGCTGTGCTTCCACAGGTTGCCCACCTGCAGGAACGCCTTGTTGTAGGTCGAACGCTCCTCCATCGGCAGGTGCATCGTGTTCAGCTCGATGACCTTGTCGGTGATCTCCGGCTCGTACTGACGCACGACGTTCGGGTCGAGCACGCCGGTGAGGTGCACGAACCCGTCACGGTCGAAGGCTGCGACCTGGTCCGGGCTGATGTCGTACGGCGTGTCGAGCGCGGTCGGCGAGGTGGTGGTCATCGGTGTCCTCCAGCGGACGGTGTGGGTCTACGGGATGGGCGCCCGCTTCACATGGTGCTGGGCGCCGCACCCTCGCCACCACATCCTGGATGACGACTTCCGGTACTCTCATGCCCACATCGGCGCCATCCAGCGGCAGTACTCCGTCACACAGTATGTGCCGGGATATCCTCAGCACCCATGCACGCGGCGTTCGAACACGTCGGCACGACGGGCGGGCTGTCGTGGAAACGACACCTGCACCGCAGCCGCGCCTTCCCGTTCAGCTGGCACTTCCACCCGGAGATCGAGCTGACCCTGATCACCGCGGGCACCGGAACGCGCTACGTCGGCGACAACATCGAGCCGTACGAACCCGGCCAGCTGACGCTGCTCGGCTCCGGTGTCCCACACGCGTTCGTGTCCGCCGCACCGGGCCGGCACGAGGCCGCCGTGATCCACTTCCGGCCCGACTTCCTCGGCACCGGCCTGTTCGAGGCCCCGGAGTTCGGCGCCGTCGGCGGGCTGCTCACCGGCGCCGACCACGGGCTGCAGCTGACCGTCAGCGACGAGCTCGCCCTCCGGCTGGTCGAGCTGACGTCGTCCGACGGCGCCGCCGGCACGCTCTCGCTGCTGGACGCCCTCGTCCGGCTGGCCGAGCGGGGGCCCGGCCGTCAGCTGGCCAGCCCCGGCTACCGGGCGCTGCGGCCCGACAGCAGCCGGCGTATGGACGAGGTCTTCGGCTTCCTGCACGCGCACTACCCGGACCCGATCCGGCTGGACGACGTCGCCGCGGTCGCTCACCTCTCCTCTGCAGCGTTCAGCCGCTTCTTCCGCCGTGCGACCGGGCGGACATTCACCGCCTACCTCACCGAACTGCGGGTCGGCGCGGCCTGCCGGCTGCTCGCCGACACCGACCGCGCCGTCGCCGACATCGCCGCCGCCTGCGGGTTCGGGAACCTGTCCAACTTCAACCGGCGATTCCGCGAGCTGAAAGACCTGACCCCGCGGTCCTACCGCGCACTCTTCCGTCGCTGATCGGCGTCTGTCACCGCGAGGTGGTAGACCGGAGAGCGTGTACACCGAACGACCGACGGCCATCCACGACGCGGTGGCGTGGTCGTCCACCGTCTCGACGGCCCAGCAGCACCGGGTGCTGCCCGACGGCTGCCTCGACCTGCTGTGGATCCACGGCCGCGTGGTCGTCGCCGGGCCCGACACCGTCGCCTATCTCGCGTCGTGGGAACCGGGCACGCCGTTCGTCGGGCTGCGGCTGGGCGCCGGGCTCGGCCCGCGGGTCGTCGGTACGCCGGCGCATCTGCTGCGCGACCAACGGGTGCCGCTGGACCAGCTGTGGCCGGACGCCGACGTCCGCCGGCTGGCCGAGCGGCTGGCCGGCGCCCCTGATCCGGCCGGTGTGCTGGAGGACGTCGCGACGGCGCGGCTGATCGCGAACCCGGCGCCCGACGGCGTCGTCGCGCACGTGGCGCGTCGGCTCGGGCAGGGCGTACGGGTCGACACCGTCGCAGGCGAGGTGGGGCTCAGCGCCCGCCAGCTCCACCGGCGCAGCGTGGACGCGTTCGGTTACGGGCCGAAGACGCTGGCACGCATCCTGCGCATGAATCGCGCGCTGGAGCTCAGCCGCGCCGGAACGCCGTCGGCGCTGGCCGCGGTGTCCAGCGGCTACGCCGACCAGGCCCATTTCTCCCGCGAGGTGCGGTCGCTCGCGGGCGCCACCATCTCGTCGCTGGTGGCCGCCTAGCTGTACCCGGCCAAGAGGTTGGTAGCGGGCGTGTCGGGTTGAACAGGTGAGAGCCCCCGGGTGGGGTGTGGCTTGTCGAAGGCTGCACGACCCATCCGGAGGGCTCTCGTGTCTCACCGTAACGCCCGCACCACGTTCCAGGGCCGGCTGTTGATCGTTGAGCGTCACCGCGCCGGTTGGGCGCAGGCGCACATCGCCAAGGCGATGGGCATCTCCCGCAAGTGTGTGAAGTCCTGGCTGGATCGTTACGCCGCCGAGGGCGTGGCCGGCCTGCACGACCGCTCCTCGCGTCCACATTCGTCTCCGCGCCGGACCAGCGAGGCGATCGAACAGCAGGTCATCGACCTTCGGCAGCGCGAACGCCGCGGGCAGGACTGGATCGGTCCCGAGCTGGGGGTGCCGGCGCGGACGGTGTCGCGGATCCTGCGCCGCCACGACGTGCCCTACCTGCGCGAGTGCGACCCGCTCACGGGTGAGGTGATCCGGGCGTCGAAGACCACGACGGTGCGTTACGAGCGCGACGCCCCGGGCGAGCTGGTCCACATGGACGTGAAGAAGATCGGCAAGATCCCCGACGGCGGCGGCTGGCGCGCCCACGGCCGGGAGAACCGCGAAGCCACCCGCAACCGCACGACCAGGGTCGGGTTCGACTACGTGCACTCACTCGTCGATGACCACTCCCGGCTGGCCTACTCAGAGATCCTGCCCGACGAGAAGGGCCCGACCTGCGCGGCCTTCCTCGCACGGGCAGCCGGCTACTTCGCCGCACACGGCATCCCCCGGATCGAACGCCTGATCACCGACAACGCCTGGGCATACCGGTACTCGCTGCGCCAGGTCTGCAAGGAGCTGGACATCGGGCAGAGGTTCATCAAGGCGCACTGCCCGTGGCAGAACGGCAAGGTCGAACGGTTCAACCGCACCCTGCAGACCGAGTGGGCCTACCGGCAGGTCTTCACCAGCAACACCGAACGCGCCGCGGCTCTTGACCCCTGGATCGAGTACTACAACACTCGACGACGCCACAGCGCACTCGGCGGCCTCCCACCAATCAGCCGCCTGCCACCAACGTGATGGCCGGATACACCTAGCTTCGCTTGGTCGTCGAGACTGCTCAAGAAGTCTCCATGTCAGGTGTACTCGGCCATCACTGAGCGCGCTGCCGCTCGCGCTGAGCTCTGCGCAGTGCCTTGGACTCCGGGCTGTTGCCCACCAGGTAGGGGTCGTCCGGCTTGACCGACAGCGTCGCCAGCTGCCGCGCCACGCTGAGCAGCTGCTTGGACAGCCGGCCGGTGTTGTACTGCAGGCCGTACTTCTCCACCAGCCGGCGAACGTCGTGAGCCACCTCGGGATAGCGGCGCGCCGGGATATCGGGGAACAGATGGTGCTCGATCTGGTGGCTGAGGTTGCCGGTCATCACATGGAACAGCCGGCTGCCGCTGATGTTGGCCGAGCCCAGCAACTGACGCAGGTACCACTGGCCGCGGGTCTCGTTCTCGGCGTCCTGCTTGGCGAAGGTCTGCACGTCGGCCGGGAAGTGGCCGCAGAAGATGACGTTGAACGCCCAGATGTTGCGGATGACGTTGGCGATCACGTTGCCGCCCAGCACGGCCAGCGGCACCCACCACGACGTGAACGGCACCAGCGGGAGCGCGAGCGCGGGGTACAGCAGGTAGTCCTTGAACAGCTGGCGGCGGATCTTGCGGAACGCCCGCCGCTTCCGGGCCTGGAACTCCTCCTTGGACATCTTTCCGGCCAGGTACTCGTCGAGTTCGACGCCGTGGTACATGACGCCCCACTCGAACACCAGCATGAGCATGAACGCGATGGGAAGATTGAACCGGTGGCTGGGGTACCACGGCTGGCCGTCGTCAATGCGGAGCAGGTTGTAGCCGATGTCCCGGTCCATGCCGTGGATGTTGGTGTACGTGTGGTGGATGTAGTTGTGGCCGTGCTTCCAGTCCTGCGCCGGTGCGACGATGTCCCACTCGTAGCGCTTGCCGTCGACCATCGGGTCGTTCATCCAGTCGTACTGGCCGTGCATCACGTTATGGCCGATCTCCATGTTCTCCAAGATCTTGGAGAGGGCCAGGAACGCGATGCCGGCGACGAACACCGGCCAGTAGAACGGGAAGAACAGGCCGACGCGGCCCAGCACCTCGAAGGCGCGCTGCACCTTGATGACCCGTCGGATGTAGTCAGCGTCGGCCTGCCCGAGGTCGTCGAGTACACGCTGACGCACGCCGTCGAGCTCGTCCCCGAACCGCTCGAGCTCCTCGTACGTCATGTACTCCAGACCGATGTTGGAGCGCTCTTCGGAGTCCGTACCGACCAGCGGCTGCGGCGCCTGGTTGTGGGTCGACGCGCTCAGCGGTTCGATCGGTGCGTACTTACGTCGCCTGGACATGGTTCGCTCCTCACAACGCCACGCTCACGTCGCCGACCGGCACGTTCACGCAGATCTTGATGGTCTCGTCGGTGTTGGCGCCGACCTCGCCGCTGATGACGTGGCGGACGGCGCCGTGGTTCTTCTTGACCGCGCAGGTGTTGCAGACGCCCATCCGGCAGCCGTAGGCCGGCGTCAGGCCAGCGGCCTCGGCCTGCCGCAGGATGGTCGAGCCGTCGTTGCCGGCGCTGACGCCGCTGTCGTCGAACGTCAGCGTGCCGGTGGCATCGGCGGCGTCGACGTCGACACTCGGCACCTTGAAGTACTCGGCCCGCAGCATGTCGGCGGCGCCGAGCCTGTCGTAGACCTCTCGCACCGTGGAGATGAGCCCGGCCGGCCCGCAGACGTAGGTCAGCGTCCCGGCGGGTTCGATGCCGAGATTGTCGAGGTGGCCGGCCGAGAAGCGGCCCGCAGGTTCCACGCCGTCCGCCGGCTCGCGGGTGTACACGCGGACGATCCGCGTCCGTGGCATGGCTGCGGCGATCTCGTCCAGCTCGTCGGCGAACATCTCGTCCTGACGGGAACGGGCGTAGTGCAGGAAGGTCACCCGGCCGCGGTGGCCGGTGTCGCGCAGCGTGCGCAGCATCGACATCACCGGCGTGATGCCGCTGCCCCCGCTGAGCAGCAGCAGGTCGTCCGGGACCGGCGCCGGGAGCACGAACTCGCCCTCGGCCTGGGACAGGTACACGATGGTCTTCGGCCGCAGGTGGCGATGCAGGAACTGCGACACGTAGCCGTCCGGATGCGCTTTGACCGACACACTGAACATGCCGTCCCGCCGCGCCTGTGAGCTTGCGACCGAAAAGCAGCGGACCCGTCGTGTGCCGTCGACCTCCACCCCGAACTGTACGTGCTGCCCCGGAAGGAACCCGGCCCATGCCCCGTTGGGACGCAGCACGACGGTGCTGGCCCGCGCGGTCTCGTGGATCACGTCCACGACCCGGGCTCGCACCAACGAGACGGTGAGCATCGGGTGCAGTTGCTCGAGGTAGTGATCGACCGAGTGAGGTGAGGTCAACCCCGCCACGGCCCGCGAGCCGAGCATCCGGCGGATGACGCCGATGACGACCTCCCTCGTTCAGTGAACAGGCGTGCACTCATATCGTGGGCCGGCTGAGCAGGAATGGCAATGGAAGCCGGCTGTGACCTCGCGCACCAGCAGAACGCGCGTTCACCGAAAGTCGGCAGCTATGCTCGGAGCCATGCCCGCCCCGGCCGCTACGCGACAGGCCCAGAAGGAACGCACTCGTGAGACGCTCCTGCACGCCGCTCTCGAGCTGAGCGAGCTATACGGGTTCGCGCAGATCAGCCTGCGGCAGGTCGCTCGCCACGCCGGGGTCGTACCCACCGCGTTCTACCGCCATTTCGGCTCGATGGACCAGCTCGGCCTCACGCTGGTCGAGCGGTCGTTCACGACACTGCGCCGGATGATCCGCGACGCCCAGCGCGACCCGGACGTCTACGACAACATCATCGACGCGTCGGCGGAGATCCTCGTCGAAGCCGTCAAGCAGAATCGCGGCCATTTCGGCTTCGTCGCCCGGGAACGGGTCGGCGGATCGCCGGCCGTACGCCAGGCGATCCAGCACGAACTCGACCTGTTCGTCAACGAGCTGGCGATCGTGCTCGCGCGCCTGCCGCACATCCGGACCTGGACCGTCGACGACGTGCAGATGGTGGCACGGCTGTTCGTCCGCAACATGGTCTCCCACGCCGAAGACGTCGTCGCGCTGCCCGATGCGCGCCCCGACCTCGAGGAGCGGATCAAGGACGACGCCCGCCGCGAGATGCGCGTCATCGTCATCGGCTTCCGCGACTGGCGCTCGTCGACGGCGTCGCCGGGACTCTAGGCAGGCGGCAGGGCCGCGTAGAAGTCGATGCCGTTGCCGTCCGGGTCGAGGACGACCGCGTAGCGCTGCCCCCAGGGGGCGTCCCACGGCTCGAGGTGGCCCGGGTGCCCGGCGGCCACCATCTTCGCGTAGGCCTCGTCCACCCCAGCGGGGTCGCCGCAGTCGAACGCGAGACTCGCGCCGCCATCCTCCGACGGCGTGTAGTCCGGGACGAACGAGGCGAGCGACTCGTGGGTGTCGAGCAGCAGCTTCACGCCCGGCGCGAGCGGTATCTCGGCGTGCGGGGCGCTCTCGGCGCCGTCGGGAACCGCCAGCCCGAGGTCACGGTAGAACCGCAGCGACCGGCCCATGTCGGCCACCGCGAACTCGATGGAAGCGAAACGTGGTTGTGTCATGGCAGTCACGCTACGGCCCGTTGCACGTGTCGGTCTTGAAAGAATCGGACGCGGACCGGAACGGGCTGTGGCCGCTAGCGTTGGCCCATGGCGCACCCGCGGATGTATCGCGACGACGACCTGTACTTGGCCGAGCTGCGGGCGGCCTGCCTGCGCTTCCCAGAGGCCGTCGAGGTCGAGGCGTGGGGCCGGCCGACGTTCCGGGCGGGGAAGAAGATCTTCGCCGTGTTCGGGGGGCACGACGACCACCCGTTCGCGGTCATCTTCAAGCCGGACCCGGACGACCGGCCGGCACTGCTCGACGACGCGCGCTTCTACGTCCCGGCCTATTTCGGCCCGAGCGGCTGGCTGGCCCTGGACTTCACCGCGGCGGATGTCGACTGGGACGAGGTCGGCGAACTCCTGGACGCCTCCTACCGGCAGGTGGCGCTCAAGCGGATGCTCAAGGCGCTGGACGCCGGCTGATCACGTCGGTGGGCCGACCACCAGGCGCGCTCCCGCTTCACCGGTCATTCATGCCTGGTGGAGCGGGAGCACCCATGGTGGACGTGATCATTTCCAGGCCGGAGGGTCAGTTGCCGAGGCCGACATTCGAACCGGGCAGCAGGACGTCCGCCTTGACCGGCAGGTGGTCGGAGGCGTCCGTGGTCACCACTGCGGCCGTGCGGGTGATGACGTCGCCGGAGGTCAGCACGTAGTCAATGCGGGCGTTGGGGTCCTCGGCCGGATAGGTGGCGCCGTCGCCGACGCCGGCGGCCTCCCAGGTGTCGACGAGGTCGTCCATCAGCTCCCGGATCTCCGGTGCATCCGGCCGCGCGTTGAGGTCGCCGACCAGCACGACCGACTCGTCCGGCGTACCCATCAGCTCCTCGATGGCGGCCACCTGCTCCAGCCGCTCGTTGGCGTCGTTGTGCTGCAGGTGCGTGTTGAAGACCGTCACCCAGACCCCGCGGACGTTGATGCGCGCGCGCAGCAGGCCGCGCTGCTCGTGGCCCTCGTACCTGGGCAGGAAGGTGTTGTCCCACTCGCGGATGGGTCGTTCGCTGAGGATCGCGGTGCCGTACTGGCGTCGCGGCTGGCCTGGCTGGAGTGGGTCCTGGTCGAGGTTGGCGCCGTAGACGACGTGCATGTCCAGTTCGTCGGCGAGCCAGGCGGCCTGGTCGACGAAGTCACTGCGCTCACCCCAGTGCCGGTCGACCTCTTGCAGACCGACGACGTCGACCCCCTCGGTCTTGACGACGTCGGCGACCCTCTGCAGGTCGAGCAGGCCGTCGGTGCCGACCCCGTGGTGGATGTTGAAGCTCATGACGGTGAGCGGCCGGTCCCGTGCCGACGGTTCGGCCTGGGCGGACCGGCCAGCGTCGGCCGAGGCCGCGGGCGCCGTTGCTCCTGCCATCAGGGCCAAGGTTGCCAGAAGCGCGGGGGCGGCGAGGCGGTGGATGCGCATGTCGTGTCCTCTCGACGTCACGGCAGTGTGACGTCGATCTTGCCCCATATGCGGTGACAATTGGTCAAACCTGGTGCAAACGAACTCAGTCCACCAGTCCCGGGATCGGCTCGCCGGAACGCACCTGCCAGGTCGGCACCCGCAGCACCCGGGTCACCGGCGCATCGCCCTGCCGGGGCGCCAATCCGCGCAACAGCCGGCGGCGACGCAGCAGCAGCCGCACGTGCCGCGCCGCGTCCTCGCCGGCCGGCCAGCCGCGGTCGAGCAGCACCGCGACGGTCTCCGCCGGTGTCCGCACCAGCAGGTCGCACCGGTACCCGTCGACCAGGGCGTTCGGTGTCACGTCCGGGTGCCCGGCAGCGGTCAGACGCTCGCACAGTGCCTGCACCAGCGGGTCGACCTCGACGGCCGGCTCGACGGCCGACGGCGGGATCGGCCGGACGTGGAACGAGCGCACCGACGACAGCCGTGCCAGCAATTCCGGCAGCCCGGCCTGCCGGGACCAGAACCCGTGCTGACCGACGGTGACGACCTGTGCTCGCACGGCGCCCAGCGCAGCGCTCCACAGGTCCGCCTGGCTCTGCACCCAGCGCACGGTCTGCTCGGGCGTCCCCTCACCGGCGACCAGCGACAGCACCACTGCGTCGCACCCGGCCATCGCGTCGTCGTCGACCGAGATCACCCGCACCGGCTCGAACCGGAACAGCGAACGCAACTCGTCGGCCTGGGCCCGGAAGGGGGTTGCGACGGCGATGGTGGCGCCCTCGGGTAGCTGGTCGCGCAGCTCGTTGACCGCCCACACGACGCGGTCGAGCTCCGCCTGGTTGCGCCACGAACCGCCGTTCGCCCCGCGCTCGGGTGCGCCGTTGACGTCCTCCCACAGCAGCAGCGTGGCCTCGCCGGTCTCGGGGTCGCTGGCCCGCCGCAGCCCGGTGACGTCGGTGACGACGGTGAGCCGGGCACCGTAGAAGTGCTCGTCGACGATGCGCGCGATGCCCGGGTGGGAGCCGTTGTGCACGTCGAGCAGGATCGGCTGGTCGACGTTGCCGGATGCGGCGTCGTACGCGGAGTGCGCGCCGAACGCCACCCGCCGCTCTTCCAGCCAGGCCGCGCTGATGCCGGAGTTCTCGCGCGCCTTGCGGACCCGGTGGTCACTGAGGGCCGGCGGCTGCTGCCGGCGGCGCGGATCCCCGATCACGAGGGCGCGGCGGGCGCGGAACATGACCGGCATCGCGGCGGCGACCGAGCAGCGGTGCGCGTCGTCAAGCACGACCAGGTCGAACATGCCCGGCTCCAGCGCCAGCTGCTGTGCCGCCTCGACGGTGACGGCCCATCCGCCGAGGTGCTCCATGAGCTGTCGCTGGCTGGCGAGCCGGTCCTTGCCACCGGGCTCGAGCGCCCGCCGGCGCGCGGTGAGCTCGTCCTGGGCACCGGCCGCCTGCTCGGCGACGACGACGGCGAGCAGCTCGGCGGAGAGCTGGCGCAGCCGTTCGGTGAGCGCCTGACCCTGAGCGTCCAGGAGGTCGTCGTCGAGCTGTTCGACGCGGCGTCGGTCCTGCCGCAGCCGCTGCTCGGCCCGGGCGAACAGCAGCAGCGAGTCGAACGCCGCCGGCTCCAGCAGTGGCTGACGCAACCTCCCGGTGTCGATGCCGCCCTCGTCCAGCGCGCGCAGGTAACTGACGACGAGGCTGCGGCGCCGGAACCCGCCGAGGAACTTCGTGTCGGTGAGCTCGCGGCCGCGCTCGATCCAGTCCCGCATGGCCGCGTCGTCCTCGCGCCACGCCGCCCCGAGCAGCCCGGGGGTCAACCCGAGCCGGGTGGCGGCGGCCGCACGCGCTGACGTCGTCTTGCGCAGCCGGGTCTCCACGGCGTTGCGCTCCCGCAGCAGCTCCCGCCAGTCGCGCAGCTGCCCGCGGACGGCGGCGAGGTCGGCTTCGACGTTCTCGCGCCGTCGGCCGCGCGGCTCGTCCTTGGCCGCCCGCAGCAGCTCACGCACCAGCTGCTTCTCCTCCGCCCGCGCCTGGGCGTCACCGGTTTTGATCAGCAGCCCGGGCGCCAGCGCGCCGCACCGGTCGGTCAGCTCCTGCAGGACGGCCTCGTCGGGTGACGCGACCAGGACCCGCTGCCCCGCCGCGACCGCGGTGGCGACGACGTCGACGATCAGGCGCTCCTTGCCGGTGCCGGGGGGCGCGGCGGCGACGGTCAGCGGCCGGGTCATCGCGGCGGCCAGGACTGCCTGCTGATTCTCGTCCAGCTCCTCCGGCTGGACGGGCACGGGGGCCGGTCCGTCGACGCGGCGCAGCCCGACCGGTTTGCCCAGGAACTCCAGCGCCGTACCGGCCACCTGGCCGGCGCGGTCGGCGAGCTCGCCCAGCTCGGCGCTGACGGCCAGCGCGGCCGGCCGGTCGGACTCGACGTAGAGCACGCAGGCGGCGTTGTGCACCCCGGTGCGGGTGGCGGTGCGCAGGTCGTCGGCCGCGAGGGCGGTGGGGTCGAGCGGCTCCAGCTCGGTGAGCCCGAGGCGGCGCATGAGCTGGCGGATCGCGGCCAGCATCTGCTCGTGATCGCCGGGCTTCCAGCTCTGCCGCCAGGCCGCCAGCACGCTGGCCGCCTCCTGGTCGTCGAGGCACGCCCGCAGGACGCCGGCGTGCGGCACGACGGGGCCGGTGGGACGCAGCGCCGCCGCGCCCCGCGCGTCGACGGTGACCTCGACCCGGCGCACCAGCAGCGCCGCCACGCTAGGCGACGCGAGCGGGTTGGCCGAGTGCCGGCGGCCGCCGCCGGCCAGCGAGACGAACGGGTAGCCGTACCAGACGTCACGTTCCTTCCAGTCGAACGTGTCGACACCCGCGGGCGCCGACGCCAGCGCCTCGGTCCCGCTGAGCAGCACCTCGGCGCCGGACGCCATCGGGAACCAGTCGACCGACTCCGCGTCCCGCGACGGCGTCGTCTCCGGCGGGCGGGCCTCGGTCAGGCAGGCCCGGTAGTACGTGATCAGGTCGCGCCAGCCGGGGTCGGCGAGCTCCTCGCGACGGGGCTCCGGCTCCGGCTGGGCCGGCACCGGGCGCTCGGCCGCGCGGTCCCCGTCGAGCAGGCTGAGCGCCCGGACCGCGGACCGCGCGATGACGTGGTTGCCGGACACCGCGAGGGTCGACGTCGCCGGCAGCCGGTCCTCGGGCACGCCCCGCTGCTCCAGCCGGTCGACGACGTAGCCGGCGAGGTCGTCCGCGGTGACCCACGGGCCCAGGCCGGACTTGACCCGCCCGCTGCGCAGCCCCTCGACGATCTCCTCGGTGAACATGGTGGTGCCCAGCGGCGACGCCGGGTCGGCCAGCTCGGCGGCCGGGCGCAGGGTCCGGGACGCGGAGATGACGTACACCCCGGCGGGTTCGGGCATGACACCGCGACCGTGCACCGACAGCCGGGCCCGGTCATCGGCCGCGCAGTGGTCCAGCAGGACGACCTTGCTGGCGGCGCGGCACTCCTGGAGCCGTTGGCGCAGGAACTCCGCGGCCACGGCGGTGCCCTCGAGGTCGTCGGGGTCGGTGTCGGCGGCGACCAGGAACAGTCTGCCGTCGCGGACCGAAACCCCGGCGTAGCCGGCCAGGTACACAAGCACGGTGTCGCTGAGTTCGCGCTCGTCGAGGAACGTCTCGATGGCGCGCATCATCTCCGCGCGGGTGGCGTCGGTCACCGTCCGGACGGTCTCGGCCATGCCGACGTCCTGCCGCTCCAGGACCTGCTCGAGGTGCCGCACCCCGGCGGCCGCGGTGGGCAGCGGCGGGTAACCGGCGTGGTCGTGCGCCGCGGTGCCGATGAGGAGGGCGGCACGGTCGCCGGCGGGCAGCTTGCGGCGGTCCGCGGCGGCTGGGGCGTCGGCCGCGCCCGGGAGCACCAGCGGCCGGCGGGCGGTCACCGGTGTCGGCGACGTGCGTGGCTCCGGCACCACGGTGACCGGTGGACGAACGGCAACGAATCGTTCACGGACCGGTTCGGTCCGCATATGGATCGACAGCTCGCTCATCAGGACCCCTCGCGTCTTGCCTGCCGGCGGCGAACACCCCGTTCACCTGCGGTTCTCTCGCAGACTAGGTACACATCGCGGCGTATGTCGGATCTGACGCGGAAATGGTCCGAACACCCGATGGGTGCCTCGGGTGAGGGGCTCGTGGTGATCTAGGACGCGTTCGCGTATAAGCAGGCCCCGGTCACCGCAGTGGCCGGCGCCGGCGGCTCTGCCCCGCGCTCCAGTGGTCGACGATCGGCCGGGTCCACAGCGGCAGCCGGCTGCTCAGCGTCGCGACGGGCGGCGGCATCTGACCCCGCGAGTGGTAGGCGTTCACTGTGCTGCGGCTCACCCCGAGCAGCCGCGCGATGGCCGATGCGGTCAGCAGCTCGGCGGGATCCAGTTCCGGCGCCGTCAGGCCCACCACCACCGGCCCCCGCGCCTCGAACTCCGCGAGCGGCACCGCCACCGGGCCGGTATCCGCCTGATACGCCGCGCACCAGGCCAGCTCCGGCCGCGCGTCGGGGCCGGACACCCAGGCCGGGTCCAGCAGCACCAGGATGACGCCGCCGCGGTTCACCCGCGCGGCGCCTGAGTAGCGCCGCTCGAGGGTGACGTCGGCGGCGCCCGGAACCGGCCCGCGCGTGGCCGTGTACAGCCAGCTCCCACCGGTGCGCAGGAAGTTGCCGCCACCCGCGAAGAGCTCGACGTCCGGCCTGGTCAGCGGGCGCAGCGATGCCTGCAACGCGGCACCGGCGTCGAGCATGCGGGACCCCCATCGATACAGCCATTGGTTGTATACCGGGCAAACGTCGCCTACAGTAGCGGCCGATGATCCAGGACAGGAAGAGCCCCGAGTGAGGAAAAGATCTCTAGGGGCCATCGTGACGGCCGCAGCCGTCGGATGTGTGACATGGGGAATACCGTCGTCGACGGCAGTCACATCTGTCGCGACGGCTTCCGGTGTCGGCACCGACGTCTCCGTCATCCGTAGCCAGGCATCCTCCCTCCGCACCGCCGAGGTCCCGTCCGTCGAAGAGGCGGCGGCCGATCTCGAGACGGCCCAGACGGAGTTCGAGGCGGCGCAGCAGGCCGAGCAGCGGGCGCAGCAGCGCGCCGAGGCAGCCAGCCAGGCCGCTCTCGACGCCGCCACCGCGGCCCGGGAGGCAACGGCACGCGCGGAGCGGGCCACCGGGCAGCGTTCCGACGCCGAGCAGGCGGCGGAGCAGGCTCGGCAGTCCCTGGGCCGGCTGGCCGCCAACGCCTACATGAACAACTCCGAGCTCGGCTCGCTGGTGCAGCTGGGTGCGTCGGACCCGACGCAGTTCCAGAGCCAGTCCGCCGCTCTCAACGAGCTGATGCGGGTCCAGGAGACGATGATCCGGCAGGCCGCGGAATCCCGGGCGGAGGCCACCAACGCCGCCGCCCGCGCCGACGGGCATGCCGCAGCCGCCGCCGAGGCCGCCGCGTCCGCCGCCGAGCTCGCCGAGCAGACCGAGACCGCGCTGGCGGAGGCGGCGACCGCCACCGAGCAGGCAAGTGCGAAGCTGCAGGAGGTCCGCGACATCCACGCGGCGGCACAGCGTGCCGAGCGGGAGCGGGCCGAGGCCGAGCGGCAGCCCGACCGTGGCGACACCGGAGGCGACGGCGGAGGCACCGACACCCCGCCGCCCACTGGCGACGGCACCTTCCAGCGGCCGTCCACCGGCCCGATCACCTCGCCGTACGGCATGCGAGTGCACCCGGTCACCGGCGTGTACAAGCTGCACAGCGGCACCGACTTCGGCGCCTCCTGCGGCGCCGGTGTGCACGCGGCGTACCCGGGCACCGTCGAATCCACCGGATACGAAGGCGCCTACGGCAACCGCATCTCCGTCTCGCACGGCACCATCGGCGGTATGGAGGTCACCACGACCTACAGCCACCTGTCGGCGTTCAGCACCAGCCCCGGCCAGACCGTCGCGGCCGGCGAGCTGATCGGCCGGGTCGGCACGACGGGCTCGTCCACCGGCTGCCACCTGCACTTCGAGGTGCTCGTGAACGGCCAGTTCACCAACCCGATGAACTGGCTTTCCTGAGCTTCTGACACCGCGCGGCCTCGGCTTCTCAGCCGAGGTCGCGTAGTGCGTCCTGGATGCCCCGATGGATCGTGGGGTAGGCGTAGATCATGTGCCGCAGCGTCTCGACCGGCACCCGCCCGTGCACGGCCACGGCGAGCGCACCGAGCACCTCGCCGCCGGTGGGGCCCGCCGAGGTGCCGCCGACCAGCACTCCCTCGTCGGCGTCGGCCACCAGCTTGATGACGCCTTCGTTGCCGGCCTTGTGGATCCAGCCACGCGTGGTGGACGGCACCTGCGCCAGCCCGGTCTCGACCCGGATCCCGGCGTCGCGGGCCTGTGCCTCGGTGAGGCCGACGGCGCCGATCTCCGGGTCGGTGAACGTCACCCGCGGCAGCGCCCGGTAGTCGGCCGGCGGCCCGTCCTCGCCGAGGATGTCGCGCACGACGATGTCGGCCTGATAGGTGGCGACGTGCGTGAAGGCGCCGTGCCCGGTGACGTCGCCGACGGCCCACAGGCGTTCACCGGCACGTAGGCGTTCGTCGACGTCGATGCTGTGCGCCGAGGGGTCCAGGCCGACGGTGTCCACCCCGAGCGCGGACAGGTCGCTGCGCCGCCCGACCGACACCAGTAACCGTTCGGCGCTCAGCTCGACGCCGTCATCCAGCGTGACGGTGAACAGTTCGCCGTCGTGCCGGACGGCGGTGGCCTTGCTCTTCAGCCGCAGGTCGATTCCGTCGGCGCTCATCGCGGCCGCCGCCAGCTCGGACGCCTCGGGTTCCTCGGCCGCGATCAGCCGGTCGGCGAACTCGATGACGCCGACCCGTGTGCCGAACCGGGCGAACACCTGCGCGAGCTCGAGCCCGACCGCCCCGCCACCCAGCACGAGCAGCGACGCGGGCAGCTCCTTGGCCTCCAGCGCCTCCCGGTTGGTCCAGTAAGGCGTGCCGGCGAGGCCGTCGACGGGCGGGACGACTGCGGAGGTACCGGTGCCGATGACGACGGCGCGGCCGGCCTCGTACGTGGTGCCGTCCACCTCGACCCGGCCCGGTCCGGCCAGCCGGCCCCAGCCGCGTACCAGCCGGCCGCCCTTGCCGGTGAAGCGGTCGGCGGCCACCTGGTCGTTCCAGTCGTCGGTGGCCTCGTCGCGGATGCGGGCGGCGACCGGCTCCCAGCTCGGCGCCACCTCGGCATGACCGGCCATGCCGTCGACGCGGCCGGCTTCGGCCAGGAGATCCGCCGCCCGGATGGCCATCTTGCTGGGGATGCACCCCCAGTACGGACACTCGCCGCCGACCAGCCGGCCCTCGACACCGACGACGTTCAGACCGGTCTCGGCGAGCGCACCGGCGACAGCCTCGCCACCCACACCCATGCCGAGGACGACGACATCGACCTGCTCGCTCATGCAGCCCTCCACTCGTTCCCGCCGAGCCTACTGTCGATACATGTCGCCCGCGGTGCGGCTACCCTGATGACGTGCCGACCTACGAGTACCGCTGCCGCGCGTGCGGTTCCACCTTCGACGTCGTCCGCCCCATGGCTGACGCGACCGCACCCGCCTCCTGCCCGGCCGGCCACGACGACACCGTGAAACTGCTCACCACCGTGGGCCTGGCCGGTCGTTCCAACCAACCCACCGGCGGCGGAGGCGGCTGCTGCGGTGGCGGCTGCGGCTGCGGCTGAGAGTTCACCGCGCCGCGATTCCAGCATCGCCCGTCACCGTCAGCCATAGCGTTTCGAGGCGGTGCAGGTCTGAGCGCACGCGCGCACGCAGAAGGTGCGTCGAGGATCAACTGATCAAGGTCGTGAGCTGCCCGGACGCGCGCTGACCAGGTCGCAGCGGCACACCCCGGGACCGGGCGCTCCGAACGGGCGTGGTCAGAGGCCCGTACGACAGCCCGGACGCTCGGCTCTGAATGCGGCCGTGCGCTCAGACCTGCACTCGCCCGCCCCGATACCGATGGGACCCGTGACCCGGCGGCATCAGCGCAGCTCAGCTGGCCGTCGGCTGATCGCCGCCGCGACCACCAGCGCCGCCAACGTCAGACCGCCCAGCGCGGCCGCGATGCCGGCATAACCGGCTACCGCGAGCCCCGCGCCGCCCAGCGCGGCGCCCAGGAACACCCCGAGGCTCATGCCGGCGGCGTTGATGCTGAGGGCCGCGCCACGGGCCGCCGCCGCGTCCCGGACCAACAGCGTGGTGACCGCCGCCGCCACGACGGCGTGGCTCGCCGCGATCGTCGCCGTCGCCGCCAGCGCCAGCCCGAACACGGTCACCTGGAAGACGGCGACGACGGCGACGGTCGCGCCCAGCAGGCCCGCCACGAGCATCCGGTACGGCCGCGTGGCGGGGGCACCGGCGTCGTTGGCCCACCGGCCGCCGACCAGGTTGCCGACGAAGAACGACGCGCCGCTGAGGGTCCACACCAGCGTGAACGTTCGGGCCTCGAGCCCGAACCGCTCGTCGTACACCGCCGCCAGGTAGGCGAGGTGCCCCATGAACGCAGCCGTCCGCAGCATCGCGATGAGCACCAGAGCGGCGAGCCGGGGCCGCGCCAGCACGGCCCGCAGCCCGCCCAGGTACGACGAGCGCTCAGCCGCGGCCGCGCCGCCGCGACCGGTCCGCCGGGTCCCCAGCACCAGTGCCACCGCCAGCGCCACCGCCGCGGTGATCACCATGGCGCCCTGCCAGCCTCGCCAGCCCGCCATCACCCCGATGACCGGGCCGGCCAGCACAGCCGCGAGCGAACCGACCGCCGTGACGAGCGTCGCCGCCCGTCCCGCCGCGGCCTCGGTCTCCGCTGTATCGGCCGCCGTCGCCAGCAGCGCCGGGGTGAGCACCGCCGTGGCCGCCCCGATGCCGAGGCAGAACACCAGCAGCGCCGGATAGCTGCCTTCGGTCGCGAGCGCGGACACCGCCGCGAGCAGCACCAGGGCGGCGGCGCCGGAGCGGTGTTTGGCCACCCGGTCGACAAGAGGCGCGAACGCGACTCCGACGATCAGCGCCGCCACCCCGCCCAGGCCACGCAGTGCGCCGACGGCCGCGGTGTCCGCCCCGGCGCCGTCGGCGATGGGTACCAGGAACGTTGCGTAGATGGTGAACGGGAACAGGCCGATCGTCGCGGCGAGCAGGACCGGCCAGAGAGTGCGGACCTGACTCACCCGCGGAGTGCCCGCAGGTACTCCGCGAACCCCTCCAGGCCGTCGACGTTGCGCGGTCCGCTGATGCCCTCGTTGTAGTCCATGACGTAGAAGTTGCCCGCGCGCACGGCCGGCAGCTCCCGGGTGACCGGAGACGTCCGAAGGAACTCGATCTTGTCCTCGGCGGGCAGATCGCCGTAGTCGAGGATGATGATCACCTCGGGCTCGGCCTGCACGACCGCCTCCCAGCCGACCTGGGTCCACCGCTCCTCCAGGTCGGCGAAGACGTTGCGGCCGCCGGCGAACTCGATGATCTCGTTCGGCGGTACCTGGCTGCCCGCGGTGAACGGCTGGTCGGTGCCGGAGTCGTAGAGGAAGACGGGGACGGGGTCGCCCTCGGGCACCTGGGACCGCACCGCTTCCACCCGCGCCTGGAGGCCGGCCACGACGTCGGCGGCGTGGTCCTCGACCCCGAAGATCTGGCCGAGCCGTTCGAGGTCGGTGTAGAGCCCCTCGAACGGTGTCACGCGCTCCGGGTGCCCCGGGTAGTTGAAGCACGACTCGGTGTGCATGAAGCTCTGGATGCCGAGGCCGTCGAGGATGGCCGGGGTGATGCCGCGCTGGTCGCTGAAGCCGGAGTTCCATCCGGCCACGACGAGGTCGGCGTCGGCATCGACGACGATCTCGCGGTTGAGCAGGTCGTCACTCAGGAACTCGACCTCGGCGTAGTCGGCGGCCCACGGCGACTCCTCCACCGGCGGGTTGGCCGGCGGCATGATGTAGCCGTGCACGTGGTCGGTGAGTCCGAGGGCGAACAGTTTGTCGGCACTGCCGCCCTCGTAGGCGACCACCCGCTGCGGGGTGGTGTACTCGACCGGTTCGCCGCACCGGTTCACGGTGACGGTCTCGTTCTCGCCGGCGGCCTCCACCTCGGCGCCGCAGCCGGCGAGCGCGAGCGCTCCGGCCGTGAACGCCAGCGCGGTACGTCGGTGACGGGTGGTCATGCGGGGCTTCCTTCCGGTGTGGTGGTGAGGTCGTACAGCAGTTGCGGCGCCCCGGTGACGGGATGCGGGACGACCCGGGCGGCCACCCCGAACACGTCGCGCACCAGCTCTTCGGTGAGCACCTGGGCGGGCGGCCCGGCCGCGACGATCCGGCCCTGATGGAGCACACCGAGCCGGTCGCAGGCAGCGGCCGCGAGGTTGAGGTCGTGCAGGACGACGAGCACCGTCAGTTCCGCACCCCGCAGCATCGAGAGCAGCTCGATCTGGTGACGCACATCGAGGTGGTTGGTGGGTTCGTCGAGTACCAGCACTTCCGGCTCCTGAACCAGGGCGCGCGCCACCAGGACCCGTTGCCGCTCGCCGCCGGACAGCGACAGCACGCCGCGGCCGGCCAGATGCAGCAGGTCCAACCGTTCCATCGCGTGCCGGCACAGCGCCCATTCGGCGCCGGTCAGCGGGTCGTTGCCGCGTTTGTGGGGTGCTCGGCCGAGGGCGACGACCTCCTCGACGGTGAAGTCCAGGTCGCTGCCGGCCTGCTGGGTGAGTGCGGCGATGTGGCGGGCGCTCTGCCGCAGGCTCAGGCGGGAGAGGTCGTCGGCGCCGATCCACACCGTGCCACGAGTGGGACGCAGCGCCCGATACACGCACCGCAGGGCGGTCGACTTGCCGCTGCCGTTCGGTCCGATGAGTCCGACGACACTGCCGTGCGCCACGTCGAGGGACAGGTCGTGGACGAGGTCGACGCCGTCGACGGCGACGGAGATCCCGTCGAGTCGCAGGTCCATGTCACCGGCCTCCGAACAGGTAGCCGCGGCGGCGCATGAGCGCGATGAAGACGGGCACGCCGACCAGCGCGGTGATCACGCCCAGGGGCAGTTCCCGCGGCGCGACCAGGGTCCGCGAGACCAGGTCCGCCCACACCATGAACACGGCTCCGATCAGCGGTGCGACGGCGAGCACCCGCGCGTGCCCGGCTCCGACGAGGATGCGGACCAGATGCGGCATCACCAGTCCGACGAAGCCGATGGCGCCACTGACCGCGACCATGGCGCCGGTCGTCAGCGCCGTCAGCACGAACAGACCGGTCCGCAGCCGGGCCGCGTCGATGCCGAGACTGGCGGCGGTCTCGTCGCCCAGGGCGAGCACGTCGAGCGGGCGGGCGAGCCGGCGCAGTACGACGATCGCCAGCAGCACCGCGACCGTCACCGCCGGCAGCGACCCCCAGGTGGCAGCGCCGAAGCTGCCCATCGTCCAGAACAGCACCGTGCTGGTGGCCTCGCTGTTCGGCGCGAAGTAGACGATGACACTCATCACCGCCTGGAAGCCGAACGACATGGCCACGCCGATGAGCACCAGTCGCAGCGGGCTCGTGCCGCCGCGGCCGGCCGAGGCGGCGTACACCAGTACCGAAGCCGCCAGCGCTCCGGCGAACGCGCCCACCGACACCGCGTAGATCCCCAGCGCCGCGAGCCCGCCGGCGACGGTGACGGCGACGGCGCCGACCGAGGCTCCCGAGGAGACCCCGAGGACGAACGGGTCGGCCAGCGCGTTGCGCACCAGCGCCTGCACGCCGACACCGACCACGCTCAGCCCGGCTCCGACGACCGCCGCGAGCAGCACCCGAGGCGTCCGGACCTGCCAGATGATCTGGTAGGTCGTCGATTCGTCCACGCCGATGCGGCCGCCGCTGAGCGCCGCCCAGAGGTAGTGGGCGGTGTCGCCTGGTGCGATGACCGTCGGGCCCAGCCCGATGGCCAGCAGCACCGAGCCGACGAGCACCGGCAGCAGCACGAGGACGACCACCGCGACCGGCGCGCGGCGGCGGCCCGCCCGGTCGGCGGCCACCGCTGCCGCCGGGCGGATCCGCTGGTGCATTCGGCGCTCCTCGCAGGCAGGCTCTGGACAAATCTGAGATAGGGAACGATTATCACTTCTATCATGCCGCCGGTCTGTGCTTCAATGAGAGTGGTTCTCAAGAAGATCGCACGAGGCCCGGCCGGCGTTCTCGGCAGATCGGATCGCGCGGACCGGTACCCACGGCGCCGCCGGCGGCGCACAATGGGTGCTGGCCGACCACGGTGACCGGTCCTCAGCTGGCAACCGGTCGGGCCGCGGCCGAAACACCCAGGGGGGCCGAGCCATGACCAGCACTCAACCATTCGTCATGATCAACTGGGCCGACGAAGCGGAGCGGCTCAGTGCCGCCGTCGCCGACGACGCCGCCTGGTACCGGCTCGTCGCGCACGAGTTGGTCCGCCCAGCCGACCGGCTCGCCGTCGACGTCGGCTGCGGCGGCGCCGGAATGGCCGAGGCGCTCGGGGCCGAACTGCCGCCGTCGGCGTTCGTCGTGGGCGTCGACAGCGATGTCGAGGTGCTCGACGCCGCCCGGCGCCGCATCGTGGAGTCCGGCATCGACGACGGGCACCTCCGGCTCCTGCGCGCGGATCTCGACACCGAGCTCGCGGTTCTGCCCACGGTGGCCCGCGGCGCGGACGTCATCTGGGCGTCGTCGTCGATCCATCACGTCGCCGACCAGCAGGGAGCCATCGACGCACTGGCGGCGCTGCTCGCGCCCGGCGGCCGGCTGGCGCTGGCCGAGGGCGGCCTGCCGGGCCGGCACCTGCCGTGGGACATCGGCATCGGCACGCCGGGGCTAGAGGTGCGCTTGCTGGCCGCGGAGGACCGGTGGTTCGCGCGGATGCGCGCCGGCCTGCCGGGCAGCGTGCCGATGCCGTACGGCTGGCCGACCGCGCTGCGTCGGGCCGGGCTGAGCGACGTCAGCACCCGCACGTTCACGTTCGAGCGGCCCACCCCGCTCAGCGCCGCCGACCTGCGCAGCGTCCTGGACACGCTGGCGCAGCGGGTCCGCCGCGCCGACGCGGACGGCGAGCTCGACCCGAGCGACGCCCGCACCTGGGCGCGTCTGCTCGACCCCGGCGACGACGCCTGGCTCGGCCGTCGCGACGACGTCTTCTCCCTCAGCGCCCGCAGCGTGCACGTCGGCCACCGCACCTGACCGTCGCGATCGCCGTCGGCGAACGGGCTCCTGGGAATTGAGTCGCCCTGACTCAAGTTGTACGTGTCATACCTGGTCACGCCAGGATTACGACACGAAGGAGATACCCATGAGCACCACTCTCGTTCCGTTCCCCGATGTGGACCGGCTGTTCCGCTCGTTCTGGGAGACTCCGGCCGCCCGCCCGGCGACGGGGTTCGCTCCGGCCGCGGATGTCGCCCGTGAGGGCGACGACCTCGTGGCCCGGTTCGATCTGCCGGGCATCGACCCGGAGCAGGACGTCACCGTCGAGGTCGAGGGGCGCAAGCTCGTGGTCCGCGGCGAACGTCGCGACACCCGCGACGAGGAGTCCGAGGGCCGCCGCGTCCGCGAGGTCCGCTACGGCGGCTTCCGCCGCGTGGTCGCGCTGGGCGCACCGGTCGACCCGAGCGCCGTCAGCGCCGCCTACGACGCCGGCGTGCTGACCGTTCGGGTGGCGGGCGCCTACGCCGGCACGTCGCCCACCCGCATCGAGGTGACGCGGGCGGCCTGACCGTTCACTGAACGGGCTCGACCGTCTCCACCTGGAACGGCGTGCCCTGCTGGCAGGTGGTCAGGACGTCACGGGCAATGTGGCCGGTGACCCGCAACTCCTGCCCTGACGCGAGGAGGGTCTCGTCCCCGCCCAGCAGCAGGTACCCGTCGAGCAGCCAGCAACCCGCTTCGACACCGCGCTCAGGCACCCCGGTCAGTTCCCCGGGATCGGGCAGGGTGGTGGGCGTCGCCGTGGGGATCTCGGCCGTCGGCGAAACCGTCGTGGTCGGGTCGTCGCCGGACGTGCGGGGTTCGTCCCCGCACCCGGCGGCGAGCAGCACCGCCACCGCTGCGACGGCCACCAACCCGACCCGACTCGTCCTCACACGACTTGGACGTCCGGGGCGTGGCGGGGGTTCCTGGGCTCGCCAGCGCACCCCGGCCGCCGGTTATGGTGACGACATGATCTGGACCGTTGCCACCGACTTCGGCCCCGTCGTCGTGCGGGAGCAGATCGAGCCGGACGACGAGCCGGGCCTGCTGGAACTCTTCGCGATGTGCGACGACTGGTTCGAGGCCGTCACCGGCGGCCCGTCCGGCCCCGGCGACGTGCAGGGCCTGTTCTACTCCCTTCCGGACGGCGCGTCCTTCGAGGACAAGCGGCTGTTCACCGTCCGCGCCGGCGAGAAGATCGTCGGCCTCGTCGACGCCGTCGTCGGGCACCCGCACGGCCGTGCCGCCGCCGTCGGCCTGTTCCTGCTGGCGCCGTCGCACCGTGGCCGTGGGCTGGGCCGCGCGGTCGCGACCGTGCTGCTGAAGGAGGCCCGCGAGGCCGGGCTGGACGAGGTCACCGCGTCGTCGAGCACCGCCTGGCCGGCCGGCGACCATTTCCTGGAGGCGCTCGGGTTCACCATCGGCCCGGAGACCGCCGGAACCGGAAACCGCACGACGTGGGCGGGCGAGCCGCCGGTCCGTCGCGCCAGGCTGAGCCTGGCAGACTGACGGCGGCACGCCGCTTACCCTCCGCCGGGCCGCATCTTAGGCCCCCACGCTTGAACGCTCAACCTTCTACCTATGCTGGAGCGGTGCGCGGGACACGGTGGCTCACCACCGACGAACAACGGGTCTGGCGGACCTACCTGCAGGCCAACCAGCTGCTCAGGGACGCCCTGGACCGGCAGCTCCAGCGCGACGCGGGCATGCCGCATGCCTACTACATCGTCCTCGCCATGCTGTCCGAGGCGCCGGAACGCTCCATGACGATGTCCCAGCTGGCGCGGACGGTCAGCTCGTCGCCCAGCCGGCTGTCGCATGCGGTCGCGAAACTCGAAGCGGCCGGCTGGGTACGTCGCAGGCGGCACGAGACCGACGGGCGGGCCACCATCGCCACGCTCACCGACGAGGGGTTCGCCGTCCTCGCCGACGCCGCGCCCGGCCATGTCGAAGAGGTCCGCGGGGTCCTCTTCGACCCGCTGACCGCGCAGCAGGTGCGCCAGCTCGGGGAGATCCTCGCGGCGGTGCTGGCGCCGCACGACGACAGGCCCGGACCGCCGGCGTGAGATGCTCGCGACCATGCGCGACATCGCCGTTTTCAGTGGCAGTGCCCACCCCGAGTTGGCCACCGAGATCTGCGCCCAGTTGGGCGCCACCCTCAGCCCCGTCCGCATCCAGCGGTTCGCGAACGACTGCCTGGAAGTGCAGTTGCAGGCCAACTGCCGCGAGCACGACGTCTTCCTGATCCAGCCGATCGTCCCACCGGTCCAGGAGCACCTCGTGGAGCTGTTCCTCATGCTCGACGCGGCCCGGGGCGCCTCGGCGGCGCGGACCACCGTCGTCATGCCGCACTATGCCTACGCACGGTCGGACAAGAAGGACGCGCCGCGCATCTCCATCGGTGGCCGGCTGATGGCCGACCTGCTGGTCGCCGCCGGCGCCAACCGGGTGCTCGCGATGACGCTGCACTCGCCGCAGGTGCACGGCTTCTTCAGCGTCCCGGTCGACCAGCTCCACGCGCTTCGCGAGCTCGCGTCGCACTTCCGCGGCCACGACCTGTCGAACTCCGTCGTCGTCTCCCCGGACCTGGGCAACGCCAAGCCCGCGTCCGCGTTCGCCCGTATGCTCGGCGTCCCGGTGGCCGCCGGCGCGAAGCAGCGCTTCGCCGACGACAACGTCACCATCACCGCGATCATCGGTGACGTCGAAGGGCGCGACATCATCGTGCTCGACGACGAGATCGCCAAGGGCAGCACGCTGATCGAGCTGATGGAGCGGCTGCGGGAACGCGACGCGCGGTCCATCCGGATCGCCTGCACCCACGGGCTGTTCGCCGACGACGCGCTGAGCCGCCTCGGCGACCAGCCCGACGTCGAGGAGATCGTCTGCACCAACACCGTCCCGCTGGCCGACGGCAACCAGCACCCCAAACTCACGGTGCTGTCGGTGGCGCCGCTGCTCGCGGAGGCGATCCGGCGCATCCACAACGGCGAGTCGGTCAGCGCGCTGTTCCACGATACGTGAGACGTCGCTCACGCAGCGTGACGAATTCGGGCATTTCCCAAGCGCGGGAGCCTCGGAACATCCATACTCGTACCTCATGACGAGGAGTCAGTTCGATACCCGTGGCATCTCGGAGTTCGCCGACCCGCTGACGGCGGTGACCCGACGCGGGAAGCTCATCCACGCCCAGCGTGAAGGCTTCCTCGAGCTCGATGCGTCCGGCGAGCGGTTCGAGTTGCTCGGCCCGTTCGACAACGCCGCTGAGCCTGGAGACGACGTGGAGATCACCGGCGTGGTGGCGCCGCAGAGCCGCACCGCCCGGCAGGCGCCGGCGATGCTGGTGCGGCACGTCCGCCGGCTCTGAGCCGGCGCGGCTCCGAGTTACTCCGGTAGGCCCGTCTCGACCGGGTGGCCGGCACGGACCCACGCTTGGGTGCCGCCGGCGACGTTGCGGGCCTCGATGCCCTGGGCACCGAGGTAGTCGGCCACCTGGGCGCTGCGCCCACCGACCGCGCACACGACGTAGACGGTACGGTCGCGGGGGATCTGGTCCAGCTCGGCGATGACGGCGCCCATCGGCAGCAACCGCGCGCACGGGATGTGCGCCTCGACGTACTCCCCCGGCTCGCGCACGTCGATGATGTGGGCGCCGTCGCGCCACTTCGCAGCGAGGTCGTCGACGGTGATGTCCGGACCGCTCACGGCACGCTCACGAAGATGTGCGAGGCGTCGGCGACCGACAGTTCGACGGTCTCGGCGCTGCGGATCTGGATGCCGCCGTCGGTGGTGACGGCGCGCACCGTGCGGCCCGGCACGATCTCGGCCTCGCGCAGATGGGCCAGCAGCTTCTCGTCCACCTGCAGCGGCTCGCCGATGTGCCGGACGGTGACCTCGGCACCGTCGGCGGTGCTGGCGTGCTTCAGCTGCCGGACACCGGCGCGGAAGTCCTCGACCTCGATCTGGGTGCCGAGCTCGCGCAGGCCGGGGATCGGGTTGCCGTACGGGTCGGAGGCCGGCTCGTGCAACAGGTCGACCAGGCGCCGCTCGACGGCCTCGGAGACCACGTGCTCCCAGCGGCATGCCTCGTTGTGCACCAGCTCCCAGTCCAGGCCGATGACGTCGACGAGCAGCCGCTCGACCAGGCGGTGCTTGCGCATGACCCGCATGGCCAGCAGCCGGCCCTTCTCCGACAGCTCGAGATGGCGGTCTTCGTCCACGTGCAGCAGACCGTCGCGCTCCATGCGGGCGACCGTCTGGCTCACGGTGGGGCCGGACTGGTGCAGACGCTCGGCGATGCGCGCGCGAAGGGGGACGATGCCCTCCTCTTCGAGCTCGAAGATCGTCTTGAGGTACATCTCTGTCGTATCGATGAGGTCGCTCACCGGCGGCTCTCCTAGCTTCTGTTCACGAAGACCGGACGACCTCTGGGCATTGGGGGCGCCGTCGGTCGTGATCCAGCCCGGCTCGCATCGGGCTGATGTGACGAGCTTATCGCGACCGCGTCTCGTTTTCCGGTGCCGATCGTGCAGGACAGCCCTGTTCGCGGCGCCGGCGCGTGCAGACGAGACGGCCGCGGCGTGGCAAACTCACTGGGATGCCGACCGTGAGTGTGCTGAGCCTCAAAGGTGGCGTCGGTAAGACGTCCGTGACGCTCGGCCTGGCCGGTGCCGCACGGGCTATCGGCGTTCCGTGTGTGGTGGTGGACCTCGACCCTCAGGGCAACGCGACCACCGCGCTCGATCCCGCCGAGGTGCGCTTCACCGCCAACGACGTCCTGTCCGCCGATCGCGCCGTGCCTGTCGGCGATGCCGTGACGGCCAGCGGCTGGGGCGACACCGTCCGGGTGCTGGCCAGTGAGCCGGTGCTGGAGGGACACAACCATCCGGCCGACGGCGCACCGGCACGGCACCGGTTGCGCTCGGCGCTGGCGGGTCTGCGCGACGCCGACCTCGTCCTGCTCGACTGCCCGCCCAGCCTGGCCGAGCTGACCAGCAGCGCCCTCGCCGCCAGCGATGTCGCGCTCGTGGTGGCCGAGCCGACGGCGTTCGCGCTCACCGGGGCGCAGCAGGCCCTGGCCGCCGTCGACGCCGTCCGCCGCGGGCACAACCTGCGGCTGCGCCCGGCGGGCATCGTGGTCAACCGGTTCCGTGCGGGTGCGGCGGAACACCGCTATCGGTTGGACGAACTCATCGCGGCGTACCGCGACCTGGTGCTCGACCCCGTCGTGCCGGAGCGATCCGCGATCACCCGTGCCCAGGGTGCGTGCCTGCCCGTCCAGCGCTGGCCGTCCCCGGGTGCCCGCGAGGTGTCCCGCGTGTTCGCCGGCTACCTCGACCTCCTGCTCACCGGCGTCCGGTCCAATGCCGGGCCGTTCGCGAAGGGAGCGGCGCGATGAGCGCAGGCCTACCGCAGCCCCGTCCGGCCCTGGTCCGCGCGCCCGACGGCACCGTGCGGCCCGCCGCCGCCCACCTGTCGTCGCTCGCCGTCAGCGAGCCGGCCGTCGCCAAGTCGGCGAAGAAGCACCGGAAGAAGGGCCACTCCGCCGACGACGACACCGAGGTGCTGGTTCACCTCTCCAAGCGCGACCGCAAGCGACTGCGCCGCAAGGCCGAGACCTACGGCTGGACCGCCGAGGAGGCCGCCGCTCACGTCCTGCGGGCCTGGTCGGACTCCTAGGCCCGCAGGACGTGAGCGGGCTCACGCCGGCAGCCACGACCCCCGCGACATCACGGCCTCGACCCGCAGCGACTCGTCGAGGACGACGAGGTCGGCCTGGAGCCCGGTGGCCAGGGCGCCGACCCGGTCACCGATGCCCAGCACCCGGGCCGGGTTGGCCGACGTCGCCTCGACGGCCTCCGGCACCGTGAACCCGCCCTGCTCGACGGCGAACCGGAACGCTCGGTCCATGGTCAGCGTGCTGCCGGCGATGGAGCCGCCCTCCACCAGCCGTGCCTCGCCGTCGGTGACCCGCACCGGGAGCCCGCCGAGCACGTAGTCGCCGTCGCCGATGTCGGTGGCGTCGATCGCGTCGGTGACCAGAGCCACCCGCCCGGCACCGGCGGCGGCCCGGACGTGCCGGGCGATGGCCGGGTGCAGGTGGACTCCGTCGAGGATCAGCTCGACCGTGACGCGCTTGTCCTCCAGCAGGGCGACGATGGGCCCCGGCTTGCGGTGGTGCACCGGAGCCATCGCGTTGAACAGGTGGGTCGCGACCGTGGCGCCGGCGTCGATGGCCTGCCGCGCGACGTCGTAGCCGGCGTCGGTGTGCCCGACCGCGGCGACCGCGCCGGCGTCGACCACCGCGCGCACCGCGTCCAGGCCGTACTCCAGCTCGGGGGCCAGCGTCACCATGCGCACCGTCCCACGGCCGGCGTCGAGCAGGCGGCGCACCGCGGCCGGTTCCGGTGCCCGCAGCGCCGACTCGTCGTGCGCGCCCTTGCGGGCCGGCGAGATCCACGGCCCTTCCAGATGGATGCCGGCGACGAGCCCGTCGTCGACCATCCCGGCCAGCGCACGGATGTCCCGTTCGAGGTCGTCGTAGCTGCCGGTGACCAGGCTGGCCATCAGTGACGTCGTGCCGTGCGCGCGGTGGGTGGCGACGAACGCGCGCACCTGGCCGGGGTCGGCGCCGACGACGCTGCCACCGCCGCCGCCGTGGGAGTGGATGTCGACGAAACCGGGGACCAACCAGCGGCCGGCCACGTCGCGGTCGGCCGGCCGGGGCGGCTCACCGGTGCCCAGGCCGGCGATGCGCTGCCCGGACACCTCCAGCCAGCCGTCCTCCAGCACGCCGTCCGGCGTGACGATCCGCGCACCGGCGATCACCGTCATGTCTGGTGCCTCCCATGGGTCGAAGGGTGCGAGCGGCACGGTACCGCTACCGTCGTCGGCATGACGCTGACGGTGCCGCGCCGCTTCCGCGGCCCCACCACGTCCGGCAACGGCGGATACGTCGCGGGGCTGCTGGCCGGGCGGCTGCCTGGCGCTCCGGTCACCGTCACGCTGCGCACGCCGCCGCCGCTTGACGCCCCCCTCGAGGTCGCCCCCGACGACGGCGCCGGTCTGCGGCTGGTCGACGGCGCGGCTCTGGTGGCCGAGGCGGTTCCCGCCGGCGACGGCGACCTGGCCGCGGTCGACCCCGTCCCGCTGGACGCGGCGGCCGACGCGGCCACCCGGTACCCGGGCCTGACCGGCCATCCGTTCCCCGAGTGCTTCGTCTGCGGCCCGGCCCGGGAGCCCGGCGACGGGCTGCGGCTGTTCCCTGGACGCCTCGGCGACGGCCGGACCGCGTGTGTGTGGAACGTCACGGCGGAGTTCGCCGGCCGGCCGGAACTGGTCTGGGCGGCGCTGGACTGCCCCGGCGGCTGGACCGCACCCATCGAGGGCCGGCCGATGGTGCTGGGCCGCATGACCGCCGACGTCGCCGACCTGCCGGCAGCAGGCGAATCGTGCCTGGTCATGGGCCGATACGTGGGAACCGAGGGCCGCAAGACCTGGACCGCCTCCACCGTCTACGGCGCCGACGGCCGGCTGCTGGGCCGCGCGCACGCCACCTGGATCGCCGTGCCCGCCGCGGGCTGACGTTCACCAGCCCGCGTTCACCGGTTGAAAAAACCGTTGCCGCGGCGTCGGTACCCGCATAGCTTTGAGGCACACGGAAAGGAGGTGGTCCAACGGTGAATAGCTATCGGACTCGTGAGGTGGCTGCTCGCTAGCCGCCCTGCTCGACGCAGGACTCGGGGGTGACCCCTGGTTCGCCGGCTTCGCGGCTGGCAATACCGAGCAGTCACCCGACCCGTGGGCTCCCGGCGCTGGTCCGCCCGGGCCACATCCGTACGGACGTGGAAGCAGCCCACGGGTCGTTCCGTTTCTGGCCGGTTCCGGGCACCCCGTTCCGGCCGCCCCGTCAGGGTGAGAGTCGCTCGACGACCCAACGCTCGTCCTCGCGGCGGTAGCGCAGCCGGTCGTGGAGGCGAGCGACGCCGCCCTGCCAGAACTCCACCGACGACGGTTCCACCCGGTAGCCGCCCCAGAAATCCGGCAGCGGCACGTCGGCGGGATAACGCTCGGCCACCTCGGCCGCGACGGCTTCCAGGTCTTCGCGGCTGCTGATGACCGCCGACTGCTGGCTGGCCCAGGCGCCCAGTTGTGACTCCCGCGGCCGGGTAACCCAGTAGGCAAGGCTCGCGGCGCGCGACACCGGCCGGGCGACCCCGCACACCAGGACCTGGCGTTCCATCGCGATCCACGGGAAGCACAGCGCCACCCGTGGGTTCGCCTCGATGTCCGCCGCCTTGCGCGATCCACGGTTGGTGAAGAAGACGAAGCCGCCGTCGTCGATGCCCTTGAGCAGCACCGTCCGGCTGCTCGGCTGACCGTCCGGCCCGGCGGTGGACAGCACCATGGCGTTCGGTTCGACCAGGCCGGCGGTCACGGCGTCGTGCATCCAGGCGCGGAACTCCTCGAACGGATCGGCCGCGACGTCGCTCTCGAGCAGCCGTCCGGCGGTGTACCGGCGGCGCATCCGGGGCAGTCCTTCCTCCACGGCACCCACTGTGTCACCTCGATCCCACAGTGGCGTATCACACTGTGGGAAACCACACATTCACATTGTCGCAACTTGTCCAGACCCACCAGGTGGGGGGCATGATGAGAGGGGGCCGTGAGCGCACCACGAATGGAGACTGAATGTCCGAGGTCATGCATGGCCTTGAGGGTGTCGTCGCTTTCGAGACGCACATCGCCGAACCTGACAAGGAAGGCAGCGCGCTGCGGTACCGCGGCGTCGACATCGACGACCTCGTCGGCCGGGTGCCGTTCGGCAACGTCTGGGGCCTGCTGGTCGACGGCAGCTTCGACCCGGGCCTGCCGCCGGCCGAGCCACTGCAGCTGCCGGTGCACACCGGCGACGTCCGGGTCGACACCCAGAGCGCGGTGGCCACGCTGGCCCCGCTGTGGGGGTTCCAGCCACTGCTCGACACCAGCGACGACGACGCCCGCGATCAGCTGGCGCGCACCGCGTCGACGGCATTGTCGTTCGTCGCCCAGTCCGCCCGCGAGGCGACCGGGCAGGCACAGGTGCCCGACGCCGTCGTCGCCGAGGCCGGCAGCATCGTCGAGCAGTTCATGACCCGGTGGCGCGGCGAGCCCGACCCGCGGCACACCGCTGCCGTGGACGCCTACCTCACCTCGGCCGCCGAGCACGGTATGAACGCCTCGACGTTCACCGCGCGGGTGGTCGCCTCCACCGGCGCCGACGTCGCCGCGTCACTGTCCGCGGCCGTCGGGGCGATGAGCGGGCCGCTGCACGGCGGTGCGCCGTCGCGGGTGCTCGCCATGATCGAGGAGATCGAGCGCACCGGCGATCCCCTGGGTTACGTGAAGCGCGTGCTCGACAGCGGCGAGCGGCTCATGGGCTTCGGCCACCGCGTCTACCGCGCCGAGGACCCGCGTGCTCGCACCCTGCGCCGGGTGGCCCGTGAGCTGGGCGCGCCGCGCTACGAGGTTGCCGAGGCGTTCGAGAAGGCGGCTCTGTCGGAGCTGCACGAGCGCAAGCCGGACCGCGTGCTCGCCACGAACGTGGAGTTCTGGGCCGCCATCGTGCTCGACTTCGCCGAGGTGCCGGCGTCCATGTTCACCTCGATGTTCACCTGTGCCCGCACCGCCGGCTGGTGCGCGCACATCCTCGAGCAGAAGAAGACCGGCCGGCTGGTGCGGCCGTCGGCCAAATACACCGGGCCGGGTCCGCGTACCCCCGACTCCGTTCCGGGCTGGAACGCCAGCTGGGCGGCGTGATCACACCACGCTGATCGCACGTATCCGAGACGAGTTCGCCCGGGCGGCTTCGCGGCTGCCCGGGCGATGCGGCACAATGGCCGATCTGACAGTGTCGTCACCCTGACGTAACCCACCGGACACGACACCGGAGAGGCTCATGACCGACACTGTGCGGATCCCCGACCACCTCAAGCCCGCCGACGGCCGTTTCGGCTCCGGGCCGAGCAAGGTGCGGCCCGAGGCCCTGGCCGCCCTCGCCGCCCGCGGCAGCGAGGTCATGGGCACCTCGCACCGGCAGGCACCGGTCAAGAATCTCGTGCACCGCGTCCGCGAGGGCGTCGCCGAGCTGCTCGGGCTGCCGGATGGCTACGAGGTGATCCTGGGCAACGGCGGCACCACGGCCTTCTGGGACGCCGCCGCCTTCGGGCTGGTCCGCCGGCGCGCACAGCACCTGTCCTTCGGCGAGTTCTCGTCGAAGTTCGCCACCGTCACCAAGACCGCGCCGTGGCTGGACGAGCCCGCCGTGGTCAAGGCCGAGCCCGGCTCGCTGCCGCAGCCGGCGGCCGAGGACGGCGTCGACGTCTACGCGTGGCCGCACAACGAGACCTCCACCGGTGTCATGGCGCCGGTGCGCCGGGTCGCGGGCGCCGCGGACGACGCTCTCGTGCTGGTCGACGCCACCAGCGGCGCAGGCGGCCTGCCTGTCGACGTCTCGCAGGCCGACGTCTACTACTTCGCGCCGCAGAAGAACTTCGCTGCCGACGGGGGACTGTGGGTCGCCGCGTTCTCGCCGGCAGCAGCGGCCCGGGTCGAGGAGATCGCGGCCACCGACCGGTACGTCCCGGCGTTCCTCGACCTGCCGACCGCCGTCGACAACTCGCGCAAGGACCAGACGTACAACACCCCGGCCGTGGCCACCCTCTTCCTGCTGGCCGACCAGCTGGACTGGCTCAACGGCCAGGGCGGTCTGGAGTTCGCGGTAGGCCGCACCACGGCCTCGTCGAACCACCTGTACAGCTGGGCGGAGAAGAGCCCGTACGCGACGCCGTACGTCACCGACGCCGATGCCCGGTCGCTGGTGGTCGGCACCATCGACTTCGACGACGCCGTCGACGCCGCCGCCGTCGCCAAGGTGCTGCGGGCCAACGGCATCGTCGACGTGGAGCCGTATCGCAAGCTCGGCCGCAACCAGCTGCGGGTCGCCATGTTCCCCGCGGTCGACCCCGCCGACGTGGAAGCGCTCACCGGGTGCATCGACTTCGTCGTGGAGGAGCTCGGCCGCTGAGGCGGCTCCCGCCCGGCGCGAGACACAAAACAACGCCCGGCCGCGATTCGCGTCAGCGGCCGGGCGCGTTGTTTGGTTCCGCCATCGGCTGGAACCTTTTTATTCCCCCGTCGTGTTCCTGAGACCACCATAGAGTGTGTGACCTGGTGCTGGGGATCATCCGTTCGGTCCTCTGCGAATGGGCCGCGTGGGCGGCGAATTCCGCTCCGGCTACCAGCATCTGAGCAGCTCGCAGGCTCGACCATGCTCCTTTGCCGATGAAGTCCACACCGCGATGATCACCAGTCATCCTCGTGGTCAACGCCGTCGGGTGATCGCATCCGCCGCGTCTCCGGCGTCGCCGCCGGTCCCGTCGATCACCGGCCGGCGGCGGGCGCGTACGCTGAGCGCGGGAAGCGTGGAGAGGGGGCGGCGGTGCGGCCGAAGACCACCCGCCAACTGGTGACGGCGACATTGATCGTGATGCTGGTCGTCGTGGCGGTCGCCACCCTGTTCTGACCGTTCCGGTCAGCGAGCGGCCAGCGGGAACCGGCCCATCGCCTCGTACCGTGGCCCGACGCCCACCGGCCCGGGATGCGAGCACAGCAGGGTGACCTCGTTCATGGTCCACACCGGACCGGCGTAGTCCGCCAGCCCTTCGACGTACGGCCGCAGATCCGTGGGTTGCCGCGACCTCGCCAGCGTGAGGTGGGGCCGGAACCGCTGCCGGGTCCGACCGGGCTCGTGCCGGACGCCCGCGCGTCGGCCGGCCGCGATCGTCGACCGGGCCAGCCGGCGCAGCACCTCGGTGTCGCCGTGGACGCCCACCCACAGCACCGCCGCGCCGAACCGCCCGGCGCCCGAGAACCGCACCTGTGCGCGCGGGTGCCGGCCGGCCGCACGGCCGATCCGCTCGCTCAGGCCGGCCAGCAGCCCGTCGCCGACCTCGCCGTAGAACGCCAGGGTGACGTGCCACCCCGCGGGCTCGGCCCAACGCAGCCGCCGGTCGTGGTCGCGCGCCCGGACCGGGCCCAGAGCCCGCACCAGGTGGTCGACGGCGTCGGGTGGCGGCACCGCGGCGGCGAACAGCCTCACGGCGCGGACTTCACCGGACTGCGCGCCGCCGGCGGTGCCGCCACCGGTGCGCGGGCGGGGTCCGCCGGCGCCGGCTGTTCGGTGTTCACCGGCCGGGTGACGACGACCAGCCCGGGCCGCGGACGCAGCCGGGTGCGCACCACCACGCCACTCTTGGGTGCCAGCAGAACCAGCGCGCCGAGTGCGAACAGCACGGTGAGGATGCCGCCGCCGAGCAGCGACCAGCGTGCGCCGAACGCGTCGGCGACGAAGCCGATGACCGGCGCGCCGGCAGGCGTACCGCCCATGAAGATCATCATGTACAGCGACATGACCCGGCCGCGGACGTACTGCGGCACCGTCGTCTGGACGTACGCGTTGGCCGCCGTCATGACGGTCATGGCGATGACGCCGACCGGCACCAGCGAGATGGCGAAGAGCGTGTACGACGGCATCAGGCCGGAGAGGATCTCGAACAGGCCGAACACCACGGCGCCACCGACGACGAGCCGTCGGCGTGGCACCCGCCGGCGGGCCGCGATCAGCGCACCGGACAGCGTGCCGATGGCCATCACGGAGCCGAGCAGGCCGTACTCACTGGAGCCCTTGCCGTAGACGTCGGTGGCCATCAGCGCCATCGTCATCTGGAAGTTCATGCCGAACGTGCCGAGCCCGAACATGATGGTCAAGACCATGATCAGGTCCGGCCGGGACCGCACGTACCGCACGCCCTCGCGCAGCTGCGAGTACGTCCCCGTCTTTCCCTGCTCGCGCACCGGCCGGTCGACGTGCCGGCGCAGCAGGATCAGCGCCAGGATGGGTGAGATGAAGGAGGCGCCGTTGAGGATGAACACCCAGCCGGTGCCGATCAGCCCGATCAGCACGCCAGCGAGCGCCGGGCCGATCAGCCGCGCGGCGTTGAACGAAGCGCTGTTGAGTGCGACGGCGTTGGTGAGGTCGTCCTTCTGCACCAGCTCGGAGACGAACGCCTGCCGGGACGGGTTGTCCAGCGCCGTACCAACGCCGAGCAGGAACGCCAGCACGTAGACGTGCCAGATCTGGGCCAGGCCGGTCAGCGTGAGCACACCGAGCACCAGGCCGACCAGGCCGAGGAACGCGTTGGTGACGATCAGCAGGTTGCGCTTGGGGAACCGGTCGGCGAGCAGCCCGCCGAACGGCGCGACCAGCAGGAACGGCAGGAACTGCAGGCCCGTGGTGATGCCCACCGCTTGCGCGCCGCCGCCGAGCACCACCAGCACCAGCCAGTCCTGGGCGATGCGCTGCATCCAGGTGCCGACGTTGGACAGGAACATGCTCGACCAGTACAGCCGGTAATCACGGTGCCGGAGGGAGCTGAATGTCGGGCTCACAGGCCCGCCAGCTTCTCGAGCACGGGCAGCGCGGCACGCAGGCGCTCACGCTCGTCCGGCGAGAGCTCGCGCAGCCGATGTGTCAGCCAGGCGTCGCGCCGCTTGCGGTCGGCGGCGGTGCGGGCGAGCCCGGCTTCGGTGATACGGACGACGGCGACCCGCCGGTCGGCCGGCTGGGGCCCCCGGACGACGAGCCCGAGTTCCTCCAGCGCGGAGACGGTGCGGGTCATGGACGGCGGGCGTACCCGCTCACACGCGGCGAGCTCACCGACCGGCATGGGGCCCTTGCGTTCGAGCACGCCCAGGGCGGAGAGCTGATTGAGGGTGAGGGAGTCGTCCTCGCGTTCGTTGCGGATGCGCCGGCTCAAGCGGCCGACCGCGATGCGCAACGAGCTGGCGAGGCCGGCCTGGGTACGCGGCTTCACCGACCCGGACCGGGCCGGCGGCGGGGTGGGAGAGATCTTCGCAGCTGACACTTTGCTTAGGTTAACTCATTACCCTTGCTAAGTTCCAGTCGCATAACACTATGACGCTCCTGGCACAGCGGGGCGGTTGACAGACCTGGCGGTCGGGCCACGGCAGGCATGACCGCCCCGAGCGCCGGCCTCGGGCTTCACGATTCGAAAACGCGCTGTTCAGGCCGTGTCGGAGCGCCGGGCGCGGCGGCCGCGGTACTGCGTCCCGCCCTCGGTGATCTCGTCGATCTCCTCGGCCTTGTCGTCATCGCGGGCACGACGACCGCTCAACGTGGTGTCGAGGAGCGGCTCGTCGTCTCCGGACGGAGCGCCGGACGGAGTGCCGGACGGTGGGGTCGCGCCGACCCCGAGGTCGCCGAAGAGCTCGGATCCGCTGCCTTGGCGGACCGTTCGATTGCGGCCGGTCGGCGGGGACGAGTCACGGGACGCCGGGCGATCGTCCATGGAGGGACGATCGGGAGTCCGCGGGCGCTCGCCGCCGGCCGGCCGATCAGCACCGGAATCGGCGGTGCGGCCCGGGTCGGTCGGACGCTCGGGGCCCGCCGGACCGGGGCGCGTGGTCGGCCCATAGGTCGGACCCGGTTCCGGTCCATCGACCGGCGGGAGATCGGCGCGGGTGTCGCGCACCGGCGGCAGGTCCGTGCGTGTACGGACGGGCGGCAGGTCAGCGCCGGTGTCGATGGGGCGCGTCACCGCTTCGGTCTCGACCGGTTCGGCCTCGACCGGTTCGGCGTCGTGTCGTCCGGCGTCGAACTGTTCCTCATCTTCGGGCTCGTTGATCGCGTCCCGCCGTTTGCGGGTGTACTCCAGCCCGAGCAGCCCGAGCCCGACACCAGCCAGGCACGTCCACAGCCACCAGCCGCGGCCCTCGGCCTCGAGGGAATCCATGCGCAACGCGAGCAGGACGAACGCGACCGCCCAGAGAATGGTCAGGACGGCGACGGTGCGAACACCGTCGACGTCGAGCGGCTTGACCTCGTCCGGCTCGACCTCGGGCGCCGCTTCGGTACGCCGTCGCCGTCTCCCCATGTCACCCAGGCTAGTCCTGCCCGCCCCGGCACGGCGAGCCAATCGATCGTCAGCTGCCTCACGTCACGAAGCGATCTTCTGGCATTCTCGCCGCGACACCACCGCGAGCACCCGGAGGAGCCCCATGCCCCAGTCCACCACCGAGACCTCGGCTCTGGACCGGTATTTCAAGATCACCGCACGGGGTTCCAGCGTCGGCCGGGAGGTCCGCGGCGGCCTCGTCACGTTCTTCACGATGGCGTACATCATCGTGCTGAACCCGCTGATCATCGGCACCGTCCCGGATGTCGACGGCGCCTTCCTCGGCGGCGGCGACGCACCGGACCTGGCGGCGGTCGCGGCGACCACGGCGCTGGTCGCGGGTGTCCTGACGATCGCGATGGGCGTGGTCGCGAACTATCCGCTCGCTCTCGCGGCCGGGCTGGGGCTCAACGCGTTCGTGGCGTTCGGGCTGGCCAGCCAGATGACGTGGGCCGACGCGATGGGCCTGGTGGTGCTGGAAGGCCTGCTCATCCTGGTGCTGGTGCTGACCGGGTTCCGGCAGGCGGTCTTCGGCGCGGTTCCCCGGCACCTCAAGACCGCCATCAGCGTCGGGATCGGCCTGTTCATCGCGCTGGTCGGCTTCGTGAACGCGGGATTCGTCCGCTCGACCGGCTCCCCGTCACCGCCCATCGGCATGGGCGAGGGCGGCTCGCTGACGACGCTGCCGGTCGCGGTGTTCTGCGCCGGCCTGATCGCGGTCTTGGTGCTGTACGCGTTGAAGATCCGCGGCGCGATCCTGTGGACCATCGTCGGCACGGCCGTCCTGGCCGTGATCGTCGAGACTGTGGCCGACCTGGGCCCGTCGGCGGAGAACCCGAACGGCTGGAACCTCAACGCCCCGCAGGTGCCGGACCAGATCGTCGACGTGCCGGACTTCGGGCTGCTGGGCGAGTTCAGCCTGCTGGGCTCGTGGGAAGCGGTCGGCGTGGTCAGCGTCCTGCTGTTCGTGTTCACGCTGATGCTGGCCGACTTCTTCGACACGATGGGGACCATGGTGGCCGTCGGCGCCGAGGGCGGGCTGCTCGACGAGAACGGCAACCCGCCGCGGACCACGCAGATCCTCGTGGTCGACTCGGTGGCCGCCGCGGCCGGCGGGGCCGCGTCGGTGTCCAGCAACACCTCCTACATCGAGTCCGCGTCGGGTGTCGGTGAGGGTGCCCGCACCGGCCTGGCCAGTGTCGTCACCGGCGTGTGCTTCCTGCTGGCGACGTTCCTGGCGCCGTTGGTCGCCATGGTGCCGAACGAGGCGGCCGCGCCGGCGCTGGTGCTCGTCGGACTCCTGATGATGACCCAGGTGCGCGAGATCCCGTGGGACGACCTGGAGCTGGCCATCCCGGCCTTCCTGACCATCGCGCTGATGCCGTTCACGTACTCCATCAGCACCGGCATCGGGGCGGGCTTCCTCGCGTACGTCATCATCAAGGCCGCCCGCGGCAAGGCCCGCCAGGTGCACCCGCTGCTGTGGGTGGTGGCGGCGATGTTCGTGGTCTACTTCGCCATCGCGCCGATCGAGGACCTGCTCGGCGTGAGCTGACCCCGGGTGTCGGAGCCGGCTGATACAACCTGAGACCATGAGCGAGATCGTGCTTTTCCACTCCGTCCTCGGGCTGCGTCCCGGTGTGTTGCAGACTGCCGAGGAGTGGCGGCAGGCCGGCCACGTGGTGCACGTTCCCGACCTCTACGGCGGCGCGGTGTTCGACGACTACGACGCCGCGTTCGAGTTCTTCGAGTCCTACGGCGGGCTGCCGGAGCTGCTGCGCCGTGCCACTGCCGCGATGGACGGGCTGCGGCCCGACGTCGTCTACGCCGGCTACTCCAACGGCGTGCTGCCGGCCACCCTGCTGGCCGCCACCCGCCCCGGTGCCCGCGGCGCGCTGCTGTTCCACGGCTCGGTGCCGCTGCGCGCCATCGGAGCCGAGCTGTGGCCGTCGTCGGTGCCGGTGCAGGTGCACGAGGGCGAGGAGGACCCGTTCCGGGAAGCCGAGCTCAACGACGAGTTCGCCGAGACGGTCAGCGCGGCCGGCGCGTCGTACCACTACTTCTCGTACCCGGGCGTCTCCTCGCACCTGTTCGCCGACACCTCACTGCCGAAGGAGCATCACCCTGAGGCGGCCGCCACGATGAACCGCCGCGCGCTGGAGTTCCTCGCGGCATGCGGCTGACCTTCACGGCGGCGCTGCTCACGCTCGCCGCGACGGCATGGGCCGCGTCGCCCGCTCCTGCCGACGGCCACGTTGCCGACGTGCTCGCCGGCTGGGAGTCCGCCCCGGTCTACGTCGACCCGAGTCAGTCCTCGATCGTCTCCGCGGACGACGCCGCCCGGCTCACCGAGCGGGTGGACGAGCAGGAGCCGCCCACGTACGTCGCGGTCGTGCCGGCCACCGCGCTGTCGGACCTGCCGGGCGACACCAACGACGAGCGGGGTCGGGCGTTCCTCGACGCGCTCGCCGACGCCGGCGCCCCGGACGGCGTCTATCTCGCGGTGTTCGGCGGGGCGGGCAGCTACGGCATGGCCGTGGGCGTCGACGCGCCGGTCGGTCCGGCCCTCGACGCCGCGGTCGGCCGGCACACTCGATCGCAGCAGGTCGCCATCCTCGACGACGTGCTCACCGAGCTCGGCCTGCCCGGTGAGCCGGCCGAGGACGGTTCCGGTGGCTGGCTGGTCCCGGTGCTGGTGGTCGTCGCGGTCCTCGCGGCGCTGGCCGGCGCGTTGCTGTGGTGGCGCCGCCGGCGGTCGCGGCAGCCGGATGGCGCCGCGGGGCAGGCGCTGTACCGCCCGTCGTTCGACGTCCTCGACGACGAAGCCGACTCGCTGGCCGACCGGCGGCAGCTGGCCCGCGAGGACGTCACCCGGTTCGGCGAGGAGCTCGACGCCGCGGATCTGCCCGTCGACGACCCCGCGGTGGCGGCCGACGTCCAGGCCGCCATGGACGCGTATGCCGAGGCCGGGCCGGCGGTGGACGGCACACCTGACGACACCGTGCTGCGTGCGGTCCGGGCCACCGTCGAGTACGGTCGGTGGCGTTTGGCGTGCGGCAGAGCGCGCCTGGCCGGTCAGCCGCTGCCGACGCGACGCGCTGACTGCTTCTTCGACCAGCGTCATGGAGTGTCGGTGACCGACTGGATGTACACGCCGCCCGGCGGCCGGGCCCGCGAGGTGCCGGTCTGCGCGGCCTGCCGTGAACGTCTGGCCGGAGCCCGCCGATGACTCTCACCCGCCTCGCCGTCACGGCCACCGTGGCCACCGCCTTGGCCGCAGCCTTCGTCGCCACATCGCCGGCCACCGCCAGCGAGGCCGACGTCGAGCGGTACCTGGACGAGGTGGCCTTGCAGCTGGGCGGACCCGGGGTGTGGGTGGATCCGGAGGTCGCCGACGAGCTCGACCCGGAGTGGGAGAGCCAACTCGACGACGCCGCCGCAGAGGCCCCGGTCGAGATGCGCATCGCCGTCGTCCCGGCGGCCGCCCTCGACCCGCGCGACGTGGAGAGCATGGCCGGCAGCGAGATGCTGTGGGAGGGCGAGGAGCTGGCGTCCCAGCTGTACGACCGGGTTGGTGTCGACGGCGTCTACGCGGTCATAACGGTCGCCGACTCTTCCTGGGAGGGGCGCGGCTTCAACGCCGTCCAGCACAGCGAGGACGGGCCGACGTACTACGTCGAGGACGCCCTCGACCAGTCCGTCGACTGCTGCGCACCGTCCTACGGCCCCATGATCGAGCGGTTCATCGAGCGTGCCTCCGAGGTCGACCATCCGTTCTACGTCGACGCCGCGCCCTGGGCCGGCGGTGCGGCCGGTGTGGCCGGGCTCTGGTGGGGCGGCACCGCTCTGTCCGCCCGCCGCCGTCGCCAGGCCGAGGAGCAGCGTCACCTCGACGTCGTGCGCCCGATGCTGAACGAAGAGGTCATCGAGCTGTCACAGCGGGTGTCCGAGTTGCCCACCACGGCCGACATCGAGCAGTCGAAGCTCAGCCGCGAGGTCCTCGACACCGTCGAGAAGGCCCGGCACCGGTTGGACAAGCTGACGGGCGACACCGACATCCAGGCCGTCACATCGCTGCTGGGGACCGCCCGCTACAAGCTGGCGTGTCTGGCCGCCCTACAGGAGGGCAGGCCGGTCCCGGAGCCGACGCCGCCGTGCTTCTTCGACCCGCGGCACGGCCCCAGCACCCAGCGCCGGCAGTGGACTCCCTCCGACGGCGCCGAACGCGAGGTGCCGGTCTGCGACGAGTGCGCCGGCCGCCTCGACACCGCGCAGGCCCCGGCCGCCCGCCGGGCCGGCGACCGCAGCTACTGGGAGGCCGGCGAGGACCTGGTCGCCTACATCGAGGGCTACTGGTCCGGCGGCGGCAGCTACTGGCGCTTCCCGCACGACGACCACACCCGCGCCCGCAGCGACCTGTGGAGCCGCCGGGCGGCGCGGCGGCCGCGGGCTCGGCTGGCCCGGCTCACCCGCTCGGTGGGCCGTGGCATCAGCTCGGCGATGGCGGAGTCCTCGTCGAACAACCGCAACCGCCGCGGCGGGTCCGGTGGCGGCTTCGGCGGTGGGTCCAGCCGACGGCGCAGCAGCTTCGGCGGTGGGTCCAGCCGGCGGTCGTCGCGGCGCTCCGGCGGCGGCCGCCGCTTCTGACCGCCGCAGGGATGGCGCGGCGGCGCTACTCGTAGGCGTTCTCGACCAGCAGCCGCGGCAGATCACCGGGCTCGCTGAGCGCCTCGGCGAGCAACCAGCGCCGGTCCCAGCGCCCGGCCACCCACGCCAGCCCGCGAGCCAGGCCGTCCGCCGTCGCCGCGTGGACGACCTCACCGTCGACCCACCAGTCGACGTCGACGCCACCGACACGGAGGTCGTCGTGCTCGACGTACGTCTCGGGCGGCGCGCCCAGTACGAGCGCGGCTGCGGTCGGAACCGGTTGCGGGCGCCCACCCGCGGACACCTCGACGTCCACGACGTCGGCGGCCAGGTCGGCGTCGAGCACCTCGGCCAGTTCCGCGGGGCCCGTACCACGCCGCTCAGGCCCAGCTGCAGCCAGTGCGGGCCGTCGCAGACCACGGCCTCCTCGGCGGGTACCACCCGGCTGCCGGCACCGTACAGCACCCGCAGCCGATCCGGGGGCCACACCGTCGACGGGTCGCGGCGAGCCAGGTCAGCGTAGACGGCGGCCAGGTCCGGCGCCGCGAGCGACAGGTCGGCCTCCGCCAGCTGCTCCAGCAGCCCGTTGGGGTCGGCGTCGGCCAGGGTGCGCACCAGCCCGACGGCGGCGGCGAACACGTCGTCGACCGGAACGCGGGCCACCGGGAGCAGCGCCCGGATCGCGGGGTCGGCGTCCGGCAGGCTCAGACGGTTCAGCGGGCATCCGTCGACCACGGCGTGATGGCGCAGCCACCACGACGTGTACGACGGAACCGCTCGCCGGGTGCCGTCGACCAGGGTGATCAGCGCCGGTTCCACGACGGCGGCGCGGGTGTCGGGGTCAGCGGCCAGCCAGCTCAGGACGTCGGGCCAGGCGTCGTCGCGGACGAGGTCGAGGTCGGCGACCGCCTGGAACTCGGCGATGTATGCCTCGGCCGGCCGGGCGCCCGCCCGCCGCAGCGCCGTGTCGATCCAGGCGTCCTCGGCGTCGAGGTCGTGCTCGGTGTCCGGGTCCAGCGGCACATCGGTGTCACGGACCACGGCGAATCCGTCGCGTACCCCGACCGCACGCAGGACCGCCGGGCCGAACCGCGTCACCAGGTCGGTGGCCACGGTGAACTCGTCCGGGTCGGCGTCGAGCACGGCCAGCATGGCTGAGCCCGGCAGCAGCAAATCACGGGCCGGCCCGAGCTCGCCGGTGGCGTCCGGTAGCGCCAGCTCAGCCAGCCACGGCTCGTCCTGCCAGGTCAGGCCGGATTCGGCGACCAGGCTCAGCACCGCGTCGACGGCCCGCTCCGAGTCGACGGCGCTCTGGACCATCGGATCGCGCAGCACCGACGCCGCCGTGGCCGCCACGGCGCCCAGCCGGCCCAGCAGCGGGTGGACGGCGTCGGCTGCGACGACACGCAACCGGAACGGCGCCAGCAGCAGCGGGTCGACGTCGCCGGGCAGCAGCAGCCCGCGCGGCCCGCGGACCACGCGGCCGTCGGCCAGCGGCACCGGCAGCGCACCGAGCGCCTCCGGGTCCGAACCGTCCAACTCGTCGTACAGTGCCCGCCACCCGGCCGGATCCAGGTCGAGTCCGGCCAGGTCATCCACGACATCGGCCAACGGCGTCACGGTGGCGCCCAGGCCGGGCGGGACATCGTCGCGCCACCATGACCGTGCCGGCAGTCCGGGGACCGCGCGGGCCAGGATGGCCACGTCGCCGACCCGGGTCAGACCGTCGACCAGCCGGACCTCGACGGGTCGGAGCGAACCGCCGTCGACGGCGGGGACGAACGGCGTGGCGGCCAGAGCCGCACGAACGGCCCGGTGCAGCTGAGCGTCGACGGCGTCCACGCCGAGTGGCCCGGGGACCAGGTCGGCCGCCGCGGGCCCCACCGCCGGAGCCAATGCGGCGACGAGCGCCGCGTACGCCTCCCCGATCCGATCGACCAGGTGATCGGTCAGCGGACCGGAGGCCACCCGTCGCCGGGAGGAATCCAGCGGCAGGCCGGCGATGACCAGCGCCGGCAGATCGGTGCGGTCGTCGGTCGGGGTGGGTGCGTGGAGGACACCAGCGACCGACGACGGCAGCGCGCCGACGGTACCGTGTTCGACCGGCACCGCGACGGTGACCGACCAGGCCGGCCGGGACCGCTCCTCGAACGGCCGATCGGCCAGCAGGTCGTCCGCGGCGACGCCGGAATGCGTGCTCAGCCACCAGGTGCGGTCCCCGATGCGCCGTTGCACCAGCCCGTCCGGGCGCGTTTCAGGCGGCTGGGCGCCGATCGTGCGGGCGGCGCCGTCGACGTCGACGGTCACCTCTGCCAGGTCCGGCAACGCCAACAGGAGGGCATCGTCGACGTCGTCGAGAAGCCGGCGGACCAGCCGGGCCGCCGCGTCGTCGCGCAACGGCAGCACGACGGCGGTGTCGTAGCCGGGCGGCACCGCAGCCGGGTCCTGCGCCGCGAACGGCAGCCGCAGCACCGGGACGGCGTGCCCGCGCAGCTCCAGCTCGCCGGCCAGGCCGGGAACCGCCGCGGCCGTGGCTTGCGCGTCGGCGCGGGACCAGCGCACCCCGGCACCGCTGGCCGTGTACATCCGGGGATCGTCCGTGACTGCCAGCACGGCCGCGAAACCGACGCCGAACCGCCCGACCGTGTCGCCGTCACGCTTCGTGGACGCACGCAGCGTCGACAGGCCCTCCACCCCGGCGGCGTCCACCGGCACCCCGGTGTTGGCGGCAAGCAGGGAGCCACTGCCGAGCCGCAGCAGCAGGCGCGCCGGACGGCCGGCACGCCTGCCCGCGTCGGCGGCGTTCTGGGCGAGCTCGACGACCACCCGGTCGCGGTAGGCGCCGCGGGCCAGCTCTTCCTCGGCGTTGGCGTCCTCACGGAACCGGGCCGGCGAGGCCGTCCAGGCGGCGACGACCCGGTCGCGCAGCGCGGCGGTACCGAAGACGTCCACAGGCCGGCCCGGGATCAGGACTGGTCGAGCTCCAGCGGGACCAGTTCGTAGCTCAGGGTGTCCACCACCGGCTCCGGTGTGTCCTCGGACGGCGCCGGCAGCCGCACGTCGGTGTGACCGCCGCAGCCATGGCCGTGGGCGACCACCCGGCCGTCGAACGGGGTGCGCTCGTTGGTGCACACACCGAAGCCGGCGCCGAGCGAACCGGCCAGCGGTGCCGCGAAGCCGCAGGTGCCGCAGCGCCCCGGCGCGGCCTTCGCGATCTCGGTGCCCGGGCCGGTGTCGCCCTCGTACCACCGCCGCGCGGTGTCGTCACGGCCCTCGCGAGACAGCACCCACTCGCGGCCGAGCCCGAGGTCGCGGACCACCTCGAGGGTGTCCTGATCGCTGGGTGTGACGTAGCCCGGCTCGACCCGGTAGTCGTCCTCCGACACGGGCAGCAGGTCGCCGGGACCGAGGTCCTCGGGCTTGACCCGCTCCTCCCACGGCACCCAGGCCGGGGCGAGGACGGCGTCGGCGCCCGGCAACAGGACACACTCGCTGACCGTGACCGCCTTGGACCGCGACGCGCGGGTGAGCGTGACCGCCCAGCGCCAGCCGACGTAGCCGGGCAGCAGGCAGCTGAAGTAGTGGGTGACGATGCGGTCGCCCTCGGCGTCGTGCCCGATGAGGTCACCGACGGCATCGGTACTGCCGACGTCGACGGCGGCCGCGCGCGCGTCGTCGACGGCCTGGACGAGGACGGTGTCGGCCTTGGATGCCCGGGAACGGGTCGATGCGGGGCTCACGAACAGTGATTCTCGCAAACTCCAGCCATGATCGACACTCGGTGTCCACCGGCGGGTCAGGGTCCGGCCCGGGAACCGGCATGCGGTTGGATGGGTGTGTGCCACAGACCGATCCGCCGGACGGCGCGCCCGAAGGGGGCGGCGCCGGTGATCCGGCGCGGCCGGGCCGCTCACAGAAGTTCCGCCGCGCGGCCGGCGCATCCGCCAGGGCAGCTCGCACCGCCGCCGCCGGCACGTCCCGGGCGGCGAAGGTCAGCGCCAACCGGCTGCATCAGGCCGCCGAATCCAAGGGCGCCGGCAAGACCGGCCTGTCCCGGCTCATCGAACTCAACGCCGCCAGTGCGTTCGCCGACGCCCTCGTCACCGTCGCGCTGGCCGGCACGCTGTTCTTCTCCGTCTCCACCACCGAGGCGCGCGGCAACGTCGCGCTGTACCTGGCGCTCACCATGGCGCCGTTCGCCGTCGTCGCCCCGGTTCTCGGCCCGTTCCTCGACCGGTTCAGCCACGGCCGCCGCTGGGCGATCGGGTTCACCGCCGCCGGCCGCGGCTTCCTCGCGTGGGTGGCGGCCGACGCCGTCATGGACGGCGGCGTCTGGCTCTATCCGGCGGCACTGGGCGTGTTGGTCGGGCAGAAGGCGTATGCCGTCACCCGCGCCGCGGCTGTCCCCCGGCTGCTGCCGGAGGGCTGGACCCTGGTCGCCGCGAACTCGCGGCTGCAGCTGGCCGCGACGTTCGGTACGGCGGTGGGCGCGCCGGTGGGCATCCTGCTGGCCCAGATCGGCGACGACTGGCCGTTGCGAGCGGCGTTCTTCGCCTACGTCGGCACGACGGTGCTGGCCATCCTGCTGCCGAAGCAGGTGGATCTGTCCGTCGGCGAGGCCCCGGCGTCCCTGTCCGACGGCGGCGAGAACGGCTCCGGGAAGTTCCGGGTTGGCACCAGCGTGGTGCGCGCGCTGCGGGCCAACGCGGCGCTGCGGTGGATGTCCGGCTTCCTCACCATGTTCATGGCGTTCGTGCTGCGCGAGGAGCCCGTCGCCGGGCTCGACGACATCGTCCTGCTCGGCATCGTGGCCGCGGCCGCGTGGCTGGGCAGCACCGCGGGGTCGTCCGTCGGCGCGCTCGTCCAAGCTCGCAGCCCGGACCGCGCCGTGCTGGTGCTGGTCGGGTTCGCCGCCGTCACCGCCGCCGTCACCGCGATCTACTGGAGCCTGCTCACCGTGGTGCTGGTCGGCCTCGCGGCCGGGTTCGCCCAGCAGCTCGGGCGCCTGTCGCTGGATGCGATCGTGCAGCGCGACGTACCGGAGAAGAACCGGTCCAACGCCTTCGCCCGGTCCGAGACCCTGCTGCAGCTCGGCTGGGTGGTCGGTGGCGGGGTCGGCATCGTCCTGCCGCTGATCCCGTGGGTCGGCATGACGGTCGCGGCGCTCGTCATGGTGGCCGGCCTGGTGCTGGCGGTCCGGGCCCGTCCGCGACCGGAAGCCCCGGTCCCGCCGGTGTCACCCCCGCCCGCGGCCCCTCCGTCCTAGCGGGTCAGAGGTCGAGGTCGTCGGCGACGGCACGCAGGACGGTCGCCACCTTCCGCGACGTCTTCTGCTCCGGGTGCCGGCCGCGCCGGTACGTGTTCGACAGGCCATCGAGCAGCTTGATGAGGTCTTCGACGATGGTGACCATGTCGTCGGGCTTCTTGCGGGTGGCCGCCGACACCGACGGCAGCGGGTCCAGCACCCGCACCGAGAGGGCTTGTTCGCCCCGCCGGCCCTCGGCCACGCCGAACTCGACCCGCTGGCCGGGCTTGAGGGCGGTCACACCGGCAGGAAGCGCGGACGAATGGACGAAGACGTCGCCGCCGTCGTCCTTCGAGAGGAAGCCGAAGCCCTTCTCGGTGTCGAAAAACTTGACCTTGCCCGTTGGCACGGCAGACCTCGTTCATGTCGGGGTACTCGGACATTCCTCCCGTCACCGGGAGACGCCACCAAGACTAAGGCCGACAGCGGTCCGCTGGCCTCTCCGGGGGCGATCAATCCATGACGTACCGTCGACATTCATGGTCGACATTCCGATCTCGGCACCGGTCGCCGCATTGCGCCGAGTGCGGGCGGTGCGATACGTCGAGCCGCTGCGCGAGGGCGGCTCGTTGCCGGGGCTGGTGGAGGCCGACGATCTCGGCACCTACGTCGTCAAGTTCAGCGGCGCCGGGCAGGGCCCGAAGACCCTGGTGGCGGAGATCGTCGTCGGCGAGCTGGGCCGCCGGCTCGGCGTGCGGGTTCCCGACCTCGTCTTCGCCGACCTCGACGAGGCCATCGCGCGGCGCGAACCGGATCCGGAGATCCAGGCGCTGCTGTTGGCCAGCGTCGGAACCAACCTCGGCATGGATTTCCTGCCGCGAGCGCTCGGGTACGACGGCCGAAGCCGTCCGGCAGACGTCGTTGACGCCGCCCGCGTGTTGTGGCTGGACGCCCTCACCGTCAACGTCGACCGCAGCTGGCGTAACCCGAACCTGCTGACCTGGCACGGTGAGCTGTGGGCCATCGACCACGGCGCCGCGCTGCTGTTCCAGCACACGTGGCCGGGCGCCGAGGCGTTCGCGGTCCGCCCCTACCCCATCGACGACCACGTCCTCGGGCACGCGGCCGGCCACCTTGCCGCCGTCGACGCCGAGCTGGCGCCACTGGTGACGCGCGAGCTGCTGGAGCAGATCCTGGCGATCGTCCCGGATGCGTGGCTGCCCGAGGCGCCGGGCACCGTGTCGGTCGCGCAGGTCCGCGAGCTGTACGTCGACCACTTGGCTGCCCGAGCCGCGGCGTCGGCCTCCTGGCTGCCGGCGGTTGCCGCATGATCCCGTTCGAGTACGCCGTGCTGCGCGTGGTGCCGCGGGTCGAGCGGGCCGAGTTCGTCAACGTCGGAGTGATCGTCTACAGCCAGCGTTCCGGCTACCTGGACGCCGCCGTACACGTCGACCACGACCGCCTGCGAGCACTCGACCCGCAGGCCGATGTCGAGGCAATCGTGGACGCCGTTCAGGCGTTCGCCGAGAGCTGCGCGGCACCCACCGGCCCGCTTGCCGCCACCGCGCCGGGCGAGCGGTTCCGCTGGCTCACCGCGCCGCGCAGCACCATCGTCCAGACCGGGCCCGTGCACGCCGGGCTGACGGAGGACCCCGCGGCCGAGCTGGCCCGCCTGATAGACCGCCTGGTGCGGTGAACCGCGGTCAGTACGGTGGCGTGTCGTCCGGATCGGGTGGCGGGCCGGCGTGGTCGCTCTGGTCGCCGGCGGTGTCGGGCCCGGTTCGTTGCGCGGCCGGGTGGTCGGGGCCGGTGGGGCCGACGGTTTCGGGTGGTTTGCGGTAGGTGTGCCCGGTGGGGCTGGTCCACACGGTGACACCGTCGGGACCCTGCCGCACGTGCCAGCGGCCGCGGTGTTTGAGCAGGTGATGTGTCCGGCACAACGCCTGACAGTTGCACGCCGCCGTGGGGCCGCCGGCGGCGTGGGCGACGACGTGGTCGATGTCGCAGCGGGATGCTGAGCGGTGGCAGCCGGGGGTCCGGCAGGTCCGGTCGCGCAGCACGACCTGCTCGATGAGTGCCCGGGAGGGTCGGTAGCGGGTGTGGCCGTGGTCGACGTAGCGGCCGCTGGCCGGGTCAGTGGCCACCCACTGCCAGACCCCGGCGGCGGCCAGGTGCCGGGCGATGGGGGCGGGGATGGGGCCGTAGCCGTCCAGGTGCGCGGGCTCGTCGGCGAGCCCGGCCAGTGACCCGAACGGGAACGTCACCTGCACCGCCACCGCCCGCCCCTGAGCCGACGCGAGCGGAATCGCCACCCCCTCCCGCGGCAAGGAGGGGCCGGCCATGCCCGGCAACGACACGCCAGCCTCACCCGGCTGCGGTGGTCCCGCCGCACCCGGCGGTGGCGGTGCGGCGCCGGCGTCTGCCTGTGTGAGCTCCGGCGTCTCGGAGGTGTCGTGTCCACGGTCGCAGCGGCAGGGACAGCCGGGCCGATGCATCATCCCCGCCGCGGCCGTGCCCGACGCTCCGGGCGCGACCTGCCCGGGACCCGGCGGCGAGGCCAGTCTCGGGGCTGGGCGTGGTTCCGGCGCCGTGGACGTGACCGGGCCCGGTACCCCACGCGAGTCCGGGTTGCCGCCGGGGCAGGGACCGGGGCCGATGTGTTGGGTGTCCAGCGCCGCCCAGGCCAGCGCCGCGAGCGCGTCCGCGCGACACTGCGCCGCCGTACGCACCCCCTGCCCGGCGGCACGGTCGCGGCGTTTCAGGGTGCCGGCCGCGGCGTCCAGGACCGTCTTCACCGCCATCGCATCCTCCGCGGGCAGGAACGCCTCCAGATAGGCCATCGCATCCGGTGCCGGGGTGACCGTGACCTCGCGCCGCTGCCTGGCTTCCCGGCACCGCTGCTCGGTCTGGACCGGCGCCAACTCGTGCAACACCTGCTGGATGCGGCGGCGCAGCGCCACCGAGTCCAGCACCGGCGCCACCGGCAGCACCGCCGCCTCCACCCGCCGCCGCACGTCTTTGTCCTGTCCGCCCAGCTCGGCGGTGATCACCTTCGCGCGGCGCTCATCGATCACCCCGCCCGCCAGGACCTGGTGGGTGGCGGGGAAGTCGCGCACCAGCTGCACCGCGTGCCCGACCAGGTTCTCCGCCTGCCGCACCGTGGACATGGTGCGCGCGGCCACCTCGACCGCAGTGTTCGACACCGGGTTCACCGACCGGTACCCGCACTCATCGGGCCGCAGCTCCGGGCGGGTGGTCAGCTCCGCCACCGCCGCCGCCTGCCCGGCCTGCGCCCACGCGATCAACCGGGCCCATCCCGCGACCGCCTCCACCACCTCATACGTCGACACCACCCCCACCTGCACTCCGGCCAGGACCTGCGCCAGCCCCGGCCCCGCAGGCGTCTCCTCCACCGGCGCCGGCTCGCGCGCGTGCTCGTCGAGCAGGGCGGTCAACTCGTCGTCGAGAACCCCGTCCGGCAACATGCCACCAGCCACATCGGCGTCACCGTCGGGCAGCTCGCCGGGGTCGAAACTCACCCATGCCCCCGTCTGTGGGTCGAGGGCAACCAGACCCGCCGCCGCAGGGCCAGCATGCCGCAACGCACCACCCAGACCGCCGTTTCCGAACATACGAACGACCCTAACAGCCCCCACCGACAACGTCGCGGGGCAGCTTCATCCAAACGGCCCCGGCCGACGGATACCGTCCGCAGGCCGAGGCCACCGCGGCTCAGGTCGGGTTGCCGACGAAGTCGTCGAGCCAGTACGGGAAGTCGAGCAGGTCGGTGAAGACGACATCGGCGCCGGCCTCGCGCAGCGCCACGGGGTCGTGCGAGCCGGTGGTGACTCCGATGGCGTAGACGCCGGCGGAGCGGGCACCGATCATGTCGCCGGGGTGGTCGCCGACATAGACGTCGGCGTCGCGTTCGCGCAGTGCGGCGCCCTTCGTCTCGGCGAAGCGCTCACCGATGACGTCGTCGACCGGCAGGCCGACGTGGGCAAGTACCGCCCGCACCGCCGACTCGATTTTCGCGCTGACGACGATGACCTTGCCGCGGTGGTGGTGGATGGCGTCGATCGCCTCGGCCGTGCCGGGCAGCGCCTTCGTGGCGGGGATGCCGATCTCGGGGTAAATGGCCCGGTAGATGTGCTTGGCTTCCTCGGCGCGTTGCTCATCGAGGAACGTGCGCATCGTGACGTCGAGCGGGAGGCCGATCAGCGGCCGGAGGTCCTGGGGCTCGATCGTGGTGCCGACACGCCGGGCGGCCTCCGTCATCGATGCCACGATGCCGTCAGCAGAATCGACCAGCGTCAGATCGAGGTCGAATCCGATCACGAGGCCCATCCGAGTCACCATACGCGTGGATTGATGACATTCGTGTAATGCGGATCACTCTTGGTGACATCCGTTGTTCACCCACCGTCACGCCGCGCCGAGTGCCAGGAACGCCCACGCCGTCGCCCGGCCACGCGGGTCGGACGCCGACCGCCGCGCCGCGAGCAGGGCGGCACTGAGGTCGTCGCCGGCCCGTAGCCGCTCGTGCACCGTCAGGCTGAGGTCGACGCTCGCGGCGTCACTGACGGGGACGACACTGGCCAGCAGGCCCGCGGTGCCCAACGCCGACAGCGACGTCGTGAAACCGAGCAGTTCGTCCGCCCCGGTGGGCGAGCCGACCCCGGACTCACAGGCGGTCAGGAGCAGCCGGTACGGCGGCGCGGCCAGCCGCTCCAGGTCGAACACCGTCAACGGCCCGTCGGACAGCTCCAGCGCCGAGAACATGGGATTGTCGCCGCGGAACCGCCCATGCGCTCCGATGTGTGCCAGCCACGCGCCGTCGAGCGCGGCCAGGGCGGCGTCAGCCGTAGCGCCGTCGCCGGCCAGCACCGTCGCGTCCGGATAGGTGCTGGCCAGCACACCCACCTCGGCACCGGAGGACGCGAGATCGGCGCCGGCGATCAGCGCGACCCGCTGGCGTACCGGCGGCGCACTGGTACGGGCCCGCAGCCAGGCCGCCGCCGACGGGGCGACGGTGACGTCCCGGTCCCGCAACGCCGGCAACGCACCCCACGGGATCGCCTGCATCGTCGACGGCGGGACCAGCACCACCGGGCCGTCGCCGAGCTCGGCGGCCACCGGGCCGAGCATGGTCTCCTGTAGCCGGGCGAGGCCGGGTTCGGCCGCGGCGAGCAGCGGGCCGGCGACGACGTCGGCTGCCAGTGCCGCACCCCGCAGCGCGAACCGGGCGTACTCGACCTCCTCCAGCGCACCGGCGACCCGCCCCGCGACCAGGTGCCGCAGCCGCCCGTTCCTGGCCACGACCAGGTGGAACCGCTCGCCCTTGACGCCGACGATGCTCACCAGCGTCCGATCGCCCAGCGTGTCGAGCAGTTCGCCGACGCCGAACCGTCGCCTTCGGCCGGTGCTGTCGCCCGCCCGGCCGTGCACGTGCCGGCGGATACGCTCCTCCACCCGGCGCCGCTCGGCCTCGGAGTCGCCGCCCGTGCCGAGCACACTCTCCACCGACCGCAGCCGGCCCAACTCGGCCGCCAACTCGCCGTCGGACCGGGCGTCCGGCCACGGCAGCGAATGCAGGGTGCCGCGCCACCGCTCCGTCCAGCGCAGCAGCTCACGCGCTGTCCCGTCCAACGCCACGCGACGGGTCGCCAGGATCGCCAGGTCGGTGCCGTGCACGGTGGCCCGGGCCCGCAGCTCGGTGGCGCCCAACGACACCGCATGCGCATCGAGCACGTCCAGCCCGCGCGCACACGCGGCCAGCATGCCGCGCCGGTCGCCCTGCTGGTCGGCCAGCAGCGCCTGCGCGTACCACGCCGAAGCCCGGCGCAACGCCGACCCGCGGTGACGGGCAGCCGCGGCGGTCCGCAGATTCTGCGCCGCCAGCTCGGGCAGCCCGGCCGTGAGCGCCATGCGTCCGGCCAGCACCAGAGCGTCCAACCGCTCGGACGAATACCGATCGGTCAGCTCCGCCGCCAGCTCGGCGGCGGCCTTCGCATGGCGCTTGGTGACCTTCCCGGTGGCCGCCTGCGCCCTGAGGACGACGACGCGTGCGTGCCGCTCGGCGTCGACGTGCCCCTGCCGCGCGCTGGACCGGGCGGCACGTCTGGCGAGGTCGACGGCCCGCTCGGGATTGCCGGCGGCCAGGTGCACGATGGCGGCCGCGATGAACCCGTCCGCCCTGCGCAGGGCGGCGTCACGGGTGCTCTCCAGCCTGGCCACCATCTCGTCGGCGGTGGCTGCGGCGTCCTCGGTCAACCCCGCCGCCAACTGGACGACGGCCAGGTCCCGCACCACCTCCGGCGGCACGACGCCAAGCTGTTCGAACTGCTCTCTCGCTTCATAGAACAGCCGCAGCGCGCGAGGAAGATCACCGCGGCGGTGCGCGTTGTCACCGCGGTTGTTGACGATAATCGCGGCGACATAGTCCTGCTGCCCCCTCCGAGCAAGGTTCTGGGCCAGTGCGAGTTGGCTGTCAGCTTCGGTGTATTGACCCAGGCCATGCAAGGCATACGCGATGTTGGCCCGGGCACCAGCTTCCCAGGTGACTTCGCCGTCACGAGCCAGCATCTTTGCTGCGTCGCACCCATCCCGGAGGGCCCAGGCAAACTCACCGAGATGAAGGAGTGCGCCACTCCGCCGGACGAGAATCCGTGCTCGTTCAGAGTCATCGGTCGACGCCAATGCGCGCTCGAATGCGCGTAGCGCAGATGCCCTTTTCCCGGCAAGGCAAAGAATCGTACCAAGACTCGCCTCAAGGTCGGATTCCCTGGCCGTGAGCTTGTTTCGACGGCTGACAGCGATGCCACGACGCGCGGCTGCGATGGCGTGCGATGTCCGCCCCTCCTCACGTTCGACGATGGCGAGCGCTTGGAGAGCGAACGTCAGATCGAGGCCCGATGCGCCTCTGCGCAGCAGGTCCTCTGCTCGACGACGGGCGTCCCGAGGATGCGACATGGCAAGACTGGGCAGGTCGGCCGCGCCCGATGTCGTCGTCGTACTTCCGGTGCCCACGTGCTGATGCTAGACATGTAGTCGTTTGTCCGAATCACGGTAGGGGGAATCCGATGCAACACGACCGCGAACGGCTACACCTGGAGTTCGAGCGCTTACGGGAAAACAGCGCTCGCCGCTCGAAGGACCGGGGGTTCGAGCTCGCCGCACGGTGGAATCGCGACGAGACCGAGATCGAGTACCTCTATCGTCAGGGCCAGCTGATCTGTGATGAGCGAGATCTCGATGTCGTGCTGGCCGCGTTCGAGGAACTGCGCCTCGACCGGCCTGAAGTTTTAGAAGGACCCGTCGGCCTGGTCATCCTCCACGTTTCCGAGACGGATGCCGCCGAGGTCGCCGACAAACTGGCCGAGTCGCTGGGCGACGAGCGGATCGTGGCGCCCAACCACGTCCTGGATGCTCAGTCCCACGCCGTGATGTGTCCCGCGACCGAGCCGTTGGCCGCGTATGGGCCCATTCCGGAACTTGGCGAGCCAATAGGCCCTGGCGATGCGCGAGTAGCCGTCATCGACACCGGTTTCCTTCCCGATCTCGCGAAGGAGTCCGGCTTCGAGCGGTTCTCGGCGGTCCGCACGTACGAGGTCGACGACGACGTCTACGCGCCGGGCACCGACCGGATCCAGCCCTACGGCGGACACGGCACCGCGGCGACTGCCCGGCTGCTCGCGGTCTCCGGTTCCCGGTCGGTGAGTGTGGAGGTGCGAGACTGTCTGATCGGCGGCGCGGTCGACGAGCTGGCCATCGTCGCGGACCTGGAACGCGTCGTGCGGGCCGGCGTCGACGTCGTCAGCGTGCAGGCCGGCCTCTACGCACGCCCCGGCAACACCCCGAAGGCGTTCGACATGTTCTACCGGCGGGTGCTCAGCCGGCATCCGCAGACGGTGGTCGTCGCCGCGGCCGGTAACCACGGAACGGACGTGCCGTTCTGGCCGGCGGCGTACAGCTGGACCACGGCCGTGGGCTCGCTGACCCGCGGCGGCGACGCGCGCACGTCGTGGTCGAACTTCGGCTACTGGGTCGACGCGTACGTCTCGGGTGAGAGCGCCCTCGTCCCATTCCCGAACGGGACGTACACGTACGTCGACAAGACCTCGGCGGCCTTCACCAACGGGCACGCGGTGTGGTCGGGCACGTCGTTCGCGACCCCCGTGGTCGCTGGTCTGATCGCACGCCGGATGGTCGAACGTGACGTCGACGCGCGGGTGGCTCGGCACATCGTGCTGCAGGAGGCGGCGATCGGGGCGCTGCCGGAGACCGGCCCGCGGCTGATCCTCTGACGCGTCCACCATCGCGATTGGCCCCTTGATCAACGGTTCGGCGGCCGGTACGTTTCGTGACGTATCCGGCCGCCGGCCCAGCAGGGGGTCCCCATACCGCAGCGTTCCGACTCGACCGCCGACGCCAGCGCGGCAGGCATCAGCCAGCCGATGTTCGACCCGCGAAAGCGGCTGGCCGGCGAGGTCCGTCGGCTCGAGATCAATGCCGAGAAGCGCTCCCGGGGCCGCCGGTTCCGGCTCGGCGTTCGCTGGAACGACGCCCGCGACCGGGTCGAATACATGTACAAGCACGGCGAACTGCTGTGCCGCGGCACCGACCTCGACCTGGTGCTGGCGGCCTTCGCGAACACCGGCCTGGAGCGCCCCGAGCGGGTGACCAGCCCGCTCCCCAGCCTGCGGGTGCTGCACGTGGGCGACCGGGACGCCGCAGAGCTGGCTGACACGCTCGCGGCCACGCTGGGCGACGGTGTCCTCACACCGAACCACGTCCTCGACGCCCACGCTTACGTGCGACTGTGCCCGGCCACCGAGCCGCTGCCCTGGCACGGCCCGGTCACCGACCTCCCCGAACCGCGCGGCACCGGCCGCGCGCATGTCGCCGTCGTCGACACCGGCTTCTCGGCCACCGTCGCCGACGATTCCGCGTACGCCCGGTTCAGCGCGGTGGCCCCGGATTCCGAGCCCGACGATCTCGTCCACGTCCAGGACACGACGATCATCGAGCCGTACGGCGGGCACGGGACCGCCGCGACCGCGCGCCTGCTCGCCGTCACCGGTGCGGAGTCCACCACGGTGCACGTGAGCAGCTGCGCCGTCGGTGGCGCCGTCGACGAGGTCTCGGTGGCGCAGGCGGTCGCCGCCGCCGCGCGCTCCGGTGCGAGCGTTATCAGCCTGCAGGCGGGCGCGTACACCCGGGAGGCCGAACCGCCGGTAGCGTTCGCGGCACTGCGCGACGACGTGCTGACCGACCACCCCGACACCGTCCTCGTCGCCGCGGCCGGCAACAACAGCACGGACGACGAGTTCTGGCCGGCCGCGTTCGACTGGGTGACCGGTGTCGGTGGGCTCACCACGGACGGCTCGGCCCGCGCAGACTGGTCGAACCACGGCGAGTGGGTTGACGTCTACGCCGTCGGTGACAACGTCACCGTGCCGTACCCGAACGGGAGCTACGAGTATCTCGGCTCCGAGTTGTCGGTCGAGTTCACCCAGGGCCACGCGATCTGGTCCGGCACGTCCTTCGCCACCCCAGTGGTGGCCGGGATGATCGCCCGGCGCATGATCGAGGACGACGTGGACGCACCGGCGGCCCGCGACGCCGTGCTGGCCGACGCCGCCACGGCGGCCGTCACCGGCATCGGACCCCGGGCGCTCCCCGGACAGGACGGCTAACTCGACGCCTTCAGATCGCGCCGGTCCGATCGGCCGGCGCGCCGGTCGTCCCGGCGGACGGGTAGGTACAGCAGAGCGCACAACGCGAGGGCGAGCCCGCCGAGCCCCATCGCGGCGGCGACGGAAGCACCGTCGGCCACGGCGGTGAGCGCGATCAGGCCCAGCGAACCGGCAGCCTGGCCGGCCATGGAACCGACGGACACGATCGTGACCCGGTTCTCGCTGGTTGCGCGCTCATGGAGCATCGTCATGTGCAACGGGGTGACAGCACCGTTCGCGATGTAGCCCACCAGGAACGCGATGATCAACCCGACCGCGCCGGCTGACAGCGCGATGCCGACCACGGCCGCGCCGAGCAGGACGTGCAGGGCCATCGCGGCTCGCGCGGCGCCCACCCGGCGCGCCGCGACCGCGGCGAGCCAGGCGCCCACGGCCGACGCCACCCACGCGGCCGAGTTGACCGGGCCCATGATGGCGGCGGCATCGTCCGCGTTGGACACGATGTCGGCCAGGTGGATGGGGGTGAGCGACTCCATGGCCACCATTCCGAAGCCCCACACCACTTCGACCCAGATCAGCACCTGGAGGACCTTGGAACGGCGCAGCAGGCGCAGACCGCCGACGATCACACGTGGTACATCGCGCACCGCGGCCGAGGTCGCAGCCCAGCCGGTCCTCGGCTTGGCCTCGTGGAGCAGGGCGATGGTGGCGACGACGGAGACGGCGCGGAACACGGCGGCGACGATGACGGGGACGGCCAGTGCCTCCACCGAGGACCACGGGTCCAGCGCGACCAGGCCGCCGGCCAGCAGCGCCCCGCCGCCGATGGCGATGCTCGCGACGACACCACCGCCGGACAGCCCACCGGAGATGTCGGCGTCCGGGTCGTGTGCCAGGACGGTGTCGACGTACCAGGCCTCCAGCGGCCCGCTGTCCAAGGCGCGGTAGATGCCCTGGACGGCGAACGCCACGGCGAACAGGAGGAACGAGTCGGCGGTGTAGATGAGGGCGAAGCCGCCGAGGCTCACGATGCCCGATGCGACCAGGACGGGTTTGCGTCCCAGGGAGTCGGAGAGTCCGCCGGTGGGCAGTTCGATCAGGAACACGACCAGGCCCTGGACGGCCGCGGCCTGCCCCAGCTGTGACAGCGTCAGCCCGCGCTCCAGCGGCAGCAGGGTAAGGACCGGCAGCAGCATTCCCGACGGCAGCCAGCGCAGGCCGAGCAGGATGAGGTAGCGGTGCCGTGCCTGGCGGGGGTTGAGTGGCCTTCTGGAGTTCGTCGGTGTCTGACCCGGTGTCACGGTCGCACAGTGAATCGGACATTGCGGAAATGCACAACGGGACCCCACAACGGCGCGCCGGAGCGCGGGCGGCGCCTTGGCCGTCCGTGGCTGTGCCCGGTAATGTCCAGCATGTGACGGTCGAGCGACGCAAACCACTCGAGGTGCCTGTAGACCCCGACATCACGGAGGAGCTGCGGGCGGCGGACAGCGAAGCGCGAGCCGAGGCGGCGTCGCGCGGCGCCGAGCTCTTGGAGCGTCTGCGCAAGCTCTGAGCGCACCGCAGGTCGCGTCACGCCTGATGAACGCCGTACCGTAGAGCGGATGAGCGGGAACGACACACCCGTGCGCAGCCTCGCCGAAGACTTGCGCGCACGGGCCGACGACGAGCTGGCCGCACTGCTGCGCGCCCGGCCCGACCTGCTCGCCCCCGTCCCGGTCGACGTCGGCCAGCTCGCCGCCCGGGCCACCACCCGCGCGTCGACGGTGCGCGCCCTGGACCGGCTCGACCGGTTCACCCTGCAGGTGCTCGACGCGCTCGTCGTGCTGCCGGTGCCGGTGTCCGCCGACGACGTTCGCACGGCCCTGCCCATGTCTGGAACCGCGACCGGCCCCGTCGGTGACGCCGTCACGGCACTGCGCACGCAGGCGCTGCTGTGGGGCCGCGACGACGACCTCCGGGTGCCGCACATCGTGCGGGAGATCCTCGGCCCGCACCCGGCCGGGCTCGGGCCGCCGGCCCGGCAGGCGCTGCTGGCGCTGTCGCCCAGCCGGCTCACCACCATCATGCGCGGCCTCGGGCTGCCGTCCAACGGCGACCACGGCGCTGCCGCCGAGGCGCTGGCCGCGTACCTGGCCGACCCGGCCACGCTCGGTGCCCTGCTGGACACACTGACCGACGACGCCCGCTCGGCCCTCGCCGCGCTGACACCGGGCCCTCCGACCGGCCGCATCGACGACGCCATGCGCGAGGTCGACCGGGAGACCGCCCGTACGGCGATCGACCTGCTGCTCGCGGTCGGTCTACTGGTGCCGGTCGACTCCGCCACCGTGGTGCTGCCCCGCGAGGTCGCGCTGTACCTGCGCGGCGGCGTCCACACCGACGTGCTGACGTCGCCGCCGCGGCCGGCGGTCACCGAGCGCACCCCCGACATCGTCGACCGCACGGCCGGCGCCGGCGCGTTCGACGTGGTCCGCAAGGTGGAGCTGCTCCTGAACACCTGGGCGGCCGAGCCGCCACCAGTGCTGCGCACCGGTGGGCTGGGGGTACGTGACCTGCGCAGGCTGCCGGAGCTCCTCGACACCGACGAGGCGGGCGCGGCGCTGATAGCCGAGGTCGCCTTCGCGGCCGGACTCCTGGCCATCAGCGACGACATCGACGAGGTGTGGCTGCCCACGCCGGAGTTCGACGCCTGGCAACGGGAGGAACCAGCCCGGCGCTGGGCGGCCCTGGCCCAGGCGTGGCTGACGACCAGCCGGGTGGCGGGCCTCGCCGGCAGCCGCGACGAGCGCGACCGGCCGGTGGCGCCGCTCGGGCGCGATCTGGAACGTCCGGCCGCGCCGGAGTACCGCCGGCTGGCCCTCGGCGAACTGGCCGAACTGCCCGCGGGATCGGCGCCGGACCTCGTCGGCGTGCTCGCCGCCCTGCAGTGGCGCCGTCCGCGGCGCGGCGGCCGGTTCCGTGACGACCTCGTGCGCTGGACACTGCGAGAGGCGGAGCAGCTCGGCCTCACCGGCATGGGCGCGCTGGCGTCGTTCGCCCGGCCGCTGCTGGCCGGACGCGGTGACGACAAGGCCGTCGCGGCCGCCGCCGACGCCGTGCGCACCAGCCTGCCGCAGCCACTGGACCACGTGCTGCTCCAGGCCGACCTGACCGCCGTCGCGCCCGGGCCGCTGCGCTCCGACCTCGAGCGCGAACTGACGCTGATCTCCGACGTCGAGAGCCGTGGCGGCGCGTCCGTGCACCGGTTCACCACCGGATCGCTGCGCCGGGCCCTGGACGCCGGCCGCACCGCCGCCGATGTGCACGAGTTCCTCGCCGCCATCTCCCGCACCCCGGTGCCGCAACCACTGACGTACCTCGTCGACGACGTCGCGCGGACGCACGGGCAACTGCGGGTGGGCAGCGCGCAGTCCTTCGTCCGCTGCGACGACCACGCTGTCCTGGCCGCCATCATGGCCGAGCCGCGGTCGTCGAGCCTGGGCCTGCGGCGACTCGCACCCACGGTGCTCGCGTCGTCGCTGCCGCCGAACACCCTGGTGGAGCGGCTGCGGCAGATCGGGTTCAGCCCGGTGCCGGAGGCTGCCGACGGTTCCATCGTGATCGGACGTTCCGAACCACGGCGGGCGGTCACCCGCCAGACTCCGCGGCCGCCGTTCGCGGAGCTGTCGGCACCGGAGGAGACGCTGCTGGGCGCGGCCGTCCGAGCGCTGCGGGCCGGCGACCGTTCGCGCGCCGAACGCCCACCGGACGCCGCACCGGGCCGGCTCGGGCGCACCGGCGCCGCCGCCACGCTCGCCGACCTGCGCCAGGCGCTGGAGTCCGGCACCACCGTCTGGATCGGCTATGTCGACCACCACGGCGCCACCACCGAGCGGCTGGTCGACCCCGCCCGGCTCGAAGGCGGCTGGCTGTCCGCGTTCGACCACCGCAGCGGCGAGGTCAGGTCGTTCGCGGTGCACCGCATCAGCGGGGTCGCCCCGGTAGACGCGTGAGCGTCCCGGTCACCAGCGCCAGGGCGACGAGCCCCGCGGCCGTCCACACCACCGCCCTGGCGCCGTGCGCGTCGAACATCGCACCGCCGGCGAACGCCCCCGCCGCGATGCTGGCGTTGAAAACGCCGACCCACAGGGCGGTGCCGAGTTCGCGCGGCGCGGCCCGCGCCATCCACGCCTGCGTGCTGACCGACACACCCCCGTACGCCAGTCCCCAGACGGCCAGCAGCGCCCCGGCGCCGAACGCCGTCGTCCCCAGCCATGGCACGGTGGCCAAGCTGACGAGCAGAGTTCCGGCCAGAACGACGACGACCCGGCGCGGCCGGCGAGCGGCGCGCGGGCCGGCGGCGAAGTTCCCGGCGACGCCGAAGACGCCGTAGACGACGAGCAGCGTTCCCAGGGTCGCCGCACCGATGCCGCCGAAGGTCTCCAGCACCGGTCGCACGTACGTGTAGGCGGCGAAGTGCCCGGTGACCAGCAGGGCGGTCAGGACGAGGCCGGTCGTCACCGCTGGGATGCGCAGCAGGCCCGGGACGCCGCGCAGCCGCAGCCCGCGCGCCCCGGGCAGCGCCGGGAAGCAGACCGCCATGGCCGCGGCCACGAGCAGACCCAGCGCGGCCAGCGCCCAGAACGCCGCCCGCCAGCCGGCCGCCGCGCCGAGATACGTGCCGACCGGCACCCCCAGGACCGACGCGACGGCTATCCCGCTGAAGACCACGGTCGTGGCCAAGCCTGCCGAGCGCTCCCGGACCAGGCGCGGCGCGAGCCCGGCAGCCAGAGCCCACACGGCGCCCATGGTGACACCGAGCAGGACCCGGGCCACCGCCATGACCGGGAATGTCGGCGCGAGCGCCGTCAGCGCGTTGGCGAGCGACAACGCCACCATCAGCGCCACGAGCACGGTCCGGCGGTCGGCCCGGCCGATCACCACCGGGACGAGCGGCGCCGTCACCGCGGCAGCGAGTCCGGTGAGGGTCAGCGACAGTCCGACGGTCCCCTCGGACTCCCCCAACGCGGACCCGATGGGCGTGAGCAGACCGACGGGCATCATCTCGGCTGCGACGACGGTGAAGGTGGCCAGCGCGGCGATCGCGACCGCGGGCCAGCGGTCCTGGCCGGGTTCGGGTTCGGGTTCGCGGGCGGCGGCCAGGGGCTCGGTGGTCCGGGACATGGCCACAGTCCACGTGTCGGCGGCCGGCGGAACAACGGCGAATCGCTCACCAATCGATGACCTAGGCTCATCGATGCACGCCGGTCATCGGAATCGGTGAGCATGCCGCCAAGCCGCCACCGCACCGAAGGGCGATCGTGACCGTCCCGGACCTACCGGCCCGCGAGCTGCAGTGCTTCCTCGTGCTCGCCGAGCAACTGCACTTCGGCCGCACCGCCGAGCAGCTGTACGTCTCACAGAGCCGGGTGAGCCAGCTGCTGCGTTCACTCGAACGCCGCGTCGGGGCGCCCCTGGTCGAACGCACCAGCAGACGGGTCCGGCTCACACCCCTCGGCGAGGACTTCCTGACCAGCCTCCGGCCGGCCTACGCCGCCTTGGCGCGAGCGTTCGAGCAGACCCGGCTCGAAGCGCACCGCTCCCAGCCGCCGCTGCGGATTGGTTTCCAGGGCGCCGTGTACGAGCCGGTCGCGCTCGCTCTCGCGCGGTTCCAGGAGCAGCACCCGCATCCGAGCGTCGACCTCAAGGAACTGCCGCTCGCCGATCCGTTCTCCGACCTCCTGGCGGGCCGGATCGACGTTGCCGTGGTCCTCCTGCCGGTAGAGGAACCCGAGCTCACCACCGGCCTCGTCTTCTCCCGCGAACCGCAGACTCTGGCGCTGGCGGCCGGACACCCGTGGGCGCGGCGCCACGAGATCGACGCCGACGACCTGTCCGAGGTGCCGTTGGTGGCGATCGTCGGACCCGCACCCGACTACTGGCGTCGCGTGCACACCCCGGCAGTGACACCGAGCGGCGCGCGCATCCGCACCCGTGGCCGCGCCACGACCGTGCAGGAAGGACTCACCCAGGTGGCGTCCGGACGGGGTGGAATGCTGCTGTGCGCGGCAACCGCCGCCTACAACCGCCGCCCGGACATCGCGTTCGTGCCGGTCCGCGGCCTCCCGGAGACGGCACTCGGCGTCACCTGGCGGGCCGACCGGCAGGACGCCCGGGTCGAGGAATTCACCTCGACCCTGCGCCAGGCTCTCCCGTGACGACACTGGCTGGACGAAGGGTTCACGCTCGAGCAGCCGTGAGAACCGACGCCAGCAGCGCCGGGTCCGCGTTGCCGCCCGACACCACCGCCACCGCACGGCCGAACCGGCCCGGATCGGCCAGGAACGCCGCTGTGGCAAGCGCCCCGGTGGGCTCGGCGACCACGCGGGCGCGGGTGGCGATGGTGGACATCGCCGCCAGGATGGCGTCCTCGGGCACCGTCACGACCTCGTCGACGTACGCCTGGATGTGCCGCCACGTCAGCTCGCCCACCACCGGCAACCGAACGCCGTCGGCGATGGTCCGGTAGGTGTCGGCCGGGTCCCAGCGGACCCGCTCGCCGCGCGCGAGGCTCTCGGCCAGGTCCGCAGCGAGCTCGGGCTCGACGGCGACGACGCGGGCGCTCGGTGCCGCGGCCGCCATCGCGACGGCGATACCCGAGATCAGCCCGCCGCCGCCGACCGGCACCAGGACGGTGTCGATCTTCGGCTCGTCCGCGGCGATCTCGAGGCCCACGGTGCCGGCGCCGGCGATCACACCCGGGTGGTCGAACGGCGAGATGAACGTCAGGCCGCGCTGTGCGCGCAGTTCCTCGACGCGGCTGTCCCGCTCCGCCGGCGGCACCATGACGACCTCGGCACCCAGTTCCCGCGTGGCCGCGACCTTGACCGGCGCGGCCGCGTCGGGCATCACGACCGTGGCCGCGATGCCCTGCGCCTTCGCCGCCCAGGCCAGCGCCTGGGCGTGGTTGCCGCTGGAGTGGGTGACGACGCCTCGGGCGCGTTCGTCGTCGTCGAGCAGGGCGACGGCGTTGAACGCACCGCGCAGCTTGAACGCGCCGGTGGCCTGCAGGCCCTCCGGCTTCAGCCACAGCTCACCGCCGGCCCACGCGGCCGGCAACAGCGGCGTGCGCACGGCGACGCCGTCGAGCCGGCCGGCCGCCGCGCGGACATCGTCGATCGTGACCAAGCCCGTCACGACCGCTCGGCCTGCCACATCCAGTACTGCTTCTCCAGCTCCTCGACCACGTCGAGCAGGATGTTGTTGCTGACGGCGTCGGCCTGCTCGACGTCCTGGGCGCGCTGGCGCATCCTGGCGATGACGCCTTCGTAGAGGCTGATGAACGCGGCCACGACGTCGTCGTCACGCAACCAGCCGGCGTCGAGGCGCGTGATCCGCGAGTCGCGCGCGATGGTCTCGGCGCGGCCGTCCGCCGGGCTGCCGATCGTGGCCGACCGCTCGGCGACGACGTCGGCGTGCTTGCGGGCCGTGTCGACGACCTCGTCGAGCTGGAAGTGGATGGTGCGGAACCTCGGGCCGGTGACGTTCCAGTGTGCCTGCTTGCCCAGCAGGGACAGGTCGACGAGGTCGATGAGCGCGTCCCGCAGTGCCTCGGTCACGACCTTGTGGGCGTCTTCCGGCAACGGACTGTTGATGGTGGGCATGACCCCTCCCTCGTGTCGTGGTGCCCGCTGGTACCCGTGCGGTACAACAACGAACCCGTTACCCACCATCCCACGCCGAGACGCGTCAGGAGCTCGCGACCAGTTCTTCGTCGGCGGCGGCCACCTGCCGGTCCTCGAAGCGGGTGGAGATGATCAGCGTGGTGCGGGTGCGCGCGACGCCTTCGATCCGTACCAGCCGGCCGAGCAACCGCTCGAGCCCTTCGACGTCGCTCACCCGCACTTTGAGCATGTATGCCTCGTCGCCGGCGATGAACCAGCAGTCCTCGACCTCGGGAACGTCCTCGAGCCGAGCTCCGACCTCGTCGTGCCCGGCCGAGTCCGACAACACCAGTCCGATCAAGGCGGTCAGGCCGAGCCCGAGCGCCGTCGGGTTGACCGTGGCCCGGTAGCCGGTGATGACGCCGCGCTCCTCCAGCCGCCGAACCCGCTCCTGGATGCTCGGCCCGGACAGCCCGACCAGCCGCCCGAGCTCGGCATAGGAGGCGCGGCCGTTGGCTCGCAACGCCGCTACCAAACGCGCATCCACCGTGTCCATGACGCTCCATCCTCGCAGTGCGCTTCGGTGGGCCGGCGACGTGGTGAGCATCACCCGTCCTGAGATTGATCTGTTACGTGGCCGTAATTTAGAATCTAAAGGCAATGAGGCGTTCTGCCTTAGATATTCTCGCATTTTTCCCTGAGGAGCATTGTTGTACAGCCTGGAGCTCGCCAAGGCCCGTCTCGACGACCTCCGCCGCGAGGCGGAGATGGCCCGCCGGGCGGCCGCCGCCCGGACCGGTGAGCGACCCCGCCGCCGGTTGTTCGGCTGATCGGATCACGACCGGGGTGCGTGCCGACCGGCCGCTCACCTAGGCTGGTGGCACGGAAGTACATCAGCCGGGGAGGTCGCACGGTGGGTCGGGTACTACCAATCGTGGTGGCGATCGCGCTGCTCGTCTATGCGCTGATCGACTGCCTGCAGACCGACTCCGCCAGGTTCCGGTCGCTGAACCGCTTCATCTGGGTCGCCATCATCGTCCTGATACCCCTTGTCGGGCCGCTGTTGTGGCTGGCCATCGGCAAGGCCCGCGAGCAGCGCCGCCCGGTCCCGCCACCCAGCCGTCCGGTCGCTCCCGACGACGATCCCGAGTTCCTCCGGCAGCTGCGCGACATCGACACCAAGCACGAGAAGATGCTCGGCGAGTGGGAGGCCGACCTGCGCCGCCGGGAACAGCGGATGCGCGGCACCGACAAGCCCGCGGACGAACCCATGACCGAGCAGGAACGCAAGGACGCCGAGCTGCGTAAGCGGGAGGACGAATCCCGCCACGGCAGCGATGACGACGACGACCCTCGCTGAGCCAGGGCTTCCGTGAGCTGGACACTGCCCGAGGAGTTCGAGGCAGCCGGCGGAGTCATCCGGTGGGCACGCTTCGGCGACGGGGAGGACCCCATCGTCCTGGTGCACGGCACGCCGTACTCCTCGTTCCTCTGGCGCGACATCGCGCCGGCGCTCGCCCAGAAGCGCACCGTCTTCGTCTTCGACCACCTCGGCTACGGGCAGTCTGAGCAGAGCGAGGGCCAGGATCTCACCCTGGCCGCGCAGGCACGCCGGTTCGTGGAACTGCTCGCCCACTGGCAGATCAGCAGCCCCAGCGTGGTCGCCAACGACATCGGCGGTGCCATCGTCCTGCGGGCGCTACTCCTCGAAGGAGCCGCGTACCGCGACCTCACGATCTTCGACGCGGTCAGCGGCGGCGCGTGGGAACGCGGCCTGTTCAAGCTGATGCGCACCCACCCCGACGTCTTCGACCAGCTACCGGGCTATGCCCACGAGGCCCTCGTCGCCAGCCACCTCGACAACGCCACCCACCTCGGGTTCCGCCCCGAGGTGCGCAGGGCATACCTCGCACCGTGGCTCGGGCCGGACGGGCAAGCGGCGTACTACCGGCAGTACCGCCAGCTCTCGGAGTCCGACACCCGCCCCTACGAGGCGCGACTCGGCCAGATCACCGTGCCGGTGAAGCTGCTCTGGGGACGCGAGGACCGCATCCTGCCGCCGGAGTACGGCACCTGGTTGCACGAACGCATCCCCCAGTCCGAGCTGCACTGGGTCGACGACGCCGGGCACCTCCTGCAGGAGGACGCGCCCGCGCAGCTGCTCTCGCACCTGTTCGCCGGCGTCGCGACCGCCTAGCGGCGACGGAGCGAGGTCACAGGCCGCCGTACGAGTGCAGGCCGTTGAAGAAGATGTTCACGCCGAAGTAGCTGAACAGGACCGTCCCGTAACCCACCAGCGACACCACGGACGCCTTCGAGCCCTTCCAGCCGGCGGTAGCACGGGCGTGCAGATAAGCGGCGTAGGCGAGCCAGGTGATCAGCGCCCACACCTCCTTGGGGTCCCAGCCCCAGTATCGTCCCCACGAGACCTCGGCCCAGATGGCGCCGAGGATGAGCGGACCGAACGTCCAGATGGGGAACGCGATGGCGGTGAGCCGGTAGCTCAGCCGGTCGAGGGTGCCCGAATCCGGGAGGGAGGCCCCGAAGCCGGTGGTGCGGCCGCGCTTGGCCGACCGCTCGGAGACGATCTGCAGGGCGCTGGTGACGGCGGAGACGGTGAACAGGCCGAACGCGACCACCGCGGCGCCCACGTGCACGACCAGCCAATACGAGCGCAGGGCCGGCACCAGCGGGCCCGGCGGCACGTACAGCAGGGTGACGGCCAGCCCCAGGGTCACGAAGATCAGCAGAACTGCCCAGACGGCGACCGCGCGGCCCACCACGGTGCGGGCCAGTACGAGGAAGACGACGGACGCGACGAGCGCTCCCGTGATGGAGAACTCGTACATGTTGCCCCACGGCGTGCGGCCGGTGCCCACCCCACGCATGACCACGCCGGCGGCAAGCACCACGGTGGCCAGCACCAGCAGCGCCCGCCCGGTGCGGCCGGTGCGGTCGGCACGCTCGGTCAGCCCGTCGGGCACACGAGCCGGTGCGTCGGCGCCGCCCGAGCCGGCGGCCGGCCGGCTGTCAGCGCCCGTTCCGACCCCGACGAGCTCCGCCGCCGGGGCGGCCGCCGGCGCCTCGAGCGCGCGCCGGATGCGGCTGCGCTGACCTGCTTCGGCACAGAACGCCAACCAAGCGGCCAAGTACGCGAAGACCGCGAGGGAGACGACGTAGCGGCTCCACTCGGCGACGGCGTCGAGGTCCATCAGCTCTCCCTCTCCCCTTCCGCGCCGTTCAGGCGCAGCAGCAGGCCATCGGTGACGGCACCGATCTCGTCGGTGAGCCGGTCCGCGCCCGAGCCTTCGGTGCGGTGCAGCCCAGCGACCTCGACCACGGTACGCCCCTCCGCGCCGACGCTGGCACGCACCCAGGCCCGGCGGCGGCGCACGTACAACGAGCCCATCAACCCGATGACGGCGGCGACGGCGCCGATGAGCGCGATCTCGCGGCCGGAGTTGCGGCCGATCTGCAGATTCACCCAGGTCACGTAGCCGTCGAAGGTAATGAAGTTGCCGTCGGGCAGCTCCACGGTCTCGCCGGCGGACAGCGCCGCCCGGAACGGCTCGCCGTCCTGCTCGTACTGCTCCATGTCGGTGAGGTCGAGCCGGTACACCGACTGCGGCTGGCCGTCGTCCAGGCCGAGGTCGCCGTGGTAGGCGGTGAAGAAGACGGCCGGGTTGCGTGCGCCGGGGAAGACCGAGCGCGGCCCGCGTTCGTCGACGACGGCCGTCGGCAGGAAGTACCCCTGGATGCCGATGTCGTCGCCGATCTCGGGCGGCACCTCGACCTTGACCACGCCGGTGGAGGTGAAGCTCCCGTCTTCGGGCAGGAACGGCACCGGGCCGTCGGCGAGCACCGTCCCGTCGGCGGAGCGCACGGTGAACGCCGGCGCATAGCCGGGGTTCAGGATGTGCACGGAGGTTCCGTCGATGTCCAGCGGCTCGTTGACCCGGATGGTGTGGGTCTCCGGGTCCGCACCCGGCTCGGGCACCAGCGTGACCGTCGCCTCGAACTCGTCCGCCTGGCCACGCTGCGGGCCGTCCTCGAGGAACTCCATGCGGAAGGAGTCGACGTCCATGGAGAACGGCGGCAGGTCGGCGGTGTCGAACAGGGCACCGGCGGACAGGCTGTCGAACTGGATGACCTGGTTGGTGAAACCGGAGCCCTCCGGCACCAGCACCGTCGCGCGGTAGCTGAACAGGCCGCCCAGGGCCACCGCGAGCAGCACCACCACGACGGACAGGTGGAAGACGAGGTTCCCGGTCTCGCGCAGGTGCCCGATCTCGCCGGCGACGGCGTCGCTCTCGCCCGCGGCGTCCGGGTCGTCGGGGCGCCGGCGCACCCGGTAGCGCCGCGACCGCAGTTCGGCGCGGGCGACGGCGAGCACCTCCTCCGGCGTCGCGTCGACCTCCACCCGTCGGTAGGCAGGCATCCGGGCCAGCCGGCGTGGCGCCTTCGGCGGCTGCGCCCGGACCGCCTTCCAGTGCTGCCAGCTGCGCGGCAGGATGCAGCCGACCAGCGACACCAGGAGAGCCAGATAGATGGCGGCGAACCAGGGCGCGGAGAAGACGTCGAACAGCCCGAAGCGGTCGTACCACTCCGACAGGGTGGGGTTGCGAGCGCGGAAATCGCGGACCTGGAGCGGGTTGACGTCGCTCTGCGGGATCACCGAGCCCGGGATGGCCGCCACGGCGAGCAGGAACAGCAGGATCAGCGCGACCCGCATGGACGTGAGCTGCCGCCACGCCCAGCGGGCCAGCTCGAACCCGCTCAGCGGCGGCGGGCGCTTGTCCACCGGCGGCCGTGCATCGGTCTGCGTCGTCATCGACCCCACATCCCTAGACCGCCACCTCGAAGCCACTGATCCAGCCCTGCATGGACGCCATCAGCTCGCTCCACAGCCCGGTCACCAGCAACACCCCCAGCACGATGAGCATGACCCCGCCGGCGCGCATCACGGCCTGCTGGTGCCGGCGCACCCACCGGAACCATCGGGTGGCCCGCTGGTAGGCGAGCGCCGCGGCCAGGAACGGCAGTCCCAGCCCCACACAGTAGGCGAACGACAGCAAGGCGCCGCGACCGGCGCTGGCCTCGCTCAGGGCGAGCGTCTGCACCGCGGCGAGAGTGGGCCCCATGCACGGCGTCCAGCCCAGCCCGAAGACCACACCGAGCAGTGGGGCGCCCGCCAGCCCGACGGCCGGGCTGCGCTCGATGCGCCAGTCGCGCGACAGCCCCGGCAGCCACCCTGCGAACACCAACCCCAGCACGATGGTGACCACCCCGAGCACCCGCATGATGACGTCGCCGTGTTCGAACAGGAGACTGCCCAGCCCGCCGAAGAGCAGGCCGAACGAGACGAACACCGCACTGAAGCCGATGATGAACAGGCTGACCCCGAGCACCAGGCGGCCACGCCGCCCGGAGGCCAGCTCCGCGCCGGACAACCCGGTGACGTAGCCGAGGTAGCCGGGCACCAGGGGGAGCACACACGGCGACAGGAACGACACCAGCCCGGCCAGCGCCGCAACCGGTATGGCCAGCGCCAGCGAACCGGTCAGGACAGTGTCGCCGAAGGTGTTCACGTGCGCTCAGCGGGCCCCTCAGCGGATCCCTCCGCGGCGACCTCGGTGACGATGTCGCGCAACGACGCCTCGCCGATGGGGCCGAGAACCCGCGCGGCGATCCGGCCGTCCCGGTCGATCACCAGCGTGCTCGGGATGGCCTGCGGCGGGACGGTGTCGCGGAACGCCAGCAGTGCTTCGCTCTTGGGGTCGTAGACGCTCGGGTAGGTGATGCCGAACTCGTCCTCGAACGCCTCCGCGGCCCGCTTGCTCGGGTCGCGGACGTTCACGCCGACGAACCGGACGCCCTCGGAGGCCACCGACTCGTGTACCGCCTGCAGGTCCGGTGCCTCCTTGCGGCACGGCGGGCACCACGAGCCCCAGACGTTGAGGACGACGACGTCACCCGCCGCGTCGGCGAGCTCGAACCTGCTGCCGTCCAGCAGCTCGCCGCCGAACTCCGGTGCCTGCTGCCGGTCGGCGGGATCGTAGATGCTGATGGCGCCGTCACCGGCGATGTAGCCGGCCTGGTCGGCGTTGTCGCTGCGCTCGACCTGGCCGTCGGTGCAGCCGGCCACCAGCAGGACGACGGCGGCCGTGCAGGTGACCAGGCGGCGCATCAGGCACCTGCCGAGAACGGCTTGCCGACCCGGGGCAGGAGGTCGCCGGCGGGCTCGGTGTAGGCGACCGACACGATGGTGTCGCCCTCGTACGTAACGGTGGTCAGGCTGGCCAGCGAGCACTCGCGGCGGCGCGGGTCGTGCCAGAGCCGCCGGCCCTCGATGGCGCTGCGGACGGTCCAGATGGGCAACTGGTGCGACACCAGCAGGACCTCGTGCCCGGCGGCCTCGCGCCGGGCGTCGGACATCGCCACGAGCATGCGAGCGGCGATGTCGCGGTACGGCTCACCCCACGACGGCCGGAACGGGTTGCGCAGGTTGCGCCAGTGCCGGGGGTGGCGCATCGAACCGTCGCCCACACCGAACGTGAGCCCCTCGAAAACATTGAGCGCCTCGAGCAGGCGGTCGTCCACCTGCACCTCGAGGCCCAGCGTCTCGGCGATCGGCGCGGCGGTCTCGCGGGCCCGCTCCAGCGGCGAGCTGACCAGCCGGACGATGTCGCGCTCGGCGACGGTGTCGGCGACCCGCTGCGCCATGGCCTGGCCCAGTTCGGACAGGTGGTACCCGGCCAGTCGTCCGTACAGCACCTTGGACGGGTTGTGCACCTCACCGTGGCGCAGCAGGTGCACCTTCGTCGTCTCGGTCACGACGCCACCTCCGGGGCGGAGGCAGCGGCCGCGGCGGCGGCCGGCAGCGCCTGGGCGATCCGGTCGAGCGCGCGGTCGTCGTGCGCGGCACTGACGAACCACGCCTCGAAAGCCGACGGCGGCAGGTACACGCCGGCCGCGAGCATGGAGTTGAAGAATGCGCCGAACCGCGGGGTGCTGGTGCGCTTGGCCGCAGCGAAGTCGGTGACCGGGCCGTCGCCGTCGACGAAGAAGACGCTGAACAGGTTGCCGGCGTACTGGACGACGTGCGGCACCCCGGCCGCGGTGAGAGCCTCGCCGACGAGGCCGCCGATGGTCTTCGCCGTGGCGTCGAGGTGGGCGTAGACGTCGGCGTCGGCCAGCCGCAGCGTGGTCAGGCCCGCCGTCGTCGCCACCGGGTTCCCGGAGAGCGTGCCGGCCTGATAGACAGGGCCGGCCGGGGCGAGCAGCTGCATGACCTCGGCCCGGCCACCGAACGCCGCGGCCGGGAACCCGCCGCCCATGACCTTGCCGAACGTGGTGATGTCGGGGGTGACGCCGTCCAGGCCGTGCCAGCCGGAGCGCGACACCCGGAAGCCGGTCATGACCTCGTCGAGGACGAGCAGCGCGCCGTGCTGGTGCGCGGTGTCGAGCAGGAACGCGTTGAAGCCGTCGGCCGGCGGGACGGCACCCATGTTGCCGGCCGCGGCTTCGGCGATGACGGCGGCGATCTGGTCGCCGTACTCGGCGAACGCCGCCTTCACCGCGGCGGTGTCGTTGTACGGCAGCACGATGGTGTCGCCCGCCGACGCACCGGTGACGCCGGGCGTGTCGGGCAGGGCGAACGTGGCCACGCCGCTGCCCGCCGACGCCAGCAGCGCGTCGACGTGACCGTGGTAGTGGCCGGCGAACTTCACGATCTTGGCGCGGCCGGTGGCGCCGCGGGCCAGCCGAATGGCGCTCATGGTCGCCTCGGTGCCACTGGACACCAGCCGCACCTGCTCGATGCTGGTCCGCGCGACGATCTCCTCGGCCAGCTCCACCTCCGGCCGGGTGGGGGTGCCGAACGACGTCCCACGCTCCACCTGGGCCCGGATCGCGTCGACGACGGCGGGGTGCGCGTGGCCGAGGATCATCGGCCCCCACGAGCCGACGAGGTCGACGTATTCGCGGCCGTCGACGTCGTAGAGGTAGGGGCCTGCGCCCTTCTCCATGAACCGCGGCGTCCCGCCCACAGCCCGGAACGCCCGCACCGGGGAATTGACCCCGCCGGGCGTCACGGACTGCGCACGGCCGAACAGCTCCGCACTACGCGGTACGTCGTCGTAGGTCACCGGCTCATTCTCGCAAGCTGGACGGACGCCTTGCTCGCCACCCCCGTCCCGCCCGGCGCCGGGCGGGACGGGCACGACGGTCAGCGGCCGACGGCCTCCTCGACGCGCTTGCCCAGGGTCTCGTCGACGCTGCGCCAGTAGGCGTAGACGCGCTGGCGCAGCTCGTCGGACGTCACCTGGCCGACGTGGCCGGCGATGTTGCCCACCAGACGGTCCCGGGCGGCGTCGTCGAGCACCTCGCGCACGAGGGTGCCGGCCTGGCCGAAGTCGTCGTCCTCGGCGTGGAGGGTGGCCGCGGCACGCACCAGCTCGCCGTCGGACTCCCACCCGGCGTCGCCGACCAAGGACGGGACCGCTGCTGGTCCTCCAAGCGAGTTCGGCGCGTACACCGGCCGGTCGGCAGCGGCGTACGAGAACCGCATGGCGCCGTCCTTGGAGTACGAGTTCACCTCGGCCTTGGGCGCGTTGACCGGCAGTTGGGCGTAGTTCGTCCCGATGCGGTACCGGTGCGCGTCGGCGTAGGAGAAGATGCGGCCCAGCAGCATCTTGTCCGGGCTGGCGGCGATGCCGGGCACGAAATTGCTCGGCTCGAACGCCGCCTGCTCGATCTGCGCGAAGTAGTTCTCCGGGTTGCGGTCCAGCCGCAGCGTGCCGACCTTGATCAGCGGGTAGTCGCCCTTCGGCCACACCTTCGTCAGGTCGAACGGGTTGAACCGGTAGTCGGCGGCGTCGGCGTAGGGCATGACCTGCACGTGCACCGTCCAGGACGGGTGCTCGCCGCGGTTGATGGACTCGTAGAGGTCGCGGATGTGGTGGTCGGCATCCTCACCGGCGATGCGGTCGGCGTCGGCCTGGGTCAGGAACTCGTGGCCCTGGTCGGTCCGGAAGTGGTACTTGACCCAGAACCGCTCGCCCGCGGCGTTGATCCACTGGTAGGTGTGCGAGCCGAAGCCGTCCATGTTGCGCCAGGTGCGCGGCAGGCCGCGGTCGCCCATCAGCCAGGTGACCTGGTGCGCGCTCTCCGGCGACAGCGTCCAGAAGTCCCACTGCATGTCGTGGTCGCGCAGGTTGGAGCCCGGCAGGCGCTTCTGGGAACGGATGAAGTCGGGGAACTTGATGGTGTCGCGCAGGAAGAACACGGGCGTGTTGTTGCCGACGACGTCGTAGTTGCCCTCGGGGGTGTAGAACTTCAGCGCGAAACCGCGGGGGTCGCGCCAGGTGTCCGGGCTGCCCTGCTCACCCGCGACGGACGAGAACCGAGCCAGCGCCTCGGTCCGCGCACCGGGCTGGAAGAGCGCGGCCTTGGTGAACTGGCTGACATCCTCGGTGACCTCCAGCACACCGAAGGCGCCGCCGCCCTTGGCGTGAACGACCCGCTCGGGCACCCGCTCACGGTTGAACTGGGCCAGCTTCTCGACGAGGTAGTGGTCGTGCAGGACGATCGGGCCGTTGGGGCCGACGGTCAGCGAGTGGGCGTCGCTGGCGACCGGGGCGCCGGAGTTCGTGGTCGTGTGCGGGGTGGAGCTCATCCGTTCTCCTCTTTTACGAGTGGTCTTTCGGGTGGTCCTGCGACGCCTGGCACGACGGGCAGCGCCCCCAGAACGTCACCTCGGCCTCGTCGATGTCGAAGCCGTGAGCGTGCGCGGGCACCAGGCACGGCGCCGCACCGGAGCAGTCGACGTCGACGATGACGCCGCAGCCCCGGCAGACCATGTGATGGTGGTTGTCGCCGACGCGGGTCTCGTAGCGTGCCGGGGACCCGGCCGGTTCGATACGCCGCAGCAGCCGCGCCTCGGTGAGCGCGTGCAGCACGTCGTAGACGGCTTGAGTGGACACCGCGCCGAGCGAGGCGCGGACCTGCCTGGCGACGGTGTCGGCGTCGGCGTGCGACTCGCGCTCCAGCGCCACCAGGACGCCGACCCGAGGAGCAGTGACCCGCAGGCCCGCGGCGCGCAGCCGCGCCGCGGCATCGTCGCGCAGCTGCTCGTCGGTGGTCACCCGACGATCTTCGACCCTTTTCTGGAATCAGTCAAGTAAGCGGCTAGATCCAGGCGGGATGTCCGGTTACGCCTCGACGTCCGGCGGCCCAGGGTCCGGGTGGCGGCGCAGGTGGGCGATGCTCGCGCCCAAGCCGCCCCACACGATCAGGATGGCGATGATCAGCATCACAACGGCTCCGGTGCTCATGCTCGCTCCTTCCCGCCGACGGCGTCGAGCTCAGCCGGCACGAACTCGTCACGTCCGCGCCAGGGCACCAACGACAGCAGCAGGGCGACGAGGATGGCACCGATGGCAACACCCCAGCCCACGACGAGGAGGAAGCCGTCGGAGTAACCGCCGTAGTTCTCCTCGAACTCCTGCCGCAGGCTGTCCCACATCATCCAGCCCAGCACCACCGGCGTCACCAGGCCGAGGACGATCTGCCACCACACGCCGAGCCGCACGGTCGACGTGAGGTTGGCATGGGCTTGGAACATGGGCAGGCGGCGCAGCACCCAGGCGACGACGATGACGACGGCCAGTGCCGCGAGCGCGATGCCGTACTGGTTGATGAAGTGGTCGGCGAGATCGAGATAGTGCAGCCCCTGCGCCGTCGGGAACAGCAGGATGGACACCAGCGCCACCGCGCCACCCACGGAGAGCACCGCCGGGACCCTCGCCATACCGGTCCGGTCCTGCACGGCCGAGACCACGACCTGCACGATGCTGATCAGAGACGTGACGCCGGCGATGACCAGCGACGCGAAGAACAGCACGCCGAAAACGCCGGCCCCGCTCGTCAGCGTGGAGATGATCTGCGGGAAGGCGATGAACGCCAGGCCGATCCCGGATTGCGCGACGTCACCGACCGCGACCCCGCTGGCCGCCGCCATGAAGCCAAGCGTGGCGAAGACACCGATGCCGGCCAGGATCTCGAACGAGCTGTTGGCGAACCCCGCCACCAAGGCGGAGCCGGTGAGGTCGGACCGGCGGTGCAGATGCGAGGCGTAGGTGATCATGATGCCGAACCCGACCGACAGGGAGAAGAAGATCTGCCCGTACGCGGCCACCCACACGCCGCCGTCGGTGATGGCGTCCCAGTCCGGCGAGAACAGCGCGTCCAGGCCCTGGCTGGCCCCGTCGAGGAAGAGCGCGCGGCCGACCAACACAAGGAAGAGCACCACGAGGAGCGGGATGAAGATGCGGTTGGCCCGCTCGATGCCGCGCCGGATCCCCAGCGCGAGCACCACCAGCACGAACACCCACACGGCCACCAGCGGCCAGAGCACGCCCGAGACGTATGACGTCACCCACCCTGCGTCGCCGACTTGCAGGAAATCGCCGAGCAGGAACGCCTCCGGGTCGTCGCCCCAGTCCTGCCGGACCGAGAACCCGGCGTAACGCACTGCCCAGGCGATGATGACCGCGTAATAGGCCGCGATGACGAAACAGATGGCCACCTGCCACCAGCCGAGCACCGTCGCCCGTCGGTGCAGGCGACGGAAGGCCAGCGGCGGTGAGCCGTGGAACCGGTGTCCGATGGCGTATTCAAGGACCAGCAGCGGTATGCCGGCGGTGAGCAGCGCCACCAGGTACGGCAGTAGGAACGCGCCGCCACCGTTCTCGTACGCGACATAGGGGAACCGCCAGATGTTGCCCAGGCCGATCGCCGACCCGACGGCCGCCATGAGAAATCCGGCCCGGGTGCCCCATTGCTCCCGTTGCTGTTGCATGCACACTCCCTCGGCGAGGTTGCGTCCGAGATTAGCGGGACCCTACGACAGCGGGGAAGCCCTCACGCGCGTGCCCGCAGCCGCTGGGCGACATCGACGGCCCAGTACGTGAGGACGATGTCGGCGCCGGCCCGGCGGATGGACGTCAACGACTCCAGCACGGCCCGGTCGAGGTCGATCCAGCCCCGCTCCGCCGCGGCCTGGATCATCGCGTACTCACCCGAGATCTGGTACGCCGCCACCGGCACGTCGACGGCGTCCCGCACGCGGGCCAGCACGTCGAGGTACGACATGGCGGGCTTGACCATCACCATGTCGGCGCCCTCGGCGACGTCGAGAGCGGTCTCGCGCAGGGCCTCGTAGCCGTTGGCGGGATCCTGCTGATAGGTCTGGCGGTCGCCGCTGAGCGAGGACTCGACCGCGTCGCGGAACGGCCCGTAGAACGCCGACGAGTACTTGGCGGCGTAGGCGAGGATGGCGACGTCGGTGTGACCGGCCGCGTCCAGCGCGTGCCGCACAACCCCCACCTGGCCGTCCATCATGCCGCTGGGTCCGACGACGTGGACACCGGCCTCGGCCTGGGCCACGGCCATCCGGCCGTACACCTCGAGGGTCGCGTCGTTGTCGACAGTGCCGTCGGAGGCCAGGACGCCGCAGTGCCCGTGGTCGGTGAACTCGTCGAGGCACAGGTCGGCCATGACGACCGTGGCGTCGCCGACCTCGGCGATCACCTCACGGATGGCGGCGTTGAGCGGGCCCTTGGGATCGACGCCGCCGGAGCCGACGGCGTCCTTGCGCTCGGGGATGGCGAACAGCATCAGCCCGCCCACGCCGGCCTCGACCGCCTCCAGTGCGGCCTTGCGCAGCGACTCCATGGTGTGTTGCACGACGCCCGGCATGGAGCGGATAGGGCGCGGTTCGGTGGCGCCCTCGCGGACGAACATCGGCAGCACCAGGTGCCGCGGTTCCAGCGACGTCTCGGCGACCAGCCGCCGCATCGCCGGATTGCGGCGCAGCCGCCGCGGCCGGACCTCCGGGAAACCCATGGAAGTCAAGTATGCTCCCTCCCGCTTCACCATGCCTGCATTCCTGGTGAAGCGGGAACACCCCAACGCAACGTGATCATTTCCGAACTACTGCGCGCTCTTGCGGCGGGCGGACGCACGCCGCCGCTGCGACGGCTTGAGCACCGGATCGCCGGCATCGACCAGCGCCTGCCGGCGCGCCGCCCCGAACTGCGCCAGCGCCTCGGCCAGCGCCTCGATGGACGGCTCTGGAGCCAGCACGTCGACCCGCAGGCCGTGCTCCTCGGCCGTCTTCGCCGTCGCCGGACCGATGCAGGCGACGACGGTGGACGCGTGCGGCTTGCCGGCGATGCCGACCAGATTGCGCACCGTCGACGACGACGTGAACGCGACCGCGTCGAACTTACCGGTCTTGATCGCGTCACGGGTCTCGGCCGGCGGCGGCGCGGCGCGCACCGTCCGGTACGCCGTCACGTCGTCGACCTCCCAGCCCATCTCGGCCAGCCCGGCCGCCAGCGTCTCGGTGGCGATGTCGGCGCGGGGCAGGAACACCCGGTTGATCGGGTCGAGCACCTCGTCGTACGGCGGCCAGTCGGCGAGCAGCCCGAGCGCGGACTGCTCCCCCGACGGCACCAGGTCCGGCTCGATGCCCCAGGCCCGCAGTGCCTCGGCGGTCTTCTCACCGACCGCCGCGACCTTCAGCCCGGACAGCGCCCGGGCGTCCAGCCCGTACGCGGTCAGCTTCTCCTTGACCGCGCGCAGTGCGTTCACCGAGGTGAACGCGATCCACTCATAGCGGCCCTCGACCATGCCGCGCACGGCCTTGTCGATCTGCTGCGGGTTGCGCGGCGGCTCGACGGAGATGGTGGGCACCTCTTCCGGCACCGCGCCGGAGCGACGCAGCGCCGTGGACAGCACGCCGGCCTGCTCCTTCGTCCTCGGCACCAGGACCCGCCAGCCGAACAGCGCCTTCGTCTCGAACCACGAGAGCGCGTCGCGGTGCTCGACGGTGTCGCCGATGACGACGACGAACGGCCCTTGCACCTTGGCGGCCTTGGTGTCCGCCGCCACGTCGGCCAGCGTGGACACGATGGTCTGCTGTTCGACGGTGCTGCCGGAGGTCACCACCGCCACCGGGGTGGACGGCACCCGGCCGGCGTCGACCAGCGCGTCGGCGACGGGCCCGAGCTGCTCGGTGACACCGGTCAGCAGGATGGTGTCGGCGGTACAGGACCGCAGGTCGATCTTGCCGCCGACGTCGAGGATCTCGACGCTGCGCCGACGGCCCGTCACCAGCGGGATGCCGGCGTGCGCCGCCACCGAGGTGGCTGTCGCGACACCGGCGACCAGTTCGAACGGGATACCGGCCTTGACGCAGGCGAGCGCTTCGTCGGCGCCGGTGGCGTGGATGAACGGGTCGCCGCCGAGCAGCCGCACCACCCGTCGTCCCCCCTTGGCGGCCTGTACGAGGCGGCGCCCACGCGCCGCCGCGGTCAGGGTGGCGCCTTCGTCGTCGGCGCTGACGTCGACAACCTCGACGATCCCGGGCGCGTGGCTGAGCATCGCGCGGTGCGCCGGTTCGTCGATGACGACGACGTCGGCCCCACCGAGCACCTCGACCGCCCGGAGCGTGAGCAGCCCCGGGTCGCCGGGACCGGCGCCGACGAACGCGACGCCACCTTCTTCGGTGCGCTGCTGCGCACGTCGCGGAGTGGTCACGTGACTATCTCCTCCTACGACGCCGGATCCCCGGCATCGATGACTGCCCCGGCGCCGTCGTCGAGCAGCTCGCGCGCGAGCTCACGCCCGAGTCGTTCGGCCCCCTCGACGGTTCCAGTAGCTGACTTGCGGATACTCATCGCACCGTCGCGGGATGCCACGACGGCCCGGATGTAGAGCTCGAGGCCATCTTCACCCTCGGCCGCCTCGGCGTACGCCCCCACGGGAGCGGTACAACCGGCCTCGAGCACGGCGAGGAGGGAGCGTTCTGCGGTGACCGCCGCCCGGGAGGCGGGGTCGTCGAGCACGGCCAGGGCGTCGACGAGCTCGTCCCGGTCGGTCCGGCACTCGACGGCCAGCGCACCCTGGCCCGGTGCCGGCAGCATCTGCATGGGATCGAGCACCTCGGTGACGGAGTCGAGTCGGCCCAGCCGGGCCAGCCCGGCCCTGGCCAGCACCACGGCGTCGAGCGAACCGTCGGCCACCTTGCCCAGCCGGGTGTCGACGTTGCCGCGCAGCCCGACGACGTCCAGCCCCAGCCCGAGTGCCCGCAACTGCGCCTCTCGGCGTGGCGAGCCGGTGCCGACCTGGGCACCGGACGGCAGGTCGGAGAGCTTGAGACCGTCGCGGGCGCACAGCGCGTCGCGTGGGTCCTCGCGCGCCGGGACCGCGGCGACGACCAAACCGTCGGCCGGAGCCGTGGGAAGGTCCTTCAGGGAGTGCACGGCGAGGTCGACGCGCCCGTCCAGCAGTGCGTCGCGCAGCGCGGTGACGAACACACCGGTGCCGCCGATGCGGTCCAGCGGCGCCCGTGAGACGTCGCCCTTGGTGGTGATCTCGACCAGCTCGACCTCGTGGCCACGCGCACGCAACGCCGCCGCGATCGTCCCGGCCTGTGCCATGGCGAGGGCACTGCCCCGGGTACCGAGCCGTAGCGTCGCCGTGGAGGGATCGGTGTTCATGTCTTCGTGCTCCCCTCCGTGTCGGTGACCGGGTCGGGCTTGGCCACCGCGTCGATGGCGCGGCGGTCGAGGGCGAACAGCTCGCGCAGCGCGGCCTCGTAGGACGCGCCGTCGGGCTGCGCGGCCAGTTCCTTGACGCGGACGGTGGGCTGGTGCAGGAGCTTGTCGACCACCCGCCGGACCGTCCGGGCGACCTCAGCGCGGGTGCGCTCGTCGAGTTCGGGAAGGCGACCGGACATCCGGGTCAGCTCGGTGTCGACGACGTCGTCGGCCATGGACCGCAGCGCGACGACGGTGGGTGCCACCTGCGCGGCCCGCCGGGCGGACGCGAACGCGGCGACCTCGTCGGTGACGATGGCCCGCACGGCGGCGACGTCGTCGGCCATGGACCGCGCGTCGGTGACGTCGTCGTCCGCGGCGGTGCTGAGGCGGGCGAGGTCGGCGAGGACGACACCGGGCAGCTCGGCCACGCCGGCATCCACGTCATGCGGCAGCGCCAGGTCGACGATGCCGAGCGGGCGGCCGCCCCGGCGGGACATCGCGTCGGCGACGGTGTCGTACGGCAGCACCACGCCGGCCGCACCGGTGCACGACAGCACCAGGTCGACGTCGTCGAGGACCGTGGGGATCTCGCTCATGGGCACCGCGCGGCCGCCGACGGCGTCGGCGAGCCCGGCGCCGTGGCCCAGCGTCCGGTTGGCGACGACGACGTCGACGCCCTCACGCTGCAGGGTTGCCGCTGCCAGCGCGGCCATGGACCCGGCGCCGATCACCAGCGCCCGCGCGCCGTGCACCAGCTCGCGCCAGGACGACCCGCCGACCTGTCCGGTGGACCAGCCCTCGGCGCCCACCTCGGGCAGCACGCTGGCCAGGCCCAACGTGACCAGGGACCGGCCGGCCGCGTCGATGCCGGTTTCGGCGTGGGCGCGCTTGCCGACCCGCAGTGCGCTCTGGAACAGCTCGGTCAGCACCCGCCCGGTGGCACCGGAGGTCTGCGCCAGCCGGAACGCGTCGCGGACCTGGCCGAGGATCTGCGCCTCGCCGACCACCATGGAGTCCAGGCCGCTGACGACGTGGAACAGGTGGGAGACCGCACGATCGCCGTAGTGCACGTAGAGGTACGGAGTCAGCAGCTCGATCGGGGCGCCGGTGTGCAGCGACAGCAGCGCGCTGGCATCCTCGACGCCGCCGTGGAAGGTGGCGGTGTCGAGGTACAGCTCGAGCCGGTTGCAGGTGGCCACCACGACGGCCTCGGCGATCTCGTCCGAGGAGGGGACGTCGTCGAGCAGCTTCGTGACGCCCTGACGGTCCAGCGCGACGCTCTCGAGTACCTCGACCGGCGCGCTGCGATGCGACACGCCGATAGCCAGCACGCTCATCCGTTCACCGCCTCGGCCAGCTCGGCGGCCTGCTCGGCCGTCAGGGCCAGTGCCGCGCCGTTCTTGCGCTGCTCGTGGTACGCGAGGATCTGCAGCTCGGTGGAGAGGTCGACCTTGCGCAGGTCGACGCCCTCCGGCACCTGGACGATGGCCGGTGCGAAGTTGAGGATGCTGGTGACGCCGGCCGCGACCAGCCGGTCGCAGACCAGCTGAGCGGCCCGGGCCGGGGTGGCGACTACGCCGATGGAGACACCGAGCTCGTCGATGACCTGCTCGAGCTCGTCGGCGTGCCGGACGTGCAGCCCGGCAACCAGCTCGCCCACCCGGTTCGGGTCGGCGTCGACCAGCGCGGCGATGCGGAAACCTCGCGAGGCGAAACCGCCGTAGTTGGCCAGCGCGTGGCCGAGGTTACCGATGCCGACGATGACCACGGCCCAGTCCTGCGTCAGCCCGATCTCGCGGGAGATCTGATGCCGCAGGAAGTCGACCTCGTAGCCGACCCCCCGGGTGCCGTAGGAACCCAGGTAGGACAGGTCCTTGCGCAGCTTCGCGGAGTTGACGCCGGCGGAGGTGGCCAGCTCCTCGGACGAGACGGTGGCGATGCCCCGCTCGGCCAACGTGGTGAGCGCCCGAAGGTAGAGCGGGAGCCGCGCGACCGTCGCCTCCGGCACGCCGCGCGGCGGCGCTGCGGCTGGTGTCGGCGCGGACGACGGGCGGCTGTTTCGGGTCACGACACTCCCCGGTAGGCCGGCGCGGATAGCGACAGTCAGGGGGCGGGTGTCGAACCCGCACCGGCAGAACGTACGATGCGCTCTACCCTAGGCCACTTGTGAACGGATGCACAAAGTTGCTGTTCCGGCCTGAATGCTCTATATGGGCCCCCGCCGGGCGCCGGTGACGCAGAGATGCTAAGGGCCCCGTTGCCGGTCACACCGTCAGCGCCCGGCGCAGCCGATCCGGGTCCACCCGCCAAAAGTCGTGCTGAGCACCGTCGACGAAGGTCACCGGGATCTGTTCGCCATAGCGGCGCTCCAGCTCCGGGTCGCCGACGATGCTGCGCTCCTCCCAGCCGACGCCGAGATCGGCGCAGACCTGTTCGACCACAACGCGAGCATCGTCACACAAATGGCAGCCCGGACGGCCCAGTAACAGCACCCGCACCGGCTCGGTCATGACTCCAGAGTAGTGGCGGGCGGGGACGGGCCGGGCGCCGCTAGGCTGGGCGACCATGGCGTGGCTGCGTACCCGCTGGCGCCGCACCGGCGCGGCGGACACCGATGCGCGCGCCGACGCCGCCGCCAGCACGGCCGAGGCCATCGCCGGTATCGAGCTGCCGTCCGATGCCCGCGCCGCGGCCTTCTTCGACCTCGACAACACCCTCCTGCGCGGTGCCTCGCTGTTCTACCTCGCCCGCGGCATGCACGCGCGCGACCTGCTGCGCACCAGCGACATCGTGCGCTTCGGCCGGCAGCAGCTGCAGTTCATGCTGGGCGCGGAGGATCCCGACCACATCGTCGAGGCACGGGCGGCGGCACTGACGTTCATCGCCGGCCGCTCCGTTGCGGAGCTGTCCGACGTGGCCGAGGAGATCTTCGAGGAACGCATGGCCGACAAGATCTGGCCCGGCACCCAAGCCATCGCCCAGCTCCACATCGACCAAGGGCAACGGGTCTGGCTGGTGACGGCTGCGCCGGTCGAGGTGGCCACCATCATCGCCCGGCGGCTCGGGCTGACCGGCGCCCTGGGCACCGTCGCCGAACACGTCGACGGCCACTACACCGGCCGGCTGGTCGGCGACCTGCTCCACGGCGAGGACAAGGCGGCGGCGGTGCGCTCGCTCGCCGCCCGCGAAGACCTCACCCTCGCCCGCTGCTCGGCCTACAGCGACTCCGCCAACGACATCCCGATGCTCTCGTTGGTCGGCTTCCCGTGCGCGGTCAACCCGGACCGGCGGCTGCGCCGGCACGCCCGCAAGCACGGCTGGCGCATTCGCGACTACCGGGGCCGCCGGCGCAACGCCACCCTGGGCATCGCGGCCGGAACCGGCGCCGTCGCCGGCGCGGCACTCGGCATCGTCGCGGCACGCAAACGCCGCTGAGCCGGCCGCCGAGGTCAGCCGAAGGCGGGGCCGCGCAGCTCGCGCAGCTCGGTGAGCGTGCGCTGGATGGTGTCGCGCACCTGGTCGGTGAGCTCGAAGACCACCATGGGGTCGTCGGCGGCACCGGGCGGGTACTCGTCGGTGCGGATGGGCTCGCCGAACTCGATGATCCACTTCGACGGCAACGGCACCAGCCCGAGCGGCCCGAGCCACGGGAACGTCGGCGTGACCGGGAAGTACGGCAGCCCCAGTAACCGGGCCAGATAGTCGGCGTTGCCGATCATCGGGTAGATCTCCTCGGCCCCGACGATGGAGCACGGCACGATCGGCGTTCCGGTGCGAAGCGCCGCCGAGACGAAGCCGCCGCGGCCGAACCGCTGCAACTTGTACCGCTCCGAGAACGGCTTGCCGACGCCCTTGAACCCCTCCGGCCAGACCCCCACCAGCTCACCGGCGGCCAGCAGCGCCTCGACGTCCTCGTTGCAGGCCAGGGTGGAGCCGCCCTTTCGCGCCAGGTCGGAGACGACCGGAAGCTGGAACACCAGCGTGGCTCCGAGCGTGCGCAGATGACGGTGCCGGGGATGCTCGTCGTGGACGGCCAGCTGGGTCATCAGCGAGTCCAGCGGGACGGTGCCGGAGTGGTTGGCGGCCACCAGCGCGGAGCCGGCATCCGGGATGTTCTCGATGCCGCGCACGTCGACCCGGAACCAGTGCCGGTACAGCGGCCGCAGCACCGGCAGCAGGACCGTCTCGGTCAGTTCCTCGTCGAAACCGAAGGCGTCGACCTCGAAGTCACCGGTGAGCCGGCGGCCGACGAAATCGACCAGCTTGTCGAGCTGGCCGGCATCGACGCCGAGTCGGTCACGCAGCACCCGGCCGATGGAGGTGGCGACGCGGTCGACCGCGCCGGTCAGTTGGGGGTCATCGGCCATGGCCGGCCTCCCCGGTGAGCACGCCGCGCACCGTCTGCTCGACGGTGCGCACCCGGTCGCGGTCGAGCAGCCCGCCCTGGGCGCGCGCGGCGGCGAACGCGTCGAACGTCGCGAGAGTGCTGTACGCCGGCTCGAAGCCGAGCCTGGCACGCATCCGGCCGGTGTCCACGCCACGGCCGTGCGTGAGGAACCTCACCATGGCCGCGTCCATGTCGGCCACCCCGGTGCGCCGCAGCATCCCGCCGACCAGCGGGGTGCCGAGGGTAGGCAGCGGCAGCGCCGGCCGGCCCGCGCGGCGCAGCGCCTGGCTCAGCACCAGGAAGCCGTCACCGGCGACGTTGAAGATGCCGGGGCGCTCGGCGACCGTGGCCAGCCGCAGCGCGTCGAGACAGTCCCGCTCGTGCACCAGCTGGAACCGCGGATCGCGGCCAAGCGCCACCGGCACGACGGGCAACACGAAGTACTCCGACAGCGCCGTGCGGATGGTCGGGCCGAGCACGTTGGCGAAGCGCAGGATGGTGACGTCGACGTCGGGACGGCGACGGGAGAACCCGCGCACGTACGCCTCGACCTCACCGGCGTCCTTCTCGTAGCCGCCCCGCACGGACACCCCGGGCACCATGTCCTCGGAGAACAGCGCCGGCGCGTTCGGCCCGGCGCCGTACACCGCCGTGGACGACTTCACCACGACCTTGCGCACCGACTCCGAGCGCTGGCAGGCGGCCAGCAGCTGCATGGTGCCGATGACGTTGATCTCTTTCTGCGGCGCCCGGCCACCGGCGTCGGCCCGGGTGGCCAGGATGTTCATGTGGACGACGGTGTCCGGCGCGGTCCGCCGGATGGCGCGGCCGATGTCGGACGTGCGGATGTCGGCGCGCACGAACTCGGCGGACCCGATGCTCTCGGCCGGCTCGACGACGTCGACGCCGACGACCCGCTCGACCTCGGGATCGGCGGAGAGCAGCTCGGCCAGCCGGGCGCCCAGGTACCGGGCTACCCCGACGACCATCACGACCCTGGACACCGTGCCCCGCTCTCCGCCGCGCGTACTCCCCCGAGTGCGGGCACGAAGCCCGCGTGTAGCTGCTTACTTGCCCATGCGGCGACGCTGCACTCGCGTGCGGCGCAGGAGCTTACGGTGCTTCTTCTTCGCCATCCGCTTACGGCGCTTCTTGATCACAGAGCCCACAGGGCACCCTCACTCGTCAATAACGGTCAGTCGGTTGTCCACTCGCCGGCCGTTGACGTGGCCCGCGGACTGGTACCTGCCACGCACGACGGGCGCGCGCACTGGCGTAAGAGTACCCGGCAGGTCCGGTGCGTCGTCCAATCGTGATGTTTCAGCCGGCCTGCATGCCCCGCACATACGACTCGCGCAGGTACTCGTGCACCGCGCTCTCGGGGATGCGGAAGGACCGGCCCACCTGGACCGCGGGCAACGTGCCGGCATGGACCAGGCGATACACCGTCATCTTCGACACCCTCATGGCCGTCGCCACCTCGGCGACGGTGAGGAAGCGCACCTCTCCGAGTGGTGCTTCCGGTCCGTTGGTCGTCATCGCCCCTCCACGACGTGCCGGCGTCGCCATTGGTCGGGCGCGCGTGGTCGGCATCGCTACTGACCTCGATGGTAGTGGCGGATGTGACGGATGGGAAAGGGGGATGGGGAAGTGAACTCGCCGCCCGCCCGGATTGATCCGTTCTCGTGATGTTTGGTCGCTCGTGGTGCCGCTGGTTGCGCCGTCGGGTGAGGAATGCCGTCCCCGCCCGCGGGGGCTCGTCCCTCACCCCCGATGCCCGACCGAACCCCTGGCCGGCATCCCTCACCCGACGGCTTGCTTGGCGGCGGCGCCACGGCGCGGCGGTCTCGCCCGGCTCAGGCCCGCCCGCCGGTTCAGAAGGACGGGTCGATGCCGTGCAGGGGGAAGACGGCGGTGCGGGTGGCGACGACGGCCTTGTCCAGCCAGTCGGCGGGGTCGTATCCGTCCGACCAGTCGGGGAACGACAGCTCCGCGCCGTCGGTCATCCGCGACGGGGCGCGGCGGGCGTAGCGGGCCATGACGTGGTCGCGCCAGGCCTGCGGGGTGGCCGTCGCCGGGTCGATCGGGCTCTCCGCGGCGATGGCCAGCAGGTGGGTCCATGCCCGAGGCACCACCTCGATGAGCGCGTAGCCGCCGCCACCGGTGGCGACCCAGCGCCCGTCGCACAGCTCGTGCGCCAGCTCGTGCAGCAGCCGGTACGACTCGCGCTGCCCGTCGACAGTGAGGGCGAGATGCGCCAGCGGGTCCTCGACGTGGCTGTCGCAGCCGTGCTGCGTGACGAGGATCTGCGGACGCCACGTACGCAGCAGCGGCGGCACGACGGCGTGGAAGGCACGCAGCCAGCCCCGGTCGGTGGTGCCGGGCGGCAGCGCGACGTTCACGGCACTGCCCTCCGCGCCCGGACCGCCGGTCTCCTCCGGGTAGCCGGTGCCCGGGAACAGCGTCCGCGGTGACTCGTGCAGGCTGATGGTCAGCACCCGGGGGTCGTCGTAGAACACCGCCTGGACGCCGTCACCGTGGTGGACGTCCACGTCGACGTACGCGACCCGCTCGGCGCCGGCATCGAGCAGCGCCCGGATGCCCAGCGCCGGGTCGTTGTAGACGCAGAACCCGGACGCAGCGGACGGCATGGCGTGGTGCAGGCCACCGGCCACGTTCACGCCGTGGCTGGCCGTGCCGGACCACACTGCCCGCGCCGCCTCGATGGTGCCGCCCGCCACCAGCGCACTGGCGTCGTGCATGCCGGCGAAGCAGGGGTCGTCCGTGGTGCCGAGCCCGTGCGCGACGTCGACGGTGTGCGGTTCGGCCGCGCGCACCGCCGCGATGTAGTCGGACGTGTGCACCGTGCGGAGGCTGGCGTCGTCGGCCGGCTGCGGCGCGGCGACGTGCACACCTGGGCGGTCCAGCACACCCAGCTCGCGCGCGAGCCGGATGGTCAGGTCGACTCGCAACGGGTTCAGCGGATGTCCGTCCCCGAAGTCGTAGCTGGTCAGCGACTCGTCCCAGGCGACGTGCACGGCGTGCGTCATGGTGACGTCACACGGGCTCGCCCGAGGACAGTTCGCGCGAGCGATCCCTCGCGGCCTCCATCGCGGCCAGGAAGTCCGCCCGCACGCGGCCCTCTTCCAGCAGCCGCAGCGCCGCCGCCGTGGTGCCGCCCGGCGACGTCACCCGCTCCCGCAGGACGGTCGGGTGTTCACCGGTCTCGCGCAGCAGTTTGGCCGAGCCGACCAGCGTCTGCACGACGAACTCGGTCGCGGTGGCCCGTGGCAGGCCCATGTGCACGCCGGCCTCGATCATCGCCTCGACGACGTAGAAGACGTACGCCGGACCGGAGCCGGAGATCGCTGTGACGGCATCCTGCTGCTTCTCCGGCACCCGTAGCACCTTGCCGGTGGAGCGCATGAGGTCCTCGGCCTCGCGGAGGTGGGCCTCGTCGCAGTGGGAGCCGGCGGAGATGGCCGCCATGCCCTCGTCGACCAGCGCCGGGGTGTTGGGCATCACCCGGACGACGGCCACTCCGCTGGGCAGCCGGGACTCGATGTAGGCGGTGGTGATGCCGGCTGCCAGCGACACGAACAGCTGACCGGGCCGGGCAGCCTCGGCGACCTCGTCCAGCAGGGAACCCATGTCCTGCGGCTTCACCACGATGACGACGGTGTCGGCGCGCTTCACCGCGGTGGGGTTGGTGACCACCTCGACGCCGTACCGCTCGGTCAGCTCGGCCGCGCGCTCCGGCCGCCGGTCGGTGACCAGGAGTTCGGAGACCTGCCGCCCGGCCTGCACCAGGCCGGACAGCAGGGCCTCGCCCATGACTCCGGCCCCGAGGATCGCAGTCGTCATTTCTTGCTCGCCACCGATCGAAGGAAGAACGCCAGGTTGGCCGGTTTCTCCGCCAGCCGCCGGACGAGGTAGCCGTACCACTCCTGGCCGTAGGGGACGTACACGCGGACCTTCTCGCCGGCGCGGACCAGCCGGCGCTGCTCGCGCGGCCGGATGCCGTAGAGCATCTGGTACTCGTAGCTGCCCTGTTCCCGGCGGTGGCGGGCGGCCAGCGACCCGGCGATCTCGACCAGCCGGGGGTCGTGGGTGGCGATCATCGGGTAGCCCTCGCCGCCGAACAGCACCTTCATGCAGCGCACGTAGGACCGGTCGACCTCGCCGCGGTCCTGGAAGGCCACGCTCTCGGGCTCGTTGTAGGCGCCCTTGCACAGCCGCACCCGCGAGCCCTCGTGCGCCAGGTCGCGGCAGTCGGCCTCGGTGCGCCTGAGGTACGCCTGCAGTACCGCGCCCGTGCTCGGGAAGTCCTGCCGCAGCTCGCGCAGGATGCCGAGGGTGGAGTCGGTGGTGGTGTGATTCTCCATGTCGAGGGTCACCGTGGTGCCGGCGTCGGCCGCGGCCTGGCAGATCTGCCGTGCGTTGTCCAGAGCGATGGCCTCGCCGTCGCCGGGCAGTGCCTGCCCGACCGCTGACAGCTTGACCGACACCTCGACGTCCGCGCCGAACTCGTTCTTCTGCACCGCCTCGAGCAGCGACACGTAGGCCTGCGCGACCGCCGTGGCCTGCGACCGGTCGAGGGTGTCCTCGCCGAGATGGTCGATGGTCACCGTCAGCCCGTCGTCGACGAGGTCACCGGCGACGCGGACCGCGTCGGCCTGCTCGGTGCCCGCCACGTACCGCTCGACCAGATTACGGGTCAGTGGGAACCGCTCCACCGCGAGCCGCAACCGGTCGCTGTGCGACGCACCCAGCAACGCCGACCGCACCATGGATCCTGCCACGTCGGTGCCCTCTCCTCACGTCCGTCGCCTCGGGGACGACAGTTGCGCTCCGCACGGACTCCGCCAGGGTACGGCACGCCTTGCCGGAACCCCGGACGTCAGTCGGTACGGCGGCGCAGCGTCGCGGCGCCGAGGGCGAGCAGCGCGACCGAGAAGCCCAGCACGACGCCCAGCTGCGCCCAGACGGCCGGGTCGGTGTACGCCTGCACCTCGTTCATCGCGTCCACCGCGTAGGACAGTGGGAGCACGTCGGAGACGACCTCCAGGACGTCGGGCAGCTGGTCGCGCGGCACCAGCAGGCCGCACAGCAGGAACTGCGGCAGGACCAGCGCCGGCATGAACTGGACCACCTGGAACTCCGTCGACGCGAAGGCGCTGACGAACAGGCCGAGCGCGACGCCGAGGAGGGCGTCGAACACCGCGACCGCGACCAGCACCCAGGTGGGGCCGGCGGTCTGCAGGTCCAGCAGGCCGACCGCCACCGACGACGTGACGATCGCCTGGACCAGCGCGACGGTGCCGAACGCCAGCGCGTACCCGAGCAGGAAGTCCAGCTTGCCGGTGGGCATGGAGAGCAGCCGTTCCAGCGTTCCGGACGTGCGTTCGCGCAGGGTCGCGATGGATGTCACGAGGAACATGACCAGGAACGGGAAGATCGCCAGCAGCGCCGGCCCGATCCGGTCGAACAGCGGCCCGCCGTCGTAGATCCACCACAGCAGGGCCATGAGCAGGCTCGGGACCACGAGCATCAGCGCGATGGTCCGCGGATCGTGGCGCAACTGCTGGAGCACCCGGGTGGCCGTGGCCACGGTGATGCGCGGGCTCATCGGCCGCTCTCCTCTGTCGTCTCCGCCTTCTCGATCAGCTCCAGGAAGGCACCTTCGGCGTCGGCCGCGCCGGTGCGGGCCAGCAGGCCGGCCAGGGTGTCGTCGGCCAACAGCGCACCCTCGCGCAGCATGACGAGCCGCTCGCAGCGTTCCGCCTCGTCCATGACGTGGCTGGACACCAGCAGCGTGGCGCCGTCGGCGGCGAGGCGGTGGAACAGCTCCCACAACTGGACCCGCAACACCGGGTCGAGCCCCACGGTCGGTTCGTCGAGCACTAGGAGCTCCGGCTCTCCCAGCAGGGCCGTCGCCAGCGACACCCGCGAGCGCTGGCCACCGGAGAGCCGGCCGACCAGGTGGTCGGCGTGGGAGGCCAGGTCGACCTGGTCGACGGCGCGATCGACGTCCGCGGCCGGAGCCCCCAGCCCCCGGGCGTAATAGCGCAGGTTCTGCCGGACGGTGAGGTCGGCATACACGCTGGGAGCCTGGGTGACGTAGGCGACCCGGTCGCGTAGCTCCCGCGTACCGGCCTGGCGGCCGAGGACCTCGACGGTCCCGCCGGCCACCTTCTGCACGCCGACGATGGCGCGCATCAGCGTCGATTTGCCTGACCCCGAGGGCCCGAGCAGGCCCGTCAGGGTGCCGGGGCGGACCTGCAGCCCGAAGTCGTCCAGCACCGTGCGGGCACCGCGGACCACGCGCAGCCCACGGATCCGCACCGCCGGTGGCGCGGCGGCGTTCGAAGCGTAATTCATCATGTGTTGAATATCGCGCATGCACAAGGCAGCCGTCAACGCCCTCCCTCCCGTTGATCTTGGAATATTCGCGGAATCAATCCGGCGAATCGGACGAAGTTTCCGCGGTTACTCCAAGATCAACGCTGGCGACGGGGTGCGCGGAACCTCAGAAGGCGCCGTCGTAGTACTGCTGCAGCACGGGGGCCACCAGAGCGATGAGCTCCTCGTCCGACACCGACGCGATCGGCTCGAGCTTCACCACGTACCGGACGATGGCCAGGCCGATCAGGTGCGACGCCAGCGCCTCGGCCCGCAGCGGCCCGCTGGGAATGCCGTCGAACGCCACCAGCACCCGGCCGAGGATGGCCCGGGTGATGAACTGACGAAGCAGCGTGGCCGCGGCCTCGTGCCGCATCGCCGAGCGGAGCATCGCCAGAATGGGCGCCCGCGCGGCGGGATCGCCCCAGACGCCGAGAAAGGTGCGGATCGCCCGCTCGCCGATGCCCATGCCGACGGAGTCGTCGGCGATGCGCTCGCTGATGATCGCCGGGTCGAACGGGATCTCCATGGCGGCCAGGAAGAGCTTCTCCTTGGCACCGAAATAGTGGTGCACGAGAGCCGGATCGACACCCGCCGCACCGGCGATGCCCCGGACCGTGGCACCGTCGTAGCCGAGCTCGCCGAACTGGGCACGGGCGGCAGCCAGGATTTCGCCGCGAGTGTCCGGCGCGCCGCGACGCCGGCCCGCGCGCCCGCGCCCAGCCGGCCGGCCCTTCCGACGGCTCGGCTCGCTCGTCACGACGGCCCCACCGGCACACAATTCAGCATGCGATGAATCTGCCGCTGCCAGCACCGTCGCGTCAACCGGCCGCGACACGTCATCCAGCGCCGCCCGATTCCGCACCTGCTACGAGAACTCCTCAATGTGCCGATCGAACCCTTTCTCACCGAAATTCGGTGTTCTGGAACGTGCCTTTGCTTGGGCAGCCGGTTCGGCACATTCCCGACAGCCGTCAGATAATGACCAACGCGCACCGCAAACCACCCCAGACTGGGACTGGTGGCATCAAACCCGCAGGACACAGCAGTTCGGGCGGCCGAAATCCGGCGGCGGGAAGAAACATCCGACCAGACCTGTCACACCAATGAGGTGACTCTCCGACAACACGCTTGACATAGGCGCTCGACCCGTCAAAGCTGTCGTGCTGATGCGCATCACGGCACCATCCGCCCGCAACACAGTGTGATCATTCGAGGAGTATTGTTGTGAAGAACGTACTGCGCGGCGCTCTCGTCGCTGGCGTCGCCTTCGCGGCCTGCGTCGGCTTCGGGGCTACGGCCTCCGCTACCGGCTCCGACCGTGTCGAGGTCCCGGGCACCGACGCGCTGCCCGAGGTCGACATCCTGAACAACGCCTGCGTCCTGCCCTGGTTCTGGCAGGGCCCGATCAACTTCCTGGTCGAGAACCAGGACGGGTCGTACTCGGCCTGCAACGGTGCCGCTGAGGACACCGAGGGCAGCAGCATCGGCGACAACGCCTGCATCCTGCCGTGGTTCTGGCAGGGCCCGTTCAACATCCTGCTGGGCAGCCAGTACGGCGAGTACGAGGCCTGCAACGGCTCGGAGGAGATCCCGGCCGACATGCAGGAGCAGCTGACCGAGCTGCTGCCGGAGGGTGTTGCTCTGGACGAGCTGACCGAGCAGGAGCTGCTCGACCTGCTGCCCGAGGGCACGCAGCTGCTCCCGCAGGGCAACTGAACCCTGCCTGACACCGTCCAGGTGTTCGACGCCTGACAGCTGAGAGCACGGGGCGGAGGTTGCCCGACCGCATTCTCCTGCGGCAATCTCCCCCGTGCTGCTCGGCGGCGCTTGTTCACGCGCCGGAGGTCATGCCGCCTTCGGCGCGTTCGCGTGCCCGCGCGACCATCTGAGCCGTGCCGTCGGGGCCGACGGCGAACGCCGTCTGCACCGACGCGGCGAGGTTGAGCCGGGTGAACGCCAATGCCTCGGCGAGATCCGCCTCGCGCTCCGCGGTGCTGCGCGCCCGGCGGGTGGTCACTTCGAGGATGACCGCCCCGGACCACTCGATGCGGGCCAACCGCTCCAGCAGTGCCGAACACGGCTGCTTGCCGCGCCCCGGGATCAGGTGCTCGTCACGCGACGAGCCGGTGCCGTCGGTCATGTGCACGTGACTGAGCCGGTCGCCCAGCGACTCGGCCATCTCCAGTGAATCCATGCCGGCCACCGCGGCGTGCGACAGATCGAGCGTGATGTGCCGGTAGTCCTCGTCTGTGGGGTCCCAGTCCGGCGCGTACGCGGCCACCTCGCGGCCGGCCGCACGCCAGGGGTACATGTTCTCGACCGCGATGGTGACGCCGGACTCGTCCTCCAGCCGCGCCACCGTCTCCACGAAGTTGCGTGCGTACTCGCGCTGCCAGCGAAAGGGCGGGTGGACGACGACGGTGGACGAGCCGAGCCGCCTGGCCGCCTCCAGCGAGCGGGTGAGCCGCTGCATCGGGTCCGGCGACCACACCCGCTGGGTGATCAGCAGGCACGGCGCGTGCACCGACAGCACCGGCATGCCGTAGCGCTGCGCCAGATCGTGGACCTGGTCGATGTCCTGGCTGACCGGGTCGGTCCAGACCATCAGCTCTACGCCGTCGTAACCCAGCGACGCCGCCATCTCGAAGGCGGTCGCGACTCCCTGCGGGTACACCGACGCCGTAGACAGCCCCACCGGCGATTCGGGAACGCGCAGCACCCCGGAAGCACTCTGGCGCAGTTCGGACACGCTCCCAAGCGTAAGCGGCGCGGGGGTCGCCCGGGCCGCGCTCGCGGCAGGAGTTCGCCGCAGGCGGGGGAACCTCAGGGCAGCAGGCTCTCGTCGTATTCCCAGTGCCAGCATTTGGGATTGCCTTCGAGCGGAGCGGGAGGCCAGCGGGGAAGCACCCCCGCTGGCTCCCTCGACCGCCTTACGGGAGGCAGCCGTGTCCGCAGTATTCCCCATCGACGCACCTGAGCACGACGACGAGTACTACCTGCTAGACGAGTTCGCCCGGTCCCCCGAAGCGGCTGGACCGCCGGAGCCGCGCCGTCGGGTCTCCTTCCAGGACCTGAAGCGATGAACCGGGACTTTGCGCTCCTGCTCCTGGCCCTCGTCTTCATCAGCATGGCGGCGTTCGTCGCCGCCTCACTGATCGGGAGGTAGCCATGACCCCGCCGTCGAACAAGGGCATGCGGTTCCCACCGGAACCGTTGACCCGTGCCGAGGTTGGCGCCCTGCTGGGCGCCGCCTCCCGGCGTAGCAACTCCGGTGTCCGGCTTCGTGCCCTGGTGGCCACGCTCTACGGCTCCGGGCTCCGGATCTCTGAGGCCCTGGCGCTACTGCCCAAGGACGTGGACTTGGACGCGGGCACCGTCCGCGTGCGCAACGGGAAGGGCGGCAAGTCCCGTCTCGTGGGGATCGACCCGTACTCGGCATCCCTGATCCAGGCGTGGCTGGACCGCAGGGCACAGCTCGGGCTGACGCACCGGCACCCGGTGTTCGCCAGCTACTCGAAGGGCCACGTGGGCGACCTGATGTCGCCCCGCTACGTCCGGGCAGCACTGGCCAAGCTCGGCATGAAGGCCGGGATCGCCAAGAGGGTGCACCCGCACGGGCTACGCCACAGCCTGGCGTTCGACATGGCTGAGACCGGGACCCCGGTGCACAGCATCCAGCGCCAGCTTGGTCATGCCTCGCTGGCCATCACGAGTAGGTACGTCGACCACCTTCGCCCTACCGATGTTGTGCAGACGATGCGCGCTCGTGACTGGCAGACGGCCTGACCGCAGACCCTGAATGCAAAGAAGGCCCCGCCCGGCGGTAAACCGGGCGGGGCTCTTCGTCGTCTACGTTCTGTCCGACCTGCGCTGTAGCGTGGGTCATCCGTTCATGAGCTGGGGGGCATCATGAAGGCACGGGGGTTCGTGACAGCGCTTGCTGTCCTGGCATTGTCGGGCTGCGTCATCGAGGCGGAACGCACCCCGCCACCGCCACCGAGCACCCCACCCATGAGCGAGAGCGAAATGCTGTTCGCGAGCATGCTCATGGACCTGTGGGACCACGCCTCGGACGGGGAACGCCGTCTCATGTGCGACGGCTTCGAGCAATACGGCGGTGAGTTCGTCGTTGACGCCATGAAGACGAACTACCCGCCCGACCGCCCGTTCCATGACTGGGTGGCCGTCGTGTTCCTTGAAGAGGTCTGCTGATCCATTGGCCAGGGATCGAACACCAGTTCTACTCTGGCCTAGTGCCCACGCCGAACTTCTACTATGCGAACGAGGAGATGCCGCCACAGGGCGTGCCTCCACGCAACCAGGGCCACATACCCGTCATCGTTCGCCTGATCAACGAGGCCAACGGCGTGCACTACCGACCGGCAGTTGCCATCCGTTGGACGCAGACACACGTCATGGTCAAGATCGAAGGCGCTGGTCATCAGGGCGCCGATGACTTGGCGTGGGTGCGGGCATCGGACGTGTGGCGCATCCTGAGGCAAGGCGACCTCACCCGTTGATGCCCACCCACCGCCCCAGGCCTCCGCCCCCGTGCGTATGGCCTCTCAGGGCACGACGCTACGACCTAGCGCCGCCAAGGGTGCAGGGGCCAGTTACACCGCTCTTCCCATCCGGAAGTTCCTTCCGGTGGGGTCGGCATCTGGAGCGTGCTCCAGTGCCATCCACGTCCCAACGTCCGCCGTGTAGACGGCGGCCTCACCGCCACGGCTGGGATCAGTTACCCACTTGACGCGCTCTCTGGCGAAGTGCTCGGTTCCGTACCAACTCACTTGAGTGGTCCTGCCGGGCAGGACCCAGCGCACCAGGAACACCTGGCGGTGCTTCGGCACCGCGTCGAGTGGCGCGTGCTTGCTCATGCGGCGATCAGCTCCTCGTCATAGGCAACGTCGTCAGGCTCCTCGGGAGGTTCGCCAGTGGGCGAACCACTGACCCATGTGGCGTCGTAGTCCTCGACGTGCCACGAGAACGTCGGCACTCCCACCGGCTTGGGCGTCGGTGTCGGCCACCACAGGCCGGCCCTGAGGGCCTGGTTCCACTCGTTCAGGGTCACGCACGACGCATGGATCGGACTCCGTCCGTCCATCCGCGCCCTGCCCTGGATCTCCTCCCCGCACCGGCAGCAAGGGGTGGCTGGTGGACAGTGCAGAACTCCGCTGATCATTGCTTCCCTCCATGGGCGTTACGTTGAGCTTTTGGTGGCCGCACCTGGGCGGCCTACACAGCTCGGCACAGACGACGAGCGCCCCGTCCTCACGGACGGGGACACTCAGGTACTCGGCGAAGTCGCGGAGCTGCTGGGCCGGCATCGAGAGCTTGCGATTCATGAGCTGCCCTCCGGGATAGTGGCGTAACGCTAAGTCGGGAGCAGACCCCCTGTTTCCGGCGCTCCCTGGGGTCAGGTGGGGCCTGGCGGAGCTGCCGGGCACGCGAGTACCCGGCAGCCGATTCCAGGGGTCTTAGCGTGACAACCGCGGCTTGACTCGGTAGGCCGCCTGACGGCAGGCAGGTGCGTGGTACTTCGCCGTCGAGCGGTAGGCCGTGAAGGTCTTGGAGCAGTGCGGACCCTGGCACTTCGCCTCATGCTGGGTGAGGGGTTGCCAGTGGTACAGCCGCACGTCAGGACACTTGGACGGCTTGCAGTGCGGGGACCGGTGCGTCTCGCAGTACTGGACGAGGTTCACGACTCCGCCTCGTCGCTTGTCGCAGGGGTAACGGTGATGATGAACTGCGACAGATCGACGGTGGCCGCAGGCTCTTCATCGGCCCTGGTCACTGTAAGGACGAACTGGCTCAGGTCCACGGTCCCCATCACGCAGCCGCCTCAACACTCAGGACCACGTCGACGTCATTCCAGTCCGTCACCGTGTCGTACTCAGCAGGGGTGATGTTGAGCTGGATCGAGGAGAAGGTGTCGGGGAGCGGCGCGTTGAGCAGCGTGGCTCGCACCGTGCTGGCACCCTCAATCAGCTGAACCGTCAGCGTTCCGCTGCTGGCGCTTCGCTTACGCGCCCGCACCGTCAGGTTGACGACGTCGGGTGACGTCGGGTCTGTCAGTTCAGACATCCCGACTCGAAGCAGTTGACCGTTGGGGTTCTCTGCACTCGTGGCGTACGTGGTGTCAGTGCCGTCCGAGAGAACCGGCCAGATGGTGCTGCCTGTGCTCGGCGTCCAGTTCGCCACGGTCACGTCAGCGTTCGGGTACGCCGTGTCCTCAGCGCCCAGCACGTTGATGGTGACCGTGGCGGGGTCAGAGGCGACGGCGCCCGCATCAGTGGCGATGAGCTGGAGAACCACCGAGCTGGACACGGCGGGTGCAGTGAAGCTGGGGTTCTCCGCCGTGGGGTCGTTCAGCGTGACGGCCGGCCCGGAGAGCTGGGTCCACTGCCACGTGTACGGTGCGCCAGCACCGCCATTGGCGGTAGCCGAGCCATCCAGGTTGACGGTGGCGCCTGCGGCAACGTTCTGATCCGGGCCGGCGTTGGCGATGGGCTTCGGAACGCCACTCTCCAGGTAGAGGATGACCAGCTGAAGGCGGTTCTGTACTGCGATGTCCGAATCCATTGTGACGCTGGGAATCTGCGCGTCACCAGTGAACGTCTTGTCAGCAACCAGCGCCGCCGAATTGCTACCCGAACCATGGACGGTGGTTCCCTGAGCGCGCATTGTGGTGCCGGACGAGCCGACGTCGAACGTCGGCTGCCCACCGCTGGTGACGGTGTACATCCCCAGGTAGACAGCGGTTCCCCCAGACCAGCCTTCCGTTGGCTGGGCACTCGGGAAGTCGAGGACCGTGCCCGAGCTTCCACCAGAGCCGGCCACAACCGGCGTCGCAGTCGAATCAAGGCCACTGGCCGCGTGGTAGAAGGCAATGACCCGGCCAGTCGTGCCACCGTTGGTGGAGATGGTGATGGTGGAGTTGGCGTCCCCGGCGATGGCAACTCGTCTGAAGACTTGGCGAGCGGCACCAGACCCAATGATTTGCCAGCCCGAGAGGTCCTCAAAGTCTCCAGCATTGGACGATGAGATGTTGAGGCCAGTGCTGGAGGTGTGGTTACCCTGCCAACTAGCGCCAACTGTGATGATGTCACCCGGCTGAATATTGGAGCCTAGGGTAATCTGGACAGAAGAGACGACGCTCGATACAGGAGTCGCGCCAGCGTTTCTGAAAGCCATGTGATGAACTCAATTCGAAATTGTTTTCGGGCATGGAAAAGCCCCGGAGAGTGGTGGATCTCCGGGGCTTTCTGGTGAGCTAGGTCAGTTGTTGATGAGGTAGGTCAACACCGTGGCCTTAATCTCCTCTTTGGTAGGCCAGCGGCCTAACTCGTGAGCAAGGCCAGCCGTGACAACGGCGCGGGCAACGACAGGGTCCCTTAGATCGAGGTCCATCACAGGCCCTTCAAGACGTCGAGATACGACGCAGCCAGAACCGCTTGCTGCTCTTCCATGTGTTCCTCATCGGCCCAAGCCTGAGCAGCCGTGCCGGCGTCCGGGGCGCCGCCCGTCGTCGTAGACGACACGGAGACCGGAGTACCTTGCTCACCGTCGTACTCGTACGACGTGGTTGTGATGCCGGGGCTGGACTCCTCCTGTTCACGCAACGTCGACAGGAACTGCTGGCGCTCTTCGTAGGTAGCGCGGCGGCCGAGGACGTTCCGCAGGGTCACATCAACCACGGTCCCAGCGGTGACTGGATCAGTGAGGTTGATGGTGCGCTGCACCTGAGTCTCGGTCCGAGGGCCAGACCCTTTCTCCGCCTTGGCGCGGTCAGCTTCCTGCTGAGCGGCACGAGCTTCGAGCCAGTGCCAGGGGTCCTTGGGGTCTGCACCAATGGTGCCTGCCGCATCCAGGTCCAGCAGGCCCATGCCCCAGAACTCGGACACTTCCGTTGGTGTCGCTGGGCGACCAAAGAACCGGTCCGCGAGGGCTTGCAGTCTTGTTCGATCAGGGGCCTTGGTGTCGACACCCTTGAGCGAACCGCCTTCCTTGCCGCCTCGCTCGCGCTCCACGTAGAAGTCCTGCTGGCCCTTCAAGCTGCCGGTGCGCTTGCCGCCAGGCTTCGACTCCGCCAGGACGCCGAAGCCTGGATTCCCTGGACGTCGGTAGCTGTACCGAGGCGACATCGGAATGTTCGGTTTAGGTGCCCAGTAGCGTGCCCAGCGTTCTGCCAATTCCGTCTTGAAAGGACTCTCTTCGATAGGCGCCGGGCCTAAGGTCGCCGCATACTGGCTGATGTAGTTCTCTAAGTCGGCATCCCCCGTATAGGTGAGGCCGCCGCCAGGGGTGAAATCCATTAGATACCCGATCCAAGTGTCATGTTGTGCTCCGGTAGGACTCGGTCCATCGCCTCCGCAAACATCAGGTTAGCCAGCTTGATTTGGCCAACTCCGGTGTTGTAAGCGAAAAGCAAGTCCGCGTTGTCGTTGTGCTCGATGCTGCGAGATCCGCCCGCCATGAAACGAGCATCAAGCTCGGCGCCGATACGCGCCTCCCAGTCCACAAACTCCGCCCAGCCGTCCCAGTCGGGACGGTCTGGCGCGTCGCCACTTTCGATGATCGACCTGATGGACCGGACGATGCCGTAGGTGCGGTCGGTGTCGAACTGGGACATGGCGTCACGCCAGCCGGGATACGTAGATGCCAGCTCGCCACGGATGCCGGCCTTGATCAGCTTCAGATCCTCGGCGCCGCGTTGGTCCACAGATTGCAGGCCACGAGCGGCAAGCTCAGCGTCGATCTTGACGTTCCAACGCTTCCACTCAGCCCAACCTTGGCGTTCCTCGGTGGCAGTCACCACCGCCTCTGGCCCGAGGGCTTCGCGGTGCTTCTGGTCGCTGAGGTCGGAGATCGGTGTCTCGGTCTGGTGCCGGTACACCTGGTAGTTGAACTCGTCCGTCTCTGCATCGAGACCGACGAGGGCCAGGCCAAGCTCAGGGTTCTTGGCGATCAGGTCCTTGTACCGCTCGGACTGGCGGAAGCCCGCCGATGTGGCGGGCACGCCAGAGTTGTTCTGTGTCGTGGCCGTCCACCAGATGGCCTGGTCGTCACCGGCCAGATCCAGGTACGCCTTGAAGCCCCCTTCACCGAAGCCGTGTTCGGACTGGACCTGATTGGCCATGTCAATGAACATCTGGCCCTTGACCTCGGGGTTGAACGAGGCCGGCGACATGAACCGGGCAGCGATCCAGGCCGCTTGCGCACCCTTGCCGATGTCCAGGGACTCTTGGAAGTCCGGTTCTGGGCCTTGGCGACCGTTGGCTACCCAATCGTTGTAGCGCTGCTGGTGCACCCTGGTCAGGGTCATCCGGTTGAAGACCGGATCGTTGGCACCCTTGAAGTACCGGAACGTCTCCGTCATCCAGGCGGCCGGGAACAGCGTCTTCTGAAGCGACGCCGGGCCGGTGGGGAGCAGGTACTTGTACATGAACGACGAGAAGGAGTTCTCGTCTGCCAAGTCCGGGTGATCCGCCAGCATGAACGTAGCCGGCGCTTGTACCCACGGGTGCGCACCGGGCAGCCACCACGGGTCACCTTGCAGAACGGTGTTGAGGCCGTTCTTGTTGATGCTGAACGTCTCGAAGATCTCCGCCGCTGCCGACTGGTCCCCCGGCACCAGCTTGTCCATGAACTTCAGCACGTTGCCGGCGCCGGGAATCCTGATGTAGTCCAGGTCCCCGTGGTCCGGGTCGTCCTTGCCGAGGCCGTTCTGGTCGACGAACTCAACGAAGCCGTTGTCATCGAGCTGTTGCCAGCCGTTGGTGTAGAGCCTCACGAACTGCTCGGGACGCTCGCTGATGATGCGTGCGTACCGCTGGAGCGATTCTGCCCAGGCGCCCTGGAACACCGTCAGGTGCCGCAGGGTGTGGGTCAGCCCGGACATCTCGTCTCCGGCGAACATGTACCGCCGGGTCTGGCGTAGCGCGTACTCGCGGGCCTGCCGCTCCATAATCTGGAGCGTTTCCTTGCCGATGGTCTGGCCAGCCTCAAGCTGGTCAGCAGCAGCCTTCAGCCGGTTTCGGTACATGCGGTTGAAGAACGGGTGCCGAACCAGGGAGTCCGTTGGAATGGTCGCAATCCAGTTGTAGACCTTGTCCCGAGCGGACGCCACAGACCGAGACAGCCGGCCACCAACGGCCATGTCCACAGCCGTAGAGTCCACGGCTTTGGGCGCCACGTCGAACCGCTGATCGATGATGTGCTGGAGGTCCACCTCGGTGATCGGCTCCCCGGTGGCCACCTTCGCCCGGAGGGCTTCGGTGGGCAGCAAGGTGTCGATACTGGCATCAAGCTCCTGTTGCCAGATGTCAGGCTTCGCACTGCGCCACTTGATGCGGGCGGCGTGGTCCCGGCCTTCACCCTTCACCCAGGTGGCCAGGTCTTTACCCTCAAGGCGAGCACGGACCGCAGGGTCCGGGCGGAGCTGATCGTTGATGATCCGCAGCCAGTTGGCGGCGTGCTCCTGGTCCCCGATGGTGGAGGAGAAGCCACGAGCTTCAGTGCGTAGACGCTTCAGCTCAGACTCATAGCTGGAGACCATCGTCTTGTGGAACGGTGCGGAGCTGGCGACCGTCCGGAAGACGTCACCAACACCCTGTTCGAACGCTCCCGCGTGCTCGATCTTCGCGCCGCTACGACCCTTGACCGTGCCGGACCGGGAACCGAGCTGATCCACCGTGCCGAACAAGCGGGCATAGCGAGCGCCACGACGGCCCACGTTGACCCTGAACCCATCCTTGACGGGGGTCACCATGAGCACGCCATCGGCGTGCGACAGCAGGTCTGCGTGATCATCGGCGAAGCGGGCCACGCCAGTGACGTCCTGCACTACGGCTTCGCCCACGTCGAGCGGAGTGACCGTGTCAACGTTGCGCACTCGGTTGGAAGCCAGGTCGTAGGCGAACGTCTCCCCGGACTCCATGGCTGCGTTGAGCTTGGTGATGATGGCTGGTGCCTTGGGCAGCCTCTTGCCGCCAACCTCGGCGCCTAGGCGCCGCTGGGTCCAGCGCTCGACCCCGGCAAGGTTCTTCTCCACCGAGGGCAGGCGAGACGTGTTGATCTCGTAGGCATCCTCGGTGCCCTCACGCACCAACAGAGGGTCCTGCGCCTGTCGGCGGCGGTAACGCCGCCGCTCCATCGCGTTCCACGTCCGAGATACCCGGTTGGCCGCACGGATCGGCAGGTTGACCAGGCCGATAGTTCCGGCCTTCACCGCGTCGGGAATCACCATCAAGGTGTTGGCGGCAGCAACGCCACGGATCATCTCGTCCGACACGTTGCGCACCACGTAGCCGCCACGGAACAGAACCAAGGGCTTCCAGTAGGAATTGAAGATGTTCATCGCCCAGTCGGCCATCTCGCCACCACGGGCAAGCTGGCCACGGAAGCCGCCGCCGTGCTGGGTCAGGATGTTGTCGAGGGCCTTAAGGTCCATCGGCACGTGGTAGTTCTTGAGCTGCGTGAGCGTCAGCGGAAGCTCAATGGTCTCTTCGGTGTTGTTGTTGTTGTACGAGTACCTGATCGGGTCGTCACTGGCTGCTGCGCTGTAGGCGCGGTTCTCCGTGTGCTGACGCTCAATGTCAGCGAACAACTCACCACGGCGGCGGTTGTACATGCTGGCGATCTGGCGGGCATCACCAGGGGTGAGCCCGTGCTTGCGAGCCACCAGCTCAATGCCGGCCATCTCGACCTGACCGGCGATGGTGCGCCGCTCCACATCAGTGGAGGCGGAGGCAGCCTTGTTCAGCATGTCCCGACGCCACAGGTCGATGTCGAGGCCACCGTCAGTGGCGGCTGCCAGGTTGTCGACGGCCTTCTGCCCACCGATGGCGAACGCCTCGCCTAGGTAGTTGTCAGCCGGCTGCCAGATGTTGCGCGACAGGTCCATGACGCCCGGCCGGTTCCGGAGGAACCCCGACTTCACCTTGACGTACGTGTGAGCCTTGCCGTTCGGGCCACTGCGGTATGTGTGGGCGGCGACGCCGCCGACGATGTCTCCAGCTTCCTGAGAGGCACGGGGCACCATGCTGGTGGACGCCTGGGCGACACGGTCATCAACCGCCGCCAAGAATCGGCGATGCGAGTCGTACTCATCCAGTTGCTCATTGAGCATGCCGCCTTCACGGCGAAGGGTCGCGAGATCCTTTTCCGCCGTGAACATGCGCTCGTAGCGCTGGAAGCCCGACAGGTTCGGGTTGGTAGCCGCTTCCTCCCAGGCCGCTTCAGCAAGGCGAACCTCGTCATCGAGCTGAGGGATGCGAGTGTCGCTGAGGTTGTCGATCTGCTGGGCGATCTGTCGGCCACGGTCGCCGAAGGCGGCCCGTAGCTTGTCAATGGCAGTCGGAGATCCGAGCAGTGCACCAACGCCGTGGTAGAACACGTCGTCGTCGAACTCATCGACGTAGGCCAGGTTCGCCTCATCCCACTTCCGGGCAGTCGACAGGTCGTGGAACAGGGCTGCGGCTGTGGGGTCGTGCCGAAACGCCTGCACCTGTTCGATCAGTCCGGTCTGGTCCAGCTCCCCGGCGCGTACCCGGTCACGAAGCTGGCCCACCTGCTCTCTAAGCTGGAGTGCTCTGGCTGCCACGGGGTTGACGAACCTCCGGGAACGCAGCTCCTCCAGTGCCTCATCCGGAGCGCCCACGATGCGCCGTATGGTGGCGGCGCTACCTCGCGGCAGTCGGTCCAGGTCGCCCTTGACGTACGCACGCACACGGCCGACACCGGCCGTGGCCACGGTCAGGGGGTCCGTGAACCACTCTTGAAGGAAGTCCGCCGTACCACTGGTGAGGTTGTAGGCGGTGTCGCTCTCGCGCAGCTCGCGGTACGTGGCATCTATCGGCAAGCCATCCTCACCGAAGCCGCCTTCGTAGCCAGCCTCGCGGACCTCGGGCTTGACGAACATGTCCGCCACCGACTGGCCGAACGTCGAATCCTCGGTCCGGCGCCACGCTTCGGCGTAGGTCTCAGCCTGAAGCCACGCTTCGAACGAATCAGCCCAGCTTTCGGACTTCTGCACCTCATCGAGCACGTTCCCGAGCTGAAGCGGGACCGAAAGACCCCGCTCGACAGGCTCACCGACATAGCGCTCGTACGCCTCCATGCCGGCACCAAGGCCGGAGCCGGCCCACTCACGGGCCTGCTCGTACTCATCCTCAGTGCCCATAAAGCGGTTCTGCTGATCGTTGAGAGACCGCACCGCATCCACGGCACCGCCAACCACGTCGCCCACGCCGCCGACCAGATCCCCGGCAGTGTCCCTGACGCGCTCGAAGAACGACCGCTTACGCGGTCCGTTCACCTGGCTGGAAAGGTTCATCATCCAGCCGAACATGTTGTTCAGGTACGCCTGGCGTGTGGCCTCGGTCTGGGCCACCGTCTGCATGGCGTTGATTGCCTGCTCGCGCTGAGTGGGGGTCAGCAACGTGGACGTGCCAATGGTCCACGCCACGCCGTAGTTCGGCTGAGGGCTCGTGCTGCTGGTCGTAGCGGCAGCGGCTTCGCCGACACGGTCGGCCCACCAGGTGTTGTGGCGTGTAGCCATTGAAATCCTATCCGGGTGTAATGAGAAAGCCCGCCACTATTTGTGGCGGGCTTCCCCGGTGTTCAGTCAGCTAGATCTAGCTTTGGCGGCAAGTCGTCCTCGGGATGATCCCCGCAGATTTCATGCCATATCTCGTCAGGCGTCGCACGAGGAACCTCGTAACCCAAATATTCGGCTAGGCGAGCCATCCGCCAATTCCGCTGTTCCCATTCGTAGCGCTCTTGCGCCTTCTGAATCCTGCGGAACTGGCGCCAGGTCTCGATGTCCTCAATGGGCGCTGGGTTGCTCACTGCGCAACCTCCGCCCGGAGCGCTCGAAGATCCTCGATGATCTCTCGGCGGCTTTCACCCGTGGCGACCACTTCTAGAGCGTCATCCACGGCAGCGACGTAACCGTCCCGGCGGAGCGCGGCACGGTCTTCAGCCGCATTGGCTAGCGCCATTCCCAGCAGCCAGGCACCCGTACGGGCAACAAGGCCATTCACGGGTTCACTCGCAGGACATTGACGGCCTTCGAGAAGGCCACCGCAGTTGCATAGCCACCGTCACGGCCTACGACCTCGATAGCGGCATCGATGGCGTCGTTCCACGCCTTGACGGCAGCCCTGTTGAGATCAGCCTGGGTGTACCGGGCGGCATCAACCTGAGCTTGGATGCGTTCAGCCCGAGCACCCGCGATGAACTTGTCATCCATCGGGGATGGCCTGCCCGTGATGATGTCAGGCATCTCACTTCGCCGCCTTCTCAATCTTGGCCAGCTCGGCCTCGGCTTCCTTGCGGAGCTTCGCTTCAAACTCCTCTGCCTCGGTGGCCCGCTTCTTCTCGATCAGCTCATCGAGCTTCGCCTGACGCTCATCGTCGGCGCGCTTGCGCACGCGCTCGGCCTTGTCGGCCTGGCGCTGCTTCTCCGCCTCGGCATTGGCCTTCGCATTAGCCGCCTTGCGGGCGGCAAGATTGGCCACGAAATCGCTCTGTCCTGTCAGCTCGCCATATTCATCAGGAGTGACGACCTCGACGAAGTCGACAGGGCCACCGTCATAGCCCTTCTTCGTGAGCTTGGTCGTTCCCCGGCTCATGGCGACAAACGCTCGCGCCTCGTCCTCGTCTGCGAAGGTGAGCGCCAACGTCGACTTGTTCATGCCGCGCTTGATGACAACAGCAACGCTCATGCGACGTAACCGCCCGTCGCCAGGCCAGCGCTACGCAGTCGGGCGTAGTACTCGTCTTTAGTCTCGCCGTCCTGGACCTCTGCGAACTGCCGGGCCTCAGCAGGGCTGCTGAACCGGGGCACCACAGGGGCCTTGGACGGCGCTACGGCGGCGTTGTAGGCCGCTACGGCGGCGCGCTGCTCTTCGCGGGTCCTGGCATTACCCAGGGCCTCTAGGGCCGCCTCACGGGCGCTGTCGTCCCGCTGGGCGGGCTGCTCCACGGCACCCGTCGCCGGGTTCGCAGCCTGGGCTTTCAGCTCGGCCAGCTCCCGCTCCATCTGCTGGATGCTCGCGGCCTGAGCCTGCTCCAACTCGCTCAGCTCGAAGTCCTCTGGAACGTCCTGATAGATCTCGTTGAACGCGGTCACTGCTACTCCTTCGGGTGTCTCGGGTGATTTCGGATGTGGAGTTCCCCAGCCCCGCGCCCACCCGAAGAGACGGGGGCTGGGGAGGTTCATGGGGATCAGTCCAGGGAGGCGGCGGGCGACTGGCTGTCGCCGTCGCCTTCGTCCTGGTCCTGCTGTGCGAGCAACATTCCGTGCTCGACATAGAGCGCCTTGTATCGCTCTTCCAGCGCCCTGTAATTGGCGCCGGTCTGCTCGATTAGCCCGTAGGCTGATTCGAGTTCTTGCCTCAGGGCTTGCACCTGCGCCTCAGCCTCACGAGCACGGCGATTCGCCCTGCCCTTGCGATTGGCTTCAGCGGCCACAGCTCGGCGGAAACGAGCTGCGCGAGGGTCGTTCCAATCAGTGAGTGGTTCGCCCTCGGCAACCGGGATGCTCTCAAACACGCTCTTTGCGTATTGCTCAATAACATCATCCGGGGCCACCCGGTCTTCATGTCGAAGTGCCGTTAGCCTTTCCGCTGGCTCTCGGGTTTCGTCATGCGTCATGGGCCTTCTCCAATCAGTGCCGGCGCCATGGACGGAGGAATCCTGACGCGCTCAATCCGGACTTCTACTCGGGCAGGGCCGGGACGCCACGCCTTTGCGTGACTGATCTGCACCGGGCATAGGGAGAGGGACCGAAGCACTACAACGCCTAGAGCGGGGCGGAGCACTTCGATCCCTCTACTTATACATAGGGTCCAGGATTCTGGGAATCGCCCGGAAATCCCCAAACTTTCTATGTGATATGCGTTACAGTCTTCCGGCGTTGAGCCGTTCTTCTCGATGCCGGTCACTGCGGACAATGGTCTTCAGAGAGTCGTTCTGATACGAGGCGACTGCATCGGCGGTCTCCGCTATGGTCTCGCCATTCACAGCCAGGTAGCTGAGCGGCACTTCCAGGTTCATGTTCGCCAGGCGAACCTGCTTCCCGTCCACCATGATTTTCTTGTCACCGTTGACTTTGCGGATCTCGTCCCGCACCACCCGCCGAAGCGGGTTGATCATCTTGCCCGAGGAGTACGGCTTGTCCCCCGCACCGCAGCCTTCGTCTGGGCAACCCCAGGCGTGCACGACGCTCGGGTTAAAGACAACCCAGTTCCACATGATCTGTGCCGCATCCATGCGCACCGTGTAACGCTGGCCGTAGGCGGCGTCATGGATGCCCTTGGTCACCCGGTCAGCCCAAGTCGGGAAGTGCTCGATCTCGTGGCCACGAGCGGCCCACCGCTCGACCCACTCAACGTGGTTGGACGGGTCCACGAATGCCGTGAACCAGGTGGTGAACTTCGCACTGTCGAACAGGTAGGAGTGGAAGACCATTTTCTGTTATCCGTTCACTCGGGTTACGTGTCCGTGGGACCGGCGCGGGTCACACGCTCTGCTCACTCAGGTGTTGGTCCGTGCTTGATGGTCAGGCGGCGGAGGGCTGGACGTAGCCGCCGCGCTTGGCTTCCTCGGCATACTCCGGTCGCCAGGTGAGGCGACCGTCAACGCGATGCAAGTACTTCCCGAGCAACTTCTTCTCGGACAGGCCCTTGCTTATGGATCGGGCCTTATCGACGCCCTTGGAGATGCCGGGATGCTCGGCGGCGACCAGTTGACCAATCTCAGCGTTGCTCTTCTCGGCGTGGTTCTCGACTACCCAGAAGCAGGCCTCGGCCAGGGCGCCGGAGAGGCGGGGTCGAGACCCGCCCTGAGCGCCAGTCCCGTCAACGGCGGCGTGGTCAAGAGACGTGTTGGGTATGCCGGGGGTCACCCACCGTCGGACCGCCTCGGCCTGCTCGCCGCTCTGCGAGCTGCCCCTGACGATGAACGTCTCCTTCTTGGTCCTGAAGGTGGTCCACTGGCGAACAGCAGCCTTGATGTAGGTCGAGCCCATGCCGTACTTGGTCTGGCCGTGGTCTCCGATCTTCTCGGAGCTGTGATGCAGGAACACGACCACACAACCCAGATCGGTCAACTCGATCAGGAACGTCGTGGCCGGCCCCGTCTTGGACGGGTCCGACACTTGCTCCTCGACTAGACCGCCGTAGTGGTCCAGGATCACCAGGGTTCCCGGCCCGACGCCGACCATCTCCAGCTTCGCCTTGATCTCGTCCAGTTCCTGACGCGTGGCGCCTCGTGGCGCACGGGCCGTCAGAAGGTTGTCGAGCGACTCCACCGGCACCCCACCGGACACCAGGCGGTCTGCGTACTCGCGTTCGGCGCCGGGGTCCGTGGTCAGCAAAAGCACCCGCTCGATGCGCCAGTTAAGCGGCACGTCGAAGAACGCCGTGTCCGTCAGGGCGGCGCGGATCAGCTCACAGGCGCCGATGCTCTTCGCCGCCTTCGGCGGCCCGACGAACTGTGTCAAGGCACCGGATACGAAGCCGGGAACCAGTGGCTCCGGGCTGGACATGGCCATCGTCGCGGCCTCCCACAGGGTGGGGAATGGCTCCACGCTGGAAGCCCTAATCGGCGCCGCCAGGTCTGGCACGATGAGCGTCTCACCGTTCAGCACGCGCGGTCTCCTCCCGAAGGATGCGGCGGTACATCGAGCGCACCAGCGCCTCGGCTTCCTTCACGGCGTGGACCGCCTCGGGCGGGTAGTCCAGAATCGCGGTGGTCATGAGCGTGAGTCCCTCCCTCTTGCCTGCCTCTTGACACCATTCTCCAGGAGTGCTAACTGCGCCCGCAACCGACATCGTTGCTGGTAAAGGCCCAGGTCGCGCCCATAGAGCTTGTCGTTGAAACAACGTCATGGGTGGCGAAGTGCAGCGACGGGCGGCCCCACGGAGCCACAGCGGCGGCAGAGATTTGTAAAGATCTTGGCGGCCCGATCGAGGCTTGTCCCCGTGTCCCCGTTGTCCCCGTGTCCCCTATATATAGGGCCGGGGACAAGCCCCGGGGACACCTAGGCTCTATGGCTCTAGAGCCATGCATCGGCGCACCGCGAGGCCGGCTTTCGCCGGAGTCCGCGCCCTGCCGCCGCATGGTCCCCCAAGGCTCTATGCCAGCGCCGAAGGGCGCCCCGCGCCCGTAGGCGCGCTTTGGCCATGACCCAGGACCTGGCTCTAGAGCCATAGCGCGCCGGACGGCGCCCATGGTCACGGGGAACCGGCTTCGCCGACGCCCCGACGCCATGCTCCGCTGACGCGGCGCTCTAAGTTCTCAGTACGCCGCCGTCCGCTGGCGCGGCCGTCGGCTTGCAGCGACGGAAGAACGGTACGGGCTAGGCACTAGGAGTCCTGGAGCCATCGCCACGCCGAGACCGCTTCGCGGAGCCGGCGACCCGATGAGAACAGGTGACCTCAGCGGCCCGCCCCCGAAGGGCGGCCCATAGCTTCAGCCAAGGGCCTAGACCTAGGGCCTCGGTAGCTTTGCCTTGTCGCTGACATCTCTTCCCGTCGCCGGAACGCTTCAGCGCAGTAGCGCATGAGTGCGTCACCAGCATCGCCGTAGGCGCGTCGTGGGGCAACGATGCGCTGTAGTCCAGGGCGCCATGGAGGCGCCCACAGGCGCCTCGCCAGAGTCCAATGAACCCAACCCCTAAAGCCACCCTGAACCCAACGGTGGCCTAGCGAAAACTACCCCCCAGTTCGGACCCCATATTGCAGGGCTGTTTGACGCCCGTTCGGGGGTAGTTGGGGGGCTGGATGCGGGGGTCCAGAACCCAAAATTTAACGCGCATTTGGATCTGCGCTCAGTATGAGAAGGCCGGCGCCGGATTAAGCAACGGGGGGTCAAGACCCCTGCTCGCGAGGCCGAAAGCCGCAGGCTCCCACCAGCGCCGGCCAACCAGCCGGCGCCCTGCCAGGGGGCGAACACCCAGGCCAGGGGCACAGCAGCCAGGAAATGGTACCGCTCTGGCTATTGGGCACCAGGCACCCATATGTGCATGGCGCATGGCTACCGCTTCCAGACAGAAGCGGTACAGCTTGGCCTCAGAAGCACGTCAGGTGCGTACAGATGCTTGGCTCATGACCATGGATGCAGGGCAATACCCACTGAGTCGGTAGGGATTCAGGCGCGGATGGCGCAAAGCGCCCACCCCATTGAGTCCGTCTTGAGCACTTCAAGAGCCTTGGCTTCAGCGGGTCTGAGTGGCAATCGTCCTGCCCTGCTCATCTACGGACAGCTCTAGACCGAAGCCCTTGCGCTCCAGCTCCTCGTTGGTGGCCTGCGGCCACTCCTTGTCTTCGACCACGAGCCGCTGGGGTGCTGATGCTGGGTGCACCACGACCCGCATCACCTGGCGCATGAGATGCACTCGGTAGTCGTCGTCGGACTCCGCCCAGTGCTTGGCCATGGTCCCGTGGTGCACGAGGCGCATCTCACCCTTGGGCTTGCCCTGCTGTAGCTCGGTCTTCCTGCGCTCCAGGGTCTCCACCTGCTCCATGAGGGCCGGCCTGTCAGCCGGCCTGTTGCGCATGGCGGCGAAGCACTCATCGATCTCAACGTCGATCTCGGCTAGCTGCTCGATGGTGTCGTCTGGCTCTTGCTCGTCGCGCTCGGTCTTGATGACCGGCGCTGCCCCGTAGAAGCCGAGGAACCAGTCTTCGACGAACTGGTCTGCCACATCTCGGAGGATGCTGGCCCTGAGCTTGTGGTTGCCGGCGCACAGGTACGTGCCGCCACGGTGGGGACGCATGGACTGGTTGAGGTAGAGCCGCTTGTCGCAGTGGTGGCAGAAGAACACCGGGCCGTAGCCCGGTGCCTTGCTGCCCTGTCGTCGCTGTGGTGCGGATTGCTCCAGGCGCCGCTGTAGCGTCTGCCATTGGCTCATGGTGATGAGTGCTGCGTCCTTGTCGACGCGACCTGACGGCCCGCGTCCGTAGAGCCTGGGGTTGCGCACCAGCTTCCACAGGTTCACCTGTGGGATACCGAGGCTGAGCGCTTCACCGTTGACTGACGCGCCGTCAATGATCCGCAGCACTGCATCCCGAAGCCGTGGCCCTTCGTCCGGGTGTGGCCGCACCACGAGCCACCCCTTCACGTCGTCGCGCACACTGCGGAAGCCGAAGGGCAGCCGCCCGTAGCCGTGTCGGCCGTCGCGGTCGAAGGTCTCGATGGCACCCTTGACCCGCTCCCGGATGATGCCGGCTTCGAGTTCAGCCAGTGCCGCCAGCAGAGTCAGAGTGAACTTGCCGTATGGGCCTCGCGTGTCGATCTGCTGATCTACGAACACCACGGAAGCGCCAACCTCATCGGCGCGCTTCACAATGTCCAGGAGGTCACCGACGGACCGCGCCAAGCGGTCCACCTTGAGCGCCACGAGCACGTCGCCCTGCCCCAGCTCTGCGGTCAGGCGCTCACGCTCGGGCCGTCGCACCTTCTTGGAGGCGGACACGCCTTCGTCCACGTACCACTCGATGGCCTCGCCCTCGTGGTGGTAGTCCCGCCAGCGCTCGATCTTGTATCGCTGCTGTTCAACCGACTGGGACTCGTCGGTGCGCTTCGAGATCCTGGCGTAGGCTCGAATAGTTCCGCTTTGGTGCTTGACCTTTGGAGTCATGGCATGAGAGCGTAGCGCTACTCGCCGCTCGAAGAGTATTCCCAGTGCCAGGGCTCGGGGTTGGAGCCGCCGGGCCGGGCCCAGCCGGGATTGTGCCATCCGAAGTCGTCGGCCGTGGCGTCGAGCCAGCCGTACAGCTGGCCGTCGAAGGAGTTCGCGCCGCAGCCGACGTCGACGGCGAGGCCCCAGCCGTGCTTGCTGGTGCCGGGCGCCGCGGCCAGCCCGGGCTTGCGGTTGGCGACGTCCACCTGCGCCTCGTAGCTGCGGTAGGAGTCGGTGAGGCAGGCCACCAGGCTCTCGCCGGTCTCGGCGCGGTAGTGGGCGTCGAGCGCCAGGAAGGCCGCTGCCGCGTCCGGCTGCAGTTCATGGCCCTCTCCGATGGGGCACAGGTGTTCGTCGCCCAGCTCGCCGTTGGCGACGTCGTCGCCGGGGACGGTGGCCGCGCAACCCTCGACGGGCGGGAACCCGGTGGGCGTGGGGGTCGGTGCCGGGGTCGGCGCCGGCGTGGGAGCCGGAGCCGGCGCGGCCGGGACCGACGGCGTCGGGGTGGGCGCCGGCGTGGCGGCTGGGCCGGAGCCCGCCTGCGGGGAGGGGGTGCCGCGGTCGTCGGAGCGAGCGGCGTCGCCCGCGGCCTCCTCGCGTAGTCCCTCCACCTCGAACGGGACGGGCGACACCGGCGCGATCGCGGCCGTGGAGTCGGCGGGGAGCGCGGGAAGTGTCGTGACCCCCACGGCGGCACCGGCGGCCGCGCCGGCGCCGGCGACGGGCAGCACGAAGCGCAACAGGCGCGGTGCGGGACGCCGCTTGTGCCTCGAGATGCGGCCGCCGCGTCGACCTGCGGCGTGTCGAGCTGGCACGAGCGGTGGTCCTCCGGGGTCAGGTCAGGGCCACGTCAGGGCCAGGACAGGTCACAGCACGATAACGGCCAGACGACTCTAACCCGATTCGTCCGATTCGCCGAAACCGGCCCCCTCGATCTGGTCCAGCCGGCGCAGGATGACGCCCTCACGCAGTGCCCACGGGCACACGTCGACCGAGTCGACGTCGAAGAGATCCATGGCGGCGTCGGCGACGATCGCGCCGGCGAGCAACTGCTCCGCCCGGCCGGCCGACACCCCCTGCAGCTTGGCCCGGTCCGCCGCCGGCATAGAACCCAGCTTCTTCACCAGAGCCTCGACGTCGTCCCTGCTCAAGGTGCGGCGAACGTACGGGCCGTCACCCGACGGCGCGGCACCGGCCACCCGGGCGAGGGACCGGAAGGTCTTGCTGGACGCGACCGCCTGGTCGGGGTCGCCGTAGCGGCTGACGCTGCCCACGATCGAGGCGATCTCGGCCCGCACGTGCCGGCGCAGCGCCCGGACCTCGTCCTTGGACGGCGGGTCCTCGCTGAACCAGTCACGGGTGAGCCGGGCCGCCCCGAGCGGCAGCGACACGGCCACGTCGGGATCCTCGTCGATGCCCGCCGCCAGCTCCAGCGAGCCGCCACCGATGTCGAAACTGAGCAGCCGGCCACTGGACCAGCCGTACCAGCGCCGGACCGCCAGGAAGGTGAGCCGCGCCTCGTCCTCGCCGGACAGGATCTGCAGGTCGACACCGGCCTTCTCACGCACCTGGTCGAGCACCGCGGTGCCGTTGACGGCCTCCCGCAGCGCCGACGTCGCGAAGGCCAGCATGGACGTGGCGCCCTTGTCCTCGGCGACCTCGACCGCGCTCTGGCAGCACTCGACCAGCCGCTGAGCCCCCTGTTTGCCGATGGAGCCGGACTTGTCGAGCAGCTCGACCAGCCGCAGGTCGGTCTTCTGCTTGTACACCGGCAGCGGCCGAGCGCCCCGGTGAGCGTCGACCAGCAGCAGGTGAACGGTATTGGAGCCGACGTCGAGCACACCCATGCGCACGGAGTCGACGATACCCGTGTCGTACGGCCGCCGCGCTCGTACTCTCGATGGGGTGGAGCTGAGGACGCAGGGTGCCCGGGGCTGGGTCGAGTTCACCGATCCCGCCGACGACGGCCAGGTCGTGCGCTGCGACCTCACCTGGCTCACATCACGCTGGACGTGCATCTTCGGCCAGGGCTGTCCGGGCATCTACGCCGAGCGCCCCGACGACGGATGCTGCACACACGGCGCCCACTTCTCCGATGAGGACGACGAGAAGCGCGTCCGTGCCGCCGCCCTGCAGCTGGGTCCGGACATCTGGCACCTGCGCGAGGACGGCCTGCGCGGCGGGGTGGTCGAGACGGACGAGGACGGCGAGCGCAAGACCCGCGTCGTCGACGGCGCCTGCGTGTTCCACAACCGGCCGGGCTTCGCCGGCGGCACCGGCTGCGCGCTGCACGCGTACGCCCTGAGCGTCGGAAAGCACCCGCTGGAGACCAAGCCCGACGTGTGCTGGCAGCTGCCGATCCGGCGGGCCTACCGCGAGGCCGAACGGCCCGACGGCAGCACCTACCTCGAGATCACCATCGGCGAGTACGACCGCGCCGGCTGGGGCCCCGGCGGGCATGACATGGACTGGTACTGCACCACGGCCACCGAGGCGCACGTCGGCGCACGGCCGGTGTACGTGTCGAACGAGCCGGAACTGCGGGCGCTGATCGGCGACAAGGCCTACGACGAACTGGCACGGCACTGCGAGGCGTTCATGGCCGCCCAGCTCCCCCTCCTGGTGCACCCCGCGACCGCCGCCGCCACCCCACCTGACCCCGCCCCGAAATGATCACGTCCACCATGGGTGTTCCCTCTCCACCATGGATGCTTGCCTGGTGAAGCGGGAGAGCGCCTGCAGGAGTCCGAGGCCGTCGGTCGCCGCTGCCGCCGCCCTGTGAGCCGTCGCCGGGGCCACATAGCGGGCTGCGGGTCACACGTCACTCGCCTCGGGGCCATACCGGACGGTTGACGCGCCAGAGTTCGACCGCGCGGCGAGTGACGTGACCCGAAGGGTGCACAGTAGGCGCAGCCATCTGCCCGTTAGGCGCCACCGGGAACGACGACGTGACGGTCGCCGCACGTGCGACGAGGCAGGCTCTCGCGGCGTGGCCGTGAGTCGGCGCGGTGAACGGGGTCGACACGACTCCGCATCCGGGCCCGCCCATGCTCCCGCCTCCCTTCCCTGCGTTGATCTTGGAGAGATCGCGCAACCACAGGGTGAAATGTCCGATTGATTCCGCGATTAGTCCAAGATCAACACGGGAGCGCCGCGGGAGGCGGCGGGGCGGTCCGGTCAGGGCTCAGGTGACCGTGGCGCGGACCGTGCTGCCCGCGTCGGGATACGGGGCAGGACGACGGATCTGCGCCCCGGCATCCGCTGCCCACTGCGGACAACGCGAAAGGCCGCCGGACCCGACCATCACGGTCGGGTCCGGCGACCTCTACAGGGGAGTTACCGCGTCACTGACGAGCCTCAGACCTGAGCGCTGCGCCGGCTGACGGCGAACGCCGCCACCCCACCGGCGAGCATCAGGACGATGCCCATGAACAGCACCTGGCTGGAGGCGAAGCCGGTGTCCGGCAGGGTCTCGCCGTCGCCGGAGCCGTCCTCGGTGCCGTCGGTCTCGGTGCCGTCGGTCTCGGTCCCGTCGGTCTCGGTGCCGTCGGTCTCGGTGCCGTCGGTCTCGGTCCCGTCGGTCTCGGTGCCGTCGGTCTCAGTGCCATCGGTCTCGGTCCCGTCGACCTCGGTGCCGTCGACCTCGGTCCCGTCGACCTCAGTACCGTCCACCTCGACCTCGACGCCGTCAACCTCAACGCCGTCGACCTCGGTCCCATCGACCTCGACCTCGACGCCGTCGACCTCAACGCCGTCAACCTCGGTCCCATCGACCTCGACCTCAACGCCGTCAACCTCAACGCCGTCAACCTCGACCTCGACGCCGTCAACCTCAACGCCGTCGACCTCGACCTCGGTCCCATCGACCTCGACCTCGGCCTCGGCGCGTCCGTCGCAAGCGGTGTAGTACGCCGACTGGCTGTCGATCACCGCGTTGATCGGACCCTGCCAGAGCCACGGCAGGACGCAGGCGTCGTTGAGGACGTTCAGGCTGCCACCGTCGCCGGAGAGCAGACCGGCCAGCAGGCCATCAGCCGTCGGTGCCTCGGTGCCGCTGCAGGCGGTGTAGTGCGCTTCCTGCTCACCGAGCAGCGCGTTGACCGGGCCCTGCCACAGCCACGGCGCGGCGCAGACGTTGTTCAGCAGGTTCGCGCCGTCACCCGTCAGCGTGCCGTTGTTGTTGCAGGCCGCGTAGTGAGCGGACTGGCCATCGGTGAAGCCGTTGACCGGGCCCTGCCACAGCCACGGCAGCGCGCAGACGTTGTTGCCCACGTTGACGCCGTCGCCGTACGTCGTGCCGTCGCTGTTGCAGGCGACGTAGGTCGCCTCCTGGCCCTCGACGAACACGTTCGCCGGACCCTGCCACAGCCACGGCAGCGCGCACGCGCCGTTGAGCACGTTGATGCCGTCGCCGTAGGTGGTGTCCTCGGTGTTGCAGACCACGTAGTAGGCGGCCTGGTCCTCGACGCCACCGTTGGCCGGGCCCTGCCAGAGCCACGGCGCGGCGCACGTGTTGTTGAGGACGTTGATGCCGTCACCGTACGAGTCGGCCCCGTTGTTCAGGACGTTGATGCCATCGCCGATCGAGATGCCCGTGTTGCCATTGCAGGCCTCGTAGTAGGCATCCTGGCCACCGACGAAGATGTTGAACGGTCCCTGCCACAGCCACGGCAGCGCGCAGAGGCTGTTGCCGACGTTGATCTCGCCGAGACCCAGCTGGTCGAGAAGGCCGTTGGCCTCCTCCACGTTCGTGATTTCGTTGGGGAGCTCAACCCCCTCCCGCTCCTCAGCGGAAGCCGCCGGGACGCTGAGCGCGAAACAGGCGGCGAGCGCAGCGCCGGCAACAACGGCGCCACGCAGCACTGTCTTCAACACAATTCTCCTCAAATCATGGAAAGTGTTACCCCAGGCAACCTGTTTTCTGGGTGCCCGCCAGGGAGTACATTCGACGCCCTGACCAGACGTGTCAAGGTACTCTACAAAAGGTCATTCACATAGCTGACAGGCCCCCGGTAGTAATCTTTCCAGTTTGCATTGTTTGGGCGTCCGGTCAGCAGATAGCACCATCTGCCCGAATTCACTCACGGCGTCAGCGATTGCCGGCAGTTGCCCCTCGAGTTCTCCAGTGTCCGGGTTCTGCGATCCTTGGGCCGTGCGCCGTGATGTCATCCCCAGTCCGAACATCTGGACCTACCCGGACGTGTACGAGCAGGAGAACCGCGGCGTCGATCCCGACGGCGTCATCGAGGCCGCGATGCGCCGCCTGCACGACTGGCGCGGGCTCGACGTGCTCGACATCGGCTGCGGCTCCGGGTTCCACCTGCCATGGTTCGCCGCGGACGCCCGCCGCGTCACGGGGGTCGAGCCGCACCGCCCACTGCTCAAGCGGGCGGAGCGGCGGCTGGGTGAGTTGCCGGCCGACGCCCGCTCCCGGATCACCGTGCTGCGCGGCACCGCGCAGGCGCTGCCCGTGCCGCCGGCGACGGTGGACGTCGCGCACGCGCGGTGGGCGTACTTCTTCGGCCCGGGCTGCGAGCCCGGGCTGGCGGAACTGTCGCGGGTGATGCGGCACGGCGGCACGGCGTTCGTCATCGACAACGACGCCACCCGCTCGACGTTCGGCCGCTGGTTCCGCACCGGCCTGCCCGATTACGACGCCGCCGCCGTCGAACGGTTCTGGGCCCGTCAGGGATGGCACCGCGAGTCCCTGGAGATGCGCTGGGCGATGCCCGACCGGCGGACCTTCGAGGCGGTCGTACGCATCGAGTTCGCACCCGACACCGCGGACGCCATACTCGCTGAGCATTCGGGCAGCTCCGTCGACTACGCGGTCAACCTGTTCTGGCGCCGCTTCTGACGACGACGGCGTTCGCGCCACGTTGTCGGACGGCCAGGCTACGGTTCGAGGCATGGCGAAGGCAGCACAGATCTTCCGGTGCGGCGAGTGCGGCTGGACGACGGCGAAATGGGTCGGCCGCTGCGGTGAGTGCCAGGCCTGGGGCACCGTCGAGGCTGCCGGCGCGCCACGGGCCGGTGCCGTCGCCGCCGGCCCGGTAGCCGAGGCGGCGCGACCCATCGCGGCGGTCGGCCTCGAGGTGGCGCGGTCGCGGCCCACCGGTGTGGGCGAGTTCGACCGTGCGCTCGGCGGCGGGCTGGTCCAGGGTGCCGTCATCCTGCTGGCCGGCGAGCCGGGCGTCGGCAAGTCGACGCTGCTGCTGGATGTGAGCGCGCGCTGGGCGCACGAAGCGGGCCGCGCCCTCTACGTCACCGGTGAGGAGTCCGCCTCCCAGGTCCGGCTGCGGGCCGAGCGCACGGGCGCACTGGCCGACCATCTGTACCTGGCGTCCGAGACCGACCTGTCGGCGGTGCTGGGGCACGTGGAGGCGGTGCAGCCGTCGCTGATCGTGCTCGACTCGGTGCAGACGGTCTCCAACCCGGCGACCGACGGCGCGGCGGGCGGGGTCACCCAGGTCCGCGAGGTCGCGGCGGCGATGATCCGGGTGGCCAAGGAACGCGGCATCGCCACCATCCTGGTGGGTCACGTCACCAAGGACGGCGGCATCGCCGGCCCGCGGGTGCTCGAGCACCTGGTCGACGTGGTCCTGCAGTTCGAGGGCGACCGCCATTCGCGGCTGCGGCTCGTGCGCACCATCAAGAACCGCTACGGCCCGGCTGACGAGGTCGGCTGCTTCGACCTCACCGACACCGGCATCAGCTCGCTGGCCGACCCCACCGGGCTGTTCCTGTCACGGCACGCCGCCCCGGTGCCGGGCACCTGCATCACGGTGACGCTCGAGGGGCGCCGGCCACTGCTGGGCGAGGTGCAAGCGTTGGTCGCCACCTCCGCGTTGGCCACGCCGCGGCGGGCGAACAGCGGGCTGGACTCCTCCCGTGTGGCCATGGTGCTGGCAGTGCTCGAACGCCGTGGCAATGTCCGGCTGAGCAGCAGCGACGTCTATACATCCACCGTCGGCGGGGCCAAGCTGACTGAGCCCTCCGCCGATCTCGCCATGATGCTCGCCGTGGCCAGCGCCGCGTCCGGCCGGCCACTGCCGCCGGCGCTCACCGCGCTCGGCGAGGTCGGTCTGGCAGGCGAGATCCGCCGTGTCGTCGGCCTGCAACGACGGTTGGCCGAGGCCGAACGCATGGGCTTCACGACGGCGCTCGTTCCGGCCGACCCCGGTCCGGTGCCGGCCGGCATCAAGGTCATCGAAGTGGCCGATGTCGGCCAGGCGCTCGCCGCGGCCGTCGGTGGCGTGGCCTGATGCGGCCATGATTTCGCTCGCCGGCACCTGATTCGTTGTGTTGTATTGACGCGTTCGTCGCCACAGAAGGGCACGAAACGCCCTAGACTGTTCAACCCAGCGTCGTCTGCCGTCCCACCGCGGCGCGGCGCTGAGCGCCCGTACACTGAATTCCACGAAAGCCGTCAGGTCACGACAGGGGTCACGTGCAAGGCAACGATCGAGCCGGCGCCGATGCGAAGTTGCGCCTGGCTCTGGCAGCTGTAGCGCCTGGCACAGCCCTGCGCGAAGGCCTGGAGCGCATTCTGCGCGGGCGCACCGGTGCCCTCGTGGTGCTCGGCTACGACAAGACCATCGAGGCCATGAGCACCGGAGGCTTCTCCCTCGACGTCGAGTTCAGCGCCACCCGGTTGCGTGAGCTGGCCAAGATGGACGGTGCCATCGTCGTCGACCGCGACTGTACCAAGATCCTCAAGGCCGCCACCCAGCTGGTGCCCGACCCGTCCATCCCCACCACCGAGTCCGGCACGCGCCACCGCACCGCCGAACGTGTCGCCAAGCAGACAGGTTTCCCTGTCATCTCGGTCAGTCAGTCGATGCGCATCGTGGCCATCTATGTCGACGACATCCGGTACGTGCTGGAAGACGCCGGCCAGATCCTCTCCCGCGCCAACCAGGCGCTGGCCACGCTGGAGCGGTACAAGCTGCGCCTCGACGAGGTCTCCGGCACGCTGTCCGCGCTCGAGATCGAGGATCTCGTCACCGTCCGCGACGTCGTCGCCGTCGCGCAGCGGCTGGAGATGGTCCGGCGCATTTCCGTCGAGATCGACGGCTACGTCGTCGAGTTGGGTACCGACGGCCGGCTGCTCAGCCTCCAGCTCGACGAGCTCGTCGCCGGCGTCGACACCGACCGCGAGCTGGTCATCCGCGACTACCTGCCGGCACCGTCCGGGCGGCGCAGGCGCAGCCTCGACGAGGCCATCAGCGCACTCGACACGCTGTCCGGTGCCGACCTCCTGGACCTCGGAGCCGTGGCCCGGTCGCTCGGGTTCCCCGGCGGAGGCGAGCAGCTCGACGCCGCGGTCAGCCCGCGCGGGTTCCGGCTCCTGGCCCGCGTGCCACGGCTGCCCGACAGCGTCATCGACCGCCTGGTCGAGCACTTCGGCGGCCTGCAGAAGCTTTTGGCTGCCAGCGTCGACGACCTCCAGGCCGTCGACGGCGTCGGCGAGAGCCGCGCCCGCAGCGTCCGCGAGGGCCTGTCCCGGCTGGCCGAGTCCAGCATCCTCGAACGCTACGTCTGACTCGCCCCGACAGCCCGGGAACGAGCTTGTGGGCCCGCTCCCCTGGTCGGGGTGCGGACCCACAAGCGGTGTTCACTTCACGCGATGCCCTCGGCCACGAGCCTTCGGGCACCCACGGCGGTGGGTGGTGCCGCCATGTCTTGATCGACTCAGTTCTCGAGGATGACCGGCTCGGAGATGCCGCCCTCGGGAACCTCGACGCTCAGCTCGGGGAAGCTCAGCAGGCCGACCTCGGCGCTACCGATCTCGACCTCGCCCACGACCGGCACCTCGACGCTGAGGGTGATCCGCACGGACAGGCCGCCACCGGAGGCCGCCGCGGCGGTGCCGTCCTCGGCGATGACGGTGTCGTCCTCGCGGTAGTCGGCGAAGTTGAGGTTCACCGAGACCCCGCCCAGGTCGATGGTTTCGTCGAAGCCCGGCTCGACGTCGATGACCTCCTCGTCTGCGACGTGCAGCTCCAGCGCCGGCAGCTCGTAGTCGAACGACGCGCCGCCCGGCTCGCCGGTGGCCTCGAGACGGCCCCAGGCGTTCGGGGTGTCACCGTCGTCGGCGCCGGCGAAGCCGAGGGAGATGCCGCCCTCGGCGGCGCCGCCGAGGATGCTGAGGTCGGCGAACCGGCCGCTGACCTCGGCGTAGGCGCCCAGGGTGCCGTCGTCCTTCGGGAACGTGCCGGTCTCCTGCAGGAGCTGGCCTGCGCCGACGGTCATCAGCGGGCTCCCGGCGGGCAGCTCGATCGGCAGCAGCTCGGTGACCGGCCCGAGGTCGTCGACGTGGAGGAGGTCGACCTGGCCGACGCCCGAGTACAGCGAGGTGAGCACGCCGCCCGGCGCACCCTCGGTCACCAGGTCGTTGTTCCAGTTGGCCTTGACCTCACCGGAGATGGCGCTGAGCGTGCCCACGATCGGCACCTCGACGTCGTGCACACCGTAGCTGGCCGACTCGGCCTCCTCCGGCAGCGCGACCTGCTCGACCAGGTACGGCACGTCGAACTCGGCGCCGGCGCCGCCGACGCTCGCGATGGTGCCGAACGCGCGCGAGTGGACGCCCTCGTCCTCGCCCTCGATACCGGCGGAGTTCGCCTCGGACTCGATCTGACCGACGGTGACGTGCGCGTCGACCTCGGGGACCGGCACCGGGATCAGAGCGTTTCCGGCTGTGGCGACCCGAGCGGTGGCGTAGTAGCCGTCGGCGGCGATCCGGAAGTCGCCGTCCTGGCGCGCGTCCTGGCCGGCCTCGGCCGCCTGCGCCTGGAACCCGGCGGTGGTGACGGCCAGAGCGGCACCGGCGACGCCCGCGACCGCCTTGACCGCAGTTCGGCGGGAGCGCCGCCTGTCAGCCGTTCCACAAGTCATACGTACTCCTCTTTCGATTCTCTTTTCCAGCCAAAATGGACTCGGCCAGCTTTATCGGATGTGCGTGTTGATCACACGGCGAAGACGCTAACTTTCAGACGAGCGATGAGTCAACGGACATCACGAAGTCTGCGGCCAGGTCATTCGCATCGCTATCGGCACGAAGCTCATTTATGCGCTACCGCCCTTTTTGACCCGCCTGAGCGTCATTGCCGGTGTCGTCTGCCCTGCGGCATTCTCCGGGGGTGCCGAGTGCCGAGCACCCGAGGCGCAGCTCGTAGAATCGCGTTTGATGCACGCCGCCGTCATGTCCTGGTACGCCGCGAATGCGCGCGAGCTGCCCTGGCGCGCGGCGGACCGGACTCCGTGGGGGGTCCTGGTGAGCGAGATCATGCTGCAGCAGACCCCGGTCGCGCGGGTCCTCCCGGTGTGGCGGGAGTGGATGGTCCGCTGGCCGGAGCCGGCCGGGCTGGCGTCAGCGGAGCCCGGCGAGGCCATCCGCGCCTGGGGCCGTCTGGGCTACCCGCGCCGCGCGCTTCGCCTGCACTCCGCCGCCCGGGCCATCGTCGACGCACACGCGGGCCGAGTGCCGTCGAGCTACGAGGACCTGCTCGCGCTGCCCGGGGTCGGCGAGTACACGGCCGCCGCGGTGGCGTCGTTCGCCTTCGGCGCCCGGCACGCGGTCCTCGACACCAATGTCCGCCGGGTGCTGGCCCGAACCGTGAACGGAACCCAGTACCCGCCCCCGTCGACGACGGCAGCGGAACGCCGGCTGGCCGAGAGCCTGCTCCCGCCCGAGGACGCACCCACCTGGGCCGTCGCGGTCATGGAGCTGGGCGCGCTGGTCTGCACCGCCCGGTCACCACGCTGTGACGGCTGCCCGGTCAGCACCGACTGCGCTTGGCGGCTCGGCGGATCGCGGCCCGACGACGGCCCACCCCGGCGCGGACAGGCCTGGCACGGCACCGACCGGCAGGCCCGCGGCCGGCTGATGGCGGTGCTGCGCGACGCTGCCGGACCAGTGCCCAAGGTCCGCCTGGACGACGCGTGGCCGGTGGCGGTCCAGCGGGAGCGCGCCCTGGACGGACTGGTCGCCGACGGCCTGGTCGAGCCGCTGGACGACGACCTGTTCCGGCTGCCGGTCGGCTGACCCATCGGCGCCTCTGGCAGGGCGCCCACCGGCGAAGCATCGTCCTGCCGATGTGACCACCCTTGACCGACGGTAATCATTTCGCTACGTTCCGCCACAAGCCGGTCCGTTGAAAACGGCAACCGCCTACCCCTGGGGAGGCCCCGCATGTCCCCGATTCACCGCCGTCGCGTTCTGCGTTCGTTCGCGGTCGCGGGTGCCGCGTTACTGGCCTCGCCGGGCGCCGTCCTGGCCGAACCGGCACCGAACGCCGGCACCGCGCCCTCTGCTGCGGACTCCGCGGCCGAGTACGCCGCCGACCAGCTGGCCCGGATGACGCTGGAGGAGAAAGTCGGCCAGCTGTTCGTCACCCACGTCTACGGCACCGACGCGACCACGGTGACCCCGGCCGAGGCCGCGCTGAACCAGGCCGCCTACGGCGTGGACACGCCGGCCGAGGTGGTCGACAAGTATCACCTCGGTGGCGTCATCTACTTCGCGTGGTCCGGCAACGTCAGCAACCCCAGGCAGGTCGCGGGGCTGTCCAACGGCCTGCAGGCCACCGCCACCGACGACGGCGGCCCGCCGCTGCTCATCTCGGCGGACCAGGAGACGGGCATCGTCGCGCGGATGCCGGCGCCGGCGACCCAGTTCCCCGGTGCCCAGGCACTCGCCGCGGGCGGTAGCACGAACGCCGCGCGGGAAGCGGCCCGCATCACCGCCCGCGAGCTGCGCGCCGTCGGCATCAACCAGAACTTCGCACCGGTCGCCGACGTCAACGTCAACCCGGACAACCCCGTCATCGGAGTCCGCAGCTTCAGCTCCGATCCCCAGCTCGCCGCCGACTTCGTCGTCGCTCAGGTCGCCGGTTACCAGCGCGGCGAGGGCGTCGCGGCTGCCGCCAAGCACTTCCCCGGGCACGGCGACACCACCACCGACAGCCACTACGGGGTGCCGGAGATCGACCACACCCGGCAGGAGTGGGAGACCATCGACGTGCCGCCGTTCCAGGCCGCCATCGACGCCGGCATCGACGTCATCATGACCGCGCACATCGTGGTCGACAGTCTGGACCCATCCGGCATCCCGGCCACGCTGTCCCGCCCGATCATCACCGACCTGCTGCGCGGCGAGCTGGGCTACGACGGCGTCGTCATCACCGACGCGCTCAACATGGACGCCATCCGTGAGCACTTCGGGCCGGACCGAGTCCCGGTGCTGGCCCTGCTGGCCGGCGTCGACCAGCTGTTGGTGCCCGAGGACGGCGAGATGGACGTCATGTACCAGGCGGTGCTGAACGCCGTGCGCAGCGGCGAGATCAGCGAGCAGCGGCTCGACGAGAGCGTCACGCGGGTGCTGGAACTGAAATGGCGGCGCGGCATCGTCGAGGACCCCTTCGTCAAGGTCGCCGCCGTCGACCGCGTGGTGGGCAACCGGGCGCACCGGATCGCCGCCGAGCGGATCACCGACCCCACCGTCACGGCACTGCGCAACACCGGCGGCGACGGCGCACCGATCCTGCCGGTCACCGCCGAGGGCACCTCGGTCAGCGTCGTCACCGCCAACACGGCCGCCGGCAACGACCTCGCCGCCGCGCTGCGTGAGCGAGGCGCCACTGTCGACGTCATCGCCAGCGGTACCCGGCCCAGTGACGCCAGCATCGCCGCCGCCGTCCAGGCCGCGGGCAGCCACGACCTCACCGTCGTCGTCACGTCCAATGCCGCGGACACCACGGCGACCGACCCGCAGGGCCGGCAGCAGCGGCTGGTGCGTGAGGTGACGGCGACCGGCGCGCCGGTCACCGCCGTCGCGGTCCGCAACCCCTACGACGTTGCGTACCTGCCGGAGTCCGCCGGCTTCCTGGCGGCCTACTCCTCGACGACGGTCTCGATGCGCAGCGTCGCCAAGATCATCACCGGGGAGATCTCGCCCGCCGGCCGGCTGCCGGTCGACGTCCCCGCCGCCGACGCCTCAGTGCTCTACCCGATCGGAACCGGCCTCGCGTGGTGATCTACGTCCTCCCGTACGTCCATCCCACCATCCGCCGACTCCCGAGGAGCCGCTCATGGACCGCCGCCAGTTCATCGCCCGAGCCGGATGGGGCGCAGCGACCGCAGGTCTCGGCGCCGTGACCGCCGCCGGAACCGCGTCCGCCGCCGCCGGCACGTCCTCGGCCCAGAGCACCAGCGCCGGAAGGGGCGTACTCACCGGCGCCCAGCAGTGGGCCGCGGACGGCTGGAGCGCGCTCAGCGGGCACCGGGTCGGTGTGATCTCGAACCCGACCGGCATCCTGGCCGACGCCTCGCACATCGTCGACAGCATGGTCGCCTCCGGCGCCGTGAACATCGTCGGCGTGTTCGGTCCCGAGCACGGCTTCCGCGGCTCCGCGCAGGCCGGCGAGGCCGAGGAGACCACCATAGACCCCCGCACGGGCGTCACCGTCTACGACGCGTATGGTGCCCAGGAAGCGGGCTTCATGCGGATGTTCGCCGAGGCCGATGTCGAGGTCGTGGTCTTCGACATCCAGGACGTCGGTGCGAGGTTCTACACCTACATCTGGACCATGTGGTCGGCGATGCGGGCCGCCGCCCGGATGGGCCTGAAATTCGTGGTGCTCGACCGGCCCAACCCGATCGGCGGGAGCGCCGCCGGCCCCATGCTGCGCCCCGGTTACGAGTCCGGCATCGGACAGCGCTACATCGTGCAGCAGCACGGCATGACGGTCGGGGAGCTGGCCCAGCTGTTCAATGCCGAGTTCCTGCCCGACGACGCCGGCGCCGTCGTCGAGGAGCTGGAGATCGTGACGATGCGCCGGTGGCGGCCGGACTCCCTGTACGCCGAGACCGGCCTGCCGTGGGTACCGCCGAGCCCGAACATGCCGACGCCGGACACCGCCGTCGCCTACGTGGGGACCTGCCTGTTCGAAGGCACCGCCGCGTCGGAGGGCCGCGGCACCACCCGCCCGTTCGAGTTCATCGGCGCGCCGTACGGCACCTACCACTGGGCCGACGACCTCAACGGCGCCGACCTGCCCGGCGTCGACTTCCGCGAGGCCTACTTCGTCCCGACATTCAGCAAGTTCACCCGACAGGTCTGCGGCGGCGTCCAACTGCACCTCACCGACCCGGCTAAGTTCGACGCGGTCCGCACCGGGGTCACCATGCTGACCACGCTCAAGCATCGCTACCCGGATGACTTCTCCTGGCGCGGGGGCGGCACCAGTGACGGCTTCATCCACCTGCTCCACGGGTCGGACCGGCTGCGGATCATGGTGGACGCGGGCGCGTCGGCCGACGAAATCGTCGCGTCCTGGCAGGACGAGCTGGCCGAGTTCGACCGGCTGCGCCAGCAGTACCTGCTGTACCGGGGCCGTCGATGAGCCGGGCTAGGGTCGCTGTCGTGGCAGCGCTCACCACCGCACTGCTGGCGGGCGGCGTCCCCGCCGGCGCCGACCCCGACGCCGGCCGGTTCGACCGCCCGCACGACGGGTTCATGTCGCCGCGGACGGTGCTCGGCCAGGCCGCCCCCGGGGACGTCGGTCTCGACGCCGACCGCATCCAGGCCCTGGTCGACGCCGCCGCCTCGTACACCGAGGTCGCACCCGGCGCCGCGCACCCGCTGTATGCCGGCGCCGTCGTGCTGGCCGCACACGACGGGCAGGTGGTGGCACACGAAGCCAGCGGTTGGGCGCTCCGTTACGCCGACGGCGACGGCACCGAGCTGCCCCGCGACGAGTGGGTGCCCACCGCGCCCGACACCATCTACGACCTCGCCTCGGTCTCGAAGCTGTTCACCACCATCGTGGTGCTGCAGCAGGTGGAGGCCGGCCGAATCGACCTGGACGCCCCCGTCGCGGACTACCTGCCCGCGTTCGCCGCCCACGGCAAGCAGGACATCACGATGCGGCACCTGCTCACCCACACCAGCGGCCTGGTGTCGTGGCTGCCGCTGTGGCGTGACTGGCCGACGCCCGAGGCCCGCATCGACGCCGTCCTCGCCACCACGCCGGCGAACCCGCCGGACACCACCTACCTGTACTCCGACCTGAACATGATCACCGCGGGGCTGGTGGCGGAGGAGGTCAGCGGGCAGCCGCTGGACATCCTGGTGCGCGAGGGCATCACGGAGCCGCTGGGGATGGTCGACACCGGCTACAACCCGGACCCGGAGCTGCTGCCGCGGATCGCCGCGACGGAGTACCAGGCGGCCCCGCCTCGCGGGATGGTGCACGGCGAGGTCCACGACGAGAACGCGTGGTCGCTGGGCGGGGTGGCCGGTCACGCCGGCGTCTTCGGAACAGCGCAGGACCTGGCGCTGCTGGCGCAGGCGATCCTCAACGGCGGCGCCTACGGCGGCGAGCGGATCCTGCGCCAGGACACCGTCGAGGCGATGCTCACCGACGAGAACACCGCCTACCCCGGGAACGCTCATGGGCTCGGTTTCGAGCTGGGCCAGCGGTGGTACATGGACGCGCTCGCGTCGCCGTCGTCGGCCGGGCACACCGGGTACACCGGAACAAGCATGGTCATCGATCCGCAGTCGCGCTCGTTCGTGATCCTGCTGTCCAACCGGGTGCACCCGTCCCGGAGCTGGGGCTCGATCAACCCGGCCCGGCGCGCGGTCGCACACGAGCTCGGCTACGCGCTGTCGGTGTCGCCGCGTTCCGGTGACGATGCGTGGCGGGCACATGAGGGCGATGCCCGCACCTCGACGCTGAGCCTGCCGGTCCAGCTGAACGGGAACTCGACGCTGCTGTTCGACCTCTTCGTGGACACCGAGTCGACCGACCCGCTGACACTGGAGATCTCCACCGACGACGGCGCCTCCTGGTCGCCGGTGCCGTTCACCGCCCGCCGGGGCGGCGAGCGCATCGACGCCGACGCCGGCACCGTCAGCGGCCATCAGGGCCGGCAGTGGTGGAGCGCCCGGGCCGAGTTCTCGGATGTCGACGGTGAGGCCGTCCTGCGCTGGCGGTACACGACCGACAACCTGTACCAGGGCCGCGGCGTGTACGTCGACGGCGTCGTGCTGCGGACCCGCGGATTGCCGACGTTCCACGGCGAGCGGAGCCCGGAGCGCTTCGAGGCCGACGGCTGGAACCTGGCGTCGTCCTGACCCGGTGATCGACAGGGCGTTGCTACCGCTCTTGGGGTAGCGGCCCCCTGTCGATCACCCCGGTCAGATGAGGTCGATCAGGTCGGCGATCGAGTTGACGACGTGGTTGGGCTGGTACGGGTAACGCTCGACCTGGTCGCGACGGGTCGAACCGGTCATGACGAGGTACGTGCGCAGCCCGGCCTCCATGCCGGCGACGACGTCGGTGTCCATCCGGTCGCCGACCATGGCGGTGGTCTCCGAGTGCGCCTCGATGCGGTTCATGGCGCTGCGGAACATCATCGGGTTCGGCTTGCCGACGTAGTAGGGCTCCTGGTTGGTGGCCCGCGTGATGAGCGCGGCGACCGCCCCGGTGGCCGGCAGCGGACCGTCGGCCGACGGACCGGTGGAGTCGGGGTTGGTGGCGATGAACCGGGCGCCGTCACCGATCAGCCGGATCGCCCGGGTGATCGCCTCGAACGAGTAGGTGCGGGTCTCGCCCAGCACGACGTAGTCGGGCTTGCGGTCGGTGAGCACATAGCCGATGTCGTGCAACGCGGTGGTGAGACCCGCCTCGCCGATGACGTACGCCGAGCCGCGCGGGTGCTGGTCGTCGAGGAACTGGGCGGTCGCGAGCGCGGAGGTCCAGATGGCCTCCTCCGGTAGATCGATACCGGAAGAACGGGCCAACCGGGCCTGGAGATCACGCGGCGTGTAGATCGAGTTGTTCGTCAGGACGAGGAACCGGCGTTCCCGGTCGACCAGCCGCTGCAGGAACTCCGGTGCACCCGGGATGACGCGGTCCTCGTGCACGAGGACGCCGTCCATGTCGGTCAGCCAGCACTCGATCTCACGGTTACTCACCCTGCCACTCTAAGGTGGCGACGACGACGCCCGCGGCTGCGGCCGCCATATGAGCCGGACATGGCATCATTCGACCCCATTCGCGGCATTCGCGATACCGGGCCGGATCAGACACTTACAGCCGACGTGACCATCCCCACACCCCCGGCACCGGACAATCACCGGCAAGCACACTGAACAGCCCGGGGCGCCGATGTGGATCAGGTAGTGTCCAACGAGGCTTCCCGGGTCGATTTCTTTCGCCGGGAAGCTCGTTTGTGACGAGGACTATTTTCAGGAGTTCGACTAAATGAGCCGATTCACCAGGACCGTTTCCGTGCTCGGCGCGGGCGCCATGGCGCTGGCGCTCACCGCCTGCGGTGGCGACGACAGCTCCGAGTACTGCGACCTGATCACCGACACCGAGGAGGACTTCTCCTCCGCCCTCAGCGGTGACCCGACCGACCCCGAGAACTCCGACGTGATGCAGGACCTCGCGGACCGGATGAACGAGATCGCCGACGCCGCTCCGGACGACGTCCAGGGCGACTGGGAGTACGCCGCCGAGGCGTTCCAGGCGTTCACCGAGATCGACCCCGAGGACCCGGCGTCGCTCGAAGGCATGGAGCAGTACGCGGACATGGACACACGGATGCAGAACATCTCTGACCAGGTCAGCGAGGAGTGCGACATCGAGTTCGGCTGAGCTCGATCCGCCTCTCCACTTCGGTGGAAATGATCACGTTCGGCATGGCTGCTCCCGCTTCCCCAGGAATGCTTGCCTGGTGAAGCGGGAGTTCGCCCGACGAACAGAGAACCGCCCCGCCGTCCGGACCGGAGTCCGGGGGCGGGGCCGTTCTCTGTGGTAAGGCCTTGACGCCTTACGACGGCGCCTTGTCGTGCTTGGACGTGCCTCCCGTGGAACCGGACGCACCGGCAGCGACCGGTGCCGGCGCCTCGGGCAGCTCGGACTTGGGGCTTCCGGCGAAGCTGAACGTGGTACCGGCGCCGGGGCCCTCGCTCTCGACGTCGATCAGCACGATCTCGCCGGCCTTGAGCTCGCCGAACAGGATCTTCTCCGACAGCGTGTCCTCGATCTCGCGCTGGATGGTCCGGCGCAGCGGCCGGGCACCCAGGACGGGGTCGAACCCGTGCTTGGCCAGCAGCTCCTTGGCCGACTGGGTCAGCTCCAGGCCCATGTCCTTGTCGCGCAGGCGCTCGTCCAGCTCGGCGATCCGCAGGTCGACGATGCGCAGCACCTCGTCCTGGGTCAGCTGGTGGAACACCACGATGTCGTCGACACGGTTGAGGAACTCCGGCCGGAAGTGCTGCTTGAGCTCCTCGGTGACCTTCGCCTTCATCCGGTCGTAGCTGCCGCCGACGTCGTCGCCCGCCGAGAACCCGAGGTTGACACCCTTGGCGATGTCGCGGGTACCCAGGTTCGTGGTCATGATGATCACGGTGTTCTTGAAGTCGACGACCCGGCCCTGCGCGTCGGTCAGCCGGCCGTCCTCGAGCACCTGCAACAGCGAGTTGAAGATGTCCGGGTGGGCCTTCTCGACCTCGTCGAAGAGCACGACCGAGAACGGACGCCGTCGCACCTTCTCAGTCAGCTGGCCACCTTCCTCGTACCCGACGTAGCCAGGCGGGGAGCCGAACAGCCGCGAGACGGTGTGCTTCTCGGAGAACTCGCTCATGTCGAGCTGGATCAGCGCCGACTCGTCACCGAACAGGAACTCCGCGAGCGTCTTGGACAGCTCCGTCTTACCGACACCGGACGGGCCGGCGAAGATGAACGAACCACCCGGACGCTTCGGGTCCTTCAGGCCGGCGCGGGTACGGCGGATCGACTTGGACAGCGCCGAGATGGCGTCCTCCTGGCCGATGATCCGCTTGTGGAGCTCGTCCTCCATGTGCAGCAGCCGGGAGGTCTCCTCCTCGGTGAGCTTGAAGACCGGGATGCCGGTGGAGAACGCCAGCACCTCCGCGATCAGCTCGTCGTCGACCTCGGCGACGACGTCGAGGTCGCCGGCCTTCCACTGCTTCTCGCGCTCGATCTTCTGCGCGATGAGCTGCTTCTCCTTGTCGCGCAGCGACGCGGCCTTCTCGAAGTCCTGCGAGTCGATCGCGGACTCCTTCTCGCGGCGGACGTCGGCGATGCGGTCGTCGAACTCGCGCAGGTCCGGCGGTGCGGTCATGCGGCGGATGCGCAGCCGGGCGCCGGCCTCGTCGATGAGGTCGATGGCCTTGTCCGGCAGGTACCGGTCGGAGATGTAGCGGTCGGCCAGCTGAGCCGCCGCCACCAGGGCACCGTCGGTGATGGACACTCGGTGGTGCGCCTCGTACCGGTCGCGCAGCCCCTTGAGGATCTCGATGGTGTGCGCGAGCGTGGGCTCCTGCACCTGGATGGGCTGGAAGCGGCGCTCCAGGGCGGCGTCCTTCTCGACGTACTTGCGGTACTCGTCGAGCGTGGTGGCGCCGATGGTCTGCAGCTCGCCCCGGGCCAGCATCGGCTTCAGGATCGACGCAGCGTCGATGGCGCCCTCGGCGGCACCGGCACCCACCAGCGTGTGGATCTCGTCGATGAACAGGATGATGTCGCCGCGGGTACGGATCTCCTTCAGGACCTTCTTCAACCGCTCCTCGAAGTCACCGCGGTAGCGCGAACCGGCGACCAGGGCACCGAGGTCGAGCGTGTAGACGTGCCGGTCCTTCAGCGTCTCAGGCACCTCGCCCTTGACGATGGCCTGTGACAGCCCCTCGACGACGGCGGTCTTGCCGACGCCGGGCTCGCCGATCAGCACCGGGTTGTTCTTGGTGCGGCGGGACAGCACCTGCATGACCCGCTCGATCTCCTTCTCGCGGCCGATGACCGGGTCGAGCTTGCCCTCACGAGCAGCCTGGGTCAGGTTGCGGCCGAACTGGTCGAGAACGAGCGAGCTGGACGGCGCCTCACCCTGTGGGCCGCCGCCGGCCGTCGCCGCTTCCTTGCCGCCCTGGTAGCCGGAAAGCAGCTGGATGACCTGCTGCCGGACCCGATTGAGATCGGCCCCGAGCTTCACCAGGACCTGGGCGGCGACGCCCTCGCCCTCGCGGATGAGTCCGAGAAGGATGTGCTCGGTGCCGATGTAGTTGTGGCCGAGCTGGAGCGCCTCGCGCAGGCTCAGCTCCAGCACCTTCTTGGCACGCGGCGTGAACGGGATGTGCCCGCTGGGTGCCTGCTGCCCCTGGCCGATGATCTCCTCGACCTGTTGACGCACGGCCTCGAGCGAGATGCCGAGACTCTCGAGCGCCTTCGCCGCCACACCCTCGCCCTCGTGGATGAGTCCGAGAAGGATGTGCTCGGTGCCGATGTAGTTGTGGTTGAGCATCCTGGCCTCTTCTTGGGCCAGGACGACAACGCGCCTCGCGCGGTCGGTGAACCTCTCGAACATCAGTGGCGCTCCTTGCCGAGCGGTCGGCTGTGGAGACGGGGAGCTCCACATCTGACTCACTCGATGCTATATCCGTCGCCCGCCACTCTCCCGTGCGGTACGGCGGGATCGAGACGGCGGCGGATGTCGTACTTACCGTGCCTGCAAGAACACCATGCTTGGTACCCGATGTTCCACCCCAAAGGCCCCTGGAGCCTCTCGTTCGCTGCTGGCGAAGCGTACCGGCCTGCCGGTGGCGCGCCACCGGCAGCCGTCCGGGGCTCCTTTTCGTAGGGTGGCAGGCGGGGATCGGAGTCGACGACGGCGGGGTGGGCGAGTGCGCGGTGCGGTCCGGATGCGTCGGTCGTCGCCGTCGGCCGCCCGGACGCTCGCGGTCGCGGCAGCCCTCGGCCTGGCCGTCACCGGCTGCACTCACGACGGCGGCGCGGGGTCTGACCCCGCCCCCAGCCAGCCCTTCGCCACCGAGGGCACCGCCACCGTCGCGCCGCCGGTCGTGCTGCCGGACTCGCCCGCCGGCCGGCAGGCCCAGTGGGTGCTCGACCAGCTGGCCGCCGACACCGGCCCGTCCCCGGCGCAAGCCGAAGAGCACTTCGCCGACGTGTTCCTCGGCGAGGTCCCGGCGGAGGACATCCCCGCGGTGTTCGACCAACTCCGCCCGGCCGGCCCGTGGCGGCCCGTCGACGTCGACGAGGCCGGCGCGGACGCCGTCGTCCGGCTGCACGACGGCAGCGGCGAGCCGTGGCGCATGGTCATCTCCGTCGACGACGACGGTGCGATCAGCGCGCTGTTCTTCCAGCCGGACACCGGCGCGACCACGGCCCCGGCGGAGTCGTGGGCGGAGGTCCACGAGCGGCTCACCGGCCTGGACGCCGACGTCAGCCTGCTCGCCGCCCGGGTCGGCGACGACGACACGTGCGAGCCAATCGCCGAGATCGACTCCGCCCAGCCCCGTCCGATGGCCTCCATCTTCAAGCTGTACGTGCTGGGCGCTGTCGCCCAGGCCGTCCACACCGGCCAGGCTCGCTGGGACGACCAGCTGACCATCACCCCCGACACCCGCAGCCTGCCGTCCGGGGAGCTACAGAACGAACCCGACGGCGCCCAGGTGTCCGTGGCACAGGCCGCCGCCGGCATGATCGCGATCAGCGACAACACCGCGTCGGACCTGCTCACCGAGCTGGTCGGCCGGGACGCCGTCGAGACGGCGATGGCGCAGATGGGTCACGCGGACCCGGCCCGCAACGTGCCCTTCCTGACCACCCGCGACTTCTTCACCATCGGCTGGGGGCCGGACGACCTGCGTGACGACTGGCAGGCCGCGGGCCCCGACGAACGCCGGGACCTCCTCGGGGCGATGCCGGACGGGGCACTGACGGTGTCAGCTCGCGACGTCGACGATCCTGCCTGGACCTTCGGCGTCGACTGGTTCGGCTCGGCCAGGGACATCTGCGCGGTGCTGGCGTCCTTGCACGACGGCGAGGGTCCCGACGCCGATCCAGCGGATGCGCAGATGCTGCGCACGATCCTCGGCCACAACCGGGGCGTGACCATCGACGAGTCGGCCTGGCCTTACGTGGCCTACAAGGGCGGCAGCGCCCCGGGCGTCGTCACCGGCTCGTGGTACGGCGAGCGGGAGGACGGCGAGCGGTTCGTCTACGTCATGCAGGCCGCGGCGCCGGACGAAGCGGCCCTGGCCGACCATGCGGCGTTCTTCTCGCTGGCCGAGGACGCATTCCGGCTGCTCTCCGAGGAGTAATCGGCGTCCCGGCCGGCGGCCAGGAGCCGGTGGCCTACCAGGGCCCGTAAGGGCCGTCGTGGGTGTTGGAGTCGCGCCGCCCGCCGCCGCCGATGGCCCGGACCGCCGGGCGGACGTCGACGAGGTACACCGCGGCGCCCACGACACCCAGCAGGTTGACGAAGAACAGGGGCGCCGGGAACACGGCGATCTCGACCAGCACCGCCACGCCGAGGATGCCAAGCCAGATCGGCTTCGTCAGCTTCCCGGCGGCGGGAAAGGACTGGGTGGGGACCCGGACAGCGTCGATGAAGGCGTAGCCCTTCAACGCCAGCGCGGCCACGCCCAGCAGCAGCATCAGCCCGGATTGGAAGTTCCCGAAACCGTCCACGCGTCCACTGTACGTGACCGTGCGGCGATCCGGACATGATCGACAACTGCCCGGCGCCTCCTCGGCGCCGGGCGGTTGTCATCTCGGGCGGGTCAACCCTTCTTCGCCTGGAGATCGTCGGCGGCCTTCTCGGTGGCCTCCGCGACCTCGTCGGCGGCGTCGGCCACACGGCCGCGCACCGAGGCGATGGCCCCGTCGACGGCCGGGCCGTACTGGCCGCGCAGCCGGGTCACGACACCCTCGCCGCGCAGGGCCCACTCCTCGTAGGCCTTGCCGGCCTCGCGACCGGCCTGGTTGAGCATCTCGCGAACCCGCTGCGGCAGGTCGGACGCCTTCGACTGGGCCTGCAGCAGCAGGTCGGGGAAGCCGGCGCGGAACGCCTTGACGTCGGCCGGGAGCTCGGCGAAGCGGCTGCGGAACTCGTCGCGCAGCTTGTCGTCGGCGACGGCCTCGGAGACCTTGGCCGGCAGTTCACGCAGGGCCGCGACGGCGGCGTCAGCGGCGCCGGCGACAGCGTAGACGGGCTTGCGGTCGGTGGTGGGCGTGGTGGGCATGATGATTCACCTCTCCGGGTTCGGAATGTCGCTGGTGGCGTCGGAACCCGACGTTGCGTCCAGGCCGAGCTTGGCGGCACGGAACGATCGGTAGACGTCGAGCAGCGCGCGCTTCTGCTGCTCGTCGAGGACCGGGTCGGCGAGGATGGCGTCCTCGACCTCGTGGTCGCCGCTGGGTTCGTCCAGCAGGCCGGCCCGGACGTAGAGCGCCTCGGACGAGATGCGCAGCGCCTTGGCCAGCTGCTGGAGCACCTCGGCCGATGGTTTGCGCAGGCCGCGCTCGATCTGACTCAGGTAGGGGTTGCTCACGCCGGCCAGGTCGGCGAGCTGACGCAGCGACAGTTGCGCGGTGCGGCGCTGCTCCTTCAGGAACTCGCCGATGCCGGGCCGTGTCATGCCTCGACTGTAGCTAACAAGAGCAAGCAGATGCAAACAGTGGCTAGCGCCTGCGCTCAGGCGTGTTCCCGCTTCACCAGGCAAGCATGCGTCGAGGAGCGGGAACACCCATGCCGAACGTGATCATTTCCGGGTCAGGCGGCGGGGACGACGGGCAGGCCGCCCTCCAGCTGCGCCAGCGTGAGCAGCACCAGCGACGACGTCCACGCCAACGGCGCGACGGAGGCCGGCTTGGCCTCCGAGTCGACCTTCTCCGGCAGTGAACCCAGCGGCGTGCGGTAGGTGTCGAGGAACGTCAGCAGCCGCTCGGCGTCCTCGCGGTCGCCGGTGCCAGCCAGCGCCAGTGCCAGCAGCCCGGTCTCCGGGGTCCACGCGACGTCGACGTCCTTGCGCCACGCCTCACCCGGACGGTGGCCGCCGTTGGGGACCAGCAGGGCGCTCTCGGTCTCGCGGACGGCATCGCTGACCTGCGGCGTGGCCGGTGCGAACGGCGGGGCGAGGAACGAGACGGCCGCGTCGGCGCCGCCGTCGGGAACCGTGCGCGGGTAGCCGTGCGCGCCGAACTCGTCCTCGATGGCCTGGTCGAGCCGGCGGGCGGCGGCGCTCCACTCCGTCGCGTCGACGCCCAACCGGGGCGCCAGCGCGGCGGCGGCGCGCAGGCCCAGCGACATCGGTGCCGCCACCCCCAGCGTCAGCTCGGACTCCCGCTTCTCCCAGTAGTCCGACGACGGCGCCGGCAGCCCGTCCTCGCCCAGCTCGGCCATGATCGCGTCAGCGGACGCCACCACCGAGGGCCTCATCAGCTCGAGCACCTCGTCGGCCTGTGCCTGGTCGGCGGCCGTCTCGGCGAACATCCAGACCGCCCAGAGCACCCAGCCGGTGCCGTCGAGCTGTTTGGGGCGGTCGTCGGGGGTGCCGGACCCGTCGGCGAGGTACCGCGCCTCCCACTGCCCGTCGGCCGGCGCCACCCGGGCCAGGAAGCCGAGCACGTCGGCGGCGTCGTCGTGGTGACCGGTGGCGGCGTAGGCGGCCACCGCGAACGACGCGTCCCGCGGCCAGACGTGCCGCCACGCGGTGACCGGTGCCGCCATGAGCGCCCCGGATGCCGACGTCAGCACCCGCAGGTCGAGTAGCGAGCGTTCGGCCATGCCGGCATACGGGGTGCCGGCGCCCGGCACGTGGCCGTCGGCGAGCCAGTCGCGGTCGTCCTCGATTTGCTGCGCGACGGCGGGATCGGTGCGGTCGGCCGAGGACAGCACGCTCGTGCCGGGGATGAATGTCTCGGTGGTCTCCGCCGGCACGGTAGCGACGGTGCCGCCCGGCTCGACGATGGCGCCGGATGCGCGCAGATCCAGCACAGTCCCCCGGGAGGGGGCCAGGCTGAGGGCGGCGATGACGATGATCACCGCCGGAAGTCCGATGCGCCATCGGAGGCGGCGGGACGAACGCACGATACAAGGGTACGTGGTCCGGGACGGCTGTCGTTTGCCGCGGTGTCACGCCGTGGACGCCCGCCGTTCGTCAGGGCAGTGCGGCGCGGATCTCCCCGACGGGGATGCCGCCGCCCAGGACCGGCGCCGTGGCCAGCTTCTCCAACACCGGCGCCTCGACCCCGAGCTTCTGCAGCGCCGCCACCAGCACCACCGTCCGAGCCCGCGATCCACCGTCGTCGATCTTCACCGCGACCGCCCGCCCGTCGTCCAGCGCGGCCGCCATGACCGCGTCCGCGCCGCCCTTGCAGAACAGTCCGGGCACACCGTTGATCAGCTCGGCTTCGTCGCGGGTGGTGCCGCTGGTGTACTCCGGGTGGGTCTGGATCGCATCGACGACGCGGCGCTCCGGGGTCCCGGGCGCGGCGGTGGCGAGGGAGCGGAACATCCGGGCCAGTCCGCCCGGCGTCAGCGCGAACAGCGGTGCGCCACACCCGTCGACGCCGGCGTGGGCGATGGCCTCACCGGCCAGCTCGGCGACGGTGTCGTGGACGGCCCGCTGCAGCGGATGCTCGGCGTTCAGGTAGCCGTCGGTCGGCCAGCCGTTGACGACGCAGGTCAGCAGCATGGCCGCATGCTTGCCGGAGCAGTCGGCCGCCAGCGACGACGGGGCGCCACCGGACCGCACGTACTCGACCATGACCGTCGGGTCGATGGGCCAGCCCGGGGTGTTGCGCAGTGCGCCCTGGCCCAGGCCGGCCTGGGCCAGGATGCGCCGCACCCCGTCCTGGTGGAAGGTCTCGCCGGAGTGGCTGGCGGCGGCGAGCGCGAGCAGTTCCCCGTCGAGCGGCAGGCCCAGCCGCACCATCGCGGCGGCCTGCGCCGGTTTGTTGGCCGAGCGCGGGTACATGGGGTGGCCCGCACGGCCGCCCTGGAACGCCAGGGAGCCGTCACTGGCCAACCCCACGACCGTGCCATGGTGCCGGGACTCCACCAGTCCGGACCGCACCACCTCCGCCACCAGGACCGCCCTGCCCGCGTGCATCTCGCTCTCCTCGACCCGCGCCGATACGCCGCCGTCGATCCTGTCACGCCGAGCGCCCGCGGGGGTGGAACCTGGTCGAATCGGTCAGACCGTGAAGCCGCCGTCCACCATCAACGACGCCCCGGTGATGTATCGGGCGTCGTCACTGGCCAGATGGGCGACGGTGGCGGCGATCTCGGCCGGCTCGGCGTACCGGCCGAGCGCGGTGAAGCTGCGGATGGTGTCCGCGTACGGCCCGTCGGCGGGATTGAGTTCGGTGTCGGTGGGGCCGGGGTGCACCAGATTGGCCCGGATCCCCCGCCCGCCCAGATCGCGGGCCAGCCCCTTGGTCAGCCCGACCAGTGCCGTCTTGCTCAGCGTGTAGAGCCCGAGCCCCGGGAAGGGCATGCGTTCTGCCACGTTACTGCCGATGGTGACGATGCTGCCGCCGTCGGTGAGGTGGCGTGCCGCGGCCGTCGCGGCGACGAACGGCCCCCGGACGTTGACGGCGATGGTGCGGTCGAACTCCTCCAAACCGATCTCGTCGATCGGGGCGACGGGGTACAGCGCGGCGTTGATGACCAGCACGTCCAATCGGCCGAACTGGTCGGCCGCGGTGTCGACGGCGGAGTGCACCGCAGTGGCGTCGGCGCTGTCGGCGCGGATCGCCAGTGCGCGCCGTCCGGCGGCCTCGATCTCGGCGACCAGCGCGGCAGCCGCCTCGGCGCCGTCGCGGTAGGTGAAGGCGACATCGGCGCCCTCGCTCGCCAAGCGACGCGCCACTGCCGCGCCGATGCCCCTGCTGCCTCCGATGATCATCGCGGCCCGAGCGGTGAGCCGCGTCGTTGTTGTGTTCATGCCTCGATCCTGCGTGGACACCGGGCGCGACGCTGGCGGCAATCGGACGCGGCGCTACCTGTCGGTGGGAACTGGCAGGATTCGGTGGCATGCGCGCAGTGGTGCAGCGGGTGACGTCAGCGTCGGTCCAGGTCGGCGGCGAGGTCGTCGGCGCCGTCGATCCCGACGGTCAGGGACTGCTGGTCCTGGTGGGCGTCACGCACGACGACGACGCCGCGACGGCGGCGAAGCTCGCGCGGAAGGTGTGGGGGCTGCGCATTCTCGACGGCGAACGCTCGGCCTCCGACGTCGGCGCCCCGCTGCTCGTCGTCAGCCAGTTCACCCTGTACGCCGACACCGCAAAGGGGCGCCGGCCGTCGTGGGGTGCGGCCGCGCCCGGCCCGGTGTCCGAGCCGCTCGTCGGCGAGTTCGTCGCCGCCTTGCGCGGGTTGGGCGCCCAGGTCGAGACCGGCGAGTTCGGCGCCGACATGCAGGTCAGCCTCGTCAACGACGGCCCGGTGACGCTGATCCTGGAGGCGTGAGCTGGGCGCGCACGTGCAGCCCGGCCTCGGGGTCGACGACGACCTCCTGAGCGGCGGCGACACCACCGGCGAGCAGCTCGGCGTCGGTGGGGGTGTTCCGTTTGACGACGGCGAGGGCGATCGGCCCGAGCTCGTGGTGCCGGGCCGCCGACCCGACGGTGCCGACCGTGCGGCCGTCCAGCTCGACGGGGTCACCGTGGTCGGGCAGGTGGTCGACCGACCCGTCCAGGTGCAGCATGACCAGGCGGCGCGGCGGCCGGCCCAGCGTGTGTACGCGCGCGACCGTCTCCTGCCCGCGGTAGCAACCCTTGTCGAGGTGGACGGCGGTGCCGATCCAGCCGACTTCGTGCGGGATGGTGCGCTCGTCGGTCTCGAGACCCAGCCGCGGCTCGTGCGCCTCGATGCGCAGCGCTTCGTACGCCCAGACGCCCGCGGGCTCCTCGACGTACCCGGCGAGTTCCGCGCGCGGCAGGAAGACGTCGCGACCCCGGTCGGTGACCCGGCTGAGGTACCCGTCGGCCGGCGACGTGACCGGCTCCCACACGACGGCGTAGTCGGCGGTGACGTCGGCCACCTCGACCTGGGACCAGAACTTCATCGACTCCAGGTAGCCGGCGAGACCCGCCGTGGTGCCCGGCTCGACGTGGAACCAGAAGGCGTCGCCGTCGTCGACCCCGTACAGGGCGTGCTCGACCCGGCCATGAGCGTCGAGGACAAGCGCCGACGTGCCGCGGTGCGGCTCGAGGCGCTCGACGTGCTGAGTGAGGAGCTGGTGCAGCCAGGTCAGCCGGTCCGGCCCGCTCACCCGGACGACACCGCGGTGCGAGAGGTCGACGGCGCCGTCCCCGCCGGCCAGCCGGCGCTGCTCACGGAACGGGTCGCCGTAATGCGCCGCGACACCCGTGTCCGGCTCGGTGGCCTCGACGGCGCCGGGCCGCTCGAGCAGTGGGCTGCGGTAGGACTCCATGCTCCTATCGAACACCCGATGCGGCCGGAACCATCCCTCGGGCCTCGGGGTCGCTAGTCCCGCGCGTCGGAGGCTCCGGCCACCCGCTTCAACTCAGCGGACAGGTGCGGCTGCAGTTCGTGCCCCATGGCCGACATCTCGTAGACGTACATCAACGCGCCGTTGACCAGGCCGTAGAGCCGGTGGCCGGTGCGGTAGTCCTTGGCCGTCTCGGTCTTCAGCACGCCACGGGTCGCGATCTCGACCTTGGCCGGCTCGATCTGACCGATGTAGATCTCGACGAACCCCGTCGGGTGCGTCAGCAGCACCTCGATCTCGTCGTTCTCCTGCGGCCGCCAGTACCCCGTCTCACGGGCCGCCGGCCGGACGAGGTTGCCGTCGTCGTCGAGAATCCAGCTGCGGCTGGTGTAGGAGAGGAACGGCTTGCCCGGGACGTAGGTGAATTCGACCTCCTGGCCGAACCGGAACGCCTCGATGGTCGGGTAGTCGCCGACGCCGGCGCCCTCCCAGCGGCCGAGCAGCCATGCGATGGGCAGGCACGCCGGGTGAAGGTCGTCCGGGATCTCGATCACGGCGTGGTCAGGCCTGGCCCTTGTACAGCTTGTACACCACGAACACGGCCATCAGCCCGGCTGCGGCGGCGACCAGGATCAGGATGCTGGTGAAGACGAGTTCGAGCACGGAACAGAGTCTACTGGTCGGCTCCGGGCGGCATAGTCTTGCGTCCCATGGATCGCACGCTCGTGGTCAAGGTCACTGCCGGCTCGGACGCCCCGGAGCGGTGCTCGCAGGCATTCACCGTCGCGTCGACCGCGCTGGCCGCGGGCGCGACCGTATCGCTGTGGCTGACCGGCGAATCCGCGTGGTTCGCACTGCCCGGCCGGGCGGCCGAGTTCTCGCTGCCGCACGCGGCACCGCTTCCCGACCTGCTGGACGCATTGATCGCCGGCGGCACCGTCACCCTGTGCACGCAGTGCGCGGCGCGGCGCGACATCGGCCCCGGCGACGTCATCCCCGGGGTCCGGATCGCCGGTGCGCCCACCTTCGTCGAGGAGATCATGGCCGACGGCGTCCGCGCCCTCGTCTACTGACGTCGGACAGCCGCAGTCACCCAGCCGACACCCCCCACTTCCCGTTGATCTTGGAGTAAGCGCGGAATCAATCGGGCAAATCGCCCAGCAATACCGTAGTTACTCCAAGATCAACGGGGAGTGGGGGCGGCGGAGAGCGGAACGGGGCCGGCGGTAGCCGACCCCGTTCGGGGGCGCTCAGGCGACGCGGACGTCCACCTCGGTGATGCCTAACTGGGCGACCACGGCGCGGTCGACGGGCTGGGCGCCGGGCGCCAGCGTCCGCAGCGTCCAGGTGCCGGGCGCGGCGAAGAACCGGAACTGGCCGGTGACGCTGGTCGGCACCTCGGCGGTGAACTCGCCCGTGGCGTCGAGCAGCCGGACGTACGCGCCGGCCAGCGGTGCGTCGTCATGGTGCACGACGCCCTGGATCACGGTCTGCTTCGAGACGTCGACGCCGTCGAGGGACACGCCGCCGGTGGTTGCTCCGCACATCGCGATCAGACCGTCCCGGGCTCGTCGCCGGTGGCGACCGGCACGCCCACGAGCGAGCCGTACTCGGTCCACGAGCCGTCGTAGTTCTTCACGTTCTGCACACCGAGGATCTCCCGCAGCACGAACCACGTGTGCGAGGAGCGCTCGCCGATGCGGCAGTACGCGATGGTGTCCTTGCCGAAGTCGACACCGGCGTCGCCGTAGATCTGGCGCAGCTCGTCGTCGGAGCGGAACGTGCCGTCGTCGTTGGCCGCCTTGCTCCACGGGACGTTGGCCGCGGTCGGGATGTGCCCGGCGACCTGCGAGACCTCCTGCGGCAGGTGGGCCGGGGCCAGCAGCCGGCCGGCGTACTCGTCGGGCGAGCGGACGTCGACGAGGTTCTGCGCGCCGATGGCGGCGATGACCTCGTCGCGGAAGGCGCGGATGGAGTTGTCCGGGTCCGAGGCGGTGTAGGTGGTGGCCGGGCGGTCCGGGACGGTGTCGACGAGCTCGCGGCTCTCCAGCTCCCAGATCTTGCGGCCGCCGTCGAGCAGGCGGACGTCGCCGTGGCCGTAGACCTTGAAGTACCAGTACGCGTAGGCGGCGAACCAGTTGTTGTTGCCGCCGTAGAGGACGACGGTGTCGTCGTTCGAGATGCCCAGGCCGCTCAGGAGCGCCTCGAACTGCTCCTTGCTGACGAAGTCACGACGCACCGGGTCCCGCAGGTCGGTGGACCAGTTGACCTTCACCGCACCGCGGATGTGGTTCTTGTCGTACGCGGCGGTGTCCTCGTCGACCTCGACGAGCACCACCTTCGGGTTGTCGAGGTTCTGCTCGACCCAATCGGCCGAGACGAGGCTGGACTCGCGGCTCATGGCGCGACCTCCGTGGGGTTGGGTTGGGATGGGGACAGACGCCGGTAGGCGAGGTACAGCTCACAGCCCAGGCAGAAGCCGAAGGCAGCGTTCAGGAACGCCGCCGCAAGGGCGGCCCCGGCAGCGACGTAGCCGAGCACGGTCAGCCCGGAGGCGAACCCGACGACCCCGACGACGGCGAACGCCAGGCCCACGGCCTGGGCGAATCGCGGCGGTGCGGCGTCCTCGAGTTCGACCGGCGGTCCGAGCCGCGGTCGGACCAGGCGCGCGAAGAGCAGCCCGTACGGCGAGCGGGCCGGCCCGGCGAACGCGCCGGCCGCGAACACGACTCCCTGGGCGGCCAGCAGCCAGCCGCTGCCGGTCACCAGGACGATCGCGAGGACGAGCGTGGTGACAGCGGCCGCGAAGCGCTGGCCGCGTGGGTCGATTCTGCTCGGCATGGTCCTCCTGACGTGGGACGGAACGTGAGACGTGCGTCAGGAACGGAAGGGGTGATCAGCGCCGGCGAATACGGCGCGGCCGTTCCCTGTCAGGAGATGCGACAGAGCATGGACGCGGCGCGACCGAAGTCGATGGCGCGGCGCTTCCAGAGCTCGGTGCGGAACATAGGCACGAGAGTAGGGGCAAGCTGCACCGCCGTCACCGTGCAGATCAGATCGTGAGACAGTCCGTCTCACGCTGCGACCAAATGGCCGGAAATCTCAGGCCGGCAGCGCCGGCAACGCCGCCCGCACCTCCGCCAGTCGCGGTGCGCCGCTGGCCCGCCGGACCACCCGGCCGCTGGAATCGAGCACCAGCGTGGTCGGGGTGCGCAGGATGTCGAGCCGGCGGACGAGGTCGAGATGGTGCTCGGCGTCGATCTCGACGTGGACGACGCCGTCGGTCTCGCGCGCGACGTGGGACAGGGTGGCCCGCGCCGCCCGGCACGGCTGGCAGAACGCCGTGGAGAACTGCACCAGCGTTGCCCGCGAGCCCAGGTCGGTCCCGAGCTCCGTCGGCCCGAGTCGCTGCTCGTTCACCGTCGCCTCCACCACGCGTCCGTCGCGACGCCGCCACCACAGCCCGAACACCGAGGCCGCGGCCAGCACGCCGACGACGATCAACACTCCTGTCACATCCGGTGACAACGCCTCGCCCGGCGCGCCCGATTCCCGGTGACGGCAGGTGAGTCAGCCGACGAAGATGCGGCCCAGCACGTACGCGGCCGGGGCGGCGGCGACGAACGGGAGGCTGACCCGCAGCGGGAGGAACGCGGCGGCTCCACGCGGCAGCGCGGCGCCCGGGTCCGCGGCGACGCCGTCACCGGGATCGGACGAGCCGTCGTCCGCGCCGGCTGGTTCGCCCACGCTCACCGACACCGGGACCGGCTGCGGCCTGAACTCCTCGGCCAGCCGGTCCACCGCCGCGAACGAGACCGCCGCCATCAGCCCGGCGAACGTGGCCACGACGACGGCACTGACCGCCGGGACGGCCTCGGACACCCAGCCGGTGGTCAACACCAGCACCCCGGTTCCGACCGCCGCGACCAGCACGCCGATGAGCCGGCGCACCGCCCGTGAGATGGGCACCACTTCGGTCAGGCCGACCGCGCCGACGCCGAGCAGCGCCAGCGCGACGGCGTAGTGGCCGTCGGGCGAGGCGTGCAGGGCCAGCCAGCACACGGGAAGGACAGCGAGCACGCAGGCGGTGACGGAGTACGCCAGCGACGCGGTGAGACGGGCACGTCCGTCCTGGCGCAACAGCTGGACCACGATCGAGACCAGCAGGGTCGGCGCCAGCAGCGCGGCGATGGGCGTCAGGTCCGAGGTCTCATCGGCCCACGTCCATGCCAGCGCGCCACCGGCGGCAGCGACGGCCACCGCGGCGGACCACCGGGCCGCCGGGACCCGGGCCGCGGACACCGCGCCCAGCGTGAAGATCAGGACGACGAGCGCGACGCCGCCGGCCAGCAGAGTGCTCCCGGACGCCGACGCGAGGGCCAGCACGCCCGATAGGGCAGCGACGGCCAGCGAGGCTTGGAGGGAGGGCACATCTGAATGCTTCCAGACGCGCGCGGCACACCTGGGCCGAAATGACAACAACTCGACAACAGTCGCGGACCTCCCCGATCACGGTCACCGCGTCGAGGGCCGGCTGACCGCTCCGCCGCTCCCGCCCGCGAACGGTGGGAGCAACTCGACCACCGAACCGTCCCGCAGTGCGATGCCGGCGTGGTCGCGGGCGCCCGCCGGGGTGCCGTCGACCACCACGGAGCAGATGTCCAGGACGGCGGCGAACCGCGGGCTGCCGGCGTGCGCCGCGCGCGCCGCACCCAACGCCTGCGCGAGCGTCTCCGCCTCCACCACCTGTGACGACGTGCCGGCCGCTGCCCGCAACGCCGCCCAGTAGCGCAACCGCACCTGTGCCACCGGCCGCCTCACACCTCGACCGCGGCGACCCGCCGGGTCTGCTGGTCCAGCCAGCCGCCGATGCGCGACACCAGCGACTCGGTGGCGCCGGCCTCGGCGTGGCCGAACCCGCGCTCCAGCCAGAGGTCACCCCGGGCGGCGGCCATGTGGACCTGCCAGGCGTGGTGCAGGGGGAAGTAGTCGTCGCGGTCGCCGTGCACCACCAGCAGCGGGACGTCGACCTCAGCGGCCGCGGCCCGCGCGTCGATGGGGTCGGGCGTGGACCAGCCGGCCGGCGAGACCCGGGTGCGCCGGGCCAGCCGCAGCACGCCCCGTCCGGGCCTGGTCAGGATGAGCCGGTGCAGCGTGCGCATGGCCGCGGTGCCGCGATAGTGCCACTCGCCCGGAACGCTGACCGCTGCGACGGCGTCGACGCCGCGGTGCAGGGCCGCGTGCCGGATGGCGACCGCTGAACCCAGCGAGAACCCGAGCGTGGCGACCCGCCGGTAGCCCAACGCGCGCGCCCAGCCGACAGCGGCGTCCATGTCGAGGACCTCGCGCCAGCCCAGCGTGGAGTGGCCGCGGGAACGGCCGTGGCCGCGCAGGTCGAGCAGGACCACCCCGGCGTGCTGGCTCAGCCACCCGGCGATGCGCTTCATCTGCGGGCTGCGCGAGCTCTGGGTGAACCCGTGGGCGACGACGACGGCGAAATCGTCGCCACCACCGTCGCCACCACCACGTCCGCCGCCGTCGGCGGCGTCGTCGCGGCGGCGGAAATGGTGCGCGTACAGCAGCGTTCCGTCGGCCGCCAGCAGCCTCCGGACCGCCGCCGGGCGCGCGTCACCGGCCCCGGGAGGGGCGTCGTCAGGAGTGCGACGGAGGAAACGGCCCAACATGTCCGCTATTCTTCCCCACGAGGGACCTGGGCGACGACGCCGACAGGTCCCTTGTGCGTTCGATGGGACTCATCAGGCCGGGAGGTCGCACCATGGCAACCATCGTCTTGCTGACCAACTCTCTGCAGCCGTCCGCAGAGGTCCTGCCTGCCTTGGGTTTCCTCCTGCACGACGTCCGGGTGCTGCCGGCCGAGGCCTCCGCGCTCGTGGACGCGCCCACCGGCGACATCGTCGCCGTCGATGCTCGCCGCGACCTCTCGCAGGCTCGTGGCCTGACTCGGCTCATCCGCACCACCGGCATCGATGTACCGCTGATGGCCATCGTCACCGAGGGCGGACTGGCCGCCGTCACGGCCGAGTGGGGCATCGACGACGTCCTGCTCGACTCCGCCGGTCCGGCCGAGGTGGAGGCGCGGCTGCGGCTCGCTCAAGGCCGCCTGGCCGCCGTCGGCGACGACGCACCGGACGAGATCCGCTCCGGCGACCTCGTCATCGACGAGGCCACCTACACCGCCAAGGTGGCCCGGCGCACACTCGACCTGACGTACAAGGAGTTCGAGCTCCTCAAGTTCCTGGCTCAGCATCCCGGCCGCGTTTTCACCCGCGCTCAGCTCCTTCAAGAGGTGTGGGGCTACGACTACTTCGGTGGTACCCGAACGGTCGACGTCCATGTGCGGCGTCTGCGGGCGAAGCTCGGCGCCGACCACGACGCGCTGATCGGCACCGTCCGCAACGTCGGCTACCGCTTCGTCCCGCCGCAACAGGGCCGGTCCCCGCGGTCGGCGGCCAACGTCGCGCTGCCTGAGCCGGAGGGCGCCGACGACGACACCGCCGAGCGGGTGCGCGCCGCTTTCATGGCCGACTGACCGCGAAGCCGCCTCGACGCCACCCGCTGCGGTTAGGGTCGTCTCGAAGGGACGCGGCGAAGGGGCGTGGCCACATGGCTGATCACGTGCAGGTAGGGCCGACCCGGATCTGGTACGACGTCCACGGCTCGGGTGACCCGTTCGTACTGCTGCACGGCGGCATGGTCGACGCCCGGTGGTTCGAGCCGAACGTCGGCGCGCTGGCCGAACGGGTCCGCGTCTACACGCCGGATCTGCGCGCACACGGGCACACCGCCGACGAGATGTACATCGCGATGCCGAACGCGGAGCTGGCGGTCGTCCCGGGCACCTCGCACTTCCTGACGCAGGAGAAGCCGGAACTGGTCAACACCCTGATCCTGGACTTCCTGACGAAGGAACCGGTGGCCACGGTGGCACCGGTGCGGCGAGCCGCGCAGGCGCCGCCGGCCGAGGGCTGAACACGGTGCGGGTCGACCGGTCCACTTCATTCGACGTCGCGGTTCTGCCCGAGCTCACCGCTCTGGCCGATCGGGCCCGGGCCGCCGACGGCGCAGCGCCGTTCTCCGACGACCTGTGGCCGGCGGCGCCCGGCGGCACGACGACGGTGGCGCTGACGGCGACGGTGGACGGCTCGCTCGCCGGCGCGGCCTACGCGGCCCGGCAGGGCGACCGGCTGGCGGCCGAGCTCGTCGTCGACCCAGCGCGGCGCCGGCAGGGCATCGGCGGCCGGCTGCTGGCCGACCTGCTGGCGGCGGTGCCGGGCGAGCTGTGGGTGTGGTCGCACGGCGACCACCCGGCCGCGGCCGCGCTGGCCAGCCGGCATGGCCTGGACCGTGCCCGCGAGCTGCTGCAACTGCGCCGCGGCGTCGGGCCCGGCACGGAGCCGCTGCCCGACCCGCCGCTGCCCGGCGGCGTCCGGCTGCGGTCGTTCGTTCCCGGCCAGGACGAGGCAGCCTGGCTCGCGGTGAACAACGCCGCGTTCAGCTGGCATCCGGAGCAGGGCGGGCAGACGCTCGACGACATCCGAGCTGCCGAGGCGGAACCCGGCTTCGACCCGGCGGGTTTCCTGCTGGCCGTGGACGACGCCGGTGAGCTGCTGGGTTTCCACTGGACGAAGGTGCATCCGCACGACCCCAACCCCGCCGCTGCCGGCACCGACGAGCCGATCGGCGAGGTGTACGTCCTCGGTGTCTCGCCGGCTGCGCACGGGCGGGGGCTGGGGGCCGTGCTCACCGTCGCCGGCCTGCGGTACCTCGCCGAGACCGCCGCGGTGCGCACCGTCACGCTCTACGTCGAGGGCGACAACGCCGCGGCGGTCCGGCTCTACGAGAAGCTGGGCTTCGGCCGTCACGCCGTCGACGTCGCCTACCGCCGCGGCTGACGCGGGCCCTCCCCGTTGATCTTGGAGTAATGGAGGAATCGCGGCCCGATTCGTCCGGTTGATTCCGCCCTTTCTCCAAGATCAACGGGAGTATGGGGTGGAGCGGCGGTGCTAGAGTGAACTAAGTAGTTAGTTCGGCTCAGCGAGGGGAGGCCTCATGAAGACGGTCAACATCCACGACGCCAAGACACACCTCTCGCGGCTCGTGCACGAGGAGTTCATCATCGCCAAGGCCGGCAAGCCGGTCGCTCGCGTCATCCCGATCACGGAGCCGCCACAGAATCGGAGACTGGGATTCCTGCGGTCGGTCCCGCCGGTGCCGGACGACTTCGACGACATGTTCGCCGAGCAGATCGAGGCTGGCTTCACCGGCTCGGAGACATGAGATACCTCCTGGACACGCACATACTCCTGTGGGCGGCGCGCGACGACGCGCGCATGTCGTCGCGGCTGCGGGAGGTTCTGACCGATGAGGAGAACGAGCTGGCGTTCAGCGTCGTCTCGATCTGGGAAATCGTCATCAAGACAGCTCTCGGGCGGGCGGACTTCGACGTGGACGCGAGCCGGCTCCGCTACGGCGCCATCGAGGCCGGTTATAGCGAACTCGACGTCCGTGGGCCGCATGTGCTGGACGTGGCGACCCTCGAGCCGATACACAGCGACCCGTTCGATCGCCTGCTGGTGGCCCAGGCTCGAGCCGAGAACATGCGTCTGGTCACGCTCGATCAGACCCTTCTGCGTTACGGCGAGCCGGTCGTCACCGGGCGATAGGCCGAATCGGTCACGGGCCTAGCTACCGTCCGTTAACCCGAACGTGTCAGCATTTGTCTCATGGCCGAGCCGATCACACCGGAGGAGCGGTACCTCGACCGGGAACTGTCCTGGCTCGCCTTCAACACCAGGGTGCTGGAGCTGGCCGAGGATCCCGATCTCCCGCTGCTCGAACGCGCCCGCTTCCTGGCGATCTTCTCCAGCAACCTCGATGAGTTCTACATGATCCGGGTGGCCGGCCTGAAGCGCCGCATCGCCGCCGGTGTCGCGTTCCCGTCCGCGGGCGGTCTGATGCCTCGCGAGGTGCTGGAGCGCACGCTGGACCGCACTCGTGAGCTGATGGCCCGGCAGACCCAGTGCTTCCGCAGCGAGGTGCTGCCGGCGCTGGTGAAGGAGGGCATCGACATCGCCCGCTGGGACGATCTCGACGACGCCGAGCACGTGCGGCTGCGCCGGCTGTTCAGCGAGCGGATCTTCCCCGTGCTGACGCCGCTGGCGGTCGACCCGGCGCACCCGTTCCCGTACATCTCCGGGCTGTCGCTGAACCTCGCCGTCGTGGTGCGCAACCCGCGCAACGACACCGAGCACTTCGCCCGGGTCAAGGTGCCGCCCAACTTCCCGCGCTTCCTGCCGGTGGCCGAGCAGCGCTTCGTGCCGCTCGAGGACGTCATCGCCGCGCACCTGTCCCAGCTGTTCCCCGGCATGGAGGTGCTGCAGCACCACACGTTCCGGGTCACTCGCAACGAGGACGTCGAGGTCGAGGAGGACGACGCCGAGAACCTGCTCACCGCCATGGAGCGGGAGTTGATGCGGCGCCGCTTCGGCCCGGCGGTCCGGTTGGAGATCGACGAGACGGTCGACCCGCATGTGCTCCACCTGCTGCAGCGCGAACTGGGGGTCAACGACGGCGAGACGTTCGCGCTGCCCGGCCCGCTCGACCTCACCGGGCTGCACGCCATCGCCGACCTCGACCGGGCCGAGTTGCGGTACCGGCCGTTCCTGCCGGCCACGCACCGCGACCTGCGCGACGTCGAGTCTGCGTCGCCGGCCGACATGTTCGCCGCCATCTCGAAGGCCGACGTGCTGGTGCACCACCCGTACGATTCCTTCTCCACCAGCGTGCAGCGCTTCGTCGAGCAGGCCGCGGCCGACCCGCGGGTGCTGGGCATCAAGCAGACGCTCTACCGCACCAGCGGCGACTCCCCCATCGTCGACGCCCTCATCGACGCCGCCGAGGCCGGCAAGCAGGTGCTCGCCGTCGTCGAGATCAAGGCGCGCTTCGACGAGCAGGCGAACATCACCTGGGCGCGCAAGCTGGAGCAGGCCGGTGTCCACGTCGTCTACGGCCTGGTCGGGCTGAAGACGCACTGCAAGCTGTGCCTGGTGGTGCGCGACGAAGCCGGCGGCACCATCCGCCGGTACAGCCACATCGGCACCGGCAACTACCACCCGCGCACAGCGCGGCTCTACGAGGACCTCGGCCTGCTGACCGCCGACGAGCAGGTGGCCGAAGACCTCAACCACCTGTTCAACACGTTGTCGGGGTACTCGCTGGAGTCGCAGTACCAGCGGCTGCTGGTGGCGCCGCACTACCTGCGCAACGGCATCGTCGAGCGGATCCACCGCGAGATCGAGCACCACCTGGCCGGCCGGCCCGCGCGGATCCGGTTCAAGCTCAACAGTCTCGTCGACGAGACCATCATCGACGCGCTGTACGACGCGTCCACGGCCGGCGTGCCGGTCGACATCTGGGTGCGCGGCATCTGCAGCCTGCGCGCCGGCGTGCCCGGCCTCTCCGAGAACGTCCGGGTCCGCAGCGTCCTCGGCCGGTTCCTCGAGCACTCGCGCATCTTCGCGTTCGAGAACGGTGGCGACATCGAGCACTGGATCGGTTCGGCCGACCTCATGCACCGCAACCTCGACCGCCGGGTCGAGGCGCTGGTGCGGCTGCGCCGGCCGGAACACCTGCAGGAGCTGGACGGGCTGTTCGACCTCGCCTTCGATCCCGGCACGGCGTCCTGGCGCCTGCTGTCCGACGGCACCTGGCAGCGGGTACACAGCACCGACGACGGCCAACCGCTGACCGATCTGCAACGGGTACTGATCGAACGCAAGCAGCGGCGGAAGGCCACCACGTGAGCCGTGCGGAGCAGACCGCCCGACCACGCACCGTCCGTGAGGTCGAGCAGAAGTTCCGCGTGCACGGCCTGTTCCACATCCCCGACCTGTCCGCGCTGCCGGGCGTTACCGCCATCGACGATCTCGGCGAGGTCGAGCTGGAATCGGCGTACTACGACACTCCTGATCTGAGGCTGGCCCGTGAGGGCATCACGCTGCGCCGCAGGGTCGCCCACGGCGGCGACGACGACGGGTGGCACCTCAAGCTCCCCGTCGATCCCCATCGCCCGGGCGCACGCGACGAGGTCCGGCTGCCGCTGGACGTGCCGGGCGACCCGCCGCCGGGGCTGGCCGCGATCGTCCGGGTGATCGTCCGCGACGCGCCCCTCGGCCTGGTGTCCACGCTGCGGACCACCCGGGTCCGTCAGCTCATCCGGTCCGCCGACGCCGACGTCGCCGAGCTGGTCGACGACACCGTGCACGTCGTCGGCACCGACGGCGCCGTCGCGGCCCGATTCCGCGAGCTGGAACTGGAGGAACGCGCCGGTGGCCCGCTGGTCGACGCCGTCGCCGCCGAGCTGAGCGGTGCCGGCGCCGTGGGCGGCGAGTTCGTCGCCAAGGCGGTGCGGGCGCTGGGACCGAACGCCGCCGCGCCCCCGGAGGTGCCGGAACCCGCCTCGCCGCGACCGAAGGACCCGGCCCGCGACACCCTGGTGGCGTATCTGGCCAAGCACATCCGGGCTCTGCGCGCGGCCGACATCGCGTTCCGGCGCGATCCCGACGACGCCGAAGCGGTGCACCAGTTGCGCGTCGCGGCCCGCCGGCTGCGCAGCGGCCTGCGCACGTTCCGGCCGCTGCTCGGCAAGGCGTGGGCAGAGCAGCTGCGCGTCGAGCTGGCCTGGTTCGCCCGTAGCCTCGGCACGGTGCGCGAAGGCGACGTGCTCCGCGAACGGCTCGAGCGGCACTGCGACGACCTGCCGCCCGACCTGCCCGCCGCCGAGGTCCGGCTGGTGCTGGCGGAGGTGCTGGGCGGCAAGGTCGCCGACGCCCGCTCGCATATCGGGGAACTGCTCGACTCCCGCCGGTACCTCTCGTTGCAGCACCAGCTCGTCCGGGCTGCCGACCGCCCCCGCGTCCGCACCGACGCCGAACGCCCCGCCCGCGAGGTCCTGCCACCTCTGGTCGACAAGGCGTGGCGCCGGCTGGACGACGCCGCGGCCGAGCTGGCGGACGACTCTCCGGACGAGCAGTGGCACGCCGCCCGGCTGGCGGCCAAACGGACCCGGTACGCCGCGGAAGCGGTCGCACCGACCATGGGTGACGACGCCGCGGCGTTCGCCAAGCAGGTGGAGAAGCTCACCGACATCCTCGGCGAGCACCAGGACGCGGCTCAGGCGGCCGCCGCCGCCCGTGAACTGGCCAACTCCGACCAGGCGTCGTCCGACGCCGCGTTCGCGCTGGGCGTGCTCGCCTCGCTGGAGCGGAGCCACGTCCATGCCGCGCGGGAGCGGTTCGCCGAGGTGTGGCCGCGGGTACGGCGGGCCAAGTGGCGCCGGTGGCTTGCCACGTGAGCCCGCGCCGCGGCACCGTCGTCGCCGCGGGGGCGGTGATGTGGCGGACGGGCAAGCGACCGGGTGACCTGGAGATCTGCCTCGTCCACCGGCCCAAGTACGACGACTGGTCACTGCCCAAGGGCAAGGTCGACCGTGGCGAGCATCCACTCGCCGCCGCGGCGCGCGAGGTGTGGGAGGAGACCGGCCATCAAGTCCGGCTGGGGCGCCGGCTCCCCACACAGGGCTACGACGTGGCGGGCCGACCCAAGCTCGTGCACTACTGGCTGGCCGAGGCCGACGCCACCGCCGGTCCACGCGAACCGGACGACGAGGTCGACGAGGTCGTCTTCCTGCCGGTCGAGGACGCTCTGCAGCGTCTGACGTACGAACGTGACGCCGACCTGGCACGTGCCGCCCTGGCAGCCCCGGTGCGCACCACACCGTTGGTGCTGTTGCGGCATGCCCAGGCCGTCCGCCGCCCCGACTGGTCCGGCCCGGACATCGAGCGGCCGCTGTCGGCCTCGGGCCAGCGCCAGGCCGCGGCCCTGGTGCCGGTGCTCGCCGCGCTGGCGCCGTCCCGCGTGCTCTCCAGCGACGCCGTGCGGTGCGTCGACACGGTGCGGCCCTACGCGCGGCAGCACCGCGTCACGCTCGAGCTCGAGCCGTCGCTGGCCGAGGAGAGCCTGCGCACCGGATCCGCGGCACAGCCGACCGGCGATCTCATCCGCACGCTGCTGGCCGACGGGCCGGCGCTGGTGTGCTCGCATCGCCCGCTGTTGCCCGTGCTGTTCGAGGCCGCCGGAGCCGAGCCCGGCGACACCCTGGAACCCTCCGAGTTCGCCGTTCTGCACCACGATGACGACGGCGCCGTGGTCGCGGTCGACCGGCACCGCCTCGACGCGGCGTGACCGTGCCGTGACCACCCTCAGCGGCGGTTCGTGACCTCACCGCAACCGGACACTCGGCCCGTTCACGTGACCGCCATCACAACGTCAGGGAGACGTCGATTTCTCTGCGCCATCCGTTCATTCCTCGTTCACTCGGGGCGGGTCACGGCGTCATCTCGGAAACCTACGTTTCTAGCGTTACGCAAGGACGAATAGGTCCAGGAAGGACACCAGACGTGAACCTCAGCATTGCGCGCCGCCGGCTGGCGCCGGTCGCCATGGTCGGTGCAGCAGCCATGGTGCTGGCCGCTTGTGGTTCGGACCCCGACACAAGCACGGACGACAGCACGGAGTCCTCGGAGACAGAAGGTTCCGGTGGCGACGGCGGCAGCGAGACCACCAGCGAGCTGTCCGGCAACCTGAACGGTGCGGGCGCGAGCTCGCAGGAATCCGCCATGCAGGCCTGGATCGCCGGGTTCCAGCAGCAGAACCCGGACGTGACCGTCAACTATGCACCCGAGGGCTCCGGCGCCGGGCGCGAGCAGTTCACCTCCGGCGCGGTCGCCTTCGCCGGCTCCGACGCCGCCCTCGACGAGGAAGAGCTGGCCGCCGCCGAGACCGCGTGCGGCGCCCCGGCCGTCGACCTGCCGCTGTTCATCGACCCGATCGCGGTGCCGTACAACCTCCCGGGCGTGGAGAACCTCCAGCTCGGCCCGGAGACGCTGGCGAACATCTTCGGCGGCACCATCACGAACTGGAACGACCCGGCCATCGCGGCGGACAACCCGGAGGCGACGCTTCCGGACCTCGCCATCACGCCGGTGCATCGCTCCGACGAGTCCGGCACCACCGAGAACTTCGTCGAGTACCTGGCCGCGGCCGCGCCGTCGGCCTGGCCCCACGAGGTCAGCGGTGACTGGCCGGCGGGGCTGCCGGGTGAGGCCGGCGCCCAGACGCCTGGCGTGCTGCAGGCGGTGGACGCCGCCGAGGGCACCATCGGCTACGCCAGCGCCGCGGCGGTCGGTGACCGCACCACCGCCGCCATCGGTGTCGGCGAGGAGTTCGTCGAGTACTCCGCGGAGGCCGCCGCCGCCGTCGTCGACGCCTCGCCGCGCGCCGAGGGCCGGGCCGACAACGACATCGTCATCGAGCTGGCTCGGGACACCACCGAGTCCGGTGCCTACCCGATCGTCCTGATCTCGTACACGGTGGTCTGCACCGCCTACGCGGACGAGAACACCGGCAACCTGGTGAAGGGCATGGTCGGCTACATGGCCAGCGACGAGGGCCAGCAGGCGGCCGCCGAAGCGGCCGGCTCGGCGCCCATCTCGCCGGAGCTGCAGGCGGAGGTTCAGGCCGTCGTCGAAGCCATCGAGGTCGGCTGAGACCCTGTTCGTGCCCGACCGGAATCCGACGCGCCGGCCGGTTCGCCCCTCGGGGTGGACCGACCGGCGCGGCGGTGTGTCCGGATGACCCGAGTGATCTCCACGACCTGGAGCTGACCACGTGACCACCACCGCGAACCCGCCGCCGCGGCAAGCGTCCGACACACCCCGGGCGAAGACCCGCCCCGGCGACCGGATCTTCACCTGGTCCACCCGGACCGCCGGCGTGCTGATCCTCGTCGTGCTCGCCGGCGTCGCTGCGTTCCTGATCGTCGAGGCGCTGCCGGCGTTCCAGGCCGACGCGTCGGAGATCGACGGCGGCGAAGGCTTTTTCTCCTACGTCTGGCCGCTGGTCTTCGGCACGCTGGCCGCGGCCATCATCGCGCTCATCGTCGCCACCCCGCTGGCGCTGGGCATCGCGCTGTTCATCTCGCACTACGCGCCCCGCCGCATGGCGCAGGGCCTCGGCTACGTCGTCGACCTGCTGGCGGCCATCCCGAGCGTCGTCTACGGCCTCTGGGGCATCCAGTGGCTGGCTCCGCGGGTCCAGGGTGCCTGGGTGTGGCTGGCCGACAACTTCGGCTTCATCCCGATCTTCGCCGGTCCCGCCTCGGCCACCGGCCGCACCATGCTCACCGCCGGCGTCGTGCTCGCGGTCATGATCCTGCCGATCATCACCGCCATCTCCCGCGAGGTGTTCCTGCAGACTCCGACGCTGCACCAGGAGGCGGCGCTCGCCCTGGGCGCCACCCGGTGGGAGATGATCCGGATGGCGGTGCTGCCGTTCGGGCGCCCCGGCATCATCAGCGGCATCATGCTCGGCCTGGGCCGGGCCCTCGGCGAGACCATGGCCGTCGCCATGGTGCTGTCGACCGGCGGCTTCACCTGGTCCATGGTCACCAGCGGCAACAACACCATCGCCGCCGAGATCGCGCTGGACTTCCCCGAGTCCTCGGGGTTGAAGACGAACACCCTCATCGCCGCCGGCCTGGTGCTGTTCGCCATCACGCTGGCGGTCAACATGTTCGCGCGCTGGATCGTGTCGCGGCGCAAGGAATTCTCGGGGGCCAACTGATGAGCGTCGACACCAGGACCCCCACCACCAGCTCGCTGGCACACAACCAGCTGCCCCGGGCCACGACGCCGATCGTGCTGGCGGCCTCGGTGGCCGCCGGCGCCGGGCTGTCGGCCGTCATCGGCTTCTCGTGGGCGATGTTCGTCGCGTTCGCCGTCGTGATCTTCGCGGTGGCCAACACCGCGGTCTCCGGGGTCGTCGAGGGCCGGCGCAAGGCCACCGACAAGCTGGTCACCACGCTCGTCTACACGGCGTTCGGGCTGGCGCTGATCCCGCTGATCTCCGTCGCCTGGTCGGTCGTCGACAACGGTATGGCCCGGTTCAGCCTGGACTTCCTCACCACGTCCATGCGCAACGTGACCGGCCTCAACGACCAGCAAGCCGTCGACGGTGAGGCGGCCTTCATCGGCGGCGCCTACCACGCGTTGCTCGGCACCTTCCTGATCACCGGCCTGGCCACCCTGATCTCGGTACCGATCGGCCTGCTGACCTCCATCTACCTGGTGGAGTACGGCCGCGGCCGGCTGGCCCGTTACATCACGTTCTTCGTCGACGTCATGACCGGCATCCCGTCCATCGTGGCCGGCCTGTTCGCCGCCGCGCTGTTCGCGGTGCTGTTCGGCGTCGGCACCCGAAACGGCTTCGCCGGTGCCGTCGCACTGTCGGTCCTGATGATCCCGGTCGTGGTGCGCTCCAGCGAGGAGATGCTGCGGATCGTGCCGAACGAGCTGCGGGAGGCCGCGTACGCGCTGGGCGTCCCGAAGTGGCGCACCATCGTCAAGGTGGTGGTGCCGACGGCCATCTCCGGCATCGCCAGCGGCATCACGCTGTCCATCGCCCGCGTCGTCGGCGAGACCGCACCGTTGATCGTCACCGCCGGCTTCACGTCGTCGATCAACAGCAATCCGTTTTCCGACTGGATGATGTCGCTGCCGGCCTACGTTTACAGTCAGGCGATGCGGCCGTTGTCGGGTTCGGTCCCGCAACCGAGCTTCGACCGGGCCTGGGCGGCAGCGCTCACGCTCGTGCTGATCGTGATGCTGCTCAACCTGATCGCGCGGCTGATCGCCCGCCTGTTCGCCCCGAAGACCGGACGCTAGAGCAAGGGATCCTCCACATGTCCAAGCGCATCGACGTCGGCGACCTCAACGTCTACTACGGCAGCTTCCTCGCGGTCGAGGGAGTGTCGATGGCGATCGAGGCCCGCTCCGTCACCGCCTTCATCGGGCCGTCCGGCTGCGGCAAGTCGACCTTCATCCGGACCCTCAACCGGATGCACGAGGTCATCCCGGGTGCCCGCGTCGAGGGCAAGGTCATGCTCGACGGCGAGGACCTCTACGCCCCGAACGTCGACCCGGTCACCGTCCGGCGCCAGGTCGGCATGGTGTTCCAGCGGCCCAACCCGTTCCCCACCATGTCGATCCGCGACAACGTCCTGGCCGGCATGAAGCTCAACAGCACCCGGATGCGCAAGTCGGAGGCCGACGACGTCGTCGAGCGGTCGCTGAAGGGCGCCAACCTCTGGAACGAGGTGAAGGACCGCCTCGAGAAGCCCGGTTCCGGCCTCTCCGGCGGCCAGCAGCAGCGCCTGTGCATCGCCCGCGCCATCGCCGTCCAGCCGGAGGTGCTGCTCATGGACGAGCCGTGCTCGGCGCTGGACCCGATCTCGACGCTGGCCATCGAGGACCTCATCGGCGAGCTGAAGCAGAACTACACGATCGTCATCGTGACGCACAACATGCAGCAGGCGGCCCGGGTCAGCGACCGCACGGCGTTCTTCAACATCGCCGGCACCGGCAAGCCGGGCAAGCTGATCGAGATGGACGACACCACGAAGATCTTCACCAACCCCGGGATGAAGGCCACCGAGGACTACGTCTCCGGCCGCTTCGGCTGATCGGCCGCCTCGGTCGTTCGGCGGCTGGGCGCCGACACGCCGGCCGCTCCACCACGCTGCGGCGTGGCGAAGCGGCCGGCGCTCATTGTGCCGACGGGGTCACCTCACCCGGGGCACCGCTCCTCGCCCGGTCCCGGACTGCGCCGCGGCTCGCACGATCCGGCCGCGTTCCCGATCGTCGATGACGCCGTCGGCAACCAACTGCGCCGCGACCTCGTCGACGTGGCGGACGAACGCACCATGCGACTCCCAGACGCGTTCGTCGTCGATGAGGTCGTTGATGGTGCAGCCGTCGGCGGTGACCCGGTTGGGTACGCCGCTGTCGACACCGCCCACCACGACCGTCTCCCGGGTGTCGGGCTCCGGGCACGCCGACGGCTCGACGTCGGCGATCCACACGTCCCGGAACTCCACGTCGGAGCCGTCGTGGTGGTTCTGGAACCCGATGTGGCCCAGTAGGTCCCGGCTGCCGTCCCCGGTGTAGGTGTTCACGACCTCACCGTTGAGGGTCACCGTGTACGTCTGGCCCACCGCCCGGATCTCGTAGGTGTTCCACTCCCCGATCGGATTCGCCAGCACGTCGGTGATGGTGGCGAAGTTGTAGATCGAGCCGGTCTTCTGCGGGTCACCGCCGTTCGGGTTGTCCTCGATCTGCACTTCGTAGCCGCGCACGCTGTCGTCCGGCTGACGAACCCACGGCCCTTCCCAGTCCACCGGCGCCGGGAAGCGCGTGAAGACACCGGAGTTGTCGGTCGGGTTGTTCATCCGGTACTTCAGCTGCAGGTGGAAATCGCCGAACGCCTCCGGCGTGTACCACAGCAGGCCACCGGAGCCCCGGCTCATGAGCGTGCAGTCCGACGTGACGGTGAACGATCCGTTGCCCACCATCTGCCAGCCGTCGAGTGTCTGGCCGTCCCACAGCGAGGTGAAGCCTGCCGGCGGCTCCGGCTCCGGGCACACCTGGGGCTCGGCCCCGGTGAGCCGGAACCAGTCGAACGACGCGTCCACGACCGGGATGTTCGGGTCGCCGCCTCCACCGGACATCGCGGCCAGCCCGACGTTCCACGCCGGCCCGCTGCTCAGCCCGTACGGCCGGCCCAGCGGCGTCCATTCCTCCCCGTCGACCGAGTACGACGCTGTCACCTGCAGGCCGTCGCTGGTCAGTCGCAGGTCGAAGGTGGTCGGGAAATCGGAGGGCAGGGCCACGTAGTCCGCGGCGGTGTTGCGTTCCTGCCCGGCCGCGACGGTGAAGAAGGACATCCTCCGGGTGCCGTCCGGACGAGCCATCACCACCGCCTTCGCGAAGTCGTCGTCGCCGGCGTGCAGCACCAGACCGGCCTGCTGGAATGCAGTGCTCGCCTCGATGCTGACGCGGGTGGTGGCCTCCCACGCGGTGCCCGGCGCCGGCCGCATGATCAGGTTCGGGGCGTCCGTCTGCGACCCGGTCATGTCGCCGTGCGCCGTCGGCAGCACCAGCTGTCCGTCCGACAGCTGGTACCCCTCGGGGTCGTGGCGGACGATCGACGACCAGCAGCCGAGATCCAGGGCCTCGGCGTCGAACTCGTCCACGCCCTCGTCGTGGCACTCCGGCAGTGGCTCCGTGACCGTGATGTGCACGCCGGCCGAGCCGGTCCGGCCCTCGTCGTCGGTGACCGTCAGCACCGCGAGGTACTCGCCGGGTTCGGCGTAGGTGTGCGTGGCGTTCGCCTCGTCCGCGGTGGCGCCGTCGCCGAAGTCCCAGGAGTACCCGGTGATCGCGGCGCCCTCGGGGCTGGTGGCCGAGCCGGTGAAGGTGACCTCGAGCGGTGCCTCACCCTGCTCCGGCGTCGCCTCGACCGTCACCTGCGGGCCGCTCCGGTCGGTGACACCGGCGCCGTTGAACCGCAGCCAGTCCAGAGCCAGCAGGTCCGGACCGCCGGAGGCCCACTCGTCGTTGCGGAACACCAGATACAGAGGGAACGTGTCGCCCGGATCGGTGAGATCGCCGGTCCGTTCGACGACGGTGTCGTAGTTGCCCGTGACCGGCACGTCGACCGATCCGAGCAGCTCGCCGTCGGGACTGTCGCGGCGCACCTCGATGGTGCCGCCGAGGCCGCCGGAGGACGCGCCCACCGTGAGGGAGTCGATGTTGGTCAGGTTCACCGGGTCGAACCGGATCCAGTCGCCGTCGGTGATGTCACCGAGCCGCGCCCCGGCACTGGCCTGCGGACGGGCGTAGACGGTGACGCCCTCGGAGGCGGCGAAGTGCTCCGCCTCCATCCGCTTCGGGTTGAGCCGGACCGAATCACCGCTGGTGAGCGGTTGGACGCCCGGCGCACCCGCGTCGGTGAACGTTGCTTCCAGGACGTAGTAGAGGTTGGTGTCCAGCCCGTGCCCGCCGTCGGTGATGGTGGGGATGGTGCCGGTGCAGTTCGGGTAGTTGTCCAGCGGGTGCTGGTGCTGGTCGTGGCCGAGCAGCGCACCGATGACGATGCTGTCGCAGGCGATCGACCCGTCCGCGGTGCTCCCGTCCTCGGCATCCTGCACCGTCACGTCGTAGGCGACGTTGTCACCCCAGTCGTAGAAGCCGCCGTGCGGCGGCCAGCTGAAGTCCACCTCCGGTGCGCTGTTCCCGGCCGAGATCCGGACCGCCGCGACGGAGCTGCGGTCCCTGCTGTCGGTGACCGTCAGCAGCGCCGTGTAGTTGCCCGCTTCGGTGTACGTGTGTGACGGGTTCGGCTCGTCCGAGGTGGCACCGTCGCCGAAGGACCAGTGATAGGTCATCGGCAGCCCGGCCGGGTGGTTGGTCCCCTCGCTGGAGAACTCGACGGTGAGCGGCAGTTGCCCCGACGTCGGCGTTCCGGACGCCTGGACGACGGGTGGCCGGTCGCCGCCGACGTAGTCGATCCGGTAGATCCCGGCGCCCTCGTTCACGTCGCCGCGGCCGGCACCGCTGCCGGAGCCGAAGTCGATGACGTACAGAGAGCCGTCCGGGCCGAACGTCGCGTCGAAGGGACCGCGGAAGGTCGTGGAGTCGAGGAACGGGTTGATCGCCAGCAGGTCGCCGGCTGCCACCGGGTCGAACTCCTCGTTCTCGAACGCCAGGTCCTCCTCCACGCGGGTGATGGTCTTGTAGAAGTGCCGCGCGTACTCGAAGACGAACCACTTCCCGTCGTAGTACTCGGGGAACTTCGTGTCCGACTCCAGCTCCGGGTCATAGTCGTACACCGGGCCGCTCATCGGACCCGCGCCACCCGCGCCGAGCTCGGGGAAGTTCGGCGACTGCTGGTAGGAGTACCAGACGTAGGCCTCCTGGACCGGCGGGAGCTGCTGCAGGCCGGTGTTGTGCGGGGAGTCGTTGACCGGTCCGCCGGCGCAGTCGAACGGCTCGCCGGACTGCCCGGTGGCGAAGTCGTAGTCGATGTACGGGATGTTGTTGCCGACGCAGTGCGGCCAGCCGTAGTTGCCGGCCTCACTGACCACGTTCCACTCGACCATGCCCTCCGGCCCACGGTTCGGGTTGGGCTGGGTGGCGTCCGGGCCGTAGTCGGCCACGAGCACGTCGCCGGTCTGCTGGTCGACGGTCATCCGGAACGGGTTGCGGAAGCCCATCGCGAAGATCTCCGGCCGGGTCAGCTCCGGGTCGGAGGTCTCCGGCGGGAACAGGTTGCCCTCGGGGATCTCGTAGCCGCCGTCGTCCGTCGGGACGATCCGGATCACCTTGCCGCGCAGGTCGTTGGTGTTCGCGGAGGTGGCCTGCGCATCCCACGGAGCGCGGTCGGGCCGCTCGTCGATGGGCGCGAAGTTCCCCGACTGGGAGAAGTCGGTGTTGTCGCCCATCGACGCGTAGAGGCTGCCGTCCGGTCCGAACTCGACCGCACCGCCCATGTGCACGTTGGCCAGGCCTACGTTGCGCCAGGTCGGGAACTCCAGCAGGCGCTGCTCGGACTCCATGTCCAGCAGGTCCGCCTCGAAGTCGAAGGTGAGCCTGGAGATGTTGATCTGCGCGACGTCGGGGTCGGAGTACATCACGTACAACCAGCCGTTGTCGGCGAAATCCGGGTCGAGAGCGAAGCCGGTCAGGCCGTCGGAGTGCCGGGCCGTGCTGAGCCCCAGCTCGAGGTCCCCGATGGTCCTGACCTCCAGCGTCTCCTGGTCGATCATCTTGATCTGCCCGGTGCGCTGGATGTAGACGACCCGGCGGTCCGGTGTCACCTCGAGCTCGAACGGGTCGGCCAGATCATCGGTGAGCTGGGTGATCGCGAAGCTGTCCTCGTCGGTGGCTCCGCAGTCGCCGGGCACGGCGCCGGCCGCCCACTGGATGCCGCCGAGCAGATGGCCCACGAAGGCAGGTTCCTCGAACGCGGCGGCGGCATGCCCGCCGGCGGTGTACCAGGACCGGCCGCCGTCGTAGACCTGACACCAGGAGAACGGGTGGTGCACGCCGGTGTCCATGTCGGGGATGCCGTCGCGCTGCTTCACCTCGGCCAGGACGTGGACGTCACCGGTCGGGTTCGGCTCCAGGTTGAGCCACCCCTCCGAGCGCTCCCACAACTGCGGCAGCTCCTGCGTGGACGGGTGGACCTGGTCGAGCACCGTGACCCGGCCGGGATGGGTGCCGCCGGTCTCGGCGTACTCGGGATGGCTGGAGACGCGTGCCCCGACCAGTCCCCCGTACCACTCCCACGTCGGTTCGGAGTCGGCCGCGGAGTGCAGTCCGACGTAGCCTCCGCCGTCCTGGATGTACCGGGTGAACGCCTCGCGCTCCTCAGCGGACAGCAGGTCGCCGCTGTCCGCCGTGGAGTGCGTGTTGTTGAAGACGACGACGTCGAAGGTGGCGAGGTCGGCGTCGTTGAAGAGGACGGTGTCGTCGGCGAGCACGACCTCGAAGTCGTGATCGACACCGAGCTGCTCGATGGCCGCCTGGCCGGCCGGGATCGACTCGTGCGCGTCGCCGGTGACCTTCGAGAAGACCAGGGCCCGGAAGCCGGCCTCGATCGTCTCGTCGGTCTCGGTCGTCTCGGTTGTCTCGGCGGCGGGGACTTCGACACCGGGGTCTTCGGCCCCGGCGGCCTGGATTCCGGCCAGGGGTATGACCAGGGAACTCGCACCCAGGGCTGCCAACAGGCTCGATCGGCGCATTCGGTACTCCATCCAACGTCGGCGTCAGGATGTGGAAAGCGCTTACCCTCTGAGAGGGTGGCCGTGATCAGTCCCCGCTGTCAAGGGATCAACGTGATCCATCGCGCAATTCGCCGAATCCGGTCGGCGCCGAGCAGCCTGTCACCCGCCGACCGCGACGCCATGCCCGGTCGCCCGGTGCCGCGACTGCCACCTGATCGTCGATGGGTCACCTGATCAGGTCAGTGGCGACGATCAGGTGACGACCGCACGCGGGGACGGTGCGTGCCCGGTCACCTGATCGTCTCCAGCATGTGGACCGGCCACGATCAGATGACCTCGACACACCAACTCAGCGCGAGCGGTCACCTGATCATCGCCTCGCCCAGCTCGGCCGGGCCGCACGACACGGCACGCTCGGAGCGTTGTCATGCATCGTGGTAGCTGACAGCAGACCACCTGGGCGCCGGGCGCCGCACGTCCCCGGAGAGCCGAAGGAGCCGGCGCGCCTCAGATCGAACTCAGGCCCGGGAGGATGTGCAGCAGCCAGTAGCAGCCCGCCGCCACCAGGCCGGCCATCGGGATGGTCAGCACCCATGCGGTGACGATGTTCCCCGCGACACCCCAACGCACCGCGGACAGCCGCCGGGTGGCACCGACGCCCATGACCGCGGAGGTGATGGTGTGCGTCGTGGAGATCGGGGCGTGGAACGCGAAGGCCGTCGTGTAGAGCACCCCTGAGGCCACCGCCTCCGCTGCGAAGCCCATCGGCGGGTCGAGGTGGACGATGCGCCGCCCCAGAGTGCGCATGATGCGCCAGCCACCCGCGTAGGTGCCGAGCGCCAGCGCCGACGCCGCCGCCACGATGACCCACCACTGGACGTCGAAGCCGCTCTGGTACCCCCCGACCACCAGCGCCAGGGTGATGACGCCCATCGTCTTCTGCGCGTCCTGCAGCCCGTGCCCGAGCGCCATCGCCGCCGCGCTCAGCGTCTGCGCCACCCGGAAGCCGCGGTTGACCCGGCCCGGGTGGGCGCGCCGGAAGGTCCATTGGATGGCGGTCATGAGAAGGAACGCGAGGAGGAAACCGACCAGGGGCGACGCCACCATGGGGATGACGACCTTGTCGAGGATGCCATCCCACTTGACGTCGTTCATCGACGCCAGCGCGGCACCGATCAGGCCGCCGATCAGCGCGTGCGAGGACGACGACGGCAGACCGAACCACCAGGTGATGAGGTTCCAGGTGATGGCGCCGAGCAGGGCCGCGAGCACCACCAGCAGTCCGCCGTCGCCCTGTGGCGCCTCGATGATGCCGGCACCGACGGTCTGTGCCACGCCGGTGCCGAGGAACGCGCCGATGAGGTTCATCGTCGCCGCCATGATCAGCGCGGCACGCGGCGTCAGTGCGCGGGTGGAGACGGACGTGGCGATCGCGTTGGCCGCGTCGTGGAAGCCGTTGGTGTAGTCGAAGGACAGAGCGACGACGATGACCGTGATGATGAGCGCGAGCTCCACGGGCTCACGACTCCTTGATGGCTATCTGCTCGACGATGTTCGCGACGGTCTCGAAGCCGTCGACCGCCGACTCCAGCGTATCGACCACGTCCTTGAGCTTGTGCACGGTCAGCGCGTCGTACTCGCCGGAGAAGATGCGCGCCAGCAGCCGCCGATAGTCCTGGTCGGCCTGGTTCTCCAGCCGGTTCACCTCGATCCAGTAGTCACTGAGGTCGCTGGGGGTGCGCAGCCTCGGCATCGCGTCGGCGGTCAGGTCGGCGGCCCGGCCCAGGACGTCGGCGAGGTCGCCCACTCCGGTGGGCAGATCGCCCACCCGGTACAGGACCATCAGGTCGAGAGCGGCCTCGACGTCGTCGAGCACGTCGTCGAGGCCGCCGGCCAGGCGGTAGATGTCCTCACGGTCGAACGGCGTGACGAACGTGGAGTTCACCCGGCGAATGATCTCGTGCGTGTGCTCGTCGCCCTGGTGCTCGACCTCCTTGAGCCGGATCGCGATGGCGGGCCGGTCGGCATCGGAAGCAAGAGCCTCGGACAGCAGGTGGACGCCGTCGCGGACGTTGCGTGCGGATGCGGCGAACAGATCGAAGAAGGCGTTGTCTCGCGGAGATAAACGCACGACGCTCCTCTGCCGGAGTTGGCGAACGATGGAATGCTAGACGGTGAACAGTGTGTGACGCGTGCCACGCACCGGGTTCCACCTGTGGATCATCAGCTGAACCATCCTTCGGCGAAACTCGGCGGGCCGTCGGCCGGCCACCACGCCGTGCCCAGCGACTCCCAGCTCAGCATGGCGGCGCACACGGCCAGCGCGAGCACACCGAGCACCACCCACGCCGTCCGCGGCGCTCGATCGAGCGGCGCCACGACACTCGCCAGACCGTGCCGCGATCGCACCGTGCCCGGTCCCCACCACAGCAGCAGTGTGCCCACGACCGCCCCGGCCAGATATGGGGTTCGCAGACCGCCCACGTCGGTCAGGCCGACCAGGCCGCCGACGGCAACCGCGCCGGCCGCCCCCACCACCAGTTGTCCGACGCACGGCCCGATGGATGCGAGCAGGTCCCACGGCGAGGCCAGCGCGGCGAGGAAGGGGTCGCCGCGGTGCTGCCCACGCAGCTCACGCCGTTCGAACAACCGCCGGCGGATCCGCCACGTGACGCGGCCGAGCAGCAACATCCCGAGCCCGGCGACGGCGCCGGCGTACGGCGCCCACGCGGCGATCAGCGCGACGAGCAGGCCGGTGAGAACCAGCGCCGTCCGGGACCGCCACACCCCGGGGTCGCGCGGCGGCGATGGAGCCGGAGGAGGTGGCGGCGGCGCGGCCGGGCGGGCAGGCGGAGGCCCTGCCGGTCGCGTGGTCAGTGATGGCGGCGGCACTGGCGGGAAGGCCGCCGTCGCCGCGGTGTCGTCGGTGACGACCGGGGTCTCGTCGGTGGCGGCGAGGGCCGGGTCGGTGGCGGGTTCGGCCGGCGGCGGCACCGGAGGCATGGCCATCGTCGCGGCGGCGTCGGGCCCGGCCAGCATCGTCAGGGCCGCCTCGACGCCGAGGCGGCGGACGGGGTCGACCTCCAGCGCCATGGCAAGCACCGACGCGAGACCCGGCTCGACACCGCTGAGGTCGTGTTCTCCGCGGCGGATACGGTCGAGCACCGCGATGTCGGGGCCGTAGCCGTATGGCGGGCGACCGGTCGCGGCGTAGGTGACGGTGGCCGCCCAGCCGTGTACGTCGGTGGCCGGTGTCGGGTTCTGGCCGATGACGGTTTCCGGCGCCAGGTAGCCGGGGGTTCCGGAGATGAAGCCGGTGGCGGTGAGCCGGGTGTCTTCGGCCGCGTGCGCGATGCCGAAGTCGATGAGTACTGGGCCATCGGAGGTCACCAGGACGTTGCCGGGTTTGACGTCGCGGTGGACGACGCCCCCGGCGTGCACCGAGCGCAGCGCCTCGAGCAGGCCGGTGGCCACCCGGTGCAGATCGCTGCCGTGCAGGGGTTCGTGCTCGGCCACCAGCCGGGTGAGCGGTACCCCATCGACGAACCGGGTGACGACGTAGGGCGGGTCGGCGGTGACGTCAGCGTCCAGGACCTCGGCCACCCGCGGGCCGCGGACCCGCACGAGGGTAGAGACCTCGCGCTCGAACCGGCGGCGGCCGTCAGCGCCACCGACCAGCCACGGCCGCAGGGTCTTGATGGCCACCTGGCGGCCGTCCGGCGCGGATCCCAGGTACACCACACCCATGCCGCCCTCGCCGATCTGGCGGTGGACCCGGTACGGGCCGATCTGGGTGAGTTCGGCCGGCCTTGCGTTCACAGGTAGACGGTAACCGACGGCGTGGATTCGCACCTGGTGCGAGGCGCGCCGACGTATAGCCGCACGTCGGGGCCGGCCGTCTGCTTTGCTATGTACATCGGTATCGATCATGGTGGTTCGGCCGCGCCGGTCCAGGCGCGGCCATGGGAGGACGACCCGATGGGGAGCCAGGGCCAGGCGACGGCTCAGCACGACGACCCGGACGGCGCGACGGCGCCGTCGCGCTTGCCGCACCCTCGGCGCCCCGGGCTGCCGCCGTCCACACAGGTCTCCGACGCGTTGGGGCGCGCGGTCAATCGCTCCAGCCGGCTCGACACGCTCACGAAGGAACTGAGGGCGGCCGGCGGTCAGGGCCGGACGTCATCCTGGCTCGCCGACCGGCTCGGTGTCTCGGCGCGCACCATCAAACGGGACGTCATGGCGCTGCAGCAGGCCGGCGTCCCGATCCGGGCCACCAGCGGGCCGCAGGGCGGGTACGTCATCGACCCCACCGGTCAGCGGCCGCTCACCCTCACCGCCGACGAGGCGCTCGCCGCCGTCGTCGGGCTGCAGGCCGTGCCCGACCAGCCGTTCGCGCCGGCCCGGTCCAGCGCCGTCGCGAAGATCCTGCGCGCGGTCGCCCCCGAACGGCGAGCCGAGGTGGCGCAGTTGGCCGACCGGGTCTGGATCCGCCCCGGAGAGCCACCGGCGGCGTCGGACGGACCCATCCGGCAGGTGCTCACCGATGCCCTGCGCGACCGCCGGGTGGTGCTCATCGACCACGGACCGGACGACCGCACGGATGCCGAGGCCGGCGCCGACGGCGCTGCCGCCGCCGTCACCGCCACCGTGCAGGTCGAGCCGCTCGGGTTCGCCCACTCGCGGGGGCGGTGGTTCGTGCTGGCGTGGTCCCGCGACGACGACGCCGGGCGCTGGTTCCCGCTCGACAACATCCGAGCCGCGCAATCGACCCACGAGACGTTCGAGCCACGCGACGTCCGCGAGGTCTTCTCGCCGCCGTCCTGACGGCGGGGTCAGCTGGGCTGCCGCGCCGACGGCGGCGCGAATGGCCACTCCTCGAACTCGCGGCAGCAGCCGTCGTCGTCGAACCGGACGATCCACAGGTCGCGGTACTCCTGGGTGACCGGGTCGCCGTACGCGACGTCGGCGCGCACGACCGCGGTGTCGCCGTCGACCGCGATCACCTCGGTGACCATGCTGAAGACCTCGTCCGGGCCGTCGCGCTCGGCCTCCCACATCTCCTCGATGGCCGCCAGCCCGAGTACCGGCTGGCGGTACGGGCCCTGCAGGTAGCTGCCGTCGGCGGCGAACAGCTCGGCGAGCGCCGTCACGCCCGGGCTGCGCCAGGCCCGCTCGTAGCCTTCGACCCAGGACGTGACATGCGCTCGGTCCATGACGTCAGCCTGCCACGGCGGCACGCGATTCGCTGGTACCACCGGTGAGTTCGTCGACGGTTCGGATGGTCGCGAACCGCCCCGCCAGCGCATACTCCGTCCGGGCCATGACCTCGGCCACCGGCAGCGTCCGGGGGTCGGCCAGGATCTCCGCGTTGGTGCGCCCTGCCGGCGCGTCCCGGTGCTCGATCGGGTTGGTGGCGGTGGCATCGATGACGAACGTGACGGCATACCCGAAGTCGCTGGCCAGCCGGGCCGTGGTCTCGCAGCACTGTTCGGTCCGGATGCCGCAGACCGCCAGCTCACCGATGCCCCGTTCGGTCAGCAGCTGCTGCAGGTTCGTCGTCGTGAACGCGTTGTGCGACGTCTTGGTCAGCACCGGCTCACCGGCTCTCGGCTCCAACCCGGGCAGCAGCCGCACGTGACCGAGGTCGGGGTCGAAGACGGTGCCGGTGCCGGGCTCGGTGTGCAGCACCCACACCACCTGGTCCCCGGCCGCGCGCGCCGCGTCGACCAGGCGCCCGATCTTCTGCGCGATGTCCGGGTCCGAGATCAGCTGCCAGCTGTCGCGTTGCCGGAAGGACTCCTGGACGTCGAGGACGACGAGTGCACGGTTCATGTTCCGATGGTCGCCGCCCGGCCGTCCGCCGGCCAGGCGGAATCGTGCCGTGCTGCCGACACATCCGGTCATCCGTACTATCGGGAGCGTGCCCCCCATCTCCACCGCGCCGCAGGCTGCGCCCGACGTGGCCGCCGAGGCCGTCCGCCGCCGCACCTTCGCCGTCATCAGCCACCCCGACGCCGGTAAGTCCACGCTGACCGAGGCGCTGGCGCTGCACGCCCGGGTCATCGGCGAGGCCGGTGCCGTGCACGGCAAGTCGGGCCGGCGAGCGGTCATCTCCGACTGGATGGAGATGGAGCAGGCCCGCGGCATCTCCGTCACGTCGGCGGCGCTGCAGTTCGAGTACGCCGGGCATGTCGTCAACCTGCTCGACACCCCCGGACACGCCGACTTCTCCGAGGACACCTACCGGGTGCTGGCCGCGGTCGACTGCGCGGTCATGCTGCTCGACGCCGCCAAGGGCCTGGAGCCGCAGACGCTGAAGCTGTTCGACGTGTGCCGTCACCGCGGCGTGCCGGTGGTCACCTTCGTCAACAAGTGGGACCGCCCCGGCATGCACGCACTCGACCTGGTCGACGAGCTCGAGCAGCGCATCGGGCTGCGCGCCACCCCGGTCAACTGGCCCGTCGGCGAGGCCGGCGTCTTCCACGGTCTGCTCAACCGTGCGGACGAGACGCTGACGACGTTCGAGCGCGCCCCCGGCGGTGCCCGCATCGCCGCCGAACAGACACTGCCGGCGGATCAGGCGAAGCAGCGGCACCCCGAGGAGTGGAGCACCGCGCTGGACGAGGTCGCCCTGCTCGACACCGTCGACACCTCGTCGTTCCTCGGCGGCCAGACCACCCCGCTGTTGTTCGGAGCCGGCGTGGTGAACATCGGCGTGCGCCAGCTCCTCGACACCCTGGTGGAACTGGCGCCGGCCCCGGAGGCCCGCGCGGATGTCGACGGCGTGGCCCGGCCGGTCGACGCACCGTTCTCCGGGCTGGTGTTCAAGGTGCAGGCCGGCATGGACAGGGCCCACCGCGACCGGCTCGCGTTCGTACGCGTGTGCTCCGGCCGTTTCGAACGCGGCGCCGTGGTCACGCATGCCGCCACCGGACGACCGTTCGCCACCAAATACGCCCGCACCATGCTCGGCCGCGAGCGCGAGACCATCGACGTCGCGTACCCCGGCGACATCGTCGGCCTGGTCAACGCCAACGCTCTCACCGTCGGCGACACCCTCTACGCCGACGGTGCCCCGGTCACCTTCCCGCCGATGCCCTCGTTCGCGCCCGAACACTTCGTCACCGCCCGCACCACCGACACCGGCAAGGCCAAACAGTTCCGCCGCGGCATCGAACAGCTCGCCGAGGAAGGAGTGGTGCAGATCCTGCAGTCCTCCCGCCGCGGCGACGGCGCACCCATCCTCGCCGCGGTCGGCCCGCTGCAGTTCGAGGTCGCCACCGCCCGGCTGGGCCAGGAGTTCGGCGTCCCGGTGGCCCTGGACCAACTGCCCTACGGGCTGGCCCGCCGCACCGACGCCGACTCCGTCGCCGCCCTGGACGCCGAAGCCGGTGTCGAGGTGGCCGAACGCCGCGACGGTGCGCTCCTCGCCCTCTTCCCCGACAAGTGGCGCCTCGCCTCGGTCCAACGCCGGCACCCCGACCTCCTCCTCGAACCACTGGTCGCCGGCACCGAGTGACCGTCCGCGGGTCGCTACAGTTTCGGGCATGACTGCCCGACCCTTGCACGAGCTCGTCGAACCGGGCTGGGCCCGGGCACTGGAACCGGTGGCCGCGCGTATCGCGGCGATGGGTGACTTCCTGCGCGCCGAACTCGCCGCCGGCCGTACCTACCTGCCCTCGGGGCCGAACGTGCTGCGCGCGTTCACCCAGCCATTCGACGACGTCCGGGTGCTCATCGTGGGCCAGGACCCGTACCCCACGCCCGGGCACGCGGTCGGGTTGAGCTTCTCGGTGGCGCCAGATGTGCGGCCGCTGCCGCCGAGCCTGGTCAACATCTTCCAGGAGTATTCCGCCGACCTCGGCTATCCGACTCCCAGCACTGGTGATCTTTCCCCATGGAGCGAGCACGGCGTGCTGTTACTGAATCGTGCCCTGACAGTTGCTCCGCGTAATCCCGGGGCGCATCGGGGAAAGGGGTGGGAAGAAGTGACTGAGCAGGCGATCAGGGCACTCGTGGCGCGCGGAACACCATTCGTCGCCATCTTGTGGGGACGCGATGCGAGAAATCTTCGGCCACTACTTGGTAACGTTCCGTGCATTGAATCGGCCCACCCCAGCCCCATGTCCGCACGCAACGGATTCTTCGGATCACGGCCGTTCAGTAGGGCAAATGAGCTTCTCCAGGGGCTCGGCGCGCGGCCTGTGGAGTGGAAGCTCCCCTGAGTCCGGGCGTTCACTAAGTGGGACTCGGACTTGTGCTACTGGCGTTCGATCATCGTATGCTTCCCGGCGCGGGCCCAAGGTGGTACTGTTTCCGCGGTTGCAGTAACAGTTCCTCGCACGTCCTTGAACGCCCGTGGGATGTTATCGCGGGCGTTTTTCGCTTCTCTGTGCCCAGCACTGTGGTAGCGGGAGACGGCGGCAGCAACCCGGAGGTCGCACGGTGCGGCTTCCGTCACCGTCCCGTAGGAGGACACGGCACATGGCACAGGGAACCGTCAAGTGGTTCAACGCCGAGAAGGGCTTCGGCTTCATCGCACAGGACAACGGCGAGCCGGATGTCTTCGTGCACTACTCGGCGATTCAGGCAGACGGCTACCGCACGCTGGACGAGAACCAGCGCGTGGAGTTCGAGATCACGCAGGGCCCGAAGGGTCCGCAGGCGGACGCGGTTCGTCCGGTCTGATCGAGCTGTCGCTCCGCTGCCCCCGTACCGTGAGGTGCGGGGGCAGCGGTGCATAAGGGCGCGGCTCAGCCGGGCGCGGCGATCCCGCGAAGCCAGCGCAGCAGCCGTGCCCGGCGGACGTCGTCGTCGATGATCGGGCAGGTCACGCAGTAGTCGCCGCCCTCCTGATAGACGAAGCAGCATCCGCCCCGAACCAGCCAGGTTGCGGCGAAGGTCTGGTCGGCCACCGGGAACGGCCGGGGCCGCGGTAACGGCGCCGCCGCCCTTGCGGCCAGCGCGTCGACGACGGCGGCCGCCCGCTCCCAGGCGTCGTCGAGCGCGGTGCGCAGCTGCTCGCCCCGCCACGCGCCGGCCCGGGCGACGACCGTGCCGAGCATGATCTGGTGCACGGAGTCGGCCACCGCCGCCCAGAGCACCCGCCGGCCGATCCGGGTGAGCCGATGCACCTGCTCGAAGGCCGGCTCCAGTACTGCCACGACCGGTCGCGCCAGCCGGTCCTCGAAGCCCCCGGCGGCCGGAACGATCGTCAGCGGCCGCACCGCGAGCCGTTCGCAGAAGCCTCGCGCCCCGAAACCCAGCCACGTGTACGCCGGGTCGAGCTCGAGCACCAGGCCGGCAGCGGCGGATCCCGCCAGTGACGGGCCGGCGAGGGTGTAGGTGAGCCCTTGAGCAAGCGCGACGGCCGCGCCGACGGCGTTGCCAGCGGCCGCGTCGCCGCGCGCCGCTGTGAGCAAGGACGACAGCACAGCCGGATGCTCGAGCTCGCCGGCGGGCACCCACTGAGCGTCGCCATGCGGCCGGGCCGTGGCGACTGCCGGCGCCAGCTCCGGGACCGGGACTCCGGGCACCGCGCGGCAGGCAGCGGCGAACGGATCCATGCCGGCATTCTCCCGCGAGCGGGGCTCTATGAGTGGTCCTGACCACCCGCCGTCCACTCGCGACTCGGCCCTCTGCAGCGGATCGGAGCAGCTCAGCGGGCAGTCGCGGGGGGCACCGGCCGGCCCGTGGCGGGCGCCTCCGACCCTCGTTGAGCGAAGTAGACGGACCTTTCTGTCCCAACGGGGTTGATAACGAAGCCGCAACATGATTCGGTGGTTCCAACGTGGTCAAGCAATCGCCACTGCCCTTCGCATTCTGGAGAGGTGTCGGCATGCAGACCCAGGTCTTGTCGTCCACTGACGCACGTACACATCACCAGAACCTTGAGAAGACCGACCGCAACGAGCTGACGAACGATCTGTTGCGCCGGGCCGCCCAGGCCGGCGGGCAGGAGCGGCAGCGGCTGATCGACGAGGTGGTCCTGCTGCATCTGCGGCTGGCCGAGTCGATCGCCCGCCGGTACAGCAACCGCGGGATCGACCGGGACGATCTGGTCCAGGTGGCCAACCTCGGCCTGGTCAACGCCGCGCAACGGTTCGACCCCGACCTCGGCAAGGACTTCGTGTCCTTCGCCGTGCCGACCATCACCGGTGAGGTCAAGCGGTACTTCCGCGACCACGGCTGGACGGTGCGCCCGCCGCGGCGAGTGCAGGAACTGCATGCCGCGGTCGCCGCCGCGACCGCCGAGCTGACCCAGACCCTGGGCAGCGCACCCACGCCGGCCGACCTGGCCGAGCACCTCGGTGTCGAGGTCGACGACGTGCTCGAGGCCAGCGCGTCGCACGAGTGCTTCACCGTGGCCTCCCTGGACTACCGCGGCGGGGGCGGCGAGGACACTCCGCTGGCGGATTCGCTGGGCGAGTCCGAGGCCGGGTTCGCCCGCGCCGAGGCCGTCGTCGCGCTGGCCCCGGCCTGCCGCGACCTGCGGCCCCGCGACCGGCGCATCCTCTACCTGCGCTTCTTCCGCGGCTGGACCCAGCAGGAGATCGCCCAGGAGCTGGGTGTCACCCAGATGCAGGTCTCCCGCCTCCTGGCCCGCATCCTCGGTCAGCTCCGCGCCGCTCTGGGCGCGCCCGAGCCCCCGCCGGTCACCCGGCGCTCGGGTCGCGATCGCGATTCGGCGCCATCGCACTGAGCATCGCGAGCAATCGGTCGACGGCCGCGCTGCGCCGCTCCGCTGCGGGCAGCGCGGCCGACACCGCCCACGCGGGCACGGGGTCGGCGATGCCCAGCGCGTCGAGACCGGCCGCGCCGCGCTTGTGCCGGACGTGCTCCGGAACCAGCGCCACGCCGAGCCCGTGACGGACCAGCTCCAGCACGGTGTGGACGTCGTTGACCTCCATCATCACGTGCCGCTCGATGCCGGCGCTCGCGAAGGCACGGTCGGCGAGCTGCCGGGCGCCCCAGTCCTGCTGGAAGTCGACGAACCCACAACCGTGCAGTTCGTCCAGCTTGATCGTGCCGCTGCCGGCGAGCCGGTGATCCGGGCGGCAGAGCACCACCATGGACTCGCTGCCCAGCGGGACCAGCTCGACGTCGTCCGGCGCCGGCCCGACCACGGGGACGAACGCGACGTCGAGCCGGGCGGCGCGGACGTCGTCGAGCAGCCGCGCCGAACCGCCCTGGTCGAGCAGGACGTCGACGCCGGCGTGGGAGGTGCGGAACCGGGCCAGCAGCCCGGGGACATCGACAGCACCGAGGCACTGCTCGGTGCCGACCCGCAGCGTCCCGCGCAGCAGCCCGTTCACCGCCGCCACGGCCTCACGGGCGGCCTCCACACTGGCCACCGCGCGCCGAGACTCGGCCAGCAACGCTCGGCCGGCCTCGGTGAGGCTGACCTGCCGCGTGCTGCGGTGGAACAGCGCGGCGCCGAGCTCGCGCTCCAGCGCCCGGATGGACGCCGAGAGCCCGGACTGGCTGATCAGCAGCCGGTGGGCGGCCCGGGTGAAGTGGCCCTCCTCCGCGACCGCGATGAAGTGTTCCAGATGTCGCAGTTCCACGATCCAGAATCGTAGCTTCTCAATCCGTTCGGTTCGTCCTGTTGGACACACAGGCGGCCCTCGATCGAGACTGAACCCGCCCCCTCGACATTCGCACGGAGGTCCATCCATGCAGTACCGCCGAATCGGCGACACCCAGGTCAGCGCCATCGGGCTGGGCGGGATGCCGATGTCCATCGAAGGCCGGCCGGACGAGTCGCGCTCCATCGCCACCATCCATGCGGCCCTGGACGCCGGCGTCACGCTCATCGACACCGCGGACGCCTACCACCAGTTCGCCGGGGAGGTCGGGTACAACGAATCGCTGATCGCCCGCGCCCTGGCCAGCTACGGCGGCGACACGTCAGGTGTACTCGTCGCGACCAAGGGCGGCCTCCTGCGTCCGGGCGACGGCTCCTGGGTCCGCGACGGCTCCCCGGCGTACCTGCGCGAGGCGTGCGACGCATCGCTGAAGCGGCTCGGCGTCGACGCCATCGGGCTCTACCAGTTCCACCGGCCCGACACCAAGGTCCCGTACGAGGAGTCCATCGGCGCGATCCGCGACCTACTCGACGAGGGCAAGATCCGGATGGCCGGCATCTCGAACGCCGACCCCGAGCAGATCCGGCTGGCCAACTCGGTTCTGGACGGCCGGCTGGTGTCGGTTCAGAACCAGTTCTCCCCGCGCTTCCGCAGCAGCGAGCCGGAGCTGGAGCTCTGCGACGAGCTCGGCATCGCGTTCCTGCCGTGGAGCCCGCTGGGCGGCATCTCCAGCGCCGGCGAGCTGGGCTCGACCCACGCCGCATTCGGGCGCATCGCCGCCGCGCACGGCGTCAGCCCGCAGCAGGTCTGCCTGGCCTGGATGCTGGCCAAGAGCCAGCACGTCGTGCCGATCCCTGGTTCCAGCCGGCCGGAGACCATCCGCGACTCCATGCAGGCCGTGGATTTGGTACTCGACGACGCCGAGCTTGCCGAGCTCGGCTGACGATCGCCGGCGGCGGCAGCCACCTCCAGGTGGCGCCGCCGGCCGCGGCGGCCCGGGCCGCGACCTCAGCTGACCGCGTCGGCCCAGGTATCGCTCAGGGAGGCCTGCCGGGCCGACATGGACGCCTCGAGGGCATCGCCGATCTCGTCGTAGAAGTGTGGCGGGGATCCGGTGGCCACCTGCTGGACCTGCGAACGGACGCCGATCTCCCGGGTCACGATGCAGACGCCTCCGCCGCGGGCCTGGATGCGGTGGTGGAGGTCGACCAGTGCCGATGCCGCCGTCGGGTGCACCACCCTGGCCTTGCCGAGGTCGAGGACCACGTGCTGACTTTCGGCGGCGGCCGCCGCACCGTGGATTTCGTGCACCTTCCCGGCGTCGACATCGCCGGGAACGGTGAGGATCGTGCAGCCGCCGAAGTCGCGGCTCTGCACGGTGACGTCGTTACTCACGGACGCTTCACCACCATCTGTTCACGTAGGCAGGGAACTCCGCCTTCTCCCTACCCGTGCCGTCGTGGTCGGGCCGGCCACGCGACGGTGTCGCACCAGCCCGATGCCATCCGACGCCTACCCTTACTGAGCGTCGCATATCGTGTCAAGAGTCTTCGAGATCATGTGCGGACGTCACTCTGGCACGTCCGGACGCCGGAATCAAGATCCTTTGCGCCCGGCGGCCCGGAGTGTCCGGCCGTGTACCACCGCCGCCCGCGACAGGTCGCAGCGTCGTGCAACCCGGTCGGCACCTGGCGCGTCATCGAAGTGACGAGGGCGCCGAGCAGGACCTGGCGCCCTGGTCACGGGGGTGCCCGCGCCGTCAGGCGCAGCGGGTGGCCGGGCCCACGTGCGCGCGTGGGCCCGGAAGCCGCCCCTCACGTCGTCTCGTCGGCCACCCAGGCCAGATACTCCGCGCTGCCGCCGACGACGGGGACCACCACGATCTCGGGCACGTCGTAGGCATGCACCGCCTGCAGATGTTCGACCAGCGCGTCGACCCCGCCGGCCGCCGTTTTGATCTCCACCCGCCACTCCGGGTCGGTGCGCACCTCGCCCTCCCACCGGTACACGCTGGTGATCGGGACGATCTGCGCACACGCACCGAGCCGCGCGGCGACGACACCGGCGGCCAGCTCGCGCGCGGCCGGCTCGGTGTCCGTGGTGGTGGTGACGACGACATGCCCTGCACTCACACCCCGATGCTAATAGCGGCCCCATGACGATGCGGGGCTCGGTCCAGCCCGGCCGGCGCCCCGCCGGCTCAGCTCCGCCGGTAGCGGTCGACCGGTCCGGAACCGGCCGGGATGCAACGGTGGGGTGGGGCCGCCGGCACCGTCGGCCAGCGCCGTCAGCATCTCGGTCAGGGCGGCGCGGCCGCTGTGGACCGGCTGCCAGCCCAGCTCACGGCGGACCCGGCCGCTGTCCAGCGTCGGCAGGCTCAACAGCAGGGCGACCAGCTGGTCGTCGGCTGGGACCAGGTGCAGCCGCCAGCCCGCGCCCACCGCCGTCTTGGCGACGGAGCCAGGGACGGAGACGACCCTGGCCTGGAAGATCTCGCCGAGGGCTGCCGCGTCGATCACGTCGTCGGTCGCCACGTTGTATGCGCCGTTGGCCGGGCCATGCACCGCCAACCGGACCGCCGCGCCGACGTCGTCGGCGTGGACTGCCTGGAAGCGCAGGCCGGCCGGCACGGCCAGCACGCGCAGCCGGCCCGGCCGCAGCAGGCTCCTCGGCACCCACGGGCCGGCGAAGATCCGGCCCTGCGAGCTGGCCGCGGCTCGCTGGAACACGAAGCACGGTCGTAGCCGCACCACCCGCATCTCGGGATGGCGTAGCTCGAAGCCATCGAGGAAGCGTTCCAGATACGACTTCTCGCGCCCGTACGCCGCGGTGGGCAGGCTGTGCGTGGGCCAGTCCTCGCTCACCCGCTGCCCCGCGCCGGACGAGTAGGCGCCGACCGACGACACGTAGACGAGCGTGCGGACGCCAGCCGCGGCCGCCGCCTCGAAGGTCGCGATGCCGCCCCGGACGTTGACATCCCAGGTGGTCACCGGGTCGTGGGTGGGTTGAAAGGCCCAGGCCAGATGCACCAGAGCATCGGCGCCACGCAGGTGAGTGCTCAGTCCAGGCGACCGGATGTCCGCCGCCACGAACGACGTACCGGGCGGGCTCCATGACGGCCGGCGCCGCGCGATCCCGGTGACGTGCACACCGTCGTCGCGGGTCAGCGCGGTGACGACACTGGTGCCGAGGTTTCCGGTGGCTCCGGTGACGGCGACCTCCATGGATCCTCCCTCACGGCACAGTCGCGATACCGAACACCCGCTGAACGGCCCGCACCCGCATCGCCTCGACCATCGAGATCTGCCGCACCGCGCCCTCGATCAGCTCATCGGTGCGCTCCGGGTCCGGCCGGCCGTGCTCGGCGCCCACGGCTCGCAACGTCCGCCACGCATTCGCCTGGCCCTCGACACCCAGGCGCAGCATCTCCAGCTCGACGATGGTGCTCAACGGTGACCGGGTCAACAGGTGCCCGTTGAACTTCAGCCGCCCGGCGAGCTCGGCGGCCGCCGCCGTGTACAGCTTGTACCGGCGCACCGGCACCTCGAGCTCGGACATGATCTCGGTCAGGGTGTTCCGGTCCTTCGCGAGCTCCTCGGCCAGCTCCGACAGCTGCTCACCCACGGCCGAGCCCTCCAGGCGCCGGGCCAGCCGGCGGCCCAACTGCACCGTCGCGGTGGCTCCGGCCAGATGGTCGTTGAGGTAGATGCCGAGCAGTCCCGACTGCGGGACGGTGGTGTGGTCGGTGGGGGCGGTGGACACCAAGGCTCCTTCCGAATCAGCGTGTGAGCCGAACCCGTCGGACGGCACACGCCGTCAATCGCGTGGCCGGTACTCGTCCTTCGGGGTGTCCATGTCCATGCCGCCGTCGCCGCCGCGCCCACTGGGCGACTCGGGCTCCGGCACCCCCTCCGGCCCGCCGGGCATCTCGTCGGCCACTGTCGTCGACGTGTGTTCGTCGGCGAAGTCGCCGTCATCGGAGCGGTCGTGGTCTCGCCGGGTCATCGGGCACCTCCCGGAATCGGGTTCGGGTGACCCGTACCCACGGCGCGCGAGGTTACCGGTGGAGTCGGGTGCCCGCCGCTGCACGCCACGGCGGGCACCCGAGACAGGTAGGTTGCGACCCCGGCCTCCGCAGCGAACCGGGGCCGCAACCTGCGCCCGACGTCACCGTGGATTCGTACGTCGGGCGTTCATGGGCCCTACCGTTTCGGCCCGGTAGGGCGGTTTTCCTGGCCGGATCCCTGCTGGCCGTCGTCGTGGCTCGGTTTGCCCGGCGGCGCCTCCGGAGGATCCGGCTTCTCCGGCTTGCTGGTCTGTTCCGGCCGCTGGGCGTTGTCCGGTGGGGAGTCGGGCTTGCCCGGCGGAGTGTCGGGCTTGCCCGGCGGAGTGTCGGGCTTGCCCGGCGGAGTGTCGGGTTTCTCCGGTGGCGTGTCAGGGTTCCCCGGGTCGTCGGGCTTCCCCGGTGGGGTCTCCGGCTTCCCAGGGTTCTCGGGTGGGACGGGCTTCTCCGGCCGCTCCGGCTTCACCGGGTTGCCCGGGTCTTCCGGCTTGCCGGGCGGGGTGTCTGGCTTGCCCGGCGGGGCGTCGGGTTTGCCGGACGGCGTCGTCGGGTCCGGCCGATCGTTCTCGGTCTGCTCCGGAGCACCGCGATCGGACTCGCCCCGGCTGGGCATCTCGTCGCCGATGTCGACGACCGCAGGCCCCGGCTCGTGGTCGAAACTGATCGGTGTCACGGACTCGATCAGCGACTCCACCCGAGCCTGGGCGCCGTCGGGCAGCGCTCCGGCCGCGGTGGCCGCCGTCAGCCCGGTGAACAGCACGGCCGCGCCGGCGACGGCCCGAGCGCGGGGGCTGGAACCCGCCAGCCAGGCGCGCAGGCGGCTACCGGCCGGTTGGGCGTTCGGGACCGGGGCGGGCTGGACCCCGGTGAAGTCACCGCTGGCCATCCGTGCCGCCAGCTCCTCCGACGCCGCGACCGGACGGGTGCCGGCAGCACGGATCTCCCGAACCGCACCGGCCAGCGGCGCGAGCTCGGGCCCGACCGGGGCCTTGCCGGTGAGCAGGGCCTGGATCGCCGCGTCGTCGAGTCCATGCGGAGGAAGCATCTCGTTCAGGTAATCGCCGCCGGACGCCGTAGGGGTACGGCCTCTACCGAACTTTTTTTCGCAGCGCTCCCAAGCCGCGCCGCTGCAGCGCTTTGACCGCGCCCGGTGACTTGCCGACCACCTCGGCCACCTGTTCGACGGTGAGATCGGCGACGATGCGCAGCACCACCACCTCACGCTGGTCGGGCGAGAGCGTCGCGCACAACTCCAGCACCCGCCGCAGGCCGATAGCGTCGATGGCGTCGGCCTCGGCGTCGCCACCCGGCCGGTCCAGCAGGACGGGGTCGTCCGTGGGTGTCGCCGGACGCCGGACCGCGCGGCGACGTTCGTCGATCAGCCGCCGGTGGGCGATGGTGAACACCCAGGAGCGGAACTGCGTCTCGGTGCCGTCGAAGCCGCTCAGCCCGGCGAAGACACCCAGGAACACCTCACTGGTGAGGTCCTCCGGCTCCGCGGCGCCCTGAAGGCGCAGGTAGCCGGCAACGGCGGGGGCGAGCTCGGCGTAGAGGCGCTCGAACGCCCACGACGCACCGGAGCGCGCCGCGGCGAGCATCGCGTCGAAGTCGTCGCCGATTTCCGCTCGCCTCCCGCCTCACCTCGCCTCGACCGTGGTGACCGTCTCGTAGGCCAGAAGATTACGGGCAGGTCAAGGCTTTCCGGAATGCGCGAGGAGAATGGTGCGTGTGGACAGTGAGATCATCGAGCTTCGTACCGGCTCCGACCTGGTCACAGATGTGACCTCCGACGTGCATCGGTTCTGCCGCGGCCGCGGCGACGGCCTGTGCCACCTGTTCGTGCCGCACGCAACCGCCGGGCTGGCTCTGATCGAGACCGGCTCCGGCACCGAGCCCGACCTCGCCGGCGCCGTCGACCGCCTGCTACCGCGTCAGGACATCTACCGGCACCGCCACGGCAGCACAGGCCACGGCCGCGATCACGTGCTGCCGGCGTTCGTGGCCCCGTCGCTGGTGTTACCCGTGCTCGATGGCGAGCCCGCGCTCGGCACCTGGCAGAGCGTGGTGGTGGTCGACTCCAACGTCGACAATCCGGACCGCCGGCTGCGTTTGTCGTTCGTCGCCGGCTGACCAGCGATCGCGGCGACGTCGTTGACCGCTGCCGGTTTCGGGTACGTGTCCCACGGAACGGCACGTATCGCACCCTGGAGGTGAGACCACCGTGCAGCGAGGCAGCGACAAGCACGGCCCCCGGCAGGATGACGAGCTCAAGCACGAGCTCGAGGGCATGGAACGCTCCGGCCAGCCCACCAGGGTCGAGGAATGGCGCGACCCGGAACCGCCGGCCGACGACGACCCCGAGACCGCTCCGGCCGCCGCCGACCGTCTGCGCGACGGCACCCCGTCCGACGACGATTGATCACGTCGGGTCGGCCGAGGCACGCTTCTACGCCGAGGACGTGGTCGGGTCGGCCGAGGCACGCTTCTACGCCGAGGACGTGAACAATGGCCGAGGCACGCGAGAAGAACGCCTGGTGGGAAGCCCACCAGGCGTTCTTCTCGTACTCTTCTCAGGACGACAGCGTCAGCTGGCCCACTCCAACAGCGGCTGGCGGCGCTGAGGGTCGCGCAGCTCGGCGATCGACTGCTTCTCCAGCTGCCGCACCCGCTCCTTGGTCAGGCCGACCCGTTCGGCGACCTCCTGCAGTGTGCGCTCACGCCCGTCGTGCAGGCCGTAGCGCAGCGTGACGATGAGTGCCTCGCGCGGCGGCAGCGTGTCCACCAGGGCGCGGACCTCCTGGCCCAGCGCCTTGAACTCCGCGACGTCCGGCGCCGCCATGACCTCGGTGTCCTCGATGAGGTCGCCGATGCTGGTGCTGCCGTCCTCGCCGACCGGGGTGTCGAGGCTGACCACGTCACGCGAGATGCGTCGCAGCTCCCGCACCCGCTCGGGCGTGAGCTCGGCTTCCTCGGCGACCTCCACGGCGGTCGGCTGCCGGCCCAGCGACACGCTGAGCTTGCGCTCGATGCGGCCGATCTTGGACAGCGTCTCGACCACGTGCGCCGGCAGCCGGATCGTGCGGGCCTTGTCCGCGCGGGCTCGCTCGATCGCCTGCCGGATCCACCACATCGCGTAGGTGGAGAACTTGAAGCCCTTGTTGTAGTCGAACTTCTCCACCGCCCGGATCAGCCCCAGGTTGCCTTCCTGGACCACGTCCAGGAAGGACAGCCCGGTATTGCGGTAGTACTTGCGCGCGGCCGATACCACCAACCGCAGGTTGGCACGGATCATGTGGTCCTTGGCGCGCTCACCGTCGCGGACGAGGGCCTCCAGCTCGACCCGCGGCCGGTCCGGCTCGCGCCCGGCGTCGTCGGCCTGGTGCAGCAGCTCGGCGGCGTACACGCCCGCCTCGATGCGCCGGGCGAGCTCCACCTCCTCCGCGGCGGACAGCAGCGGGGTGGCGCTGATCTGCTTCAGGTACTGCCCGACGAGGTCGTAGTCCTCGTGGGGCTGGCGCGGTTCGCTGCGCATCGCGACCGCACCCTCAGCGTGTCCGTTGGTCATCATGGAATCTCTCAACCATCTCGTCGTGCGTAGAGCCCCACCAAGGTTCCGTGTTCGCGCATCACCAAGTCGACGCTCGGTGGAAATAGTGGTGGTGGGGCAGGTCCCCTGTGGGAGGTGCCGGGCCACCCCAGCCGCTCTCCCGAAGCCGTGGGGCAACTCGCCGCCCCGCTCCGGCTTCCGTACCTGTCCAACGCCGGCGCTGCTGGGATCTATTCCGGCGACCCCCTCGGGGCGGGGTCACGCCCCGTGGTCAGGGCCATGTCTCGCGACCTCCTTGTCTTGTCCGTACCCCCGGCGCCACGATTGACACCATGACCCCGGACCGGGAGGAGCTGCAGGAGTACCGGCAGAAGCGTTCCTTCGACAAGACGCCGGAGCCCCGCGGCGGGCGGGCCCGTGACCGGTCCGGCAACCGGTTCGTCGTCCAGGAGCATCACGCCCGGCGCCTGCACTGGGACTTGCGCCTCGAGCATGACGGCGCGCTTGCGTCATGGGCGCTGCCGCGCGGCTTCCCGGAGTCACCGGACGAGAACCGGCTCGCCGTGCACACCGAGGACCACCCGCTGGAGTACCTGACGTTCGAAGGCGACATCCCGGCGGGTGAGTACGGCGCTGGCAGCATGACCATCTGGGACCAGGGCACCTACGAGGCGGAGAAGTTCCGCGACGACAAGGTGGTCTTCCGGCTCGACGGCGACCGCGTGAGCGGGCACTTCGCGCTGTTCCGCACCAAGGGCGACGACTGGATGATCCACCGCATGGACCCGCCCGCCGACAGCGGCGACCCCATGCCGAGTTCGCTCACACCGATGGCGGCGACGTTGTCGACGCTGCCGCCGGACCAGGAGAACTGGGCCTTCGAGATCAAGTGGGACGGCGTGCGGGTGGTCGCCTACGGCGAGCCGGGCCGCCTGCGGCTGTTCGGCCGCAACCTGCGCGAGTTCACCCGGCAGTACCCGGAGATCCGGCCCATGATGAACGACATCGGCGCCCGGCGGGTGGTCCTCGACGGCGAGCTGGTGGCGTTCGACGACTCCGGCAAGCCCAGCTTCCAGCGGCTGCAACCGCGCATCCACCTGACCTCCGACGCGGACATCCGCCGCCAGCAGCGGGTCAGCCCGGTCGTCTACGTCATCTTCGACCTGCTCTACCTCGATGGCCGGTCGTTGCTGCGACTCCCTTACGAGGAGCGGCGGCGTGAGCTGAGCGGGCTTGGCCTGAACGGGCCGAACTGGCAGGTGCCCGACTACCAGCGCGGCGACGGTGACGTCCTGCTCGACGCCACCAGCCGGCAGGGGTTGGAGGGCGTCGTCGCCAAGCGGTTGGCGAGCCGGTACCAACCGGGCAAGCGAACCCGCGACTGGCTCAAGATCAAGAACGTGCTGAGCCAGGAAGTCGTGATCGGCGGCTGGGTACCCGGACAGGGCCGGCTCAGCGGACGGTTCGGGGCGCTGCTGGTCGGTTACCACGACGACGGCGCGCTGCGGTTCGCCGGCAAGGTCGGCACCGGCTTCGACGACGCCACCCGCGGCCTGCTGCAAGATCACCTCGACGCACTACGGACGGATGAGAGTCCGTTCACCGGGCGGCAGCCGCAGAAGGACGCCGTCTTCGTCCAGCCGGAGTTGGTGTGCCGGGTGGAGTTCGCGAACTGGACCGAGACGGGCACGATGCGGCATCCGTCGTTCGAGGGCCTCATCGAGGACAAGCCGGCCAGGGACGTCGTGCGTGAGAAGCCGGCGCCGCCCCCACCGCCCGAACCGGAGGAATGACACCGTCGGCGTCGGGTACAGGCCTCTCGATGACCCGTGACCGGGTTGGACCGGGAGGCGCTGTGAGATGGACGTCATTGTCATTGTCCTGATCGTGCTGGCCGTGCTGGCGGTCTTGGCTGCCGTCGGTTTCTGGGCGTTCGGGCAACGGAACCGTCGCGAGAAGGCCCAGCAACAGGCCGCTGAGGAAGAACGCGAGCGGGCCGCCGCCGCGGAACGGGCGGCCGAACGGCAACAGGCACAGGCTGACGAGCTCGCCGCGAAGGCGCGTCGCGAACGCGCCGAAGCCGCGGAGAAGGAGGCCCGGGCCGAGCGGCTGCGGGCGAACTCGGAGCAGGAGGCGGCCGCGGCGACCGAACAGCGGCGCACCGCGGACGCGCTCCACCCGGCCGCCGGCGACGAGCCGCCTACGACGGCCAGTGGCGAAACCCGTCCGACGGCGGGCGACGAGGGCGTCGCAGACAACCCCCGCCGCCCGGACCGGGACGACGCCGAACACCATCGGGACGAGCCGCCGACAGGGCTCTACGACCAGCGCGGTTGGTGACCGGTCAGGGCTCTTCGGGCAGCCGGCCGGTGGAGATGATCCGTTCGGCCACCACCCGCAGCTTGATGTTGTTGTGCCGGGAGTAGCGCCGGAGCAGGCTGAAGGCACGCTCGGCGTCGAGCCCGTACCGCTCCATCAGGATGCCCTGCGCCAGCCCGACGACATGACGAGCGCTGATGGCCTGCCGCAGGCCGGACTCCTCGCGAGCCGTGGCGAGCGCGATGGAGGCGTGTCTGCCGAAGATCTCGGCGACATCGAGGTCGTCCTCGTCGAACGCCTTGGGTTCGTTGGCGTACAGGTTCAGCGAACCCACGGTGCCGCCCGTGGTGTACAGCCGGACGGACAGCAGGCTGTGCAGCCCGAGTTCGGCGGCCCGGGGCCCCCACTCCGGCCACCGGCTGTCCGAGCTCAGGTCGTCCACGATGAATGACGAGTGGCTCTCGATGGACCGCACGCACGGGCCCTCGCGGAGTTCGACCTGGAACTGGTCGGCCTTCCCCACGCGCGGATCGGTCACCATCGCCGTTTCGATCTTGCCCTGGCCGTGCAACAACATCACGCCGGCGTCGTCGCACGCCGTGGCGTGCTGGGCGTACTCGACGATGCGTTCGAGTGTGGCCTCGACATCAGGCTCGTCGTGCAGCGCGAGTGCCATTTCGGCGAAGTCACTCGCATCGGGATCAGCCATACTCGCCCCTCCGAAACTGCGACCAGCGCAGTCACCATGATGCCCATTTCGGAGCATCCGTCCGTACACCAACCCACCTGCAACGGTACCGGGATCGCATCATGCCGTGTCGAAGCGGTGGCAGCGGGTATGCAAACCAGCGAAATCATGACACCCCAGGCGCACCTCGTGACAGACCGGAAGGGTGATCCATGTACAAGGCCCACCATGTCGCCCACGCGGTGGTCACCGGAGGAGCCGGCTTTCTCGGCTCCCACCTGTGCGATGCGCTGTTGCGCTCGGGATACGCCGTTACCTGCATCGACAATTTCGAGACAGGTCGTCGCGCGAATCTGGAGCACCTGCGCGACGCGCGGTCCTTCACGCTCGTCCGCGGTGACATGACCGACAAGGTCGAGGTGGACGAGCCCTTGGACGTGGTCTTCCACCTCGCCGCGCCGGCCACACCGAGCGACTACCTCATGGACCCGGTCGCCGCGATGCGGATCGCCAGCGTCGGCACCATCAACGCGCTCGACCTGGCGCGGGCTCAGTCGGCCCACTTCGTACTCGCCTCGACGTCCGAGGTCTACGGCCCGGCCACTGACGAGCCGACTAGAGAGGACGACGCCGGCCAGGTGAACCCCGCAGCCGGCTACGGCGCCTACTACGAGGCTCGCCGCTTCGCCGAGGCCCTCACCACCGCCTACCGGACGACCTATGGGCTGCAGACCGCGATCGCCCGCATCTTCGGCACCTACGGTCCGCGGATGCGGCTCGACGACGGCCGGATGCTGTCCCGGTTCATCCGCCAGGCGCTGGCCGGTGCTCCCCTGACGGTGCAGGGTTCGGGTACGGAGACCCGGTCGCTGTGCTACGTCGACGACGCGGTGGCCGGTGTCATGGCTCTGGCCTCCGGGACGTACCCAGGGCCGGTCAACATCGGTAACCCGGACGAGGTATCGGTGTTGTCCATCGCCCGCGAAATGGTGGAGATCGCCGGCCAGGACGCGGAACTGGTCTTCGTCGAGGCGTCCCCGACCGAGGTGCACACCCGGCGACCGGACATCTCACTGGCCCGGCAACTGCTGGGCTGGCGGCCGCGAACCAGCATCGCCGATGGGCTGGCCGATACCCTCGCCTGGTTCCGGGATGCCGGTGTCCGGCATGTCTGACCATCCGGCGGCGGTGCCCGCCACCCGCTCGCTCCCGGCCCTGCGCGCGGCTGCGGCCGAATGCGAGGCGTGCGACCTGTACCGGAACGCCACCCAGACCGTGTTCGGTGCGGGTGCGCGCAGCGCTCCGATCGTGATGGTCGGCGAGCAACCCGGCGACGTCGAGGACCGCGAAGGTGAGCCCTTCGTCGGCCCCGCCGGCAGGCTGCTGGAGCGCGCCATGAGCGAAGCCGGGCTGCCCCGCTCCCGCGTCTACCTCACCAACGCCGTCAAGCATTTCAAGTTCCGGCCGGTCGGCAAGCGCCGCATCCACGAGAAGCCCGACGCCGAGCAACTGTCGGCCTGCCGGCCCTGGTTACGCGCCGAACTCGCGGCGGTACGCCCCCAGGTCGTGGTGGTGCTGGGCGCCACCGCGGCGGCCACGATCGTGGGACGGTCGTTCCGCGTCAGCCGTGAGCGCGGCCGGGTCCAGGAATGGGCCAACCTCGTCGACCGCTCACCACTCACCACCGAGGACGGCCCTCCGATCGACGACGCGCTACTGGTCGCCACGGTGCACCCCTCGGCGGTCCTGCGCTCCCGTGACCGCGACACGGCCTACGCGGAGTTCGTCGCCGACCTGCGTACCGTCGCCGAGCTCCAGCTCTGAGGGCGGCCGGGTGCGATCGTCGATACGTCACCTCCGAGGACGGTGTGGCTCGTGCATCTGATCGTTTCGCGCAGAGATGTGACCTACCACGGTCACACTGTCCACACCGACCACGGCACCACCTGGTGGACCGCCCCCGCCGGCCACACCTACCCCGTCGAGCCCGAACTCGTCGGGGCGATCGTCGCCAGACCGCCCGATCCGCCGGATCCGTCCGCCACCCGCAACGCACCCGAGCCCCCACCTTTCTGAGCCCGCCCACCTGCGCTGGGTTCGGGCCGGTGGGCATGGCGAGGCGCTCCGGTGGGTACGGGCGGGAGGCATGGTTCGGCGATCGGAAGGATCCACATGTCATCGGAGGTCGTGCTGTTCGCGCCGTTGCCGGTGCTCACCGTGACCATCGAGGAGCAGGGCGGCGAGCCGGACATCCACCTGCATGCCGGTAGCCAGGGCGTCTGGCAGGCCAGGATGCTGGTCACGCTGGGCGCGCCGGTCACCATGTGCTCGGTGCTCGGCGGCGAGAGCGGGACCGTGCTGCGGCACCTGATCGAGGACGAGGGTGTCACCGTCCGTGCGGTGCAGGGCACCGGGCACAATGGCGCATACGTGCACGACCGGCGCGACGGCGACCGGCAGGAGATCGCCGAGGCGCCGGCCACTCCGCTCACCCGGCACGAGCTGGACGAGCTCTACGGGTTGACGCTCAGTGCCGGTATCGACGCCGGCGCGGTGGTCCTCAGCGGACCGTCGGACCAACACACGCAGCACGACGCCGTTCCGCCGGACGCGTATCGCCGGCTCGCGGCGGACCTGCGGGCGGTAGGGCGCCCGGTGATCGCCGACCTCGCCGGCGAACGGCTCGCCGCCGTCCTGGCCGGTGGCGTCACCGTGCTGAAGGTCAGCCACGAGGAACTCCTCGAAGACGGCCGAATCACCGACACCGACCAGGACTCCATCGTGAAGGCCATGCACACCCTCCAGGACGAGGGTGCGGACAACGTCGTCGTCACCCGCGCGGACGAGCCGCTGCTGCTGCTCGCCGGCGACACCGTCAGCGAAGTCCGGATGCCCCGGTTGCAGGCGGCCGACTCCCACGGCGCCGGCGATTCGCTCACGGCGGGGGTGGCGGCCACGTTGGCGAAGGGCGGAAGCCTCGATGAGGCAGTGCGGCTGGGCGCTGCGGCGGGCATGCTCAACGTCACCCGGCACGGCTTGGGCACCGGCGACGTCGAAGCCGTGCTGAAGCTGCGCGAACTGGTGACGGTGACGGCGCTGGGGTCGTCCGCGCGCGGGTCCTCTGCGAAAGTGACGCCCCAGGATCTGGCAGAGCGGGCCCGCGGGTCGTGAGCCGGCCACTGCGCGCCCTCGTCACCAACGACGACGGCATCGACTCGCCCGGACTGCACCGGCTGGCCGCGGCGGCCCGCGACTCCGGGCTCGAAGTGGTGGTGGCCGCGCCGGCCGAGCAGTCCAGCGGCGCCAGTGCCTCGATCATCGCCGGGGTCGAGAGCCGCGACCGCATCACCGTCCGCGAGCGCGAGATCGCAGGACTGGAGGGCCTGCCCGCCTACGCCGTCGGAGCGGCGCCCGCGCTGATCTCGCTGATCGCGGCGCACGGCGCGTTCGGTGAGCGGCCGGACCTGGTGCTGTCGGGAATCAATCACGGCGCCAACCTCGGACAGGTCATTCTGCACTCCGGCACGGTCGGTGCGGCCCTCACGGCCGGGGTCAACGGCGCCCGTGGCCTGGCGGTCTCGCTCGATGTCGGGCTCGAGGTCGAATGGGAGATCGAGCGGCCGGCCGCGGAGCCGCACTGGGACACCGCCGCGCGGGTCGCCTGCCGCGTCATCCCGTTCCTGGCCCGCCAACCCGCCGGGACCGTCCTCAACCTCAACGTTCCCGACGTCGACGACGAAGCCCTGGCTGGCCTACGCGTCGCCCCGCTGGCCGAGTTCGGCATCGTGCAGACCACCATGACCGAGCACACCGAGGGCGACATCCGGCTGACCGTCGCCGACAACTCCGAGGACCCGACACCCGGCAGCGACGCCGCCCTACTGGCCGAGGGCTACGCCGTCGTCACCGCGATCCAGTCAGTACGCGAGACCGACCGGCCCCCTCTCGACGAACTCGCCGGCCTCGCCGTGGGCGGCTCCGAGGGCGGCAGCGGCTACGCCCGCACCAGCCGGACCGCGTAGCCGGCACCGTCCTGATGCACGGCGCGGACCGTCCAGGCAGTGCCTGCGACCAACGTCCGGAACCGCGGCTGCGTCGTCGCGCTCGATGACGGTGAGACTTCGCCGGGGCGGGCGCCGGAACGCCAGCTGCGCTGCAGGATCCGGCCGAACGCGTCGCCGACGTGTGGCTCTGGGGCACCTGTCATCTCAGCATTCTGCTGGTGCCGTCACCGCCGGCTGAACCCCGGTGATCAGTCGGTGAACGTCGCCACCACGGGGGCGTGGTCGGAGTCGGCGGCCGCCGCTCGGACCCGAGGGTCGTCGGTGACCGAGGGCAGGCCGCGGTCGATCACGCTGTCGGCCTTCTCGATCCGCCCCAGCAGCCGATGCGACACCAGCACGTGGTCGATCAGTTCGCCGCGGCCACGGTAGACGCGGCTGTAGCGGCGCTCCTCCGGGATCAGCGGCGCGGTGTTCCACAGGCGCCACGCGTCGCCCTGGTCGGGGCGGTCCGCGCCGGGCGTGCCGATCTCCGATCCACCCGGGCCGAGCAGGATCTGGGTGGTCGCCGCGGCCGGCTCGTCGTTGAGGTCGCCGCAGACCACCACTGCCCGGCGCTCACCGTCACCGTCGAGCAGTGTGTTGGCCCAGTCGCGGACGGTGGCCGCCTCGGCAGCGCGCCGGTACAGGGCGTAGGCGCCGTACCGGGCGCGTTCGGACTCGTCGCGCGGGTTGAACCGGCCGCCCGGATAGCTGAGCAGCTTCGACTTGAGGTGGCAGGTGACGACGTCCACCCGCTCGCCGGCGGCGGTGCGGACCCGGGCCCGCAGTGCCCCACGACCCATCTCCTCGGTGAGGGCGCCGCCGTCGGTGGCCCGTACCGGCCCGACGCCCGGGGCGAACGCGCTGAGGTCCTCCGTCTCCTCGACCGGCAGCCGGGACAGCACACCGACTCGGATGCCGCGGCTGTCCGGATGCTCCGACAGGTGCGTGCTCCAGCGGCCGTCGAGGCGGGCCACCAGGTCGCCCAGCGCCGCGGTCTCGCCGACCTCCTGCACGCCCAGGACGTCCGGCGCGATGCGGTCGATGGTGCCGGCCAGCGCGTCGAGCTTGGCCTCGTAGGCCGCGTCGTCCGGTGGGCGGCCCGACTCGTCGCCGGGCCGGAACAGGTTCTCCAGGTTCCACGTGCCGATGACGACCATGGCGCCGACGCTACCGGTTGGTCCTATGCTCGGCAGGGTCAGCGAACGCCGAGCGCCTCCCCGGAGTGAGACATGGCAGAGACCGACATCCTGGCCAGGATCCAGCACCTCGTCGAGGACGAACGGCAGCTGCGCGACCGGCTGCAGGCCGGCGAGATCTCCACCGACGAGGAGCAGGCTCGCCTCCGCAGCGTCGAGGAGCAGCTCGACCAGTGCTGGGATCTGCTGCGGCAGCGCCGCGCCCGCGCCGAGGCCGGGCAGGACCCGGACGAGGCTACGCCGCGGCCGGTCGACGAGGTCGAGAAGTACCTGCAGTAACGGCCCGGGCATGAATCTCGACGAAGCGGCGGACCAGCTGTACGCGCTGCTGCCCGAAGAGTTCGTCGAAGCCCGCAACGGCCTGGCCAAGCAGGCAAAGGGTGAGGGCGAGGCAGAGGTCGCGGCCCGGATCAAGGCGCTGCGCAAACCGACCTTGGCGGCGTGGCTGGCCAACCAGGTGGCCAGGGAACGCTCCGACGAGGTCGCGGAGCTGGCCGAACTCGGCGGGGAGATGCGCCGGGCGATGTCGTCCATGGACGGCGACCGGCTGCGCGACCTCACCGGGCGCCGCAAGGAACTGGTCGACGGTCTGGTCAAGCAGGGGCGGAAGCTGGCCCGCGATGCCGGGCAGAAGCCCAGCGTCGAGATGATCGAGAGTCTCACCGAGACCCTGCTGGCGGCCATCGCCGACCCCCGCGCCGCCGACGAGCTGCGCGCGGGCCACCTCGCGCACCCGTTGCAGCATGTCGGTTTCGGTGCGGTGGCCGACGACGACGAGCCGGCTCAGGTCATCTCGCTGTCAGAGGCGCGGGTGGCGCGAGGACAGCGGCTCGAGACCGCCCGGACGGGCCGCCGCCCGGCACGGTCGGCGGAGGAGTCACCGCAGGCCTCCGACGACGAGGCCGCCGAGTCGGCTGGCGAGGAGACCGCCGACCGGACCGCCGCCGAACACGAGCTGAGTGAGGCCGAGAACGCCGTCGACGCGGCCGAAGACCGGCTCGACGACCTGGAAGCCCAGCTCGACGAGCACCGCAAGCGGCTCGAGGACGCCCAGGCGACGGTCGAGCGGCTCACCGCGGAACTGGCCGATGCCCGCCGTGAGGTCGAGGAGGCTCGTGACGACGTCGAGTCGTCCGAGGACGACGTCGACCGAGCCCGTCGCGACGCCGAACAGGCACGCCGCCGTCGGCGTTCGGCCAAGCAGCGGCTGGGCGAACTCGGCTGAACTGCATGGTCATGTTCCCTCGCGGTCGCCTGGCGTCCGCGAGGGAACATGACCATGGGGTGGTCAGCCGAGCTTCACGATGTCGTGCAGCACCGCCGGGTAGTCCGTGATGATGCCGTCGACACCCAGGTTCAAGAACTGGCGCATCAGCTGCCCGGTGTTCAGGGTGTAGACGCTGATGGTCATGCCGAGCTCGTGCACCCGGTCCACCAGCTGCTGGTCTGTGACCCTGTAGCTGGGGTTGATCTGCTGGGCCCACTCGCTCGCCTCGACCAGCACCTCGTCGCTCGGCCGGCTGCCGTACAGCAGGCCGATCGGCACCTCCGGGGCGATCTCGTGGTAGGTGCGCATCGAGTCGATGTTGAACGACTGTGCGACGTAGCGCCCGCTGCGCAGGGCCCGGTCGAGCCAGCGGGGAATGGACGCCAGCTCCTCGTGGATCTCGGCCTCGATGCCCGGGTAGAGCTCCGGCGCCTTGAACTCCAGCAGTAGGCCGGTGCGGTTGCCGAGCGCCTCGACGCCCTCGCGCAGGGTCGGCACCGGCTCGCCGGCGAAGTCGTCGGAGAACCAGCTACCGGCGTCGAGCTGCTTCAGCTCGGCGAGCGTGAAGTCGCCGACGTTCCACGGCGCCCGGTCCGGGAAGACCTCCTCGACGTTCGTCGTCCGGGCCAGCGTCGTGTCGTGCATGAGCACCAGCTCGCCGTCGGCGGAGCGCTGCACGTCCACCTCGACGAAGGTGGAGCGCTGGGCGACGGCGTACTCGATGGCCGCCACCGTGTTCTCCGGCGCCGACCCGGAGGAACCGCGGTGGGCGATGTCGACGACCTCGACGCGGTCCGGCTTCGCGGCGGGTTGGGCCGGTGCGGCCAGCGCCGGGGTGGCGGCGGCCAGGCCGATCACGGCAGAGAGGGCGAGTCCGCTGGTCACGAGAGTTCGCTGCATGTCAGGGCACTCCTTGGTCCGGGGATGACTCGGAACTGGCATGGCCATGTCAGCTTTGTCACGAATAGTGTCACAAGAATGGCCGGTGGCTGAACTGCCGACGACCATGCGGAGATCCGGCCTCGAGGGGTGACAATGGGCGTCGACCCATTCAGCCTGGAGGCGCCGGTGGCCCGAGGACCCGTGTTGCTCACGGTGGAGGACGATCCCGCGGTGAGCCGCGCGATCGCCCGTGACCTGCGTCGTCGCTACGGCGGCGACCATCGGGTGGTGCGCGCCGAGAGCGGCCGGGCCGCTCTGGACGTGCTGCGCGAGCTGACCCTGCGAGGCGAGGCCACCGCGCTGATCCTCGCCGACTACCGCATGCCCGGTATGAGCGGCATCGATTTCCTCGAGCAGGCCATGGACGTCGTCCCACAGGCCAAACGGGTGCTGCTGACCGCCTACGCCGACACCGACGCCGCCATCCGTGCCGTCAACGACGTCGACCTCGACCACTACCTGGTCAAACCATGGGACCCGCCGGAGGAACACCTCTACCCGGTACTCGACGAGCTACTGGAGCGCTGGGCGCGTGACAGCCGGCCCGGCTTCGAAGGCGTCACACTGCTGGGTCACCAGTGGTCTGCCGAAACCCAGGGGCTCAAGGAGTTCCTGACCAGCAACCAGGTGCCGTACCGGCATCTGCGCGGCGCCGAGGGCTCCGCCCTGCAGGAAACGGCGGGCATCTCCGACACCGCGCTGCCCGCCGTCGTCATGCCGGACGGGGTGGTGCTCACCTGCCCGCCGCTGCGTGACGTCGCCGAGCGGCTCGGCCTGGCCACCACCGCGGGCAGCCCTCTCTACGACCTGGTGGTCATCGGCAGCGGGCCGGCGGGGTTGGGTGCCGCGGTCTACGGCGCCAGCGAAGGGCTGCGCACGCTGCTGGTCGACCGGGCCGGGGTCGGCGGCCAGGCCGGCCGGAGCAGCCTGATCGAGAACTATCTCGGCTTCCCGCAGGGTGTCTCCGGCGCCGAGCTCGCCCAGCGTGCCCGCGACCAAGCCGTGCGCTTCGACGTCGAGATGCTCACCGCGGCCGCCGCCGTCGACGTCGTCGCCCAGGGCGAGGGCCGGGTGGTCCGCTTCGACGACGGGCACGAGGTCACCGCGCACGCCGTCGTCATCGCCACCGGCGTCTGGTGGTCCAGGCTGCCGGCCGCCGGCGCCGACGACCACGCCGGGCGCGGCATCTACTACGGCGCGTCCGCGCACGAAGCTCCCGGCTGCAAGGGTGAGGACGTCTTCATCGTCGGCGCGGCCAACTCCGCGGGGCAGGCCGCGCTGCACTTCGCCCGGTACGCCAACCGCGTCGTCATGCTGGTGCGCGGCCCCGACCTGCGGCTGCGGATGTCGGCATACCTGGTCGGGCGCATCGAGGCCGACCCGCGCATCGAGGTGCGCACCTGCACCGAAGTGACGGCCACCGAGGGCGACGGCCGGCTCGAGCGCATCGTCGTCACCGACACCCGCGACGGCGGCACCGAGACACTGCCCGCCTCCCGCATGTTCGTGTTCATCGGAGCCGAGCCACCGACCAGCTGGCTCGGCGAGCAGTTCGCCCGCAACGAGCGTGGCTTCCTGCTCACCGGCCCGTCCCTGCTCGACGACGACGGCCGCCCGCCGCGCGGGTGGCCGCTCGCCCGCATGCCGTACCACTTGGAGTCCAGCGTCCCGGGCGTCTTCGTCGCCGGCGACGTACGCGCAGAGTCGGTGAAGCGCGTCGCGTCCGCCGTCGGCGAGGGCGCCATGGCCGTCACGCTGGTGCACAAATACCTGGAGGCGACGTGACCACCGGCATGCCGATCGACGTCGAGGAGCTGCGCACGCTGTTCCTCTTCGAAAGAATGACCCCCGAGCAGCTGTCCGAGGTGGTCGCGGTCAGCGACGTCCGCGCCTATACGGCCGGCAGCGCCGTCTACCGCGCCGGCGAACCGTCGACGGCGCTCTGGGTCCTGCTCGACGGCACCCTGCGGCTGGTGCGGCACGCCGACGGCGAAGAGGTCGTCGTCAACGAGACGGACTACCGCGGTGCGTACGCGGGAGCGGTCCGCGCGTTCGCCACCTCGGCCGCGGCCGCGGCCTACCCGACATCGTTGCACGCGGTGACCGACTGCCGGTTCCTGCACTTTCCCGCTGAGGCGTTCGCCGCGTTCGTGCACAAGTGGTTCCCGATGGCGGTGCACCTGTTCGACGGGCTTTACCTGGGCATCCGCACCACCGAGGCGACGGTGCGCCAGCGCGAGCACCTGGCCCAGCTGGGCACGTTGTCGGCAAACCTGGCGCACGAGCTCAACAACCCGGCGGCGGCCACCGTCCGGGCCGCGGGGCAACTGCGCGACCGGGTCGCGCACATGCGGCAGAAGCTCGGCATGATCGCCTCGGGAACGTTGGACCCGGTGGTGATCGCCCGGCTCATCACGATCCAGGAACGCGCCGTCGAGATCGCGTCGAAGAAACGCGACCCGCTCACGCCGCTGCAGGAGACCGACCTCGAGGACGAACTGGCCGACCACCTCGAGGGCCTGGGCATCGACGGTGCGGTCGACCTGGCATCGGTGTTCGTCGCCGCCGGCCTCGACACCACCTTCATCGACGATGTCGCCGCCGAGGTGGGAGATTCCCTCGACGCCGCGCTGCGCTGGCTCGGCTACACGCTGGAGACCGAGGCGCTCATGGACGAGGTCGAGGACGCCTCCAACCGCATCTCCACCCTGGTCGCCTCCGTCAAGCAGTACACCCACCTCGACCAGGCGGCCCACCAGGAGGTCGACCTGCACCCCGGCCTCGACAGCACGCTGGTGATGCTCGGACACAAGCTCGCCGACGTCGACGTGCGCCGCGACTACGACACCACCCTCCCGCCGGTGCCGGCGTTCGCCGCCGAGCTGAACCAGGTGTGGACCAACCTCATCGACAACGCCGTCGACGCGATGAACGGCCATGGGCTGCTGGAGCTACGCACCTACCGCGACGGCGACTGGGCCGTCGTCGACGTCACCGACCACGGTCACGGCATCCCGGAGGAAGTCCAGGGCCGGCTGTTCGAGGCATTCGTCACCACCAAGCCAATCGGCGAGGGCAGCGGGCTGGGCCTGGACAACGCCAAACGCATCGTCGAGAAGCGTCACCGCGGGACCATCACGTTCACCACCGGCCCCGGCGGCACGACCTTCACCATCCGGCTGCCACTCGCACCGAGCGCCTGATCGTTCCCGGAAGCCTGGAACGTCACCGCTCGACATGGACCACTGGTCTACGCTTTACCGGCATGTCAACTTTCGTCCATCTCGGTCGGTAAGTGTCGTGCCTGTGACCGAGCCACGACTCAGCAGACGGACGTTCCTCCAGCTCAGCGGGGTCAGCTCGGCAGCTCTCGCGCTGGGCATCTCCGCGCCGGAGGCCATGGCCGCCGACGATCCCGGCCCGCTGCCGGACGGTGTCTTCGGCCTGGGGGTCGCATCGGGCGACCCGAGCCAGGACGGCGTCGTGCTGTGGACCCGGCTGGCGCCGCAGCCTCTCGCCCCGGACGGCCACGGCGGCATGCCGGCCCGCCCGGTGCCGGTGCGCTACGAGGTCGCCACCGACGAGAGCTTCCGCAAGGTCGTCCGGCGGGGCGCCGCAGTGGCCTCGCCGGAACTCGCACATGCCGTACATCCGCAGGTCGACGGGCTGGAACCGGGCCGGGAGTACTTCTACCGGTTCCACGTCGGCCGCCAGGTCAGCCCGGTCGGCCGGACGAAGACGCTGCCGTCGTCGGATCAGCGGGCCACGGCCTTCCGGTTCGCCACCGCGTCCTGCCAGGCGTGGTACCACGGTCACTTCACGGCCTATCGGCATCTGGCCGCGGAGGAGCTGGACGCGGTCTTCTTCCTCGGCGACTACATCTACGAGTACGCCATCACCGCCTCGAACCTGTGGCGCGTGGGCGCATCGGTGCCGCCGGAGCACGGGGTCGAGATCCAGACGCTGGAGCAGTACCGGCTGCGCTACGCGCTGTTCAAGACCGACCCGTACCTGCAGGCGGTGCACGCCAAGGCGCCGTGGATCGTCACCTGGGACGACCACGAGGTGCAGAACAACTACGGCGCCGACGGGTCCCGCTACGGCGTCAGCCCGGAGCACTTCGTGCACCTGCGCGCGGTGGCGTACCGCGCCTTCTACGAGAACCTGCCGGTGTCGCTGTCGGTGCTGCCGGAGGGCCCGGACAGCACGGTGTACCGCCGTTTCGACGCCGGCGCCCTGGCCCGCTTCCACGTGCTCGACACGCGGCAGTACCGCGACGAGCCACCGGTCGACGTCGCCGACCAGTACGCCGAGGAACGCACCCTGCTGGGGCCCGAGCAGGAGCAGTGGCTGTACGACGGCCTCACCAGCTCGCCTGCCACCTGGAACGTCGTCGCCAACGGGGTCACCGTCACGGCGATCACCGAGAACCGCACCGACCAGTGGGACGGCTACCCGGCCAACCGCGCGCGCCTGATCGCCGCGATGCGGCGGAGCAGCAATCCGGTCGTCCTCACCGGCGACATCCACAAGCACGTGGCCGCCGAGCTCAAGGCCGACTTCGCCGACCCGTCCTCCCCCACCGTCGGCGTCGAGCTGATCTGCACGTCGGTCGCGTCCGACGGCGACGGCGCCCCCACCGACTCCTACACGCCGGACTGGGTGCAGCACCCGTACGTGAGGCTCTACGACGGCCGGCGCGGCTACGTCCACGTCACGCTGACCCCGGACGGGATGACGTCACAGTTCAAGATCGTGCCGTGGATCGAGGCGGACGCGGACGCGCCGCTGGAGACCGTGGCGACGTTCTTCACGCCGGCCGGCGCGCCGGGTCTGGAGCAGGTCTCATGAGCGGGCGGCACGTCCCGGCGGTGACCGGGCTGCGCGGGCAGGGCGAACTGGGCCGGATCATCGTGGACTGGACACCGCTGCCGTGGGCCGTCGTCGTCGACCACTACGCGGTCTACGGGACACCCGGCACCGGCGATGTCGCGGTGGAGCCGGCCAACCTCCTGACGAAGACCGTGTACCCGCGGTTCGTGCACCGCGGGCTCGGTGGCGACGGCGCGACCTGGACGTACCGCGTCGTCGCCGTCGACGCCGCCGGCTCGCGCAGTAAGCCGTCGCAGCCGCTGACCGCCAGCAGCCAGGAGTCGGTGACGGCCAGCGGCACTCCGTTGGCCGTGGTCGGCGAGTACGACGGCAAGGGGCTGGAGTTCGCGCTCTCCCCCGGCGGCTACAGCCAGTACCCGGCAACGTTCCCGAACGGCATCGACTTCCGCCACGGCACGGACGACGCCGGGACCGGCTGGAGCTACCTGCATCCGGGACCCGCCGACGGCTGGGCCGGCCGGCGCACCCACACCTTCCGGCTGCGCGTCGACCTGGACGCCGTCCCTGCCGGCGAGGTCTGGCTGGCGCTGTGGCTGATCGACAGCCACGCGTCGATCCCCGGTTCGGCGGTGCTCGACATCAACGGCACGACGGTCGATCGGCTGGTCTTCGAGGGCGGTGCGACCCGCGGCTCCACCGTCGGCGACAGCACCCTGCCCGGCTCGCCGCTGCGCCCGTCGTACGTCGAGCGGCAGCTGCCGCCGGGACTACTGCTGGCCGGCGAGAACGTGCTGACGCTGACCAAGGACGACGGCTCCTGGATCGCCTACGACGCCATCGGGCTGTTCACCATGTCCTGACCGGTCAGCGCAGGATGCCCTCGTGCAGGGCGCGAAGCACGGCGTTGGTGCGGTCGCGGGCGCCCAGCTTGAGCAGGATGGTCGAGACGTGGTTCTTGACCGTCCCCTCCGCGAGGAACAGCGCGCCGGCGATCTCGCGGTTGCTGTAGCCCTCCGCAACCAGCCGCAACACCTCGAGCTCCCGCTCGGTGAGGTCCTGCACCGGTGGGGCGTCGACGCCCACCGGTGACGGGCCGGAGCGGATGGCGCGCAGCAGCCGGTCGGTGATGGACGGTGCGATGAGCGTGCCGCCCGCGGCGAGGGCCTCGACGGCGCGGGTGAGCTGCTCCAGCGTCACGTCCTTGAGCAGGTAGCCGCGGGCGCCGGCACGCAGGGCGTCGAGCACGAGCGTGTCGTCGTCGAAGGTGGTCAGAACCAGGACCGGGACATCGGCGCCGCGCTCGCGCAGCTGTTCCAGCGTCCAGATGCCGTCGTGCCGGGGCATTCGCAGGTCGAGCAGCACGACGTCGGGCTCGGTCTCGTCGATGATGTCGAGGGCGGCGCCTCCGTCGTCGGCCTCACCGACGACCTCGATGCCGGCGACGTCGAGCAGGCTGCGGATGCCCTGCCGGACGAGGGTCTGGTCGTCGACCACGGCGACGCGGGTCATCGGGGCGCCACCCCGCCGGCCATCCGGGCGGCTGTTCGGGCGGGCATCCGGGCGGTCACGCGGAACCCGTTCCGGCCGTCGTAGTCGACGTCGCCGCCGAGCGCGGCGAACCGCTCCGTCATGCCGCGCAGCCCGTTGCCGGCGACGACGGCGGGTGCGCCCTGGCCGTCGTCGGCGGCCGTCAGCCGGATCGCGTCGCCGTCACGGACGATGTCGACCCACAGCTCGCGCGCGCCCGCGTGTCGCAGCGTGTTCGTGACGATCTCCTGCATCGCCCGGACCAGCACTCCGGTCTGCTCCTCGTCGACCTCGACGTCCGCGCCGATCTCGACCCCCACGTCCAGTCCCGGCACGTCGCGGCCGACGCTGCGCAGGGCCTCGCCGAGCTCGGTGGACGGCGCGGTACGCAGCTCGCCCACCGTGGAGCGCACGTCGGCGAGGAGATCGCGAGCCACTCGGTTGGCACGGTCGACGTGCTCGTGCGCCGCCTCGCCCGGCCGGTGCCGGGCCGCCTCCAGCTCCAGCGTCAGAACGGTGAGCTGGTGACCGATCAGGTCGTGCAGGTCGCGGGAGATGCGCAGCCGTTCCGCGGTTCGGGCGGCGTCCTGCAGGAGCACGCTCGCGGCCTGCAGCTCGACATGGGTCTCGGCCAGCTCACGACGCAGCTGCTGCTCGCGCCGGATCGTGACCACGCTGAGCACCGACGCGACCTGGATCAGGGCGTAGAAGGACGCCCCGAAGAGCAGGCCCATCGCCTCCTCGTCTCCGCGCCACAGGGACAGGGTGATGACGACGGTGTTGAGCGCGACCACCACCAGGTTGGCGGAGAGCCGGACGACCTCGGTGCCGGCCGCGGCGACGACGACCAGCAGCACGGGCAGCATGCCGGAGTTCGGCACGGTGAGCACGACCACCCACCCCAGCACCACCACAGCTCCGTAGGAGGCACGTTTCGCGGCCGGCCACTCCTCCAGGCTGAAGGTCACGAGGATCGCGGAGAAGGTCAGGAGGAACAGGCCCACCCACAGCGGCCTGGGCACGTCCGGATCGGCGGCACCGATGATCACCGGGATGCCGAGGCCGGCGCAGAGGACGAGCATCGTGAGGCCCGACCACTCCTCCGGGCCCAGTCGTCGCATGCCACCACGATAGATGCCGCCTGAGCGGCCCCGGGGGTGCCGAAAGTCATCCACCGGATCGCTGACGTTCGGCACAGGCGCGCGGGGGCACGCGATGTCTAGCGTCGAGACATGAACGAACCTGCCGTTCTCGTCGAACACGTCCACAAGCGCTACGGCGACAAGACCGCCGTCGACGACATCAGCCTGCGGGTGGAACCCGGCGAGGTCCTGGGCATCCTCGGGGCCAACGGAGCCGGCAAGACCACGACGGTCGAGATGATCGCCGGGCTGCGCGCCCCGGACCGCGGCAGGATCTCGGTGCTCGGCCTCGACCCGCGCCGCGACCGGGCCGCGTTGAGCCAGGTGCTCGGAGTGCAGTTGCAGCAGGCCTACCTGCACGGCGCGCTGACCGTGGCCGAGCTCGTCGGCCTCTACCGCACCTTCTACCCGGACCCCCGCCCGGCCGACGAGCTGCTCGACCTGGTCGACCTGCGAGAGCAGCGGCGCATCCGGTTCGAGAAGCTCTCCGGCGGCCAGCAGCAGCGCCTGTCGATCGCCCTCGCACTGGTCGGACGGCCCCGGGTGGTGATCCTGGACGAGCTCACGACCGGCCTGGACCCGCGGGCGCGGCGGCGCATGTGGTCGGCCATCGAGAACCTGCACGACGAGACGGTGCTGCTCGTGAGTCACGCGATGGACGAGGTGGAGCGGCTGTGCGATCGGGTCGCTCTCCTGGACGCCGGGCGGGTGATCGCCCTCGACACACCCGCCGGGGTCGTCGCGCAGGCCGGCACCGAGACCCTCGAAGACGCTTTCGTCGCCCTGACCGGCAAGGACCTGGAGCTGGAGGAGGACGCAGCATGAGTACCGTGGCCGCCGTGCGGCCGGGTCTGAGGTCCTGGCTGACGCTCGCCCAGTGCGAGGCCAAGATGGTCGTCCGCGACACCGCCGGGCTGGTCGTGCCGATCGGGCTGCCGCTGCTCATCCTCGTCATGAACGCGTCGGCGGCCAGTTCCGAGATCGTCGAGAACGGGCGGTCGGCACTCGACGTCTACGTCCTGCCGCTGGTGTTCACGATCGTGATGGCGTCGATCGGGATCATCAACATGCCGAGCTTCCTGGCGTACTACCGCCGCTCCGGCATCCTGCGCCGGCTCGCCGTCACACCCGCGTCGCCGGCGATGGTGCTGGTGGCACAGATGCTCGTCAGCCTGGTGCAGGCGGTCATCGGCATCGGGCTGGCGTTCGCGATCGCGGTGCTCGCCTTCGATGCCCGTCCGCCGGTGAACGCCTGGGCCGCCGTCGGGGTCGTCGCACTCGCGATCGTCGCGATGTACGCGATCGGCATGGTCGTCGCCGCGCTCGCCCCCACCCCGAACTCCGCCGTCGCGATCGGTCTGGTCGGCTTCTTCGCCTTCGGTGCGCTGGGTGGGCTGTTCGGCGGCACCAACGCCCTGCCGGACGCGGTGGCCCGGGTCGGCGAGTGGCTGCCGTTCGGTGCCTCGGTCGAGGCGCTGTCCGACGCGTGGGCGGGATCGTCGGTGGACGCGGCACATCTGGTGTCGCTGGGCGTGACCACGGTCGTCGGGGTGACGGTGGCGGCGGTGGCGTTCCGGTGGGAATGACCGGGGCCGTCGGTATGAGTGCCGCGGTCGCGTTCGTGGTCGTGTTCACGCTCGACGGGTCGACGCGGCCCGGGTACCGGCCGATGTACCACCCGGTGAGCGCGCTCGCGCTCGGCTCGCGTGGCTGGCTGCAGACCGCGAACTTCCTGCTCTGCGGTGCCGGCGTCGTGGTCGGCGCAGCCGGGCTGTGGCCGGACCACCGCTGGGTCGCGCTGGCGCTCGGCATGCTCGGCCTGGCCCTGGTCGCATCCGGCGTCTGGCCGATGGACCCCATGCGGGCCTATCCGCCCGGCACGCCCGCGACGACGCCGTCGTCGTACTCCCGGCGGCACCAGCTGCACGATCACGCCGGCGCCGTCGTCTTCCTGGGCTTCCCTGTCGTGGCGGTGGTCGCTGCGTTGGGCGGACTGGACAGCTGGCTGCGCGTGTACTCGGCGGCGACGGCCGTCGCGTGCGCGCTCCTGGCCGGTGCGTTCAGCACCGCCTGGGAACGCGACGCGCCGCGGACCGGTGGCTGGCAGCGGCTCTTCCTCGTCACCGGCTGCGCCTGGCTGGCTGTGCTGTTCGCGACGGCGTGAGCCTCGGCCCGCGGCGTGATCAGCCGGCCAGGGGCGTCACCTCGGTACCGTCGGCGAGCCGCAGCCGCAGCGACTGGACGGCGGCCGTGGCCCGGGCACCGGCGGCGACGCCGTCGTCGACCGCCAGGACGTGACCGATGCGGGCGTTGTTGTCGCGTGGTCGCTGGACGGTACCGGGGACGTCCAGTGCCCAGCGTCGCACGGCCGGGTCGGCGTGCAGCGCGTCCGTGCCGGTCACCCCGGTGACCGTCCCGTCGACCGGCGACAACGCGAACGAGACCGCAGCGGTGCCCGGGGCGTCCGCCGGCGGCGGACCGATCCGCGGGTCCGTGCCCAGCGCGAGGTCCACCAGCAGCGACAGCGGATGCGTCCCGGTGACCAAGTGCACGAGGTCGAAGATGTAGCCGCCGGCCTGCCGCGGGTTGATCTCGACGACGCGCGGACCGGCGGCGGTGAGCTTCAGCTCCGTGTGGCTGAGCCCGTGTGTGTAGCCGATGGCGGCCAGCGCGGCCCGGACGTGCTCGGTCACCGCGGCGGCCTGGATGGCCGGCAGCGGCGCGGGGAACACGTGCCCGGTCTCGACGAACGACGGCGGGCCGGTCACGCCCTTGGCGGTGATGCCGACGATCGTGGTCTCACCGCGGTGGGTGACCGCTTCGACGCTGACCTCCGGGCCCGTGAGCAGCTCTTCCAGCAGCAGCACCCGCGCGAGTGGCTGGTCGCGGGTGTTCCGCTCGACTCCGGCGACGTCCCAGAACGCGTCTTTGAGCCCGGCTTCGTCCTCGACCAGCAGCACCGACGTGCCGGAGTTGAGATCGACCGGCTTCGCGATCAGCGGGAACCCGAGTTCGGTCGCGGCCGCACGGGCATCCTCCCAGCTGCCGGCGACGGCGAACCGGGGTCCCGGCAGCCCGGCCCGGTGCAGCGCCGCACGGACCTGGTCCTTGCGCGTGGCGCGCCGCATCGCCTCCGGCGGAGCCCCGGGCAGCCCGAGCACCCGGCTCAGGTCGGCGACGGCCTCGAGATAGTAGTCGCAGGTGGTGAGGACGCCGTCGATGCGCCGCCGGCATACCAGGTCGATGACGGCGCCGGTCATCGCGGCGCGGTCGTTGGTGTCGACCACGACGACCTCGTCGGCGTCGCGGACCACGGGGTGCGGCTGGCCGGCCGCGGCCGGCGGATACAGCGCCGGATCACGCGTGAACAGGACGTACCGGTGACCCAGCTCCCGGATCAGCGGCGGCAGCGCCAGCCCGGTCGACTGCATCCAGCTCTCGACCATCAGCAGGGTCGCCATGTCACCTCCCGAGCGCCCGGGCCACCACGGCCGAGTTGATCACGTCGTTCACCGGGTGCACCTGGGTCAGCAGCTCGAATCCGTGCAGCGCCGACGCGTCGACCGGCGGATAGAGCAACGTGCGCAGGCCGCGAGCGCTGCGCGCCAGCAGGATGGCGCCGGGTCGCATCGACGCCGCGAGCCGGCCGAGCACGTGCCGCTTCGCCTCGGCCGTGTCACCGACCAGCGCGGCCAGCACCACGACGTCGTAGCCGGACAGTTCCGCATCCGCGGCATCGACCTGGTGGAAGCGGAAGTCCGGATAGCCGACGGCGGCGGCGACCCTGGCACCGGCCTCCAGCGCGACGTCGTCGCGGTCGAGGTTGTCCACGGCCAGGTCGAGGTCACCGGCCAGGAACAGCGAGCTGAGCGGCAACGGACCGGAGCCGATGAACGCCAGCGACCGTACCGGCCGGTCGATCGCCGCAGCCAGCACCCCGAGCTCCAGCCGGCTCAGCTGCCGATAGTTGTCGAAGTAGGGGAACCGGGCGAGCTCCTGGCGCGGGTTGTCGGCGGCCTGGATGCGGTCGGCCCAGGACAGCTCCAACTCACCTTCACCGCGGGCACACAGCGCGCGCAGCCTGGGTGCGAGCTCCCGGATCCCGAGGTCGTCGAGAACCGCCGGCACGGCCTGCCCCGGCGCCGTGAGCACCAGCCGCACGAGCCGGCCGAACAGATCGTCCACGACCGGGCCCGGGCGCAGGTCGGGGAGGGTGTCGAGTTCCCGGTACAGCTCCTGCAGGGAGGCAATAACCTCGTCCGCGAGGGTCGGCGTGACGGCCGGCGGTTGAGCTGTTCCGGTTTGACCGAATATGTTGGTAGTGAGACTCATGTTCATCAGCAGGATGATCGCACACACGCCCGCCGGGCGCGGGCCGATCACCGGAAATCCCGGTGCGATCGCCTCAGGCGCTGACACCGTCCTCGGGACGCTGACGCGAACTGGCCGGACGACCTCGACTCTGTCGGAGGCCAGGAGCATGCTGGACCGACACAGTGGAACAACGAGGGGGTTGTCCATGGATCACGCCATCTGGGCCGACGGCCTGGTGAAGCGCTTCGGCGAAACCACGGCGCTCGACGGCGTCAGTTTCGGGGTCCGTACCGGCACGGTGCTCGGCCTGCTCGGCCCCAACGGCGCCGGCAAGACCACCGCCGTGCGGGTCCTGGCTACCCTGCTGCCGCCCGACGACGGCACGGCCACCGTCGGCGGCTTCGACGTCGTCCGACAGGCCCATCAGGTCCGCCAGCTGGTCGGGCTGACCGGACAGTACGCCGCCGTCGACGAAATGCTCACCGGAGCCGAGAACCTGCTGCTCATCGGCCGCCTGCTGGGCATGCCGCGCGCCACGGCGAAGCAGCGGGCACGCGAGCTGCTGGCCGAGTTCGACCTCACCGGCGCCGCCGACCGGGCGGCCAAGACATACTCCGGCGGCATGCGCCGCCGGCTCGATCTCGCGGCCAGCCTGGTCGGCCGGCCGACCATGCTGTTTCTCGACGAGCCGACCACCGGGCTGGACCCACGGGCACGCTCCGAGCTGTGGACGCTGATCCGGCAGCTGGTGTCCGGCGGCGTCACCGTGCTGCTGACCACGCAATACCTCGACGAAGCCGATACGCTGGCCGACGAGATCGTGGTCATCGACCGCGGCCGCGTCATCGCCACCGGCACACCGGACGAGCTCAAGGCCAAGACCGGGTCGCAGACGCTCGCCGTCAAACCGGAGGACGAGACCCACCTGTCGCTGGTCGTCTCCGTCGTCGGCGAGCTCACCGAGAGTACTCCGGAGGTCGCCGGCGCGAGGGTCACCGCCCCGGTCACCGATCCGGCCGTGCTACCGGCGGTGGTGCGCCGGCTCGATGACGCCGGAGTGCTGGTCACCGAGCTGACCCTGCGCGGGGCCAGCCTGAACGAGGTGTTCCTGTCGCTCACCGGCCGCCCGCTCGACGACGAAGACACCGATGTCGACGACACCGACCCGGGCGAAGGGAGCCCGACATGACCACCGCCACCGCACCGGCCCCTGCCGAGCTGGAACCGCGAGTCGGCATCGGCGAAGGGCTCCGGCAGACCCTCACGCTGGCCTGGCGCACCATCGTGCAGGTCCGGCACAACCCGTGGGAGCTGGGCGACTTCAGCATCCAGCCCATCATGTTCGTGTTGCTGTTCACGTACGTGTTCGGCGGCGCCATCGCCGGCTCCACCGCGGAGTACCTCACCTTCGCACTGCCCGGCATCATCGTCATGAACATGCTGTTCATCACCATGTACGTCGGCACCGGGCTCAACATCGACCTCACCAAGGGCGTGTTCGACCGGCTGCGCTCGTTGCCGATCGCGCGCTGGGCGCCGATGGCCGGCCGCATCATCGCCGACCAGGCCAAGCAGGCGTGGTCGATCTTCCTGCTGCTGGCGGTCGGCATGATCCTGGGCTTCCGCATCGGCACCGACGTCGCGTCGCTGCTGGCTGCCGTCGGGCTGATGCTGGTGTTCGCGCTGGCGTTCTCGTGGGTGTCGGTGCTGGTGGGCGTCCTGGCGAAGGACCCCGAGAAGGTGCAGCTGTTCGGCTTCACCGCGCTGTTCCCGGTCACGTTCGTCAGCAACGTGTTCGCTCCCACCGACACCATGCCGGGCTGGCTGCAGGCGTTCGTCGAGGTGAACCCGGTGACCATCCTCGCCGACGCGTCCCGCGCGCTGATGCTGGGCGACAAGACGATCGGCACTCCGTGGCACGTGGCGTCCGCGACCACGCCGGTGCTGCAATCGCTGCTGTGGGCCGCAGTCATCGCCGCGGTGTTCGCGCCCCTGTCAGTGAGGGCACTGCGCCGACGGGTGTGACCCCCAAGTGATCACGTCCGGCATGGGTCTTCCCGCTTCACGAGGAATGCTTGCCACGTGAAGCGGGAAAACGCCTGGGGCGGGCGTCCCGCCGTCAGGCCGGGAACAGCTCCGGCAGCAGCCGGTGCGCGTCCGCGCGCGCCGGCTGGACCGCCTCGGCCGGCGCTGACGAGGCGGGCCAGCGCAACCGCAGCCCCACGTCGGCCCAACCACCCACGGTGGCCAGGAACTTGTCCAGGGCCGGGTTCGACAGCCCGCTTGCCTGCAGCGGCGCGATGTGCCGCCGGAACAGCTCACCGATGCGCCGCTCGACATCGGCGGCCTCGCCGGGGTCGGTCGTCATGAGGCGTTGCCAGTCGACGGCGCCGCTCGGCGACAGCGCGGCCACGTTGGAGTAGCTGCCGTGCGCGCCGCGGGCGAACCCCGTCGCCAGCAGGTGGCCCGGCACGAAGACGGACAGGTCGACGGCCAACTCGGCCATCGCGGTGTACCACGCATCATCGCCGCCGGCCATCTTCACACCGATGAGCTGCGGCACCTCGGCGGCGACCCGGGCCAGCAACGCCGGCGACACGGGCGTCTTGGCGTGCGGCGGGTTGTAGAGCACGAGCGGCACCGGCCCGGCGGCCGCGGCCGCACCGGCCACGAACCGCACGACCTCGTCGTCGTTCAGCGGCACCCAGTCGGGCAGGATCACCTGGATCGCGCCCGGCTCCACTGCCGCCGCGCGGCGGATCCGGCCCAGCATCACCGGCGTCGCGGGGTGCGAGCCGCCCAGCTGGAACGGCAGTCCGGCCGCCTCACAGCGCGTCGCCAGAACCTCGTTGACGCGGTCGAACTCGTCCTCGTCGATGGCGTGGAACTCCCCCGCCGTCCCATGCGCGTAGACGCCGTCGACCCCACTGGCGACCAGCGTGTCGACCTGATCGACCAGCCGGCCCCAGGCGATGGAGTCGTCGTCCTCGATGGGGAGCAGCAGCGTCCCCCATACCCCCCGGACCTGGTCGGCGGTCAACGGCGTCATCGATGCTCCCTCCGGACGGCACGAGCTTAGAGGGCCGGCGCGGAACGGCCGTGCGCGCACCGGCCGGCGCGCTGCGTCGCTCCGGCCGGTGCTGACCGCAATAGCAGGCAGCGGCCCTCAATAGCCGCAACCGCGGCTGCGGGCGGGTTCCGTCCTCCCGGCACGGATCGCGCTATCGACGTCGGACGCTGCAATCAAAGTTCAGCCAGCCCGGCCCCGGCAGTGGCCGCAGCTGCCCGTGTTCACCATGGCGGCGTGGACGGTCGGCACACCGGCCACCCAGGCGTGCTCCCGCTCCACCAGGGATGCATGGGTGGTGGGGAGGGAAGACCCATGGTGGACGTGATCATTTCGGGGGCGGCGAGGTGGGCTGCGCGGACGTGGGCGGCACGGCAGGGCGGGCGGCGAAGGGCTGACCGAGGATGGCCGAGGTGAGCGCCTCCACCGGCTCGACCGGCGAGCGGGGGTTGGCCACCAGCGTGAAGTCGATGTCGCCGAGTTCGGGCAGGCCGGCGGAGACCGGGAGGGCCTGCAGGTCGGCGGGGACCAGGCTGCTGGGGAACACCGCCACCCCGATGCCGGCTCGCACCGCCGCCAGCACACCGTTCACTTCGAGCGTCTTGCAGGAAATGCGCCAGGCCCGGCCGGATTCCGCCAGCACCCGAAGGGCCGTCACCCTGCTGACCGACGGCGCGGAGTAGGTGATGAGCGGTATCGGCTCGTCAGCCTGGACCTGGGTACCGGGCAGGCCGATCCACACCAACCGGTCGCGGCGGACCACCCGGCCTATCGTCTCGCCCGGGAACTCCTTGGTGAAGACGAGGTCGAGTTGGTTCGCCTCCAGCCGGCGCATCAGGGTGCGCGTCTGGGTGACCGTCAGTTCCAGGTTGATGCGCGGGTGCAGCTGCCGGAACGCCCGCAGCACGGCGGGCAGCTGGGCGAGCGCGAGGTCGTCGGCGGCACCGAAGCGCAATCGCCCGCGCATCGCCGAGCCGGTGAAGTAGCTGGTGGCCTCGTCGTGGGCGGCGAGGATGGAGCGCGCGAAGCCGGCCATGGCCTCGCCGTTGTCGGTCAGGGTGACCGCGCGAGTGTCACGCAGGAGCAGCTGCCGGCCGGCGGCTTGTTCCAGCCGCCGGATGTGCTGGCTCACGCTCGGCTGGCTGATGCCCAACTGCTGCGCCGCCTGCGTGAAGCTCAGTGTGGACGCCACCGCGAGGAATGTCCGCAGATGCACCGGATCGAACACGACCGCCTCACCGCTCATTGAGTTTCCTGATGACACTTATAGCCGCTATCGGCTCTGTAAATCGAAGTTCAGCACCTAACGTAGTACTCGGTCCTGCCATGTGAGTGTGAGCGGGACCTTCACATGTCCGTCATCGCACCACAAGGAACATCACCGTGAGCTCGGCGTCCACCGCCCTGAAATCGACCTCACAAGCCGCCTACCCTTCAGATACCCGCCCCGCCGCCGCGGCATCGCAGCCCCGGCCGGGGACCTCCGCACCGACGACGCCACCGGAACCGGTCCGCTGGGCCGAGACGTTCGCCTCGCTGCGGGTACGCAACTACCGCCTCTACGTCACCTCCCAGGTGCTCACCAACACCTGCGGCTGGATGCAGCGCGTCGCGCAGGACTGGCTGATCCTCAGCCTGACCGGCAACGTCGCCTGGGTCGGCCTCACCGTCACCCTGCAACTCGGCCCGATGCTGCTGTTCGGGCTGTGGGGCGGTGTCATCGCCGACCGCTTCGACAAGCGCCGGCTGCTCATGGTCACGCAGTCGCTGTTCGCGCTGTCCGCACTGGTGATCGGCGTCCTGACGCTGACCGGCGCGATCCAGCCCTGGCACATCCTCGCCAGCGCCGGGTTCCTGGGCCTGGCCACCGTCGTCGACAACCCCGCCCGTCAGGCCTTCGTCCCGGAGGTCGCCGGCCACGAGCATCTGCGCAACGCCATCAGCATCAACTCGACGGTGTTCCAGATGGGCGCGCTGATCGGCCCGGCGCTGGCCGGCGCCGGCATCGCGCTGGTCGGCGAGGGCTGGGCGTTCGTAGTCAACAGCGCCGCCGGAACCACCGCGGTCCTGCTCCTGATCGCCATGCGGGCGGCCGAACTGTCACCAGCACCTGCCATCGCCCGCGGCCGGGGTCAGCTGCGCGAGGGCTTGCGCTACGTCGGTGAGAAACCGGAGATCCTGTGGTCGGTCGTGCTGGTCGGCTTCGTCGCCGTCACCGGCATCAACCTGGCCACGGTGCTGGCCGCCTATGCCGACGAGGTGTTCGACATCGGCTCCGGCGGCTACGGCCTGCTGAACTCGTGCCTCGCCGCCGGTGCGGTGATCGGCGCGCTGGCGTCCACCCGGCGCCGGACCCTACGGCTGCGCACCCTGGTCTACACGGCAGGAGTGCTCGGACTGCTGCAGATGACGGCCGGGATGATCGGCTCCCTGGTGGCGTTCAGCGTCCTGCTGGTCGCCGTCGGCGCGGCGTCGCTGCTGTACCTGACCGGTGGCAACACCATGGTCCAGACGGCGGTGGCCGCCACCATGCGCGGGCGCGTCATGGCGCTGTACATCCTGGTGCTCTTCGGAGCACAGGCCGGCTCCGGCACGCTGATCGGCTGGATCGCACACACCCACGGTGCGCACGCGGCCATGATGGCCTGCGGCTCGGGGCCGCTGCTGGGAGCGTTGATCGTCGGTGCGGCGCTGGCGCGTCGCGGCCGGCTGGCACCGCGGGTCATCCTGCGCGACCGGCCCGGCCGCGGGGTCGTCTACGTCCTGCCACGTCAACCGGCGAGTGCCGGTCAGCCACCGGTGACGGGGTTCACCCCGGCCCGGCCGGGGCTGCTCAGCCGGGGTCTGCGGGCTCGTACGGCGCGACGGCACCAGCCGCGGCCGGCGGAGGCATGCATCGACACCCGGCCCGACCTGCGGCCGGTTGCCCGTATCGGAACGCCGGCCCGCCGCACGGCACATTCCCGGCCGGCGCGCCGGACCGGCCGCGCACCCGCCGGCTCAGGCGCCGCGGCACGCGCCCACCGCGGAGACGGCTAACCCGTTGATCATGTTCCCTCGCGGTCCGCGAGCGTCCGTGAGGGAACATGATCAACGAGGTCAACGGGGGCGCCTACTCGCAACCCACGCCGTCGGAGTCGGCGTCCAGGTCGTAGATGTCAGTGCCGATGACGTTCACCGGGCCGTTGACGTACGACGGGCCGTTGCCACTGCCGCCGGCGCAGTCGACGTCGCTGTCGATCGGCACGCAGCCGCTGTAATTGGGGTCGCAGCCACCCGCCGCCTCCTCGACCGCCGGCTCGGGTTCCGGTTCGGGCTCCGGCGGCGGCGGTTCGTACGTCCCGATCGTGGTCACCTCGTCCACCGGCGCCATGGTCACCTCGTCGCCAACGAGGGTCCGCGTCGTCTCGACCCCGTCGGTGAACACCACCTCGTAGGTCAGGGTCCGCACGCCGTCGACCCCGGTGGTGGTGATCGCGCTGGTGCCGAGGTCCAGTTCCGGGTCCTCGACGGTGCGCTGCTCGAAGGGGATCGCCTCAGTTTCGGTGACCGCCTCGACCGTCACCACGGGCGTCGGGGTCGGCGTGGGTGTGGGCGTCGGCTCCGGTGTGGCGGTGACCGGCGGGACGGAAGCCGGCGCGCCGACCGGCGTGGAATCCTCGGAACCGCAGCCGGCCAAGGCCAGCGCGGCGAGGACGAACGTGGTGGTAATGAATCGACAGAGCGCACGTGAACGCGCGGCTTCGACAGTCATGAGCCCCCCGGCTTCATCCGCCGGCCAACACCCCCCACTGGTTGTTGATCATCCGGCGAAGCCCCGACCGTACTCCTCGACGATCATGGGGTCAACGGTGGCGCATCCAGGCGTTGGGCTCGATCAGTTCGGCCCGGCCCGCGTCGCGGTCAACAGTCAGGGGCGCGAGCCCGCCCGGCACCACGCGACGGGGTCGTGGAAGATGAATTCCGGCCAGCCCTCGCTGAAGATCGCGGCGGCCCGCTCGTGCAGGTCCGGCCGTTCGTCCAGCGGACCGTGGTCGTCTCCATCGCTGAGCCGCCTCGCAGCGCCGTCAGGACCAGCCGAGCGGTTCCGTGTGCCGGCCGCAGTCGGCCGCCTCACGCGGCTCTTCGCCCTCGGCCAGGTCGGCCAGGTACGCGGTGCCGGTATCTGGGACCTCCGCGGAGGCGATGCAGATGAGTGCCTGCGTCCCGTCCGGCGCCACCACCGACCAGAGCGCCAGTTGGTTCTCGCCGCCGACGGGGACCAGCGGGCGCAGGGCGGCGGTCTCGGCCGCGGGGTCGATGGTCGCGTGCGCCACCACTCCGTGCTCGCGGGCGGCGTCGGCACCGTCGTCGAAGCCGATTTCGGTAGGGGCGTGGGCCACCACCACGAACTCGGCCGGCCCGAGCCTCAGCTCCTCGGTGTACACGGCCTCGACGTTGCTCTCGGCCCAGACGGACACGGCCGGCTCCACGACGCCGCCGGCCTCGTCCAACCAGTAGGTGGCACGCCAGTCACCCGGCTGGCCGGAGGTGTCGCCGCCGGCGCCGATGGCCACCTGGGTGTCCTCGGTGACCAGGACCGGCTCGCCGGTGCTGGCGAACCGCCACTCCGGGTCGTCGGCACCGAGCCGGCCGCCGGGCAGCCGCAGCGCGGAGTCGGTGAGGTCGTCGGCCGTCGCGTCGGCCGTGACCTCGAGCGAGGCCAGGACGACGTCGTCGCCGCGCTGCGTCTCGACCCACAGGGTCGAACCACCCGGGGTGAACGCGACGTTCCCGTATTCGACGTCGCCACCCGCGTAGCCGCCCGCGCCCGGCTCCAGCGTGAACAGCTCCGTGTACTCCCCGGCACCGGGGTCGAAGCGCGCGACGCGGATGGGATCGTCGCCCCACGCCGCGTACTGCCAGTCGGCGGAGAACGAGGACCGGTTCCACACGCTCGACGGTGCGTCCGGCAGCGGGACACTGGCCCTGGGCGCGCCCGCGAGGTCGTCGGGGTCGCGGATCTCCAGCATGGTCGGCGCGCCCGGAACCGCGCTGACGCTCATGATGCCGCTGAACCCGATGTCGGCCGGCCCACCGGTCGTGGACGTGGACGGGTCCGGCGTCGCCGTGGCCTCCGGGTCGTCGCTGTCGGACGAGGAACCACAGCCGGCGCCCGCCAACAGCACGAGGACGGCGGCGACCAGAGACCGACGATGCGTGCGCGACCGCGTCACGGCGATCCTCCCGGCTCGACCCGAAACCGCTCCATGGTCGCACAGAGGAGCCGGCCCTTCGTCGAATTCCGGCTGGTGCGTAGCCCTGGCGGCCAGTCACGCGTCGTTTCAGGGTCCAGCCGTCGGGTAGCCGATGGGTGAGGAACATCCTCCGATCGTCGCCAGGAGGGAGCACCGCGATGACGCAGCGCCCGGACGACCCGCTGGATCCCGATGCCGACTACACCCGGGATCCGGGTGGTCCGCTCGAGGACGCCGGCGTGCCCGACGTCGCCGACGACAGCAGTCCCGGCAGCGGCGAGGTGCCCGAGCCGGAAGTGCCGGCCGTACCCACGGACGCCCCGACCGCAGTCGACGCCTACGGCACGACGGCACGCGAACAGGCTGAGGGCCAGCCGCTCGAGGACCGCCTCGACGCCGAGTTGCCCGAGGACTACACCGAACCGGACGACGCCGCGACCGGATATGTCACCGACGAACCATGACGGCGCCCGAGACGGCCGGCGGATGCCCGCCGGCACCGGAGGAGGACGCATGCACTTGACCACCCTGGCCGGCCTGCTCGAGCACGAAGGTCCGTTCGCCAGCGCCCTGTTCGACGTCAGCCGCACCACAGAGGACGCCAGGCAGCAGTTCGAGCTGCGCGCCCGGGCCGCCCGGGGCCGGCTCGCCGAGGCCGGCGCTCCGGCTGACGTGAGCGAGGCGCTCCTGGACCGGATGCTCGAACCCGCACGGGTGCCCGGCGATGCCGGGCGCTTCGTGGTGGCGACCGCGGACGGCGTCCAGATCGACGAGACCCTACCGAACTGGGCCGGCGACGAGGTCCTCACCTGGGGTCCGCTGCCGGACGTGACGGCGTGGCTCGCGTACCGGGACGCCACGGCACCGGTCGTCGTGGTGGTGGCGGACCGCGTCGGTGCCGACCTGTACTGCTACCGGGCCTGGGGCGAGGAACCCGAGCTCACCCGGACGGTCGAGGGAACGCACCAGCACATCTCCAAGGTCCCCGACGGCGGCATGGCCCGGTCGGATCTGCAGAGCCGGACCGAGGAGGTCTGGCGGGGCAATGCCCGGGAGGTGAGCGCGGCGATCGAGCAGGTCTGTGCCGCGGAGCCGTCGCTGGTCGTCCTGGCCGGCGACCCCCGTGCCCGGCATGAGATCCGGGCGGCGGTCGGCCCGGCGGTGGCGCGCCGCCTCGTGGAGGCCGAACACGGCAGTCGGGCAGACAGTTCGGCGAAGAAGCTGCACGCCGACATCGACGCGGCGGTGCGGGCGGCCGTGGTCGACCGCCAGCTCGGCACGATACGGCGGCTGGAGGAGCACATCGGCCGGCACAACGCTGTCGCGCTCGGCGTCGGGAAGGTGCTGGACGCGGCCGTTCAGGGCAGCATCGAGACCCTGGTGCTGGACGGTGACACAGCGGGGAAGCGCACCGTGCGGCCGGCCGACCACCCGGACGTGCCGCTGCCGGCGGCCGCTCGGTCGGCTCCGGAGCTTCGGGCCGATCTGCTGGTGCTCGCGGCCGCGGCACCGGGTTCGGCGGAGGCGGTGTTCGCCGGGCCGACCCTGCTCCCGGACGACGGTGTCGCCGCGATGCTGCGCTGGGACGTCCCTGACAGCTAGACGTATGACAGACCGGGCCACTCCGCTCCCGGAAGGGGGGCTTCGGGGAGCGGAGCGACTGATCCCCCGTCGACGGACGAGCACCGGCTCGCTCGCCCGTCACTCATAAAGAGACATGGGAAGCCACGATCCGCACGCGGCCGAGTCGAGTTTTCTCGAAAGCCGGTGGCGCCACCACCATCACCGCGCCCATTCGACCCTTTTGGTAATTAATGCCCGAAATGCGCATCCAGCGTCGCGCGCATACGTAGGAAAGCGTGTGGATTACCACGATGCGCCGAAATACCGCATGGCGGGACCGTTTCATCCGTGATCAGGGGTGGGACACATGACGAACACGAACTGCTGTTCAGAGTGCGCAAGGGGGATACCGACGCCTTCGCCGAACTCTACGAGCGCTTCGCACCGACAGCCCGCAGAACTGCCCGTCGGATGGTGCCGGACCGGCACGAGGCCGACGACGTCGTCCAGGAGGCGTTCTACACCGTATGGCGGGCCATCCGTCGCGGCGGCGGACCCGACGACTCCTTCCTCGGCTACCTCCTCTCGACGGTGCGTCGCCTGGCCTTCCGCCAGACCACCCGGCAGCAGCGCGTGGTGGTCACCGCCGAGGTCGACCCGCGCGACATCGTCGGCGAGCCGTCGCCGGGGTCCCAGCTGGACGACATCGCCGCGGCCTGGGCAGGACTGCCCGACCGCTGGCGCAGCGTCCTGTGGCAGCTGGAGGTCGACCGATACTCCCCGGCGGAACTGGCCCCGTCGCTCGACATGACACCGAACGCTGTGTCAAGCCTGGCCAGCCGGGCCCGGAAGGCACTGCGCACGGCGTACTTCGCCCACCAGCGCGCCGCTTACGACGTCTGAGCGGCGCCGTCGTCGCCAGCTACGACCACGCCGGTCAGTTCGGTCCGCGACCGGATGCCGAGCTTGCGGAAGATCCGCCCGAGGTGAGCCTCCACGGTGCGCACCGAGACGAACAGCTCCGCAGCGATCTCCCGGTTGCGCTTCCCGCTCGCCACCAGGGCGGAGATGCGTCGCTCCGCGTCGGTGAGGTCGGACAGCCGCGCTGTCGCCGGCACCGAGCCACCGGCCGCACCGAGCTCCTGACCGGCCCGGTCGACCAGTGCCGCGGCTCCGCATTCCTGCGCCACGACGACGGTGCGCTGCAGCCAGGTTCGCGCCTCGGTACGGCGGCCCAACCGCCGCAGGCGCTCGCCGAAGCACAGCAGCGTGCGGGCTTGCTCGACCGGTGAAACCAGTTCGGTATCGGTCTCGACCGCGGCGCGGAAGAGCTGCAGGGCCTCCTCGCTCTCGCTGACCAGCGCCCGGCACCGGGCCAGCGTGTGCCGCGCCCACGCCGTCGGCACTCGCGCCACCCGCAGCTCGAACTCGGCCAAGGCAGCGACGGCACGCTCGTGCTCGCCGCCGCGCACGCACGTCTCGATGAAGTCGGGCTCCACACCCAGCAACGACGGGTCGGCGTGCTCCAACGCGTACCGGCGGGCGTGGTCGAGCACCGACAGCGCCTCGTCGAACCGGCCGAGGAGTAGCAGGAATGCGCCGGTCTCGGCCTGCATGACCGCGCTCGCCCACGAATCGCCGTGCCGGCGGGCGCCGTCCACGGCCTGCCGACGCCGCTCCCACGCCGCCTCGTCCTCACCCAGGTATGCGTGCGCCTTGATCATGTATGCCGGCACCAGAGCCCGGTGCGCGCTGTCGGCATCCACGCGGTCCCACCACGCGGCCGCCGCCCGTGCCTCGCGCAACCGCCCGGCCCGCAGCTCCAGCTGCACCAGCCCGGACAACGCGGCGCGCAGCAACAGCGGCGAGTCGCCGAACTCCCCACCGGTGACGGCGCGCAGCAGCCTGCGGGCGCGGTCGAACCGCTCGGCGTTCATCAGCACACCGGCATGGGTGAGCGACGTCGTCGCGACGGCGAACAGGTCACCGCGAGCGTCCTGGTCGGCGTCGACGAGCTCGACGGCGTGTTCCAGCTCGCCGCTGACCGACGCCAGCACGGCGGCCACGCGGCGCTGACTGGCCCGGGTGGCAGCGTCGAGGGCGTCGCCGTACTGCGCGGCCAGCGCGATGAAGCGGGCCGCCTCGGCCTGTTCCATCCGTCCGGCCAGGCCGTTCGCCGCGGCCAGGTACAACGCCGCCGCCCGGTTCGGGTCGATGTCCGCGATCTCCTCGGCGTGCCGGCTCACCAGGCCGGTGGCCACCTCGCCGTCGAGCAGATTGCGGGCTTGGACCTCCAGCAGGGCGAAGTCGGCGCGTTGCTCCACCGTGGTGTCCAGGCGGAACCGCTCGCGGGCGATGTGCACCGCCTCGTCCAGCCGGCCGGCGAGGACGGCGAACCGGCCGGCCTGCAACAGCCGGACGATCCGCTCACCCGGCTTGGCGGTGAGCCGCACCGCCTCCCGGGCGAATGCCAGCGACCGCTCCACCTCGCCACGGGCCAGCGCGTCGGCCGCGGCGTTGTCGAGCTGGATGGCGAGGCCGTCGTCCGCCTCATGCCGGGTCTGGGCCAGGTGCCACAACTGCCGGCCCGGGTCGACGCCGGCGTACGCGGCGGCCAGCGCCTGGTGCGCACGGTCCCGTTCGGCCAGCGTCGCGGCCTGCCACATGATCGAGCGCACTCCGGGACGTTTCAGCGTGAACGTGCCGTCGGTACGGTTGATGTGCTCGGCGAACAGCCAGGCGACGTGCGGCGCGTCCGGGGCACCGAGGGCCTGCAGCACCGGAGCGAGCCGGCCGTCCTCGCTGCCGGTCGCCACGATCAGCGCGAACCGCTGGTCGTCGTCGAGCGAGCCGAGCTCAGGCAACTGCAACTCCTGCAGCACCGGCGACGGCGGCAGCTGACGGTCCAGCTCGACCTGCCCGAGTAGTTGCACATCGGGGATCCGGCCGACCACGTCCAGCAGCGCCCGGGGGTTGCCGCCGACCCGGGCGGCGATCCGCGTCGCCACGCTGTGCAGTGTGTGCGACCCGCCGGCACGCCGGACGAGATCGGCCGCGTCGCCAGGGCTCAGCTCGCCGACAGACAGCACCGGAAGCCCACGCAACGGTGCCACGGCGTCTGCCTGGTCGACGACGATCAGCAGCACCAGCGGGACGGTTCCCAACCGGCGAGCCACGAAGCCCAGCACGTCCAGTGACGGCGCGTCCAGCCGGTGTGCGTCGTCGATGGCGACGACGACGGGCCGTGGCAGCTGGCTGACCATCCCCTGCACCCGCACGGCCACTTCGTAGGCACTGGCCGTACCGTCCAGCCGGCTGGTCAACCCGTCCACCAGGTCCGCTGCCATTTCCCGCTGTTCCGGCTCCAGCGACCCCACCACCGCGGACAGCACGAGGTGCAGGCCGGCGTACGGCCACTCGGTCTCCGCCGCCGAACCGACCACCGAGGTGACGGCGGTCTCGCCGAGGCCCGGCACCGCTCCGGCACGGGCCTGCCGCACCACTTCCCGCACCAATGCTGTCTTGCCGACGCCAGGTGGCCCCTCCACGACCACCGCGCCGCCCGTTCCCGCCGCCAGTCCCGACAGAACGCCTCGGATCCTGCCTTCTTCTCTTTCGCGACCGATGATCTGGTCGCGCTTTTCGATATCCACCCAGGTCCCCTAACCCTGCGATTGCCGCCATCGCCGGGCCCCCCATGTAGCGATCTTGGTCCTAGCATCGCCGACCCGCACGTACCCAGGACGGCATTGCGACGAACCTGTGACGAAAGGCCGGGGGTGGAATGTGGGGTGATACTCGGGGTGAATGTACGATCGGCAACAGCACTGCGTCCCAGAAACGGGCGGGTATGTCGGGCGCCGGTGCGAAGGAGAATTTCATGGGCATTTCGGGGGGACCGTACAGTCGCGCGCACCATCAGCCGGTTCTCTTTCGCAATCACCTGGCCGATGCGCTGACGGGTGACGGCGCGGCACCGGTGACCCTCGTCCACGGCCCGCCCGGCATCGGTAAGTCGGTGCTGCTCGACCACGCTGTCCACCTGCTCGGCGCCGCTGACGTCCGGCGGTTCGGCCCGGGCGACGATCCGGAGGTCGTGTCGCGGACGGTGGGTAGCGAGCCGGCGGTAGTCGTCGCCGACAGCTTCACGGAGCTGGACGACGCCGCCCGCGCGGCGCTGCGCTCGGCCTACGAGCAGGGCATGCGGCTGATCGTCGCCTCGCGGTCGCTGCCCTCGTGGGTGACGGCGCAGCGTGTGCTCGACGGCACCGTCCGTGTGATCGGCACCCAGGACCTGCTGTTCGACGCCGACGAGATCCGCCAGCTGGGAGCGCGGCTCGACGTGCCCCTCGGCGCCGACGACGTCGCCCAGGTGGGGCGGCTGACGGACGGCTGGCCGACGCTGGTGGTCGCCGCGCTGCGATCGCGGCGCCCCGACGCCGCGCTGTCGGAGCGGCAGTTACGTGATCTCACCGACCGGTTCGTCCGGGTCGAGGTGCTCGGGGATCTGGCGCCGGACGAGCGGGACCTGCTCACGACGGCGGCCGCCGCCCCCCGCTTCGACGCGTCCGTGCTGGCCCTGTTGCTCGACGGAACGACGCCCGCCGAGCAGCTCATCGCGCCGGCCCGGCTCATCGACCGCTGGGCCGCCTCGGGCTGGCTGATCCATGCCTCCGAGACGCACTGGCGGCTGCCCGAGCCGTTCCGCCGCAGCCTGCTGGCCGACTTGGAGTTGCGGCATCCCGGCCGGCGCGTGGACCTACTCACCGAGGCGGTGCGCATCCTGGTGGCCCGCGGCCGCACCGGCGACGCACTGCCGCTGGTGGTCGACAGTTCGCTGGACAAGGTGACCGCGGGCGGGGTCGTCCGGGCCAGCTGGGAGCCCGCCGTCGCCCGAGGCCAGTTCAGCGACCTGCTGCCGGCCGTCAACACCCTGCCCGACGACATCCTGGCCGGCGACCCGGTCCTGCTGTTGCTCGCGGCCGTCTCGGCGCTGGCACCGCCACCGGACCTGGCCACCTTCGCGCACCGCGTGGCGCAGGCCGACGCGCAGGTCGACCAGACGAGACTCAGTGCCACCCTGCTGACCATCCGCTCGTTCCAGATGGTGCTGGGACGCGGACGGGGTGATTCCGCGGCCGCTCGCACCGCCGAGCAGTCCGGCCGGCGCCTCATCGATGCGGCCACCGACGACGACCGGCGCGTCTTGACCGACCGGCTGATCTACTTTGATTGGCAGTCCGGTGCCAACCGGCTGGCTGACGGCGACATCGAACAGGCCGAGTCGCTCCTGGGCGCCGCGGCCACCGCGGCCCGGCACGCCGGAACTTCCTGGCACGAGGCCAACTGTGAGGCGTTGCGGTCCTACACCTCCGTGCTGCGCGGCGACCTCGCGGCCGCGCGCCGACAGGTGCGTTCGGCAACCGAGCTGGCCGAGCGCAACGGGTGGACGCGCAACCAGTTCACCGATCACGTCCACCTCACCCGCGGGCTGCTCGAACTGGAGCTCGGGCGGACCTCCGGCGTCGCCGCGGTCCTGCACGAGGCGCAACGCCGGCTCGAACGCGACGCGGTGCCGCCGGCGGCGCGACTGGCGACGGCCTGGGCGGTCCTGGCGGTCCTGCGCCGCGACGAGACCGCCGCCGGCCACGCCGAGCTGCTCTGCGGCGACGACTACCCCAGCAACCGGCTACCGCTGAACCGGCTGCTGGCCTCGGTCGCGCGGTCGCTCGCCCTGATCGCCCGCGACGATCCGAAGGCCGCCCTGGTGGAGCTGGACGGCACCGTCGCCCCACCCGGGCACCAGGCGGTCCTCGCGGCCGCCCGGGCCCGCGCCCACCTGGCGGCGCTGGACCCGCTGGCGGCCGACCGCGAGCTCGCCGCGGTGGACGCGACGGCAAGCGCCCTGCCGCTGACCCTGCGCGCCGACCTGCACGCGCTGCGGGCGGAGAGCGCACTGCAACGCGGCGCCGATCCGCAGTCGCACATCCATCAGCTGCTGGCGCTGCTCGAGCGGACCGAGTCGCGGCGTCCAGTCCTGATGCTGCCGGCGCTGCACGAAGCGATGACCGGGGGTGGCCTCGACGGGCCACCCGACGCCCTGGTCACCGAGCTGGCGGCGCTGCACCGGGCCAACACGGGGTCGCTGCCGGCGCTGTCCGAGCGCGAGAGCCAGGTGCTGGCCGCGCTCGTCGGGCCGGAGACACTGGCCGACATCGCGAAGGGCCTGTTCGTGTCGGCGAACACGTTGAAGACCACCACCCGCTCCATCTACCGCAAGCTCGGCGTCGCCGACCGGTACGAGGCGGTCCGGGTGGCGCGGGCGCTGGCGCTGTTACCACCGGAGTGACGGGTTTCGGCTGCCCGGTTCGCGACGCATCGCGGCGTTGCCGTTTCCCCGTCAGCCGTCGGGCTGCGGCGCCCGCGATGATCAAGTGACGTTGCCGCCTTGATCAGCGCATTGAGGTCATCTGATCGGTCCGCATCCACCATCCGGACACGATCAGGTGCGTTATTACCGCTGCCTCCCCCGCCGACGACACCTGATCGTCCGTTCTCCGGCGATCAGGCGTCACAACGACGATCAGGTGACGCACCTCACTCGTCTAACGCAACCTCACTCGTCCGACGGCCGGACCGTGGTCGTTTCGCTGCTCCATACGGCCCTCTGGCGAGTGAGGTGCGTCCGAGCGGTCAGGTGGCACACGCGGTGGCGCCCGGGTCCCCGTTGTGGGGGCCCGGGCGCCGGGTGGTGATGGTTGGTGCGTGGTGCTCAGCTGGTCAGGCCTCCCTGGCCTGTCTGGCCGGTGGTGCGGCGGCGGGTGGCGGCCAGTGCGGTGCCGCCGGCGATGATGAGTAGCCCGCCGGCGAGTAGCAGCAGCACGGACGTGCCGCTACCGGTGTCGGGGAGGTCGTCGTCGCCGCCGTCCCCACCGCCACCGTTGTCGCCGCCGTTGTCGCCGCCGCCGTTGTCGCCGCCGCCGTTGTCGTCGCCGTTGTCGTTGCCGGTGTCGTCGCCGTCGGGCAGGTCCGGGACGTCCACCGGTGCGCAGGCGTCGGCGTCCAGGTCGTGTCCGTTGTGGTCGAGCAGCCCGACGTTGAGCAGCCCCGAGCCTTCGCCGTCGCCGGGGTCGTCGGCGCAGCGCACGGAGTCCGCGGTGGCGGTTTCCGGGTCCACGGTGACCAGGACGCTCACCTGGTAGGTGTGGGTGGCGTCCGGGGCGATGACCACGTCAGCGGTGATGGTGTTCTGCGCGGCGTCCGGTTCCGTGCCCTGCCCGGTGAAGGTGTCCAGCACCGGGATGTCACCGGGTTCGGTGTTGGCCGCGGTGACGTCGACGATGTCGATGCCCTCGCCGTAGCGCAGCTGGTCGCTGAGCACGTAGGTGCCGTCGGCGGCGCCGTCGTTGGTGACCTCCAGCTCGTAGGTGATGGTGTATTGACCGTTGCTGCCGGCCGTGGGGCCGGAGGCGATGGTCTTGTCCAGGTGGACCGAGGGCAGCTCGGCGCAGTCGGTGTCGGTGAGCTCGTCGCCGCCCTCGGTGGTGAGGGTGGCGGCGTTGTTCAGCCCGCCGTTCTCGAAGTTCGCGCCCGGCTCGTCCTGGCACGCCGCCTGCGTCGCGCCGTCGTCGTCGACCTCGAAGGTCGGCGGCACGTCCGCGACCACCGTGATGGTGTAGACGTGCGGCGCGTAGGACTCGTCGTCCATCCCCGCCAGCGGGACGTCCTCGGCGATGACCAGGTTGTCGATGCCGTCCCAGTCGTCGTTGACCTCAGCTTCGGCCGGTGCTTCGGTCACCTGCGTGGAGTGCACCTCGACACCCTCGCCGAACAGCAGCTCGTCCTCGAGGTCGTAGGTGGTCTCCCCCGGCAGCAGGTTGTTGACCACCAACTGGTAGACGACCTGCCACTGCCCGTCACCGACCGGCTCCGCGGACACCAGGGACTTGTCCAGGTCCGGCTCACCCAGCGACAGGCACGCCTCGTCGTCGTCGGTGAGGTCGTTGTGCTCGATCCCGGTGCTGTTGGCCAGCCCACCGTTCTCGCCGGAATCCGGCTCCGGGCACCTCATCGACTCCTCGGTGAGGGTGTCGGAGTCGAGGGAGAAGACCACCTGCACCTGGTAGGTGTGCACCCCGCCCGCGGCCAGCGGCACGTCCTCGGCGATGACGTTCGCCGGGTCGTCCGCCGGCCCCTGACCGGTCCACGACTCCAACGCCGTCACCCCGTCGGGCGTGGTGACGACCTGGGCGTCCTCGACCACGATGCCCTCGCCGTAGCGCAGCTGGTCGGTGATGGTGTAGTCACCATCGCCGGCACCGTCGTTCGTGGCCACTAGGTCATACGTGATGGTCCACGTGTCGTCGCCGTTGGCCGTCGGACCGGCGCTGACCGTCTTGTCGATGTCGATCGACGGCAGCTCGGCGCACGCGTCGTCGTCCTCTTCCAGGCCGGCCTCGTCGCTCAGCGTGGAGACGTTGTTGAACGCCGTGTTCGCGTGCGGGTCGCTGCTGCCCTCACCCGGGCAGGCCGTGGGATCGGATCCGTCGTCGCCGAACTCGAACTGCAGTGGCGCCTCGGCGATGACCGTCAACTCGTAGGAGTGCGGCGCGTAACCGTCGTCGTCGGTGCCCAGGATCGGCACCTCGGTGGCG